>NZ_RZIJ01000017.1 GCF_003989665.1 Azospirillum doebereinerae | reverse complement strand
ACCGGGACGACCTTACGCAAAAAAAGGACTGTAGACCTATCATAAAAGCACGTGTCGCACTTCAGCTTGAATCTTTCAGAAGAAATGATGATCAAAAGGAACGCAAGGGTACGGCAAAAACGCGTCAGTCCTGGCCGAACAATACGAGAGCATCACATTTGGTGATGTCCACCATGAGGTGATGCATCTCTTTCCCTCCCCACCCGCACGGGTCCTTGATGTCGGAGCGGGGTCGGGTCGCGACGCCGCAGCGCTCACCGTGCTCGGCCACAGGGTCGTTGCCGTGGAGCCGACCGATGAACTTCGACAAGAGGGATTGCGCCTTCATAAGGGAAAACCCATCGAATGGGTCGATGACCATCTTCCCGATCTCCTGCAGCTTCATCGTCGCAAGGATCGCTTCGACCTGATCCTTCTGACGGCTGTATGGATGCACTTGGACATTCAGGAGCGGCAAACAGCCATGAAATCCTTGGCGGGACTCCTCAATGCGAACGGCCGGATCAGCATGTCACTGCGTCATGGTCCGGTTCCTCAAGGACGGAGGATGTTCGAAGTCTCGGCATATGAAACAATTGAACTGGCGGGCTTGCACGGGCTTGACGCGGTCCACGTTGCAGAGCGAAACGATATGTTGGGGCGATCGGAAATCCGCTGGACTTTTGTTGTTCTTAAGACACGGACATGACTGCGGCCCCCCATCGCTCGTTTGCGGAGTCGAACTGCCCCGCGGAAACTGGAAAGAAGATGGAGTTCAATCCAGTTTCGACAAAGGACGCCCCCGCGCCCGGCTTCTCATCGCCGTGCGGCTCGGCTATCGTCGCGGCCTTTTCCCGCATCCGGAGACCCGCCCCATGACCCGCAACATCGACCGGCTCATCGACGTGATGGCGCGGCTGCGCGACCCCAATGGCGGCTGCCCCTGGGATCTGGTGCAGACCTACAAGACCATCGCGCCGCACACCATCGAGGAAGCCTACGAGGTCGCCGACGCCATCGAGAAGGACGACAAGACGGCGTTGCGGGAAGAGCTGGGCGATCTGCTGTTCCAGGTCGTCTATTACAGCCAGATGGCGCGCGAGGAGGGTCTGTTCGATTTCGAGGAGGTCGCCGGCGTCATCACCGACAAGATGATCCGCCGCCACCCGCACGTCTTCGGCCCGGAGGAGGTCAAGACTTCCGACCAGCAGACCTCGCGCTGGGAGGAGCACAAGGCCGCCGAGCGCGCCGCCAAGGCGGCCGAGGAAGGCCGCGCACCCTCGGCGCTGGAGGGCGTGATCCCTGCCCTGCCCGCCCTGACCCGCGCCTTGAAGCTCCAGAACCGCGCCGCCCGGGTCGGCTTCGACTGGACCGATGCCCGCGACATCCTCGACAAGATCGAGGAGGAAGTCCGGGAGCTGCGCGCCGAGATGGACGCCGGATCGGCGCAGGACCGGGTGGCCGACGAGTTGGGCGACCTGCTGTTCGCCCTGGTGAATCTCGCCCGCCGGCTGAAGGTGGAGCCGGAAGCGGCCCTGCGCGGCACCAACGCCAAGTTCGAGCGCCGCTTCCACCGGATCGAGGCGCTGCTCGCCGAACAGGGCCGCAAGCCGGAAGGCGCCACGCTCGACGAGATGGAGGCCTTCTGGCAGCAGGCCAAGCGGGAGGAGCGCGGCGAGGGCTGAGAACGCCCTGCCCCTGCCCCCCTCTGCCCTCTACAGGAAGAACACCAGCGTCGTCAGGCCCAGCAGCGGCACCAGGATGCCGCAGGACCACGCCATGTAGCCGAAGAAGCTGGGCATGGCGACGCCGCGTTCCTCGGCGATGGCCTTGACCATGAAGTTGGGCGCGTTGCCGATGTAGCTGTTCGCCCCCATGAACACTGCGCCCGCCGAGATCGCCGTCAGCGTCAGCGCCAGATCACCCATCAGGACCTGGGCGTCGCCGCCGGCCGTGTTGAAGAAGATCAGGTAGGTCGGCGCGTTGTCGAGGAAGCTCGACAGGATGCCGGCGGCCCAGAAATAGGCGGCCGGGTTCGGCTTTCCGCCGTCGTTCACGGCGGCGATGATGGCGCCGAGCGCGCCGTCGGTGCCGGATTTCAGGATGGCGATGGCCGGGATGATGGTCAGGAAGATCGCCGCGAACAGCTTGGCGACCTCCAGGATCGGTCCCCAGCTGAAGCCGTTGAGGCGGCGGCTCTGCTCGCTGGTCAGCTTCAGCGACAGGGCCGTGATGCCGATCAGCAGAATTTGCGAGACGATGGTCTCCAGCGGGACCTCGACGTGGTGGAACGTGACGCCGGTGCCGGGGTGCCAGACGCCGCTCAGCAGCACCGCGCCGACGATGGCGGCCAGCAGGGCCAGATTGATCCCACCCTCGATGCGCACCGGCTCGCGTTCGTGAACGCCCTCGATCAGCGGGTGCTTGCCGGGATCGCGGGTGTGCAGCCAGAGGTCCAGCGCGAAGTAGATCGTCAGCAGCAGCGCCGACAGGAAGACCATCGGCCCGAACAGATGGACGGTCGGCCAGAAGAAATCGACGCCCTTCAGGAAGCCCAGGAACAGCGGCGGATCGCCCAGAGGCGTCAGCGAGCCGCCGACGTTCGACACCAGGAAGATGAAGAACACGACGGTGTGGACCTTGTGGGTCCGGTGCTCGTTGGCACGCAGCAGCGGGCGGATCAGCAGCATCGAGGCGCCGGTCGTCCCCATCACGCTGGCCAGCACGGTGCCCAGCGCCAGACCGACCGTGTTGGCCAGCGGCGTCCCCACCAGCGACCCGGTCAGCCGGACGCCGCCGGCCACGGTGAACAGCGCGGTCAGCAGCACGATGAAGGGGATGTATTCCAGCAGCAGCGTGTGCAGCAGCTCGTAGGTCGCCAGCCCAACCCCGAAGACGGCGGCGAAGGGCAGCAGGAAGGCCAAGGCCCAGGCCGCCGAGATCTTGCCGAAGTGGTGGTGCCAGACCAGCGGCGCCAGCAGCGGGAACAGCGCGATGGACAGCAGGATTCCCACGAAGGGCACCACCCAGGCCACGCCCATCAGGCGACCGTCGAGATGCGGCGCGCCGGCTTCCGCCGCCAGCACGGCGTCGGGCGACCCGGCCAGGAGAAGACCCGCCAGGGCGAGCGTGGTCGCCGCGAGGCGGCAGCTGGAAGGCAACGTGATCATGGGTCCGGATTGTCGGCTGACGAAAGGGTCGGGAGTATGCGGTCGGAGCGAGCGTAAGCCAAGCCGGAAGGGACCGGGCCGGCCACGACGTGTCTCAAGCCCCTGCCCCGCTTCACGGACAGGCGCGCAGGGTCACGGGCTCGTCCCGCCGGCCGGTCCAGTCGGCGAGCGGCCGGCAGTCGCCGCCCGCGCACAGCCGATGGTCGGCGGTGAAGGACGAGGCGGCGAGCGTCAGGCTGTCCTGCGGCGGCAGGTTGGGAACCCACACCAGCCAGCCGTCCACTTGGCGGGCGTCCGGCCCCGGCTCCATGCCGGCACCGGTGCCCTGGACGCGGGCCTCGACGGGGACGAGGCGCTGGGCCTCGACCCGCCACTCCTCCCGCCATTCGGTCTTCTCGATGGAATGCGTCCAGGACAGGGTGAAGGACGGCCCCGGCAGCGCCGCGAGCAGCGCGCCGCCAAGGGCCGTCAGGCACAAGCCGCTCACGCCGTCCGCAGGGCCGCCGTGCTCCGCCGCTGGCGGTGCTGCCAGATCAGGAACAGGCCGGTCAGGACGAAGGCCGCCTCGTCGGTCATCGGCAGGGCCAGCACGAACAGGAAGGCCGCCACCGTGGCGTAGACGCGCGCGACCAGCGACAGCGGGGTCCAGAAGAAGCCGATGGTCGCCGCCCCCCACAGCCCGATGGACAGGCAGGCCTTCAGCAGCACATAGGCCACGGCCAGCCAGTCGCCGGTCTGCAGCATCAGCGCCGGGTCGTAGACCGCCATGAAGGGCACGACGTAGCCCGCCATGGCGACGCGGGTGGCGATCCAGCCGATCTCCATGTGGTCGGCCTTGCAGATCGACGAGGCCGCCAGGGCCGCGAGCGCCACCGGCGGCGTCAGGTCGGCCATGATGCCGAAGTAGAAGACGAACATGTGGCTGACGATCAGCGGCACGCCCATGGTCAGCAGGGCCGGCGCCGCGATGGACGCGGTGATGATGTAGTTGGCCGTCGTCGGCAGCCCGGTGCCCAGCACGATGCAGGCGATCATCGTCAGCACCAGCGCCGCCAACAGGTTGCCGCCCGACCAGTCGACGATGGTCGAGGCAAAGCTCGACGCCAGCCCGGTCAGCGTCATGACGCCGATCAGCACGCCGACCAGCGCGCAGGCGACGCCGACGCCGACCGCGTTCTTGGCGCCGTCGGCGATGCTGCCGACGACCAGCGCCAGCGTGACCCGCCCGCCCTTGAAGAACAGGCAGGGGATGACGAGAAGCGCCACCAGCGCGAAGGCGAGGTGCTCGGTGCGCAGCCCCAGCCGCCACAGCCCGGCCGCGACCAGACCGACGACGACCCAGAAGGCGACGCGCAGCATCACCGGGCCGACGGTGCCGACGATGCTCATGCCCAGGATCAGCGCCGCCGTCGCCGCGATGCCGATCACGCCGGCGAACAGCGGCGTGAAGCCGGAGAACAGCAGGTAGACCAGCGCCACCAGCGGCAGCAGCAAATACCAGCCCTCCACCACCGCCTTCAGCGCGCTGGGGCATTGGTCGCGCGGCAGGCCGATGAGCCCGTCCTTGCCGGCCTCCAGATGGACCATCCAGAAGGCGCTGCCGAAATACAGGATGGCCGGGATCGCGGCGGCGATGGCGACCTCGCTGTAGGGGACGCCGATGGTCTCCGCCATGATGAAGGCGGCGGCGCCCATCACCGGCGGCATCAACTGGCCGCCCATGCTGGCGGTGGCCTCGACCGCGCCGGCGAAGGCCGGGCGGTAGCCGAAGCGCATCATCAGCGGGATGGTGAACTGGCCGGTGGTCAGCACGTTGGCGACGCCCGACCCGTTGATGGTGCCCATCAGCCCCGACGAGATCACCGCCACCTTGGCCGGCCCGCCCTTGGCGTGGCCGACGAGGCCGAGCGAGACGTCGTTGAACAGCTTGATCATCCCGGCCCGCTCCAGGAAGGCGCCGAACAGGATGAACAGGAAGATGTAGCTGGCCGACACGAAGGTCGGGGTGCCGTAGATGCCCTCGGTCGACAGGAACAGGTTGTCGATCACCTGATCCAGGTCGTAGCCGCGATGACCCAGCCCGAAGGGCAGATAGCGCCCGAACAGCGCGTAGGGGATGAACACCCCGCACATGATCGGCAGGGCGATGCCCATGATCCGCCGCGCGCCCTCGAAGACCAGCGCGATGGCGACGGTGCCGACGACGAGGTCGGCCGTGTTGGGGTCGCCCGCCCGCTGGATCAGGTCCACCTCGAACACGTAGTGGTAGAGGCCGATGGCGAAGGCGGTCAGGCCGAGCAGCCAGTCGTACCACGGTACGCTACGGCGCTCGGCCTCCTGGCGGAAGCCGAACAGGGCGAAGGTCATCAGCAGCAGGAAGCCGACATGGACCGAGCGCACCACCATGCTGGACACCGGGTTGAAGGCGGCGGTCCAGATCTGGAAGACGGAGAAGGCGACGGCGATGGCGAAGACCGCCTTGCCGTCGAACCCCTCGAAGGCGGTGACGGTGGACGGGTTCTCGCGGTCGATGGCTTGGCGGATTTGGGCGTCCGCCTCGCTGGGTTTCGCGTTCAACGCGGCGACTCCGGCCGGCGCCCGGTCACATCAGGCCCTTTTCCTTGTAGAACTTGATCGAGCCGGGGTGCAGCGGCACCGGCGACTGAGTGGCGGCGGCGTCGAGCTTGATCTGCTTGGCGGCGACGTGGGCGGCGGCGAGCGCGTCGAGATTCTCGAACAGCGTCTTCGTCATCGCGTAGGCCGCGTCGTCGCTGACGCCGGAATGGGTGACCAGCAGGTTGCGCACGGCGGCGGTCGGCACCGCCTCGGTCTGGCCGGGGTAGGTGTTGGCGGGCACCGTCTCGGCGATGTAGGCGGCGTCGCCGACCTTCGCCACGATGTCGGCCGGGATCGACACCACGGTGACTTCCTGCGAGGCCGACAGATCCTTGATTGCCGCCACGCCCAGCCCCGCCGAGATCAGCGTCGCGTCGAGCTGCCGGTTCTTCATCAGGTCGACCGACTCGCCGAAGGGCAGATACTCGGTCTTGTCGAAATCCTTGTAGGCGAGGCCGGCGGCGTGGAAGATCGCGCGGGCGTTCAGCTCCGTCCCCGATTTGGGCGCGCCGACCGACACGCGCTTGCCCTTCAGGTCGGCCAGCGTCTTGATGCCGGATTCCTTGGTCGCCACGACCTGGATGTAGTTGGGGTAGATCGCCGCGACGGTGCGCAGCTTTTCCAGCTTCGTCTTGAAGCCGACCTCCTCGTTGCCCTTCCAGGCGTCGCTCAGCGAATCGCCCAGCGTGAAGCCGATCTCGCCGCGCCCGGCCTGGAGCAGGTTGAGGTTCTCCACCGACGCCTTGGTCGCCTGCGCCGTCACCTTGGCCCCCGGCAGCGCCTTGCCGTAGACGTTGGAGAGCGCCACGCCCAGCGGGTAATACACACCGCTGGTGCCGCCGGTCAGCACGGTGATGTAGGCTTCGGCCCGAGCCGGCGATGACGTGGCCGGCAACGACGCGAACAGGCAGGCTCCGACCACGGCGGCAAGGCGTTTCATGCTGTCTCTCCCTGGGATCGTTCGTGTGCCCACTTGATGCACGGGCTTCGCAACCCACTGTAACGCGTCACAAAATTGCGCGCCAGTACGTACAATCCGAGTCTTATGCAGTTTCCATCCCTTTCTTTCGGCCGACGACCTTAGGGCCGCTTGACGCGGACTGGCCGATACCCCCTATGCTTGCGGAGAATGACCACCAGAATCCGCCGGCCGCCACAGGCCGAAGACGGATCCACCGACCCATAGCGCCAGCCCAAGCACGCCAGCCATCGGGAGGTACCAATGCCGAGCAGAGTCACCATGACCGTCAACGGCAAGACGGTCTCGCGCGAGGTGGAGGAGCGCACCCTGCTCGTCACCTTCCTTCGCGACCATCTGGGACTGACGGGAACCCATGTCGGCTGCGACACCAGCCAGTGCGGCGCCTGCGTGGTGCACATCGACGGCCGCTCGGTGAAGGCCTGCACCGCGCTGGCGGTCCAGGTCGAGGGCTGTAGCGTGACCACCATCGAGGGGCTGGCGGCGGCCGACGGCACGCTGCACCCGATGCAGGCCGCCTTCCGCGAGCATCACGGGCTGCAATGCGGCTTCTGCACGCCGGGCATGGTGATGAGCGCCGTGGACCTCGTGCGCGAGACCCCGGACCTGACCGAACAGGAGGTCCGCAACGCGCTGGACGGCAACATCTGCCGCTGCACCGGCTACCACAACATCGTCAAGGCGGTGCTGGCCGGGGCCGAGGCGATGAAGGCCGAGCCGTCGAGGATCGCCGCCGAATAGGGCGCGCCGTTTCCGGACTTCGAACGAAAAAACGTTCCGATGGGAGGATTCACGAGATGGCGAACCCCAACGGCATCGGCGCTTCGGTGCGCCGGCTGGAGGACCAGCGGTTCCTGACCGGCCGCGGCCGCTACACCGACGACTTCAAGCGCCCGGACATGACCCACGCGGTGCATGTGCGCTCGCCCTACGCCCACGCGCTGGTGAAAGGCATCGACGCGACCGAGGCGCTGGCCGCCCCCGGCGTCGTCGCCGTGCTGACCGGCGCCGACATGGAGGCCGACAAGGTCGGCAGCCTGCCCTGCGGCTGGCAGATCCACTCCAAGGACGGCTCGCCGATGAAGGAGCCGGGGCATTTCCCGCTGGCGCGCGGCCGGGTCCGCTACGTCGGCGACGCGGTGGCCGTGGTCATCGCCGAGACCCGCGAGCAGGCGCGCGACGCCGCCGAGTTGGTGATGGTGGATTACGAGGAACTGCCGGCGGTGGCCTCCTCGACCCGCGCGGTGGAGGGAGCGGCGGCGCTGGTCCACGACGACGCGCCGGGCAACGTCTGCTTCGACTGGCATCTGGGCGACAAGGCGGCGGTGGACGCGGCCTTCGCGCGAGCCGAGCATGTGGCGCGGATCGACCTCGTGAACAACCGGCTGGTGCCCAACGCGATGGAGCCGCGCGCGGCGCTGGGTGAATACGACGCGTCGAACGGCGAGTACACGCTGACCACCACCAGCCAGAACCCGCACGTCATCCGCCTGCTGATGGGCGCCTTCGTGCTGGGCATCCCGGAGCACAAGCTGCGCGTCGTCGCGCCGGACGTCGGCGGCGGCTTCGGGTCGAAGATCTTCCATTACGGCGAGGAGGCCGTCGTCACCTGGGCGGCGCGCAAGATCGGGCGCCCGGTGAAGTGGACCGCCGACCGTTCGGAAAGCTTCCTGACCGACGCGCATGGCCGCGACCATGTCAGCCACGCCGAGATGGCGATGGACAAGGACGGCCGGTTCCTGGCGCTGCGGGTGTCCACCCTGGCCAATCTCGGCGCCTATCTCTCGACCTTCGCGCCGTCGATCCCGACCTACCTCTACGCCACGCTGCTGGCCGGGCAGTACAAGACCCCCGCCATCTACGCCGAGGTCAAGGCGGTCTTCACCAACACCGCCCCGGTGGACGCCTACCGCGGCGCCGGGCGGCCGGAGGCCTGCTATTTGATCGAGCGGCTGGTCGACATCGCGGCCGGCGTGGCCGGGCTCGACCGCACCGAGATCCGGCGGCGCAACTTCGTCCCGGCCGAGGCGATGCCCTACCAGACCCCGGTCGCCCTGCAATACGACACCGGCGACTTCGCCAAGAACCTCGACATCGCCCTGCCGCTGGTCGATTACGACGGCTTCGCGGCGCGCAAGGCGGCGTCCCGGGCCACGGGCAAGCTGCGCGGCATCGGCTTCGCCACCTACATCGAGGCCTGCGGCATCGCGCCCAGCAACGTCGCGGGCGCGCTCGGCGCGCGGGCGGGGCTGTACGAATCCGCCGAGGTGCGCTTCCACCCGACCGGCTCGGTGACGGTCTTCACCGGCTCGCACAGCCACGGCCAGGGGCACGAGACCACCTTCGCCCAGTTGGTGGCCGAGCGCTTCGGCGTGCCCATCGAGAACGTCGAGATCGTCCACGGCGACACCGCCAAGATCCCCTTCGGCATGGGCACCTACGGCTCGCGCTCGCTGGCGGTCGGCGGGTCGGCGCTGGTCAAGGCGATGGACAAGGTGGAGCGCAAGGCCAGGAAGATCGCCGCCCACATGCTGGAGGCCGCCGAGAGCGACATCGAGGTGAAGGAGGGCCGCTTCACCGTGGCCGGCACCGACAAGAGCCTGGGCATCGGCGACATCGCGCTGCAAGCCTACGTCCCGCACAACTTCCCGCTCGACGAGCTGGAGCCGGGGCTGGACGAGCAGGCCTTCTACGATCCCAAGAACTTCACCTACCCCAACGGCTGCCACGTTTGCGAGGTGGAGATCGACCCCGACACCGGCGTGACCAAGGTGGTCGCCTTCGCCGCCGTGGACGATTTCGGCCGCATCATCAACCCGCTGGTCGTCGAGGGGCAGGTGCATGGCGGGCTGGTCCAGGGCATCGGGCAGGCGCTCTACGAGAACTGCGTCTACGACGAGTCCGGGCAGCTCCTGACCGGCTCCTACATGGACTACTGCATGCCGCGCGCCGAGGACGTGCCGTCCTTCACCGTGCGCACCCACGAGGACCAGCCCTGCACCCACAACCCGCTGGGTGTGAAGGGCTGCGGCGAGGCCGGGACCATCGGCGCCTCGGCCGCCGTGATGAACGCGGTGGTGGACGCGCTGTCGGCCTACGGCGTCACCCATCTCGACATGCCGGCGACGCCGGAGAAGGTCTGGCGCGTGATCCAGGCCGCGAGGCCGGCTCCCGCCCTGGCTGCGGAATAAGGAGGCGAGACGATGTACGCATTCTCCTACCAGCGTCCCAAGACGCTTGCCGAGGCGGCCAACGCCCTCAAGGCCGAGGACGCCAAGCTGCTGGGCGGCGGCCAGACCCTGCTGCCGACCCTCAAGCAGCGGCTCGCCCGCCCGTCCGACCTGATCGACCTGTCGGCGATCCCCGACCTGAAAGGCGTCCGCGAGGTCGCCGGCGGGCTTGAGATCGGCGCCTTCACCCGCCACGCCGAGGTCGGGCAGTCGGAGGTCGTCCGGCGCGTCATCCCGGCTCTGGCGGGTTTGGCCGGGAACATCGGCGACCGGCAGGTGCGGCACATGGGGACGCTCGGCGGCTCCATCGCCAACGCCGACCCGGCGGCCGACTACCCGGCGGCGGTGGTCGCGCTGAAGACCGTCGTGGTCACCGACCGGCGCGAGATTCCGGGCGACGACTTCTTCACCGGCATGTTCGAGACGGCGCTTCAGCCCGACGAGATCGTGACGGCGGTGCGCTTCACCAAACCGGACCAGGCCGGCTACGCCAAGTTCCGCAACCCGGCCAGCCGCTACGCGGTGGTCGGTGTGTTCGTGGCGAAGTTCGGCGCGGAGGTGCGGGTCGCCGTGACCGGCGCCGGGCCATCGGTCTTCCGCGCCGACGCGCTGGAGGCGGCGCTCGCCGCCGATTTCCGGGCCGAGGCGCTGGACGGCGTGGCGGTGGACGCCGACGGCCTGAACGCCGACATCCACGCCAGCGCGGAGTACCGCGCCCATCTGGTGACCGTCATGGCGAAGCGGGCCATGGGCACGCTGGAGTGATAGGCTCTCCCTCTCCCGCCCCGGGAGAGGGAAGGGGCCCATGCGGAGCATGGGAAGGGTGAGGGGCTATGTGGACATGGATTGCGTACCACGCCCGCTCGCCCCTCACCCTCCCCGCTTTGCGGGTCCCCTCCCTCTCCCGGGGCGGGAGAGGGCCTAGACCGCCACTTCGCAAGGATCCCATGCCGACTCCCCTCCCCGCCTCCGTCGACGACGCGCTGGCCCTTCTCACCCGTGGCGACTACGTCGCCGACCGGTCGCTGGCGACGGCGCTGTTCCTGGCGCTGCGGCTCAAGCGCCCGCTGTTCCTGGAGGGCGAGGCCGGCGTCGGCAAGACCGAGATCGCCAAGGTGCTGTCGGCGACGCTCGGCCGCAAGCTGCTGCGCCTGCAATGCTACGAGGGGCTCGACGCGTCCTCGGCCGTCTACGAATGGAACTACGCCCGCCAGATGATGGAGATCCGGCTGGCGGAAGCCTCCGGCGCCCAGAACCGCGACGCGCTGGCGTCCGACCTGTTCTCCGAGCGGTTCCTGGTCCGCCGCCCGCTGCTCCAGGCGCTGGAGCCCGATCCCGCCGGTCCGCCGGTGCTGCTGATCGACGAGTTGGACCGCACCGACGAGCCGTTCGAGGCCTATCTGCTGGAGATCCTGTCCGACTTCCAGGTCTCGATCCCGGAGTTCGGCACGGTCCGCGCCGCCAAGCCGCCCATCGTCATCCTGACCTCCAACCGCACGCGCGAGATTCACGACGCGCTGAAACGCCGCTGCTTCTACCACTGGGTCGACTACCCCTCGGCCGCGCGGGAGCGGGAGATCGTCGCGGTGAAGGCGCCCCGGGCCGACGCCCGGCTGGCGGCGCAGGTGGTGGGATTCGTGCAGTCCCTGCGCGGCCTCGACCTCTACAAGGCGCCGGGCGTGGCGGAGACGCTGGACTGGGCGCAGGCGCTGGTCGAGCTGAACCAACTGGAGCTGGAACCCTCGGTCATCAACGACACGCTGGGCACGCTGCTGAAGTACCAGGACGACATCGCCCGCATCCAGGGCAGCGAGGCCGCGCGCATCCTGGCCCAGGTGAAGACCGAGCTGGCGGCGTCCACGGCGCGATGACCTCATCCCCGGATGGCGGCCGGCTGGCCCTGAACCTGATGCATTTCGCCCGCGCGCTGCGCGCCGCCGGGCTGCCGGTCGGGCCGGGCAAGCTGTTGCAGGCCATCGAGGCGGTCGAGGCGGTGGGGCTCGGCAACCGGACGGATTTCTACTGGGCGCTCCACGCCGTGCTGGTCGACCGCCACGACCAGAGCGAGCTGTTCGACCAGGCCTTCCACATCTTCTGGCGCAACCCCGACATCCTGAAACGGATGATGGCGATGATGCTGCCGACGGTGCGGACCGACGCCGCGCCCGACCGGCCCGAGATGGCCCAGCGCCTCGCCGAGGCCCTGCACGGCAGCGGCCCGGATCCGGAGGGGCCCGAGAAGACCGAGATCGAACTCGACGCCACCTTCACCGTCTCCGCCACCGAGCGGTTGCAGGAGAAGGATTTCGAGAAGATGACCGGCGCCGAGATGGCCCAGGCCAAGCGGCTGCTGACCCGCCTCGCCCTGCCGCTGGCCGAGGTGACGACCCGCCGCCACCGCCCCGACCCCGGCGGCCCGCGCCTCGACCCGCGCGGCACGCTGCGGCGCATGCTGCGCTCGGGCGGCGATCTGGCCGACCTCGCCCGCAAGCGGCGGCGCACCCGCCCGCCGCCGCTGGTGGTGCTGTGCGACATCTCCGGGTCGATGACCCGCTATTCGCGGATGCTGCTGCACTTCATGCACGCGGTCACCAACGACCGCGACCGGGTCCACAGCTTCGTGTTCGGGACGCGGCTGACCAACATCACCCGGCACCTGCGCCACAAGGACGTGGACGTGGCGCTCGATGCGGTGTCCGGCGCGGTGGCCGACTGGTCGGGCGGCACGCGGATCGGCACCGCGCTGCACGCGTTCAACCGGCACTGGGCGCGGCGCGTGCTGGGCCAAGGCGCGGTCGTGCTTCTCATTACCGATGGGCTTGACAGGGATGCAGGGGAAGGGCTTGCGGCGGAGGCCGAACGGTTGCACAAAAGCTGCCGGCGGCTCGTCTGGCTGAATCCGTTGCTGCGTTGGGAGGGTTTCGCGCCGAAATCCTCCGGCATCCGGGCGTTGCTGCCGCATGTTGACGATTTTCGAGCGGCCCACAGCCTGAACAGCCTCGCCGGTCTTGCCGACGCCTTGTCGCGCGAGGGTCCGCGCCGGGCTCCGGGCCTGCGCCGCTGGGTCAAGGAGGCGGCGGGATGAACGACACCCTGATGGCGGACAACATCGTGGAACAGGCGGCCGCATGGCGGTCCGCCGGCCGCAAGGTCGCGGTGGCGACGGTGGTCGCGACCTGGGGATCCTCGCCCCGTCCCGTCGGCAGCCAGATGGCGGTGGACGACCGTGGCGCCATGGCCGGCTCGGTGTCGGGCGGCTGCATCGAGAGCGCCGTCGCCCACGAGGCGGCCAAGACCATGGAGGACGGCGAGCCGCGCCTGCTGTCCTTCGGCATCACCAACGAGATGGCCTGGGAGGTCGGTCTGGCCTGCGGCGGGCAGGTCCAGGTCTATGTCGAGGCCGTGGAATAATGAAACGCGAGATTCTCGACCGTCTGGTCGCCGCCAAGAAGGCCGCCGTTCCGGTGGCCCTGGTCACCGATCTCAACAGCGGCTTGCAGACGCTGGTCTACGAGGACGCCGTCCACGGCGGGTTCGGGCTGGAACCCGACCTGCTGGAGGAGATGCGACGTCGCATGCGCCAGGACCGCTCCGGGCTGCTGACCGACCCCCAGGACGAGGACGGCTTCCGGCTGTTCGTCCACGTTCACAACCCGGCGATGCGGCTGCTGGTCGTCGGCGCCGTCCACATCGCCCAGGCGCTGGCCCCGCTGGCGGCGCTGACCGGCTACGACGTGACGGTGATCGACCCGCGCGGCGCCTTCGCGACCGAGGCGCGCTTTCCGGGCGTGAGGCTGAACCATCTGTGGCCGGACGAGGCGCTGGCCGAGCTGAAGCCCGACGTCCGCACCGCCGTGGTGACGCTGACCCACGACCCCAAGCTGGACGACCCGGCCCTGATCGCCGCCCTGCGCTCGCGCGCCTTCTACGTCGGTGCGCTGGGCAGCAAGCGCACCCACGCGCTGCGCCTCGACCGCCTGCGCGACGAGGGCTTGAGCGAGGCCGAGGTGAAGCGCATCCGGGGGCCGGTCGGCCTGTCGATCGGGGCTGTAACGCCGGCGGAAATCGCCATATCCATCATGGCGCAGATCACCTGCGTCCGCCGGGGGGAAAACCACCCCTGCTGATCGCAACGGAGTCCGTCTTTTCAACGGCGCCTGCTCGATGAAAAGCCCTTCTCCCCTTGCGGGAGAAGGGTTGGGATGAGGGGTATTCCGCCGCAGGCGGAAAAATTTGCTTACCCCTCACCCCAACCCCTCTCCCGCAAGGGGAGAGGGGCTTCCTGGTGTCGCTGAAGGACGGGCCGATCGGATAGGGAGTGTCCGCCTCGATGCAGTTCGGCCCCGTAACGCTGGATGACGCCGAGGGGGCCATCCTGGCGCATTCCCTGCGGCTCGGTTCCGTCTCGTTCAAGAAGGGCCGGCGCCTGTCGGCCGCCGATGTCGCCGCCCTGCGCGACCTTGGCGTCGCGTCGGTCGTCGCCGCCACGCTCGGCCCCGACGACCTCGGCGAGGACGAGGCGGCGTCGCGCGTCGCGGCGGCGGTCGCCGGACCGAACGTCACCGTGGCCGCCGCCTTCACCGGGCGGGTCAATCTGTTCGCCGCCGCGCGCGGGCTGCTGTGCCTCGATCCGTCGCGGGTGGACGCCATCAACCTGCTCGACGAGAGCGTGACCATCGCCACCCTGCCCGACTTCACCCCGGTCGAGCCCGGCCAGATGCTGGCGACCGTCAAGATCATCCCCTTTGCCGCCCCCACCGCTTGCGTCGCGCAGGCGGAGCGGGTCGCCGCCGGAACGCCGCCGCTGCGGGTCGCCCCCTTCCGCCCGCTGTCGGTCGGGCTGATCCAGACGCGGCTGCCGGGCGTGAAGGACAGCGTGCTCGACAAGACCGTCGCCGTCACCCGCGACCGGGTGGAGGCGCTGGGCGGGACGCTGATCGCCGAGACCCGCTGCGACCATGACGAGGCGGCGCTGACCGCCGGCATCCGGTCACTGCCGCCGGCCGACCTGCTGCTGATCGCCGGGGCATCGGCCATCACCGACCGGCGCGACGTGCTGCCCGCCGCCATCGAGCGGGCCGGCGGGGTGGTCGAGCATTTCGGCATGCCGGTCGATCCGGGAAACCTGCTGCTGCTGGCCCGAATCGGCGCCACGCCGGTGCTGGGTCTGCCGGGCTGTGCCCGCTCGCCCAAGCTGAACGGCTTCGACTGGGTGCTGCAACGCATCGCGGCCGGGGTGCCGCCGACCAAGGCGGACGTGATGCGGATGGGGGTGGGCGGGTTGCTGGCCGAGATTCCCTCGCGTCCCCTGCCCCGCTCCGGCGACGCGCCCGAGACTCCGCGCGCGCCGCGCGTCACCGCGCTGGTGCTGGCCGCCGGGCGGTCGAGCCGGATGGGCGACACCAACAAGCTGCTGGCCGAGGTCGACGGCACGCCGCTGCTGGCCCGCGCGGTGGACGCCGCGCTGGCGAGCCAGGCGGCCAACGTCATCGTCGTCACCGGCCATCAGGGGGAACGCGTCGCGGCGGCGCTGTCCGGCAAGCCGGTGACCTTCGTCCACAACCCGGATTTCGGCGAGGGGCTGAGCCGGTCGCTGCGCGCCGGTCTGGCGGCGGTGCCCAGCGAATCCGACGCGGTGGTCGTGTGCCTGGGCGACATGCCGCGCGTGGCATCGGGGATCATCGACCGGCTGATCGCCGCCTACAGCCCAACGGAGGGGCGCGCCGTCTGCATCCCGACCGCCCACGGCAAGCAGGGCAACCCGGTCTTGTGGGACCGCGCCTTCTTTGCCGAGATGGCGGCGCTGACCGGCGACAGCGGCGCCAAGCGCCTGATCGGCCGCCACGCCGACCGCGTCTGCGAGGTGCCGGTGGACGACGCCGGCATCCTCTACGACGTGGACACCCCGGAGCTGCTGGCCCAGTTCAGGGCGCCGCCAGATCCATCCAGCGCCGGGTGATGGTGCGGGCGAAGGTCTCCGCCGCCGGCAGATGGGCGTCCAGCGCGCCGGGCAGCCCGTCGAGCAGGCTGCGGTTCTTCTCCCGCTTCTCCTCGCCGAAGCGCGACGCCCAGCCGGTGACGATCTCGGCGGTGGCCTCCGGGTGGAACTGGAAGCCGTAGGTGGCGCGGCCGAGGCGGAAGGCCTGCCGTCCGCAGATGTCGCTGAACGCCAGCGGCACCGCGCCTTCGGGAAACTCGAAGGTGTCGTAATGCCACTGCACGAGCTTCAGGTCCGGACCAAGCCCGCCCAGCACGGGGTCGGTCGCGGCCTCCCCGTTCAGGGTCACCGGGCAGACGCCCAATTCGGGGGTTTCGTGCCGGTAGACCGGCGCCCCGTAGGCCCGCGCCGCGAGCTGCGCGCCGAGGCAGATGCCCATCACGGGCCGGTCGGCCTCGGTGAAGTTGCGGATCGTCTCCATCACCGCCGGGAAATGCGGACCGTGGCCGTCGTCCCACGCATCCTGCGGGCCGCCGAGCACCACCAGACCGTCGAAGCCGTCCATGGCGGGGATAACCTCGCCCTCGTTCGCCTTGACGGTGACCAGGGTGGCGCCGTTGTCGACCAACGCCTCGCCGACGATGCCGATGGGGGCGGTGCGGCTGTTCTGCACGACCAGGATGCGCATGGAGGGCACGCTCGTATCGTAGGGAAACGGACATCCTTTTGTGAGACCGTTGCGCGCGGAGTTCAAGACGCCGCGTGACGGCGCAAAGCGGCCATGCGCGCCAAAAGCGATTGTGTTTAGAGTGCCGTACCCTTTCGCCCCTTTCCGGAGTTCCGCCCGCATGCTCACGGTCCTTCGCTCCCTCGTCGCGGCGTCGATCCTGGCCGGGGCGCTCGGCAGTCCGTTGAACGCCTGGGCGCAGAACGGAACGCTGACCTTCCTGCACATCAACGACGTGTACGAGATCGCCCCCGTCAACGGCGAGGGCGGTTTCGCCCCGCTGATGACCCTGCTGCGGCGGGAGCGGGCGCAGGACGCGGCGGCGGTCACCACGGTCGGCGGCGACTTCCTGTCGCCCTCGCTGCTGCTGGGCGTGACCAAGGGGGCGCCGATGGTGGCGCTGTTCAACGCGATCAAGGTGGACGCCGTCACCTTCGGCAACCACGAGTTCGATTTCGGTCCAGAGGTCATGAAGGCGCGCATGGCCGAATCGGCCTTCCCGTGGATCGGCACCAACCTCGCCATGGCCGACGGCTCCGCCTTCGCCGCCACGGTGCCGAGCTGGACGAAGACCGTCGACGGCATCACGGTCGGTTTCCTCGGCCTCGTCACCCCCGACACCGTGCGGGCGTCCAGCCCCGGACCGGATCTGCGCTTCCGGCCCACGGCGGAGGCGGCGGCCACGGCGGTCAAGGCCCTGCGCGACGGCGGCGCGTCGGTCGTCGTGGCGCTGACCCACCAGACCATCGCCGAGGACCGCGACCTCGCCGCCCGGGTCAAGGGCATCGACCTGATCCTGGGCGGCCACGACCATGACCCGATCTGCTTCTACGAGGGCTCGACCCTGATCCTGAAGGCCGGGCATAACGCGCGCTATCTGGGCGTGATCAAGCTGCTGGTCTCGACCAAGGCGACGGACAAGGGGCCGGTCACCACCACCCGGCCGGCGGAGTGGCGCTTCGTCTCCACCGCCGGGGTGACGGCGGATCCTGAGATCGGAGGGATCGTGGAGGGCTACACCCGGCGGCTCGACAGCGATCTGGGCGCCGCGATCGGCACGACGGCGACAGACCTCGACAGCCGCCAGGACTCGGTGCGCAGCCGCGAATCCAGCATGGGCAATCTGATCGCCGACGCCCTGCGCGCGGCGCTGAAGGCCGACGCGGCCATCGTCAACGGCGGCGGCATCCGCGCCAACGCCCTGCACCCGGCCGGAACCACGCTGACCCGCAAGGACGTCTTCGCCGAACTGCCCTTCGGCAACCTCGGCGTGCTAGTGGAGATGAGCGGCGCCGAGCTGTTGGCGGCGCTGGAGAACGGCGTGAGCAAGGTCGCGGACAAGGCCGGGCGCTTCCCGCAGGTGTCCGGCCTGACGATGGTCTACGACCCGGCCACCCCGCCCGGCCGCCGGGTGAGCGCGGTGACGGTGGGTGGGCAGCCGCTGGATCCGGCGCGGATCTACCGGGTCGCCACCAACGACTACCTGTTGAAGGGCGGCGACGGATACGACTCCTTCAAGCGCGCAAAGGTGCTGGTCGATGCGTCGGGGGCGATGCTGCTCGCCACCATCGTGATGAATCACGTCGAGGCGCAAAAGACCGTGTCACCCGCCGTCGAAGGCCGCATCGTGGCGAAATAACGCGACAAATTCGGCACTTCGGGCCGTTCCACCGTGGTTTCGTTGCGTGGAACGGCCGTTTCACCTTAGGGTGCGGGGACTGCCCTATGTCCCGCGATGAAGACGTGCCGATGTCCCAGCCCCCGCCATCCCGCTCGAACGACTTCGCCCAGACCTTCAACGCCGCCCATGGCGACGGCGGGCTGACGCGGGTGTCCATCGCGCACATCCTGCAAAAGATTCAGGCCGACCCGTCCTACCTGTTCGGGCAGGAGTTGAAGCAAGGCGCCGGGCAATGCCCGTTCCACAAGGGGGGAGCTTCGGACGGCAACGGGGCCGACGCCGGCCTGCCGCAGGACGATGCCGACAAGATCCTCGTCAATTCGCTGCTGGCCTTCCTGTTCGGCCGGCTGCGCGACCACATCGCGGCCAAGATGCCGCTCGACGAGGCCGGCCGGCTGATGCTGCCGATTCCGCCGCGCTCGCCCCACGGGCTGGATCCGGCGGAGCGAGCGTCCATGGCGGCGGCCGCCCCCGACGTGTTCTGTTCCGTCCTGCGCGACGCGACCTGCCATCTGCTCGACGGGCTGATCACCGGCTGGGTCGCCGAGTTGTTGCAGGAGGAGGAGCATTACCGCTCGCTGGGATCGGGCGAAATCTCCATCGACGCGGCGGCGACCTTCGTGCTGCGCAGCGCGCTGGAGGATTCAGCCCTCTACCAGCGCGCCGGCTACGACATGCTGTCGATCACCAAGACCGGCAGCCACACCGCGATCCACATCTGCTGGGCGTTGGTCGAGGCGGCGCCCCTGCTGGTGCCCGGCCGCGATGCCGCCTTCTACGACGACCTCGTGCGCCGCAGCCTGAAGCAGATCGTCCCGCTCTCGGTCTCCAGCCTCGGCATGCTGGTGCATTACATGGAGCACAGCGGCATCGAGCCGCCTGACGGCCTCGCCGTTCACCGGCTGCCCGCCGACCAGACCGCCTTCGTGCTGGACGACGCCGGGCTGATCCGCCTGAACGCCGCCCCCATCGTGACCTTCGCCAAGCCCGGCGAGCGTTACTACACCGGCTGTCCGGCCTTCTATTCGACCGGGCTGATCAAGCTCTATCTCGACATGGTCGCCGGGCTGGCGCTGGACTACCACGCCTACGACCGTCTGCAGGAGGGCTGACGCCCATGGCCCGCGCCAACGACTTCGCCCTCACCTACCTCGCCGCGCACGAGCGGGCGGGGATGGAGCGGATCAACCTCGCGCCGATCCTCCGCCGCATCCTGGAGGACCCGAACTACCTGTTCGGCGAGGAGTTGCAGAATCTGGGCGGCCATTGCCCGGCCCACGGCGACACCCGCAAGGAGGATTACGAGAAGGTCGTCATCAACACGCTGCTGGCGATGCTCTACAACGACCTGCGCGACCATCTGATGGCCCGCATGCCGCTGGACGGCGACGGCCACGTCATCCTGCCCAACCCGCCGGAGTCGCCGCACGGGCTGGACGTCGCCGATCCCGCCGGGCTGGCCGCCGCCGACCCGGACCGGATGGTCGGCTTCCTGCGCGATTCGATCTGCCACCTGCTCGACGCCATCATCAAGGAATGGGCGGTCAAGGTGATGGTGGAGGAGGAGCGCTGCCGCGCCGAGGGCACCATCACCGAGCTGGCCGCCGCCTCCTACGTGCTGGCCCAGGCGCTGGAGAACTCGGTTCTGCACTCGCCGTCGGGCTACGACATGGTGTCGATCACCAAGACCGGCAGCCACACCGCGCTGCACGTCTGCTGGAACCTCGTGGAATCGGCGCCGCTGCTGCGCCCCGGCCTGGACGCCGCCGGCTACGAGGATCTGGCCCGCCGCAGCCTCAAGCAGATCCTGCCGCTGGCGATGGGCAGCCTGGGCATGCTCTGCCAGTTCATGGCGGCCGGCCGGATCGAGGCCGACGACCATCAGGCGATCCACCCGCTGCGGGTCGACCAGTCGGCCTTCGTCTACGACGCCGATCAGAACGTCATCCTGCTGAACGCCGACCTGATCGAGCCGACCGCGATGGAGGGCGAGCGCCACTACACCGGCTGCCCGGCCTTCTATGCGAACGGCCTGATCAATCTCTATATGGAGGTGGTGCTGGCGCTGGCCGTCCGTTACGACGTCTACCGGCGTTTGCAGGGCAAGGCGGCTTGACGCGCCGCGCCGCACGCCTATGGTGGCGGCGGCAGCATCGGGAAGGGTCTTCGTTGGCTAAGAAATGGTTCCTGCGCCGGGTCACGACGACGGCGCTCGCGGACGGCATCAAGCGCGGCCGGGGCCTCATGGCAACCCCGTGGCAGCGGTCGCTCGGCCATCTGGAAAGCCTGTTCATCGATCACGCCT
This sequence comes from Azospirillum doebereinerae, assembly GCF_003989665.1. GTDB lineage: Bacteria > Pseudomonadota > Alphaproteobacteria > Azospirillales > Azospirillaceae > Azospirillum > Azospirillum doebereinerae. The sequence goes on along the minus strand of NZ_RZIJ01000017.1, from coordinate 163,603 downwards.
GCTTCCGGCTGCTCTATTCGAACACCTACCGGATCTCGCCCAACATGTACCGGGCGAGCCAACCCTCGCCCTCGCACATCGCGCAAGCGGCGCGCAACGGGGTGCGCAGCGTGCTGAACCTGCGCGGCGGCCGCGATTGCGCCTCCTACATCCTGGAGGCCGAGGCCTGCCGGGCGCACGGAATCGAACTGGTCGATTTCCCGGTGAACTCCCGCGACATGCCCAAGAAGGAAACCCTTCTGAAGGCGCGGGAGCTGTTCAAGACCATGCAATACCCGGCGCTGATGCACTGCAAGTCGGGCGCCGACCGCGCCGGCTTCATGTCGACCCTGTTCCTGTTCGTCCACGAGGGCCAACCGCTGCCCGAGGCGATGAAGCAGCTGTCCTGGAAATACGGGCACTTCAAGCAGGCGAAGACCGGCATCCTCGATTACTTCTTCGACCTCTACGCCGCCTACAACGAGAAGCGCCCCACCGCCTTCTGGGATTGGGTGGAGCGCGTCTACGACCCGGTCGAGGCCAAGGCCAGCTTCCGCTCCCGCGAATGGGCCGACACCGTGGTGGACCGGGTGCTCGGGCGGGAGTGACCGCCCGGCCTGTTCAAAAGCCCTCTCACCGCGCCACGTACCAGTCGGCGCGGTGGTTGAAGGACACGAAGGCGTTCAGCACGACCGCGCCCAACGCCGACGCCAGCAGCGACTCGAAGTCCACCACGAAGGCGGCGGCGGAAAAGATCACCACGTCGAACAGGGCTTGCAGCCAGCCGGCGCGGAAGCCCGTCTTCTCCTGCACATAATAAGCGAGAATGCCGACCCCGCCGCCGCTCGCCCCGTGGCGGAACAGGCCGATCACGCCGATGCCGACGCAGAACCCGGCCAGCACCGCCGCGACGTAGGGGTTGATGCTGCTGAAGCCCATGACGGTGGGAAGGAAGCTCGACAGCAGCGAGATGCCCGTCACGGCGGCCACCGAGTTGACGGTGAAGCGGACGCCGATCCGGGCGAGCGCAAGAAAGTAAAAGGGCAGGTTCACCAGGAAGAACAAAACGCCGAAATTGATGCCCGTCGCATAGGAAATCACAAAGGACAGTCCCGCCGCCTGCCCGGTGATCAGTCCGGCGGCGTGCAGGATGGCAATCCCGAACGAGGTCATGACAATGCCGAAAACCTGCCCTTGCAGGTTATCAAAGACATTGTGCGATGCCTTTGGTCGTTCGTAAGTTACCGATGCGGGGGATGGCGTAATGGTGTGCGCGAAATCGTCCGTCATGCCAATCACCTCGCGGCGCCGTCGGGAGTTTTTACATGAGAACGCCAATATAGATCATTTCCCACGCGCCATCCATGCTTTGCGAAAGCAAATAAAGAAACGGGCTTTGCTCAAAAGTGGAGGCTTTCCAGCGACGCTTCGGCTGGTCCTTTGGTGCCGATGCGGTCAGGACTCCGCCGCGATGTGCCAGAGCACCCCGGCCGGGTCCCAGAGATAGACGACGCGCATCCCCCAGGGCTCCGTCTTGGGAGGCCGGGGCGCGGTGACGCCGAAGTGTTCGCCCAGCGCCAGGGACTCGATGTGACGCCACCAGCGGTCGAGATCCCCGACCACGAGCTGCATCATGAGATTTTCCGCGAATTCCTTGACGTAGAAGTCCTGCAGCAGGAACGAGAAGGCCCCGGCGTCCTCCCCCAACCGCGCCTGGGCGACCCCCTCCCCGACCGGGCGCACTTCAAACCCAAGCGCCGTGTAGAAGCGCTGGCTTTCGGCGAAATCCCTGGCCGGCACGAAGGGGCGCAGCGCCGTGACCGTGGAAGCCAAACCGTCCGTCGCCATCGTGACTCCGCCCTCTCGTCGTTCCGTGTACCCCGATCCTATGCCGCCGCCCTATGCCGCCGCCAGGGTTCGGGCCAGCGTGTCGGCATCGACGTTGCGGCCGGACAGCACCGCCACCGTCCGGCCGGTCCTTCCGAGCTTGCCGGACAGCACGGCCGCGACCGCCGCCGCGCCGGCGCCTTCCGCCACCACGCCGAAGGATCCGTGCAGGGCGCGCATCGCCGCCGCGATCTCGCCCTCCTCCACCTCGACCAGACCGTCGACCAGCGTCGCGACGATCTCCTGCGGCAGCTTGCCCAGCGCGTGGACGTTGATGCCGTCGGCAAGCGTCGGGCCACCGCGCCGGGCCAGCCGAACGCCGACCACCCGCGCCGAGGGCTTGACCGCCTTCACCGCCGCCGCGATGCCGGCGAGCAGCCCGCCGCCGCCGACCGGCACCACCAGCGTCTCGACGTCCGGACGGTCGGCCAGCACTTCCAGCCCGACGGTGCCCTGCCCGGCGATCACGTCGGGATCGTCGTAGGGGTGGAGAAAGGTCAGTCGGCGTTCCGCCGCCAGTTCCAGCGCCTTGACCTTGGCGTCGCCGACGGTGCTGCCGAACAGCACCACCTCGGCGCCCAGCGCGGCGGTGCGCTCCACCTTGCAGCGGGGCGCCGTCTCCGGCATCACGATGACGGCCTTCACCCCCAGCCGCCGCGCGTGCAGCGCCACGCCCTGCGCGTGGTTGCCGGCCGACATGGCGACCACGCCGCCGTTCCGTTCCAGCCGGGTCAGGCGCAGCAGGCGGTTCAGGGCGCCGCGCTCCTTGAAGGCGCCGGTGGCCTGGAAGGTCTCCGCCTTCAGCCACAGGTCGCGGTCGAGCGCCGGGGCGTGCAGCAGCGGCGTGCGGACGATGTGCCCGGCCAGACGCTCGGCCGCGTCGGTGACGGCGCTCAATGGCAACCAGACGGGCAGACGGTCTTCGGCGGAAGCGCAGACGGAAAGCGTGCGCGCGGCATCGGCATGCGCGGTGTGCATCGGAGAAATCCTCGGGAGCGTCGTCGGGGAAAAATCGGGCGTGACCCGGACCGCCTCAGCGGACCGGGGGAATAATTCGCGCCGAGCCCCGCATTCGCTCGCCGAGCGCAATTCCGCAGCGCGGGATCGCGATCCGACGGACCGAAAGGTTGGGAAGGAGGAAAACCGGATCAAGGGTTCCGGGGACCGCATCGTGCAGCGTCACGCCACACACTCCACACAATCATCGAACGCAAACGGCAGAAAACCGACGCTTCAGAGCGCCGAGCCGGTAATTCGCATTCGCATGGTGTGGAGGTAAGCCATGGATCCTGAATAGCCGCTGCGGCGGCGGAGGTCAAGCCGGCATCCGCCGCCGCAGCGAATTTCCTTTTCTGAAACCGATAAGCGGTCAGCCCGGTGTCTGGGCGAAGCCGATCAAGCCGAGATCGGCGTTGAAATAATAATCGGCCCCCTGGATCACGTTGATGCCGGTGTTGACGAAGTTCCCGTCGCCTTCGCCGAGCGGCACGATGTACATCGGCTTCATCGACGACGGCCCACTCACCGTGAACACCTTGGTCAGCGCATCGCCGCTGCCCAGCTTCACCTCTTCGGTAGGCCCAACGATGAACTGGTATTGCAGCACCGCCCCCGATCCGGCGTTGCCCCAGGCGATGGTCACCGCGGTGCCGGGGAAGTTCTGCTGCCAGTCGGGGGCCGTCAGTCTCAGCATCATCAGGTCGAGCCCGGTGTCCAGCAGGCCGGTGCCGGGGTATTGCCCCGACGCCGGATTGGTGAGGGACGAGAGGGTGACCACCGCGTTCGGCGTGTTCCACGCCGGCGTGTTGGGCACCTTGGCCCCATCGGCCGTTTCCGGGGTCAGGGTCTGGAACGCGAAGGCCGACGCGTTGGGCAGGTCCTCCTTGTCGTACCCCAGCCAAATGCCCTGGGTGGTCAACAGGAAGGAGGGCGGAACGGTGCCATCGGACATGCCGGGGACGTTGAGGAACACGTTCGTTCCCAACTCCGGACGTCCGAAGCCGACCCCCATCATGCCCTGGTCCGGACCGACGTTCTCCGCGCCGATGACCGTGGCGTTCTCGCACACGAAGGCACAGCTTCCATCGTCCAGGACGCCGACGCCGAGCCGTTCGACCGTGTAGTGAAATCCGTTCAGATCGTTGCTGGAGGGATGATAGATCACCTTGGCCGGGCTTCCCTTGGTGACGCCGGGCAGCAGGGAACCGCTGGTGTTTCCGTCCACGTAGAAGAGGGTCTGGGGCACGACGATGCCGCAGGAGCCCGTATCGACTTGGCAGACATGCGAGCCCGTGCCTGTGCGAGCGGTGTCTGGACCGGCCGCGGCGGCCGGAGAGGTGACCGATGCCGGGGGCAGAACCTTGATGGCGACGTAGAAGCTGTTCTTCTTGTTCTCCACGCCGAACGGCGCACGCGTCAACGGGACCCGCACGACACCCTTGGGCAACGCAACCGAACTCATCTTCGCCTCCCGTATTTGAATGGGCTGGCGAAGCTAAATTCAGTTCATGCGTGAAATACATTCAAATAAAGAGTCTTTTGGTAACAGAAGCTCGAAAAACGCACACCCCAGGATGATCAATCGGGAGTCAATCAACCAAGGCGGGTTTAACGGTCGCCACGCTTCGCCAAAAACGCCAGACGCTCCAGCACGTGGACGTCCTGCTCGTTCTTCAGCAGCGCCCCGCAGAGCGGCGGGATCAGCGTGCGCGCGTCCTTGGCCCGCAGGGTCTCGGGATCGATGTCCTCGACCATCAGCAGCTTGATCCAGTCGAGCAGTTCCGAGGTGGAAGGCTTCTTCTTCAGCCCCGGCACCTCGCGCAGGTCGTAGAACAGGTTCAGCGCCTCGCGCAGCAGCGCCGCCTTCAGGCCGGGATAATGGACCTCGACGATCCGTTCCATCGTCGCCCGGTCGGGGAAGCGGATGTAGTGGAAGAAGCAGCGGCGCAGGAAGGCGTCCGGCAGCTCCTTCTCGTTGTTCGAGGTGATGATGACCAGCGGGCGCTTGGCCGCCTTGATGGTCTGCCGCGTCTCGTAGACGTGGAACTCCATGCGGTCGAGTTCCAGCAGCAGGTCGTTGGGGAACTCGATGTCGGCCTTGTCGATCTCGTCGATCAGAAGGACCGGCGGCTCGGGCGCGTCGAAGGCTTCCCACAGCTTGCCGCGCACGATGTAATTGCCGATGTCGTGCACCTTCGCGTCGCCAAGCTGGCTGTCGCGCAGGCGGCTGACCGCGTCGTACTCGTAGAGGCCCTGCTGCGCCTTGGTGGTCGATTTGACGTGCCAGGACAGCAGAGGCTTGGTCAGGGCGCGGGCGATCTCCTGGGCCAGGACGGTCTTGCCGGTGCCGGGCTCCCCCTTGATCAGGAGCGGGCGCTCCAGCGCGATCGCGGCGTTGACCGCCACCATCAGGTCCTCGGTGGCGACGTAGCGGTCGGTTCCGGTGAAGCGCATGGCAGCGGTGTCCTCAATCCACGATGAACAGGGAGGCGCCGATTTCGGTCGAGGACCGGTGCGGCTGGTCGCCGAAATCCGACACCTGGTAGCTCATGCCGGCGGTCAGCACGAAGCGGCGGCCGTCCTTCAGCTCGGTCGCCAGCTCACCGCTCAGCACGAACAGGACGTGGCCCCGGTCGCACCAGTGATCGGCCAGATAGCCGGGCGTGTACTGGACCATCCGCACCCGTAGATCGCCAGCGGTGAAGCTCCGCCACAGGGCCATGCCGGTCTCGCCGGGATGCTCGGTAACCGGAACGGTGCTCCAGTCGGTCACCGTGAACGGCAGGGTCGGGAGTTCCATCGCTGTCCTTAACCGTTCACGCAAGAAAACGGCCCGCGCCTGGGGAGCGAGGGCCGCCGTTTCCTTGAAGCCGCCGTCAGGCCGCCCGCTTGGCCGCGATGGCCTTTTCGATGGCCTCGACCGCCGCCGGGGCCAGCGACACGTCGGGACCGCCGGCCTGGGCCATGTCGGGACGGCCGCCGCCGCCCTTGCCGCCCAGCGCCTCGGCGCCGACGCGGACCAGATCGACGGCGCTGAGCGTCGCGGTCAGGTCGTCGGTCACGCCGATGACGATGGAGGCCTTGCCCTCGTTGCCGGCGATCAGCACGACGACGCCGGAGCCGATCTGCTTCTTCAACTCGTCGGCCATCGGCTTGAGGTCCTTGGCCGGCAGGCCCTCGACCACGCGAGCGGCGAACTTCACGCCGGCCACGTCCTTGGCCTCGCCGCCGCCCTCGGCCTTGGCGCCGCCACCCATGGCGACTTGGCGGCGCAGCTCGGTCAGCTCGCGCTCCATCCTGCGGCGCTCCTCGACCAGGGCGGCGACGCGCGCCGGGACCTCGTCGGGCTTGACCTTGAGGACGGAGGCCGCCTCGGTCAGCAGATGGTCGCGCTCGGACAGCCACGCCTTGGCGCCGGTGCCGGTCAGCGCCTCGATGCGGCGGACGCCGGCGGCGACGGCGCTTTCCGAGACGATCTTGAACACGCCGATGTCGCCGGTGCGCCGCACATGGGTGCCGCCGCACAGCTCGATGGAGTAGTCGCGGTCGGCCTCGCCGTGCGGGCCGCCCATCGAGACGACGCGGACCTCGTCACCGTACTTCTCGCCGAACAGGGCCATGGCGCCCTTGGCGCGGGCCTCGTCGGGGGACATCAGGCGGGTGATGACGTCGCTGTTGGCGAGGATGCGGCGGTTCACCTCGTCCTCGACCACGGCGATGTCGGCGGCGGTCAGGCCGCTCGGCTGGCTGATGTCGAAGCGCAGGCGCTCCGGCGCCACCAGCGAGCCCTTCTGGGTGACGTGGTCGCCCAGCCGGTGGCGCAGCGCCTCGTGCAGAAGATGGGTGGCCGAGTGGTTGGCCCGGATCGCCGAGCGGCGCTCGGAATTCACCCGCAGCTCCACCACGTCGCCGACCTTGAGCGTGCCCTTGGTGACGGTGCCGACATGCGCCCAGACCGCGCCCAGCTTCTTCTGGGTGTCGGAGACGGCGAACTCGGTGCCCTCAGCGGAGAAGATCACGCCGGTGTCGCCGGCCTGACCGCCCGATTCACCGTAGAAGGGCGTCTGGTTGACGATGACCAGCACCTCGTCGCCGGCCGAAGCGCTCTCGACGCGGGCGTCGCCCTTGACCAGCGCGGTCACCTTGCCTTCGGCGACCTCGGTGTCGTAGCCGAAGAACTCGGTGGCGCCCAACTCGTCCTTGATCTCGTACCACAGCTTCTCGGTGCCGACCTCGCCCGATCCGGCCCAGGATTCGCGGGCCTTGCGGCGCTGCTCGTCCATCGACGCCTTGAAGCCGGCCTCGTCGACCGCCCGCCCCTGCCCGCGCAGCACGTCCTGCGTCAGGTCGAGCGGGAAGCCGTAGGTGTCGTAGAGCTTGAAGGCGACCTCGCCGGCCAGCGGCTGGCCCTCGCCCAGATGGCCGAGCTCGTCGTCCAGCAGGCGCAGGCCGCGCTCCAGCGTCTGCTTGAAGCGGGTCTCCTCCAGCTTGAGCGTCTCGACGATCAGGGCGCGGGCGCGGGTCAACTCCGGATAGGCGTCGCCCATCTGCTGGATCAGCGCCGGGACCAAGCGGTGCATCAGCGGCTCGCGCGCGCCGATCATGTGGGCGTGGCGCATGGCGCGGCGCATGATGCGGCGCAGGACGTAGCCGCGCCCCTCGTTGGACGGCAGAACGCCATCGGCGATCAGGAAGGACGAGGACCGCAGATGGTCGGCGATCACCCGGTGCGAGACGGCGTGGGCGCCGTCGGCCTCGGTCTTGCTCGCCTCGGCCGACGCGACGATCAGGGCGCGCATCAGGTCGATGTCGTAGTTGTCGTGCTTGCCCTGCAGCACGGCGGCCAGACGCTCCAGCCCCATGCCGGTGTCGATCGACGGCTTGGGCAGCGCGACCAGATTGTCGGGCCCGAGCTGCTCGTACTGCATGAAGACGAGATTCCAGATCTCGATGAAGCGGTCGCCGTCCTGGTCGGGGCTGCCGGGCGGGCCGCCGGCGACCGCCGGGCCGTGGTCGAAGAAGATCTCGGAGCAGGGACCGCAGGGGCCGGTGTCGCCCATGCGCCAGAAGTTGTCGTCGGTCGGGATGCGGATGATGCGGTCGTCCGACAGGCCGGCGACCTTGCGCCAGATGGCGGCCGCGTCCTCGTCGCTGCTGTGGACCGTCACCAGCAGCTTGTCGGCCGGCAGCCCGTATTCCTTGGTGATCAGGTTCCAAGCGAACGCGATGGCATCGTCCTTGAAATAATCGCCGAAGGAGAAGTTCCCCAGCATCTCGAAGAAGGTGTGGTGGCGCGCCGTGTAGCCGACGTTGTCGAGGTCGTTGTGCTTGCCGCCCGCGCGCACGCATTTCTGCGAGGTGGTCGCCCGCTTGTAAGGCCGCTGCTCCGCCCCGGTGAAGACGTTCTTGAACTGCACCATGCCGGCGTTGGTGAACATCAGCGTCGGGTCGTTGCGCGGCACGAGCGGCGACGAGTCGACGATCTGGTGGCCCTGCTTGGCGAAATAGTCCAGGAACGTGCGGCGAATGTCGTTGGCGGTCTGCATAGGACGGTCAGGGCTCCGGAAACGCGGCGCGGCCTTCTTTCAGCCGAACCGTGCTTTTAGCGCGAGTTTGGAAGGCTGTCCACAAAAGGGACGGAATCTTGCCCGGACCGGCCGGGCATTGCGATACCGGATGACACATTGTGGGGTGGAACGGCTTCGTCAACCGCGCCACGCGATGGGTCTGGTCCGGCGCGCCAGAAAATAGGCGGGTTCAAAGCCCAATGCGGCTTTTTATCCACCGAGACACCTTAAGGACCTCGAATTCAGATCGAGGCGTTGCAACGGTGGCATGGTCTCACGATCCGTTTTCTTCCATCTCATTGCGATAATTGTGAAAAACCCAACCCCTCCTTGGTGAGGCGGACGCTCCCTTTCGGTCCGATGACTTCACGGTCCACTGTTGATAGCCTTGTCCGGCAGTCTCGAACAAAAAAAGCAGGATGAAACGCCATGACACATGTTGGACGTTGTTTTTGCGGTGCCGTCGAATTGGAGGTTTCCGGCGACCCGGAAGCCATGGGGTATTGCCATTGCCAGTCCTGCCGGTCGTGGTCCGGCGGTCCGGTGAACGCCTTCAGCCTCTGGAAGCCGGAGGATGTGCGGGTCACGGCCGGGGCCGAGCACATCGCGACGTTCCAGAAGACCCCGCTCAGCCAGCGTCAGTATTGCGCGAAGTGCGGCGGCCATTTGATGACCAACCACCCGCCCCTCGGTCTCGTGGACGTGTTCGCGGCGACGATTCCGACCCTCGCCTTCCGCCCGGCCGTCCATGTGAACTACGCGGAGACCGTGTTGCCGATGCGCGACGGCTTGCCGAAGCTCAAGGACTTTCCGGCCAGCTTCGGCGGCTCCGGGGAGGAAATCCCCGAGTGACGGTGGCGTTCCCATGGCCGGGGCTCGCCCCCGGCCATGGACCTGTGTTTACTCGGCCCCGGCTTCGTTCGCGGCCCTCTGCTTTTCCATGCGGCGGCCGATGAGGATCGAGATCTCGTAGAGCGCCAGCAGAGGAATCGCGAGGCTGACCTGGCTGATGATGTCCGGCGGGGTGAGCACGGCGGCGATCACGAAGGCGGCGACGATGGCGTAGCGGCGCTTGGAGGCCAGAGTCTCGGTCGAGACCAGACCGGCGCGGATCAGCAGGGTCAGCAGCACCGGAAGCTGGAAGGCGATGCCGAAGGCGAAGATCAGCGACATCACCAGATGCAGGTATTCGCCGACGCGCGCTTCGAACTCGATGGGCAGGGCCGGGGCGGCGCCGTCCGGGTGGAACTCGAAGCCCAGGAAGAAGCGCCACGCCATCGGGAAGATGAAGTAGTAGACCATCGACGCGCCCAGCAGGAACAGGACCGGCGTGGCGGCGAGGAAGGGCAGGAAGGCGCGGCGCTCGTGCTTGTAGAGGCCGGGCGCGATGAACATCCAAATCTGGCTGGCGACGATCGGGAAGGAGATGAAGCAGCCGGCCCAGAACGCCACCTTCACGTAGGTGAAGAAGGCTTCGGTCAGGCCGGTGTAGATCATCCGCCGCCCCTGCCCCGCCAGGATGTCGGCCAAGGGCTGGACCAGGAAATTGTAGATCTTGTCGGACACGGCGTAGCACAGCAGGAACGCGATCAGGATCGCGCCGATGGCCCACATCAGCCGGTTGCGCAGCTCGATCAGATGATCGATCAGCGGCATCTTGCTTTCTTCGAGATCGTCCTGGGTGTCGCCGGTCATGGGCTTGTCTTTACGCCTGCTTGTCCGTCGGATGGGAAACGGCCGGCACGGGATCCGGCTTGGCCGGGACCGGCGGGGCCGAATCGGCGGTGGGGGCCGGAAGCGGCGGCGCGATGGCCGGCTCGGGCGTCGTCGCTGGGGCCGGAGCCTCCAAGGGGACGGAGTCCGTCGCGGCGGCGCTGTCCACCGGGCTGCCCGGATGGCCGGTCAGGCCGACGTCGAAGGCCTTGGACACCTCGCCCTTGGGGTCGATGGTGTCCTCCATCATCTTCTTGATGTTCAGGTCGCGGGTCTTCAGGGCTTCCTTGCGAAGCTCGTCCAACTCGGTCTCGCGCATCATGTCGTCGATGTGGGTCTGGAATTCGCGCGCCACGACGCGCGCCTTCCGCACCCATTTGCCGAAGGTGTAGATCGCCTTCGGCAGATCCTTCGGCCCGATGACCACGAGAGCCACGACCGCGATCAGCAGCAGTTCGGACCAGGCAATATCGAACATGGTATTCCGGCTTCAACGAAACGAAAAGGGCCGGGAGATGCCAGAGGCACCCCCGCTCAGCCGCGAACCGCCTCGTCCTTCTTGGCCGCGTGGTCGACCGTGTTGGCCGGCTGGTTCGGGATGACCTTGGCGGTCGCACCGGGGGCGGCAACATCCTCGTCGTCGTCCTTCAGCCCGGCCTTGAAGGCCTTGGCGCCCTTGGCCAGATCGCCCATCACCTTGGGGAGCTTCCCCGCGCCGAACAGCAGCAGCACGATGAGAAGGACGATCACCCAATGCCAGATGCTTGTGAAGCCCATGACGCCTGTATCCCGTTTGAACGACCTTGCGGCGGGCCGGCACTATGGCAGAAAGGGCAGTAGGCCGCAACGATTGCCCGGTTGCCGGAACCTTTTGATTAGCAAGCGTTCCTCGAAGGGCCGCGCCTCATTCCTCCTCGGAGGGAGGCGGTTCGTCGGGGGCCTCCCCGGCCATGGGGCCAAGCCCGAGCAGCACCGGCCGGGAATCGAGCAGGCCCGCCGCGCGCAGATCCTCCACGCTCGGCAGGTCGCGCAGGGACTCCAGCCCGAAATGGTCGAGGAAATGGTCGGTCGTCACCCAGGTCAGCGGACGGCCCGGCGTCTCCCGGCGGCGGCCGGGGCGGATCCAGCCATGCTCCATCAGGATGTCCAGCGTGCCCTTGCTGGTCGCCACGCCCCGGATCGCCTCGATCTCGGCGCGGGTCACCGGCTGGTGGTAGGCGAGGATGGCGAGCGTCTCGATGGCGGCGCGCGACAGCTTGCGCGACACCTCCTCCTCCTGGCGCAGCAGCGGCGCCAGATCGGTGGCGGTGCGGAAGGACCAACCGGCCCCGGTCCGCACGAGATTGACCCCGCGCGGCTCGTAATGGGCGCGCAGTTCGTCCAGCAGGGCAGCCACCTCGGGGCCGACGCGCGACGCCAGCGTTTCCTCGTCCAGTGGCTCGGCGGAGGCGAAGAGCAGGGCTTCCAACAGGCGCAGCTTGCCGATGCGGGCCTCGGCCTCTCCGGCGTCGGTGACTTCCTTGATCATGAATCCGGTCATTCGTCGGCGGCGCGCTGGGCGCGCCGGACATAGAGGGGGGCGAAGGCGCCGTCCTGGCGCAGTTCGACACGCCCGGCCTTGGCAAGCTCCAGCGTTGCCGCGAAATGGGCGGCCATGGCGGAACGGGTCAGCAGCGGGCCGCCCTCCTCGCCGGGCAGGAAGCTGGACAGCACGGTCCAGTCGGGCATGCGGCCCAGCAGGTCGGAGAGCCGGCGGACGGCGTCCTCCATCGAATAGAGGCGGATCGGGGCGATGTGCAGCACGCCGCCCTCCTGCCGCTTGCGGTGGTCGCCATAGGCGCGCAGCAGGTCGTAGAGCGTGACCTCGTAGACCGACTTACGGCGGATGTTGATGTCCTCGGGCGCGCCACGGGCGAAGACGTCCTGGCCCAGCAATGGCCGGGCGAAGAGCTTCGCGGCGGCCTCCTTCATCGCCTCCAGCCGCTGGAGCTGGAAGGCGAGCGCGGCGGCCATGTCCTCGCCGGACGGCTCGTCGTCCTCCTGCGCCGGCAGCAGCAGGCGGGATTTCAGATAGGCCAGCCACGCCGCCATCACGAGGTAATCGGCCGCCAGCTCCAGCCGCACCTTCCGCGCCTCGGTCACGAAGGCGAGGTACTGGTCGGCCAGTTGCAGGATGGAGATGCGGGTCAGGTCGACCTTCTGCTCACGCCCCAGCGCCAGCAGCATGTCGAGCGGCCCCTCGAAGCCGTCGAGGACGAGCATCAGCGGCTCGGACGCGGCCGCCAGGGGCGCCGCGTCCTCCGTCTTGCGGTCGGTCGCCATGAAAGGTCCTAATCGTTCCCGGTCAGCGTCTGGATGAAGCCGATCACGGCGTCCACCGGGGGGCCGAGCACCCAATGCATCACGCTGAGGTCCATGCCGATCTGCCGGCCGAGCATCGGCAGCAGGAAGAAGGCGCCCATCAGGATCAGCATGCCGTAGGGCTCCACCCGCGACAGCGGGTAGGCCAGCATGTTCGGCAGCACGCCGACCGCGACCCGCCCGCCGTCGAGCGGCGGCAGCGGGATCAGGTTGAACACCATCAGGATGACGTTGACCAGAATCGACACCTCGGACATGGCGCGCAGCCACGCCTCGGCCACGCCGTTCTGCGGATCGACCAAGCCCCAGAGCACCGCCGACGCCACCGCCAGCAGGAAGTTCGTCCCCGGCCCGGCGAGCGCCACCCACACCATGTCGCGGCGCGGGTGGTTGAGCCGCCCGAAATTCACCGGCACCGGCTTGGCCCAGCCGAACACGAAGCCGGTGGTGAAGTACATCAGCGCCGGCAGCACCACCGTCCCCAGCGGGTCGATGTGACGCAGCGGGTTGAAGGTGACGCGGCCCAACCGGTAGGCGGTGTCGTCGCCCAGCCGCCACGCCACGAAACCGTGCGCCGCCTCGTGCAGCGTGATGGCGAGAATGGCCGGAAAGGCCACGGCCGTCACGCGGAAGATCCACTCCTCCATCGCCGTTCCCCTTCCCTTCAGGCCGCGAGCCGGCCGAGCAGCTCGGCCAGGCGTTCGGACAATCGTTGCGGATCGGCGGGCTGCGGTTGGCCGCGCATCGCCTGGGCGCGCGCCCAGCGCTGGGCCGCCGCGTAGCTCATCGGCGGGACCACCTTGGCCACCGCCGCCATCTCGGCGCCGTCGCCGTTGCAGTGGAGCACGACGTCCATCCCCGCCGCCAGCACCGCTTGGGCGCGCTGGGTCACGTCGCCGTCGAGCGCGTTCATCGACAAATCGTCGCTGAACAGCAGCCCGTCGAAGCCGATGGGCGCGCCGCGCACGACCTCGCGCACCACGGTGGCGGAGGTGCTGGCCGGGGCCGTGGGGTCGATGGCCGTCAGCACGACGTGCGCGACCATGCCGAGCGGCAGGTCGGCCAGGGCGCGGAACGGGGCGAAGTCGGTGGCCTCCAGCGCCTCGCGCGGGGCGTCGACGACGGGAAGCTCGGCGTGGCTGTCGCTGAAGGCGCGGCCATGGCCGGGAATGTGCTTGATCACCGGCAGCACCCCGCCGGCCAGCAGCCCGTCGGCCGTCGCCCGCGCCAGCTCCGACACCAGGGCCGGGTCGCGGGAGAAGGCGCGGTCGCCGATGATGTCGTGGGCGCCCTCGACCGGAACGTCGCAGACCGGGGCGCAATCCACCGTCACGCCGACCTCGGTCAGCATATGGGCGAGCAGCCGGCCGTTGATCCAGGCGGCTTCGCGCCCGGCCTCGCGGTCCTGGTCGGCGAGCGCGCCGAAGACGCCCATCGGCGGGTGCGACGCCCAGTTCGGCGGGCGCATGCGGGCGACGCGCCCCCCCTCCTGGTCGATCAGCACCGGAGCGTCCGGGCGGCCGACGCTGGCGCGCAGGTCGGCGACCAGCGCCGCGACCTGGGCCGGGGTGTCGCAGTTGCGGCGGAACAGGATGAAGCCGAGCGGATCGGCTTCGCGGAAGAAGGCTGCTTCGTCGGCGCCGAGCGTGAGCCCGGCGCAGCCGAAGACGACCGCGCGTGGCCGGTGGGGTTTCACCGGCGGCGATGCGGCGGGGTCAGGGACGGACAACCACACACCCCGTGTTTTGCGCGCGCAGCTGGGCGCAGATGGACTTGGCGCGGGTTTCGTCGGCGCCGGCTCCCTGGACGCGGTAGAAGACGCCCTTCTCGCCCAGATCGACCTTGGCGACCTGAAAGGACAGCCCGCCCAGCGCGTCGGGGTAGCGGCCGGCGATGCGTTTCCATTCGGACGCCGCCTCCCCTTCGCTGCGCACCGAGGCGAGCTGGATGCGCCAGGATCCCGAGCCGCCGGTGACGGCCGGAGTCGCCGCCGGCTTGGCGGGTTGCGGGGCCGGCTGGACGGCGGGTTGCGCCGGGGGCGGGGCCGGAAGCTTGGCGACCGCTGCCGGAGCGGCCGGCGGCGGAGCCACGGCCTTGGGCGGCGGCAGGGCGGCCTGCTGCTGGGCCGGGGCCGGCGGTTTGGCGGCGGGCTGGTTGACGGCCGGCTGGGACGCGGGCGGCTTCGGGGGCTGCGCCGTGGCGGCCGGCTTCGCCGGAACCGGGGTGGACGCGGCCGGAGCCGGAGCCAGCGGGGAAGACGAAGGGGGCGCCTCCGCCGCCCCGTCGCGCGGGACCGTGGAGGTCGCGCCCGGCGGCGGCGGAGGAAGCTGCGCCACGGTCGGCGCGGCGGGCATCGGCGGGGGCGCCGGCATCGGCGGTGTCACCACCGGGCGTGGCAGCGGTGTCTCCGGCGGCGGCAGCAGCCGTTCCACGCTGGGATGGTTGCCGCCGTTGGCGCGCTCGTTCAGCCGCTGGTAGACCAGCTTGTCCTGGTGCGGCACTTCCATGCCGCCCGGCTGATCGGGGCGCGACTTGGTCGGCGCCGGATCGGCGGTCAGCAGCGGCGGGCCGTCCGAGGACATGCGGTCGCCGCCCCGGTAGCCGACGATGACGGTGCCGGCGAAGGCGACGATGCCGACCACGGCGAAGCCCAGCGCGAACAGGCCGCGCTTGCTCCGGCCCTGCGGCGGCGGGGCGCCGTAGGGATCGGTGGCGTAGTTCACGTCGCCCTCGTACTTCATGAACGCAGCTCCTCCGCCGGCTCCACGCCCATCACCTTCAGGCCGGACGCGATCACCGTGGACACCGCCGCGATCAGCGCCAGACGGGCCACCGTGACCTCCTCGTCGCCCTCGATCAGGAAGCGCAGCGAGGTGTCGTCGCGGCCCCGGTTCCACAGCGCGTGGAACTCGCTGGCGAGGTCGTAGAGGTAGAAGGCGACGCGGTGCGGCTCGTGCGCGTCGGCGGCGGATTCGACCAGGCGCGGCCAGGTCGCCATCCGCTTGGCGAGCGTCATCTCCTCCTCGGCGTCGAGGCGCGCGAGGTTGGCGCGGGCGGCGAGCGCCGCCGGTTCCTGGTCCACATGCGGCAGCGCGGTGGCCGCGTGGCGCAGGACCGAGCGGCAGCGGGCGTGGGCGTACTGCACGTAGAAGACCGGGTTGTCCTTGGACTGCTCGGTCACCTTGGCGAAGTCGAAGTCCAGCGTCTGGTCGTTGCGCCGGGTCAGCATGATGAAGCGGACGACGTCGCGGCCGACCTGCTCGATCACGTCGCGCAGCGTGACGAAGGTGCCGGCCCGCTTGGACATCTTCACCGGCTCGCCGTTCTGCATCAGGTGCACGAGCTGGCAGAGCTTCACGTCGAGCGACGCCTTGCCCTCGGTCACCGCCGTGGTGGCCGACTGCATGCGCTTGACGTAGCCGCCATGGTCGGCGCCCCACACGTCGATCAGGTTGGCCGAGCCACGGCGATATTTGTCAAAGTGATAGGCGATGTCGTTCGAGAAGTAGGTGAAGGAGCCGTCCGACTTCTTGAGCGGCCGGTCCACGTCGTCGCCGAAATCGGTGGACTTGAACAGGGTCTGCGGGCGCGGCTCCCAGTCGTCGGGCTTCTTGCCCTTCGGGGGCTCCAGCACGCCGGTGTAGATCAGGCCGCGCTCCTCCAGCGCCCTGAGCGCGATGTCGACCGCCCCGGCCTGCACCAGGGCGCGCTCGCTGCTGTAGACGTCCATGCGGACGCCCAGCACGCCGAGATCCTCCTTGATCCAGCCCATG
The DNA here is from genome assembly GCF_003989665.1 of Azospirillum doebereinerae. Taxonomy (GTDB): domain Bacteria; phylum Pseudomonadota; class Alphaproteobacteria; order Azospirillales; family Azospirillaceae; genus Azospirillum; species Azospirillum doebereinerae. The sequence continues at coordinate 147,324 of NZ_RZIJ01000017.1, read as the reverse complement.
ATCATGGCGATGGCGAAGTCGCGGCAGGCTGGCAGCCACTCGGACTCGTCCTTGTCCAGCCACGCGTTGCCGTCGCGGTCGGCCAGACCGGCGCCGACCTCCTTGAGGTATTCGCCGGGGTAGAGGCCGGCCGGGATGGTGCCGATGTCCTCGCCCAGCGCCTCGCGGTAGCGCAGGTAGGTCGAGCGGCCCAGCACGTCGACCTGGGCGCCGGCGTCGTTGATGTAGTACTCGCGGGTGACCGCGTAGCCGGCCTTCTCCAGCAGCGCCGCCAGGGCGTCGCCGAACACCGCGCCGCGCCCGTGGGCGGCGTGCAGCGGGCCGGTCGGGTTGGCCGAGACGTACTCGACGTTCACCGGCAGGCCCTTGCCCATCGTGCTGTCGCCGTAGGAGGTCCCGGCGTTCAGCACGTCGCGGACGCGGTCGCGCCAGACGTCGGCCGTCAGCCGCAGGTTCACGAAGCCCGGACCGGCGATCTCGACCGAGGCCACGTCGGGCCGCGTCCTGAGCTTCGCCACCAGCAGTTCGGCCAGCGCGCGCGGGTTCATCTTCGCCGGCTTGGCGAGGATCATCGCGGCGTTGGTGGACAGGTCGCCATGGGCGGCCTCGCGCGGCGGTTCGACCGTCAGACGGCTGCTGTCGAGGCCGGGGGGAAGCGCGCCCTCGGCGGCCAGCTCTTCCAGCAGCGTGCGAATATCGTTCTCGAAAGCCTTGAAAATATTCATCGTCTAGGTCTTGGCATCCATGTCGAAAAGTCGGCCGTATTCGGCCAGCGCGAAGCGGTCGGTCATGCCGGCGATGTAGTCGGCCACACAGCGCGCCCGCGCCGCAAGGTCGGCGTCGCCGTCGTGGAGGCTGATGTCGCGCTGCCATTCCGGCGGCAGCGTGTTGGGCTCGGCCATGAACAGGTCGAACAGCGCCTTCACCACGCGCTTGCACTTGCTCATCTCGCGGTTCACGCGGAAGTGGCGGTACATGCGCTGGCGCAGGAAGACGCGGACCGGCCCGTGCGCCTCCCACATGGCGGGGGAGAAGCTGACCATCGGCAGCGGCTGGGCGCGCAGCTCGGCGGCGCTGCCCGGCCTGTGCTCGGCCAGACGGCGGCGGGTCTCGGTGGTCAGGTCGCCGACCATGGCGTTGATCATCCGCCGCACCGTCTCGTGGATCAGGCGCGAGCGTTCCAGATTCGGGTAGAGGTCGCAGACCTGCCGGATCACCGGGCCGACCAGCGGCAGCTCGGCCACCTCGTCCACGGTAAACAGGCCGGCGCGCAGCCCGTCGTCGATGTCGTGGTTGTTGTAGGCGATGTCGTCGGCCAGCGCCGCCACCTGGGCCTCGGCGCCCGGATTGGTGTGCAGCTCCAGGTCCCACTCGTCGGCGAAGCCGGCGATGGTGGTGGGCAGGCGGCGGCCGGGCAGCATGGGCAGCAGCGGGCCGTTGTGCTTGACCACGCCCTCCAGCGTTTCCCAGGTCAGGTTCAGCCCGTCGAATTCGGCGTAGCGGCGCTCCAGCCGGGTCAGGATGCGCAGGGTCTGGTCGTTGTGCGAGAAGCCGCCGTAGGGCTCCATGCAGGCGTTCAGCGCCTCCTCCCCGGCGTGGCCGAAGGGGGTGTGGCCGAGGTCGTGGGCGAGCGCCACCGCTTCGGCCAGATCTTCGTTGAGGCCCAGCGTGCGGCTGATGGAGCGGGCGATCTGCGCGACCTCCAGGCTGTGGGTCAGCCGGGTGCGGTAATAGTCGCCCTCGTGATAGACGAAGACCTGGGTCTTGTACTTCAGCTTGCGGAAGCCGCCGGAATGCACGATGCGGTCGCGGTCGCGCTGGAAGCACGAGCGCGTCGGGCTTTCCGGCTCCGCCACCAGCCGCCCGCGCGTGTCCGCCGGGTTGCAGGCATAAGGGGCCAGACGTTCCTGGGAAAAGTCCGCCATCATGGGGCGGACACTACCCATGGGGGGACGCGGGCGCAACGGCGAAGGCGTGCTATGCCGTGGCGGAACTTTGACGTGGGCACCGATCCCCCCTACATTCGTGGTAACTTCCCGCATCGCACCAGAGGCGACCGCCATGCCCGACACCGCGATCCCGGCCCAGACCGCCGAGCAGACCACCGACGACACCGCCGCCCGCGTCCTGACCGTCAGCGAGAGCGCCGCCAAGCGCGTCGCCTTCCTGGTCGCCAACGAGGGCAACCCCGCCTTGATGCTGCGCCTGACGGTGTCGGGCGGCGGCTGCTCCGGCTTCCAGTACGGCTTCGGCTTCGACGACGCCGTCAACGAGGACGATTTCGTCTTCGAGAGGAACGGCACCAAGGTGGTGACCGACGACGCCTCGCTCGACCTGCTGGCCGGATCGACGCTGGACTATGTCGAGGATCTGATGGGCGCCGCCTTCCAGATCAAGAACCCCAACGCCACCGCGTCCTGCGGCTGCGGCAATTCCTTCGCCGCCTGACCGGGGTTCGGATTTCGTGAAGATCGCCACCTGGAACGTCAACTCGGCGAAGGCCCGCCTTCCGCTGATCACCGACTGGCTGCGTGCGGCGTCCCCGGACGTCGTGCTCTTCCAGGAAATCAAGTGCGAGACCGCCGCCTTCCCCCGCGCGGCGTTCGAGGAGCTCGGCTACCACGTCGAGGCGGTCGGGCAGAAGGCCTACAACGGCGTCGCCCTGCTGTCGAAGACCCCGGCCGAGGACGTGCTGACCCGCCTGCCCGGCGAGCCCGAGGACGAGCAGGCCCGCTACGTCGAGGCCACGGTGGCCGGCGTGCGCATCGCCTCGCTCTACCTGCCCAACGGCAACCCGATTCCGGGGGAGAAGTTCGCCTACAAGCTCCGCTGGATGGACCGGCTGAACGCCCACGCGCGCGATCTGCTGGCCCAGGAGATCCCCTTCGTGCTGGGCGGCGACTACAACGTCATCCCCGAGCCGCGCGACGTGTTCAGCCCGGCCGCCTTCGCGGGCGACGCCCTGTTCCAGCCGGAGACCCGCGCCAAGTTCCGCGCGCTGGTCAACCTCGGCCTGACGGAAGCGTACCGGGCGCTGCACGACGACGACCGCGCCTACACCTTCTGGGATTACCAGGCGGGGTCCTGGCCGCGCGACCTCGGCCTGCGCATCGACCATTTCCTGCTGTCGCCCCAGGCGGCCGACCGTCTGGCCGGCTGCACCATCGACCGGGGGCCGCGCGGCGGCGAGAAGGCGTCCGACCACACCCCGGTCGTGCTGGAGCTTCGCGACGCCTGACGGGGTGCGTCCCGTGGATGTCACAGCGTTTCGTTAAGGTTTCCACGGCTAGGCTCGACGCATCCGGATGTAGGGCGCGCGTCGGGCCGCCCGGCCCCGGAGCATCCCCTCAACGGAGGCGACGGGCGGGCATGGTCTGGAGGCGCACCCACAGCCGCGAGGGCATCCGCGACCTGCTGTCGGCGGTCGAGCAACAGGCGGCCAAGGCCCTGCGTCTGGCCGAGCGCGCGCAACGCGACATCGGCCGGGGCCGTTTCGCGTCCTTCCTGGACTTCCGCAAGCAGGTGGAAGAGGTCCGCGCCCTGCTGACCCTGACCGAGGGGCGGGTGAAGGACGTGGAGGATTCCAAGCAATCCGACCTGCGCGCCGAGTTCGAGCGGATGGACCTGTTCCTGATGGGGGTGATGGCGAAGACGACGCGCCGCTGCTTCGCCGTGCTGCGCGACGACCAGGCGCTTCCCATCGGCGCCCGCGAGTTGTTCGAGCCGGAACTGCGCGTGATCGAACAGACCCGCGACCGCCTGAACCGCCCGCATTACGAGGGCCGCGTCCCGCCCGAGGTGCTGGAGGATCTGGCGGCGACGGCTGAGCTGATCCGCCGGATCATCGCCCGCGCCCCCAGCCTCCCCGACTTCTCCGACAGCCCATCGGCGCCCAAGCCGGTGAAGCGGTTGCGGACGCTCAGCCGCGCGATCCGCAACTGAACCGGAATCCGCGCGCGAGGCTTGACCGGAGCCCGCGCATTCGCTACTCCGATCTTCCGCGCCGCGACCGCCGCGCGGATGGATGGGTGGCCGAGTGGTTTAAGGCTCCAGTCTTGAAAACTGGCGTAGGTGCAAGCCTACCGTGGGTTCGAATCCCACCCCATCCGCCAGTTTTTCGCGCTAGAACGTTTATTTTACAGGGAAATTCTCTCCGGCGCATTCCTCTTCCCCACAATTTATCCCACACTTTGCGGTGAATTGGCGCCGCTGTTGGCGGACGTTGGTGGACGAGTTTGCTATAAGCAGGGCGAGCGAGCGAGTGGCTTCAGTCGAGCAGGCAGGGGGCGCCCATGCCTACGCATCCGCCCCCGCCATGCAGGGTCATCAGATAAAAGATGAGTGATCTTGCAACAGATGTAGCGCCTCATGAGATAAAAATTCGTCCGTATGTAGTGCAAGACTGCCAACGGATAGGAAGTAATATACGGTGCGCAGCTTTCTTAAAAACCGCCGATCATCGGTAACTATAACGTCTGCGGCCGATCCGTAAATGCTATGCGATATGTCATGCATGCGAGAACGATATTTTTTCACAGGCTCCGGCGAATACCTGATTGTCTCCATAAAGTTGAAAAGAAGCTCAAAAATAACTTCAACGTCTTCATGGCGCCACCTAAGGGAAGGAAAGCTCGCTTGTTCTCTAAAGCTATCAACTTTATGGAAGGCCTCGTTTCTAACACGCTTCAACATGAACCCCCGAAAAGCAGATCGAACGTCCTCATTGTCAAAAACACGGTCGTATGGAATATTGGTTGAGACATTGGCGGTAAACGTCTTGCCTTCGTGTTCAGAAAATTCTCTCAATCTGCTTTCTTCTAAATCATGAAGATAGTCATTCGGAGCTGCCACAACTCTTTTATAACACTCTAAGCTTGCCTCCTTCAATAATCTGGTCGGGCGCCCCCGAGCCGGATGCAGCTCCATTTGTTCTGTAAATCTATCAATGAAACCTAGTTTTTCCAGTATCATTTCGTCAGACGCTTTGCCATGAAGTTTAGATACTGATATTTCTTCAATGTGAGCGGGGCTGTATGGAAATATTACCTTCTTAGAACTTCTAAGTTCTTCAATTTTTTCGCTAACTTTCGGTAAGCAGCCATCCATCAGCTTCATTAATATATTGTAGTCAAGGTATATCACGGCCATTCTCGTTACTCCTTTCTGAGTGTCCGTTGAGAAAGGTAGGAATTTATCGAAATATGGCGGTCTGCGCCCCCCTTGTCATCACCGCCGACGGTAAGGAACCTGTTCAGCCGATCTGCGGCCTCTCAGATGCGGGGGCCTTCGTCGCGCGACAGAATAGCCATGACTTTATTGAACCGGCTGGGTGGGTCAGCGTTCACACGAAGAAGGCTTCGTCGGGCACGTCGAGGTCATAAATCGAGCCGCCCACGCCCTCACCGTGCATCGCCAGCGATACGGCAAGGCGCACGCCACAGCGCCGTCGATCCGCTCGCGCGCCTTGCCCTTGCTGAACTGCCGGTTGTCGGCGCGGTCGGTCTCCACTTGGATGTTGTCGAAGCACCAGCGCAACACCTCATGCCCGCCATGCTGGAACTGCCGCCCGACGATGGCGCGCTCCAGTTCCTTGATCGCCGGCGCCATCGTGATCCAACCTTGCCGCACCTCGATAGCCGGATAGCCGTCCTCCCTCACTCCCCCATCCCCTTCTGCGCCAAGACCAGGAACACCTTCTCCTCCAACTGGTCCGGCGTGAAGGGTTTGGCGATGTAGCCGCTCACCTGATGGGCCAGCGCGCGTTTCACCGCCTCCAGCGTGGCGAGCGCCGTCACCATCAGGAACGGCAGGTCGGTCCGCACCTCGCGGACACGCTTCAACAAATCCAGCCCGTTCAAACGCGGCATCATCCAGTCGCAGATGATCAGGTCGTATTCGGCACCGGCGGCGGTCAGGCGCTCCAGCGCCTCCTGGCCGTCGGCGGCCGTGTCGATCCGGCCGATGCCGAGGTCGCGCAGGACCGAGGCCACCAGCTTGCGCGGCCCCTCCTCGTCGTCCACCGCCAGGACGCGCTGGGTGCTCAGGTCGATGAAGGGCACCCCCACCATCGCCAGCGATTGCCGCAGCCACGCCACCCGCGCCTGACGCTCCTTGGGGCTGGCCGCGTTCAGCAGGAAGCCGCGCACGAAGCGCGGGCGGTGGGTCTGGCGGTACAGCGCGCGGGCCACCGCGACGCGGCTCTTGCCGGTGCAGAAGGCGCCGTCGCCGGCCAGACGGACGATCTCCAGCACGGCCTCGGGCGGCGGGTCCTCCTTGGTCTGGATCAGGGGGGCCAGCACGCGCTGGGTGCGCAGGAAGGCGTTCTGGATGTCGTCGACCTGACCGGCGATCCAATCACGGTCCTCGGACGGGAAGTTGCTGGCCAGCACCAGCTTCTGCACCTCGGCCAGCCCCTTCAGCTTGTCCCCCCGCTCCTTCCAGCAATCGAGCAGCCGGCCGGCGAAGTCGCGGCTGTCGAAGAAGCTCTTGAGATAGGCGTTCACCGCGCGGGCGGCGGTGGGCGACAGCGGCATCTTCTGGAGGACAAAGAGGATGCGCAGCTTCTGCGCGAAGTTGCGGCCCTTGGTGATCTCCGGGACCGTGTCCTCGTTCACCAGGATCGCGGTGCGGCGTTGCAGCGCGGTCTCGGTCTTGGGGCCGCCGTGATAGGCGCCCTCGGCGTCGCGCAGCCGGGCCGACAGGTCGCTCAACGCCATGATCTCGCGCTGCACCGCCTCGATGCCGAACATGTCGCCGGCGCTGGCGATGGTGAAGCAGGCCGGCTTGCCCATCTCGCGCCGGAAGGCGACCATCAGGCTGTCGGTCAGCTCCGGCAGGGGCACGCGGCGCATCAGCTCGTGGAGCTTGCGGAACACCGGCGGCGCCGTGTCGGACAGCGGCCGGTCGGCCGCCACCAGCGTGACGATCAGGTCGATCAGGTCGGTGAAGGGCGCGTCCTGGGCGCAGGAGGCGGTGCCGGCGTCGCTGCGCAGGATCTCGCCGAGCAGGCGGGCGATGGGCGCCAGCGCGTCCGGGCTGTCGGTCTTCTCCGCCAGCGCCAATAGCGCCTTGGCCTTGTCCGCGAAGTTGCGGCCGGTGACGATGTGGTGCGACAGCGCCGCGTCCAGCAGGAAGCGGCCGAGGAAGCCGCGCACGCCCAGCAGGTCGGCGGCCTCGGCCTCGTAGGTCTCCGGCGTCAGGTCGGGGGGCGGGTTCTCCTTGGCGCGCTCGCGGGTCAGGCGGGCGATCTCGTTGACCAGCGGGGTCAGGGCGCCCTTGCGCTCCATCGTCCGCTCGACCTGGGTCAGGATGGCGACGAAGGTCGGCGTGTTCGACAGGGCGTTCTGGTGGCGGTTGTTGTGCAGCAGCTCGGTCGCGGTCAGCGCGCTCTCGTCGAGGAAACGGCGGCAGAAGCGGCCGACGCTGTCGCGCGCCGCCGGGGTGTAGAAATCGCCCGGCTCGCGGCATTCCGTGGCCTGGGATGCGGATTCGCCGTCGATGTCGTCCGGTGGTGCTGCGCTCTCCGACGCCATGCGCGTCCTCTCCCTGGGTCTCGTTCTTCGTTTGTTTCCTGACGGCTCAGTCGGCCATCAGGTCGCGCAGCGCCTGGAGCAGGCGTTCGGGCGGCACCGGCTTCATGACGATGTGGCGGCCCGCCTGCGCGGTCAGCCCGGCCGCCGTCTCCTTCGACGCGTAGCCGGTCAGGAAGAGGATGCGCAGGTGCGGGTTGCGCTCCTCCAGCGCGCGGGCGAGGTCGGGGCCGTTCATGCGCGGCATCGACACGTCGGTCACCACCGCGTCGAACAGCCCGCCGGCCTCGTCGTAGCGCTCCAGCGCCTCGACGCCGTCGGCGGCCTCCGTCACCACGCAGCCGGCCTCCTCCAACGCGATCCGCAGATAGGTGCGGACGGAGGTCTCGTCGTCCACCAGCAGGATCGCGGCGCTCTCGCCCTCGCCGAGGGTCAGGCTGTCGATCGGGGCGGCGGGTTCGGGCGGCGGCACGGCGGGCAGGTAGACGGAGAAGGTGGTGCCCTGCCCTTCCTCGCTCTCCATCTCCACCACGCCGCCGGCCTGCTGGGCGGTGCCGTAGACCATCCACAGGCCGAGGCCGGTGCCCTTGCCCGGCTCCTTGGTGGTGAAGAAGGGCTCCCAGACGCGGTCGCGGATCGCCTGCGGCACGCCGCAGCCCCGGTCGGCGACGCGGACCACGGCGTAGGGGCCGGGACGCAAACTGCCGTGGCGGGCGAAGAAGGCGCTGTCGGGGGTCTCCACCGTCAGCGCGATGGTCAGGGCGCCGCCGCCCGGCATGGCGTCGCGGGCGTTGAGCGCGAGGTTCAGCAGGGCCTGGTTCAGCGTCACCGGGTTGACCAGCGTGTGGGCGTCCTCGTCACGGATGTCGATGGTGGTGTCGATGCCGGCGCTGATCAGCGGCTTCAGGAACACCTTCAGGTCGCGCAGCACCTGGGCGACACCGACGACCTCGTGCTCCTCCGAGACGCGGCGGTGGGAGAAGTCGAGAAGCTGGCCGGTCAGGGCCGCCGCGCGCTCCGACGCCTTGGCGATCTCCTGCACGCAGGTCACGACGCGCGCCTCGTCGCCGGGGCTGCGCTCGGCCAGACGGGCGAAGCCGCCGATGGCGGTCAGCATGTTGTTGAACTCGTGGGCGATGCCGCCGGCCATGCGGCCGACCGCCTCCATCTTCTGGGCGCGCTGCAACTCGCCTTCCACCCGGCGGCGGTCGGTCACGTCGTTCAGGATCAGCAGCACCGCCGGTTCGCGCCGGTAGACGGCGGGCGAGGCGCGGACCTCCAGGAAGCGGCGCTCGCCCGATGGGCGGATCGCCTCGCACTCCACCTGCTGGCCGTTGCCGTCGGCGGCGGTGGACAGGCGGGCCTCCAGCCGGTCGCCTTTCTCCAGGAAGGGTGCCAGCGGCACGTCGGACAGGCCGCCCGCCCCGACACCGAGGATCGAGGCGGCGGCGGTGTTGGCGAAGCGGATCGCCACGCGGTCCCAGATGACGATGCCGTAGGGGGCCATCTCGACCAGCTGGCGGTAGCGGCGTTCGCTCTCGCTGAGCGCCGAGACGGTGCTTTCCAGGCGGCAGGTCTGGCCGGCGAGCTCCTCCTCGCGGGTCTTCAGTTCGGTGATGTCCATCAGGAGCTTGACCACGCCGCCGGTGCCGGTCGCGTGTTCGCTGATGCGGTACCAGCGGCCGTCCGACAGCAGGCCGTTCACCGGGGCGGAATGCTCCAGATGGCGTTTGAGGCGCTGCTCCACCCAGTCGCCGACGTCGCCGTCGATCTCGTGGCCGCCGCGCTCGGCCGCCGCCCGCAGGATCTGGGCGAAGGTCGTGCCGGGGACCAGCAAGTCGGCGATGGTGGGGTAGGCTTGGCGGTAGCGCTCGTTGCAGATCAGCAGCCGGCCGTCGGCGCTGAACAGGACGAAGCCCTCCGAAATGCTGTCGATCGCGTCGTGGACCACGGCCTGCATGAAGCGCGCCTCGACCAGCGCCAGCGTTTCCGCCGTCATGTCGACGCCGCTGCCCCGGTATCCCTGGAACCGCCCGTCCGGGCCGCGCACCGGGACGGCGCTGAGTTGCAGGAAGAAGCGCCGTCCGCTGGCGTCCTCGAAGGTGACCTCCAACTCGTGGAAGGGCTCTCCGGCCTCGATGTCGGCCTTGTACTCGGCCCAGGTGGCGGAATCCTCGACCAGTTGGGCGAGGTCGAGCAGGGAGTGGCCGAGAACGCTGCGCGGGTCGCGGCCGAGGATCGTGGTCAGCCGGTCGGAGACGTAGACGTAACGGTGGTCGGGGCCGGTCTCCCAGAACCAGTCGGTCGAGGATTCGGCGAAGTCGCGGGCGCGGCGGCGGGCGTCGCGAACGCTGTCGGTGGCGGCTTCCAGAGCGGCGGCGGAGCGTTTCAGGGCCGAGGCGTCGCGCAGGGCGCGGCGGACGCCCCACAGGGCCAGAACGGTCGTGACGGACAGGGCGCCAAGGGCCGGCGCGTTCGCCTCCCCGGCGGACAGCAGGGCCAGCAGCGAGCCGGCGCCGGTCAGCGCCGCCAGCGCCTCCGGCAGGGCCGGCCAGCGGCCATGCGGGGACTTGACCGTATTGCGGATCGGTTCGGCGGCGTTTGCAACGTCCACGGGACCTCCGTCCGACGAAGAGGGCATCGGTCCGATGGCGATCCATCGAACACCCCCTGTCTTAGAAGGCAAGCCGTTAACACGAAGTTTCGCCGCAAAACTTTCAGGCTTTTATCGCACAATCTTTCGGCATCGACTTGGTGACGAAAGCCAAAGGGATTGTGCAAACCTCATACTACTCGCGCGTTTCTGCGCCTCACACGCCGATGTCGATGTCGATCTCGTCGTCGTCCTGGGGCGCGCGGCCCAACAGCAGGTCGGCGGCGTCGAGCGTCAGCGCCTCGACCTCCTCGTTGCGGTCCTCGTCGGGCAGGCGCAGCGCGTGCATCAACTGGGTGGCGAGGTGGATCAGCATGGCGCGGACGCAGTCGTCCTCCGGGAACTCCAGGGCGACCGTGTCCTGAAGGAAGGCGCCCAACTGCTCGGGCGTGTTCCACGGGTGGGTGACGACGCTGGTCAGGCCGCTGGTGCCGAGGAAGACGCTGTTCAGCGCGGTGGCCTGCCGGTTGATGCCGTCTATGGCCTCGTCCTCGCCAACGCGGCCGTGCAGCACCTCCTGGAAGGCGGCGAGGCTCTGGTCGATGAAGCCGCGGACCAGCAGGCGGACGACCGCCTCGTCGGCCAGATCGTTGCTGCCCTTGGTGAGGACGGGCAACGGCTCCAGAAGCGCCGCGATGATGTTGCTGCTCTTGGGATCCATCGGGACGACTCCTGGGAAGACCACCGGGCCTTGAGACAACCGCCGGCCGGGTGGAGCGTGGAATTTCCGAATACGCGAGATTGCGCGTTCTGTCCATAAAACGCAAAAGACCGCTCCCTCGCGGGAGCGGTCTTCCGTGCGCGACCGGACCCTATTCAGGTCCGAACCGCAAAATCAGCCGACGATCTCGGTCCCCGAGAAGAAGTAGGCGATTTCCTGGGCGGCCGTGTCGGCGGCGTCCGAACCGTGAACCGAGTTCGCCTCGATGGATTCGGCGAACTCCTTGCGGATGGTGCCCTCGGCGGCGTTGGCCGGGTTGGTGGCGCCCATGATCTCGCGGTTGCGCAGGATGGCGTTCTCGCCTTCCAGGACCTGCACGACCACCGGGCCGGAGATCATGAAGGAGACGAGGTCGTTGAAGAAGCCACGCTCGCGATGCACGCCGTAGAACTGCTCGGCCTGGGCCTTCGACAGCTGCAGACGCTTCTGGGCCACGATGCGCAGGCCGCCGTCCTCGAACTTGGCGTTGATCTTGCCGGTCAGGTTGCGGCGGGTGGCATCGGGCTTGATGATCGAGAGGGTGCGTTCAACGGCCATGGCGGTGGACTCCTGCGGGATATAAAAGCTTGTAGGCGCCGACCGATGGTGCGGGGCGCCGATTGGGCGGCTTTATAGAGGCGCTTGGGCGGCGCGGCAACCCTGTTCCGACGCCGGCACCACAATGTCAAGAAAGCGCCATGGGCTTCGACCGGTTCCAATATGGAGCCTCGCGTGCTACATCCTCGCCGTCATGCTGCACATCAATGATCTGACCTTCCGCTTCGGCGGCCGCGTTCTGTTCGACCACGCCAGCGCGGTCGTCTCCAAGGGCCATCGCGTCGCGCTGGTCGGACGCAACGGCACCGGAAAATCGACTCTGCTGAAGGTGATCTCCGGTCAGCTTCAGACCGACGACGGGGCCATCACCCTGCCGACCGGCATGCGCATGGGCATGGTGGCGCAGGAGGCGCCGAGCGGCCCGATCACGCTGATCGACGCGGTGCTCGCCGCCGACGTGGAGCGGACCGCCCTGCTGGCGGAGGCGGAGAGCGCGACCGACCCGATGCGGATCGGCGAGATCCACAACCGGCTGGCCGACATCGAGGCGCATTCCGCCCCGGCCCGCGCCGCGCAGGTGCTGTCGGGGCTGGGCTTCGACGCCGAGGCGCAGACGCGGCCCTGCTCCGACTTCTCGGGCGGCTGGCGGATGCGCGTGGCGCTGGCCGGCGTGCTGTTCTCGCGCCCCGACCTGCTGCTGCTCGACGAGCCGACCAACCACCTGGATCTCGAGGCGACGATCTGGCTGGAAGGCTATCTGAAGAACTACCCGCACACGATCCTGCTGGTCAGCCACGACCGCGAGCTGCTGAACGCGGTGCCGAACACGACGATCCACATCGACAACGGCAAGCTGGTCACCTACAGCGGCAACTACGATTCCTTCCTGCGCCAGCGCCGGGCCAACATGGAGCGGCTGCAGTCGATGGCCTCCAAGCAGGAGGCGCGGCGCAAGCACATGATGTCCTACGTGGACCGTTTCCGCTTCAAGGCCAGCAAGGCCCGTCAGGCGCAGAGCCGCCTGAAGCTGCTGGAGAAGATGGAGACGATCACGCTGATGGAGGAGGACGCCGAGGTCGTCTTCAACTTCCCGCCCCCGGACGAGATGGCGCCGCCGTTGATCGCGCTGGACGGGGTGAGCATCGGCTACGGCGACACCACCATCCTGCGCCGGGTCGACCTGCGCATCGACATGGAGGACCGCATCGGCCTGCTGGGCGCCAACGGCAACGGCAAGTCGACGCTGGTCAAGCTGCTGGCCGGGCGGCTCAAGCCGATGGCCGGCGAGATGCACCGCCCGTCCAAGCTGCGGGTCGGCTATTTCGCCCAGCACCAGTCCGACGAACTGGACCTGTCGCTGACCCCGATCCAGCAGACCCAGCGCGTCATGCCGGGCGCGCTGGAGGAGAAGGTGCGCGCGCATCTCGGCCGCTTCGGCTTCCAGCAGAGCAAGGCGGAGACCCGCATCGCCGACCTGTCGGGCGGCGAGAAGGCCCGGCTGCTGCTGGCGCTGATGAGCCGGGAGATCCCGCACATCCTGATGCTGGACGAACCGACCAACCATCTGGACATCGACAGCCGTGAAGCCCTGATCGAGGCGATCAACGATTTCCCCGGCGCCGTCATCATCATCAGCCACGACCCCCACCTGATCGAGCTGACGGTCGACCGGCTGCTGCTGGTCGCCAACGGCACGGTGAAGCCCTACGACGGCGATCTGGCCGACTACCGCCGCTTCCTGCTCGACCGCGCCAAGGCCGAGCGGGCGGTGGCCAAGGCCGGATCCGACCGCGACACCGGGCCGAACAAGAAGGACCAGCGCCGCGCTGCCGCCGAATCGCGCGCGTCGCTGGCGCCGCTGAAGCGCAAGGCGACCGACGCCGAGACGCTGGTCAACAAGCTGACCGAGGAAAAGCGCAAGATCGAGGTCAAGATGGCCGACCCGGCGCTCTACACCGGCCCGGCAGAGAAGCTGACCAAGCTACAGATCGACCTGGGCGTCGTGGAGAAGAAGCTCGGCAGCGCCGAGGAGACCTGGCTGGAAGCGCTCGAAGCCTACGAGAGCGCGGCGGCGGAGGCCGGCGTTTGACCGGCCGCTCCCCGTCCGAGGGCGTCGCGTTGACCGGCGCCCCTCTCTGCGACGGCCCGGAGGACGAGGAGCGCACCTCCGACGTCATCGCGCGGTTCCGGGCCAATCTGCCGGACCGTCGGGTGTCGCTGGGCGATTTGATCGGGGCGTTGGGCGACCGCTCGCTCGGCACCATCCTACTGGCGCTGTCCCTCCCGACCATCGCCCCGGTGCCGCTGGGGGTGTCCTGCCTGTTCGACCTGCCCATCGTGCTGTACACGGCGCAGCTCGCCTTCGGGAAGCGGGGGGCGTGCCTTCTTCCAGAGTGGCTGCTCAAGCGGTCGGTCAGCCGCGCCATGGCCGGGCGCACGCTCGATGTGGCGATGCCCCGGCTGGTCGGGATCGAGCGCATGCTCAAGCCGCGCGCCCACCGGCTGGCCCACATCGACCAGGAGCGCTGGTTCGGGCTGCTGCTGTTCATTCTGACGCTGACCTGCATCGTGCCGCTGCCGCTGACCGGCTGGCTGCCTGGATTCGCGCTGGTGCTGCTGTCCCTGGGGCTGATCGAGCGCGACGGCGGGGCCATCGGCGTCGGGCTGGGTCTGAGCGTCGCGGCGCTGCTGTTCCTGGTGCTGGTCGCCGGCAGCCTGTCCTACGCCGGGCAGCATCTGCTGGGGTGAGGTGAAAACCCTCTCCCGCCCCGGGAGAGGGAAGGGGCCCGCCGCGCAGCGGTGGGAAGGGTGAGGGGCTATCGGAACATGGACTAAGTACCACACCCGATAGCCCCTCACCCTCCCCGCCTTGCGGCGGGTCCCCTCCCTCTCCCGCCCCGGGAGAGGGCCTTATCCTCAGCCCGCCGACGGAACCGCCTCGTCCTCGCCGAATTGCAGGCGGCAAAGCCGGGCGTAGGCGCCGTCGGCGGCCAGCAGCGCCTCGTGGGTGCCCTGCTCCAGGATGCGCCCGCCCTCCATCACGACGATACGGTCGGCGTTGCGCACCGTGGCGAGGCGATGGGCGATCACCAGCGTGGTGCGGCCCTGGGTCAGGCGCTCCAGCGCGCCCTGGACCAGCCGTTCGGATTCGCTGTCGAGCGCGCTCGTCGCCTCGTCCAGCAGCAGGATCGGCGCGTCCTTCAGGAAGGCGCGGGCCAGCGCCAGACGCTGCCGCTCGCCACCCGACAGCTTCACACCGCGATCACCGATGACAGTGTCGTAGCCTTCCGGCAGGCGCATCACGAAATCATGGGCGGCGGCGGCCCTGGCGGCGGCGATCACGTCGTCCAGCGGCGCGTCGAGCCGGCCGAAAGCGATGTTGGCGCGCACCGTGTCGTTGAACAGCACGGTGTCCTGGCTGACGATGGACACCACGCCGCGCAGGCTGCGCAGGGTCGCGTCGCGCACGTCCTGCCCGTCGATGGTGACCGAGCCGCCCACCGTGTCGTAGAGGCGCGGGATCAGGTTGAACACCGTCGACTTGCCGGCGCCGCTGCGCCCGACCAGCGCCACCGTGGTGCCGGGCGCCACCTCAAGATCGATGCCCTTCAGCGTCTCCGCCCCGGCCTCGTAGGCGAAGCGGACGTTGTTCAGGGTAACGGCGCCCTTGGTCAGGACCAGCGGCTTGGCGTCGGGACGCTCGACGATGGTGGCCTGCTCGTCCACCAGCTCGAAGATGCGTTGCGCGGCGGCCAGCCCTTCCTGCAAGGCGGCGTTCAGCGTGCCGATGGCGCGCACCGGCTGGGCCGCCATCAGCAGCGCGCCGACGAAGCCGGAGAAGGCGCCGACCGACCCCTCCCCCATCGCCATGCGGTAGCCGGAGAAGGCGATCACCCCGGCCACCGCGACGCCGCCCAGAACCTCCATCATCGGGTCGATGCGCGAACGGGCGCGCGTCGCCGTCATGGACAGCTCGTAATTGTCGTCGAAGGCGCGGGCGGCCCGGGCGCGCTCGTAATCCTCCAGGCAGTAGGTCTTGACCATGCGGGCGCCGGACAGGCTTTCCGTCAGCAGCGAGGTCATGTCGCCCATCTGCGCCTGGGTGTCGCGCGAGACGCGGCGGAGCCGCTTGCCGATGCGCACGATGGGAATGGCGGCGATGGGGTAGATGACGAAGACGATCAGCGACAGCAGCCAGTCGAGGTAGAACATCGACCCGACCAGCGCGATCACCGTCAGGATGTCGCGCACCAGCCCGGTCAGCGTCCGCGACAGCGCGTTGCGGATCACGTCCACGTCGTTGATGAAGCGCGAGGTCAGCGACCCGGTGGGGGCCGCGTGGAGCTGCGCCATGTCGGCGGTCAGCAGATGGGCGAACATCGAGAGGCGGACGTCGGCGATGATGCGCTGGACGATGTCGCTGGTCACCACCGTCTGGGCGTAGAGCGACAGGCCCTTGACCACCGTCACCAGCACGATCAGCGCGGGAATGGCCAGCAGCATCCCCCGGTCCTGCGCCGAGAACATGGCGTAGGACTGATCGATCAGCAGCGGGTAGGCGCCCGTCGTGGCGGCGACCAGCGCCATCAGCAGGAAGGCCACGCCCAGCTTGCCCTTGTAAGGCCGGACCCAGTCGCGCCACATCCGGCCGACCAGCCGCTCGGTCGTCGCATCCAGGCGCAGTTGCCCGCCGGTCTTCTTGGTCACGGTCGCACTCTTTCCATCGTCGATGGAGGATGGTTAGCCGATGGGGTTCGGCTTTGTCCACCGGAGCACGGGTGCCATGCGGGTGCGGGCGCGGATCCGGGGCGTCACGCCGCGCCGCCGTTCCCGCGATCGGGACAGCGGCGCGGAGGACGATCCCACCCGGCTTAGTGGTCCAGCGCGGTGCCGAGCGCGGCGCCGCCCAGGCCGCCGATCACGGCGCCACGGCCACCGTCGATGGCATAGCCGCCGGCCGCACCGGCGGCGCCGCCAACCACGCCGCCGGTCGAGCAGGCGGCCAGGGACATGAGGGCCAGAGCCGCTCCGATCAGGCGCAAACGGGACATGGTGAAATCCTCCGTGTGTTGACTGTTCCCTCTTCACAACACGCGAAACCGCGTTTTGCTTCCAAAAAACCCGTTCTTTCGCGTACGGAACATCGGCTTGTCCGTCGTGTTTCCCTGTGTTCGGCACAGATTTTCGGGGGAAACACCATGATGCGCACGAAAACCATCCGTGCCTTGGCGCTCGGCACGACGCTCGCCCTGTCGGTCGGCGCCTGCCAGACCAGCAACATGAGCGGTTCGGAAACGGTGGGCACGCTGGGCGGCGCCGTGGCCGGCGGTCTGCTGGGCTCGCGCTTCGGCGGCGGGGCCGGCAAGCTGGCGACGACCGCCGTCGGCACGCTGCTCGGCGCTTACGCCGGGCGGGAACTGGGGCGCCGATTCGGCGACGCCGACCAAGCCCGCGCCTCGGACGCCGAGGAACGCGCCGTCGCCAACAACCAGACCATCACCTGGAACAACCCGCAGAGCGGCAACGGCGGCGCCATCGAGCCGATCCGCACCTATCAGGACTCGAGTGGTCAAACCTGCCGAGACTACACCCACACCGTGACGATCGAGGGCAAAAGAGAGGTGGCGCGCGGCACCGCCTGCCGCCAGGCCGACGGGAACTGGAAACTCGCGTCCTGACCAATTCCTGTCCGAAAGACCCAAGCCGGCCACAACATCTTGCGGATGAGGCGGGCACCCGTCAAAATCAACGGGTTCCGCCCAGGGGTCCGCTTGGTGGCGGTCTGACGGCCACGGCATGCGGGGCTTATGGACGCGGTTAGCTACATCATCCTGATCGGCTCCACCCTGCTGATCGTCAGCATCCTGACCAGCTATCTGGCGTTGAGGATCGGTACCCCCCTGCTGCTGATCTTCCTCGGCATCGGCCTGCTGGCCGGCGAGGACGGCATCGGGAAGATCTCCTTCAACGACCCGCAATCGGCCTTCCTGATCGGGTCGATGGCGCTGGCGGTCATCCTGTTCGAGAGCGGCTTCGACACCAAGCTGTCGAGCTACAAGGCCGCCGCGTGGCCGGCGATGACGCTGGCCACGCTCGGCGTCGCCATCACCACCGGCGTCATCGGCCTCGCCGCCCATCACCTGATGAATCTGCCCTGGGCGGAGGCCCTGCTGGTCGGCGCGGCGGTCAGTTCCACCGACGCGGCGGCGGTGTTCTTCCTGCTGCGGGTCGGCGGCATCACGCTGCGCGACCGCGTGCGCTCGACGCTGGAGATCGAATCGGGCACCAACGACCCGGTCGCCATCATGCTGACCATCATCCTGGTGGAGGCGGCCACCCATGGCTGGGCCTCCCCCTGGGCGGTGGCGGCGGAGCTGTCCCGCGCCGTCGTCTTCGGCACGGCGCTGGGTCTGCTCGGCGGCTGGCTGCTGGTGACCTTCATCAACAAGGCGAATTTCGAGACCGGGCTGAACCCGGTGGTGACGCTGACCTTCGCCCTGTTCATCTTCGCCAGCACCAACATGCTGGGCGGCAGCGGCTATCTGGCGGTCTACGCGGCGGGGCTCTACGCCGGCAACGTCAAGCTGCGCGGCGCGCTGGAGCTCCGGCGCTTTCACGCCGGGCTGACCTGGCTCAGCCAGATCGTCATGTTCGTGATGCTCGGGCTTCTCGCCACGCCGCACGACTTCGGCGCCATCGCCCTGCCCGCGCTGGCCATCGCCTTCCTGCTGATCCTGGTCGCCCGGCCGCTGGCGGTCTGGGTCTGCCTGCTGCCCTTCCGCTTCTCGGCCAACGAGACCAGCTTCATCGCCTGGGTGGGCCTGCGCGGCGCGGTGTCGCTGCTGCTGGCGCTCGTGCCGGTGCTGGGCGGGCTGGAGAACGGGCAGATGGTGTTCAACACCGCCTTCATCGTGGTGGTGGTCTCGCTGCTGCTCCAGGGCTGGACCATCGGGGCGATGGCGCGCGGGCTGAAGCTGATCGTGCCGCCCCGGCGCGGCCCGGTCGAGCGCGTCGAGCTGGAGTTGCCCGGCGACGCCGACCAGGAACTGGTGACCTACACGGTCCACGCCAAGTCACCGGCGGCGCGCGGCCAGCGCCTGCCGCGCTGGGCGCGCCCGTCGCTGGTCATCCGCGCCGGCGCCGTGGTCCCCCTGCACAAGGTCAAGCCGTTGCAGCCGGGCGACCACGTCTACCTGTTCTCCGCGCCGAGCAGCCTGCCGCTGATCGACAAGCTGTTCGGCGGCAGCCGGGCGCTGGACCAGGACGACCGCGAGTTCTACGGCGACCTCGTGCTCAGCCCCGACGCGACGGTCGGGCAAATCGCGGAGATGTACGGCCTGCCGCTGTCGCTGGGCAACGCCAGGCTGACCCTGCGCGACCTGCTGCGCAACGAGTTCGGCGGTTCCTGCGAGCTGGGCGACCGGGTGCGGATGGGCGGCGTCGAGCTGATCGTGCGCGACATGGACGACCACGGCATCACGTCGGTCGGGCTGGCGCTGGAGCCGACCGGCGTCGACAAGCGGCGCACCGCCCTGTTCCTGGACCTCCTGAAAAAGCTGCGGGACTGGCAGGTGCGCCAGTCCTTCCAGCGCTGGAAGCGCCGCGAGAAGCGGCGGAACGAACGCCGGGCGGACAGCGCCATCGGATCCGACTGAGCGGGGGACAAACGCTAACTTGCCCTTCTCCCCTTGCGGGAGAAGGGTTGGGATGAGGGGTATTCCGCCGAAGGCGGAAAGAAAGAGGATGTTTCCCGGCCGGCTGGCGCCGGCTCCCCCTCACCCCAACCCCTCTCCCACGAGGGGAGAGGGGCTTGTTCGCGTCTATGGGAAAACCGGGGGGAAAGCGGGGCCGAACCGTCGAGTTCCGTCTAACCGGGAACCACGCAGCGCTGGCCGCGCACCATGTCGGCCAACGTGTCGGGCATCATCGGCTTGCCGAACAGGTAGCCCTGCATCATGTCGCAACCGACCGATATCAGGAAGTCGCGCTGCTCCTCGGTCTCCACCCCCTCGGCGACGGTGGTCAGGCCCAGGCCGTGGGCCATGCCGACGGCGGCGCGGACGAGCGCGTTGCTCTTGGGGTTCTCCGGCACGTCGATCACGAAGGCGCGGTCGATCTTCAGCTTCGCCACCGGCAACTGCTGCACGTAGCTGAGCGAGGAATAGCCCGAGCCGAAATCGTCGATGGCGGTCTGGATCCCCAGCGCCGACAGCTCGCCCAGCGTGCGGACGGCAACCTTGAGGTCGCGCACCGCCGCCTGCTCGGTGATCTCCAGCCCGAGCCGGCTGCGCAGCGCCGGGCAATCGGCCAGCAGTTCGGTCAGCCGGACGGTCAGGTTGCCGCGCAGGAACTGCTGGCCGGAGATGTTCAGGAACACCCGCTCCGGCAGCACGTCCTCGATCTCCCAGCGCGCCATCTGACCGATGGCGGTGGACAGCACCCAGTCGGTGATCGGAACGATCAGGCCGCTTTCCTCGGCGACCGGAATGAACTCGCCGGGCGACACCGGCCCCAGAGAATGGTGGGTCCAACGCAGCAGCGCCTCCGCCGACACCACCCGCCCGGTCTTGTCGACGATGGGCTGGTAGACCAGATGCATCTCGTTGCGCTCGATGGCGTGGGTCAGATGCATGGTCAGCAGCATGCGCCGCGTCGCCGCCGCCGCCATCTCGGGCGTGTAGAAGCACACCGCGTTGCCGCCGTCGTGCTGGACCGCCTGCAGGGCCAGCTTGGCCTTCGCGTTCAGGTCCTCCAGCGTCTGCCGCGTCCCGCCCTGGAGCGCGGCGCCGATGGACAGGCGAAGCCGCACCCAGTGGCGGTCGGCGTAGATCGAGGCGGTCAGCCGGTCGTGCAGCACGTCGGCCAGGGTCTGGGCGTGCTCCATCCCGTCCACCCGCGCCAGCGCGGCGAACTCGTCGGCGGCGACGCGGCAGATGTAGGTGTTGGACGGCAGCACCTCGGTCACCCGGCTGACCATCGCCTTCAGCGCGGCGTCGCCGACGTGGAAGCCGAAGGCCTCGTTCACGTCGCTGAACTGGTCCACGTCCAGCGTGAACAGGGCGAAGCCGCCCTGCTCGCCGCCGGGGGCGTCGGCCATCACCGCCTCGCACTCCTCCAGGAAGGCGGTGCGGGTGAGGACGCCGGTCAGCGGGTCGTGCCGCGCCAGATAGGAGGCGCGCTGCTCCGCCGCCAGCCGGTCGGAGATGTCGCGGATGATGCCGACGAAGGTGACCTCGTCGCCCAGCTTCGCCTCGCCGACGCTGAGATGGATGGGGAAGACGGTGCCGTCCTTGCGGCGGCCCAGCGTGTCGCGGCCGATGCCGATGATCTTGGGCCGTTCCGTGCGCGTGTAGGTCTCGATGTACTTGCCGTGATCGCGCGAGAAGGGCGGCGGCATCAGGGCGGTCATGCTCTTGCCGAGCAGTTCGCTCTCTTCGTAGCCGAACAGCGTCAGGCAGGCGCGGTTGATCGAGCGGATCAGGCCGCTGCGGTCGGACACGATGATGCCGTCCACCGCCGCGTCCAGCAGCGTCGTCACGAAGGGGTCGCGGCGCAGGACGAAATCGGCGATCCGGCGGGGATCCCCGGTCTCGTGGAAGGCGCCGAGGAAGCCCAGGATCCGCCCATCCCCGTCCCGGTGGACCAGAAGGCTGCCGCCGAGAAGCGCGCGCTGCCCGTCCTGGCCGTCGATCTCGCAGTCCACCGGCGCCGAATCGCCCGTGAAGGCCAGCGCGAGCCGCGCCTCGCCAACCGCGCGCGCCACCGGATGGTCGATGCCGCCGATGGCCGCGCCCAGCAACACCTCGGGCGGGCGGCCCAGCAAGGCGGCGAAACGGCGGTCGGTGTGACGGCACACCCCGTCGCGATCGATGTAGACCCGAGCGAAATCGGCGTGATCCAGCAGGCTGGAGGCCAATGACGCCAGAAAGGCCGGATCGCGAGGAAGATCCCCGGCGCCCGTCCCACCCTGGTCTTGCGATTGTTGCGCCGGTTGTTCGTGCAAGGACCTGTCCGCTTTCACCGATGTCTTTGCGCCATCCATTGGTATGAATGGAAAGCGCACCAGAGGTATTATGACCCGCCCATCCAAAATTTCCAGCGCCCCCGTGCAAAGCGATCCGAAAACGGTCGCGCCGTTTCCCCACCCTTGAAAGCGAAGCCGTGAATCAACCCGCACCGGGGTCGGTGCACCTGAAACCGTTTCGCACTCTAACGGTTCGGCGGAGAGCGCCGATTGATGTGGTTCAATCGGCCGCGAAATTTTCAGGTTGTTTGCGACGATTTTTCGGGATTGTGCGATGCAACCAATGGCTTTCCATGTTGCAACAAAATGGAGGTGCGGGGCCATCGGGCTTGGACCACCGGCGTTTTTCAGGGCAAGATGTTCCCGGTTCCGTCGCACACTCCTGCGCCGCACCGAAATCGCCGACCACCCTTGTTCCATGAGGAATAAACGACCGGCCTTCGACGTTCATCCGGCAAAAGCCGCTGGATCGAGCCCGTCGGGCCACCACCGCACCGCAAACGATGGGGAGCATCGCCATGACCACCGCCTTCCGCCACATTCGCCATGCCGACGGACGCGCGTATTACGACGGGAAACCGCTGTCCTTGGCCGATGCCCAGATCATGCTCAACGACGACATCGTCGGACGGCAGGTGCGCGTGGACTCCTACCTCAGGATCGACGAATCCGGCTTGGTGCTGGAGGCCGGATCGTGCTTCCGCCGGTCCGTGCGGTGTGCCGTCACCCCCCACGCGGGCCAGCCAGGATAACCGCCGCCCCGGCGAGGCAGAGCAGCGAGCCGGCCGCGTCCCAGCGGTCCGGCCGCACCCCCTCGACCGCCCACAGCCACAGCAGCGACGCGGCGATGTACACCCCGCCATAGGCGGCGTAGGCGCGCCCGGCGAACTCCGCGTCGACTCGCGTCAGCAGCCACGCGAAGGCGCACAGGCTGGCCACGCCCGGAACGGTCCACCAAGCCGGTTGGCCCAGGCGCAGCCACGACCAGAAGGCGAAACAACCGGCGATCTCCGCCAGGGCCGCCGCCGCGTAGAGCGCAACCGCGTGGATCGTCGCCGCCTGCCCCATGGCCTCCCTTTCTTTCGCAATCTTTCAAACATTCCCAAAACGATCGCCCGCACTCGACTGAGGAAAACCGTCCCGTTCGCCGTGGGGTTTTCCGATCCATTCCGCTCGACTGTATGAAACCGCCGAAACTGGGAAAGCTTTGTTTCAATTTGTAGCGATAATGTTGCAGCACGTTGATCGCTTTTCAAGCGCGATGCGTCATCATGGAGTGGTGAAGGAGGCCATGCTCGATGATGCTGGACACGACCAACCCGCTGTTCGATGCCATCGAGACGATTCGTGGGACCGACGTGATCTCGGACGAGAAGAAGGCGGTCCTGGTCCGGGGGATCGAGCGCCTGCGCGTCACCCAATGCCCCACTGGCCAGCCCTGCGCATCCTGCCCGATCCGGACGCGATGCGTCGCCGCCATCACCGACCTGCTCGGCTCCTGAGGGCCGGAAACCGCGCATGACCTTCCATATCGACGACGACGCCTCACTCTGTTCCATCGAGATCCTCACCGAGGCGGTGGAGATGGCCTTCGTGCCCGGCGTCCTGGAACTGCGCACGCTGCGCGACGCCCTGCACGACGCGATGGCCACCAAGTCCGCCGACGCCGTCCTTCTCGCCTACAGCGCCTTCAGCCGGGTGGACCGCGAGTTCCGTCATCGCATCACCCACCACGCCCTGTCGCTGGCGACCATCCGCCGCCACGCCGTGGGAGCGCCGCACCCGGCCCGGCGCGCGTCCTGAAAGCTTCGACCGAAAAACCTGGCCGAAAAACCTGGCCGAAAAGCCTGGCCGAAAGGCCGGCTCTCCGCATTACCAATTTGTCATGATCGGGTTCGGGACCCTTTTCCGGTTCGCGGCGTTGTTCCAGCACAACAAACGCAACGGAGGTCCACCATGGACAAGGATCGTATCGAAGGCGCCGCCCGCAACGTCAAGGGCACCATCAAGGAAGCCGCCGGCAAGGTGATGGGCGACACCAAGATGGAAGCCGAGGGCAAGGCCGACAAGGCCGCCGGCAAGGTTCAGAACACGGTCGGCGGGGCAAAGGACGCGGCGCGCGACGCGCTGAAGTAACCCAGCCGACGGCGGTCCCGACCGTCACGGCGAAGGCCCCGCCCCGGTCGATCCGGGGCGGGGCCTTCGCATGTCCAGGCCATGGGTTTCCACCGGGGACGGCCTATCCTCCGGCCTCGATCCGCCCACAACCGGCGGAAATGCGCTGTTGCCGCTCCACCGCACCGTATCTATGATGCGCCGCCCTGGCCGAACGGCCGAACGACGCGCTCAGATTCGGGTCCCATGCTCCAGTTCATCCGCAGTTTCGCCGGTTCTTGGGTCGTCAAGATCCTGTTCGTCCTGTTGATCCTCAGCTTCGGCATCTGGGGGATCGGCGACGTCTTCCGGTCCAGCGTCCCCACCACGGTGGCCGAGGTCGGCAAGGTCGCGATCGAGCGCGACGCCCTGGACCAGGAGTTCCGCCGGCAGATCGAACGGCTGCGCCCGATGGTGGGCGGCAACCTGACCGCCGAGCAGGCCAAGCAGTTCGGGTTGCTCGACCAGTCGCTGAACGCGCTGATCCAACGCACCCTGTTCGATCTCGCCGCCAAGGACGCCGGCGTCGCCGTGAGCAAGGAGGTGGTGCGGCTGCGCATCGCCGACGAGCCCGCCTTCCGGAACCAGCAGGGCCAGTTCGATCCGAACGTGTTCCGCACCGTGCTGCGCAACAACCAGTTGACCGAGGACGGCTACGTCGCCCTGGTCTCCCGCGAGACCGCGCGCGAGCTGGTGGCCGGCGCGGTCGGCGCCGGGATCGCGGCGCCCAAGCCGCTGGTCCGGGACCTCTACCGCTTCCGGGGCGAGAAGCGCGTGGCCGAGGTGGTGACCCTGCCCAACGCCGCCATCGGCGACGTCGGCGCCCCCGACGAGGCCGAGGTCACCAAATCCTACGAGGACCATCAGGTCCGCTTCACCGCCCCCGAATACCGCGCGCTGACCGTGGCGCAGCTGTCGCCGGACGCGCTGGCCAAGGACGTCAAGATCGAGGACGACCAACTGCGCGCCGCCTACGACGAGCGCTCCGCCGAGTTCGGCACGCCCGAGAAGCGCAACGTCCAGATGGTGGTGGTCGACGACGAGGCGAAGGCGAAGGCCATCGCCGAGTCCGCCAAGGCCAAGGGTCTGGCCGATGCCGCCAAGGAGGCCGGGGTCGAGCCGGTGGCGCTCGACAACATCGCCCGCACCGAACTGCCGGAACTGGGCGACGCGGTCTTCGCGCTGGAGCAGGGCAAGCCGAGCGACGCGATCAAGAGCGGCCTTGGCTGGCACGTCCTGGCCGTCACCGGCATCCAGGCTGGCAGCACCCGGAGCTTCGAGGAGGTGCGCGACCAGCTGCGCACCGAGCTTCAGAAGGAAAAGGCGCTCGACGCCGTCTTCTCCATCGCCAACCGGGTCGAGGACCAACTCGCCAGCGGCGCGCCGCTGGAAGAGGTGGCCCAGTCCCAGGGGCTGGCGCTGAGCAAGGTCGCCGCCGTCGACAGCACCGGCAAGGCCCCGGACGGCACGGACGCCGCCACCCTGCCCGGCCTGAAGGCCCTGCTGCCCACCGCCTTCCAACTGAAGTCCGGCGCCGCCTCCAACCTCACCGAGGGCCAGGGCAACGTCTTCATCGCCGTGCGCGTCGACAGCGTGATCCCCGCCGCCGTCCGTCCGCTGGCCGACGTGCGTGATCAGGTCGTCGCCGACTGGCAGGCCGGCAAGCGCGCCGAGCAGGCCGCCAAGAAGGCCGAGGACATCGCCGCCAAGCTCAAGCAGGGCGCCGAGGCCGCCGCCCAGACCGTGTCGACCGACGCCGGCGCCAGCTTCGCCATGACCACGCCCTTCACCCGCGACGCCCGTTCGGTCGAGGGGCTGCCCGGCGACCTCGTGCGCAAGCTGTTCGAGGCCAAGCCCGGCGAGGTCGTCACCGGCGCCAGCGCCGACGCCCAGGTCGTCGCCCGCCTGAAGGAGATCGTCCCGGCCGACCCGGCGGCGCCCGACGCGGCGCTCGCTCCCCTGGAGAGCACGGTCACCCAGGGCATCGAGAGCGACCTGATGGCGCAGTTCGGCAACGCGCTGCGCAGCCGTTACCCGGTCGAGATCCACCGCCAGCGGATCGACCAGTTCTTCGCCTCCAGCAACTAAGAGCCCCCGCCGGGGACCCTAAGCGAAAAGGTTCGTGCCGTGAAGGTCCAGCCCGAAGTCACCGCTTTCGACGCCGCCTACGCCGCCGGTCGGCCGCAGGTGGTGTGGACCACGCTGGTCAGCGACCTGGAGACCCCGGTTTCCGCCTACATGAAGCTGGCCGACGGGCGCCCCTTCGGCTTTCTTCTGGAATCGGCGGAGCGCGGGGCCGGGTCGCGGCGCGACCGCTATTCGGTGATCGGCTTCAAGCCCGACGTGGTGTGGCGCTCGCGCGGGGCGAAGGCGGAGATCAACCGCGACGCCCTGCACGACCGCGACGCCTACCGGCCGCTCGACGCCGCCCCGCTGGAGGCGCTGCGCGCGCTGATCGGCGAGAGCCGCATCGATCTGCCGGCGGAGCTGCCGCCGATGGCCGCCGGGCTGTTCGGCTACATGACCTACGACATGGTCCGGCTGATGGAGCGTCTGCCCGACGCCAACCCGGACGAGCTGAACATTCCCGACGCGATCCTGACGCGGCCCAGCATCGTCGCGATCTTCGACAGCCACACCGATTCGATCACGCTGGTGACGCCGGTCTGGCCGAAACCCGGCGTCGACGCCCTGGCGGCCTACGCCGACGCGCGCGAACGGCTGACCGACGCGCTGGCCGATCTGGAGCGTCCGCTGCCCTACCGGCGCGAGCCGCGCAGCGAGGACGGCCTGCCGCTCGCCTGGACCTCCAACACCACGCGCGAGGAGTATCACGCGATGGTGGAGACGGCGAAGGGCTACATCCGGGCCGGCGACATCTTCCAGGTCGTGCCGTCGCAGCGCATCCGTTTCCCCTTCAAGCCGTCGCCGCTGGCGCTGTACCGCACGCTGCGCCGCCTGAACCCATCGCCCTTCCTGTTCCACTGCGACTTCGGCGAGTTGACCGTCGTCGGCTCCAGCCCGGAAATCCTGGTCCGCGTGCGCGACGGCAAGGTGACGGTCCGTCCCATCGCCGGCACCCGCAAGCGCGGCGCCACGCCGGAGGAGGACCAGGCGCTCGCCGACGACCTGCTGAGCGATCCCAAGGAACTGGCCGAGCATCTGATGCTGCTCGACCTCGGCCGCAACGACGTGGGCCGGGTGGCGAGGGTCGGCAGCGTCAAGGTGACGGCCAAGATGATCGTCGAGCTGTACAGCCACGTCATGCACATCGTGTCGAACGTGGAGGGCGATCTGGACCCGAAATACGACGCTCTGGACGCGCTGATCGCCGGCTTCCCCGCCGGCACGGTGTCGGGCGCGCCGAAGGTCCGCGCCATGGAGATCATCGACGAGTTGGAGAAGGCGCGGCGCGGCGTCTACGCCGGCTGCGTCGGCTATTTCGGCGCGTCCGGTGCGATGGACACCTGCATCGCGCTGCGCACGGCGGTGCTGAAGGACGGCATGATGTACGTTCAGGCCGGCGGCGGCGTCGTTGCCGACAGCGACCCGGAAGCCGAGTATCAGGAGACGGTCAACAAGGCCAAGGCCCTGATCCGCGCGGCGGAAGAGACGGTTAGGGCGACTTCGGCGCGGTAGACAGGTAACGTTACGTTTGCCCCCACCTCATTCCTCCCCCGCTGGACGGGGGAGGGGACTGCCGCCGAACGCCGATAAAGCTCCTACCTCCTCCCCCGCCCAGCGGGGGAGGAATGAGGTGGGGGCGACCATGGCCGCACTCCCCCATCCCCCGTCAGCGTTTCGGGCGTTCCGACCGGCTGTAATTGCTGAAATGCCCTTCGCGCGCCGCCATCTTCCGGGCGCTTTGAATCACGGCTCCCGATTTGCCTTCGGCGGCGACGCCCGACAATTGGCGGACCGGCTCCCCGGCGCCGCAGGACGGGCAGACGGGCGCCGGGTCGGAGAAGCGGACCAGGGTCTCGAACCCATGGTCGCAAGCTTTGCAGCGGTAGGAGTAGAGGGGCATGAGGGCCTCACAGCGGGAGCGGTTGGGTCCGGACCCGCCCAGTATCCCCTCATATCCACAAAAAATAAAAGGTTTTGTTGCGGCGCAGCGATCAGGCGGCGCCGCCGAAATCGAAGCCCGCTCCTTCGACGGCCTGCTGGACGGTTTCCGGCGCCACGCCACCGGCGACGATGATCGTGCCGGTGGCCAGATCGACCGTGACGGCGGCGCTGGGGGCCGCCTTGACGATGGCGTTCGACACCGAACGGGCGCAGCCGCCGCAGGTCATGCCGAGAACCTTGTACGCATCAGTCATGGAAACATCCCATTGTTTGAAGGCCGAACCGGCCAGCCGCCCACGGCCGAGCGTCGTCAGCCGCCCGCGTGATGCGCGCGGACCACGGCGCTGACCGGAACCAGTACGAACCCACGCTTTTGCACATCCGGCACCCAGGACGCCAGTGCTTCGATTGTCGCATCGTGCGGATGACCGATGGCGATGCCGAATCCCTGGCGTTTCGCGACCTGCTCCACCTGCGCCAATTGCTTGCGGATGGCGGCGACCTCGGCGGTGTTGTCGAGGAAGATGTCGCGGCCGGCGAACGGCATCCTCAGTTCCTGCGCGATGCCGATCCCGGCGCTCTTCGGCGTCGTCCGGCTGTCGAGCCACAGCAGCCCGCGCCGGTGCAGCTCGGCCAGCACGGGGGCCAGCGCCTCCCGGTCGGCGGTGAAGCGGCTGCCCATGTGGTTGTTGACCCCGACATAGCCGTCGAAACTGTCCAGGGCGCCGCGGAACCGGCGCAGGACCTCCCCCTTGTCCAGACCGACCAGCAGGGCGGACGGGCCGGGATCGGCCTTGACGCTGGGCTCCATCGGCATGTGCAACATCAGCTCGTGCCCGTTGGCGCGGGCGGCGCGGGCCTGGGCCGGCAGGTCGTGGGCGTAGGGCAGCCAGGAAAGGGTCAGCGGCCCCGGCAGCGACGCCATCCGGGTCGAGCGCTTGCGGTCCAGCCCCATGTCGTCGATGACGATGGCGATCACCGGCTTGCCGGACGGCACCGACACCGGCACCGCGTTCCGGCGCCACAACGCGGCGTTGCCGGACGGGGGCTGGACCGCCACCGGCGGAACGGGCGGCGGCAGCATCGCCACGACGGTCTTCGGCGGCGGCGCGGCGGGGGGCGCCTCGGGGGTTTGGGCGGACGCCGGACGCTCCGGCTCCGGCGCCGTCATGGGAGGATCGGGCTTTACGGACGGTTGCGGCGCCGGCTCGACCGCCGGGGGGGCCGCCGGGGGGGCCGGTGCCGCCGTGGGCGCCGCGTTCACCATGGCGGCGGGCGGTGCGGGTGGAATCGGCGGCTTGACCGGCACCGAGGCCTGGAGCGGCGACGCCTTGTCGCCGCCGCCCGTCACCAGCGACACACCGAGGCCGATGGCGAAGACGACCGCGACGGCGGCCAGCGCCAGCAGGATCGGGTTGCCCGTCAACGCGGCGGGAAGGGCGGAACCCGCCTTGCTGCGGGTCTTGCGCGGCGCCTTGCGGGCCATGGCGGCGACGTCCATACGTGTTGGCGGGAAAGCGCGGCACAGTGGCACCCCGCCCGGCCCGCCGCAATCGCCCATTCGGCAGGGCAACCCCGCGCTTCGCGCCCGGAATCCCAGCCGCATCAATCTCTTCACGCGGAGTCGTCCCGATGCGTCCGATTCTTGTCATGGCCACGCTGCCGCTTGTAGCCGCCTTTCTGCAGGCCGACCCCGCCCTGGCGGCGACGGAGCTGCGCTGCCCGCCCTCGCTGACCGTGCAGGCGCAGCCCGAAGCCCCCGGCGGCTGGTCGCCCTACCCCGCCAAGGACCTGCATTCCTTCGCCGGAATCACGCTGATCGAGGGCGACCGCGCCAGCCAGATGGTCAGCGACGCCCCCGCCAGCCTCGCCCCCGACCGTGAGGTCAAGCGCGGCCGCAGCCTGGTCCAGGCCTGGGAGTTCGCGGGTGCCCGGCGCGAGCCGGTGTTCCTGCTCTGCCGCTACCGCAACACGCGCGCGACGCTGGCCATCGACCTGCCCCGCGAGATCCGCCGCTGCACCCTGACGCTGGAAACCGACCTGCGCGGCGCCGTCGTCGAGGAGCCGAAAAACGCCCCGCAACTGGCCTGCCGGTAGACGCCCCCGTCGCGGAGGCTGGAAATCCGCCCCCTCAGTCGCTAGGGTGGCGGGCGTTGGAACGGGGCCGGAACGGCGCGACCGGACGATTACCAACCGGATGATTCAGGCGAAGGCGAAGGCGCAATGCTGCTGCTCATCGACAATTACGACAGCTTTACCTACAACCTCGTCCATTATCTGGGCGAGCTGGGCGCCGACGTGCAGGTCCGCCGCAACGACGCCCTGACGGTGGACGAGGCTCTGGCCCTGCGCCCCGACGGCATCGTGCTGTCGCCCGGCCCCTGCGATCCCGACCGCGCCGGCATCTGCCTTCCCCTGATCGACGCCGCCGCCAAGACGCGGGTTCCGCTGCTGGGCGTCTGCCTGGGCCACCAGTCGATCGGGCAGGCCTTCGGCGGCCGGGTGATCCGCGCGCCGGTGCCGATGCACGGCAAGGTCGACAGCATGTCCCACGAAGGGCGCGGCGTTCTGGCCGGCCTGCCCTCCCCCTTCCGCGCCACGCGCTACCATTCGCTGATCGTCGAGCGTTCCAGCCTGCCCGCCTGCCTGGAGGTCACCGGCGAGACCGGGGACGGCCTGATCATGGCGCTGGCCCACCGCGAGCTGCCGATCCACGGCGTGCAGTTCCACCCGGAAAGCATCGAGAGCGAGCACGGCCACAAAATTCTCCAGAACTTCCTGGACCTGACCCGTCCCCGCCTGGAGACCGCGGCATGAGCGCGCCCGGCCATGGTGGAAACCTCGCCGACATGAAGGCCATCCTGGGGCGGGTCTCGACCGGCGCCGCGCTGACCGAGGCCGAAGCGGGCCTCGCCTTCGACATCATCATGTCGGGCAACGCCACGCCCTCGCAGATGGGCGGCTTCCTGATGGCGCTGCGGGTGCGCGGGGAGACGGTGGACGAGATCACCGGCGCCGCCCGCGTCATGCGCGCCAAGGCGATTCCGGTGGAGGCCCCGGCCGGCACCATCGACACCTGCGGCACCGGCGGCGACGGCACCGGCACCTACAACATCTCGACCGCCGCCGCCCTGGTGGTGTCGGCCTGCGGCGTCCCCGTCGCCAAGCACGGCAACCGCGCCATGTCGTCGAAGTCCGGCGCCGCCGACGTGCTGGGCGCGCTGGGCGTCAACCTCGACTGCGACCTGGGGCTGGTCCGCAAGGCGCTGTGGGAGGCCGGGATCGGCTTCCTGATGGCGCCGCGCCACCACCTCGCCATGCGCAACGTCGGCCCGACGCGGGTCGAGCTGGGCACGCGGACCATCTTCAACCTGATGGGGCCGCTGTCCAACCCGGCGACCGCCAAGCGCCAGCTTCTCGGCGTCTTCGCCAAGCAGTGGGTGGAGCCGCTGGCCCAGGTGCTGAGGCGCCTCGGCTCTGAGGCGGCGTGGGTCGTCCACGGCTCCGACGGGCTGGACGAGATCACCACCACCGGCCCGACCACCGTCGCCCAGTTGAAGGACGGCGCCGTCACCGTCTTCGAGATCACGCCGGAGGACGCCGGCCTGCCCCGCGCCGACATCGAGGACCTGAAGGGCGGCGACGCCCAGGTCAACGCGGCGGCGATCCACGCCCTGTTCAACGGGGTGTGCAGCCCCTACCGCGACATCGTCCTGATCAACGCCGCCGCCGCCTTGCTGGTGGCCGGCAAGGCGGAGACGCTGAAGGACGGCGTGGCGCTCGCCGCCAAGGCCATCGACAGCGGCGCGGCCCTCGACCGGCTGAGCCGTCTGGTCGCCATCACCAACGAGGCGAATCCGTCATGAGCGACGTCCTGGACCGCATCAACGCCGACAAGCGCGCGCTGGTCGCCGCCCGCAAGGCCGCCCGCCCGCTGTCGTCGGTCGAGGAGGCGGCGCGCGCCGCCGATCCGGTGCGCGGCTTCGTCCGCGCGCTGGGCGCGGCGGTGGAGAGCGGGCGTTACGGCCTGATCGCCGAGATCAAGAAGGCCAGTCCGTCCAAGGGCCTGATCCGCGCCGACTTCGACCCGCCGGCCTTGGCCCGCGCCTACCGCGAGGGCGGGGCGACCTGCCTGTCGGTGCTGACCGACGAGCCGTATTTCCAGGGCCGCGACGAGTATCTGGTCGCCGCCCGCGCCGCCGTGGATCTGCCGGTGCTGCGCAAGGACTTCATGGTCGATCCCTACCAGATCGTCGAGGCCCGCGCGCTGGGCGCCGACTGCATCCTGATCATCATGGCCTCGCTGTCCGACGCGCAGGCCGCCGAGATCGAGGACGCCGCCATCGCGCAGGGGCTGGACGTGCTGGTCGAGGTCCACGACCGCGCCGAGCTGGACCGCGCCCTGCTGCTGCGCACGCCGCTGCTGGGCGTGAACAACCGGAACCTCAAGACGCTGGCCGTCGACATCGCGACGACCGAGGAGCTGGCGCGCAACGTCCCGGCCGACCGCATGCTGGTGGCGGAGAGCGGGCTCTACACCCCGGCCGACCTGTCCCGCATGGCGGCGGTGGGGGCGCGCTGCTTCCTGGTCGGCGAATCGCTGATGCGGCAGGCCGACGTGACCGCCGCGACACGCGCGCTTCTGACACGGGAGTGAGACCCATGCCGGACGTCGTCATCGCCGCCGAGAGCCCCCGGCAGGAGCCGGTGATCGAGATGATCGCCGCGCTCGACGCCTATCTCAAGCGGCTCTACCCGGCCGAGGTCTGCCACCTGCTGGATCTCGACTCGCTGGCGGCGCCCGACGTGCGGTTCTTCGTGACGCGCAAGAGTGGACATTTGGGCGGCGGGCATCCGGTGGGCTGCGCCGGGCTCCGCATCGACCCGGAGGGGTATGGCGAGGTCAAGCGCATGTACGTCCTGCCGACCCTGCGCGGCGCCGGCATCGCCGCCCGCCTGCTGGCGCGCATCGAGGAGCAGGCCCGCGCCGAGGGGCTGACCGCTCTGCTGCTGGAGACCGGCCCGCTCCAGACGGAGGCGGTCACGCTCTACCGCAAGGCCGGCTTCACGGAGCGCGGCCCCTACGCGGATTATTTCGAACACCCTCTCAGCCTGTTCATGGAGAAGACGCTGTGACCGGCGGTTTCACGCATTTCGACGCCGAAGGGCGCGCGGTGATGGTCGACGTTTCCGACAAGGCGGAGACCGAGCGCACGGCGACCGCCGCCGGCTCGGTCATCATGCAGCCGGAGACACTGCGGCTGATCTTGGAGGGCGGCGTCAAGAAGGGCGACGTGCTGTCGGTCGCCCGGCTGGCCGGCATCATGGGCGCCAAGCGCACCCCCGACCTGATCCCCCTGTGCCACCCGTTGGCCCTGACCTCGGTCAAGGTGGATCTGACCTGCTACCCCGACCGCAACGCCGTGGACATCACCGCGACCTGCAAGCTGAAGGGCCAGACCGGCGTGGAGATGGAGGCGCTGACCGCCGTCTCCGTCGCGGCGCTGACCGTCTACGACATGTGCAAGGCGGTGGATCGCGGCATGACGATCACGGCGGTGCGGCTGCTGCACAAGGCCGGCGGCAAGAGCGGCGAGTGGACTCCGGTCTCCGAGACGGGCGGAGAGCCCTCATGATTTCCGTCGCCGAGGCCCGCGCCCGCATCCTCGCCGGCTTCGCCGCGCTGCCGGCGGAGACCGTCGCCCTGCCCGACGCGCTCGGCCGCGTGCTGGCCGAGCCGGTGACGGCGCGGCTGACGCAGCCGCCCTTCGACGCCGCCGCGATGGACGGCTGGGCGGTGCGCGCCGCCGACATCGCCGGCGCCACGTCCGACCGCCCCGTCGCCCTGCGCCGCATCGGCGAATCGGCCGCCGGCCACGCCTTTTCCGGCAGCGTCGGCGTGGGCGAGGCCGTGCGCATCTTCACCGGCGCCCCCGTGCCGACCGGAGCCGACGCCGTGGTGATGCAGGAGGACTGCAGCGCCGACGACGCCTCCGTGCTCATCGGCCGCGCCGTCGTCGCCGGGCGTTTCGTGCGTCCCGCCGGTTTCGATTTTCCGCAGGGGCGGGAGCTGCTGCCGAAGGGCCGGCGCCTGACCGCGCGCGACATCGCGCTGGCGGCGGGCGGCAACGTGCCGTGGCTCAGCGTCCACCGTCGGCCCCGCGTGGCCGTGCTCGCCACCGGCGACGAGATCGCCCTGCCCGGCGATCCGCTGGGGCCGAGCCAGATCGTCAGCACCAACGCGCTCGGCCTTTGCGCCCTGGTCGCCACCCAGGGCGGCACCGCCCACAATCTGGGCATCGCCCGCGACACGGTCGACAGCGTCGCCGCCATGGCCGCCGGGGCGGCTGGCTGCGACCTGCTGGTGACCACCGGTGGCGCGGCGCAGGGCGATTACGACCTCGTCCGCGACGTGCTGGCCGACCGGGGCGTATCGCTGGACGTGCACAGCATCGCCATGCGGCCCGGCAAGGCGGTGATGTTCGGCCGCGCCGGGACCGTCCCGCTGCTGGGCCTGCCCGGCAACCCGGTCTCCACCGGGGTGACCGCCGTGCTGTTCCTGCGCCCGATCCTGCGCGTGCTGCAAGGGCTGCCGCCCGACGACGGCGAAGGGCCGCGCCGTGCCCGGCTGGGCACCGCGTTGAAGGCCAACGACCGGCGCGAGGACTACATCCGCGCCACCCTGACGACCGGCGACGACGGGATCCCCACCGCCACGCCCTTCGACCGGCAGGACAGCGCCATCACCTCGCTCTACGCGCAGGCCGATTGCCTGATCGTCCGCGCGCCGCAAGCCCCGGCGGCGGAGGCCGGCGCCGTGGTGGACATCGTTCCGCTCTCCGGCGGCGCCCTCAATCTGTGACGGGCTCCGGCGGGAATTTCCGTCCAACCTTTGGTGAATCGGCGCCGAGACCTCTTGACGTTGCACGGGAACCAAACTAGAACATAAGCTGACGTTTTGCTTTTGTTCCAACTCCAGTGCGGCACCCGCCGGGAGGCACCCATGCTCACGCGCAAGCAGCACGAATTGCTGCTCTTCATCAACGAGCGGCTCGGCCAGGGCGGTGTTTCTCCATCCTTCGACGAGATGAAGGACGCCCTCGGCCTGAAATCGAAGTCGGGCATCCACCGCCTGATCACCGGGCTGGAGGAGCGCGGCTTCATCCGCCGCCTGCCCCACCGCGCCCGCGCCCTGGAGGTTCTGCGCCTGCCCGAGGGGCTGGAAGCGTCCCGTGTCCGCTCGGCCGCCGCGCGCGGCAAGTTCCAGCCGAACGTCATCAAGGCCGACTTCACCCTGACCGGCCGCGACGTCTCCGCGGCTCCGGTGACGGAAACGGTGCAGTTGCCGATGTACGGCCGCATCGCCGCCGGCATGCCGATCGAGGCGCTGCACGACAACTCCGCCTTCGTGGACATCCCGGCGACGATGCTGACGGCCGGCGAGCATTACGCGCTGGAAGTGGCCGGCGATTCGATGATCGAGGCCGGCATCCTCGACCACGACACCGTCATCATCCAGCGCTGCGACGCGGCCGAGAACGGCACCATCGTCGTGGCCCTGGTGGACGACGGCGAGGTGACGCTGAAGCGGCTGCGCCGGAAGAACAACACCGTGGCGCTGGAGCCGGCCAACGCCTCCTACGAGACCCGCATCTTCGCCGCCGACCGCGTCCGCGTGCAGGGCAAGCTGGTCGGTCTGGTCCGCAAGTACTGAGTCTCTACCGCCGCCCCGTCCAGGGGCGGTCGCCGCGCCCGTCGCGCACGCTTTCGACCCGGATGCCCCCCGTTTCCACATAGAGCGCGTGCGCGCCCTCCCGGCGCAGGCGCCAGCGGTCGATGACCAGCGGCGCGCGGCATCCCCGCGCCGGAAACACGGCGATCACCACCTCCGCCGCGCCGCAATCCTCGTCCAGCGCGTCGGGCAGCCGCAGCAGCGCGATGCGCCGCCCCGCCGCGTGGTAGAGGCAGCCCAGCGCGTCGCAGGTCAAGCGCCCGTCCGCCGACAGACCGGCCTGGGGCCAAGGATCCGCCGGCTGGGGTTCGCCGTCGCGTTGCAGCCAGGTCTCGGCGGTGCGGCCCTCCGTCTTGCTGGACAGGCTGAGCCGGCCCGACGCCGAGCGCACGGCGGCGACCTTGCCGTCCCCCGACACGATCACGTCCGGGCGGTCGACCAGCGCCGGGGTGGCAAGCCCGCCGAGCACCGCGACCAGACCCCACCAGCGCCAGCGGCGTGTCCACACGCACAGCCAGATGCCGCCGAGGATCACCGCCGCGAAGCCGCCCGCCGGCATCGCCGGCACGGTCAGCGAGGCCCAGGGCAGGCCGCCGAAGAAGGTCGCCGTTCCGATCACCACCCGGTCGCCCCAGTTCATCGCGATCACCGCCGGGGCTTCCAGCCCGAAGGGCAGCAGCGCGTAGGCGATCAGGCTCCACGGCATCACCCAGAAGGAGGTGACCGGGATCGCGATCATGTTGGACAGCACGCCGTAGAAGGCGATCTGCTGAAAGTGGAACAGCGAGAAGGGCAAGGTCGCCAGCGTGGCGATGACGCTGGTCAACACGATCCCGCCGACATAGAGCAGCGCCTTGCCGAACCAGCCGAGATCGCGCTTCCACGCCGCCATCGGGCCGCCGCCTTCGAAGGCGGCGATCAGCGCCACCACCGCCGCGAAGGACATCTGGAAGCTCGGCCCCAGCATGCCCTCCGGATCCATCGCCGCCGTGACGATGCCGGCGAAGGCGACCAGCCGCATGCTGAGCGGATCGCGGTCCAGCACCACCGCCCCCATGATCAACCCGGTCATCAGCACCGACCGTACCGTCGGCAGCGGCGCCCCAACCAGCAGCGTGTAGGCGAGCGCCGACAGGATGCCGAACACCGCCGCGATCTTCTTGACCGGCCACCGCAGCGCGACATAGGGCACCGCCGCCAGCAGCGCCCGCACCACGTAGAACAGGATGCCCGCCGCGATCCCGACATGCAGGCCGGAGATCGACAGCAGATGCGCCAGCCCGCTGTTGCGGAAGGACTCCATCGTCGGGTCGGGGATGGCGAACTGCTCGCCGTTCAACAGGGCGGTGGTCACGCTGGCCTCGACCGGGTCGTCGATGGTTCTCGCCACCCGCTCGGCGATGTAGCCGCGCAGTTGCTCGAAGACGACCGTCACCCGCGACCAACCGGTGACCGGCGGCGCGTCGATCACCTCGGCGGCGCCCACCGAGAATCCGACCCCGCCCAGCCCCATGAAATAGGCGCGCCGCTGAAAGTCGAAGGCGCCCGGTTCGGCCGGCGGCTGGGGCGGCGACACGCTGCCGCGCAGACGGACCAAGGCGCCCGGCGGCGGCGGGGGATGCTTGTCCGACACACGGATCCGCAAGGCGGCCGGGGTTTCCTCCGGTTTCAGCCGGCTGACCGTCGGGTCGCGCAGGGTCAGCCGTACCGCGCCCGGCCGCCGCTCCACCGCCATGACCCGCCCGGTGATCGTCGCCGATGGGATGTCGCGCGCCAGCACCGGCGCCGCCACCAGCATGGCGTGCCCCTGCGCCGTCAGGAATCCGCCGGCCACGACCAGCAGTCCAAGCGCGACGACCACCCCGGCCAGCCAGCGGCGCAAACCCGCCAGCAGAACCGACGCCCCGACGACCGCCGCCAACCCGCTCCACCAGGGCGGTTCGGCCGGCAGCCAGAAGTACCCCACGGCCCCGAACCCGAAGCCCACCGGGATCCACAGCACCCAGCGCTCCCGCTCCGCCGCCAGTTGGTTGGTCAGCCAGCCCCAGGCCGACAGCAACGGCGCCAGGACGCGCGTCCACGGCGCGACGGTCGCCACAGGCTCCCACCCCTCGTCCAGCGGGCCGGGCAACGGATCGTCCAACGGGGCGGCGGACCGATCCGTCACGCCCGCCCCGTTCCCGTTCGACGCCCTTTTGCCGCCCATGCGCGCATGGCATTGCCCCCGAACCCGGTCCCTGTGATACAGCTTGACCGACCATCGTTGCAGTGTAGCAGCGTCGAACCCGGAATTGAGACACCGATGACTGTCGTCACCCGTTTCGCCCCCTCGCCCACCGGCTTTCTCCACATCGGCGGTGGCCGCACCGCCCTGTTCAACTGGCTGTACGCCAAGCGGATGGGCGGCAAGTTCCTGTTGCGGATCGAGGACACCGACCGGCAACGCTCCACCCAGGCCGCCGTGGACGCGATCCTCGACGGACTCCAGTGGTTGGGTCTGGATTGGGAAGGCGACGCCGTCAGCCAGTTCGAGCGCAAGGACCGCCACGCCGAGGTCGCCCACCAGATGCTGGCCGCCGGCAAGGCCTACCGCTGCTATTGCAGCCCGGAGGAGCTGGACGCCATGCGCGCCGCCCAGAAGGCCGCCGGCCAGCCGATGCGCTACGACGGCCGCTGGCGCGACCGCCCCGACTCCGACGCGCCGGAAGGCGTCGCCCCCGTCATCCGCCTGAAAGCCCCGCAGGAGGGCGAGACCGTCCTGAACGACCTCGTCCAGGGCGAGGTGACGGTGCAGAACGCCCAGCTCGACGACTTGATCCTGCTGCGCGCCGACGGCACCCCAACCTATCTGCTGGCGGTGGTGGTGGACGACCACGACATGGGCGTGACCCACGTCGTGCGCGGCGACGACCATCTGACCAACACCTTCCGCCAGATCCAGATCTTCCATTCCATGGGCTGGGATCTGCCGCGCTTCGGCCACATCCCGCTGATCCACGGCGCCGACGGCGCGAAGCTGTCCAAGCGCCACGGGGCGCTCGGCGTCGACGCCTACCGTGATCTCGGCTATCTCCCGGAGGCGGTGCGCAACTACCTGCTGCGGCTGGGCTGGTCGCACGGCGACGAGGAGATCATCTCGACCGAGCAGGCCATAGAGTGGTTCGACCTGGAGAGCATCGGCCGCTCGCCGTCGCGCTTCGACTTCGCCAAGCTCGACAGCCTGAACGCCCATTACATGCGTCTGGCCGACGACGCACGGCTGGTCGGGCTGGTCGCCCCGCGCCTGGAGGCCGATCTTGGCCGCGCCCTGACCGAGGCCGACCGCGACCTGCTGACCCGCGCCATGAACGGGCTGAAGCAGCGCGCCCGCACCGTCGTCGACCTCGCCCAGAGCGCCCGCTTCTACGTCGCCGCGCGCCCGCTGCCGGTCGATGAAAAGGCGTCGGCGCTGTTGGACGAAAAGGGCCGCAGCCTGTTGACGGATCTGGCCGCGCAGTTCGCGGAGGAGCCGGAATTCACCGCCTCGGCGCTGGAAGGCCGCGTGCGCGCCTTCGCCGAGGCGCGTGGCGAGAAATTGGGCAAGGTCGCGCAGCCGTTGCGCGCCGCGCTGACCGGGTCGACGGTGTCCCCGCCGATCTTCGAGGTCGCCGAATTGTTGGGCCGTGACGAGACCTTGTCTCGCATCCGCGATGCAGCGGGTGCAGCATAAAGGGTCTTTCCGTTCGTTGCCATCGGGCGGGCTTGGAACTATGCTGCGCCGATCAAAAAAGGGCACCAAGCCCAGACCTCAACGATAAGGACGTGCCGAGATGACCCAGACTGAGGACGGCAACGACACCGTCACCCTCATCGACAACAAAACGGGCAAACAGGTCACGATGCCGGTGCTGCACGGCAGCGTGGGGCCGAGCGTGATCGACATCCGCAAGCTCTACGCCGCGACCGGTTACTTCACCTACGATCCGGGCTTCACGTCCACCGGCTCCTGCGAGTCGGCGATCACCTACATCGACGGCGACGAAGGCGTCCTGCTGCACCGCGGCTACGCCATCGACGAGCTGGCCAAGAACTCGACCTTCCCGGAAGTCTGCTTCCTGCTGCTGAACGGCCACCTGCCGACCGCCGCCGAGAGCACCGAGTTCGACGTCATCCTGCGCCGCCACTCGATGGTGCACGAGCAGCTGACGAAGTTCTACAGCGGCTTCCGTCGCGACGCGCACCCGATGGCCATCATGTGCGGCGTCGTCGGCGCCTTGTCGGCCTTCTACCACGACTCGACCGACATCGAGGATCCGGTGGAGCGCAAGATCGCCGCGCACCGCCTGATCGCCAAGATGCCGACCATCGCCGCGATGGCCTACAAGTACTCGGTCGGCCAGCCGTTCATGTACCCGCGCAACGACCTGACCTACGCGGAAAACTTCCTGTACATGACCTTCGGCACGCCCTGCGAGCCGTACAAGGTCAACCCGATCCTGTCCAAGGCGATGGACAAGATCTTCATCCTGCACGCCGACCACGAGCAGAACGCCTCGACCTCGACCGTCCGTTTGGCCGGCTCGTCGGGCGCCAACCCGTTCGCGTGCATCGCGGCCGGCATCGCCTCGCTCTGGGGTCCGGCCCATGGCGGCGCCAACGAGGCCGTGCTGAAGATGCTGGAGGAGATCGGCTCGGTCGATCGCATTCCGGAGATCGTCCGCCGCGCCAAGGACAAGAACGACAACTTCCGCCTGATGGGCTTCGGTCACCGGGTCTACAAGAACTACGACCCGCGCGCCCAGGTCATGCGCGAGACCTGCCACGAGGTCCTGGCCGAGCTCGGCATCAAGAACGAGCCGCTGCTCGACATCGCGATGGAGCTGGAGAAGATCGCCCTCTCCGACCCGTATTTCGTCGAGAAGAAGCTGTACCCGAACGTCGACTTCTACTCGGGCATCATCCTGAAGGCGATGGGCTTCCCGACCAGCATGTTCACCGTGCTGTTCGCGCTGGCCCGCACCGTCGGCTGGATCAGCCAGTGGAAGGAGATGATCGAGGATCCCGTCCAGAAGATCGGCCGTCCGCGCCAGCTCTTCACCGGCGAAAACAAGCGGCCCTTCGTGCCGCTGAACGAGCGTGGGTAACCGTCCCACAGCCCGTATCGGCATGGGCGGCTCCAACGGAGCCGCCCAGGACCCGGCTGCGTTCATCGTGCCGGCCCGGCGGGTGCGTCTGCACCCGCCGGCCAACGACAACAAGGCGCCGCTCGGCTGGCGCCTGCGCCGGCTGGTGGTCTATCTGCTGATCCTGGCGTTGCTCGCCGGGATCGTGCTGATCTGACGGCCGTCTAGCCCGCGTCGTTTCCGGTAACGACGGCGAAGCCCTCGTCCGCCCACCCCGTCATGCCGCCGATCATCAGTTTGACCGGCCGCCCCAGCCGCGCCAGACGCAACGCCGCCCGGTCGGCCCCGTTGCAGTGCGGCCCGGCGCAGTAGACAACGAACAGAGTCCCCTCCTCCCACGCCTCCATCCGCCGCGCCGTGATCTTGCCGTGCGGCAGGTTGATCGCCCCCGGCGCGTGGCCCGCCGCGTAGGCCGCCGGCCCGCGCACGTCGAGCAGGACAAAGTCACCGGCGGCGCCCTTCAGCGACTCCTGCACGTCCCAGCAATCGGTCTCCAGCGACAGGCGCCGCGCGAAATGCTCGGCGGCCAGATGGGACGGGGCTGCGGGGATTTCGGCGACCAGACTTGGACTCGGCATGGCGCACACTCCAACAAAGTTCATAAGTGGGCGTAGGGTGTCGCAGCGGCGGCGGGCTGGAAAGTGGCGCGATTGCCAGTTACCGTGCATGCCGTGCCAAACCAATCCCCTCTCGTCGCCGTCCTCGCCTATGACGGTCTCTGCACCTTCGAATTCGGCGTCGCCGTCGAGGTGTTCGGCCTGCCGCGCCCGGAGCTGGGACCGGGCTGGTACCGCTTCGCCGTCGCCGCGCTCGATTCCGGCCCGCTGCGGG
Organism: Azospirillum doebereinerae; assembly: GCF_003989665.1. Lineage (GTDB taxonomy): Bacteria > Pseudomonadota > Alphaproteobacteria > Azospirillales > Azospirillaceae > Azospirillum > Azospirillum doebereinerae. The sequence continues at coordinate 105,913 of NZ_RZIJ01000017.1, read as the reverse complement.
CGATGGGCGGCATCCGGGTGATGGCCGATGGCGGGCTGGAACTGCTGGACGAGGCCTCCACCATCGTGGTTCCCGGCTGGCGCGGCGCGCGGGAGCCGGTTCCCCCCGCGCTGACCGCGGCGTTGCAACGGGCGGACGCGCGCGGCGCCCGCATCCTGTCGATCTGCTCGGGCGCCTTCGTCCTCGCCGCCGCCGGGCTGCTGAACGGGCGGCGCGCCACCACGCATTGGCGCTACGCCGCGGCGCTGGCCGATCTTTACCCCGACATCCGCGTGGCGCCCGACGTGCTGTACGTGGACGAGGGCAACATCCTGACCTCCGCCGGCAGCGCCGCCGGGATCGACCTCTGCCTGCATCTGGTGCGGCGGGATTTCGGCCCCGACGCCGCCAACAGCGTCGCCCGCCGGCTGGTCGTGCCGCCGCACCGCGAGGGCGGGCAGGCCCAGTTCATCGAGGCGCCGGTCCCCACCGCGCGGGAGGGCGCGCGGCTCGGGCCCCTGCTCGACCATCTGCGGGACCGGCTGGGAGAGGAGCACAGCTTGGCCTCCATGGCCGAGCGGGCGGGGATGAGCCTGCGCACCTTCCTGCGCCGCTTCAACGCGCTGACCGGCCAGACGCCGGGCGAATGGCTGCTGGCCGAACGTCTGGCCCGGGCACGGAGCCTGCTGGAAAACGGCGAGACGGCGGTGGAGGAGGTCGCGACACGGGCCGGCTTCGGCTCCGCCGCGACTCTGCGCCACCACTTCCGCCAGAGGCTGGGGATCAGCCCGGCGACTTACCGGGCACGCTTCCGCCGGTCGGCGTAAGGGCTACGGTTCTCCTCGGAACCGGTCCCGGACCCAGGCGCGAAAGCTGCGGGCATCCTCGCCGGCCTCCGACAGCAGCCACGCGCGAAACGCCCGCGACACGGGACGCCCGCGCTCCGGCCCCGGCGCGGTGAGAACGTAACGGTCACCGATTGGCGCCACCGGACCGAAGGGGCAGACCAGCCGCCCGGCCTCCAGGCTGTCGAGCGCCAGCGATGGACGCCCCAGCGCGATCCCCATCCCGGACTCCGCCGCCCGCAAAACCAGGACGGAGTCGGAGAAGCCCAGACCGCCCGAGCTGTCCAGCCCATCCAGCGCCGCCTCGGCCCGCCACAGGCTCCAGTCGGGAGAGGAGTGGAAATGCAGCAAGGTCAGGGCAGCCAGATCGGCCGGGCCGCGCAGCGTCTCCGCAAGGTTCGGGGCGCAGACCGGGAAGAGCGGTTCGTCCGACAGCGTGTCGCCATCGGGCGAGTCGTCTCCGCCCCGCACATAGCGGATCACCACCCATCCGGACTCGGCCTCCACCGGCCGGTCGATGTTGCCGGTGTCCAGATCCACACGCAGACCCGGCCAGCCCTCCAGAAAGCGCGGCAACCTCGGCAGCAGCCACAGCGCCGCCCAGGCGGCCGGCGCGGCGATGCGCAGCCGTTGCGGTCCGTCGCGGCCGATCCGCTCCAGAGCCTCACCCATCCGGCCCAACCCGCCGGTGCAGGCGCGCGCCAGATCGCGCCCGGCGTGGGTCAGCACCAGCCCGCGCGGGGTGCGCTCGAACAGCCGGGTGCCGAGTTGCTTCTCAAGATCACCCACCTGCCGGCTGATGGCGCCGTGGGTCAGGCCGATCTCGGCGGCGGCGCCCGTCATGCTGCCGCAGCGGGCGGCGGCCTCGAAGGCGGCCAGGGCGGTCAGGGGAAGGCGCGGCATGGCGGGGTTCACTGGCGGACAGGATCGGAAACGGCGGGAGGACGCTGTGAGAAAAGCTCACACCCCTCCGTTTCGAAGTCAATGGACGGTCGGCCCCGGCGGCGGCAAGCTTCGGCCATGGACACCCACGCCCCCCTCCCCCACGCCGCCGATGGCTTGACCATCTGTTCCGTCACCCGCCTGGACGAACCCGCACTGCGGGCCGGGTTGGAGGCCTTGCTGGAGGACGCCGTCGCCAGCGGCGCGTCGGTCGGCTTTCACGCGCCGCTCGACCCAACCCTGAACCGCGCGTTCTGGGACGAGATCGCCGCCGATCTGGCCGGTGGGCATTTGACTCTGCTGGTGGCGCGCGACGCGGAGGGCGCGGTGGCCGGGTGCGTGCAGCTGGTGCCCAGCCCGAAGCAGAACGCCCGGCACCGCGCCGAGGTGCGGAAGCTGCTGGTCCACAGCGCCCACCGCCGGCGCGGCATCGCGCGCCGGCTGATGGAGGACCTCTGCGCCTCGGCCCGAGAGCAGGGGCGCATCGTGCTGCAACTGGACACGCTGGCCGGCGACGTCGGCGAACCGTTCTACCGATCCACCGGCTGGATCCAGGCCGGGGTGTTGCCCGACCACACGCTGGAGGCCGACGGCCGGTATCACGACACCGTGCTGTTCCACCGCCGGCTTTGAGGCGTCCTTACTTCTTTTCGATCAGCTCGACCTTGTAGCCGTCCGGATCCTCGATGAAGGCGATCACGGTGGTGCCGTGCTTCATCGGGCCGGGCGGGCGCGGGATCTTGACACCCTCGGCAGCCAGCTTTTCGCAGGTGGCATAAATGTCCGGCACGCCGATCGCGATGTGGCCGTAGGCGGTGCCGATCTCGTAGGGTTCCTTCTGGTCCCAGTTGTGGGTCAGTTCCAGCACCGCCGTGTCGGATTCGTCGCCGTAGCCGACGAAGGCCAGGGTGAAGCGGCCCCCCTCGTAGTCGTTGCGGCGCAGCAGCTTCATGCCGAGCAGGCGGGTGTAGAAATCGACGGATTTGTCCATGTCCAGGACGCGCAGCATCGTGTGCAACAGTCGGAAGTCGCTCATGGCCTTGCCTCTCCCGTTTCGGGGTTGGGGTGGTGGTGGGCTACGATGTCGAGAATGACGCGGGCGGCCCGCTCGCTGGGCGGCGTGTCGCCCTGCCCCAGCCAGCGGGCGACCTCGGCCACCCCGTCGATCTGCTTCTGGCGCGCCTGCGGGTCGTCCAGCAGGCGTCCTAATTCTTCGGCCAGCCGGTCGGGCCGGCAGTCCTGCTGCAGCAGTTCCGGCACCAGCATGCGGTCGAGCATCAGGTTGACGAGGTTGACGTATTTCACCCGGATCAGGCGCCGGTAGAGCGCCACCGTCACCGGGTTGAGCCGGTAGGCGATCACCGTCGGCAGCCGGGCGAGCGCCAGTTCCAGCGCCACCGTTCCCGACGCGGCGAGCGCCGCCTCCGAGGCCGCGAAGGCGTCGTATTTGGCGGAGTCGCCCTCGACCAGGATCACCCGCAGCGGCCAGCCGGCGACGGCCGCCGCCACACGGTCGCGCACGGTGGCAACGGTCGGCACCACGGCCACCAGCCCCGGATGGGTCGGCAGCAGCCGTTCCAGCGTCGCGCGGAAATCGGGAAGCAGCCGCGAGACCTCGCCCTTCCGGCTGCCGGGCAGCATGGTGACCAGCCGATCGTCCGGCGTCAGCCCGTGCTCGCGGCGGAAGCGGGCGGCGTCGCCCTTGCCGGCCCCGCCTTCGACCACCGAATGGCCGACGAAGGTGCAGGCCAGCCCCTCGCGCTCGAAATAGGGCGGTTCGAAGGGCAGGATCGCCAGCAGATGGTCGTAGATCGCCGCGTATTTCGCCGCCCGCTTCGGCTTCCAGGCCCAGACGGTCGGCGCCACGTAATGGATCAGCGGAAGCTCGGGCGCCGCCGCGCGCAGCTTCTTGGCGACGCGGACGGTGAAGCCCGGCGAATCGATGCCGATCACCGCGTCGGGACGGTCGCGCAGCACCGCAGCGACCGTCTGGTCGATGCGGCGGATCAGGTTGGGCAGATGCGGCAGCAGTTCGAAGATTCCGAACAACGTCAGTTCGCCCATGGGAAAGAGGCTTTCCAGCCCCTCGGCGATCATCTTCTCGCCGCCGATGCCCTGGAACCGCACCCGGCCGCCGGTCAGACGCTTGGCCGACGCCATCAGCCGGGCACCCAGCGCGTCGCCCGACGGCTCGCCCGCGATCAGGAACAGGGTGGGCACGCTCATGGGACGGTCCCATCGGAGGATACGGTGGGTTCGGGCGCGTCGATGCCGATCACAAACAGCCCCAGCCGGTCAGCCACCTCGGCCACCGCCGCGCGGTCGATCAGCAGGCTTCCCCCCGCCTCCACGGCGACGCCGCGCAGGCCGGCGGCGGCGGCGTTCTCCACCGTCGTCACCCCCATGGTCGGCAGGTCGATGCGCTTGTCCTGGCGTGGCTTCCTCACCTTGACCAGCACCCCGCCCGGCCCCGGCCGCGCCAGACCGGCGCAGCGCGCCAGCATGGCGTCGGTGCCCTCAATGGCCTCCACCGCCAGGACGATGCCCTGCTGGACCACTGCCCCCTGACCGACGTCGAGGTCGCCCAGCGCGCGCGCCACCTGCGCGGCGCGCGCGATGTCGCGCCACGCCGCCTCGTCCGGGACCAGCGACCCGACCGGGCCGGGCGCCGTCAGCAAATCCTTGAGCAAATCGTGCAAGCCGACGACCCGGAAGCCGTCCTCCTCCAGTTCGCGCACCACCGAGCGCAGAAGTCCGTCGTCGCCGAGCGCGCGCGTGCCGACCCGCGCCAGGAAGCGCGTGGTCCGCCAATCGGGCAGCAGCTCGGTGAAGGAAGGGCGCTTGACCGGCCCGGCGAACACCACGTCGGCGACGCCCTCGTCGTGCAGCCGGCGGATGATCGTTCCGGCGGCGCCGAAGCGGCTCCACAGATGGGGCAGTCCGGCGACCGTCTCCGGGTCGGTGTGGCCATCGAAGGCCACGAGGAACACCGCGCGCCCCTGGCCCAGCGCCGCCGCCGCGATCCTGGCCGGCAACGTGCCGCCGCCGGCCAGGATGCCGAGTTTGGGCGGAACAGCCGTCATCGGACGGGTCTCCGCCGTCTCAGCCTTCGCGCGGCTGGCAGAGGGACCGGGCCTCCTTGGCGCGGATGAAGTCGAGCACGTCGGCGATCAGGGCGCGCTCGCCGAAATCGCGGCCGACTCCCTCCACCCGCTCGGCGAAGGTGCCCTCCGGACCGAACAGCATGCGGTAGGCGGCGCGCAACGCGTGGATGTCGTCCTTCTTGAAGCCGCGCCGCTCCAGCCCGACGAGGTTCAGCCCGGCCAGACGCGCCCGGTCGCCCATGACGAGGCCGAAGGGAATCACGTCGTTCTCGACGCCCGACATGCCGCCGATCATGGCGTGGGCGCCGATGCGCACGAACTGGCGCACCGCCGACAGCCCGCCGATGATGACGTAGTCGCCCAGCGTCACGTGACCGCCCAAGGTCGCGTTGTTCGCCAGGATGACGTGGTCGCCGACGACGCAGTCGTGCGCGACGTGCGAGCCCATCATGAACAGCCCGTCGTCGCCGACACGGGTCAGCATGCCGCCGCCCTCGGTGCCGGGGTTCATGGTCACATGCTCGCGGATCTGGTTCCGCGCGCCGATGACCAACTCCGACGGCTCGCCGTGGAACTTCAGATCCTGCGGACGATGGCCGATGGAGGCGAAGGGGTAGATCTCCGTCCCCGCTCCGATGCGCGTCCGTCCGTCCACCGCGACGTGGGACACCAGCCGCACGCCGTCGCCCAGTTCGACGTTCGGGCCGACCACGCAGAAGGGGCCGACCGACACGCCCTCGCCCAGCTTGGCGGAGGGATCGACGATGGCGGACGGATGGATCGTTACGGTCATTTCTCGTCCAGGATCATGGCGGAATAGACGGCTTCGGCGACGAGGACGCCGTTGACCTTGGCCTCGCCCTTGAACTTCCACACGTTGGCGCGCTTGCGCTGCTTGGTGACGTGGATGTGGATGGTGTCGCCCGGCGTCACCGGCCGGCGGAAGCGCGCCTCGTCCACCGTCATGAAATAGACCAGCTTGCCCTCGGCCTCCGGCCCCAGCGTGCCGACGACGAGCACGGCGGAGGTCTGGGCCATCGCCTCGATGATCAGCACGCCGGGCATCACCGGACGCGACGGGAAATGGCCCTGGAAGAAGGGCTCGTTGATTGAGACGTTCTTGATGCCGGTGGCGCTTTCGCCCAGCACGATGTCGACCACCCGCTCGATCATCAGGATCGGGTAACGGTGCGGGATCATCTGCATGATCCGCATCACGTCGAGGTCGGGCATCGTGTTGTTCTGTTCGTTGTTCTCTGCCGCTACATCCATCGTCCGGCCGCCCGCCTTTCCAAACACCGCCAAGAGTTTCCGCGTTCCCGAAAAAATGGGACCGGGGCGCCGCATCGACGCGGCGTCTGAATTCTTCGTCGCCTTCTTGCCCGATTTCCGCCGCGACTGCAATCGTCGCCACCTTGACGGAAAAAGCCGCCACCCTCCCCGGAGGGAGAATGGCGGCCCCGGACCTTGGGCCTTCTTACGGCTTGGGAACGTTCAGCGCGACCTGCGGCAGCTTCTTGTTCACGCGGTCCAGCACCGTCTCGGTCACGTCGAGCTGGGTGTCGACCAGAACGAACTGCTGACGGGCAAGCACCAGATTGGCGCCGCGCTCGCGCGAGATGTCGGCCACGACCTCGACCATCGTCTTGTGGACGACGGCCATCGCCTCGTTCAGCGAGGTCTCCAGCACGCGCTTGCGGGACTGGACGGTCTTCTGGACCTCCGCGACCTGCTTCTCGAAATCGCGGCGCTTGTTAGCGAGCGCCTCGGGCGCCAGGACGGTCTGCTGCTTGCGCAGCTCGTCCTCGCCCTTGCGCAGCTTGTCCTCGAGCGTCGAGATTTCCTTCTGGTAGGTCTCGCGCAGCGTCTCGAAGGATTTGGAGATCCCCTTCGAAGCGACGGAGTCCTGCATGATCTTCTGGACGTCGATCACGGCGATGACCGGCGCCTTCAGCTCGCCCGTCGCGGGGGCAGCCGGGGCGGCGGCCGGAGCCGGGGCCGGCGTTGCCGCCGGAGCGGCCGGCTTCGGAGCCGCCTGGGCCAGGACCGCCGGGGCGTAGGACAGACCGGCGGTCACGGCGACCGACAGGGCGGCGGCGCGAAGCGTCGCCTTGAGCGTGCTGGATTGCATCTTAGAACCTGGTTCCGAAGCTGAAGCGGATGAGCTCTTTCTTGTCGTAGTCTTCCCTGCGCAGCGGCAGGGCGACGTCGAGCCGGATCGGCCCGAACGGCGATTTCCACGACACGCCGGTGCCGACCGACACCCGGATCGATTCGTTGTCCTTCACGTTCGGATCGCTGATGTCGACCTTGCCCAGCGAACCCACGTCGGTGAAGGCGTGACCCTGCAGGCCGAACTCTTCCGGAAGGCCGAACGGGAAGCTCATCTCCACCGAGGCGCGGGCGTAGCGGGTGCCGCCCAGCGCGTCGCCGGTGATGATGTCGCGCGGGCCGATGCCGGCGGTGTTGAAGCCGCGCAGCGTGTCGCCGCCGATGAAGAAGCGGTCCGCCAACGCCACCTTCTGGCCGAGGCCGAGGATGTAGCCGAGTTCGCCGGTGGTGCTGAGCACCCAGCTCTCGCCGCCCAGCGGCACGTAGTAGCCGCCGGCCAGACGGTTGCGCAGGAAGCGCACCGACCCGCCGAGACCGGCGATGTCGTTGGTCAGGCGGATGAAGTAACCCTCGGTCGGCGACAGCTTGCTGTTGCGCGTGTCGTAGGTCAGCTCCTGGCCAATCAACGAGGTCAGACGCTCGCCGCGCTGCTCCTGCACGTATTTCGAGGCGGTGGTCGGCACCTCCTCGATCAGGGTGTCCTGGAGCTGGTAGTAGACGCGCTGGCGCAGGCGTTCGGTCAGCGGGAAGCCCAGGCGCAGCGCGAGGCCGGTGTTCTTCTCGTTGAAGGAGCTTTCGTCTTGGTAGTCGCGGCGGACCCGGAAGACGTCCACGCCGGCCGACAGGTCGCGGTCGAGGAAATACGGCTCCGTGAAGGAGACGTCGTATTCCTGGCGGACGCCGGAAATCGTGGCGCCGAAGCGCAGATCCTGGCCGCGGCCGAGCAGGTTGCGCTCGCGGATCGAGAAGTCGCCCAAGGGACCGTCGGAGGTCGAGAAGCCGGCGCCGACCGAGATTTCACCGGTCGACTGCTCCGCCACCTCGACGTTCACGACCGAGCGGTCGGGCGCGCCGCTCTCGCCCGACGTGATGGTCACGCGTTCGAAATAGCCCAGATCCTTGATGCGCTGTTCCGAGCGCTTCAGCTTGGACGAGCTGAACGGGTCGCCTTCCGACAGCAGCATCTCGCGCCGGATCACCTTGTCCAGCGTGCGGACGTTGCCGTTGATGTCGATGCGGTCGACGAAGACGCGCGGGCCCTCGTTGATCTCGTAGGTGATGTCGACGCTCTGGGTCTCGCGGTTGCGCGAGATGCGCGGCCGGATGTCCACGAAGGCGTATTGCAGGTCGCCGACCGCGGTGGTCAGCTTGGTGATGGTGTTCTCCACCTCCTGCGCGTTGTACCAGTCGCCTTCCCGGGTCGACAGGATGGCCTGGAGCGCGGCGGGGTCGAGCTGCTTCAGGGAGGTCTTGATGTCGACCTTGCCGAACTTGTAGCGCTCGCCTTCCTCGACCGTGAAGGTGATGAAGAACGCCTCGCGGTCCGGCGTCAGCTCGGCCACCGAGGAGACGACGCGGAAATCGGCGTAGCCTTCCTTCAGGTAGAAGCGGCGCAGCAGGTCGCGGTCGTAGTTCAGCCGGTCGGGATCGTAGTTGTCGTCCGAGGTGAGGAACCGCCACCACGCGGTTTCCTTGGTCTGCACCGCTTCGCGGAGCGAGCCGTCGGAGAACTTCTCGTTGCCGACGAAGGTGATGCCTCGCACGCCGGTGCGGACACCCTCGTTGATCTCGAACACCAGATCGACGCGGTTCTGGTCGAGCTGGATGATCTTCGGCTCGACGGTCGCGGCGAAGCGGCCCTGGCGGCGGTAGATGTCCTGGATGCGCTGGACGTCGCTCTGCACGCGGGTCCGCGTGTAGACCACGCGCGGGCGCAGCTGGATTTCCTTTTCCAGGTTGTCCTTTTCGATCCGCTTGTTGCCCTCGAAGGCGATGCGGTTGATGATCGGGTTTTCCACGACCACCGCGACCAGGGCGTCGCCCTCGCGTTTCAGCGACACGTCGGCGAACAGGCCGGTCGCAAACAGCGCCTTCAGCGAGCTGTCGATCCGGTCGGGATCGAACGGGTCGCCCGGCTGGATCGTCATGTAGGAGCGGACCGTGGAGGCTTCGATTCGCTGAATCCCCTCGACCCGGATATCCCGCACCGTCCCGCCGGTAAAGACCTGCGCGACCAGCGTTCCAGGCGCCGTGAGCGGCGAACCCGTTTGGGCGAGGGCGACAGACACCGTCGTCATGGCGCAGCTGGCCAACAGGCCCGCCGCCAAAACTCTGCTCGACACCGGCAAAATCACGCTCCCTGGCATGGGGCTGGGCTTAAGACACCAGTCCCCGGAAGAAATCGAACACGCGGAGTTGATCCAGGTCGTTCCACGTGGCGAAGACCATGAGCGTTAATACCAAAGCCAGTCCAATGCGGAAACCGTATTCTTGCGCTCTCGCTCCAAGAGGACGGCCGCGCACGCCTTCGATGGCGTAGAACAGCAGATGGCCGCCGTCGAGCATCGGCACCGGAAACAGATTGATCAGCCCAAGATTGACCGACAGGAAGGTCATGAACCAGACCAGCGGATACCAGCCCGATTGCGCCACCTCGCCCGACATCTGGGCGATGCGCAACGGCCCCCCCAGCTCCTCGGTGCCGCGCGATCCCTCGATCATCTGGCCGAGCGCCGTGAAGGTGCCGGTGATCATGCCGGTCACCTCGCGCACCGCCTGCCAGACGGCCGTCACCGGGTCGTGCCGCTTCATATCGACGCTGCCGCGCGTGATGCCGAGCTGGCCGATGCGGTGGGCGTTGCCGAGCCGGTCGACGACCTCGCGCGAATCGGGGGTGACCGGCAGGGTGACGGTCTTGCCCTCGCGCTCGATCTCCATGCGCAGGGTCTCGCCCGGCTTGATCGAGACGATCTGGCGGATTTCCTCGAAGCGCTGGATGCCGGCTCCGTCGATGGATAGGATCAGGTCGCCCGGCTGCAGCCCGGCGCGCTCGGCGGCGCTGCCCGGCTGCACCCCGCCAACGTCGGCCGGCGTGAAGGATTGGCCGGCGGTGGCGAACAGCACGGCCAGCACGGTGATGGAGAAGACGAAATTGGCGATGGGGCCGGCGGCGACCACGGCGGCGCGCTGCCCCACCCGCTTGTGATGGAAGGACACCGCGCGCTCTTCCGGCGACATGGCCGTCAGATGCGCGCCGGGGGTGCTGGCCGGATCGGCGTCGCCGAACATCTTGACGTAGCCGCCCAGCGGCAGGGCGCTGAATTTCCAGCGCGTGCCGGCCCGGTCGTTGAAGCCGAACAGCTCCGGCCCGAAGCCGATGGAGAAGACCTCGATCCGCACGCCGTTGCGCCGCGCCACCAGGTAATGGCCAAGCTCGTGAACGAACACGAGCACGGTGAGGACCAGCAGGAACGCGAGCACCGAGGTCCAGAAACCGCCAATGATGTCCATCTTACCCTTTGTGCCCTTCTGGGCCTCGATCTCGGATCACCGGTTGCCAACCGCCGTCGCACCGCAGGCCAACACGCGCGCGGCGGCGTCGCGGCGCGCCTCGGCGTCAGCCTCGCGCACTGCGGCAAGATCACGCAGCGGGCGGTGGGGCAACGCTGTCAACGTCCCCTCGACGACGCTTTCGATGTCGAGGAAGCCGATCCGGCGGTCGAGAAACGCCTGGACGGCCACCTCGTTGGCGGCACTGAGAATAGTAGGAGCGCCACCCCCGCTTTGCAAGGCGGCGCGGGCCAGCCGCAGGGCCGGGAACCGCACGGGATCGGGCGCCTCGAAGGTCAGGGTGGCGGCCTTGGTCAGGTCCAGCCGCTCCGCCGGGGTGGCGATGCGCGACGGCCAGCCGAGCGCGTAGGCGATGGGCGTGCGCATGTCCGGCGTGCCGAGCTGCGCCAGCACCGAGCCGTCGACGTACTCGACCAGCGAATGGATGACCGATTGCGGGTGGATCAAGACGTCGATGCGCTCCTCCGGAATGCCGAAGAGGAAATGCGCCTCGATCAGTTCCAGCCCCTTGTTCATCATGGTGGCGCTGTCGACCGAGATCTTGGCGCCCATGTCCCAGGTCGGGTGGGCCACCGCCTGCTCGCGGGTCGCCGACGCCATGAAGGCGCGGTCCTTCGTGCGGAACGGGCCGCCGGACGCGGTCAGGATCAGCCGGGCGACGGTCCCGCTCCGCTCGAAGTCGAAGACCTGGTAGATGGCGGAATGCTCGCTGTCGACCGGCAGCAGCGTGGCGCCGTGGGCGCGCACCTCCTCCATCATCAGGTCGCCGGCGCAGACCAGCACCTCCTTGTTGGCGAAGGCGACGATGGCGCCCCGGCGCACGGCGGCGAGCGTCGGCTCCAGCCCGGCGGCGCCGACGATGGCGGCCATCACCCAGTCGGCGGGACGCTGCGCGGCCTCGACCACCGCCTGCGGACCGGCGGCGGTCTCGATGCCGGTGCCGGCGAGGCGCTCCTTCAACTCGGCGTGGCCGGCCGGGTCGGCGACCACGGCGAGGCGGGCGTTCAGGCGCTTGGCCTGATCGGCCAGCAGGGCGACGTTGCGGTTGGCGGTCAGCGCTTCGACCGGGAAACGCTCGGGATCGCGGGAGACGAGGTCCACGGTCTGGGTGCCGACCGAGCCGGTCGATCCCAGGATCGTCACCCGCCGGGGGTCACCCGCACCGGCGTTCGTCGTCGTCACCACCATGATAGAGAATTTCCGATGGTCGCGTGGAACACAGCCAGCACCGGGGCGGCGACCAGAAGCCCGTCGATGCGGTCCAGAATGCCGCCATGCCCGGGAATGAGCTGGCCGCTGTCCTTCACGTTGTAGCGGCGCTTGACCGCCGATTCGAAGAGATCGCCTATCTGCCCCACCACCGCCGCCACGGCGCCCAGCAGCAGCGCCACGGCCGGCATGGCCGCGCCGACGGCGAGCGCCACCAGCCAGCCGACCAGCGCCGAGGCCGCCATGCCGCCGATCAGTCCGGCCCAGGTCTTCTTGGGGCTGATGCGCGGGGCCAGCTTCGGCCCGCCGATGGAGCGGCCGGCGGCGTAGGCGCCGATGTCGGTCGCCCAGATCGCCAGCATGGCGAACAGGAACAGCGCCAGCCCGTCGCCCGGCAGGTCGCGCAGCCACATCAGCCCGGCGATGCCGACCGACACGTAGAACACGCCGAAGCCGAGCAGCCCTCGGTCGGATCCGCCGCCGCCCAGCGCCGTCAGCAGCGAAAAGGCGATGGCGACGCCCAGCCCGGCCCAGGGACCGGCGACGAGCTGCGCGGCAAGCGCGGCCAGCACGCCGACGACCGAGATCGCGCGGGCCGGAAGCCGGCGCGCGCTGGGCACCATGTTGATCCATTCGGAAATAGCGATGACCGCGCCCAGCGCGATCAGGGCGCGGAACACCCAACCACCGGCCCAGACGGCGCCCAGAACGATGGGCGCCATGACCAGCGCGGAGATCACGCGGGTCTTCAAATCCCCTGTCTTGGGATTGGCCGGCTGGGGGTTGGGGACCTTAGCGGGATCCGGCTGTGGTGGCGCCGAAGCGGCGTTCCCGTCGGTGGAACTCGTCAATCGCCGCCTCCAGATCGCGCTTTGTGAAATCGGGCCAGAGCGTGTCCACGAAGACCAGCTCGGCGTAGGCCGCCTGCCACAGCAGGAAATTGCTGATCCGCTTCTCGCCGCTGGTGCGGATGATCAGGTCGGGATCGGGAATGTCGGCGGTGAACAGCCGGGCGGTCAGCGCGGTCTCGTCGATGGCCCCGGCGCTCAGCCGGCCGGCGGCGACATCCTCGGCCAATCGACGGGCCGCCAGCACGATCTCCTGGCGGGAGCCGTAGCTCAGCGCCACAACCAGTGTCATCGTGACGTTGTTGCGGGTCAGCGCCTCGGCGTTGTCGATCAGCCGGTTGATGTCCTCGGACAGACGCGCCCGCTCGCCGATCACCCGCAGCCGGACCCCACCCTTGTGCAACTCGGCGACCTCGCTGCGCAGGTAGAAGCGCAGCAGACCCATGAGGTCCGTCACCTCCTCCTCCGGCCGGCGCCAGTTCTCGGAGGAGAAGCTGAAGATGGTCAGGGTGCCGATGCCCAGTTCGCGCGCCGCTTCCACGGTGCGGCGGACGGCGTCCACGCCCTTCTTGTGACCGGCGGTGCGCGGCAAGCCGCGCGCCTTCGCCCAGCGCCCGTTGCCGTCCATGATGATGGCGACATGCTCGGGAGCCTTGATGGACTGGTTGTCGTCCGCGTCGCGCATTCCGGGTCAGACCTGCATGATGTCCTTTTCTTTTTGCGCTAGCGTGTCGTCCACCAGCTTGATGTGCTGGTCGGTCAACGTCTGCACCTTCTCGGACTGGGTCTTGTGCTCGTCCTGGGTGATCTCGCTGGCCTTCTCGGCCTTCTTGAGCGCGTCCATGCCGTCGCGGCGGATGTTGCGGATGGCGATGCGGGTCTGCTCGGCATACTTGTGAGCGACCTTGGTCAGCTCGGTCCGGCGCTCCTGCGTCAGGTCGGGAAGCGGCACGCGGATGACCTGCCCTTCCGCCTGCGGGTTCAGCCCCAGGCCGGAATCGCGGATGGCCTTCTCGACCGCCTTGGCCATGCTGCGGTCCCAGACCTGCACCGTGATCAGGCGCGGCTCGGGAACCGAGACAGTCGCGACCTCCTTCAGGTGCACACGGTTGCCGTAGGCCTCGACCGAGACCGGCTCCAGCAGGCTGGACGAGGCACGGCCCGTACGGAGACCGGTGAGGTCCTTGCGAAACGATTCGATCGCGCCTTCCATGCGGCGCTTGAGATCCGATACGTCGGGCGCAGCCACGGGCCTACTCTCTTTCTTCCGTTATGAGGGTGTGCTTGCCACGGCCCTGCATCACTTCGGCGAAGGAGCCGGGCGTGTGGATCGAGAGCACCAGGATGGGAATGTGATTTTCGCGCGCCAACGCAATCGCCGAGGCGTCCATCACCTGGAGGTCCTTGGTCAGGACGTCCATGTAGCTCAGGCGCTCGTAATGCGTGGCGTTCGGATCCTTCTTGGGATCGGCGGTGTAGACGCCATCCACCTGCGTTCCCTTCAGCAGACCGTCGCAGCCCATTTCCGAGGCGCGCAGCGCCGCGGCGGTGTCGGTCGTGAAGAAGGGGTTGCCGGTGCCGGCGGCGAAGATCACCACCCGGCCCTTTTCCATGTGACGGATCGCGCGGCGCCGGATGTACGGCTCGCAGACCGACGACATGGGAATGGCCGACTGCACGCGGGTCACCACGCCCATCCGCTCCAACGCGCTCTGCATCGAGAGCGCGTTCATCACGGTGGCGAGCATCCCGATGTAGTCGGCCGAGGCGCGTTCCATGCCGCCCGCCGCACCCTTCACACCCCGGAAGATGTTTCCCCCGCCGATGACCAGACAGACCTGGACACCCAACGCGATCACCGCCTTCACCTCGTTGGCGATGCGGTTGACCATGTCGGGATCGAGGCCGTAGTCGCGTTGACCCATCAGCGCCTCGCCGGACACCTTCAACAGCACCCGCTTGTAGCGGGTGCCTTCCGGCGCGGCGGTTCCGGTGGTCTCGGCCCCAGTGGTCTCGGGCATGGGGGAAACGCTCCCTTGCTGTTTCGGATACGGCGTGACGGTAAGGACGTAGACTTAGGCCTGGCCGGCGGCGGTGGCGGCCACCTCGGCGGCGAAGTCGCTCTGGGCCTTCTCGATGCCTTCGCCCAGGGCGAAGCGCGCGAAGGCGGTCAGGGCGACCGGAGCGCCGATGGCCTTGGCGGCGTTCTCGACCACCTTGCGGACCTTGGTCTCGCCGTCGATGACGTAGACCTGCTCCAGCAGGCAGACTTCCTCGTAGTACTTGCGGATGCGGCCTTCGAGCATCTTCTCGATGATGTTCTCCGGCTTGCCCGAGGCGCGGGCCTGCTCGGCCAGCACGTTGCGCTCACGCTCCAGCGACGAGCTGTCGACGTCGGCGATGTCGAGCGCCTCCGGACGGGCGGCGGCGATGTGCATGGCGATCTGCTTGCCCAGATCGGCCAGCTTGGCGGCGTCGCCGGTCGACTCGAGCGCGACCAGCACGCCGATCTTGCCCAGGCCCGGCGCGATGGCCGAGTGGACGTAGCTGACGACCGCGCCCGAATTGACCGACAGGGTGGTCGCGCGGCGCAGGTTCATGTTCTCGCCGACGGTGGCGATCAGCGTGGTCAGCTCGTCCTGGGCGGTGTGCGACGAGCCCGGATAGGCGGCGGCCTTGAGAGCCTCCACGTCGCCGCCGGTGGCGAGCGCGATCTCGGCGCACTTGGCGGCGAAGCCCTGGAACTTGTCGTTGCGGGCGACGAAGTCGGTCTCGGCGTTCACCTCGACGACGGCGCCCTTGGTGCCGGCGGTGGCGACGGCGACCAGGCCCTCGGCGGCGATGCGGCCCGACTTCTTGGCGGCGGCGGCGAGGCCCTTCTTGCGGAGCCAGTCGACGGCGCCCTCAAGGTCGCCCTGGGTCTCGTTCAGAGCCTTCTTGCAGTCCATCATGCCCGCGCCGGTCTTCTCGCGCAGTTCCTTGACGAGCGAGGCGGTGATCTCGGCCATGTTGCGCCCTCTTCCTTAACAAGCGATCCGCAGCGGATCGGATTGAGTCACAAAGTCAATTCCGGTGGCAACCCATAAAAAAGGCAGCCGGGCCATAGGTCATAAGGCCCGGCTGCCCCTTTCGTCCGTCAGGCTCAGGCCTGGGCGGGGGCTTCGGCCGTGGCCTCTTCCTCGGGCAGCTGCTCGGCCGGGGCGTCCTCACGGGCACCCACGTCAATGCCGGCGGCGCTCATCTCGGCCTGGAGGCCGTCGAGGACCGAACCCACCACGAGGTCGCAGTAGGTGTCGATGGCGCGCAGCGCGTCGTCGTTGCCAGGGATCGGGAAGGCCACGCCGTCCGGATCGGAGTTGCTGTCGAGGACCGCGATGACCGGGATGCCGAGCTTGTTGGCTTCCTTGACCGCGATCGACTCCTTGTTGGTGTCGATGATGAAGATGACGTCCGGCAGGCCGCCCATCTCCTTGATGCCGCCGAGCGCGCGCTCGAGCTTGTCGCGCTCGCGCGTCAGCTCCAGCACTTCGCGCTTGGTCAGGCCCGAGGTGTCGCCGCCCAGACGCTCTTCCATCTCGCGCAGACGCTTGATCGACAGCGAGATGGTCTTCCAGTTGGTCAGCATGCCGCCGAGCCAGCGGTGGTTGACGTAGTACTGGCCGCACTTGGAGGCGGCCTCGGCGATGCGCTCCTGGGCCTGGCGCTTGGTGCCGACGAACAGGACGCGGCCACCGCCGGCGACGACGTCGCGCACGGCCTGGAGGGCGCGGTGCAGCATCGGGACGGTCTGTTCCAGATCGATGATGTGCACGCCGTTGCGCACACCGAAGATGTACTGGTTCATCTTCGGGTTCCAGCGACGGGTGTGGTGACCGAAGTGGACACCGGCCTCGAGCAGCTGGCGCATGGTGAAGGTTGGCATAGCCATGGAAAAATCCCTTTTTCCGGTTGATCCGCCGCGGGCGCCTGTCCACAGGTGTGGACACCGGATCGGGCCATCGGGGTAAAGCCGAGGGTCCGCCAGCCCGCGTGAGGTTTTGACGACGGCGCTTACATAGCCCGATGAAGGGGGTTTGGCAACAGCGATGGCGGGGAAATCTGGTGGTTTTGCGCGCGCCGCCCCCTCCCTAGCCCTCCCCCGCTTCGCGGGAGAGGGGACGCCCGCCAGATCGACCTCAGCTCCCTCCCCCGCGCCAGCGGGGGAGGGTTAGGGAGGGGGCAAGAACTCTCCGCATCAATAACTTTCCAAAAGAAAAAGGCCGCGCCGGATCGACTCCGGCGCGGCCCTTCCTTGAACCGATCCCCTGCCCTCACGCCTGCGGTGCGGCGACCTTCGGCTTGGGCAGGTCGAGCTTGAGGTGCAGTTCCTTCAGGCGGGCCTGATCGACCTGCGCCGGGGCCTGCATCAGCAGATCCTCGGCCCGCTGGTTCAGCGGGAAGGCGATGACCTCGCGGATGTTCGGCTCGTCGGCCAGCAGCATGACGATGCGGTCGATGCCCGGAGCCGAGCCGCCGTGCGGCGGGGCGCCCAGCTTGAACGCGCTCAGCATGCCGCCGAATCGGGCCTCCAGTTCCTCCGGCGGGTAGCCGGCGATGTCGAAGGCCTTGTACATCACCTCCGGCAGATGGTTCCGGATGGCGCCCGACGACAGCTCGACGCCGTTGCAGACGATGTCGTACTGGTAGGCGTTGATCTCCAGCGGGTTCTTCTCCTGCAACGCCTTCAGGCCGCCCTGCGGCATCGAGAAGGGGTTGTGGCTGAAGATGACCTTGTTGGTCTCCTCGTCCAGCTCGTACATCGGGAAGTCGACGATCCAGCAGAAGCGGAAGGCGTTCTTCTCGATGAGGTCCAGCTCCTCGCCGATGCGGGTGCGGGCGAAGCCGGCCAGCTTGGCCGCCGGGCCGGGCTGGTCGCAGACGAAGAAGACCGCGTCGCCGTCCTCAAGCCCGACCAGCTCGCGCAGGGCGGCCTGCGCCGCTTCCGGCACGAACTTGGCGATCGGACCCTTGCCGCCGGCGGCCTCCATCACGATGTAGCCGAGGCCGGGGGCGCCCAGGCCGCGCGCCCAGTCGTTCAGCTTGTCGAAGAAGCTGCGCGGGCGGTCCGAGACCTTCGGGGCGCGGATGGCGCGGACGACGCCGCCCTTGTCCACGGTCTGCTTGAAGGCGCGGAACTCCACGTCCTCGCGCTTGAAGATCTCGGTCACGTCGGTGATGACCAGCGGGTTGCGCAGGTCGGGCTTGTCGTTGCCGTATTTCAGCATCGACTCGGCAAAGCTGATGCGGCGGAACGGCGCCTGGTCGATGACCGGCTTGGTCTCGCGGCGGAAGCCGCCGAACTCGTCGAACAGCCCGTGCAGCACCGGCTCGACGGCGGCGAAGACGTCCTCCTGGGTGACGAAGGACATCTCGAAGTCGAGCTGGTAGAACTCGCCCGGGCTGCGGTCGGCGCGCGCGTCCTCGTCGCGGAAGCAGGGCGCGATCTGGAAGTAGCGGTCGAAGCCGGCGACCATCAGCAGCTGCTTGAACTGCTGCGGCGCCTGCGGCAGCGCGTAGAACTTGCCGGGGTGGTTGCGGCTCGGCACCAGATAGTCGCGGGCGCCCTCGGGCGAGGAGGCCGTCAGGATCGGCGTCTGGAACTCGGTGAAGCCCTGGTCGATCATCCGGCGGCGGGCCGAAGCGATGACGCGCGAGCGCAGCAGGATGTTCTCGTGGATGCGCTCGCGCCGCAGGTCGAGGAAGCGGTAGCGCAGGCGCATGTCCTCGCCGGTGTCGGCCTCCTGGTTCACCTGGAGGGGGATCTGCTCGGCCTCGCCCTGGATCGTCAGCTCGGCGATCTGCATCTCGATGCGGCCGGTCGGCAGCTTGTCGTTGGTGGTCTCGGCCGTGCGCTTGACCACCTTGCCGGTCACCGTGATCACCGATTCCAGCTTCAGCCGGTTGGCGACCTCGAAGGCCGGGTTGGAGGTATCGACCACGCACTGCGTCAGGCCGTAATGGTCGCGCAGGTCGATGAACAGCAGCTGTCCATGGTCGCGCTTCCGGTTGATCCAGCCCGACAGGCGGACGGTCTCCCCGGCGTTTTCTTCACGAAGCTGGCCGCAGGTGTGCGTGCGGTAGGGGTGCATGGGTCGAAACACCTTGAAAAGAGCGGATTCCGGCACGGAAATGGGGTCTGACACACCACACCGGACGCGCCGAAATGTCAAGCCGTGTGCGCCGGAAGCGCACGCGGCCCTTCGCCACCGGCCGAAAGCGCAACGATCTTTCACCGCACTTTAACCCGCCCGCCGCCTCGTGTATGAAGCAACCATGACGCTCATCACGACAACCGACGCCCTCGCGGCCTTCTGCCACTCGCTGGCCGGGACCGAATACATCACGGTCGACACCGAGTTCCTGCGGGAAAAGACCTATTGGCCGCAGCTCTGCCTCGTGCAGATCGGCGGACCCGACGGCGCGGTCGCCATCGACCCGCTGGCCGAGGGAATCGATCTGGCGCCGCTCTACGCGGTGATGGGCGACCCGTCGATCCTCAAGGTGTTCCACGCGGCGCGCCAGGACGTGGAGATCTTCTGGCACCTGTCCGGCAGCATCCCCACCCCGCTGTTCGACACCCAGGTCGCCGCGATGGTCTGCGGGTTCGGCGAGAGCGTCGGCTACGAGACGCTGGTCACCAAGCTGGCCGGCGCGCGCATCGACAAGTCCAGCCGCTTCACCGACTGGTCGCACCGCCCGCTGACCGAGCGGCAGCTGACCTACGCGCTGTCCGACGTCATCCACCTGCGCCCGGCCTACGAGAAGCTGAAGCGCCGCCTCGCCCGCACCGGCCGCTCGCACTGGCTGGAGGAGGAGATGGCGATCCTCACCGACCCGCGCACCTACCAGGTCGATCCCGACACCTCCTGGGCGCGGCTGAAGGTCCGCACCAACAAGCCGCGCTTCATGGCCGTGCTGAAGGAGTTGGCGGCGTGGCGCGAGCGCGAGGCCCAGCGCCGCGACATGCCGCGCTCCCGCGTGCTGCGCGACGAGGCGCTGCTGGAGATCGCCGCCCACGCGCCGACCAACGTGGACGACCTCGCCCGCACACGCGGCATGGGGCGCGGATTCGCCGAGGGACGGCAGGGCGCCGACGTGCTGGCCGCCGTCCAGGCCGGTCTCGACATCCCCGACCGCGACCTGCCCAAGATCGAACCGCGCGAGGAAACCCCGCCCGGCCTGCAACCCATCGTAGAGTTGCTGCGCGTTCTCTTGAAGATGAAATGCGACGAGAACAACGTCGCGGCAAAGCTCGTGTCGGCTTCGGCCGATCTCGAAGCGTTGGCGGCCGACGATTCCGCCGACATCCCGGCGATGCACGGCTGGCGCCGCGAACTGTTCGGAGACGACGCGCTGGCGTTGAAGCATGGAAAGATCGCGTTGGCGGTCATAGACCGTCGGGTGCGCATCGTCCCCGCTGGGGAACCGGTCTCTACGCCGGTTTCGACCGAAACGGAGACTTGACGTTTCTGGATGGCATGGCTTGGATGCGCTCGACGTTTTAACAAGAATGTCGAGCGCATTTTTTTTATTGGCGACGCCTTAAGGGCTTCTTAAAGAAAACCGCAACTATCATCGAAACAGGGTGGCGTGCGTCTTCTTGGCCAGAGGGTGTCGTTGCCGCCCGGTCCCACCCTCGCGGCGTGTCATGACCGGGCGAACGCGCGCCATGACGGCGGCGGCGCGTGGGCGAAAAATAAAGGGTCGTTCCAGGGAAGGCACGTGATGAGCAGGTTCGGCGGCAAACCACCGATGGGTCGAGACCGGGTGCGGCTTTCCACCACGGAAAAGCAGGCCGCCTTCGCCGCCGCCAAGGACCAGCGCCCCGACTTCGACAACGACAAGCTCCTGAACCTGCTGCGGTCCGCCAAGAGCGAGTTGCAGGGCACCCGCCTGATCCACATGCATCTGTCCTTGCTGAAGGACCGGGATCCGTCGAGCCAGATGATGGTCCGCACCATCATCCAGGAGCTGGGCAGCAAGGCGTCCTACCTGCAATCCTTCAACATTTCCAACGGCGACGTCATCATCCTCTACAAGGGGCTGAAGCTGACCGGCGTCACCGACGTCTGCCAGACGGTCGAGCAGGTCTTCCTGTCCAAGACCACGCTGACCGGGCCGAACCCCTACAAGGAATACTCGCTCTATTCGATCATGGAACTGGCGTTGAACTTCATCAACGTCATCCGCTTCATCGAAGAGTTGCAGGTCAGCGAGACCGGTGGCGGCGTCGTGGAGACCAAGCCGCCGATCACGCTGGAGGAGTTGGGCAAGCTCGAACGCTCGATGCAGATGTTCGACCTGTCGCCCTTCCTGTTCAACCAGGCAATCGCCAACATCGGCAAGAGCTCCTCCGAGGACATGGAGTATTTCGAGCTCTACATCTCGATCAAGCTTCTGCAGGAACGGCTCTGCCCGGATTACGACATCACGGCCAACAAGTGGCTGTTCAACTACTTCACGGCCAACCTCGACCAGTCGGTGCTGCGGGCGCTGAACCACGGGCTCAGCTTCATGCGCGGACGGCGGATCGGCATCAACATCAACCTCTCCACGGTGATCTCGACCGGATTCGTAAAGTTCGACGAACGGTTGCCGATGGATTTCCGGGGACAGGTGGTGCTGGAGGTCTCCAAGGGTGACCTGATCGAGAACCTGTCGCTGTTCAACGAGGTCGTCGAGTTCGCGCGGGACCGCCGCTACCAGATCGCGGTGGACGGGCTGAACCCGTTCTGGGTGACGAATTTCGACCTGGAATACCTGAACGCAGACTATGCGAAGATCTTCTGGTCGAACGACATGCTGGAGATGGAGCCGCAGTTCGAGACCTATTTCCGCGACCGCATCGCCGAGCAGGACCGCTGCAAGTTCATCCTGGCGCGCTGCGACAGCGTGTCGAGTCTGGTCTACGCGCACAAGATGGGCATCAATCTGGTCCAGGGCCGCGCGGTGGACAACATCCTGCGCAAGGGCGTCAGCGTCCGCGAGGCCATCGCCCACGCCAAGTCGGACTGAGCCTCAGCCCTTCTTCGGCGCCTTGATCAACGCGGCGTCGGTCCAGCCCGGCGGCAGCAGGGCCAGCAGCCACACCGCCGCCACCATCGGCCAGGGGAAGCCGATTCGCGCCGCGTTGCGCGCCAAACCCCGCTTGATCGCCCAGGCCGCCGCCTCCGTCTCCATCAGGAAGGGCATGGGGAAGCGGTTGACCGCCGTCATCCGGCTCTTCACGAATCCGGGGCAGATCACCGAGACGCCGATCCCCTCCCCTGCCAGATCGCCGCGCAGCGCCTCGCCGTAGACGCGGACCGCCGCCTTGCTGGCGCAATAGGCCGGGGCGCCGGGCAGGCCGCGGAAACTGGCCTGCGAGGCCATCAGCGCGATCTGCCCCCGGCCCCGCGCCCGCATCGCCGGCAGCAGCGGGTGGATGGTGTTCAGCACGCCGTCGAGGTTGACCGACAGGATGCGCCGGGCCTGCTCCTCGCTCTCCACCCCGCCGCCGGTGCCGGCGGACATTCCGGCGTTGGCGACGACCAGATCGACCGGCGCGGCGGACTCGGCCGCCGCCAGCCACGCCGCCATCGCCGTCCGGTCCGCCGCGTCGAGCAGCCCCGTCGTCACCGTGGCGCCCGCCGCCCGGCAGCGTCCGGCCACCGCCTCCAGCCGGGCGGCGTCGCGGCCGGTCAGCGCCAGCGTCACGCCGGGCGCGGCGTAGGACATGGCCAGAGCCTCGCCGATGCCGCTCGACGCGCCGGTTATGACGATGGAACGGGGAATGGACCGTGGATGCCGCATGAAAACTCCCCCTTGCGCGCTTGTTGCCGGATCGTACCGCCGGTATAACCGGCTGCGCATCCTTCATCCTTCCACACCGTGCAGCCCGAGGTTCCCCGTGCCCGCTCATCGCCCTGTCGTCGCCAGCATGACCGGTTTCGCACGCGTCGACGGCCACGGGGACGGCTTTTCCTGGACCTTCGAGGCCAAGAGCGTCAACGGGCGCAGCCTGGACCTGCGCTGCCGTCTGCCGTCGGGCTTCGACGGCATCGAGGCCGCCGCCCGCGCCGACGTGCCCAAGCGCCTGGGGCGCGGCAACGTCAACCTGACGCTGACCGTCAACCGCACCCAGGCGGTCTCGCAGCTGCGGATCAACCGCGACCTGCTGGCCCAGGTGCTGGAACTGGCGCGCGAGATCGAAGGCGCCGGCGCCGCCGCGCCGCGCCTCGATTCGCTGCTGGCGGTGCGCGGCATCATCGAGCCGGTGGAAGAGGACGAGACCGAGGCCCGCACCCGCGTCGAGTCGGCGATCAAGGGCGACCTCGCTAAGCTGATCGACCAGTTGGTGGTCAACCGGCTGGCCGAGGGCGCCCGCCTTGCGACGGTGCTGAACGGCCATCTCGACGAGATCGCCCGGCTGGTGGACGCCGCCGGGGCCTGCGCCTCGACCCAGCCCGAGGCGCTGCGCGAGAAGCTGCGCACCCAGGTCGCCACCATACTCGGCTCCTTCCCCGCCTTGTCGGAGGACCGGCTGGCCCAGGAGGCCGCCATCCTGATCGGCAAGGCCGACGTGCGGGAGGAGCTGGACCGCCTGCGCGCCCACATCCAGGCCGCGCGCGAGATGATGGCGGAGGGCGGGGCCATCGGCCGCCGCTTCGACTTCCTGTGCCAGGAGTTCAACCGCGAAGCCAACACGCTGTGCTCCAAGTCCGCCGACGTGGAGCTGACCCGCATCGGCCTGTCGCTGAAGGCGTCCATCGAGCAGCTTCGCGAACAGGTTCAAAACATCGAGTGACCACCATGGCCCCGACCGAGTACAATTCCCCCCACATCTCCCGGCGCGGCCTGATGCTGGTGCTGTCGTCGCCGTCGGGCGCCGGCAAGACGACCATCGCGCATGGCCTGCTCGCCCGCGATTCCGTCATCACCAACTCCATCTCGGTGACCACCCGTCCGGCGCGCCCCGGCGAGACGGACGGCATCGACTATTTCTTCATCGACCAGGAGCGGTTCGACCGCATGGCCGAGACCGGCGACCTGCTGGAACACGCCCGCGTCTTCGGCAACTGCTACGGCACGCCGCGCGGGGCGGTGGAGAACGCGCTGGCCGCCGGCCGCGACGTGCTGTTCGCCATCGACTGGCAGGGCGCCCAGCAGTTGGCGCAGAACGCGCGCGACGATCTGGTGAGCGTCTTCGTCCTGCCGCCATCGGCCTCGGAACTGGAGCGCCGCCTGCGGGATCGTGGGCAGGACTCGGCCGAGGTCATCGCCAACCGCATGGCGAAAGCGTCGAACGAGATCAGCCACTGGGCGGAGTACGACTACGTCGTCGTGAACCAGGACGTGGAGGAGAGCGTCACGGCGGTGGAGTCGATCCTGCGCGCCGAACGCCTGCGCCGCCGCCGTCAAGCCGGGCTGCCGCAATTCGTGCAGAGCATCCAGGCGACGCTGTAGGGTCGACGGCCTTCAATTCAGAGCGCTTCATTGTCTCCCCGAGAGCGCATGGATGCTGAAACAAGCCCCTCTCCCCTCGTGGGAGAGGGGTTGGGGTGAGGGGGCGCAAACCTCCTCTTCGCCTTCGGCGAATCCCCCTCATCCCAACCCTTCTCCCACAAGGGGAGAAGGGCTTTACCCGTCAGCGTCCTGGGAACGGCTTGGGTCGCAGCTTGATCTCGTGCTCCGGCGGGCCGTCGGTGCCGTCGGGCTGCTTGCCCCGGTAATAGCCCTTCTGCCAGCGCTCCTGCGCGGCGTTGCTTCCCGGCGTCTTGAGGTCGGTGTTGAACTGGCTGCGCGAGGTCGCCCAAGCGCGGTACTGCGCGGCGGTCTCCGGATCGCTGTCCAGTTCGCGGATTTCCGGCTCCAGGCTCTCCACCAGACCGCGCTGGATCGGCATCAGATGGGCGTAGGGCTCCCCCTTTTCCCAGGTCACCGGCACGTTGGGGGCGGTGAATTTCCAGTTCATGGTGAAGGGATAGGGCGACCAGTCGGTCTCGATGATCCCCGACAGGCCCATGATGCCGTGCTTGGGGTGGTTGATCGGCCCGGTGACCATCAGGTTGACCCCCGGCGGCGTGCGGAACAGCACGGCGACGTGGAAGGTCAGGACGCCGCTGCCGAAATGGCTGGCGGGCAGCAGAGGGTGCTTCTCCTCCGACGTCACCGTGATCGCGTCGATCCCGGTGCCGCCGTTCCACACCGCCGTGGCCCGGCAGGGGCTGCAGACCTCCCACCCGTGCATGCTGGCGATGTTCAGGGGCAGACAGCGGTAGCCGTATTGTTCCGGCAGCGCGTCGATCCAGTCCCGCGTCGCGCGGGCCGGGCGGATGTCGGGAAGCGCGCCCGACAGCGGATAAGCGATCAACGTCATGGGGTTCACTCTGCCAGAGGACGGGCCGGGTGGTAAGCCGTCCGAGACGGATAGGACGTCGCACCCCGCCGCCTCCTGCGCCGTCACAAATTTGACTCTGCGGCAATCAGCCTCATACGCCTTTAGACCCACGTTAATATGACAGGCATGCTGTATCAATCCGGCGAAACCCAGTGATCAAGCCCAGCGGGCCGCTCCGATTCCCGTTCGGACGGAACCGGCCCGTTGTGGACGAACCGATGGAAAGCGGACGGTGCCGACATGCGGATCTCCTTTCACAGCATCAGGGCCAAGCTCCTGATCCTTCAGGGATTTTTTATCGCGGCGATCCTCGCGGCGGGCCTGTTGTCGGCCTACGGCAAGCGGGCGACGATGATCGAAGGCTACGAGACCACCATCAAGTCGATGGTGGAGTCCTCGATCTCCGTCCTGAAATCCTACGACGAGCGCGCCGCGAAGGGCGAGTTCACCAAGGAAGAGGCGCAAACCCGCGCCAAGGACACGCTGCGCGCCTTGCGGTTCCTCGGCCAGGAATACGTCTTCGGTTTCGAGTATGACGGAAACAGCGTGTTCCACGGCGCCAAGCGCGACGTCGAGAACACCAAGAAGCTGGCCGATTTCCGCGACAGCAACGGCATCCTCCCCATCCGCGAACTGCTGAACCGCGCGCGGGCCGGCGGCGGCTTCGTGATCTACAACTTCCCCAAGGCCGGCGGAACCGAACCCTTCCCCAAGCTGTCCTACGCGGCCAACTACGAACCGTGGGGCTGGATGATCGGCACCGGCGTCTACATCGACGACGTGGACGCCGCCTTCCGCTCGGCCCTGCTGGAAACGCTCGCGGGCACGCTGGTCGCGGCGCTGCTGGTCGGGCTGTTCGGCTACCGGCTGATCGCCCACGTCGCCAACGGGCTGGACCGCATCGCCAGCGCGACCGGCGCCATCGCGCGCGGCGACCTCGCCACCATGGTCGAGGGGGCCGAGCGCCGGGACGAGGTCGGCGCGCTGGCCCGCTCGGTCGACGCCCTGCGCCTGACCGCCATCGAGGCGGCCCAACTGCGCTCCCGCCAAGCCTCGCTGGAGGCCCAGGCCGCCGACGAGCGCCGCGCGGCCATGAACCGCTTCGCCGACGAGTTCGAGCGCAACGTCGGCGGTCTGGTCCGCTCGGTCGCCGACGCGGCCGCCAAGCTGAGTGACACCTCCAGCGCGATGAGCCGGGGGGCCGGCGAGACCACGCAGCTGGTGGACACCGCCGCGCAGGCCGCCAACCACACCTCGGGCAACGTCAACGCGGTGGCGGGGGCGACCGAGCAGCTTGCGGCCTCGATCCGCGAGATCGCCCAGCAGGTGGCGGAATCGACCGCCGGCTCGACCCGCGCGGTGGAGGACGTGCGGCGCACCTACCAGCTGATCGAGCAGCTCGACACCGTCGCCAAGCGCACGGTCGAGGTGGTGGACCTGATCCGCTCCATCGCCGAGCAGACCAACCTGCTGGCGCTGAACGCGACCATCGAGGCCGCCCGCGCCGGCGAGGCCGGAAAAGGCTTCGCGGTCGTCGCCAGCGAGGTGAAGAACCTCGCCAACCAGACGGCGAAGGCCACCGACGACGTGCAGGCCCAGATCGGGGCGATGACGTCCGCCACCGCCTCGGTGGTGGAGGCGATGCGCGGAGTCGGCGGGGTGATCGAGACGGTCAACAGCGTCGCCTCCAGCATCTCCGCCGCCATCGAGGAGCAGGGCTCGGCGACCCGCGCCATCAGCACCAACGTCAACGAGGCGGCGCACGGCGTCGGCTCGGTGTCGAACAGCCTGACCATGGTGTGCGACCACGCCACGGCGACCGGCCGCGCCTCGACCGAGGTCGCCGCCGCCGCCCGCGACGTCGGCACCCAGACCGAGCGCATGCGCAGCGAGGTCTCGGGCTTCCTTGCCAAGATCAGGCAGGGATAAGCACGCCGTCATGACCGCCATCCGCACCGTCCGCCTTCCCAAAGGCGGGCGGTTCGGTCTATAGCTGCGGCCTCCATGAAGACCGCCGATTTTGATTTCGACCTGCCGCCCGACCGGATCGCCGAGCATCCCGTCCGGCCGCGCGACGCCGCCCGCCTGCTGGAGGTGGGCGACCGCCTGCACGACCGCGTCGTGCGCGACCTGCCCACCCTGTTGCAGCCGGGCGACCTGATGGTCGTCAACGACACCCGCGTCATCCCGGCCCGGCTCGACGGCCGGCGCGGCGAGGTCGCGGTGGAGATCACCCTGCACAAGCGCCTGGGCGAACGGGAATGGGCCAGCTTCGCCCGCCCCGGCAAGCGGCTGAAGCCCGGCGACACCATCGTCATCGCCGGGGACTTCGCCGCCGAGGTCGTCGCCAAGGACGGCATGGAGGTGCGGCTGCGCTTCTCCGTTTCCGGCCCGGATCTCATGGAGGCGCTGCACCGGCACGGCCGCATGCCCCTGCCCCCCTACATCCGCCGCCAATCGGACGAGAGCGACGACGCCGATTACCAGACCGTCTTCGCCGCGCGCGAGGGCGCCGTCGCCGCGCCGACCGCCGGGCTGCACTTCACGCCGGACCTGCTGGCGGCGCTGGACTCGCGCGGCGTGCGGCGGGTTCCGGTGACGCTGCACGTCGGGGCCGGCACCTTCCTGCCGGTCAAGGTGGACGACATCGCCGACCACAAGATGCACAGCGAATGGGGCGAGATCTCCGCCGAGACCGCCGAGGCGGTGAACGCCGCGCGGGCGGCGGGCGGGCGGATCGTCTCGGTCGGCACCACCGCGCTGCGCATCCTGGAGACGGCGGGGCGCGCGGACGGCACGCTGGCGCCGTTCAGCGGCGACACCAGCATCTTCATCACCCCCGGCTACCGCTTCCACATCGTCGATCTGCTGTGGACCAACTTCCACCTGCCGAAATCGACCCTGTTCATGCTGGTCAGCGCCTTCGCCGGGATGGAGCGCATGCGCGCGGCCTACGCCCACGCCATCGATCGGAACTATCGCTTCTTCAGCTACGGCGACGCCTCGCTGCTGCACAGGACGGATCCCACATGACCGGTATCGGCTTCGAGCTTCTGGCGACCGACGGGCGGGCGCGGCGCGGACGGGTGACCACCGCCCACGGCTCCATCGAGACGCCGGCCTTCATGCCGGTCGGCACCGCCGCCACGGTGAAGGCGATGACCACCGACGCGGTGGCCTCGACCGGCGCCGAGATCCTGCTCGGCAACACCTACCACCTGATGCTGCGCCCCACGGCGGAGCGGGTGGCCCAGCTCGGCGGCCTGCACCGCTTCATGAACTGGGACAAGCCGATCCTGACCGACAGCGGCGGCTTCCAGGTGATGAGCCTGTCCGACCTGCGCACCATGTCGGAGGAGGGCGTCACCTTCAAATCGCATCTCGACGGCAGCCGCCATCATCTGACGCCCGAACGCTCGATCCAGATCCAGCACCTGCTGGACAGCAACATCACCATGTGCCTGGACGAATGCACCCCCTTCCCGGCGACGGAAGCGCAGGCGGAATCCTCCATGCGTCTGTCGATGCGCTGGGCCAGGCGCAGCAAGGACGCCTTCGTCGAGCGTCCCGGCTACGGCCTGTTCGGCATCGTCCAGGGCAGCGTCTATCCCGAACTGCGGGCCGAAAGCGTCGCCGCCCTGTCCGACATCGGCTTCGACGGCTACGCCATCGGCGGGTTGGCGGTCGGCGAGGGGCAGGAAACGATGTTCACCGTGCTCGACTTCACCGAGCCGGCGATGCTCAAGCAGCGCCCGCGCTATTTGATGGGGGTGGGGCGCCCCAGCGACCTGATCGGCGCGGTGCGGCGCGGCGTGGACATGTTCGACTGCGTCATGCCGACCCGCTCGGGCCGCACGGGGCAGGCCTTCGTCCGGCGCGGCACCATCAACATCCGCAACGCCCGCCACGCCCACGACGACCGCCCGCTCGACGCCGAGTGCGGGTGCCCGGCTTGCCGAAGCTACGGCCGGGGCTATCTGCATCATCTGTTCAAGGCGAACGAGATGCTGGGGCCGATGCTGCTGACGTGGCACAACCTGCACTACTACCAGGACCTGATGCGCGAGATGCGGGGCGCCATCGCCGAGGGCCGCTTCGAACAGGTCGCCAGCGCCCTGGAAGCCCGCCTGACCGAGGGCGACGTCGAGGCCACCACCGACCCGATCGCCAAGCCGCCCAAGCCGCCCAAGCAGAACCGCCCGCCAAAGCCCGAGGCGAAGACCGAAGCGGCGGCGGAGACGAAGGACACGACCGATGAGCAGTGACATCTACGCCGGCCTGACCCAGCTCGGCGGCGCCACCGTCCAACCCAAGACCCCGGAAGAGGCGGTGCTGGAGCGGGTGCCGAACCCCAACCCCGGCGACGGCTACGTCGTGCGCTTCACGGCTCCGGAGTTCACCTCGCTGTGCCCGATCACCGGCCAGCCCGACTTCGCGCATCTGGTCATCGACTACGTCCCCGGCGACTGGCTGGTGGAGAGCAAGTCGCTGAAGCTCTACCTGACCAGCTTCCGCAACCACGGCGCCTTCCACGAGGCCTGCACGGTCGGCATCGGCAAGCGGCTGGTGGCGGAGCTGTCGCCGGGCTGGCTGCGCATCGGCGGCTACTGGTACCCGCGCGGCGGCATCCCGATCGACGTCCTCTACCAGACCGGCGAGCCGCCCAAGGGCGTGTGGATCCCGTCGCAGGACGTCCAGACCTACCGTGGCCGGGGCTGAACCGGCCCCGGCCGATCCGACCCGTCTGCGCGAGCGCATCCGCGACCGCGCGCTGTCGCTGGGCTTCGACGCGGTGGGGTTCGCGCCGGCCGCGCTGGGCGGGGACGCGCGGGAGAAGCTCGCTGCCTTTCTGGCCGAGGGGCGGCACGGCGACATGGGCTGGATGGCCGAGCGGGCCGACCAGCGCGCCCATCCGCAAACGCTGTGGGCCGAGGCGCGGACCGTCATCGCGCTCGGCACCAGCTACGCCCCGCACGAGGACCCGCGCCGGATGCTGGGTCACCCGGAGCGGGGGATCGTCTCGGTCTACGCCCGCAACCGGGATTACCACGACCTGATCAAGGGCCGGCTGAAGACGCTGGCGCAATGGCTGCACTCCCAGACCAAGGCGGGGGTGAAGGTCTTCGTCGACACCGCCCCGGTGATGGAGAAGCCGCTCGCCGAGCGCGCCGGGCTGGGCTGGCAGGGCAAGCACACCAACCTCGTGTCGCGCGACCACGGCTCCTGGCTGTTCCTGGGCGAGGTCTACACGACGCTGGAGCTTCCGGCGGACGCGACCGGCCGCGACCGTTGCGGCTCCTGCACCGCCTGCCAGACCGCTTGCCCGACCGACGCCTTCCCGGCGCCCTACCAGCTCGACGCGCGGCGCTGCGTCTCCTACCTGACCATCGAGAACAAGGGACCGATCCCCGACGCGCTCAAACCGCTGATGGGGAACCGCATCTACGGCTGCGACGACTGCCTGTCCGCCTGCCCCTGGAACAAGTTCGCCAGGACCACACGAGAACCGGCCTTCCTGCCGCGCGCCGAGCTGACCGCGCCCCGGCTGGCCGATCTGGCGCAGTTGGACGACGCCGGCTTCCGGCAAGTGTTCAGCGGCTCGCCGGTCAAGCGCATCGGCCGCGACCGCTTCGTGCGCAACGTGCTGGTGGCGCTGGGCAACAGCGGCGATCCCCGCCTGCGGTTCGTGGCCGAAGGGCTTCTCGACGACCCCAGCGACGTGGTCCGCGACTCCGCCCGCTGGGCGGTGGAGCGGTTGGGCGGAGCGGCGGTTTAAGCATCCATCCCCTCCCCGGCCCCGCACGGGAGGGTTAGGGTGGGGTCAAACCCTCTCGGAACGCGAGACCCATGATCATCCCCGATTCTCTCTACGGCCCGGCCACCGCCAACGACATCGGCGCCGTCGCGCGTCTGGCGCGGCAAGGGTTCGGCCTGCCCCGCGAGATCTTCGACCGCTACGCCGCCCTGTTCGGCACCGACACCATCCGCTGCCTGCGCCGCGACGGCGCCGCGCCGCTGTCGGCCTGCGCGGCGTGGTGGCGCATGGACCAGTGGTTCGGCGGGCGCCCGGTTCCATCGCAAGGGGTCGCCATGGTCGCCGTCGATCCGGCCGCGCGCGGTACGGGCGCCGGATCGTCGCTGATGCGGTCCCTTCTGGCCGAGGGGCGCGCCGCCGGCGCCGCCGTGTCGGTCCTGCACCCGTCCACCCTGCCCTTCTACCGCCGGCTCGGCTTCGGGCGCGGCGGCGTGTCCTGCGACTGGAGCGCCGCCCCCGCGGCCCTGGCCGGCGCCCGGCGCGACGCCGGCCTCGAGGGCACCGTCGTTCCGGCCGACCCGCTCGACGCGGCCCCGCTCGCCCGGCTGCGCCAAGCTTTGCTCGCCACCGGCAACGGGCTCCCGGAACGCAACGAGGCGCTGTGGACGCTGGCGCTCTGCCCCGACGGCGAGCCGTCCGACCTCTTCCTGCTCGGCGGGCCGGACGGATCCCCGGAGGGCTACGTCGCCGTCGCGCCGCCCAAGGACCAGCGGCTGATCGTGGCGGATCTCTGCACGCCGACGGCGCGGTCGACGCGTCTGGCGCTGCGCGTTCTCGCCGGCTACCGCGCCCAGGTGGATCGCATCGCGTGGCGCGGCGGCCCGGACGATCCGCTTGCCCTACTGGCCGAGGACGTCGGGGTCCGGATGGACGGGCGGGAGGAGTGGCTGGTCCGCGTCCTGGACGTCGAGCGCGCCCTTGCAACCCGTGGCTACCCCACCGACGCAAAAGATTCTATCGCTTTCGAGATCAATGATTCTCTCTTTTCAGAGAATTGTCGATGCTTCCACCTTCAGGTTGAAGACGGCTTCGGTGTAATCGCCTCTCCCACGCGAGACGAGACGCCGGTCGCGACGCTCGGCATCGCCGCTTTCTCCAGCCTGTTCAGCGGCCATGCCAGCGCGCGCGCGCTTCGGCAGACCGGGATGCTGCACGGTGAAGACGCCGCAGCCAAACGACTCGACCGCTTGTTTGGCGGCGCGCGTCCCTGGATGCCCGATCGCTTCTGAAACGAAAGTTATTCCTGACCTGCATCAAACCGGGAATTAACCCAGCGTGCTTAAATAGGGGTGCAAGAACAGAACACGCATCGCTCTGATGACAGGGAGCCTACGATCATGACGATCGGAACACGGATCGCGCTCGGTTTCGCCACCGTGCTGCTGCTGACGGTTGCCGTGGCGTTCGTCGGCTGGAACAGCCTGCGCACCTACGCCGGGCGTGTCGACCTCGCCGCCCACACGGCCGAACTCGACGCCCGTCTCAAATCCGTCCGCATCGAGGAGGCGCGCTTCGTCACCGAACGCGACGCCAAGGCGGTGACGAACGTTCCCGGCATGCTCGACGCGCTCCGCGCCGAGGCGCAGGACACCCGCACGGCGCTGCCCGCCGGCGAGGGCGCCCGGCTGGTGGACGAGGTGCTGGCGGGAATCGACGGCTACCGCGCCGCCTTCGGCAATTTCGTGGCCCAGGACCGCGAGGCCCACGCCCGCACCGCAAGCATGGAGACCCGCGCCCGCGCGCTCCGCGAGATCGCCGAGAAGATCGGCGCGCAGCAATCGGAGCGCTACGACCAGAACATGGTCAGCCAGAAGGAGGCGGACACCGCCGCCCATCACGGCATCGAGACGACCGAACGCGCCAACCGCGTGATCGAGCGCGTGCAGGAGGCCCGCGTCCAGCAGAGCGAGTACCTGCGCACCGGCAACCCCGCCCTGCTCGACCGCGTCGCCGCCGCCATCGACGAGCTGGTGGCGACGACCGAGGCGGTCGAGAAGGATCTCGCCGGCACCAACGATGAGACGCTGGCGCAGACCATCGTCGCCGACACCGATGCCTATCGCAAAGCCTTCCGGACGATCCGCGGCATCACCGGCACGGTGCCGTCCGCCATCGCCGAGACCATCGACCGCACGGCGCGCGCGGTGCAGACCCACGCGCTGGAGCTTCAGGAAAACCAGACCATGGTCTCCAACGCCCTGCGCGAGGCGTCCGGCTACGCCCAGAGCGAGGTGAACGAGGCGGTGCTGCTGCGCGGTCTGGCGATGCGGCTGGTGCAGAGCGCGCAGGCGGCCATGCTGGGGCAGCGCGACTTCCTGCTGAGCAACGCCCCGGACTCCCACGCCCGCGTGACCGGCGCGGTCAAGGAGACCCTGGAACTGGCCGGCAAGGCGGGGGCTCTGCTGCTCGACAAGGAGGGCCGCGCGCTGATCACGGCCGCCACGGAAGCCGCGCAGGCCTTCGACACGGAATTCACCGCCTTGGTCGCGACCGCCAAGCGGCAGCAGGAGGCCTCGCTCGCCATGACGAAGGCCGCCACTTCGGTCAGCGATCAGATCGGCCGGCTGGTCGTCATCCAGCGCGACGACCGCGAGGAGGGGCGCGCCAACTCCGGCATGGTGATCGCCATCGGCTCCGCCGTGGCGCTGCTGCTGGGCATCATCATGGCCTGGGTCATCGACCGCGCCATCACCCACCCGCTGCACGCCATGACCGGCGCCAT
Organism: Azospirillum doebereinerae; assembly: GCF_003989665.1. Lineage (GTDB taxonomy): Bacteria > Pseudomonadota > Alphaproteobacteria > Azospirillales > Azospirillaceae > Azospirillum > Azospirillum doebereinerae. Next base: position 72,349 of record NZ_RZIJ01000017.1, on the reverse strand, counting down.
GAGCCGTCTGGCCGAGGGCGACCTGTCGGTGCATGTGCCGGGCGGCGACCGCAAGGACGAACTGCGCGCGATGGCGGAAGCCATGACCATCTTCAAGGACAATGCCCTGGAGATGCAGAAGATGGAGCGCGACCGCGAGGAGATGCGCCAGCAGATCGACGCCGACCGCCGTCGCACGATGAACGAGTTCGCCAACGGCTTCGAGCAGGCGGTGTCGGGCGTGGTGGTGTCGCTGACCGAATCGGCCTCGACGCTGGGCCGCGACGCGCAGGAGATGTCGTCGGACGCGGCCCTGACCACGGCGAAATCGACCGCCGTCGCCACCGCTTCCCAGCAGGCCACCAGCAACGTGCAGACCGTCGCGGCGGCGGCGGAGGAGCTGTCGGCCTCCATCGCCGAGATCTCGCGCCAGCTCAACGCCAGCTCCAACGCGGCGGTGGGCGCCGCCGACAAGGCGGTGCAGACCAACGGCATCGTCGAGGGGCTGTCCCACGCCGCCGAGCGCATCGGCAAGGTGGTCGGGCTGATCGGCGAGATCGCCGAGCAGACCAACCTGCTGGCGCTCAACGCCACCATCGAGGCGGCGCGCGCCGGAGAGGCCGGCAAGGGCTTCGCCGTCGTGGCGACCGAGGTGAAGAATCTCGCCGGCCAGACCGCGAAGGCGACCGAGGAGATTTCCCATCAGGTCGCGGACATGCAGATGGCGACCAGCAGCGCGGTGGACGCCATCCGCACCATCTCCGACGCGGTGACCACCATCAGCCGCACGGTGACCGACATCGCCCACGCGATGGAGCAGCAGGGCTCCGCGACGCAGGAGATCGCCCAGAACGTCCAGCAGGCGGCCGAGGGCACCCAGCAGGTCATGCAGAACATCGCCGAGGTGACGACCGCCGCCAGCAAGACCGGCGGCGCCGCCGACGCGGTGCTGGTCGCCAGCCGCACACTGGCCGGTCAGGCCGACCGCCTGCGCGGCGAGGTCCAGGGCTTCCTGAACAAGGTGCGGACGGCTTGAGTTGGTGGTTGTTGTGGTTGCCCCCTCCCCATCCCTCCCCCGCTGCGCGGGAGAGGGGGTAGGACGCTTGTCGGTGTTCAGCGGCAGTCCCCTCTCCCGCGCAGCGGGGGAGGGTTAGGGAGGGGGCATAAGGCCGAACCCATGCCTATCCGCTAGGAGCTTCCATCCTCCCCCTCCCCACTTTGGAGAAGAGTGACACCAGTCCCGCAATGCCCTAGGATTGCACATACCCGGATGCCGCGTCGCAAGACGTGCCGTCCGGCGGCCGAACGGGGTGGTGGAACACCCCGCCCGGCCTGACCACCACCTAAGCTGTTAAGGAGCTTCGATCATGGCTGAGACCGACAGTAGCACAGCTTTTCCCGGCGAACAGGACGACGAACTGCTTCAACTGGGAGAAGCCTACATGGCCCTGCTGCGCGACACCCACGGCCCCAGCTGGGGCCTGCACACCGCCACCAACGAGCAGATCCATCAGGTCTGCACGCTGGAGGACCGCATCGCCGAGGTATCGGCCCGGACCAACGCCGGTCTGGCGGTGCGGCTGTTCGCGCTGTGGAGCATCGAGTGCGAACGGGATGAGACCTTGTTCGCCGGTCCGCCCGAAGGCACCTCCATCACGCGCCGCTTGGCGTGGGGGGCGTTGAAGGACGCGGAACGTCTGGCGGCGCGGGGGTAAGGCCCGCCGGACTGCGGGGCGCCCTTCCCTCGCGGCGGGGCGCTCCGTGGAGAGCGCTTTTGCAGAGGCTCAGGCCGCGCTGGCCCAGCCCCGAATCGGGCAACGCGACAGGGACGAGTTGCTGTAGGCGCGCAGGGACGTGACCTCCGCCCCGATCCATTCGGGCAGCGGGACGATCTGTTCGGGATCGCTCAGTTCGACCTCGGCGATCACCAGACCGGCGTTCTCGCCCTCGAACACGTCGATCTCCCAGCATAGGCCGTCCTGGTCGTGACGGTAGCGGGTTTTCCGGATCAGGTGGCCGGCGCAGGAATGGCGCAGGAGCTGCCGGGCGAAGTCGCTGCCCAGCGGGTATTCCAGCTCTTCCCGGCTGGCGCCGCTCTTGCGGCTCTTGATGGTGAGGGTGGCCGTGTCGCCGGCGGTTGCGTCGCTGATCAGCCGGACGCGCACCGTGTTGTCGCCGTCGCGCGGCAGATAGCCCTGAACGATGGAAATGCCGTCCCGGCACAGATGCCGGATGTCCTTGCGCACAAGGAAGCGGCGCTCGATCTCCAGTGCCATGGCTAGGCCTTTTGGACAGTTCGCTGTCCGGAACCTAGCCAATAAGCATGGTCGCGGCAAGACACCCAAACGCGTCGTTTTTGCGTTGCGGCCATGACGTCGTGGTGGCCGGATGCGACGCGACGCCGCGGATCGCGCAAGTCCAGCAACGCTTTGCCCCCACCCCATCCTTCCCTTAGGCGCAAACTTGCCCTTCTCCCCTTGCGGGAGAAGGGTTGGGATGAGGGGTGTTCCGCCTGAAAGGCGGAAAGAGATTTGCACCCCCTCACCCCAACCCCTCTCCCGCAAGGGGAGAGGGGCTCTCCAGGGAAAGGCGGAGCCTGCCTTTAGATCCGCCCCATCAGCAGCAGGACGATCAGGATGATCGCCAGAACGCCCAGAATGCCGCTCGGGCCATAGCCCCAGCCGCGGCTGTGCGGCCAAGCCGGAACGGCACCCAGAAGCAGAAGAACCAGGATGATCAAAAGTATCGTGCCGATCATGGCATCCTCCCAATTGGCGAGTGAGCGTCATCGGAACGGGAACCCCACGGCTTTGTTCCAGCTTGGGGCGAGCGGCCGCTCCGGCTGCCACGAAGGGGCGAGGCGGTTCCCCGTCCGGCATCCCCGAACGGGTCCGTCGCCCTTCCGCGTTACCCGCTCCCTTCACCCCACCGGCCGCAGCAGCGCGCCCTGGCGCAGCAATTCCTTCTGCACCGTCTGGTGCGCGATGGCGCGGGGCTGCTCGCGCCGGGCGCTGGCGTAGGCGGCGCAGACGCCGGCCGCCTGCCCCGTCGCCATGCAGGTCGGCGTCACCCGGTAGGACGAATGCGCCTCGTGACTGCCGGAGATGCAGCGCCCGGCGACCAGAAGGTTGTCCATGCCCTTGGGCAGCATGGCGCGCAGCGGCACCTCGTACCATTCGCCGGTCGGCACGCGCTTCAGCGTGGTGCCCTTGCCGGTCGGGCTGTGGATGTCCACCGGGTAGGTGCCGCGCGCCACCGCGTCCTCGAACTTGGCGGCGCCCAGCACGTCGTCGGCCGTCATGCGGTAATCGCCGACGACCCGCCGCGTCTCGCGCACGCCGACGGCGACGCCGGTCTGGCACAGGTAGGACTCGGTGAAGCCCGGCACGTATTTCTGCATGAAGCGGGCGATCTCGGCGGCTTGGCGCCGGCTTTCCCATTCCGCCCGCGTCAGGTCGAACACGTCGGTGCCGAGCACGCCGGTGACCCGCGTGCAGTTCAGCGCCACCTCGGTCGGCTGGGTGGTGCCGAAGAACAGGATGTCCTCGCGGGTCAGCGACAGGTCGCCGTTGGCCGTCGCCTTCGACACGAGATCCCACAGGCCGTGCACGCCGCGCCACTGCGTCGGATTCTCGTGGACGAAGCGCGAGAACAGGTTGTGGTCGAAGCCGGCCATGCGGAACATCAGCGTCATCGGCTGGACCAGCCCGTCCTCCTCGCGCCCGACCTCGTAGTCGGCGCCCGACAGCGCGGCGATGTCGCCGTCGCCGGTGCAGTCCACCACGGTGCCGGCCTCGATCACCAGCGGACCGGACTTGGTCTCGAACACGACGCCGGTCGGGCGCCCGCGCTCGCCGACGATGCCGGAGGCAAACGCGTGCAGCAGCACCTTGACCCCGGCCTCGTCGAGGATCTGCTGGGAGACGACCTTCAGGATTTCCGGGTCGAAGGGCACGGTGAAGCCGGTGTCCGGCGAGGGCGGCACGGCGCCCTGCGCGGCGTAGAGCCGGCCGAGGAACACCGCCAGCGCGCCGCCGACCACCGGCTCGCCGGGGCCGTGGTCCTGCGGCATCAGCTTGGTGTTGTCAACCACAGCGACGGAGCCGCGCTGGGTGTAGAAGCTCATCCACGGCATGACCAGCGCCACCGTGGCGTTGCCGCCGAGGAAGCCGTAGCGCTCGACCAGGATCGTCTCGGCCCCGGCCTGGGCGGCGCCGATGGCCGCCGCCATCCCCGCCGGCCCGCCGCCGACGACCAGCACGTCGCAGCGTCCGACTCGGGTCGCGGCGCGCGGCGGCAGCATCACGGTGGCGGGGTTCGGCGGCAAGGTCAAAGCGGGCACGGTGCGGTCCTCCTCATGGGTTCGTGTCTTGGCCCCCTCCCCATCCCTCCCCCGCTTCGCGGGAGAGGGGGCAGGAGCTCTGCAAATTCCAGTGCTGGTTCCCTCTCCCGCGAAGCGGGGGAGGGTTAGGGAGGGGGCAAGCGTTACCTCCTCACCCCTCCCTTGCAGCCCTCGTCGCCAGCGGCGCGGTGCGGCGGGCGCGGTCCTGAAGCACCGGCACCTGCGAGCGCAGCAGTGCCTGCTGCTCCTCGCGGTGGTCCCACAGCCGGTCGAGGTCGGCCAGGAAGGTCCCGGCCGTGGTGTGGGCGACGGTGGAGCGCGGCTCCAGCCCCAGCGAGGTCAGGAAGTCGAACACCTTCGACGCGTAGGGCAAGGCGATCAGCGGGGTGCCGGTGATCGCCGCGAAGATCAGGAAATGCAGCCGCATGCCGACCGCCATCTTCAGATGGCGCATCAGCCCGATGATGCGGCGTGGCTCGTATTGGTATTTCAGCAGATGCGCGCGCTCGGGCACCGCCATCCGGCCCATGACGCGGTGGGCCTCGCGCACGTCGGCGCGCTCCATCGGCACGAACACCACGTCGGCGCCGAATCGCTCGATGATGAAGTCGGCGGCCTCGGCCAGAAGCTGGTGGTAGGCGGCGTCGGTCAGGTCGGGCGCCGCCGCCCCCTGCTCGCGCACCGACAGCCCGACCAGCGGGCGGTCGTTCGGGATCCCGGCCTCGGCCAGCATCGCGTCGGTGAAGGGATCGGCGGTCAGCAGCAGCGCCGGGTCGGCCGTGACCTCCACCGGCACGCGGACCCCGATCTCCTCAATCAGCCGCTTGGCGCTCTGTTCGCGCACGGTGATGCCGCCCATGCGGTCCAGCCCGTCGCGCACGGCGTCGCGTTCGGTCTGGTCCTTCAGCGGGCCGACTCCGATGGCGAAGGTGTGGGTCGGGATGCCCAGCCGCTGCGCGATGGTGACCTCGCGCAGGTAGGTCCGCGCCTCGCTGTCGTACAGGATCCCGCCGCCACCCAGCAGCAGCAGGTCCAGACGTTCGACCTCCGGCAGGATCTCGTCGCGCATCGCCTCGCGCGGATTCAGCACGCGGTCCACCGCGTGGTGGGCACGGGTGTGCTCGGCGTTGCGGGTGAAGACGACGATCTCCACGCCGGGAACCGTGGCCCGGAGCTGCTCGATGGCCGAGGTCAGGATCGCCTCGTCGCCGAGGTTCAACCCACCGTAAGAGCCTGAAATGCCGATGACCGTCATGCCGCCTCGCGGGGTTTCGTCTCCCCAAGGCAACCGGCCGGCGCGCGCGAAAGTTCCGCCTCTTGGCCGGGAGACAAGCCGTGAGGCGGTGCGCTATGCTGCCCCGCAATCCGAGGGCCGACCAATCAAAGGCCCCATTCCGCGAACGAGGGAAAGAGCATGGACACTCCGCTGTGGCGCCCGAGCGAGGAGCGTGTCGCGCAAAGCAACCTGACCGCCTTCCGCGACGCGGCCAACGCGCGCTTCGGTCTGCGGCTGGACGATTACGAGGCGCTCTACAACTGGTCGATCGCCGAGAAGGAGCGGTTCTGGCGCTTCCTGTGGGAGTGGGCCGGCCTGACCGGCAACCTGGGCGCGGTCGATCTTCTCGACGGCGACAAGATGCCGGGCGCCCGCTGGTTCCCGGAGGCGAGCGTCAGCTACGCCGAGAACATGCTGGCCAACCTGCCGGCCGGCGACGCCCTGGTCTTCTGGGGCGAGGACAAGGTGAAGTACCGCTGGTCGGCGGCGGAGCTGAAGGCCACCGTGTCGCGGCTCCAGCAGGCGTTGAAGGCCAAGGGGGTGACCAAGGGCGACCGGGTCGCCGCCATCATGCCGAACATGCCGGAGACGCTGGCCGCGATGGTCGCGACCGCCAGCCTGGGCGCGGTGTGGTCGTCCTGCTCGCCCGATTTTGGGGTGCAGGGCATCGTCGACCGCTTCGGCCAGATCGAGCCGAAGGTGGTCTTCGCGCCGGACGCCTACTGGTACAACGGCAAGAGTCACGACGTCCGCGCCAAGCTGGCCGAGGTGCTGAAGGATCTGCCGACCGTCGTCGCCACCGTGGTGATTCCCTACGTCGCCGAGGCGCCGGATCTGTCGGGCGTGCCGAACGCCGTCGGCTTCCAGGAGTTCATGGCGCCCCACCCGGCCGTCGAGCCGGTGTTCGAGCGGGTCGCCTTCGACCACCCGCTGTTCATCCTCTATTCGTCGGGCACCACCGGAAAGCCGAAATGCATCGTCCACGGCACCGGCGGCACCCTGGTCCAGCACGTCAAGGAACACCGGCTGCACTGCGACCTGAAGCCGGGCGACCGGCTGTTCTACTTCACCACCTGCGGTTGGATGATGTGGAACTGGCTGGTCACCGGGCTGGCGAGCGGGCTGACGCTGACGCTCTATGACGGTTCGCCCTTCGCGCCGACCGGCAACATCCTGTTCGACTACGCCGACGCCGAGAAGATCACCGTGTTCGGCACCTCGGCCAAGTTCATCCAGTCGCTGGAGAAGTCGGGGCTGGAGCCGATCCGGACCCATTCACTGGCCAGCGTGCGGACGCTGACCTCGACCGGCTCGCCGCTGATGCCGGAGAATTTCGAGTTCGTCTACCGCGCCATCAAGCAGGACGTGCATCTGGCCTCGATCAGCGGCGGCACGGACATCATGTCCTGCTTCGTGCTGGGCAACCCCATCGCCCCGGTGTGGAAGGGCGAGATTCAGACGCGCGGCCTCGGCATGGCGGTGGAGGCCTTCGACGACAACGGCCACGCCGTGCGCGGCGAGAAGGGCGAGTTGGTCTGCACCCGCCCCTTCCCCAGCATGCCCATCGGCTTCTGGGCCGACCCGGACGGCTCCAAGTACCGCGCCGCCTATTTCGACCGCTTCTCCAACATCTGGGTCCACGGCGACTTCATCGAGCAGACCGAGCATGGCGGCTGGGTGATCTACGGCCGCTCCGACGCGGTGCTGAACCCCGGCGGCGTGCGCATCGGCACGGCGGAGATCTACCGGCAGGTCGAACAGCTCGACGAGATCATGGAGGCGGTCTGCATCGGCCAGACCTGGGACGGCGACGTGCGCGTCATCCTGTTCGTCGTGCTGCGCGAGGGCATGAAATTGGACGAGGCGCTGGAGGGCAAGATCCGCAAGCGGATCAAGGACAACTGCTCGCCGCGCCACGTCCCGGCGAAGATCGTGCAGGTCAGCGACATCCCGCGCACGCGGTCGGGGAAGATCACCGAGTTGGCGGTGCGCGACGCCGTCCACGGCCGCCCGATCAAGAACACCGAGGCGCTGGCCAACCCGCAGGCGCTCGACGAGTTCCGCGAGCGGGCGGAACTGGGCGGGGCGTGAGCGCGCGTCCGGCCCTGTTCCTCGACCTCGACGGCGTGCTGGCGGATTTCGACCGGGGCGTCGTCGCGGCCACCGGCCGGCGGCCGGAGGCGTTGCCGATGAAGGAGATGTGGTGGGCGCTGTCCCGCCACCCCGATTTCTTCGGCACGCTGGAGTTCATGCACGACGCGCAGGAGCTGTGGGCGTTCTGCGCGCCGCACCGCCCGACCATCCTGACCGGCCTGCCGCTGGGAAGCTGGGCGCCCGACCAGAAAACGCGCTGGGTCGCCCGCATGCTGGGGGCCGAGGTTCCGGTCATCACCTGCATGGCGCGCGACAAGCCGCGTTACGGCGGCCCCGGCACATTGCTGGTGGACGACCGCGAAAAGGCCCGCGCGCCTTGGGAAGCGGCGGGCGGGACCTTCATCCTGCACACCAGCGCGGCGGAGAGCATCGCGGCGCTGGGGAAACTGGGGTTCTGAAGGGCGCTTTTGCCCCCTCCCCATCCCTCCCCCGCCTTCGGCGGGGGAGGGGGCCGGACCCTTGTCGGCGTTCAGTGGAGTTCCCTCTCCCGCGTTAGCGGGGGAGGGTTAGGGAGGGGGCAAAGCCCCTCAAAAGCCAGTTCCCCTCACTCCGCCTGCAAGGTCCCCTGCCGCTCCTCCTGCCGGGTCTTCACCAGCGAGACCACCACGCCGCCGGCGATCAGCCCCAGCGTGACGCCGAGCGAGATCAGCGGATCCATCTTCCCGAAGAACTGCGTGTAGAAAATCTTCGACCCGATGAACACCAGCACCAGCGCCAGCGCGTATTTCAGGTACTTGAACCGGTGAACCATCGCCGCCAGGGCGAAGTACAGCGCGCGCAGGCCCAGCACCGCGAAGATGTTGCTGGTGTAGACCAAGTAAGGATCGGTGGTGATGGCGAAGATCGCCGGCACGCTGTCGACCGCGAAGACGAGGTCGGCCAGTTCCACCATGATCAGCGCCAGCAGCAGCGGCGTCGCGACCCAACGCATCGCCCCGCCCTCCTCCTTCACCGGCTGCTTCACGACGAAGTGGTGGCCGTGGAAGCTGTCGGTGACCCGCAGATGGCGCTTGAGGAAAGCCAGCACCGGGTTGTGCGCGATGTCCGGCTCCGAATCCGCCGCGAACAGCATCTTCACGCCGGTCAGGAGCAGGAAGGCGCCGAAGACGTAGAGCACCCAATGGAATTCCGAGACCAGCGCGGCACCGGCGCCGATCATCAGGCCGCGCAGCAGGACCACGCCCAGGATGCCCCAGAACAGCACCCGGTGCTGCAACGCGCGCGGAACCGCGAAGTAGCCGAAGATCAGCGATATGACGAAGACGTTGTCCAGCGACAGGCTCTTCTCGATGAAATAGCCCGTGTAGTACTGGATGCCGGCCTCGCCGCCCATCGACCACCAGATCCAGCCGCCGAACAGCATGGCGACGGCGATGTAGAAGACGGAGAGCTTCAGGCTCTCGGCGACACCGATCTCATGGTCGCGGCGGTTGAGGACACCCAGGTCGAAGGCCAGAAGCGCCATGACGACGCCAATGAAGGCCAACCAAACCCATAAAGGTTTCCCCATGAAATCGAAGAGAAAGGACGCGTAAAGACTGTCCATCGAACAACCCACTTGATGACGCTTGCGTCAGCGGTAAGATCAAGAGGTTCCGACATCACGACCGACGCCTCGGTCGCCAGAGGGGCCCGGACCCGAACCCCTGGCAGATGGGGGTGTCCGCGACCGCTTCAACCCCCACCCCAAAGCTTTCAAAACCGCCACCGGGCGCTTTGCCGCGAGTCGCCATATTCACCGTCGAAAGCCGCGCGAAGCCCAGCCTCCGCTTCCGCCGCGACGGGCCGCCGCCTCATTCCTGGTGCTTTCCGGACACAGATCGGACAAGAAGTGCGGTCAAGAAAAACACCGTGAGTTGCCTTTTCTGTGATCGCTCTTGTGCGGATGGAGCCGTTCTGCCAATAACTCCGAAAAACCGAAACCAAACCGACCCAATGGAGTTTTGCATGAACCAGGCCGAACTGATCGAAACCGTCGCCACCAACGCCGGCATCAAGAAGGCCGACGCGGCCAAGGTCGTTCAGGCGGTGTTCGAGGGCATCTCCGGCGCGCTGGGCCGGGGCGAGGACGTTCGTCTGGCCGGCTTCGGCATCTTCGAGGTGGCCGAGCGCGCCGCCCGCGAAGGCCGCAACCCGCGCACCGGCGAAGTGGTCGCCATCGCCGCGTCGAAGGCCCCGAAGTTCAAGCCGGCCAAGCAGCTGCGCGATTCGGTGAACGGCTGATCCTTCCTCATCGCGAACGGAGCGCCGCCATGACCATCGAATTCGCCGATCTGCAATCGCTGACCGCCAAGGTCGTCGCCGCCTATGTCGGCAACAACACGGTGTCGGTCCACGAACTGCCGTCGCTGATCCACAACGTGCAGGCGGCCTTCCGCAACCTGGGCGAAGACAAGCCCGCCCCGGCCAAGTCGGAGCTGGTTCCGGCGGTGTCGATCAAGAAGTCGGTCACGCCGGAATACATCATCTGCCTGGAGGACGGGAAGAAGCTGAAGATGCTGAAGCGGCATCTGAAGACCGTCTATGACCTGTCGCCGGACGAGTACCGCGCCAAGTGGAGCCTGCCCCCGGAATATCCGATGGTGGCCCCGAACTACGCCAAGGCGCGGTCGGAAATGGCGACCAAGCTCGGCCTCGGCCGCAAGCGTTCGGCCGCCGAGTAATCCCAGGCCGTTCCGCCAAGCGTTTCCGAAAGGCGCGTCCCCTTGGGGCGCGCCTTTTTCCTTGCCCGTCTCCCGGAAAACGCCGCGATGGCATAGGCCGAAGGTGCGGGTGGCGAAGACGCCCGGCCTTCCCATCTAGGGTTCCTACGCCGTGGTCAGCCCCTTCCGCTCACGCCAAGCCGAAGCATAGCCGCCCACAGACCTTCGGCCGATGCGGTCCGCCCGATGCCTCCTCCGGGAAAGGACCGAAACGATGGGACGGGCGCGACAGACCTGTCCGAAAGTGCACTGGCCAAACTGCCAGGGTCATAGCCCGCTCTGATCGACCGGACCGCCGGTCCGAGTGGCAGAAGAGCGTGGGTATACGCCAAAAAACTCCGGGATCATGCCCTTTAAGGGGTTGATCCAATAGGGTCGCCCGGTCACATTAATAGTGTCTGACGGACGTTGTTCCTAAAGAAGCGCGGCGAATACACACCCCGATAACTTGAAATGCCGAAGCAGCGGACGGTTTTCTTACGTCCGCCGAAGGAGCACCGCGTCACGGCCGACCGTGGAGCGTTGGAGAGGAGGCATCAGCATGCTGAAGAAACTTCTGAGCGGCGAAAGCGCCAGCCTGACCCGCTATGTCGAAGAATCGAAGCGGTTCGCGATCTTGGCTCCGGACGAGGAGCGTGATCTCGCCATCGCCTGGCGCGAACGCGGCAACCCCCACGCCCTGGAACGGCTGGTCGGCAGCCATCTGCGCCTCGTCATCAAGATCGCCCGTGGTTTCGGCGGCTACGGCCTGTCGCTGGTCGATCTGGTGGCCGAGGGCAACGTCGGCCTGATGCAGGCCGCCCAGAAATTCGATCCGCAGCGCGGCTTCCGCTTCGCGACCTACGCCACTTGGTGGATCCGCGCCGCGATCCAGGAATACATTCTGCACAGCTGGTCGCTGGTCAAGATGGGCACGACCGCCGCGCAGAAGAAGCTGTTCTTCAACCTGCGCCGCCTCAAGAGCCAGATGGCCGAGTTGGAACAGGGCGACCTGTCGCCGGAAACCGTCACCGCCATCGCCACCGAGCTGGACGTGCCGGAGAACGAGGTGGTCGAGATGAACCGCCGTCTGGCCGCCAACGACAGCTCGCTCGACGCCACCCTGTCGAGCGACGGCGAGACCAACTGGCTGGAGCTGCTGGCCGACGACCGGCCGACGCAGGACGTCACGCTGGCCGACGCCAACGAGCTGGCCCTGCGCCGCCGTCTGGTCGGTCAGGCGCTCGACCGGCTCGACGCCCGCGAACGCCGCATCCTGTTCGAACGCCGCCTGAAGGAGGATCCCTCCACCCTGGAGGCGTTGAGCCAGCAATTCTCCGTCTCCCGCGAACGGGTGCGGCAGATCGAGGTCCGCGCCTTCGAGAAGCTCCAGAAGGCCGTGCTGAGCGCCGCGCAGGCCCTGCGCCGTCCCAGCCCCGCCCACCAGATGGTCGCCTGATCCGCCATTCCCGCGCGACCGGCGCTCCGCCGGCCGCGCGGGCGTGCCGAGCCGGTTCCCCGCGAGCCGCCTTCGCACGACGCCGCGGGCCGTTTGCCCGCTTCTAGCCTCCAGACCTGTCGAACTTCGACCGGCGGCGCCCCTGGCTCCGCCGGTCTTTTTCATGGCGAAGCCGTATCGGCCCTCGGATGATCATTTTATGTCACAATAGAGAAAAATTTATTTCTTATAAGATGAGTGCTGCGACAATCTGACTTATTCAAAGCTGCGCCAAACCATCCATCATGGCCGACCGGTGGAAGCTTTGGATTTTAATAAATTCTTTGCAGACTGCCGCTTTTGCCATCCGGGGATTCCTTCATGTCGAACGTTGCCCAGACCCAGTCCATTTCCGACCGCATTGCCTTCTTGCGAATCGATGAACCGACCAAGGCCGTTCTTCGTGAATTCCAGCCCTATCTGGCCCAGCGGATCGACCAGATCCTGGACGAGTTCTATTCCTACTTGCGCAACGTTCCCCAGGTCGCGTCGCTTCTGGCCAACCCGGCTGCCGCCAACCGGGCGCGCGACCTGCAGAAGCAGCATTGGCTGCGGAACGTTTTCACCGGCACCTTCGACGACGCCTATGTCAGCCAGGTTCTGAAGATCGGCCAGACCCACCAGCGGATCGGGCTGGAGCCGCGCTGGTACACCGGTGCCTATTGCTTTACGCTGAACAAGCTGATCGAGCAGGCCGCGCAGTTGCACCGCAAGAAGCCGGAAAAGCTCTCGCTGCTGCTCCAGGCGATCAACAAGGCCGTGTTCCTCGACATGGATCTGGCGACCTCCGTCTACATCGATCTGAACACCGCCGCCATCATCAGCCGCGAACTGGGCTCCACCGCCGACAGCTTCGAGCGCGAGGTCAAGGGCGTCGTCCAGGCAGTGTCCAGCGCGGCCAACCGGCTGCAATCCACCGCCCAGAGCATGAGCCGCACGGCCGAGCAGACCAGCGAGCAGTCGACCCAGGTCGCCGCCGCCGCCGAGGAAGCCTCCGTCAACATCCAGACCGTCGCAGCGGCGGCGGAGGAGTTGACCGCTTCCATCGGCGAGATCAGCCATCAGGTCACCCAATCCGCCGCCATCGCCAGCGCCGCGATGACCGAGGCCGAGCGGACCAACGCCACCGTGCAGGGTCTGGCGGATGCCGCCAGCCGCATCGGGCAGGTGGTCAAGCTCATCCACGACATCGCCAGCCAGACCAATCTGCTGGCGCTGAACGCGACCATCGAGGCAGCGCGCGCCGGAGAGGCCGGCAAGGGCTTCGCCGTCGTGGCGAGCGAGGTGAAGAGCCTCGCCAACCAGACCGCCCGCGCCACGGAAGAGATCAACACGCAGATCGGCGCGGTCCAGGGCGCGACCCAGGAAGCGGTGGGCGCGATTCGGTCCATTTCCGGCACCATCGCCCGCATCAACGAGATCTCGACCTCGATCGCCACCGCTATGGAGGAACAGGGCGCCGCGACCACCGAGATCGCCCGCAACGTTCAGCAGGCGTCGATCGGCACCCGTGAGGTGACGGAAACCATCGTGCGCGTCAACGGCTCGGCGAACGACGCCGGGGTCGAGGCCCGCAACGTGCTGGAAGCGACGAACCAGCTGTCGCAGCAGGCGCAGACCCTGGGGGCCGAGGTCGACCGCTTCCTCGCCCGTGTGCGTGCCGGCTGAGCAAACGCCGCTCAAGCCTTATCCCGGCAAAGACAAAGGGCGCGTCCGGCATCGGGCGCGCCCTTTGTCTTTGCCGGGATTTCCAAATCGTGCCGCCCGCGCGGCACGGAACCGTCACGAACCCGTCCGCACCACGAAATCGCTGACCGATGCGTTCGCGGCCTGCGCGGCGCGGCGCGCGTCCTCGGCCGAGCCCCAGTGGCTGCGGCCGCCCAGATTGGCAAGCGCGCCACCTTGCATCACGACGAACAGGCCCGTGCGTCCCAGATTGACGATCCTCATCATGATTCCACCTCCGCCCGACAGAAATAATTTTATGCAAAACCGGAAGATTCCTGTTCTTCCCAAGGAATCCCCCCTTCCCTTTCGAGAGGTATCAAAAGTGACAAAGAAGTGTCAATCATCCATCCGTCTTACAATTCGCCAATCGACGACGGACGCGCTGTTTCTCTTCACTTACCCATGGCGTCGTTGAATGAATTACGCATTTTCTTGAATTTTGTATATATTTTTAGATAATTTCACCAATTTTCCGACTTCCTCTGCGCCTGTCCTTGCGGGGGAGGACTGGAACGCCCGCCGGTCGCGCCCGTTCAACCTTCGGAACGGATATGGATCGCAACGGGATCGAAAGGGTTCGGGCGATGGCGGATGGCGGATGGGGCCGCGAGGCGAGACAGGTTCACAGCAGCGCCATCGGGGATCGGGGGTCGGTGGTCCTTCCGGTGACGATCCGCCCGGCGCGGGTCGACGACCTGCCCAAGCTGGAGTGGTTCGGCCTGCACACCCCCCACCGCGAGATCCTGGGCAACGCCTTCCGCATGCAGGAACGCGGCACCGGCGCGATGCTGCTGGCCGAACTCAACGACTTTCCGGTCGGGCAGGTCTGTGTGGATTTCGTCCGCAAACGGCATCTCGGCCGCGCCACGCTCTGGGCGTTGCGGGTCTTCCTGCCGTTCCGGGGGCTGGGCCTGGGGGCGCGGCTGATGCGGGCGGCCGAGGGGGTGGTGGCGGCCAACGGCGGCAGCGTGGCCGAGCTTGGCGTCGACCGCGACAACGCGACGGTGCTGCCCTTCTACGACCAACTCGGCTACGTCCATTGCGGAACCGAGCGCGGGCATTTCGCCTACCGCACCCCCGACGGCACCACGGTCCGCGTGCCCATCGACCAATGGCTTCTGCACAAGCGCATCGCGCCCACCCTGCCCGCCCACCAGTCCGTTCGCCAGCCCGCCGTCGTCGCGCTGGCTCCGTCCTTGGCGGCGGAGTGACCATTCCGCCCCGGCGCTGTTGAGGGGTCGAACGCGATACCAACCCGAGGGACACCGCCATGGCCGATCACCCCAAAGCCGACCAGCCCGCCACCAAACCGGTTCCGGTCAAGCCGCAGAACGAGCCGTTGAGCGACCGCGACGAGGCCGCCCCCGGCACGCCCGGCACCGGAGAGGTCATCGATCCCAAGACCGGCGAGAGCTACATCCAGGGCATCGGCGGCGCCTGACCCACCCCGGCGCGACGACCTTCCCGGCAAACGAAAAGGGCCGGCTCCCGATGATGGGGAGCCGGCCCTTTTCATGTCATGGGCGAGGTAAGGATCAGGCCACGAAGGGCGGCAGCGCCGTGACGTTCGCGGCCTTCTCCACCACCTGCCCGACGCGGAGCAGGGTCTCCTCGTCGAAGGGGCGGCCGATCAGTTGCAGGCCCAACGGCAGACCGTCGGCGCCCAAACCGGCCGGGACCGACATCGCCGGCAGGCCGGCGAGGTTGATCGGCACGGTGAAGACGTCGTTCAGGTACATCTGCACCGGATCGTCCATCTTCTCGCCGATGGCGAACGGCGTGCTGGGGGCGGTCGGCGTCAGGATGACGTCGCAGCTCTTGAACGCCTCGTCGAAGTCCCACTTGATGCGCGTGCGCACTTGGCGGGCCTTGTTGTAGTAGGCGTCGTAATAGCCCGCCGACAGCACGTAGGTGCCGATCAGGATGCGGCGGCGCACCTCGCGGCCGAAACCGGCGCCGCGTGTGTTCTCGTACATGTCGCTGAGGCTGCCGCCCTCGACCCGCAACCCGTAGCGGACGCCGTCGTAGCGCGCGAGGTTGGACGAGGCTTCCGCCGGGGCGATGATGTAGTAGGCGGCCAGCGCGTATTTGGTGTGCGGCAGGCTGATCTCGACCGGCACGGCGCCGGCCTCCTTCAACCACTCGATGCCCTGGGTCCACAGCGCGTCGATCTCGGCCGACAGGCCCTCGACGCGGTATTCCTTGGGTATGCCGACGCGCAAGCCCCGGATGTCGCCGGTCAGCGCGGCGCGGAAATCGGGCACCGCCAGATCGACCGAGGTCGAATCCTTCGGATCGAAGCCGCACATCGAGCGCAACATGATCGCCGCGTCCTCGACCGTGCGGGTCATCGGCCCGGCCTGGTCCAGCGAGGAGGCGTAGGCGACGATGCCCCAGCGCGAGCAGCGGCCGTAGGTCGGCTTGATGCCGACGGTGCCGGTGTAGCCGGCCGGCTGGCGGATCGAGCCGCCGGTGTCGGTGCCGGTGGCGCCCAGCGCGGCGCGGGCCGCGATGACGGCGGCCGAGCCGCCCGACGAGCCGCCGGCGACGATCTTGCGGTCCCAGGCGCCGGGCGCGCCGGGGCTCCAGGGGCTGACCGTTTCGCCCTGATGGGCGGTGATGGTGGCCGAACCCATGGCGAACTCGTCCAGGTTCACCTTGCCCAGCATGACCGCGCCGTCGCGCCACAGCTGCGACGTGACGGTCGACTCATACTCCGGCTTGAAGCCGTCGAGGATGTGGCTGCCGGCCGTCGTGGCGACGCCCTTGGTGCAGAACAGATCCTTCACCGCGATGGGCAGGCCGTCCATCGGACCGGCCTCGCCCTTGGCGCGGCGCTCGTCGCTGGCCTTGGCCATCGACAGGGCCGCGTCCGGCGTCTCGGTGATGAAGATGTTGAAGGGGCGCACGGCCTCGACCGCGCGCACATGCGCCTCGGCCAGTTCGACCGCGGTGAACTCCTTCTTGGCGAGGCCGTCCAGCGCCCCCGCCATGGTCAGATGCGTGAGCGCCGTCATCACTCGACCACCTTCGGCACGACGTAGAAGCCTTCGGCCGTCTCCGGACCGTTCGACAGGACCTGGGGCGCGTAGCCGCCGTCGGTGACCTCGTCCTTGCGGCGGCGCAGCTTCTGCGCGGCCACGCTGGTCATCGGCGGCACGTCCTTCGTGTCGACCTCGTTGAGCTGTTCCACGAAGGTCAGGATCTGGCTGAGTTCCCCCGCCAGCGATTCCAGTTCCCCGTCCGGCACCTTGATGCGGGCCAGATGCGCGATCTTGGCCACTGTGGCCTTGTCGAGCGACATGCCTCTACTCTCTTCCAAAATATTGGAAATCCGCCGCGAAGCTAGCACCCGTGGGCGCCCGCCGCAACGCTCGCGGCGCGGACGCCCGGCGGAAAGCGTTCAGGCCGCCAGAACCGCCCGGCCCCGCCACGTGTCACGGTCCATGCGCAGCTTCAACAATCCGATGGAGTCGCCCCAGGGGGTGACACGGGTTTCCAGCGCCATCGGCACCAGACCGAGCTTGGCGTAGAGCAACAGCGCCGGCGTGTTGGTGTTGAAGCAATAAAGCGTGAGTTCAGGAAGGTCATGATGCACGAAGGCCCGTTCGATCATCACCCCCACCAAATATGCGGCGATGCCGTGGCGGCGTAAATCCGGATCGACGCTGAGGTTGCCCAGGCTGGCCGTCCGCCCTTCCTCGAAGGTCGCGAAATTGCCGTAGCCGACGACCCGCCCGCCCAAGGTCGCCACCGTCGGGTCGCGGCGCTGGGGCAAGGCCGCGCGCACCTGATCGGGCGTCAGCGGCCACACGGCGCGCGGGAACAGGAAATACAGCTCCTCCGGCGTGCGGGGAAAGCCGCAGACGGCCGGAATGTCGGCGTCGGCCAGCGGCCGGTGCGTCAAGCGTTCGGGCAACATGCTTAGAAGAGTAAGTATCTTTGGGAACAACTCAAGCGATCTTGCGGGGAGGCGTGCGGGATTCTATGGTCGGCTCATGATTCACACACTCTCCGAACTCGCGGCCCGGCTGGGCAAGGGGCAACGGCTGCTCGGCCTCGACGTCGGCAGCACGACGGTCGGGCTGGCGGTCTCCGATCCGGGGCTGGTGGTGGCCTCGCCCATCCACACGCTGAAACGCACCAAGTTCACGCAGGACGCGCGGGAGCTGGGCAAGACCGTCCGCGACTACGCCATCGGTGGGCTGATCGTCGGGCTGCCGCTGAACATGGACGGGACGGAAGGGCCGCGCGCCGAATCCGTCCGCGCTTTCGCCAAGAACCTGCTGGAGCGCGCCGACCTGCTGGGCTGGAACGCCGAGATCGCCTTCTGGGACGAGCGGCTGTCCACCTCGGCGGTGGAGCGCTTCATGATCGGCGAGGCCGACATGACCCGCAAGCGGCGCGACGAGGTGGTCGACAAGATGGCCGCCGCCTACATCCTGCAAGGCGCGCTCGACATGCTGGCGAACCAGCGCCGCCAGGAGGCGGGGCCGGTGGAGGAGCAGAAGGACGAGGACGGCGAGGAGGAGTGGGTGTGGGTCCCGCCGGACCAGCGGTGACACCGGAACGACGATGACGCTTTTTTAAAAGAAGAACGGCGCGCCCGGCCCCCGCCCCTCCCCCGCATGGCGGGGGAGAGAGGCCGAAGTGGCTTTACGCCCGCGCCGTTCCCGATCCCGGCGGGTTGCCGCGCGCGGCCCAGCGTGTCAGCAGGACGATCCCCAGCACGACCGCCAGATAGGCGAACAACTGCGCCTCGGTGGGACGGTCGGTGTAGCCGACCAGCACATGCAGCGCTTGGCCCACAAGACTCTTGTCCCGCAGCACGCCCGAGCTGTCCCATAGGATCTCGGTGCCGGATTCCAGCACGCCCGCCTGTGCCAGGAAATTCACGGCGGTGGCCGCCATGCCCGCCGCCAGCAGGGTCAGCAGCCAGGAGGTCACCGCGAACAGATGCCGCGTCGGGATCTGCAACAGCCCGGCGTAGAGCAGCACCGACACCAGCGCGCCCAGCGCCATGCCGCCCAGCCCGCCGCCGAACACTGTGGTGAAGCCGTTCTCTTCCGAGGCCATGATCCCGGTCAGGAACAGCACGACCTCCGAGCCCTCGCGCAGCACGGCGACGCCGATCACCACGGCCAGCGCCGCCAGCGACCGCTCGCCGCTTTGCACCTCGCGGCCGACCGCCGCCATGTCGCGGGCCAACTCCTTGCCATGCTGGGCCATCCAGGCGTTGTGCCACGCCAGCATGACGACCGCCACCAGCAGCACGGTGGCGTTGAACATCTCCTGCCCGGTGTCGGCGAACAGGGAACTGATGACGTCGGCGAAGGTCGCGACCAGACAGGATCCGGCGATGCCGGCGACGATGCCGGTCGCGACCCAGCGGCCACGGCCCTCGACCCCCTTGGTCGCGGCCAGGACGATGCCGATGACCAGACCGGCCTCCAGCACTTCGCGAAAAACGATGATCAGACTGGCGAGCATGGACGTCTCCGAGAGAAAAACGACGCGGCGCCGGACGGTGACGCCCGCGTCATTCGGCCAGGACGACGCCCTGGGCGGTGGCTTCGTGGAACTCGCCGAAGAACGGGTATTTTCCCGGCTTCAGCGGACCGATCGCCACTTTCATCTGCTTGCGCCCGCCGACGATCTTCTCGACCTTCAACTCGGCGCTCTCGAACTCCTCGGAGGTCACGTCCTGGTTGTCGACCAGCAGCGTGACGCGCTTGTTCGCCGGCACCTTCACTTCGGCCGGTTCGAATTTATGATCCTTGATGACGATGGTGATGGGGGCGTCTTCGGCCAGCGCGGGCGCCACGGGGAGCAGCGCGAGGGCCGAGACGGCAAGCGGAACGAGCAGGCGTCGCATCGGGCGGACCTCGGAGTCGGGGAACGGTCTTGCTGGTGCAAACCATTCTCACCCGCGACAACCGGGGTCAACGAAAAGCGCCCCGCGTTGCCCGCAATGCCCCTGCGACGTATTGGCACGCAGGAAAACGGTTACGGCACCATTCACGGCGGCTCCGGCGCCTCGCCGTCGAACCGCTCCAGCCCGTCCTCAATGGTGTAGTAGTCGCCCTTGGAGGACGCGAAGATGTGCCGCAGCGTGGTCAGCCCGGTCGGCTGGTCGAGGCTGCCGGCGGCGACGTCCACCGTCGCCTTGCCGTCGCCCTTCCAGAACAGCGACGAGCCGCAGCGCCCGCAGAACCCCCGCTCCGCGATGGCGGAGGAGCGGTACCAGGTCAGGGTCGCGTCGGCGTCGAAGAACACGGTGTCGCGCGGCACGGTGATGTAGGCGCCGAAATGCCCATGGAAGCGGCGGCACTGCCCGCAATGGCAGTTCACCACGCCCATCGGCCGTTCCGTCGCCAGGAACCGCACGCCGCCGCACAGGCAACCGCCGGGAAGCGGCCTGTCACTGCTCATGACCGCCATCCTTCATGGACTTGCCGCTCATCAGGATTTCCCCCGTGCTGCTCCGTCGTTCCAGACCGTCCGCGCCGATCTCGTAATAGGGTCCCTTGCAGTCGACCAGGATGTGCCGGTCGGCGTGCAGGCCGGTGGCGTCGTCCAGGCTTCCGGCGGTGATCGTGATGCGCGGCCCGCCATCCAGGGCATCCCAGAAGATTCCCGCCCCACAACGCGCGCAGAAGCCACGCCGCGCCTGGTCGGAGGAGGCGTACCACGCCAGGGTCGAGTCGGCCGTCAGCCGCACCGTCGCGCGCGGAGCGCCGGTGTAGGCGCCGACATGGCTGTGCTGGCGGCGGCACTGCCCGCAGTGACAGAACGAGATCGGCTCCGGCCGGCCGCCGATCTCGTACCGCACGCCGCCGCACAGGCAACCGCCTGTCCACGCGGCCCTGGTCACGCTCCCGGCCAAGGGTCAGCCGCGCCAGAAGGGCTTGTCGGCTTCCTGGCTGGCGTCGGCGCGCGACACGCCGATGTCGGACAGCAGATGGTCCGGCAGTGCCTCCAGGGCCAGACGCTGCCGGCGGCGCTCGTTCCAGGTCGCCATCCGGTCGAACAGGTTGGCGATCGTGCCGCCGATCCCGGCGGGGACCGAGCGCTGCGACGCGGCATGGGACGCGGTGGACAGAACGGAAGACTGGCTCCGGCTCATGATCGATCTCCTTATCCGAATGGGTGAGTGCGGAGCCTGGGGGAAAGCCGCCGGCGGCGCCGCATCGACTGTGTTCTGAAGATGAAGATGCGCCACGCGCGGCTTGCGGACAAACGACGCTTTCTCATAGAGTCGATTAGGGAAACTAATCCGAATCCTATCCCCCCTTCCCGCTGGATCCCGATGGCCCGCCGCCTCCCCCCGCTGAACGCGCTCCGCGCCTTCGAAGCCGCCGCCCGCCACCTGTCCTTCACCAAGGCGGCCGAGGAGTTGAACGTCACCCAGGCCGCCGTCAGCCACCAGATCAAGGCGCTGGAGGAATGGCTGGGATTGCCCCTGTTCCGCCGGATGAACCGGGCGCTGGCGCTGACCGAGGCCGGGCAGAGCTACCTGCCGCCGGTGCGCGAGGCGATGGACACCCTAGCGCAGGCGACCGACAGTCTGATCCGCAGCGACAACGCCGGGGCGCTGACCGTCTCGACCATGCCGAGCTTCGCCGCGAAATGGCTGGTGCCGCGCCTGACACGCTTCCAGAAGCGCTTCCCCGATCTGGACGTCCGCGTGCAGAGCACGTCGCTGATGGTGGATTTCGCGCGGCACGACGTGGATCTGGCGATCCGCTTCGGCAACGGTGACTGGCCCGACCTGCATGTCGAGCGTCTGCTGACCGAGGACATCTTCCCGGTCGGCCACCCCTCGCTGCTCGACGGCGACTGCCCGCTGGTCTGCCCGGAGGATCTCCGCCACCACACCCTGCTGCACGACGACTACCGCATCTCCTGGGCCATATGGTGCCGCGCGGCCGGGATCGAGGGGCTGGACGTGGAGCGCGGCCCGCGATTCGACGATTCATCCTTCACGCTCCAGGCCGCGATCAACGGGCACGGCGTGGCGCTGGCGCGCGGCGCCCTGGTGGCCGACGACATCGCCAACGGCCGGCTGGTGCGGCTGTTCGACGTCCGGCTGCCGGGCAGCGTCGCCTATTACGTGGTGTCGCCGCCGCACTACCTGTCCCGGCCCAAGGTGAAGGCCTTCCGCGACTGGCTGTTCGAAGAGGCCGAAAACATCCGGTGATGCGCCCGCTTGCGACCGCCCCGCGCCGCTCCTATAGTCCGCGCCCATGACCGCCCCCGACCCCCAAGACGCGATCTTCCCGCACCGCCACCTTCTCGGCATCGAGGGGCTGCGGGCCGGAGAGATCACCCGAATCCTCGACCTCGCCGACGGCTACGTCGAGCAGAACCGCCGGCCCGTGAAGAAGTCCACCCTGCTGGACGGCCGCACGCTGGTGAACCTGTTCTTCGAGAACTCCACCCGCACCCGCACCAGCTTCGAGCTGGCCGGCAAGCGGCTGGGCGCCGACGTCATCAACATGTCGTCCGACGGCAGCTCGGTGAAGAAGGGCGAGACGCTGATCGACACGGCGATGACGCTCAACGCCATGCACCTCGACGCGCTGGTCGTGCGCCACGCCGATTCGGGCGCGGTCAAGCTGCTGGCCGACAAGGTCAACTGCTCGGTCATCAACGCCGGCGACGGCCACCACGAGCACCCGACCCAGGCGCTGCTCGACGCGCTGGCGATCCGCCGCCGCGTCGGCCGGCTCGACGGGCTGATCGTGGCGATCTGCGGCGACATCCTGCACAGCCGGGTGGCGCGCTCCAACATCCACCTGCTGAACGCCATGGGCGCGCGGGTCCGCTGCGTCGCCCCGCCGACCCTGCTGCCCTCGCAGATCGAGCGGCTGGGCGTCGAGGTCCACCACCACATGAAGGAAGGCCTCAAGGACGCCGACGTGGTGATGATGCTGCGCCTCCAGACCGAGCGGATGAGCGGCCAGTACATCCCCTCGACCCGCGAGTATTTCTACTTCTATGGCCTCGACTACGAGAAGCTGGAGGTCGCCAAGCCCGACGCGGTCATCATGCACCCCGGCCCGATGAACCGCGGCGTCGAGATCGACTCGGAGGTCGCCGACGACCTCAAGCGCTCGATGATCCTCGACCAGGTCGAACTGGGCGTCGCCGTCCGCATGGCCGTCCTCGACCTGCTGACCCGCGAGCGCCGCCGCGCAGGAGACACCCAATGACCGGCCGCGTCGCTTACCGGAACGCCCGCCTGCTCGACCCCGCGACCGGGCTGGACCAGCGCGGCGACCTGCTGACCGAGGGCGGCAGGATCGCCGATTTCGGCGCCGGCCTGTTCAACGGAGGCGTGCCGGACGGCATCGAGACGGTGGATCTGTCGGGGCTCTGCCTCGCTCCCGGTCTCGTCGACATGCGCGTGCTGATCGGCGAGCCGGGCGAGGAGGAGAAGGACACGATCAAGAGCGCGTCGCGCGCCGCCGCCGCCGGCGGCATCACCGCGATGGCGCTGCTGCCCAACACCGACCCGGTGCTGGACGAGGTCGCCGGGCTGGAGTTCGTCGCTCGGCGCGCCCGCGAGGTGAAGCTGGTGAAGGTCTTCGCCTACGGCTCCGCCACGCGCGGGACCGAGGGCAAGGAGATCACCGAAATGGGCCTGCTCGCCCATGCCGGGGCGGTCGCCTTCACCGACGGCACCAAGACCATCGCCAGCGCCAAGACGATGCGCCGGGCGCTGAGCTACGCCAAGACCTTCGGCAAGCTGATCGTGCAGCACCCGGAGGAGCCGTCGCTCGCGTCGGGCGGCATGATGAACTCCGGCGAGATCGCCACGCGGCTGGGTCTCGTCGGCATCCCGCGCGAGGCCGAGATCATCATGATCGAGCGCGACCTGCGTCTGGTCGAGTTGACCGGCGGGCGCCTGCACTTCGCCCACGTCACCACCTCGGAATCGGTGGAACTGATCCGCCGGGCCAAGGCGCGCGGCCTGCGGGTGACCTGCGACACCGCCCCGCACTACTTCGCGTTGACCGAGGTGGACGTCGGCGACTACCGCACCTACGCCAAGGTCTCGCCCCCCTTGCGTGGCGAGATGGACCGCCGCGCGGTGGTCGAGGGTCTGGCCGACGGCACCATCGACGCCATCGCGTCGGACCACGTCCCCCAGGACCAGGACCAGAAGCGCCTTCCCTTCGCCCAGGCCGCCCCCGGCGTGATCGGGCTGGAGACGCTGCTGCCGCTGACGCTGGAACTGGTTCACAAGGGGAAGCTGCCGCTGCTGAAGGCTCTGGCCTGCGTCACGGTGAACCCGGCGGCGATCCTCGATCTGCCGCTCGGCCGCATCGCCAGGGGGGCCGCCGCCGATCTGGTGGCCTTCGACCTGGACCGCCCGTGGCAGGTGGACGTGTCGGCCTTCCAGTCGAAGTCCAAGAACTCGCCCTTCGAGGACCGCCCGGTCCAGGGCCGCCCGCTGCGCACCATCGTGGACGGCCGCACCGTCTGGGCGGAGGGCTGATCCCGTGCTGCTGCTGGTCGTCTGCGCCCTGCTGGGCTATCTGCTGGGGTCGATCCCTTTCGGTCTGGTGCTGACCCGGATGGCCGGTCTGGGCGACATCCGCCAGATCGGCTCCGGCAACATCGGGGCGACCAACGTGCTGCGCACCGGCAACAAGCCGCTGGCGCTCGCCACGCTGCTGCTCGACAGCGGCAAGGGCGCCATCGCCGCGCTGCTCGCCTTCCTGTGGGCCGGTCCGGCCTTCCTGGGGCTGGAGGCGGCAGTGCTGGCGGCGGGCGGCGCGATGCTGGGCCACAGCTTCCCGGTCTGGCTCGGTTTCAAGGGCGGCAAGGGCGTCGCCACGGCGCTGGGCGTGCTGCTGGCGGTGTGCTGGCCGGTCGGGCTGTTGGCCTGCCTGACCTGGGTGGTCATGGCGGCGCTGTTCCGCATCTCGTCATTGTCGGCGCTGACCGCGCTGGGACTCAGCCCGCTGACCGGCTGGTATTTCGGCGGGCCGCTGGTGGCGGGGCTCTGCCTGTTCATCGCGGTCCTGGTCTTCATCCGCCACGAGGCCAACATCCGCCGCCTGCTGAAGGGCGAGGAACCGAGGATCGGCGCGGCGAAGAAGGCCGCCTCCTGATCGCGCGGCCGAAAAGGCTGGCGCCCTATTCGCCCTGGCCCCTGCGGAACCGCGCATAGCCCCTCTTCGCGATCAGCCAAAGTCCAAAAGATCGTATCCGTCATAGGGGAATTTCCTCCCCGCGCCCGTCGTCCATGATGGGATGGCACCGCCGTCCGGCGAGCCGCTTATGGGAGGAAAAAAGCCATGACAAGAACGCTCCGCATCGCGACCCTGGCGCTCGGCCTGAGCGCCGCCCTGGGTGGGGCGCCCGCTTTCGCCCAAGGAAAGGAGCCGGCGATGACCGGCAAGACCGCCATGGGGCCGACGCTGACCGACGCCAAGGGCATGACGCTCTACGTCTTCGACAAGGATACCGGGGGAAAATCCACCTGCAACGGCCCCTGCGCCACCAATTGGCCGCCGCTGATGGCCGACGCCGCCGCCAAGCCGATGGGCAAATACACCGTCGTGACCCGCGACGACGGGTCCAAGCAATGGGCCTACAACGGAAAGCCGCTCTACACCTGGGCCAAGGACGCCAAGGCTGGCGACACCACGGGCGACGGCGTCAACAACGCTTGGCACATCGCTAAGCCCTAGGATCGCGCGTCGCCTTCATCGCGGCTGGAACGCCGGGCCATCAGGCCCGACGATCCACAGCCGGCGCGGACACACGCACCGACCGGATTCCCAATTGGAAATCCATGGGTTCGGCACCGATTCGTGTCCACCCCGGACCATCGACCTCCGCCATGCCCAACCTTCGGTCCGATTTGGCGTCGGTCTGTTGCAAAATTTATATATTCGCCTGCGGAACACAGGAACGCGTCGCGAGGGCTTCGTCGAAATCTTTTCCCCATACCTGCGACATATGCCTTTGGATGGACGAAGGTGGGTTTTATGCCAAATGTTATAGTGTCCACACGAAACGCAACGGTCACGTCACCCAAAGACTGCCGTCAATAAAATCTCTTTATTCAATCTTACCCATACTTTGATTTTTACAAATTTTAGTATCAAACATCATCATCACCTCACGCAACCAATCAGAAACCATCAAAATTCATTGCCATATAATTTTTTTGTGGTTTTTTCTTGCCGCTAAGATAAATGCAATGCAACCGAAACGAAATCCCTACCACTATCAATAAAAAATGGCGAATATTGTGTCTTGAATTCCGTTTCCTCATTTTTATTATATCAGACCACTGAATAGCCCGCGCGGATTTCAATCCTGTGGCAGGGCGTATCCACTGGATACCGAGGGAATTTATGTTTGGGAACCTGAAGATTAGCGCGCGGATAACCTTAGGTTTTTCCCTGGTTGTTCTTTTGCTGTTGATGCTTGGCGTCGTGTCCTGGCGTTCGGCGAAACTGTCCGAGAAGGGACTGGACGATTTCGCGGAGCAGGGGGTCTTCGTCAACCGCGTGCAAATGACGGATTCAGCCGTGCTGCGGGCCAGGATGGCCTTCCTGCGTTACATGTCGACAGTCAGCGACGCCAACGCCAAGACCATCGTCAGCGAGCTTGCGGCGGCGCAAAACGAACTCGCGTCGGCCAGGCAACTGGCCACCCAGGAGTCCGAACGCCAAGCGATCGACGCGATCGCCGGGCAGGTCCGCGCCTATGAAGCGGCCGCCAGGGAATACGTCGCCACCCGCACCGAACAGGACCGCCTGAACAAGGCCATCGTCTACGACACCGGCTCGGCCCTGCGCGCCCTGCTGATCGAGATGCGGGAGGCCGAGTTCAAGGCCGAGCACTTGCCCGCCCTCGTCGCCCTTGACCAGCTGACCGAGGCGGTGTGGACCACGCGAATCCTCATTTTCCGCCTGCTCGACGGCGACAAGGAATACGACTTCGCCCGTGTCACCCTGCGGCTGGGCCAAGCCCTGGACGCCATGAAGGAACTGCCCAAGCTCGCGCTCGCCGACGGGCAGGAGGCGCGGATCGCGACGGCCAAATCCCTGCTGGAAACCTTCAGCGGCGGCGTGAAGGAGATGGAAAAGCGGATGGTGCTGCTGGAGGAGATCCAGGGCGTCCGCATGCAACCGCTGGGCCTCGCGATCGCCAAGCAGCTCAAGGAGATCGGCGAGCAGGTCCGGGCCTCCCAGGCTAACCTGCGCGAGGAGGCGCTCGACACCGCCGGGACGGCCGAGCTGACGGCGAAGACGCTGACGCCGATCGCCGTTCTGCTGGCGCTGGTGCTGTCCTGGGCGATCAGCCGCAGCGTGGCGCGCCCGGTGGTGGCGATGACCGGGGCCATGGGCCAACTGTCGCGCGGCGACCTGTCCGTCGACATCCCGGCGGCCGGCCACCGCGACGAGATCGGCCACATGGCGGCGGCCATGCAGGTGTTCCGCGACGGCATGATCCAGACCCGCAAACTGGAGGAGGACGCCAAGGCGAACGAGGCGCGGGCGTCGGCGGACCGCCGAGCCGCGATGCTGCAACTGGCCGACCGCTTCGAGAGCAGCGTCCAGGGCATCGTCGAGACGGTCGCGGCGGCGGCGACGGAGATGCAGGGCACGGCCAGCGCCATGTCCTCGACGGCGACCCAGACCAGCGTGCAGGCGACCACCGTCGCGGCGGCGGCCGAGCAGGCCTCGGCCAACGTCCAGACGGTCGCGGCGGCGACGGAGGAGCTGTCGGCCTCCATCGCGGAGATCGGTCGTCAGGTCAGCACCTCGACGCGGGTCGCCGGTCAGGCGGTGGAGGACGCCGAGCGCACCGGCCGCGCCATCGAGGGGCTGGTGCAGGCCGCCCAGCAGATCGAGCAGGTCGTCGTCCTGATCAACTCGATCGCCGGCCAGACCAACCTGCTGGCGCTGAACGCCACCATCGAGGCGGCGCGCGCGGGCGAGGCCGGCAAGGGCTTCGCCGTCGTCGCGTCGGAGGTGAAGGCGCTGGCCAACCAGACCGCGCGGGCAACCGAGGACATCCAGACCAAGGTCAAGGAAATTCAGGCCGCGACCGGCGGCGCCCAGTCGGCCATCGGCGGCATCGCCAGCACCATCAACCGCATCAACGACATCGCCACCGGCATCGCGGCGGCCATCGAGGAGCAGAACGCCGCGACCGGCGACATCGCCAGCAACGTCACGCAGGCCGCGCGCGGCACCGGCGAGGTTTCTTCCAACATCAGCGGCGTGACCCACGCGGCCTCGGAAACCGGCTCCGCCGCCGGCATGGTCCTGAACGCGGCCGGCGGGCTTGCCCGAGACGCCGAACGGCTGCGCGGCGAGGTGGCGAACTTCATCGCCACGATCCGCGCCGCCTGACCGGAGCGCCGGTGGAGGGCTTCTCCGTTCGGGAGGTCCGTGACAGGACAAAAGCCAGGACGGTTCCGCAAGAGCCGTCCCGGCTGCTTTTCCAAGGCCCGACGCTCCGACCCGTTAATTTCGTTCTTTATACGTTCCCGCTTGTCGCTTATTCTTTCCGTCCCGAGCCGGCAACGCAAAAGGGGAGGCCGTGAACCGTCGCGCGGTTTCTCGTGTCATACTGGGTTCCGGCGCGCCGCAGCGCCCCAGCAGAGCCTCCCATGGACGCCCCCCTCCCCGCCCTCATCCCGCCGAACGTCGCCGCGTGGTTCCGCTCCAAGGGCTGGGCGCCGCACGCGCACCAGACCGCCATGGTCGAGGCGGCGGAGCGTGGCGACAGCGCCCTGCTGATCGCCCCCACCGGCGGCGGCAAGACGCTGGCGGGCTTCCTGCCCTCGCTGATCGATCTGGCGGAGCGCCCGCGGGAGGGTTTGCACACCCTCTACATCTCGCCGCTGAAGGCGCTGGCGGTGGACATCCAGCGCAACCTGGAAACCCCCATCGCCGAGATGCGCCTGCCGATCCGGGCCGAAACGCGCACCGGTGACACGCCGGAGGCCAAGCGGCGGCGCCAGCGCGCCCACCCGCCGCACATCCTGATGACCACGCCGGAAAGCCTCGCGCTGCTGCTGTCCTACGCCGACGCCGACCGGCTGTTCCGGGGCCTGCGCTGCGTCATCGTGGACGAACTCCACGCGCTGGCCGGGACCAAGCGCGGCGACCTTCTGGCGCTGGGTCTGGCGCGGTTGTCCCGGCTGGCGCCCGCCGCGCGGCGGGTCGGGCTGTCGGCCACGGTGGCGGAGCCGGACCGGCTGCTGGCGTGGCTGTCGCGCAACGGCCGTTTGGAGGCCTCCGACGTCCGGCTGGTGCTCGGGCGGTCGGGGGCACAGGCCGACATCGACATCCTGACCACGCGCGAGCGCCTGCCCTGGGGCGGCCGGACCGCAATCCATGCGCTGGGCGAGGTGTACGAACGCATCCGCCGCCACCGCACGACGCTGATCTTCGTCAACACCCGCGCCCAAGCCGAGCTGGTCTTCCAGGCGCTGTGGAAGGTCAACGACGACACCCTCCCCATCGCGCTCCACCACGGCTCGCTGGCGGTGGAGCAGCGGCGCAAGGTGGAGGGCGCCATGGCGCGGGGGGAGTTGCGCGCGGTGGTCGCGACCTCCTCGCTCGACCTCGGCATCGACTGGGCGGCGGTGGATCTGGTGGTGCAGATCGGCGCGCCGAAGGGATCCAGCCGGCTGGTCCAGCGCATCGGCCGCGCCAACCACCGGCTGGACGAGCCGAGCCGGGCGCTTCTGGTTCCCGCCAACCGCTTCGAGGTGCTGGAATGCCGCGCCGCGCTCGACGCCGTGCACGAGCACACGCTGGACGGCGAGGCGCCCCGTCCGGGCGGCATCGACGTTCTGGCGCAGCACATCCTCGGCATGGCCTGCGCGGCGCCCTTCCGTCCCGACGACCTCTACGAGGAGGTGGTGTCCGCCGCGCCCTACGCCGCGCTGAGCCGCGACGCGTTCGACGACGTGCTGGATTTCGTGACGACCGGGGGTTACGCGCTGGGCGCCTACGAGCGGTTCCAACGGCTGCGGTTGCGCGAGGACGGCCGGATGGCGATCGCCGGGCCGGCGGTGGCGCGGCAGTACCGCATGAACGTCGGCACCATCACGCAGGAGGCCCTGCTGCGCGTCCGCATGGCGCGCGGCCCGGTGCTGGGCGAGGTGGAGGAGTATTTCATCCAGGGACTGACGCCGGGCGACACCTTCCTGTTCGCCGGACAGTTGCTGAAATTCCTCGGCGTGCGCGAGATGGAGGCGCAGGTCGCCAAGGGCGGCGGCGGCGACCCGAAGGTGCCCGCCTACGCCGGGGGCCGCCTGCCGCTGACCACCCATCTGGCCGATCGGGTGCGCGCCATGCTCGCCGATCCCGCGCAGTGGGACGGGTTGCCGGAGGACGTGTCGGAGTGGCTGCGGCTCCAGCGGGCGCGGTCGGTGCTGCCGTCGCGCGACGGGCTGCTGGTGGAGACCTTCCCCAAGGACGGCAAGCGCTATCTGGTCGCCTACGCCTTCGAGGGACGGAACGCGCACCAGACGCTCGGCATGCTGCTGACCCGTCGGATGGAGCGTGTCGGGCTGGGGCCGCTGGGCTTCGTCGCCACCGATTACGTGCTGGCGGTGTGGTCGTTGCGCTCGCCGTCTCCCGAGCATGGGGCCGACATGGACGCGTTGTTCGACCAGGACATGCTGGGTGACGACCTGGAGGCCTGGATGGACGAATCCTCGATGCTGCGGCGGACCTTCCGCAACGTGGCGCTGATCGCCGGGGTGATCGACCGCCGCCATCCGGGGCAGGAGAAGACCGGGCGGCAGGTCACCTTTTCCTCCGACCTGATCTACGACGTGCTGCGCAAGCACGACCCCGGCCATGTGCTGCTGCGGGCGACGCGGGCCGATGCGGCCGGCGGGCTGACCGACGTGCGGCGGCTGTCGGATTTCCTGGCGCGGGTGCGCGGGCGGATCGTCCACAAGGATCTCGACCGCATCTCGCCGCTGGCCGTTCCGGTCATCCTGGAGATCGGACGCGAGAAGATCGACGGCAGCGCCACCGACGAGCTGCTGGCGGCGGCCGCCGACGCCCTGGTCGCGGAGGCCATGCCGGAGTTCGACCCTCCCCGCGAACCCGAACCGGGACGGCTCACGCCGTGACGCCGTCCCGTCCCGTCAGGACCCGATCAGGCCGATTTGCGCAATTCCGGCTCGACGCCCGGCTCGCCGCTGAACTCGATGCGGATGTTCTCGTCGCGGACGATGAACTGGCAGGCCAGGCGGTAGGGCGGCGGGCGGTGGTCGGTCTCGGCCGCCGCCAGCAGGCTCCGGGTCAGCTTGCCGTTGACCGACAGGGTGACCTTCTCCTTCTCCGTCAGGTCGACGGCCATCGGGGCCTTGTTGTCGAGATAGGTCACCTTGACGAG
The DNA here is from genome assembly GCF_003989665.1 of Azospirillum doebereinerae. GTDB lineage: Bacteria > Pseudomonadota > Alphaproteobacteria > Azospirillales > Azospirillaceae > Azospirillum > Azospirillum doebereinerae. The sequence goes on along the minus strand of NZ_RZIJ01000017.1, from coordinate 41,291 downwards.
GCAGGAACCGCACTCGCCGTCCTGGCACTGGAAGGGGATCGGGATGTCGTTCGCCTTCGCCAGCGCCAGCAGCGTGCCGGTGTCGCCGGCGATCGCGTAGACCGTCAGGTCCTTGGGCAGGGTCGGGCCGGAAAACGTCACATTGGCCATGGTCGGTCCTTTGGCTGTGGTTGCGAACCCGCCGAAGCGGGCGCCCCTTGGGCTGAAGCGGACCGTGCAAGCCCTATGCCCACAAAAATCATAAGGATTTATCCCTCCGTGACGACAAAGGGTGAACGAACGATGTCGGGTTTCCCGCAGACGGGCGCTCCGGCCTGTCGGACTGACGACAGCCGGGCCGCGCTGACGCTGTGCGGCGCGGCCCTGGTTGCCGACGCCTCGGGCGCGCTGCTGTGGCCGGCGGAGGGAGTGCTGGCGGTCGCCGACCTGCATCTGGAAAAGGGTTCGGCCTTCGCCGCGCGCGGGCGGATGCTGCCGCCCTACGACACGCGGGCGACGCTGGACCGGCTGGCGGCCCTGATCGAACGCGAGACGCCGGCGCGGGTGCTGTGCCTGGGCGACAGCTTCCACGACCGCCGCGCCGCCGAACGGATGGCTCCGGGCGACGTGGAGCGGCTGCGGGGGCTGACCGCCGCCGTGGCGGAGTGGGTGTGGATCACCGGCAACCACGACCCCGAACCGCCACAGGGCCTGGGCGGCCGCGCCGTCGCGGAGTGCCGGCTCGGTCCGCTGGTCTTCCGCCACGAGGCGCAGCCCGGCGCTGTGGGCGAGTTGTCCGGCCATCTCCACCCGGCGGCGGCGCTGGTGCTGGCCGGGCGGCAGCGGGTGCGCGACCGCTGCTTCGCGACCGACGGGGCGAAGCTGATCCTTCCGGCCTTCGGCAGCTTCACCGGCGGGCTGAACGTGCTGAACCCGGCGATCTCCGGGCTGCTGGCGCCGCGCTTCGAGGCGCTGCTGACGACGCGCGGCCGCATCCACCGCTTCCCGTGCGAACGCCTGTCGCCCGACGCCGGCCGTTGAGGAGACGGCTGGCGGCAGCGTAACCTCGGCCTATATCGGGGTGTCCGCGACACCCGATCCCCCACGAGCCGTCCTCGCCATGCCCGCCCCGATCATCGTCTGGTTCCGCAACGACCTGCGCCTTTCCGACAACCCGGCCCTGACCGCCGCCGCGAAGCAGAGCGCCGAGTCCGGCGCGCCGGTCCTGCCGCTGTTCATCCTGGAGAACGAGGACGGCGATCCCTGGCCGCTTGGCGGCGCGTCGCGCTGGTGGCTGCACCACAGCCTGGAACGGCTGGGGGAGGCTTGCGCGGCGCTCGGCTCGCCGCTTCTGCTGCGCCGGGGCGAGGCGGCCGGGGTTCTTGGCGCGCTGATCCGGGAGACCCACACCGGCTGCGTGCTGTGGAACCGCCGTTACGCCCCGGCGCTGACCGCCCGCGACTCGGCGGTCGAGGCGGCGCTGACCGAGCGCGGCATCGACGTCCGCAGCTTCAACGCCGGTCTGCTGGCGGAGCCCTGGACCGTCGAGAAGAAGAGCGGCGGGCCGTTCAAGGTCTTCACCCCCTTCTGGCGCAGCGTCTCGGCCAGCCTCGACCCGCCCCACCCGACCCGTCCGCCCGCCGCGCTGACCGCGCCGAAGACGCCCGTCGCGTCCGACCGGCTGGCGGATTGGAGGCTCCTGCCCACCGCCCCCGACTGGGCTGGCGGCCTGCGCGAGTCCTGGGAGCCGGGGGAGGCGGCGGCCCGCGAACGTCTCGCCGATTTCCTCGACGGCCCCGTCGCCGCCTACCCGACCGAGCGCGACCGCCCCGACCATGACGGCACCTCGGCCGTGTCACCCCGCCTCGCCTTCGGGGAGATCGGGCCGCGCCAGATCTGGCACGCCGCCCGCCACGCCGCCGACGCCCAGCCCGAACTGGCCGGCGGGGTCGAGGCTTTCCTCCGCGAGATCGGCTGGCGGGAGTTCAACCATCACCTGCTGCACCAAGCCCCCCACCTGCCCGACCGGCCGTTCAACGAGCGTTTCGCCGACTTCCCCTGGCGCGAGGATGCGGCCGGCTTGCGGGCGTGGCAGCGCGGGCGCACCGGCTATCCCATCGTCGATGCCGGCATGCGCCAGCTCTGGCGCACCGGCTGGATGCACAACCGCGTGCGGATGATCGCCGCGTCCTTCCTGATCAAGGATCTGCTGCTGCCTTGGCAGGAAGGGGAACGCTGGTTCTGGGACACGCTGGTGGACGCCGACCTCGCCAACAACGCCGGCAACTGGCAATGGGTGGCCGGCTGCGGCGCCGACGCCGCCCCCTTCTTCCGCGTCTTCAACCCGGTCCTGCAAGGCGAGAAGTTCGACCCCAAGGGCGATTACGTCCGCCGCCACGTCCCCGAGTTGGACCGCCTGCCCGCGCGCTGGATCCATAAGCCCTGGGAAGCGCCGCCCGAGGTGCTGAAGACCGCCGGGGTCAAACTGGGCACGGACTACCCGCACCCGATCGTCGAGCACGACGCCGCCCGCGACCGCGCGCTCGCCCTCTACCGACAGCGCAAGGCGAAGGCATAGCCGGTTTCACGGCATCGTCACGCCGCCGCAAGGGAAACGTCACCGAACGCCGTTACGATCACCGGCAAGAAGGACGGTGGCTTTCTCCCAACCCCCACCCAACCGTCCCGACACCGATTGCAAGCCAGCCACAAGACCAAGAATCGCCACGCGTTAAGAGCGGCTCCCGGCCGGAGCCGCTCTTTTTTTCATGCGCGGTGCGGCGACGCGGCGCTTTGTTTCGGCGACGCCGGGGTTATATAGTAACGTCATGACCGCCACCCACGATCATCACCCCACCCATCAGGCCTCGGCCCACGACCACAGCCATTGCGTCAACGACGCGCTGACCCGCGCCGATTCGCTCTGCGCCGAACGCGGCGCCCGGCTGACCAGCCTGCGCCGCCGCGTGCTGGAGCTGGTGTGGTCCGGTCACCGGCCGCGCGGCGCCTACGCGATCCTGGAGGATCTGAGCCAGCAGGACGGCAAGGCCACGGCGCCGCTGACCGTCTACCGGGCGCTGGAGTTCCTGGTCGAGCAGGGCTTGGTCCACCGCATCGAATCGCTCAACGCCTACATCGGCTGCGCCGCCCCCGGCGCCACCCATTCCGGCCAGTTCCTGGTCTGCGAGGGCTGCGGCGACGCCGCCGAGATCGACGATTCCCGCATCCGCGCCGCCATCGAGACCGCCGCCGCCGAGCGCGGCTTCCGAGTCCAGCGCCCCACCGTCGAGGTGCGCGGCGTCTGCAAAGCCTGTCAGGAGAAACACCCGTGACCGCTCCCGCCGCGTCCTCCCCCCGCCTGCCCGTGTCGGTGCTGACCGGTTTCCTCGGCAGCGGCAAGACCACGCTGCTCCAGGCCCTGCTGCGCCACCCCGGCATGGCGCGCACCGCCATCGTCATCAACGAGTTCGGCGAGGTCGGGCTGGACCATCTGCTGGTCGCCAAGGCCTCGGAGAACATGGTGCTGATGGACAGCGGCTGCCTGTGCTGCACCATCCGGGGCGACCTGGTGGACACGCTGCGCGACCTGTTCCTCAAGCGGGTGCGCGGCGAGGTGCCGGACTTCGACCGCGTGGTGGTGGAGACCACCGGTCTGGCCGACCCCGCCCCGATCATCCACACGCTGATGACCGACCCGCTGCTGGCCGCCCGCTTCCGCCTGGACGGGGTGATCGCGACGGTGGACGCGGCGCACGGCTCGCTCCAGCTCGACCGCCAGCCGGAAAGCGTGAAGCAGGCCGCCGTGGCCGACCGCATCGTGATGACCAAGACCGACGTGGCCAGCCCGGCGGCGACGGCGGCGCTGATGAAGCGCCTGAACGCCATCAACCCGGCCGCCCCGATCATCCCCGCCGCCCACGGCGCGGTCGATCCGCAATCGCTGTTCGACGCCGGCCTCTACAACCCGGAGACCAAGAGCCCCGACGTCGCCCGCTGGCTGCGCGAGGAGGCCTACCGCGACGAGCACGCGCATGGCCACGAGCATGGGCATGACGATCACCATGGGCATGACCACGATCATGACCACCACGATCACGGCCATGAGCATGGCGACCATTGCGGCGCGGATTGCGGCCACGACCACGAGCACGGCCATCACCACCACGACGCCAACCGCCACGACGACCACATCCGGGCCTTCTGCATGGTCATAGACCAGCCGCTGCCCTGGAACGGCTTCGTCGATTTCATGGAGGCGCTGATCGCCCAGGGCGGCGACAACCTGCTGCGGGTGAAGGGTCTGTTGAACGTGCGGGAAAGCGACTTGCCGGTCGTCGTCCACGGCGTGCAGCACATGTTCCACCCGCCGGTCCGGTTGGAGGAATGGCCGGGCGAGGACCGCCGGAGCAAGCTGGTCTTCATCACCCGCGACCTGGGCCAGCCGGTGATCGAGCCGCTGTTCAACGAGCTGGTCTGGGGCGAGGAGGGCAAGCCGAAGGCTTGAGGGCCGTCCGCCGCCCCGTTTGCCCCCTCCCCATCCCTCCCCCGCCTCTGGCGGGAGAGGGGGCCGGCCCCTTGCCGGCGTTCGGCGGAATTCCCTCTCCCGCGACGCGGGGGAGGGTTAGGGAGGGGGCAAACGGGGCGGTCGTCTCCTCCCTACCCCCGCACGACCGCCGCCGTCATGTAGCTCATGCCGGCGCCGTAGCTCGCCAGCTTCGCCGCCAGGGCCGGGCCGATCTCCGCATAGGGCGCGAATCCCGACCGCGTCCAATAGCCGAGCGCGCCCGGCGTCGAGGTCAGCGCCAGCGCTCCATACCCCTTCTCCGCCGCCAGCCCATGCGCATAGCCCAGCGCCTTTGCGCCGAGTCCCAGCCCCCGTGTGTCCGGCAGCAGCGCGATGTCGTGCAGGTAGAGACAATCCGCCACAGCCGGCAGCGCCCCCAGCGGCGCGTCCAGCGGTGGCGGCACGCCGAGCAGGCCCGGATGCATCACGCCGTAGCCCAGGACCCGCCCGTCCCGCTCGGCAAGCCGGCAGCCTTCGGGAAACAGCGCCAGCCGCTCCGCGAAAACCGCGCGGTCTTCCGGGTAATCGGGATGCACCACGTCGGCAACCGCCAGCACCGCGTCGAGATCGGCCTCCGTCATCGCTCTCCAGTTCGCGCTCATTCGCCTTCTCCGCCTCCTGCCTTGTTCAATATCTTCCGGCCGGCCGGTTCGGCGCGCTATGGTGACTCCCCACGCACAAGGAGACACCACCATGCCCGACATCGCTGTGGCGAGCCTGCTGCCCACGGTCCGCACCATCGCCCACGAGGCCGGTCAGGTTATCCTGCGCTTCTACAACGACGGCATCGACGTTGCCACCAAGGTCGACGGCAGCCCGGTGACCCAGGCCGACCACGCGGCCGAGGCGGTGATCCTGCCGGCCCTCCACCACCTGACCCCCGGCATCCCCATCGTGGCGGAGGAGGCGACGGCGGCCGGGCACCGCCCCGACATCTCCGGCGGGCGGTTCTGGCTGGTCGATCCGCTCGACGGCACCAAGGAGTTCATCTCCCGCAACGGCGAGTTCACGGTCAACATCGCGCTGATCGACAACGGCGTCCCGGTTCTGGGCGTGGTCTACGCCCCGGCGACCGGCGACCTCTACGCCGCCGCCGGGCCGGGCACGGCGGTGCATTGGGCGGAGGGCCGTCACGACCACGCCATCACCGTACGCAAGCCGCCGCCCGACGGACTGACCGTCGTCGCCAGCCGCTCGCATGGCACCGGCGCCGAGATCGACGCCTTCCTGGCCCAGTACGTCGTCAAGGACCGTCTGACCTGCGGCAGCTCGCTGAAGTTCTGCACGGTGGCGCGCGGCAAGGCGGATCTCTACCCGCGCTTCGGCCCGACCAGCGAATGGGACACCGCCGCCGGCCACGCCGTGCTGGTCGGCGCCGGCGGCCGGGTGGAGCAGCCGGACGGCAGCCCCCTGCTCTACGGCAAGCCCGACATCCTCAACCCGAACTTCGTCGCCTACGGATGGTGAGCAATCTCGGCGAGGCGGCCGTCGCGGTGCTGACCGCCGCAGCGCCGCTGGACAAGGTGCGGCTGACCCGCGAACACGCCGCCGCGTGGCGCGACGGCCGGCTGTCCCCCGCCGTGACCGTCGCCCCGCCCGACCGTCCGGCCCGGCCCGAACGGCCGGAACTGAAGCTTCCCCGCGACATGCCCAAGCGCGGGCGCGGCGGCAGCGCGCAGAACCGCATCGCCCTGCTGCACGCGCTGGCCCACATCGAGCTGAACGCCATCGACCTCGCCTGGGATCTCGTCAGCCGCTTCGCCGGGGCTGGTTTGCCGAAGGGCTTCACCGACGACTGGGTCCAGGTGGCCGACGACGAGGCCCGGCATTTCGTGATGCTGGAGGAGCGGCTGAACGCGCTCGGCGCCTCCTACGGCGATCTCCCGGCCCATGACGGGCTGTGGCAGGCGGCGACGGAGACCGCGCATGACCTCGCCGCCCGGCTGGCGGTGGTGCCGATGGTGCTGGAGGCTCGCGGGCTGGACGTCACCCCCGACACGGTGCGCCGCCTGCGCGACTTCGGCGATGGGGAAAGCGCCGACCTGCTCCAGACCATCCACGACGAGGAGATCGACCACGTCGCCGCTGGCCGGCGCTGGTTCGTCCATCTCTGCGCCCAGCGCGGGGCCGAGCCGGTCGCCCTGTGGCAGGAGCTGGTCGGCCGCCATTTCCGTGGCGGGCTGAAGCGCCCCTTCAACACGGTGAGCCGCGAGCGCGCCGGCTTCGGCCCGGAATTCTACGAGCCCATCACGCCGGAGGAGGCCCCCGCCCGACGCGCGCCCACCTTGCACGCGCCCGCCCTACACGCCCCCGTTGACCGGCCGCAAGAAACCCGTTAAGGCGCAGACACCATGGCCGTATACACCGAAGTTACCGACGAGGATCTCAGCGCCTTCGCCGCCCAGTACGATCTGGGCGCGGTGCTGTCGTGCAAGGGCATCGCCGAGGGGGTGGAGAATTCCAACTTCCTCTTGGTGACCGAGCGCGGCCCCTACATCCTGACGCTCTACGAGAAACGCACCCGGCGGGAGGACATCCCCTTCTTCCTGGGGCTGATGGAGCATCTGTCCGACAAGGGGGTCGCCTGCCCGCTGCCCGTCGCCGCGCGCGACGGGGTGGCCCTGCGCGAGCTGTGCGGACGGCCGGCGGTCATCGTGACCTTCCTGTCCGGCCTGTGGCCGCGCCGCATCCACCCGCAGCACTGCGCGGAGCTGGGCGCGGCGCTGGCCCGCCTGCATCTGGCGGTCGGCGACTTCACGATGGAGCGCCCCAACGCGCTGGCGCTCGCCGGCTGGCAGGATCTGTTCGCCAAATCCGCCGACCGCGCCGACGAGGTCGCGGTGGGCTTGCGCGAGACTTTGGAGACGGAACTGGCGGCGCTGGCGGCCAACTGGCCGGTCGGACTGCCGTCGGGCGTCATCCACGCCGACCTGTTCCCCGACAACGTCTTCTTCCGGGGCGAGAGCCTCACCGGGCTGATCGACTTCTACTTTGCCTGCAACGATTTCCTGGCCTACGACATCGCCATCTGCATCAACGCCTGGTGCTTCGAGATCGACGGGTCGTTCAACGCCACCAAGGCCCGGCTGCTGCTGAGCAGCTACCGCAAGGTCCGCCCCCTGTCGCGGGCCGAGCTGGACGCCCTGCCCTGGCTATGCCGGGGCAGCGCGGTGCGCTTTCTGCTGACCCGCCTCTACGACTGGCTGAACCACCCGCCGGGCGCCTTCGTGCGCCCCAAGGATCCTGTGGAATATCTGCGCAAGCTGCGCTTCCACCAGACGGTGCGGGGCCTGGGCGACTATTTCCTCGACGACGACGACCAGCCGGCCGGAGCGTGATCTGATGAGCGACGATCAGGACTCCACCAAGGCGGTGGACATCTTCACCGACGGCGCGTGCAGCGGCAACCCCGGCCCCGGCGGCTGGGGCGCCATCCTGCGCTTCGGCGCGGTGGAGAAGGAACTGTACGGCGGCGAGCCGACGACGACCAACAACCGCATGGAGCTGATGGCGGCGATCCAGGCGCTGGAGGCGTTGAAGCGTCCGGTGACGGTGCGACTCTACACCGACAGCGAATATGTTAAGAACGGCATCACCAAGTGGATCCATGGTTGGAAGGCCAAGAACTGGATCACGGCCGACCGCAAGCCGGTGAAGAACGTCGATTTGTGGCAGCGCCTCGACGCCGCGCAGAAGCAGCATCGAATCGAGTTCCATTGGGTACGCGGCCACGCTGGCCACCCGGAAAACGAACGCGCCGACGAACTGGCCCGGCGCGGCGTGGCGGACGTACGAGCACGGGGATAAACCCGGCCATCCCTGGCGTGACGCGATAGTTGCCGATGGAATTCCAGTTCACAGCCCTCGGCGGCGCCACCACCCCTTGAACGTCATCGCCGAAAACATGGGCGCCGGTAATCTTCCAACTACCGTCTCTCATCTGTCCGGAGCCGCAGTCAGCGCGTTCATAACCGCCAGAACTGCTCCTTGGCACGCCTTCTTACGGTCCACCACTACAAGTAAGCAGCCCTTCCGGTGCCCCATCTCCGGGGTGCTGGGAAGGTCCGGGACCATGACCTCTTCTCCACATAGGGAGTGCAATTTAAATACAATAAGCAACCCTAAGATGTTGTGCGCATTGCGATATGGGCAAAAAGCAAAGGCCCCGGCAGATCGCTCGGGGCCTCTACACATGAGATTGATATTCAAGCTGTTTTTGATGATCCGGGTGGGATTCGAACCCACGGCCACATGATTAAAAGTCCTTTCCGACAGCACCACTCAACGCCTTGAAAACTCTGTGTCCGCAGCCGAAGGCGGGATATAAGCGTTGCTATCCCTTGATATTCTGTTGACCGAAAATGACAACGGGTGCCACACTCCGTCAACTAAAGCCGCGTCATGTACGGACACAATGCGGACACGGAAGAACGGGCAAGGACCCTTTGATATGGCGGACAAGCTCAGCGATCGAACAGTGAAGGCCCTTCCCTCCCCGGCCAGCGGCAACCGCGTAGCCTACGATTCGGAAGTGAAAGGTTTTGGTGTTCGGGTGACGGCGGCGGGCGCTAAAGCGTTCGTCCTGAACTACCGGACAGCCGGCCGGGAGCGTCGAATCACCATAGGCTCCTTCCCCGATTGGTCCGTTGCCGCCGCGCGGGATGAGGCGAAGTCCCTTAAGCAGCGGATCGACCGTGGCGAGGATCCGCTGGCTGAGCGCGAGGCCCACCGCGCCGCACCAACCGTCGCCGAGTTGGTTCAACAATTCAAAGAAGACTATCTGCCGAGAAAGCGCCCAGGCACCGTTCAGCAATACACTTTGATATTTGATAATATCGTCATTCCGAAAATCGGCAACAGGAAAGTAGAAGAAATAAAGCACGCCGATATTGATGCTATCCACAGAGAGGTAAGCAAGCGTACACCAATTCAGGCCAATCGCGTTGTCGCCGTGCTTTCAAAGCTTTTTAGTTGGTCGATTAAGTTGGAAGTCAGGACCGATAACCCTGCACAAGGCATCGAACGGAACAACGAGAACAAGCGCGCCCGGTATCTCTCGACGGAAGAGATCGCGTTTCTTCTTGATGCATTGGCTTCCCATCCGGAGCCAGCCAGTGCAAACGCTATCCGCCTCCTCATGCTGACCGGTGCTCGTCGCACCGAGGTTCTGGCCGCGACCTGGAGCATGTTCGACCTCAAGGCCGGAGTGTGGGTGAAGCCGTCGGCACACACCAAGCAGCGGAAGGAGCATCGCGCCCCGTTGTCCGCTCCGTCTCTGGCGTTGCTGTCCGCGATGCTGGGCGAGGCCGAAAGGAAAGCCGCAGAGGACAAAAAGGCCCCCAGCGAATTCCTGTTCCCCAGCCCAACAGGTGAAGGCCCCCAATCGGAGATCAAGAAGAGCTGGGCGTCTGTGACACAGCGCGCGACCGTCGCCATGTGGGCGGCGGCGCCAGACACGGCGCCTGGCCGGCTGGTGGCCGAACTGGTCGCGGCAGCCGAGCGGGCGGCGGGGGCCGACGCCGCGCCGCGGATGCCGAGCTACGCGGAGGTGGTCAAGCTGGCCGCGGTACAAAAGGTGAAGCTGCCGCCGGGGCTGACCGACGTCCGAGTGCATGACCTACGCCACACCTTCGCGTCCATCCTCGTCAGTTCGGGCGCGTCGCTACCGCTGATCGGCGCGTTGCTCGGCCACACCCAGGCGTCCACCACCCAGCGGTATGCCCATCTGTTCGATGATCCGTTGCGGGCTGCGGCCGAGCGTGTGGGCGCCCTGGTGAGCAGCGCATCGGTCGGATCCGGCACCAACGTGGTTCCTTTGAAGCGGGGTGCGTTATGAGCCGGATCAGCAAGGGGCAGGTTCGGGCGGAACTCCAGCGTCTGCTTGACGAGACCGGCGATGCGCGCTTTCGCGGGGCTATCGAGGCCATGGAAGCGCACGGGCTTATTGGACGCGGACGGGGGCGCCCGCCGCTACCAGAGCCGGAGAAAGCACGCCGCGCGAAGGAGGCAGAGGCTGCGGCGCTTCGGATCATGCTGTCAGAGGGAAGCACGCGCCAAGTTTTCGCCGATGTCGCGAGGGAATCAAGTGAGACTGCAGCGGAAAGAAGAAGAACTGCCGCGCAAGTCCGTCGAGCCTATTATCGTATTTTGCCTGCTGCAATCCGGCCTGCCCGAAATACAGGGTAAGCGTTCCATTTAATCACTGAATTTTGGCATTGGTTTTCTTATTCACTGAATAAAGTGCCTCGTTGCACCAATTTCTTACTTGGCTGAAAGTGTCTGCCAGAAGATACATATCGACTGGAGACAAACAAAATGGAAGCCACCGGGGGTATCCTCCATGATTATGTCAGCATTGAAGCGCTCGCTCTTGAGCTTAAATGCTCTACGCGCACAATTGCACGTCGGGTGAATGAGCCGAATGGCTTACCATTTGTTCGGATTGGTGGACGTATTTACTTCAGCGTCCCCTCCGTCAAGCGCTGGATTGCCGAAAAGGAAACCCAGCGGAACCCGAAAGCCCGTCGGACCGGGGTTCGATGATGACCACGAATCCACGTGCCGCGCCCATCCTGGCGGCGCGCATCGCGACCTTCGTCAGCGCCGGCCGACCCTATTTGGTCTGGGCCATCCCCGGCGACCAGCCTCCGGCGGAAGCCATGGCCGCGCCGTGCCTGTCCGCCACGTTCATGGTGGACGGCGGGTGCGCCCTGGTCGCGCTGAATGATCCGCACCTGACGGCCTACATCAGGCTGAAGGTGCCCCTCGTCTTCGCGTGCGAGCGCAAGGTGGACCGGCGGAAGCTGCTGAAGCGGCGCGCGGCTTTCTCGGCGCTTGGCTATCGGCTGTGGGAGGAGGACGCCCGTGGCCATCCTGTCGAGTGACAAGCTGGATTTCCTCCTGGCAGCGGGGACCGGCGGCACGCTGACCGGGACCGAGGTGAAAGTGCTCCTCCATGTCGTGGCCTGCATCGACAACAAGACGGGTCTCGCACGGATCGGGCACGCGCGCTTGGCCGAGCGGAGCGGCGTACATCGTGGGACAGTTATCCGAGCCTTGGCCCAGCTTGAGAAGCTCGGCATCCTGCCCGTGACGCTCCGTGGCGGTGCAGATCGTGGCGGGGAGCGCACGGCCAATGTCTACCGGCCCAACCTCCACTACACCGCCCCGACCAGTAGCACCCACGCAACCGGTAGCTTGGATGCGACCGGTTGCATAAATGCGGCGGACCAGTCGCATGGGTGCAACGGACCAGTAGCACCCATGCTACACCATCCCGGTTCTTCTCCCGGAGGGTTCCCAGAGGGAGAAGAAGAGGGATCCCCGCCTTATGCGGCGGCCTCCGCTGGTGCTCCGGCCGACCGCAACGAGCGGGAGATCGGGGCGCCTGCTGGCGAGCCAGATCGCTTCGATGAATTCTGGGCGGTGTGCCGCAAGCAAGAGGGCCGAGCAAAAGCAAAGACCGCTTATGCAAAGGCTCTGGCCCAAGACGGTGTATCGGCGGATATCCTCATTGCCGCAATGACCCAGTACACCAAGGCCAAAGCGCACCTTCCCGACACGCAGTGGATCAAGCTTCCTTGCAACTGGCTGGATGAGGAGCGCTGGCTGGAAAAGCCAGAAGCCCCGAAGCCCAAGGAACCACCCACGCCGAAATCTGCCACCAAGGCCAGCACGGCGCCCAAGGTCAAAGCGGCAGCCCGTCCCGAGAAGGCAAAGCGGAAGGTGGCGAAGACGACCCGCAAGGCCACACAGCCAGCATCCGGCCGGGGGCTAGCGCCCCAGGCTGTTGCGGCGCCTGCGATCACGCGCACGCCTGACGAGCCGTTCATTGTCCGCGATCGTGTGGAGGAGGCTCGGACGAAACGGAATTGGGCGGGCAAGGTGACGCGCATCGAGGGTGCCGGGCGGGTTCGCGTTGCGTGGGACCATGGCGGCGGCGCCATCTGCCGTGTGACGGACTTGGCGCCGACGAGTATCAGCGCTTGCGAGGGGTTGCGCCGGAACCGCGAGCGAGGCGCCTGATGGCCTATCGTCGATCAAAGGGAGGGGTGGTCGAAAGTCTGGGGATCGTCCTCGGCCGGGACCGCAGCCCCTCTCACGCGCAGATTTTTTCCCCTCCAGCGATTTGAGGTGCGCACTTTGCTCCCGCGCCGCGCAGCTAGGCTGCTAACAAATGCTGAGTTTTGCAGGGCCAAAGCGGCACTTTTTCGCTCAAATTCAAAGGGCTGGCCGCTGGGCTCTTGTTAACCCCTGCTAACCGTCCAGCAAGTGCGCAGTGCGCACCGGGTGCGCACTTTCCCCAGCCTGCGCACTACCGCAACTTCTCTATTGCAGTTTCTCCGAATGAGGCTATCGTGCATTCATTCGTATATTCTACAAATGAGGTGGCTCGATGCGAGCGCGGCAGTTCGAAAGCTTGATGACGACCTTGGCCGGCTGGCCCGCATCGGACCTGGATGTTCGCACACGCCAGCTTCGAGAACGCGCCATGCTTCCCAAAGGCGGTCGCGGTCTGCATGCGCCGGACATTGGTCCAGACCACGCCGCGACGATCCTGATCGCCATGGCCGCCGCCTCGAAGGCCGTGGATGCGGGCGCTCGCGTGCTCGACTACTGGGGTCTTGCCTCCGTCGCCATCCTCGATGGCCTGGGCGCCGCGACTTTTCACGAAGGCTTGACCGCCGTGCTGTCCGACCCTGGCCTTGCTGGCCGCGTGGACTGCGTTCGTGTGTGCCGTTCTTGGCCAGAAGCTCGGATTGGCATCCAGGGGACGGAGCATGTCTATCGGAACCCCTGCGTCCCGACCGGTAAGCCGGGTGTCTGGGAAGACCTGACCTTCGACGGCGCCTTGATCCACCAACTTGCCATCACGCTTAAAACCGGCGGGGCAACCGCCGCCTATCAGGAGTGACCACATGAAAGCACGGCTCTCTTCGTCGGTGCTGGCGGCCCTGTTCGTAACGCTGGCCGGCGCCATCGCCCTACACGTCTTCACCCCGGCCGCCGCGCTGGCCGCCACCATGCAGGGAACGCCGATCGACACGCGCGCTCTGCTCGACCTTCTGCCGTTCGCGCTGGGCGGCTTCACCCTGAACGAGTTGCGTCTGAAGCGGGCTGGCCTGATCGACCAGATGGAGCGGCTGACCAAGGGCGAGTTGTCCGACCAGACGCGCAGCCAGTTCGACAAGCTGGAGGCGGACGTGAAGACGCTCGATGAGGACATTCGCCGTGCCCAGGTGGTGGAGGACACGCGCCGCGCCGCAGCCGCAGCCCAGGCGCCGCAGGGCGACCCCATCGAACAGCGCGCCCAGCAGCACCCGGTGGGAAGCGGCGGCGCTGTGTCGGCGGACGAACAGCGCGCCGAACCCGCAAGCCGGATCATCGGCAACGACGGCGACAGCGTGCGCGCTCTGACCCTGCGCCAGTCGGTGCGCTCTGCCTTCCTGCCCAACCACCGAACCGACCAGCGCGGCGAACTGAACCTTGGACGCTACTTCCGGGGCATGGTCACGGGCGATTGGGCCGGCGCCGAGCTGGAGCGCCGCGCGATGAGCGAGGGTGTGCTGGCCGATGGCGGCTACACGGTCCCGACCATCCTTTCCGCCGACGTGATCGACGCCGCCCGCAATCAGGCCCGTGTGTTGCAGGCCGGCGCGCTGACGATCCCGATGACCAGCCAGACCATGCGCATCGCTCGGGTTCTGACCGACCCGGCCCCCGGCTGGAAGGCCGAGAACGCCGCCATGGCGGAAGGCGCCATGACGTTCGAGCCCGTGGACATGAAGGCCCGCACCCTGGCGGTGCTGGTCAAGCTCAGCCGGGAACTGTTCATGGATTCCGCCAACGTCGAATCGGTGGTGCGCAACGCGCTTGCCGCCGGGCTGGCGCTGGAACTCGACCGGGTGGCGCTGTTCGGCACGGGCGTGGGTGAAGAGCCCAAGGGGTTGGTGAACACGACCGGCATCCAGACCGTCACCGCGTCCGCCAACGGCGACGTGCTGGCCAGCTACGATCCCTTCTCCATCGCCGTCGAGAAGGTGGCCGAGGCCAACGGGCAGGCGAACGCGGTGATCTTCTCTCCGCGCACCGCCGGCACGCTGGACCGCATGAAGGACAGCACCGGTCAGCCGCTCATGGCGCCGGAGAGCTTCAAGGCGCTGGCAAAGCTGCCGACCAAGCAGGTTCCGAACAACCTCACCCGTGGCACATCGACGAATGCCAGCGTTGCCGTGGTGGGCGAGTTCCCCAACCTCCTGGTGGCGGTCCGCGAAAACCTCGTGATCGAGATGACGAACGCGGCCGGCGACGCCTTCAGCAAGATGCAGATCTGGATCCGTGCCTTCCTGCGCGCCGACATCGCCGTCGCCCGGCCGGACAAGTTCTGCACGGTGCCGGGCATCATCCCGGCGCCCTGATAGCCCAGGAACGCGGGGAGCTTGTGATGATGGAGCGCCCAGCGATGCGTCGGCTTCCTACCGGCGCCGGTCAAGTCGGAGAGTGATCGCAACAACCCCGACAGTCTGCGGCCCACAGCGGCGGCGCGGCAGGTGCACAAAGCCCCCGGTGAAGGCCGGGGGCTTTTCTATTGGAAGGGTGGAGTTTACTCGTCGGCAGAGGCCGACTCGCTGCGCTCATGAATTGCAGGCTTTGTATATCTCTACCGATAACTAGAATTTTTTGAACTTACGCCGCCTTTTTTGATAGGATGAAACGCCGTATCAAGAAAAAGGAGGCCGAGAATTGAAGGCTTACAAATTTAGGGCTGCGGCCCAGATTGCATTTGCATTCGACATCATCATTAACCGGCGACTTTACTGTGCAGACTGGAAAAATCTAAACGATCCGATGGAAGGAATGTTTGCTTACAGTTATTCTCATGATCAAGAAACCGAAGCGCAGAGGATAGTAAAGGGTGTCGTTGAATCAAAGAATAAATACAAAGTATGCTCTCTAAGCGGCACATATGACTGTCATTTGCTTTGGTCACACTATGCTGGTGGTTTCGATGGTGTTGCAATCGAAATGAATCTTCCTGAAGGGTCTAGGAGTATCAGGCCTGTTGAGTACCGAGGTGTCTATGCCTATCTCGATTTGGCAGACGTCAAGCGCGAAGATGATGCCGCGAGAACGATCCTATTCTCAAAGTACAAGGAATGGGAATACGAGAGAGAAATACGCATATTATCTGATAGCGAATGGTATTATTTGGAAAATCCTGTAACCAAAGTTATCGCAGGACCACGGATGCCTGACGCTCTTTTTAAGGTTATGAACATTACGTGTTGCTCTCTGGGTATTGAATTTTGCAAAGTAGGGATCGGCGACGAAGGGATTGACGCGGATTACGTTGAGCCGCCGAGCGGGTTAGACAGAGATCCGCTACTTCCGCCGCAGAAGAATGTGAGAAGGCGACGCTGAGAATAAAGTACCCGTTGCTAAAAAGTGGCGGCATTTAAGCTTCCAAAAAATGGCCCTACGTCTTAAATACGTAGGGTCGGACTGCTGTTACTCCCCTACGCCGATACCACCAAGGCCACTTGTCAGCGTGTCACCAACGACTGCAGCGGGCCACAGCTTCTCCGCCGGATGCAGGAAGTAGCGGTCCTCCAGCACGGCAGAGTCCACGCCGGACACCGACACCAGCACGTCGAGAAGCTCAACTGGCCAAGGTGCTCCTGGCACTGAGGAAGGACCCGTGGCACGCAATCCCGATCTAGCCGGTCTGCCAAACTGGCCGCGTCTTCTGACACGTCTGCAGGCGGCCTCCTACCTGGGCCTAACCGTCAATAGCTTCAACCTGGGTATGGAGGAGGGGACATGGCCCGATCCCATCACCTATGGCCGTAGCAAGCTGTGGGATCGCCGCCGCCTCGACGAAGCGGTAGATATGTTATCCGGCTACTCGATCGAAGCCCACGAGAGAGACGTGGAGGAAGAGGATCGAAAGCGGCGGCGTGACGCCTGGACAGCACATCGTCGGCGGGGCAAATAGACAGTCGATGCCGCGGGCTTTCGGCCTGTCAGCCATTCCACGGCATCGACCGAACGCAGCCGCTACACCCGCTGGTCGGGGGCGACCTGCCGCGCCATGAAGTCGCGCAGCAGGGTCACGGCGGTTTCCTGCCCCTCCACCCAGCGGCCATCGGTCAGGCCGGCGCCGTCGTCCGCCAGCAGGTTCAACACGGCCAGCGCATCGGCCGGGGTCCGGGGCGGCGCGGTGAACACCGCGCGCCGGATCTCGCACGCCTCCACCACCAGATGATCGGGCGGATCGTCGGTTCTGGCTTCGGCGGCGGCTTGGTGATCGCCCAGCAAGGCGAGCACCTTGGCGCTGGCATCGGCGAAGGTCATGCCCAGCGCCGGGATGAGGGTCGATCCGCCGTTTCGCCCTGTCGCCGCGCGGGCGATGCGCTCCGCAGGCCCATCAATCGATTCGAGCATGCGCCACAGCATCCCGACATGATGAACGTTGTCCAGGATCTCCTTCAGGCCCGACGTCATGTTGCCCCCAAAGACGATGACTTCCCAAGCGTCTTCGCAGTCGATGTATTTGGTCAGCAGGTAACGGAGCTGGCGCGCCATCCCGTCCATGGTCTTCGGGCGGAACGCCTCGATGCGAAGACCGAGATTGAAGGTAATCTCCTCGTACAGCCCCTCTTCGCCATCCAGGGCGCACTGGTAGGCCGTCACAGCATCGGTGAAGGCGTCCCAGGCGAACAGCAACTCGGCGTCGGGGTGGATGCCCGGCCCGGTGCCGCGCTTGGGCAGTCCGTTGATGCAGCCGGGCAAAGTCGTGGTATTCTCGGAACCAGCCATGGTCCGTAGCTCCTCTACAGCTCGGGTTGTGGTTAGGCCGGACCGGGAGGCTCCTACCCCTCCCGGATCGGCCGCGCTCAATCAGCGCAGCAAGGCTGCGGTGATGATCTCGTTGTATCGCTCGTCGGCGGTCAGTCGAGCCGCCACGTCTTCCGGCACGGTGGCCAACAGTTCAGCAATCAACTCCGCCGTGTGGCGTTCCCGATCAGCTTTGCGCTGCCGGTAGAGACGTTGCCGTTCCGCTCCAGGCAAAGCGGTCTCGAAATATTTTGGCTTCGCCTGCAAGGCGGCCTCCATGTCCGTAACGTAACACAATCTAGCGTCACGTTACGGATTAGACAAGAGATATGTAGCGTGACGAATATGGATAGTTCCGAAGGGCTGAAACCGCTGTGGTCCGCTATGGCGTTGCTACATGCTGCTGGGCGGTGCAGGCGTGCACGAAGGCAAGGCCAAGCGGTGTGATCGCGGCGGTCGCCGGATGCATCCAGCCGCCCCAGGTCATACCGAGCGTGATGCACCCCAGCCGATAGAGGTTCCCGAGGGACACAGCCACATCCTTTGTCGGCATAGCCGCGTCCGCTTCGCTCTGCTCGTCGATCTCAACGCAATCAGGCAACTTACCCGTCAGGATGGTGCCGTTCCCCGCGTTCGGAGCCGTTGCGATAGCCACGAGGCACTTCACATCCAGGGCCGTCATGTCGGCGAGCATGGACACAAACGCACGCCGCATCTCAGTCCCGCTGCCGGCATCCGCAGCGTTCGTCAACAAGGTCGCCCATCGGTCCTGGAGATTGTCATCTTCCTCAACTGCGGCGTAAGAGAGAAGCGGCAGCCCAACCGCTAGGGTAAGCTGTCGAGTTGGCCCGGACATGCCTCGCTCCTTCATGAGCGCATCGACGCGATCCATTAGCCGGATCCGACGTTCGAACCGCGCGACCTTGAGCTGGTCCTGGACCATCCCCACCACCTCAGCCGCCGGCCCGGCAATGAAGCTCCCCAGGTCGCGAGCTGCGTCCACCACCTTTCCGCCAAGCTCGGCGGACGCCTTCGCCGCTTTTGCCCATCCGCCCGATGGATCGTCCATTCCGCACTCCCATCCAAATCACAAGGACGGCCGGAGGATAGCGCCTGCCGCGGTCCAATGCATCGCAATGGCGCGGACACGCCTTGTCCGGAATTCGGACATGGTGCGGACACAAAAGCGAAGGCCCCGGCAAATTGCTCGGGGCCTTTGTCTAATCGCTTGATATTCAAGCTGTTTTTGGTGATCCGGGTGGGATTCGAACCCACGGCCACATGATTAAAAGTGATGCTTAGAGCATTGAAATATTTAGCGTTTGTCAGACTTTCGGGCTTAAACTCACCTTAGCAAAATCAATACGTTAGCTGGCCAGTTTGACATCTTCATTTGCAGGAATGATGGCGGTCTCCGCTTAGATTGGCCGCCCTACAGTTTGATCAAAATTATATATGGCTCCGCACGCCTGTTAGCCAAACCGTTCCCAGGGAACGGTTTGGCCTCGCCTTCAACGGGCCGGCTTCCACCCGCATAGGATCGCCCCAGTACGGTTGTGCGCAAGGAGCTGCTCCGCCGTGCCCTCGGTCAGCGCATCGGCCCGGCTGACGTAGACTGGCCGCCACGCTGCGCAGGCGCCCTCAGTCCCGGCTCCACTCGTCACGCAGCCGGTCAGCAGCGCCAGGGCCAGCCCGGCGAAGATCGTCCTCGATGTCATGGCGCACCTGTGCGTTCCAGAGGGAGTACGTGGTCGACTTGACGGCGGCGTCCCGCCGCCCGGCCCGGCGCTGGACGGCACCGAAGGAGACGATCGCCGCCAGCAGAAGCCCGGCGGCGATCAGGGTGGGACCGACCCGGCCCCACAGCGCGGCGAGGAGGACCATCACGCCGCCTTGCGCTGGTCGTCCCAGCGCCGGACCAGCATCACCACCACCGCCACGCCCAGCAGCGCGGCGACCCCCCAGCCCAGCGCGCCCGACGGCAGCGCCTCCAGCAGGCCGCGCACCGACTCCGACACGTCGCGCGCTTGGTCGATCACCACCGCGACGGTGGCCAGCCCCAGCGCGCCGCCGCCGCTGACCCCGGTCACCGACTTGGCCAGCGGCTTCATGCCCGGCGCCGGCTCGGCCGCGCGCGTGACCGGGGCGTTGGTGTCGGCCAGGAACAGCGCCGCCTCGGTCGCGCGCCGCTTGACCAAGCCGGCCATCACCTTGCCGTCGCCGCGCGTCCACTTGCCGAACTCGGCCGCTGCGCCGGCATGGTCCCCGGCGTTGAGCTTGACCAGCAGCGTCGAGGGCTTGCCGGTCTTCAGGACGAGGAACCCGTCCTTGCCGGTGTCCTTGCCCTTGGCCTTCCGCCCGGTGCCGACGTTGAAGACGAAGGAGACCAGCGCCCCGAACTGGGCGTCGGTCAGCGGCGCGTTGACAGCGCGGTCGACGATCGCCGCCGCCTCGGTCAGATCCTGGGCCAGCAGTTCCTCGGCGCGGGCCGGGGTGATGGTCAGGCCGGGGCGAACCTCCGGCCCGGTGTGGCCGTAGCCGATCGTCCAGGGCGCGCCGCCGCTGGCGGGATCGGGGTAGGCGGTGAGGCGCAGGCCCTCGGCGGCCTTCACCAGTTCGGGGCAGGAATGCGGGATGGCGCGCATGCATGGTCTCCTTCAGCGCAAAAAGGCCGCTGGGCACGGGCCGGGCGGCGTGGGTGACGAATCGGGGATCGGTCGGGGTCTGTTGCGGGCGGTCATGTCCCATTTTCCGACCTCCGAAGAGGGCGGAAAAATGAAGTGGCTTCCTGCCCCGCTTCAGGCGGTCAGCGTGACGGCGAGCGCGGCGCCGATGCCCAAGCCGGACAGGGCCTCGCCCCACTCCGTGGCGGTGGTCAGGCGCCAGGGCAAC
The DNA here is from genome assembly GCF_003989665.1 of Azospirillum doebereinerae. Classification (GTDB taxonomy): domain Bacteria; phylum Pseudomonadota; class Alphaproteobacteria; order Azospirillales; family Azospirillaceae; genus Azospirillum; species Azospirillum doebereinerae. Next base: position 21,019 of record NZ_RZIJ01000017.1, on the reverse strand, counting down.
GCCGGCAGCCGGGCGCCCAGAAGGTAGGCGAGCGGCAGGACCAGCCCAGCGAGCGGCAGCCACAGGGCAGCGGGGTGGCCGGGGACCAGCGGCAGGGCGATCAACGCCAGCCGGGCGATGCCCACAGCGGCGAGGTAGCCCAGCTTGTTGGAAAGGCTGATGCGAGCGGTCCAGCTCTGCGGGTAGGCCGCCGCCGTCTCGGTCAGGTTCTGTCCGGCAGCGTGCGGCAGCCACGCCATGCCGGCGTAGGCCAGAGCACCGGTCAGCACCGCCACCCGCGCCCCGTCCAGGTTCGGCGGGCCAGCCAAGGCGAAGGTCATGGCACCGACCGGCAGCGCCCAGAAGACCACGCGCGCCCCGGTGGTGCCAAGCCAAGCGTGCCCCTGCCCGCGCTCGCGGTAGGCGGCGGCCAGAGCCAGAGCGGAGAGGACGACGGCTGGCCACGACGCGGCCAGCCAGCTGGCAAGCGCTGGCCAGAGGGTGGTGAACATGCGGGGATCCTCCAGACACGACAAAGGCGCCACGCGGCGCCTTGTCGGTCGATCGGGGTTGGAGTGTTGTCGCGGGGATCAGCCGGGCCAGCCGGCCAGTTCGTTCACCGCAGTCAGATCGCCGGCCAAGGCCGCGTCCTTAAGATCGCGGGCGTGCTGCATGGTCAGGCCGTACCAGTCGCCCACGGATCCGGCTAAGGCGATGCCGTCCAGCGGCGTGAGCAGCGGCACCCGCTCGTTATCCATGGCGATCCAGCCGCGCGCGTAGCCCTCACCCCACAGCGCCGCGCCGCTGGTCGCCAGGATCGCGGCCGACACCATGCCGCCCAGGTCGGCCCGTCCCTTGTCGGAGACCTCGATCCGCTTGCCGGCATAGGGGGCGCCGACGGAGAGGCGGCGGTCGCGCTCGGCGTTGATGGCGGCCACCTTGGCGACGCGGGCCACGCTGAGGGTGGCGGCCAGTTCGGCGGGCGTCAGGTCGACCGGCTCATAGGTGACGCTCACTGCGTCGGCGCCGACCGTCCAGTCGGCCAGCGGCCGGCGCACCGCGCGCTTTCCGGCGACGGTCGGCGGCTGCTCATCGACCAGCGGGAGGATCGTCCAGCCGGGGCATAGGGCGGCCCACTCGGCTGGCGTCCAGAAATCCCAGGCTTCGGCGGGGTGTGGGACATCACCAGGGCCAATGAATTGGGCTCGACGCTCGAAGACGGCAGCGACCCTGTTGCCGGTCACCACGACCAAAGGGAATGTGTGCATCTGATGCCTCATGGAACGATAAATGTTGCGCCGCCATAACCGAAGGCCGTGTGGTAAAGGCCGTCGATGAAGATCACGATGCGCGCATCGGCTCCTTGCGCGGCCCCGGCGGCCCCAGCCCCGGCTCGGTCAGCGTCACCAGAGTTCCCAGGCGTCGGACCGCTGCCCGCGACGGTCGAACCCTTGGCGCCGGACAGCACGAACCCACTGCCGCCGCCACCGCCTGCGGTGTTCCCGCCGTAGCCCCCGAAGTATCCACCACCGCCACCGCCACCACCGTTGCTGCCGGAACCGCCCCCGCCGTAGGTCGGGCCGGACGACCCGCCACCAGCGCCGACACCGGAGCCACCGTTGAGAGCGCCGCCCCCGGCCGTTTGTGTGGCGCCAGCTCCGGCAGAGCCGAAGCTAAAAGCGTAGCCCGCCTCTCCCGATAGGCCGCCTCCGGCGCCGCCCTTTGTCTGGCTGAAATAATCACCGCTGGAACCGCCGCCGCCAGCGATCGCAATGGCCGTGCCCTGATTGATCGTCGTACTGGAAAAGACCCCGGCCAACCCCCCGCCCGCGAAGTTAAGGCCTCCACCCCCCACAACCAATCCGAAGGCCGTCCCGGCCTCCCACGTATCGGTGTACTCGGTATAACCGCCCGCCCCACCGGGCGCGCCCGGATTGCCAGTCGCTGTCCCTCCAGCCGCTCCCCATAACTTGAATTTGACGAGGCGCAGCGGAGCGGAGCCCATCATCATGGTGCCGCCGAACAGGTCGCAGAGCTGCGGGCGGTGAAGGCGCGGCTCCGGTGGCAACAGCAGGCCGGAGGGGCGGCGGATGAAGGCATCCATCATCAGAACCCCTTGATGTAGACGGCGTCGATGGCGGTCGTGCTGACCACCTCGCAGATGACCCGATCCCGCTTGCCGGCGGCGGTCGAGGCCGTCGGCGCGGCGCCATTGGGAAATTTGAACAAGCTAGAGAAGCTGACGGTTTGGTTACCGGTGCCCTGCGTCGGGATGATCGTGAATTCTTGCCCGATCATGGCCGCCGTCAGCGTGGGGTTCCCATAGACAGTCGCCCCGCCAAGGGTGGTCCGGAACTTGTTGCCCGCTGTCAGGTCAAGCGTGATCGTGCTGGTCCAAGGAGCATCCACCGTCTTGGGCACGACGGCACGGCCGAAGCTCGCGACACCGTTGGCTGCGGTCCGGAACACCTCGACGGCCCCGGTGAGCACCAGCGCGACCACCCCGGCGCTGACGAGGTACAGGCCGGTGCCGGCCTCGCCGACTTGGAGACCGGGTGTGGCCGCCGAGCCGGCGACCGTGCGGATCCACGAAGTGGCTGTGCCCGCCAGGGCTTTCAGGAAGGTGGCAAGCTGCCAGCCGGTCCCGTTCGGCTTGACCTCCAGGCCCTGCCCGGCGTTGGCGACCGTGATCGCCGGCAGGTTGACGCTGGCGGCGGCGGCCAGTGCCTGCGCCGCCGCTGCGTCGGCCGCCACGCGGTCGTCATGCACCGCCTGTTTGTCACCTACCACCGTCGCCTTGTCCGCCGCCACCGCCAGCCGGTCGGCCGCCGTGGCGACCGCGTCGGCGTCGGCCGCCACGCGATCGGCGTGCACCGCCGTCTTGTCCGTGGCGACGGCCAGCCGATCGGCGGCGGTCGCCTGGGCGTCGGTGTCGGCGGCGAGACGATCGGCATGCACCGCCGTCTTGTCGGCCGCCACCGCCGTCCGGTCCGCCGCCGTGGCCGCTGCGTCGGCATCGGCGGCGAGACGGTCGGTGTGCATCGCCGTCTTGTCGGTGGCGACCGCCGCCTTATCCTGGGCCACCGTCTGCCGGTCGGCCAGCGTCGCCTCGGCGGCGCTGATGGCCGCTGCCGTGGCCTCGCCGATGCCTTCCGCCCGGCTGTCCAGCTCGGTCAGGACATCGCCCCAGAACGGAGTCCAGTTCTCGAAATACTTGAAGGGCTGGAAGTCGGCGAGTGTCCAGTTCCGGCCGGCGAACATCGGCATCAGACAAGCTCCTCGGCGTTGATGGCCCAGCCGTAGCGGCCGAGCGAGGTCGTGGTGATGCCGACCGTGTCGGTCAGCGCGGCGTAGACGGTGCGGCGGAAGCGGAGCGACGGGTCCTCGTCGGGGGCGCAGACCAGCAGGAAATCGCCGCTCTTGCCGAGCTGGCGGTCGATCTCGAAGCCGGTGCCGTAGGCGTCGCGCGCCAACATGTGCTCGAAGGTCACCGTCACCGTCCGGTAGCCGGGCAGCTTGCGCACCAGCCGCAGCCCACCCCGCGTGCGCTTGACCACACTGGGGTCGACCGGCTTGACGGTCAGGCCGTAAGTGTAGCGGTGCGCCCAGGCTTCGCCGGCCATGAAGCGCCCGGCCTGGACGTAGCCGGCCGGGTTGTCCTCGTCGGAAATCTGCGTGAAGAGGTAGCGCCCATAGACCGGCTCGGGGGCGATGTGCAGGTCGACGGTGCCGCCGGGGTAGGCGTCGGCGTCGATGCCGTCGAAGGGAAAGGCGCCGAAGGCCTCGGCGCCCCACACCACGGTGGGCACCCGCATGCGCTCGAAGCCGGTGTCGTAGACCGGCGGCCCGCTGTTGTCCGGGCTGTTGGTGACGATGTGCCGGCGCCGCGCCAAGGTGCTGCCGTTGTGGTTGAGGAGGGCGAACATCGACAAGGGGGTCAGCCGGCCGAAGTCGATCCGCCACCACGTCGAGGCCTCGGCGGTGTCGGTGGAGCGCGCCACCTCCTGCACGTCCTGCGTCGTCAGGTTGGTCAGCGCCAGCCCACCGCCGGCCACCCACGCGCCGCCGGAATAGGCTCCGGTGTCGCTCGGCTTCTTCCACAGGACGTGCAGCGGCTTAGCCATGACCGATCACCGTCAGCTTGTGTTCCTCGGCGAGCGCGTCGCGCTCGGTCTCCAGCACCAGCCCGCGCCAGCCGGCGGCCAGCCCATAGCGGGCGTCGGTCAGCCGCACCGTGTGGCCGACCTCCAGCCCCAGCGTCAGCGGCACCACCACCTCGAAGGCCTTGACCTTGGCGCCGTAGAGCGCCAGCCGGCGGTCCCGCTCGGCGACCGCAGCGGCTTCCAGGTCGAAGAGGGTCTTGACCTCCTCCTCGCGCGCCAGCAGAGAGGCCGCCGCCGCTCCGGCATGGGTGCCGACGGAGGTCCAGCGGTATTCGTTGGGCAGCGCCTCGCGGTCGGCCGCCGTGACGTTGACCTGGGCGAGGTCGGCATCGGTGATGGTGGCCGCGAAGGGCCGGTAGCCGAGCTTGAGCGTCTTCATGCGGCGCTCGACGGCGCGCGGCGTCAGCTCGATGATGTGCCGCTCATCGAACGTGAAATCCGCCGACGCGGCCGGGCCGTCGTAGCGCCCCAGCCCCAGCAACCGGTTCTCGCCGAAGCCCCAATAGGCGCCGACCGATTCGGCCAATTCGTCGATCGCCGCGCGGACTTGGGGCACGTTGGCGCCGTCGCACCAGTAGCCCAGCACGGCCGGCTGAAGCGCGTTGAACGCGGTAAAGGACGCCGCGTCGAGGTCGGCGGCGGTCAGCGTGGTCATCGCGATGACGAGGTGACGCACCAGATCGGCGAAGCGGTAAATCCAGCTTCCGCCGACCGTCACGCCCTCGGCGTCCACCGTGAAGCGCCCGGCGGGTTTCTGCCCAAGGCGGATGAGACCCGCCGCCTTGGCGGTGGCGATGCCGGTGGCGGGGACCGTGGCGGCGATCAGCGCGGCGTGGGAGGCGTAATCGTTGACCCCGCCGCCGTAGACCACGCCCATGTCGCGGGCGGCCAGCAAGGCGCTGAAGCCGGCCGGGTCGATCATGTAGACGTTGCGGGCGGCGTCGATCAGCACCGGCTCGATCTGCCGGCGCCGGCCGATCAGCCAGGGCTTTTCCCGGCCCTTCAATTCGCTGGTGCCGTCGATCCCGCCCGTCCCGCCGAACTGGCCCCGGCTGGCCGGCACGTCCAACAGCACCAGCAGGTCGCGCAGCTCGATGGCGATCTCGTCGCCCAGCACCAGCTGCTCGGCCGCGCCGCTGAACAGCACACCGAAGTCGGCCAGCGTCGGCCGCTGCTTGGCGGTGTGCAGGATCTCCACCCGCCGGCCGTCCCACTCCAGCTCCGCCAGCCCGTCGAGGGCGCCGTCGTCGTTGGCCAGCGTGGCGCGGCCGAAGCTCGTCTCGCTGTAGCCGCCGATGGCGGTGCCGGCGAACAGGGATCGCTTGGCGGACAGCGGCGTCTCGATCCGGCGGACGAAATAGGTGTTGGGCAGGCTGTCCCCCGGCTCGCTGGTGAAGCCGGTGTCGGAGAACGGGAGAAGCCGCACGGCGCCGAGGGCGGCGTCGTACGGCCAGGCGCGCAGCAGGTAGGGCATGGGGCTATCCGTTGGCGGTGCGAAGGCGGGAACCGACCGGGTCGGCGGCGCGGCCGGTCCGGGCGCCGAACGCCTTGGTCAGGGCGACGGCGCCCTCGCGGGTGGCGGCGGCGTTGTCGGCGTCGCCCTCCTCGGTCAGGACGATCAGGCGCTCCAGCAGGGCGTTCTGCCGGCGCAGCTCGGCCAGCAGCGGAGCGGTGCCGCCGTCCGACGCTCCAGCGCCACCCGCGCGGAAGGCGGTGACGGAGCCGCCGCGCCGGTCGTTGGCGGGCCACCGGCCGGAGTTCAGGGCGGCGAGACCGTCGGCGCCCAGCACGCCCATACCGCGCAGGTTGACCACGCCTTCCCCCGGCATGCCGATCAGCGGGACGGAATCGACGCCGGGGATGGCGCCGGGGCTGTGCGGGATGATGCCGCCCGCCGCGAAGCCGGGCACGCCATGCTCATGCGCCCAGGCCCGCACCGCCGCCTCGTAGGTCGTCTGCTGGTTGTAAGCGGCGATCCAGCTGTTGGCCTTGTCCATCGGGCCGGTGAAGCCGATGCCGCGCATCACCCCGGCGAACGCGTCGGCGCTCATGTACTGGCCGACCGGCTGCAACTCGACCGGGCTGGTGTAGCGGTACGGGTTGTTCTGCCAGCCGAGCCGCTGGTCCGCCGTGTCGATCACCGCCTGGACGGTCCCGCTGCCCTGCGCCCGTGCCCAGGTCATGATCGCCGGCAGGGTCTGCGCCGTCAGCCCCTGAAGCATCCGGTCCACCGTGGCGGTGGTCTGGGTGCCGGTCTGCTGGTTGAGCGGGGACAGGGCCGCCTGCATGATGGCGTGGCTCTGGAGCATGGTGGCGTTCAGGTCGTTGAGCCGGCTGACCGCGTCCTGTCCGAGGCCGATCTGCCGTTGCCCGAAGCTGGCCGCCTCGGCGCGGGCGCGCTGCGTTTCCTTCAGCGCCTCCTGTGCCGTTTCGAGCTGCTGCTCGGCCGTGTCCACGCCCAGCGCCGACACGTCGCCGAACTCGGCCAGCACCGCGCGGACCCGGTCGTAATCGCTGGCGTCGGTGCTGCCGTAGAAGCCCTTGGCCAGCTGCACGAGGGTCGGGGCCAGCGATTGCAAGTCCTTCCCGGCCGCCTCCTTCGCGGCGTCGGAGGCCGTCGCCGCGTGCATGGTCCGATAGGCCGTCTCGAACTGGCGGCGAGCCTCGGCCAGACGGTCGAAGGCCGACAGGGGCGCGTTGTCGTTGAGCGCGAGCGCGTCGAAGGCGGAGCGGAACTGCCGGGCCGACTGCGCGACCTTGACCGCGCCGTCGGTCAGGGTGGCGATGTAGTCCTGTTCCGCCGCGATCTTCTCGTCGTAGGCGTCCAGCAGATCCTGCTTGGCCAACTGGAACGACTGCGTCTCGCGCTCGGCCAGCTGCACCCGCTGGAGCTGGGTGGTGTCCCGGCCGGCGGTCCGGGCCTGGGACAGCTCCACCGCCTGCCGCTGGTCGAGGGAGAGGAGCTGGGCGATCCGGTCCTGTCCCACCGCCGCGTAGGTCCGCGCCAGGAGGTCGGCGTTGTAGGCGGTGAGAGCCGCCTGCCGCTCCTTGGCGGCGGTTTCCCTGTCCAGCCCTTGCACATACCGCAAGCCCGCCAGATAGGCGGCGTCGTTGCCGTCCTTGACCGCCTGGGCGTAGGCGCGCTGCTGGGTCAGCGACAGTTCCAGCGCGGCGGCCTCCTCCCCGCGCCCCTGCGCCTTCAGCGACCGTACCGTCAGATCCTCGGTGGCCGTGGCCTGCGCCGCGAGACGCATCGTCTCGGCCAAGGTGCCGACCGCGCCGCCCAGCGTCGTCGTCACGTCCGACAGGGCGGCGAGCCCCAGCCCGGACATGGCGTTGGTCAGCTGCGCCGTGACCAGCGCGTCCGCCTTGCCGGCGGCATCGTCCACCCCGAGCGCCGCGAAGTTGCGCCGCGTCGTGTCGCGCCCGGCGCCGATTCCGGCCAGCGTGGTCAGGTAGTCGCGGCCCTGCGCCTGATAGAGCGCGGCGTTGTACTCCTCCATCGCCTGGGCGCGGAGCTTGGTCGCCTTGGCGGCGGCGTCGGCGCGGATTTCCGCTTCCGACACGCCGACGTTCCACCGCGTCACGGCCTCGATCCAGGCGTCGGTCGAGCCGCGCAGCTGCGCCATCGCGGTTTCCCACGGCGTCGCGGCCTCCACCGCCCCTTCGAAGGTGGAGCGGATCGATTTTTCCAGGCTGTTCCGGTACGCCGTGCCCAGGCCGATGGTGTCGGCGGTCTTGATTTCGTCGTCGATGCTTTTGAAACCGTCCGCCGCCGCCGTCTTCGCGCTCGCCTGCACCTGGGCGAGCGATTTGTTCAGCTCGGCGAAGGCTTCCGTGGCGGTGTCGATCTTCTTCGCCACGTCGAGGTATTTCTGGAGCGTTTCGAGATCATCGACGTTCTTGGCCGCGTCCGATGCCAGGGCCTTGGCGACGGAGCTGTTGGGGTCCGAGGCGCTGATGCCCTCGTTGACCATCCGCCGGATCAGCAGCTTGGGGTCGTTGTGGACGCCGTTCCCGGTGGCGGCCTCGGTGCCGCCCTCCCAATAGCCGAAGTTCTTGTCGGCGATCTTCAGGCCGTAGGTGTCGGCCAGGGTGTTGAAGCCCTGCGCGAGGGCGGCGGTCACGGTCTTGACGTTGGAGTCGTCGCCGCCGTTGTCCGCCGCGCTCGGCCCCTGGGCGTAGCGCCCATTTTGCACGATCACATTGCCCTGGGCGTTCGGCCCGACGCTGGGCTTCTGGCTGCCCACCGCCGCCATGACGGCGGCCAAAACCGCCGCCGCGATCCACCCATAAACGGGGATGGCGGACAGGGCTGCGGTGGCGCCGGCCATGCCGCTGACGCCAGCGGCCGAGGCCGCCGCGCCCATGCCCAGGGCGCCGGTGATCGCCGTGCCGGCTGCATAGGTGCCCACGCCCAGAGCCGCGCCTGTGACGGCGCCACCCACCTTGGACCCACCCATGTAGGTGTTGGAGAGGTAGGCGCCCCCCATGCCGCCGAGCATGCCGTAGGGCGCCGCCGCGCCGATGGCGCCGAGGCCACTCGACAGCGCGGTTCCTGACGAATTGGCGGCGTAGGCGGTACCGACCTTGGTGGCCTCGCCTGCGATCAGCGTGCCGCCGGCCCCGGTGCCGACCGGCGCGCTGGTCATCATCGGATAGGCGGTCGAGAGGCCCCAGGAGTGCCCAAGGCTGCTTTCGGCCAGATAGGTCCCGGCCCCCGCAAGGGTCGAGGACGTGGAGCCGGTGATCCCGGAGTAGAGGTTCTGGCCGCCCTGGATCAGCTGCGACATGCCGCCGTTGGCGATGGAGCCGCCCTGCCCGTTGGCGGTCTGGCTGCCGGCGCTGCCGCCGGTCGCGGCGCTGGAGATCCCGAACAGCGACGGCGCCGAGCCGACCACCTGCGTCACGATCGGCAGGATGATGTTGGCGTTCAGCGCCTCGATGGCGATCCGTTTGAACAGGTTCTTGAAGATCGTCAGCGCGTCCTGCGCCTTGGCCTCGCCCGTGAACTGGTCCCACAGGTTCTCGGACACGTCCTTGCCGATGTCCTTGGCGACATCGCGGACGTCGTCCTGGAATTTCTTGATCGCCTGGGTGTCGGCGATCCGCTCCTGGAGGCCGACCCACTGCGTCTTGACCTCGCTGGCCGCCTCGCCCCAGCGCTCGGTCGCCTCGCGCTGGATTTGCAGGCTGCGCACCGCGCGCTCGCGGGCGCCCGGCAGCAGGGTGTTCAGCGCCAGCTCGTCCTGGGCGTATTTCAGGCTGGTCTTGGCCGCGTCCAGCGTCTTGGTGTCGGCGGCGACCGCCTTCCAGCGCTCGGCCTCCTTCACCTTGGCGGCGATGGCCTTGCCTTCGGCGGTGGACTCGGTCGTGTGGGCCTTGGCCAGCTCCGCCGCGATGCGGGTCTGCTCGTTGGCCGCGCGCTGCTCCGCCGCGCCCATGCCGGCGATCTCGGCCAGCCGCTTCTGCGCGTCCACGTCGCGGTCGAGTTCGGCGACGACCCGCGCGCGCTGCTTGGCCAGCGTCTCGGCCGCCGTGCCCGCCTTGTTCGACGCCTTCTCGTCCTCCTGGAGCTGGTCGATGCGCTCCTGCTGCTTGACCAGCTCGTCGATCAGCGACCGCGTGCCGGCGTCCAGCTCCATGCGCCCAGCCGCACGCGCCTTGGTCAGGGCTTCGGTCTCCAGCCGGGCGCGCAGCTTCCCGGCGCTGCTCAGGTCCTCGGCGTCGGCAGTCAGCTTGGCCTCGGCGATCTGCTGCCGCAGGCTCTCCCGGTAATCCTCGACCACGCCGCGCGCGTCGCGCAGGGACGTGTTGCCCTGTTCGGTGGCGAGGCGGGCGTCGCGGGCGCCGTCGTTGTACTGGCCCAAGGTGCCGCGCAGCACCTCGACTTCCTGCCGCAGCTCCTTCACCTTGCTGTTCTGGAACAGATAGGTGATCGCGGCACCGGCGGCCGACGCCGCGTCGGCCGTGCCGAGCATCCCGACTTCCAGCGCCTTCAGCTCGGCGTCGGCCTTGGCCAGCCGCTTCTGGGCGGCGTCGGTGGCGGCGCGGCCCTCGGCCTCCAGCGCCGCCTTCACCCCCTCCGACGCGCCCTTCATCTCGTCACTGGCGCGCTTGGCGAACTCAAGCGCCTTGGTGTAGCTGGTGAAGGAGGTGGTGGTGTCGTCGGCGTTCTGGCCCAGGCTGAAGATCGCGCCGGCCGCCACCGAGGCGATGGCGACGAAGGCGCCGATCACCGCGCCGGCCGGGCCGAAGGCGGACGCGATCTGCGGCCCTTGCTGCGCCATGATGATGAAAGCGCTGGTGCCCATCTGGGCCTGCACCGTCACGTCCTGGATCTGGGCGCCGAGGTTGCCCATCGCGCCCCGGAACGAGCCGGCGGAGCTGGTGGCCGCCCCCATCCCCGCCGCCGCCTGGGCGTGGGCCTGCTGCGACCGCGCCAACAGCTGGTTGTAGCGCTCCTGCGTCACCGTCCCGGCGGCGAGGTTCTTGTTCAGGATGTCGGTGTCGCGGGCAAGGCGCTGCGTGGCGCGGGCGGCGGGGTCGAGCCGCCCCTCCAGCCCCTCGAAGGAGCGGCGCAGCTTGTCGACGGAGTTGTCGTTGCCCACCGCTTTGACGGTGACGCCCAGCGCCTCCAGCTTCTGGCGGACGGCGTCGAGGTTGTCCGCCTCGACGCCGATGCGGACGCTGACCTGTCTTTGCGCCATGGCTACCGTCCGAGGATGTTGGAGAGGTTGGCGACCAGCTGCGCCTCCGCCTGCTTGGCGGCGGCGGCGAGGTCGAGGAGCTTGCGGCCCCGCACCCGCTTGACCAGCAGGAAGAGGGGAATCGAAGTCGCCCGGCCGGCGCCGCCGCGCGCCAGGGTATCGCCCCGCGCCTTGCCGTCGGCGACCAGCAGGGCGCGGGCGCCGTTGCCGATCGGCACGAAGCGCAGCGCCCCGAACTTCGACGTGGCGGCCACCACGTTGGACCATTTCGCCGGCATCGGGCTGGCGCGACGGGAGTCATCACGCATCGGGCTCTTGTCCAACCCGGCCGCCTTGGCGGCGGGCAGCGGGATCGCCAGCCACTTCCCACCGCGCGCCGTGATGGTCTCGCCATTATCGAAGGCATCGTGCAACCGGGTCGCCTTCGAGTAGACGAGCCCCGCCGGGCGGAGGGTGCGGCGACGGCTGATCTTGGGATACAGGTCCAGCCGCCACGCCTTTTCCAGCCCACTGCCCAGCCCGGCCGCGACGGTCTGCCGGCGCAGCTCCGCCTGGAGACCTTCCGAGGCGGAGCGCACCGCCGCGCGGGCGGCGTCGGCGATCTCGTCGAAGCGGGTGTTCATCAGCTCCTTCAGGTCGCCGCTGATCCGGCCGACGATCTTCATCCCGGTTCTCCCGCCAGCAATTCGGCCTCGGCGGCGGTCATGATGGCGAAGGCGTCGAGCATGATCGCCGCCTGATCGCCGAAGCCGCCGGCCTCCGGCAGATGCCCGGCCACCGGGATGATCCCGCCCGCCATGCCGGCGACGCGGCCCGGCGGCGGGCGGTAGGCCCGCCAGAACTGGACCATGTCGAAATGGTCCTCGGTCAGGTCGAGGCGGGGGTTCCGCTCGAAGCGTTCGCCGAAGAGGACCCACGCGGAGCCGTCAGGCGCTTGGTCTTCGCCGTCGGGGAAGGCTTCCGGCTGGAGGCTGACCGCGACGGCGATGCGGAGTTTTTTTCCAGATCCTTCGACGGGCGCATCAGGCTCATGATCTTGAAGCCGACCGCCTGAAGCTCCTCCTCGGACAGATGGGCCAGCGTCGCGTCGGTGGTCAGGTCGCGGCGGCGGACGAAGGGCGCGTCGGAACCGTCCTCCGCCTTGATGCCCTCCCAGCCGAGCAGGAAATGGCGGCAAGCGATGAGCGGGGCCACGGCAATGAAGAAGTCGCGGTCGCCCTCCAGCGCGGCGAAGCGCCCACCGCACGAGCGCGCCACGCTCTTGATGGTCTCCAGCCTGTCGGAGGCCGTGGGATCGACCTCGCCCTGGGAGGCGGCCTCGACCTCGTCGATCAGCGCCAGCAGGTCGTCCAGATTGTAGGGCGCCACCTCCTTCAGGTCCTCGCGCAGAGCGCGGTACAGGGCGACGTCGCCGGGATAGGTGGTGCCGGCCGCCTTCAGGTCGCGGCGGAAGGCGGCGCGGGTGAAGTGGCTGGCGATGCCCAGGCGGAACACCGGCTGCGGCGCGGCGTCGATCTCGGCCTGGGTGGCGTCGATCAGACGGCCGAAGGCCTCGCGCTCGGCGTCGGCCTCGGCCCTGTCGCGCAGCTTGGCCAGGATGGCGAGATGATCGACGAGCGGCGTGAACGGGATCACGTCCTTGGTGGAAACGGGGAGCATGGAAGCCTCATGTCGGTTGAGGGAGTGGGTGCGGGCGGGGCCGACATCCCCGCCCGCGCGGGCGCCGAGGCGCCCATCGGCGGCCCGTTGCGCAAACGGGGCCGATCGGTGACCCGGTGTCGGCCGGGGTCTCGGGATCAGTGCAGGCAGAGGAAGGCGCCGGCATCCTCGCCGGTGCAGGCGAACTGATGGGTGTTGGTCATCAGCCCGTTGCGGTCGCCCGGCGCGAGGCTGGTGTAGAAGCCGGCCGGGATGGTCAGGCCGATCCGGTTGCCGACCGCCGTCCCGTAGGAGGCGTGGAGGATCTGCGGCGTTCCGGCGCGGAAGGCGGCCATGCTGTCGCGGGTGGCGATCAGCGTTTCCAGCGGGTCGCAGGACCCGGTCATGTTGCGTGACGTGACGATGGAGGGGTCGAAGCCCTCGGCGGCGTTCGGGTTGTCCGGGTTGGTCATCTGGTTGCCGAACTCGATCGACATCGAGGCCATCGCCGAGGGGGTGCGGTCGACCAGCGCCTTGCCGCCCTTCCACACCGGCGGACGGGTGCTGTCGTAGACCAGCCCGGCCGGCACCGGGGAATCGACCTTGGCCAGGAACATCCCGGTGAAGGTGAAGCTGATGCGGCCGATGTTTCCGCTCTGGAGCTTGACGCTGGCGTTGCCGCGCGCGCCCACCACCTTGTAGAGCACGCCGTCCAGGAAGAGGTGCAGGGTCAGCGACGGGATGGAAACCGAGGCCGGGCGGTACAGCACGTTGGCCGGCACCTGATAGCTGGTGCCGGCGCTCAACGGCGAGGCGAAGCGGTCCGCCAGGACGGCAAGCTTCCCGGCGGTGTAGTCGGCGACGAAGCTGGTGGCGCCGGCCGCCGGGTTGCCGGTCAGCAGCAGCGGCATGCCGCGATAGGCCTGGGCGGTGCCGCTGGCGCCGGCTCCCAGCGTCAAGCTGGTGGCGGTGCCGGCGGTGGCGGCCTCCGGGGCGACCGGAACGGCGGCGGCGGTGAGGACCTCCGACCACGCGCAGGCCTTCAGCAGCTTGCCCCACTCCGGCGGGGTGCCGGCGGCGCCCGAGCCCTTCAGCAGCACGTCGCCGGTGATCTGCACCGTCATGCCGCCGGCGATCGGGCCGCGCCCGTCCAGGCTGCCCGTGGCCTCGTTGGTCTGCACGATGTTGGGGTTGAAGCTGATTTGCGGGTTCTCGACCAGCACGGCGTCGAGACCGGCGACGGGCACGGCCTCGACGCCCTCGGTGGTCTCGATCTTCGCCAGCAGGGCGGCGTTGCGGGAACGCAGGGCCATGGGGGGATGCTCCTTCAGTCGGCCAGCGGCGCGGTGACGATCGGCGCGGTGACGATCGGCGTCTCGCTGGCGAGCCGGCGGCGCTTGGCGGTGGGGGACAGGGCGAGCGGATCGCCGTCCGGCTCGGCGCCATGGGCGTCGGTCTCGTCGGCCAACGGGGGCGTGGCGAGGGAGGCGTCCGCCGGAGCGGTCTCCCCGGTGATGGCCACGAGCTGGTCGCCGTCGCGACGCTCGAAGGTCTGGGCAGGCGTCGGCACCACCGCCGCCGCCCGATGGGCCGGAATGTCCATGGAAGCTCTCCAGGGTGATGAAACGTGGTCAGGGCGCCAGGGCGTAGGGGTCGCCGGGCTTGGTCCAGTACTCGACGCTGTAGACGGCGAAGACATCGCCCCGCCCGCCGATGCCCTCTTCGTCGGCCGCGTCCTGGTCGGCGTCGGCGAGGTTGGTGTCGACGACGAGCCCGCCGAGCGTCGGGTCGGCCTCGATGGCGCGCTGGAGCGCCGTCCACAGCGCCACCAATGCCCGGTCCAGCCCGGCGTCGGTCGCGTCGCTGGTGTAGGCCGTCACGGTGATGCGTTCGGTGTTGCGCACCACCGCCGCGCTTTCCTGGTCGGAGGAGACCGGGGCGCCCCGCATCACCAGCGCCGGCAGCTTCTCGTCGGGGACCGCCTTGCGGCGCCCCCGGTAGACGGTGATGGCGCGCGGGGAGGCCTCCACCATCACGGTTTCGAGAAGGGCCTGGAACGCGGTCAGCACCCGCTCCCGCACGGGGTCCGTCATCAGCCCAGCTCCAGGCGCCAGACCAGCCGGTCGGCGTCCGGCCGGCTGGCCTTCTGGACGCTCGCCGTCCGCCCGCCGAAGGCGAGAAGCCCCTCCTCCTCCATCGCCGCCACCTCGGACACCCGGATCTCGGCGATCCGCGCCGTGGTGCCGATGGCGCTGCCTCCGCTGCGCCAGTCCACGTCCGGCTGCCGGATCATCGCGCGGCACGGCACGGGCGGGCCGCCGTCGGGCGGGGTGTAGAGGGCATCCACCGCCATGTTCGAGTCGGCGAACAGGCTGTCGAGCATGCCGGCGAAGGCGTTCATGCGGGGACCTCCGGAAACGCGAAGGGCCGCCCAGGGGCGGCCCTCTCGCAGTCAGGCGTGGGAACGGGGATCAGGCCTTCTTCAGGCGGAGCAAGCTCTTGGGGCGCAGGCAGATGGCCAGCGGGTTGGACTGCACCTCGAAGGTCCGCAGGCTGGAGGTCTGCCGCTCCTCGCGCTGGAGCATGTAGCTCGGCAGCCCCTCGGTGTTGACGAAATCCCAGGTGTCGGCCGGGGCGAAGTAGGTCTTGAACAGGCCCGGCACGCCCATGGCGAAGAGCCGCGCCTCGTCGGCCGGCACCGCCACCTTGGTGTCGTCCGAACCCCGGTAGTTCACCCAGGTGATGCCGCCGTACTTGAACGAGTCGTAGGCGTCGTGCTGGGCGATGATCTCCGGCGCCTGCATGTTGCCGGTGACCGCCAGCTGGCGGGCCTGCGTCACCTCCTTGTTGCCCCACGCGGCGTCGTAGAAATCATCGCCGCACAGCGCGACCGGCGCGGCGCCGGCCAGCGAGAAGCCGTTCAGCGCCTTGGTCTGCGCCCGGCGCAGCTTGAGGCAGGCCTTGCCGAACTCCGAGCCGTCGGCGGTGAACGCGCCGAAGTCCCAGGTGGTCAGGCCCGGCCGGCTCTGGCCGTAATGGGCGAAATAGTCCCACAGCACCGAGGTTCCGTCGGCGTCGTAGACCACGCCGTCGATGGCGCCGAGATAGAAATGCTCCAGCGTGAAGCCCAGCTGGGCCTTCAGGCCGGTCGGCCCCTCCACCCGCTTGTAGACCAGACGCTCGGCGGTCTGGAGCTGGTTGGCGGTGCCCAGCACGCGCACGCCCGAGACCTGGTCGGCGGTGATGACCGCCTCGCGCGCCAGGCGCACCGTGGACAGGTGGCGGGTCGTGCCCTTGCTGTTCTTCGACTGGCTCGGCGCCGCGCCGCGCGGGCTGGTCTCGATCAGGCTGAGGTTGCCGTTCTCGTCGTCGAAGGCGACGGTGGTGGTGTAGACGCCTTCCCCGGTGAACACGCCCAGCGATCCCAGGAAGCCGGGCACGAAGGGGATGTTGGTGTTGACCTGGGCGGTCATCGTCGCGTTGGAAAAGGCGTCGTCGTTGAAGGCGTCAAGGGTCAGTTCGGCCATGGTGGCGGGCTCCTCAGCGGGCGATGACGAAAGCGGCGGCCAGATCGGCGAGGCCGGCGGTCTTGCCGGCGGCGTCGAGGCCGTCGGCCCAGACCAGCGCCTCGGCGGCGACCTCGGCCAGCCGGACGATGCCGGTGGCCTTCACGTCGGCGGCGGTGGCGTCCACCCCGGCGTAGAGGATGGCGGCGGCGGTTTCCGAGCCGTCGGTGCCGGCGTTGTCGTAGGGGACGTGTTTGCCGCCGGCCGTCAGCGTCGCCAGGACCGTGCCGGCCTGGAGCTTCCCGGCGCCCGAGGCGACGGTGATGGTGGCGCGCGACAGGCGGCCATTGGCTTCCGAGACGAGAAACTCGCCCGCGTGCATGCCTTCGGTGAACGTTGCCATGGGATCAGGCCTTCGGGCTGTTGAACGTGCGGTAGGCGGCGGCGGCGTCGATCGCGACCGCCTTGGCGGCGGGCGGCTCGACCGTGACCGGGGCGACCGAACTCCGCTCGAACTGCGCCACGTCGCGCTTCAGCAGCTCGGCCCGGACGCTCTGCGGCGTCAGGCCCTTGCGGATGTAGCCGGCCGCGTTCCTCGGGCAGCCGGCGATCTCGCACAGGTCGGTGATCTCGGCCGCCTCGGCGCGCAGCCGGGCGGTCATCGCCTCCGGCGTCTCGCCGGGGACCGGGGAACGCTTGCCGGCGTTGGCCTCGGCCTCGGCGGCGAGCTGCGCGCGCAGCTCGGCCTCCGGGGTGGCGGCGCCGGCCGGCGGCTGGGTGCCGGCGGTCGGCGCCGTCGGGGTCTGCGGTTTGCTCATGCTGTCTCCGTTGGGGGCGGTGGGGGATTGGGCGCGCGGCGGGGTGGCGCTCAGCTTGCCGGCGACCGCGGCGGGCACCGCGGCGAAGCGGCCGGGGGTCACCGCGGCGAAGTTGGTCGCGTCCACCGCGCCGGTGACGACATCGCAGAAGCCGAGATCCTTGGCCTCGGCCGCCGTCATCCAGGTCCCGCCATCGGTCAGCAGCTCGCTGATCCTGGTCTCATCCAGGCCGGTCTTGGCCCGGTAGGCGGCGACCAGCGACTTGCGCATCTGGTCCATGATGAGGGCGGTCTCACGCAGGTCTTCCGCCGTGCCGGACGCCCACCAAGAGACGTTGTGGATCATCATCATGGCGTTGGCGGGCATCTCCACCACGTCGCCAGCCATGGCGATGACGGAGGCGATGGAGCCGGCGAAGGCGTCAATCTTGACGGTGACCTTGGCCGGGTGGGTGCGCAGCAGGTTGTTGATCGCCAGCCCGGCGAAGAACTCGCCGCCGCCACAGTTGATTCGGACGGTGAGGTCCGTCACCGGCCCAAGCGCCTTCAGGTCGTCGGCGAAATCCCTCGCCGTGGTGCCCCAATAGCCGATTTCGTCATAGAGGAAGATCGTGGGGGCGGATTGACCGCTGCCCTCGGCGGCGGCCTTGATCTCGTACCATTTTGCCATGTCGATGCCCTACTCGGTTGCCGCGCCGCCCTCGGCGCCGTCCTGGTTGCCGCCAGCCGGCGGCGGAGCGCCCGCGCCGGCCGCCTTGTCCGGCGGCAGATAGCCCTTGTCCCGGAGCGACTTGACCCACGCCAGATCGGCCTCGATCCGCGCCTTGTTCGCCGCCGGGTCCTCGCCCAGCCCCTCCCAGACGGCGGACAACGGCTTGTGCAGGCCATCGACCGCCTCCTTCTCCGCCTTCACGTCCTTCAGCGGATCGACCCATTCCCAGCGCGGCGGCTGCCACGGCACGTCCAGGATGGCGGACAGCTCCGTCCTGTAGGGCGCGAGCTCGGGCCGCCCGGCCAGGGCGGCGGCCTCGACGAACCAGCGCCAGACGGTGCGGCAGAGCTGGAAGACGATGACCGCGTGCTGGAACGCCTCGACCCGGCGGCGGTAGGCGATGAACTGCGCCCGGATGCTGGAGAAGTTGACCTTGGAGAAATCCCCGGTGACCAGCGGATAGGGCACGCCGAGCGCGGCGCACAGGCGCAGCAGCGCCCGGAACATGAAGGCCTCGAACGCGCCGCCGACATCGGCCGGGGTGGAGGGCCGCGCGTCCCAGCCGGGGGGAAGCGTCACCGTCGAACCGGGCCGCAGGGTGATTGGCGGCGGCGGGGCGATGGATTCGTTCTCGGCGTCGGGCAGATCGGGACGGAAGAAGAAGAAGGCGTGCAGCGCCGCCACCTTCTTGCGGTCCAGCTCGGCGTCCTCATAGACATCCAGCAGCCACGCCGGGACGATCCCGGCCGCGAACTGGCAGACACCGCGCCGCTGCCCGGCCTCGGACGGGTCGAAGACGTGGATCACATCGCGCGCCGGCACCCGGACCAAGGTGGTGGGGTCGAGGTCGCCCGGCGTCGGGTCGGTCGGGTTGCCCCGGTGGAACCAATAGGCGACCCGCCGGTCCCGGACGGTCCGGTCGTACTCGATTCCCTGGACGATCGGGTTGCCGCCGGGCGCCGTGCCATTGTGCTGGGCCGGGCACTGCTCCGAAGGCAGGAATTGCAGCTGGACCGGCACCTCCAGGCTATCCTGGGGGAAGCGCGGCCGACGGCGGATGAAGCATTCGCCGACGACGAAGCCCTCGTCCCCGGCCCGGCGCTGCATGCCTTCGAAGTCCAGCACGCCCTCGGCGTCGGCCTGCCATGTCCAGCGGTTGTACAGCGCCTTCAGGGCCTCGTCGCCCACGGTCGGGGTGAAGCCGGTGCCGATCACGTCGCCCTTCCAGGCCTCGGCCGCCGCCTTCACATAACCGTTGTTGCGCCGCAGGTAGCGGGCGCGGGTGGTGACGGTGCGGCCCGAGGAGGAAATCAGGGCGTTGATGTGCTGGGCCGCCGGGACGAAGGAGGTCAGCCGGCCGCCGTACTGCGCCGCGTCCAGGCCGTTGGACCGGTTGCTCGGCCCCGGCGTTGCCGGCGTGACCGGGCGGGCTGTCCGCCCCGAGGCGTCGCCGGCCGCCACGCGAAGGATGGGCTTGCTCATCAGAGATCCTTGACGCTGCGGGTGCGCTGGTAGACCGGCCCGACGGCCCGGCCCTTGCGGGCGGCGAGGCGCTTCTCCAGGTCCTGGATCGCCGTGTCCAGCTCGGCGCCGGTCCGGTATTCGACCCGCGACCCGTCCGCCCGCTGGACCAGTCGGGCGTCGTTGGCGCGGGCCTTGAGAAGCTGCTCCAACCGCGCTTCCAGCTCGGGGGTGGTGGCCATGGGCTATCTCGCTGTGTAGTCGTTGTGGTGGACGACGGTTTCCCATCGGCTTTTCTTGGCCGGCGGCGCGGGTTTGGCGGGCACCGGGACCGGCGTATCGGTGTCGCCGGCATCCTCCCCGGCGGTGGAGGGAGCGACGACGGCGAGCGCTTCGGCGAGCTGCGCCCAGCGGTTGGCGGACCAGCGTTCCGCCCCCAGCGCGATCAGCACCGCGCGGGCGTATTTCCAGCCGTCCAGCGCCTCGGTGGCGTGGACCTGTTTCCAGTTGCCGCTCTCCTCCATCCACTGGTCGCCGACCAGCTGCTTGCACAGCTCCTCGCTGGCCTGCTTGTTCAGGTGGACGTAGCCGGCGGGATGGACCGCGCCCTCGGCCGCCTCGTCCTCCGTCGGCGGGTCGAGGCCCAGCAGCCCGTACAGCTCCAGCGTCAGGGTGTGGCCGCCGACCATCCCGAGCCGCAGGCCCCGCTTGCGCCGCTTGCCGTCCGTCGTGGACTCGCGCACGCTCGACCACGCGAAGGCCGGGGCGCCCAGGCTGTTGGCGCCCTTGATCGGGATGACCAGACCGGGATGCTTGCGGCTCCAGGCCTCGACCTGCTTGGTGGCATAGCCGGTGTCGGCGCCGACCTTGGTCAGGCTCAGCTCCACCCCGGACTCGTGCGTCCAATGGCCCTGGATGGCCTCCGACGCCTTGGTCCACACCTCGGCCTCGTAGGGGTTGCCGGGAATCACGATGTGGTCGACCAGCCAGGACTGCCAGTCCGCCCCCCAGGCCCACACGAAGACCTCGACGCGGTTCTTCTGCACGTCGATGCCGGCGGTCAGGATCAGCCCGCCGGCCGGGATCCGGCGGTAGTCCTCGCGGCGCTCATAGAGCCGGCGCCACTCCGGCGCCTCGCCGCGCACCACGTAGGTTTCGGCGAGGACCTGATTGACGAAGACCCGCAGCTTGTTGGGGTCCTTGCGGACCCGGACGAACTCCTTGGCCAGCTCCAGCCAGGACGCCTGGGCAAACTGGCTGTAGCCGGACCAGATGTGGAAGGAGCGGTGCGGCCAGTTCTCCGGCGCGTGCGCCCGCCACGCGCCATGCTCGTCCATCCAGGCCTTGCCGCCGACCTCCCCCTCGCCTTCCTCCTCGATGGGGCAGCCGTTGACGCAGACGTACCACGCGTGGGTCGGCGCCTCCTTCGGCTCCCAGCGGATGCCCGGCCCGGTGCCGTTGCCGAACTGGATGATCTGCATCTCGCCGCAGTGCGGGCAGGGCACGTAGCGGTGTTCCTGGGTGCCCTGTTCGAACAGCGCGTCGATCTTGCTGGCGCCCTTGACCGTCGGCGTGCTGCCGGCGGCCTTCAGCGGCTCGTCCGAGGTCAGGCAGCGCTTGAACGCCAGCTCGGCTTGGTCGCCCTCCATGCCGGCCGTGGCCGGGTAGCCGTCGGGCTCCTCCAGCAGCACCTTGTCGGCGGTGATGCGGCGGAACTCCTTCGGGCTGTTCGCTCCCTTGATCTTGATCCAGCCGCCGGGGAAGCGTTTGGAGCGGATCGTGTTGCTGGCGTCCCGTTTCTTCCCGCTGAACAGCCGGCGCACCGCCGGCCACAGCAGCAGCTTGGCGACGTCGTCCTTGGCGAAGTCCTCGGCGTCGTCGATGGTCGGCTGGTAGACCAGCACCCGGCTGGGGTTCTGGTCGGCGCAGTAGCCGATGTAGTTTGAACCGCCCCGAGTTTGTCGGAGGCCGATTTGGTTGAGTCACGCCGCGATGGCGACGTCCTCGATTTGAGCATAATAGCGCGCTTCGGC
>NZ_RZIJ01000016.1 GCF_003989665.1 Azospirillum doebereinerae | reverse complement strand
GCCGAAGCGCGCTATTATGCTCAAATCGAGGACGTCGCCATCGCGGCGTGACTCAACCAAATCGGCCTCCGACAAACCCGGCGCGGTTCAGGATCAGCAGCGCCGTGACGGCTGCCGGGTTGCCGGCAAAACGGCGCGCGGCCAGCCTCATCGCCTTGAGCCCGCGTCCCATGGCGTCCGCCCTCCTTGGTCTTGGGCGCATGGGTTGCGGAACAGGGGGTTGTTGATTGGAAACCAGGCGTTGGCGGGAACCCCGAACACCACCAGACGATGCGTTTCGACCGTTTCGGCCAACGCCGGCAGCTCATCGAACGGACGGAACAGGTTTGTTAGCACCTCCCCAGCGTGCGACCAAGCGATGCGCGGCGACAGGCCGGTCGCCGCGTAGGCGGCACGCACCACCCGCTCGGCATGGTCGGCGAGCAGAGGCCCGTAGAGATCCTCGACATTGACCCGCACCCCCAGAGCGGGAGCGGTCACCGACGCCACGGCCACCGGCTTCCCGGCCCGCAGGCCGAGCCGGCAGTTGGCGACGGCTCCGTCCATCCGGATGCCGGCAAAGGCCGGCGCCACCATGGCGGGCAGCAGGATGCGGAAATAGCCTCGTATCCAGGCCGATGCCCGTTCCTGGCGGGACCCTTGGGTTCCATATCTTTGCCCCTCCTCCAAGAGGGAACACAGCCGTTCCACCTTCAGAACGGCCCTCGCTGGCTCCTGGCGGTCCTGAACAGGCACCAGCGCCAGACGGGAGGCCACCGCGGCGACGGCGGTCCCAAGCGCGGCAAGGCCGGACTGGATCGCGTGCATGTGCGGATCGGTTGGCGTTTCGAGGTGGCAACCGCAGGACGGGAAGGAAAGCGCGATGGTCATGGCTGTCCTGCTTTGCCGAACGTTGCATACCCTCCGGCCAGAAGCGACCCGTCGGCGGGTGGAGGATGGAGCGGCCGTGCCGGCGCTTTGCGGGAGCCCGGCGGCACCGATACCCGCACCGTCTCGTCGGGAACCGCCTGGGCCACCACCATGGCCAAGCCCGACCGCAGCACGCCGAGATCGCGCGCCGCGCGCCAGGACAGGTCGAGGATGCGACCGCCCGTGTGAGGCCCGCGGTCGTTGACCGTCACCACCACGGACCGTCCCGTCGCGGAATGGGTTACGCGCAGCCGCGTGCCCATCGGCAGGGACGGATGGGCGGCCGTCAGCGCCCACATGTCGTAGCCGGCGCCGCTGGCGGTCGGTTTGCCGTGGTGGCGCGGCCCGTACCAGGATGCGACGCCCGCAAAGGACGGTGTGGCGTCGGGGGTCCCCGTTCCCACCCGGCCGGCAACCTCCCCGCCGATGGCGGCGGTCGCGCGGGTCATGGAGCGCGATTCGGGGCGCGATTCGAACGCCGTCGCGACGGAGGTGGGATCGGTCGCGCAGGCTCCGGCCAGCAAGGACGCCAGAACCGGGAAAAGCCGAGGGATCACGGCGTCACACCAGCCGACTCAAGCCACGGGAATGACTTGGAGCCTCACCGAATCGCCAATCGCGGCGGCGTGGTGCCCCATCGAACGACGGTGTCGACCGGGTGGAAAGCCAGCCGTCCAGCGCGTTACGGAATAGAGCGCCGGTGTCGGCGCCGGTGTCCCGCCCCGTCACCGCGCGGACGCCCGTCACGCGCCGCGACCGTTCGTCGATCCCGATATCCAGCAGCGGACAGGGGAAGAGATCGAAGGCCAAGGCCGCCAGGGGCAGCAGGCGCGGATCGGCCGTCCGTCCGAAAGCCGCCAGGAGCGATCGGCGCGGATTCAGGCCCGGCGGACGCTCCTCCGGCAGGCTCGCCAGTTCGCGGCTCAGCCGGTCGAGCGCGGAGCCCTGGAGCGTCCGGCAAGTCAGACCGGCCAGCGTTGCGACGCTCGGCAGCACGGCGTGGCCACGTTCCTCGGCCAGCAGCGAGCACTCGTAGCTTCGGGGCCGACAGCCACCGTTCCGGCACAGGTTGACGATCCTGGCGCCATCCTGGGCGTCGGCCAGAACGGCGCGCGGGGTATCGGCGTAATCGTCCAGCGTGACGATCCGATGCCCGTCGAGCGGCCAAGGACAGTCCCGCAGGCGCTCGACGGCGATGATCGCACCGAACATTCGGGGCTCCTTCGATGAAACGGCATGGGAAACGCCGGCGCTGGTCGCGATGGTGCGTGGCATGGTCAGGCGGCCCGGTCCACGCCGCGCGTCGCGGACTTCCGCCACGCGCCGTTCCCGGCGGCGGCCGGCGGCGTCGCCGCCCCCAGCCAGGATTCGAGGGCGTCGCGCCAAAGGCTGGGCAGCGCGCGCGACGCATCCCACACCGGCGACGGCGGACTCGATGGAACGATCCGCATGGCACGGGAGCCCTTGATCGGGTCTTTCCGGCGCACGGCAGCCTCCTTGAAAACGGGTCATGCCGTCTCGAAGCCGAGCCGCGACAGGGCGTGGACAACGGCGCCGTGGGTTTCCCGGCTTGCTTCGCAGAGCGGCAGGCGGACCAGACCGGACATCCGTCCCAGCACGCTCAGGGCGTGCTTCACCGGCACCGGGTTGCTCTCGACGAACAACGCGTTGGTCAGCGGGGTGATTGCCAGCGCGGTGGCCTGCGCTTCGGCGATGTTGCCGGCCCGGAAGGCGGCGTGCATGCGGACGCACAGGGCGGGAACCACGTTCGACACCACCGAAACGCACCCGTCGCCCCCCTGGGCGAGATAGCCGAGCACGGTGGCGTCATCGCCCGAGAAGAGGCGGAAGCCCTCCCCCAGCAGGCGCCGGAGCGCGGCCGGCCGCGCCATGTCGCCGCTCGCGTCCTTGAGGCCGGCCACGCCGGGCACCTCCGCCAGACGGGCGATGGTCGGAAGGGCCAAGCCGCACCCGGTCCGCGCCGGGACGTCGTAGAGAATCGTTGGGATGTCGACCGAAGTCGCGATCGCCTGGAAATGCCGGAAGAGTCCTTCCTGGGACGGCCGGTTGTAGTAGGGCACGACGGCCAGGACGGCGGCGGCTCCGGCGCCTTGCGCCAGCCGCGCCAGTTCGACCGCGTGCGCGGTCACGTTCGATCCCGCGCCGGCGACCACCGGCACCCGTCCGGCCGCCGCCTCCACCGCAAGGCGCAGCAGACGATCCTGCTCGCCCGCCGACAGGGTCGGGGCCTCGCCGGTCGTGCCGGCCACGACGAGGCCGGCCACCCCCTGTCTCACCTGCCAGTCGCAGAGGAACGAGAAAGCGGCTTCGTCGATGTGGGCTCCGGCCTCGGCGAATGGTGTGGGAAGCGCGGTCAGATAGCCCGTCAGCCGGCGGACGTCGATTCGCACTGGGCTTTCCATGATCGATGTCCCGTCACGCCGTGGCCGGCCAGGACACGGCACCGGCCGGCGGACGGTGGGCGGTGAGCAGGCATCCTGTTTCGCCATCGGAGGCCTGAACGAGCGGGACCAAGCCGCTGGCGGCAAAGCACTGCCTGAGATTCTGGGCGCACAGGCACTCTCCCCCCGTCGTCGACGGCGACGTCGTCCAGGCGACGATTGTTCCATCCGGCCGGAGGATCCGGCCCAGCCCGGTCAGGACCCGCGCCAGGGCGGGCGCCGACTCCACGCGCAGAAGCCACACGATGTCGAACGCCTCGTGGACGGGCAGCCGCTCCCCGGTTTCATGGCACACCTGGGTGAAGCCGCGCCGGTAGAGCTCCAGAAGCAAGCCGCACCGGCCACCGCCGACGATCAGAATCCGGTCGGTCGGCCGCGCCTGGGATTGCCGGACCAAGCGGTCGACAAACTCACGGGCGCCAAGCGGCCCGGTGGCGGCGACGGATGGGATGGACCGGAAGGGCAAGGCTGTCTGCACGACGGGATCTCCACAGTGAACACTGTCGAGAGACTTGCTCAACCGCCCATATAAATTCCATGTGGCTCCGAGAGGTGCCGGCGCAGGAGCCCGCATCCTGGGCGCGGAACACGACCTCAACCGACTGGCCGGCGTCGACCCTTCGGTGTGGGGCACGTGAGCCACTCCTGGTGGGCAAGCCCTGCTTCGTCAGCATCTCCAGGTGAACCGTCGCTTCCTTCACCAAACGGCACCATGCTTGGCGTTGGGAGCGGCGATCGACCAGTTGCCCACGCGGAGGGGCCTTGGCGGCGGGTTTATGAACAGGTCAGAGCCCAAGATACTGGCAGGCCGCTTGATGGCTTCCGATGGCGGGAGCGATGCCCGGCATCCGTTGCACCGGTCCTGCCCCGCTCCACATAAGGTTTGACGTATGCCCCAAGGCCGTAATCTCCCTGGCCCAATGCTGCGCCGTGCCGCAAGCCTCGATTCCGACCAAGCACGACGGAACACCCTGGAAGAACTTCAGCGCCACGCCACGACGCAGTTCCCGGAAAATCAGAACCTTTTCCCTCGGCTGTGATGCCATGAATCTGGAAGACAATCCTTGCCGGCTCCAGACCGACCGTCACAAGCGTGCTCATCAGCCGCTCTTGTAAAGGTGGTTTCCTCAACGACCTCAGCTTGACACCGTTTCCCGGTGAAAGGGCCGTCCACCACATCGTCTCACACGACCGAAAAGCGCATTCCTGCACAACCGTTGCGCAAAGTTTCCCATCGCTCCCGGGCTCCCACTGGCGCACATGGAAAGCCAACATCATCCGGGAGGAAAACGATATGACGACCGAACTTCATCATCTGATCGGCGGCAAGCTGGTGTCCGGCACGTCGGGCCGTTTCGCCGACGTCTACTCCCCCATGACCGGCGAAGTCCGCGCCAAGGTGCCGCTCGCCAGCGTCGAGGACATGCGCGCCGCCGTGGAGAACGCCAAGGCCGCGCAGCGCGGCTGGGCCGCCCAGAACCCGCAGAAGCGCGCCCGCGTGCTGATGCGCTTCCTCGATCTAGTCCAGCGCGATTACAACGAACTGGCGCTGCTGCTGTCGCTGGAGCATGGCAAGACCATCGTCGACGCCAAGGGCGACATCCAGCGCGGCCTGGAGGTGGTGGAGTTCGCCTGCGGCATCCCGCATCTGCTGAAGGGCGAGTTCACCGAGAGCGCCGGCCCCGGCATCGACATCTACTCGATGCGCCAGCCGCTGGGCGTCGTCGCCGGCATCACGCCGTTCAACTTCCCGGCCATGATCCCGATGTGGAAGTTCGCCCCGGCCATCGCCTGCGGCAACGCCTTCATCCTCAAGCCGTCGGAGCGCACCCCGTCGGTCCCCGTCAAGCTGGCCGAGCTGATGCTGGAAGCCGGGCTGCCGCCGGGCGTCCTCAACGTCGTCCACGGCGACAAGGTGGCGGTGGACGCCATCCTCGACGATCCCGACATCAAGGCCATCGGCTTCGTCGGCTCGACCCCGATCGCCGAGTACATCTACACGCGCGGCAACGCCAAGGGCAAGCGCGTGCAGTGCTTCGGCGGCGCCAAGAACCACGCGCTGATCATGCCCGACGCCGACCTCGACCAGGCGACCGACGCGCTGATCGGCGCCGGCTACGGCGCGGCGGGCGAGCGCTGCATGGCGATCTCGGTGGTCGTGCCGGTCGGCAAGAAGACCGCCGACGCGCTGATGGAGCGCCTGATCCCCCGCGTCGAAGGCTTGAAGATCGGCCCGTCCACCGACGGCGGCGCCGATTTCGGCCCGCTGGTGACCCGCGAGCATCTGGAGAAGGTAAAGTCCTACGTCGACATCGGCGTCAAGGAAGGCGCCACGCTGGCCGTCGACGGCCGGGACTTCAAGATGCAGGGCTACGAGAACGGCTATTACATGGGCGGCTGCCTGTTCGACAACGTGAAGCCGGAGATGCGCATCTACAAGGAGGAGATCTTCGGCCCGGTCCTCTCCGTCGTCCGCGCGGACTCCTACGAGGAGGCGCTGGCCCTGCCGAACGAGCATGAATACGGCAACGGCGTCGCCATCTTCACCCGCGACGGCGACGCCGCCCGCGACTTCGCCAGCCGGGTCGACGTCGGCATGGTCGGCATCAACGTGCCGATCCCGGTTCCGCTCGCCTACTACACCTTCGGCGGCTGGAAGCGCTCGGGCTTCGGCGACCTGAACCAGCACGGGCCGGATTCGGTGCGCTTCTACACCAAGACCAAGACGGTGACCTCGCGCTGGCCGTCCGGCATCAAGGAAGGCGCCAGCTTCGCCATCCCGACGATGGATTGATCGGACACCTCCGGCGATGAGCGGACCGGGCGGGCGGGTCGCGACCCGCCCGCCCGGTCCACTTGCGGATCCCGACCATGGGGAGCACCGATGTCCTTTGAACTGACCGACGATCAGGTCGCCATCCGCGACATGGCGTTGTCCTTCGCCCGCGACGAGCTGGCGCCGCACGCCGTCGAATGGGACCAGACGAAACATTTCCCCCTCGACACGCTGCGCGCCGCCGGCGAACTCGGCATGGGCGGCATTTATGTGGGCGAGGAGCATGGCGGCTCGGCCCTGTCGCGCTTCGACGCGGCGGTGATCTTCGAGGCGCTGAGCCAGGGCTGCCCGACCATCGCCTCCTACATCTCGATCCACAACATGGTGGCCGGGATGGTGGACTCCTTCGGCACGGCAGAGCAGAAGGCCCATTGGCTGCCAAGGCTCTGCCGGATGGAGTGGCGCGCCAGCTACTGCCTGACCGAGGCCAACGCCGGCTCCGACGCGGCGGCGCTGCGCACGCGGGCGGTGCGCGACGGCGACCATTACGTGCTGAACGGCGCCAAGCAGTTCATCTCCGGGGCGGGCAGCTCCGATCTCTACTTCGTCATGGCGCGCACCGGCGAGGACGGCCCCAAGGGCATCAGCGCCTTCCTGGTGCCGAGCGACACACCGGGCCTGTCCTTCGGCGCCAACGAGCACAAGATGGGCTGGAACGCCCAGCCGACCCGCGCCGTCATCCTGGAGGACGCCCGCATCCCCGCCTCCGCCCTGCTGGGCGAAGAGGGCATGGGCTTCAAGTTCGCCATGAAGGGGCTGGACGGCGGGCGCATCAACATCGCCGCCTGCTCCATCGGCGGCGCCCAGGCGGCGCTCGACGCGGCCTTGAAGTACATGGGCGAGCGCAAGGCCTTCGGCCAGACGCTCGACCGCTTCCAGGCGCTCCAGTTCCGCATCGCCGACATGGCGACCGAGTTGGAGGCGGCGCGCACCTTCGTCCACCGCGCGGCGGCGGCGCTCGACGCCAAGCATCCGGACGCCACCCGGCTCTGCGCGATGGCCAAGCGCTTCGCCACCGACACCGGGTTCGAGGTGGCGAACAACGCCCTGCAACTGTTCGGCGGCTATGGCTACCTGTCCGACTACGGGGTGGAAAAGATCGTCCGCGACCTGCGCGTCCACCAGATCCTGGAGGGGACCAACGAGGTCATGCGCCTGATCGTCTCGCGCAGCGAGATCGCCCGGATGGCATGACCGCCGCCCACCAGCACACGCAACAAAACAAAGCACCGAGGGAGAAACGAACATGGCCGTCATCGGGTTCATCGGGTTGGGCAACATGGGCGGTCCGATGGCCGCCAATCTGGTCAAGGCGGGGCACAGCGTGTGCGGCTTCGATCCGGTGCCGGCGGCCATCGACGCCGCCCGGGCGGCCGGTGTCGTCATCGGCGCCTCGCCGTCCGACGTGGCGCGCGAGGCCGAGATCGTCGTCACCATGCTGCCCAGCGGCAAGCACGTTCTGGGCGTCTACGACGGCCCCGAGGGCATCGTCGCGGCGGTGAAGCCCGGCACCCTGCTGATCGACAGCTCGACCATCGACGTGGACTCCGCCCGCAAGGCGCACGCGCTGGCGGCGGCGCGCGGGGCGGCCTCGGTCGACGCGCCGGTGTCGGGCGGCGTCGGCGGGGCGGCGGCCGGGACCCTGACCTTCATGGTCGGCGGCGAGGCCGAGGCGTTCGAGCGCGCCCGTCCGGTGCTGGAGGCGATGGGCAAGAAGATCGTGCTGTGCGGCGCCGCCGGGGCGGGGCAAGCGGCCAAGATCTGCAACAACATGATCCTCGGCATCTCGATGATCGGCGTCTGCGAGGCCTTCGTGCTGGCCGAGAAGCTGGGGCTGTCGCACCAGTCGCTCTATGACGTCGCCTCCACCGCGTCGGGCCAGTGCTGGTCGCTGACCAGCTATTGCCCGGTCCCCGGCCCGGTACCGACCAGCCCGGCCAACCGCGACTACCAGCCGGGCTTCGCCGCCGCCCTGATGCTGAAGGACCTGAAGCTGGCGCAGGAAGCCTCGCAGAGCGCCGGGGCGCCGACGCCGCTGGGTGCCGCCGCGACGCAGCTCTACGCCATGATGGCGGCGGCGGGCGACGGCGGAGTCGATTTCTCCGGCATCATCCACATGCTGCGCGGCGACACCGCCTGAAGGCGAAGGCGGGGGAGTGGTGAAGCCCCCCTCCCCCGCCCGTCCTCACGCCGGCAGGAACAGCCCCTGTTCCCGCCGCACGGCCTCCGCGATGAAGTCGGCGGCCACGGCGATGCGCGCCAGAGACCGCATGTCCTCGTGGACGATCAGCCAGAAGGACCGGGTGATCGCCACCTGATCCGCCAACACCGGTACCAGCGTCGGTTCCGAACCGGCGATGAAGGCCGGCAGCATGCACAGCCCCGCTCCCGCCAGCGTTGCCTCCCTCTGGGCGACGAGGCTGCTGCTCTTGATGCGCGGCGCGATCTGCCCGATGGCCTCGACGTAGTCCAGCTCGGGCGCGAAGATCAGGTCGTCGATGTAGCCGATGAAGTCGTGACCGGCCAGAGCCTCGCGGCTGCCGATGGGCGGGTGGGCGTCGAGATAGGCCACCGTCGCGTAGAGGCCGAGCCGGTAATCCGTCAGCTTGCGGGCGTAGAGCCGTCCCTCCTGCGGGCAGGACAGGCTGATGGCGATGTCGGCCTCCCGCTTGGACAAGCTGAAGACGCGCGGGGTGGCGACGAGCTGTATTTCCAGGTCCGGGTGCCGGTCGCAAAGGCCGCTGACGCGCGGCGCCAGGAAGCAGCTGCCGAACCCGTCCGGCGCCCCGATCCGCACCGCGCCCGACAGCGACGAATCCCCGTCCGCCACCACGCTCTGCGCCAGGAAGGCGGCGCTTTCCATCGACTCCGCCGTCTGCTTCAGCCGCTCCCCCTGGGCGGTCAGGGTGAAGCCGCTGGGCCGCCGTTCGAACAGGGTGACGCGTAGCGCCTCTTCCAGCGCGGTGACGCGGCGGCTGACCGTGGTGTGGTCGGCGCGCAGCCGCTGGGCGGCGGTGGTCAGGGTGCCGGCGCGCGCCACCGCCAGGAAATAGCGCAGATCGTTCCAGTTGAAGTCGGCCATCGTCGGTGTCGCGTCGGCTCCGGTCGTGAGAAGAGGGGCGGAACTGTCCCATCAAGCCGGCGGCAAGACAAGTGCGGCACATGGACCGCCCCCGGCCCCCTCCCCCGCCGGGGTACCGCCACGTCGCGGCCGCGATCCCATTTCGCGCGGACGAAAGGAACGCGCGCAACGTTGTATGTCTGGAGATTGGGACCGAACGACGGACAGGGAACGGGCATGCCGTGGCAAGGCTGGATCTGGGCGGCGATGGTGGCGGGGCTGGCGGCCGGTTCCTTGAGCGGTCCGGCGCGGGCCGCCGCCGTCGATTGCTGGCTGCTCGACGGCGACCGGATGGAGCGGGCGGCCGGCCATGGGCTGTGCGACGACGCCTTTTCCCGCAACAGCAGGCCCGGCGAGCCGCCGGCCCTGGGGGAGACCGCCAGCCTTCCCGAACCGCCGCCCTCCCCCGCCGCCCTGGTGACGCCGCCGCGCAAGCCCAAGCCCAGGCTGGTGTCGTCGGCGTCGGCGCGGCGGATGTCCGGTGGGCCGCACGCCTCGCGCACCACGCCGGTTCACGCGACACGCAACCGGGGCAGCGGCGATTTCGCCAGCAGCTTCCAGCGGGATTTCGGGGCGCTGGTCGATCTGCTGGGCGGTGGCTCGTCCGGTACAGGGCGGCAGCGGGCGGGAGCGGACTACCCCTCGCACTCCGGACGATGAGAGGTCAAACGCCGGGGCCGACGTCCTCCGCCTCGACGTCGATGGTGATGCCGTTCATGGGTTTTTCCGGATCGATGCCGTGGTCGCGCATCAGGATGGCGCGGAGTTCGGCGAGCCGCGCCTTCTGACGGGCGTAGTCCCGCAACAGCTCCTTGCGGGCGTCGGCCGGGGCCCCAGCCTTGGCCGGGCGAAGCGACCGCTTGAAGGCGATCAACTGACGGCGGGTGACGTCCGGACGGATCAGCCCGACCGCCTTGGCCTGCTCCAGCTCCTCCGGGGTCATCGTCACGATCTGGTAGGCGACGCTTTCGGCCCCCGGCAGCACGTCCATCGTCAGCCGCCCGGTGTCGATGGCGTCGGCGACCGCGCGGAAGCGGAAGGCGGTCTCCACCGAGAACGGCATGTCGCTGGCGATCATCGCCTCGAACTCGCCATGGGGAAGGGTGTCCTTGGCGCGGTTCAGGTAGCGGCCGATGGACAGGAATTCCTTCCGGCTGCGGTTCCAGTGGTAGCGAATCTCCTGCGTGAACTCCTGCCGGGTCCGGCAGGTCACGATGGCGTCGCTGATGTCGGACGCCCGGCGGTCAGCCTTGGAGGCCGGCAGCGACGACGCCGGCTTCATCGCCGTGACCGGGACGGCCGGGGTCGGAGCGGGAGCCCCCCTGCCCTGCTCCGCCGCCTTCTTCATGAAGGATTTGACGTTCGCCATCGCTCTCACAACCCCAGTTCGTGGCGAACGAAATACCAGGCGCCCAGGCATTCGTCCGCGCCGTTCACCGCGCCGACATCGACAATGGAACAGCCGATGTCGTCCACCCGGTGCATGTCCTCGATGTCGGGCACCTCGTGCGGCACCAGTCGCCCGACCCGGCCCAACTCCAGCTTCGCCTCGCGCAGGCTGACCGAGCGGCGCTTGACCCGGTTCAGCAGGAAGGCGGACGGGCGGCCGTAGTCGCGCAGGAACTCCATCCAGGGGATGACGCTCATCTTGTCGAAGCGGCCGACGCCGGTCGGCACCAGCACCAGATCGGCGCGGCGCAGCAGGATCTTGGTCGCCTCCGGGAACAGCTCCACCGAGGGCGGGGTATCGACGAAGACCACGTCGTAGGCGGCGGGATCGATTTGCGCCAGGGCGTCCTCGACCGCGTCCAGCGTCCCTTCGTAATGGTCGATGCGGGCGACGTCGTGCGGGCGGCGCAGCTCGTGCCACTGGCCCAGCGTGCGTTGCGGGTCGAAGTCCAGGGTCGCGACGCGCATGCCGTCGGTGGCCGCCGCGACCGCCGTGTTCTTGCAACTGGTCGTCTTGCCGGTCCCGCCCTTCGGCGCGCTGTAAACCACCCAACGCGCAACGGTCGCGATGGCGTCGACACGCTTCTTTACCGTCTTGACCGGGCGTTGCTTCGGATTCCTGGCCGCGGCGACAGCGTTCGGATTGGCCATCGATTTCCCCTGGATCGGCATGAGGATGCTCTTGTAGCGGATCGTCGGGTGGCTCGAAAGCCCAAAAGTCTGTACCGCGCTCCAGGCGTTACCGGTAACGCTATTGACGGCGACTGCACCGGCTCCAAATCCGTTACCGGTAACGCCTCCGGCGACCATCGACACAGGACCGCTTGAGTCACGCCGTCCGGAAAGACAGCAAAACCCTTGTGTTTTCGGTGTTATCGCCTGTGGCAATCCTGGAAGCGTCATGAATTTTCAGTGGTGAGCTTATCACAAGCACAGTATCCTATCCGAAAGATAAGGTTCCAAGGCCATTCGCCTCAACGGAGCCGTCACAGGGACTGGACGCGCGAAGACAAGGCGTCCGGTTGGCGACTCGATGGATTGGCACGGGGTTGGATTTCGTATGCTTCGAGGGTTCTTGGATCGCGGCGCGCCGTCCGTTTCGATGGAAAATCATCGTCGCTCCGAAGCCATCGGTGCGACCGGATCGGGGCCGGCCCGGCGCCTGCGCTCCACCACCGCGCTGGCCGGCGCGGCCGGGATGGCCGTGCTGGCGGCGGCGTTCTCCCCCTCCGTCGCGCTCGCCAACCCCGCGGGCGGAACGGTGGTCGCCGGGCAGGCGGCGATCGTTCCCGGCGGCCCCGGCCAACTCGATATCGTCCAGACGACTTCCAAGGCCATCATCGACTGGCAGCGCTTTGGCGTCGGCGAGGCCGAGCACACGCGGTTCCAGCAGCCCGACGTCAATGCCATCGCCCTGAACCGGGTGGTCGGAACGGAGCGGTCGGACATCCTGGGGCAGCTGTCGGCCAACGGGCAGGTGTGGCTGGTCAACCCCAACGGCATCGTCTTCGGCCCCAACGCCAAGGTCGACGTCGGCGGCCTGATCGCCACCACCCACAACATCCGCAACGAGGATTTCCTCGCCGGCAACCACGTGTTCGAGGGCGCCGCCGGTTCCACCGCGACGGTGGAGAACGCCGGCGCCATCACGGTGGCCCAGGCCGGACTGGCGGCCTTCGTCGCCCCCGGCGTCATCAACCGCGGCACCATCGAGGCGCGGCTGGGCGAGGTGACGCTGGCGTCGGGCCGTCGCTTCGTCGTCGATCTGTTTGGCGACCAGAAGATCAACATCGCGATGGACGCCAAGACCGACGCCCGTCCCGTCGCGTCCAACGGCAAGCCGGTCGACGCGCTGGTGAAGAACGAGGGAAAAATCTTCGCCGACGGCGGCCGGGTGCGGATGACCGCCACCGCCGCCAAGGGGCTGGTGGACCGCGTGGTCAACATGACCGGCACCGTCCAGGCCCGGACGGTGGAGCAGAAGGACGGCGAGATCATCCTGCTGGGCGACGGCGGCGACGTGGAGGTCGCGGGCGCCCTGGACGCCTCGGGATCCGGCGCCGGGCAGAAGGGCGGCACCGTCGTGGCGTCCGGCGACCGCACCGCGCTGACCGCGACGGCGCGCGTCAACGTCTCCGGCCATGCCGGGGGCGGCGAGGCGCTGATCGGCGGCGACGTGCAGGGCGGGCGGGCGACGGCGGCGACGTTGGCCGGCTACAACATCCGCCCGGCCCGCAAGCCGGTGCCGCCGTCCGCCGTGACGGTGGTCGAGGCCGGCGCCGTCATCGCGGCCGACGCGACGGTGGCGGGACAGGGTGGCAAGGTCGTGGTGTGGGCCGAGGACCGCGCCCGCTTCGACGGCGCGGTCTCGGCGAAGGGCGGCGCGGCCGGCGGCGACGGCGGCTTCGTGGAGACCTCGGGCAAGTTGACGCTCCAGGTCGGCGGACGGGTCGATGCGGGCAGCGCGGGCGGCGGCAAGGCCGGCTCCTGGCTGCTCGACCCCACCGACATAACCATCGTCGCCAGCGGCGGCCTGACCACGTTGCCGGCGACCAACCCCTACGAACCGACCGGCGACGCCACCATCCAGGCCAGTGCCATCACCAGCGCGCTGGCAGGCACCGACGTCACCATCCAGACGGGAAGCGTCGGTGGCGGCTACGGCGACATCACGGTGAGCGCGCCCATCGCCTACAACGAGTTCCGCGCGGCCTCCCTAACCCTCAAGGCCCACCGCAACATCATCGTCAACGCCGGGATCACCGCGGGCAACGCCCCGCTGAACCTGACGCTGAACGCCGACAGCGCCAACACCTCGGCCACAAGCCCCACCAGCAGCGGCGGCGCCGTCCTGGTCAATGTGGGTGGCGGCTCCACGCTCAGCATCCTTACCAACGGCGGCAATCTGCTGATCGGCGGCGGCACGGATCCCACGACCATCCCGGCGCGAGGACCGGCGGGCGGCGTCAACAAGTCGGGCGTCGAATTCCAGTCGGTCAACGTCGACACCGGTGGCGGCGACATCCGGATTCGCGGTAAGGGCGGCACCAGCTCCAGCGCCGGGCACAAAGGCGTTCTGCTGACCGACAGCCATCTGCAGGCGGGCGGCGGTCTCATCAGCCTGACGGGCATCGGCGGATCGAACGACAGCGTCGGCGGCGGCCAGAATTTCGGCGTCGAGCTGTCGGGCAGCCAGCTCGACACGATCGGCGTCATCGAGGTCACCGGCACCGGCGGCCGGGGGCCGGGCGGCCAGAACCACGGCGTCGCCTTTTTCGACAGCACCGTGACGGGGGAGGGTGGCGCCCTCGCCATCACCGGCACCGGCGGCAATGGTCTGGAGGACAGGTCCAGCGGCGGCGAGAACCTCGGCGTTTCGCTATCCGGAGGGTTGGTGAAATCGACCGGCGGCGGCGCCATCCAGATCCATGGTCAAGGAGGCGAGGGTTACGGAGGCTTCAACCACGGCGTCAAGCTGAGCAACGTCGCCGGGGTGGAAAGCAACCTCGGCGCTCTCACCGTCACCGGCATCGGTGGCAGCGGCCGGGACGACGGCGACAACGTCGGCTTCCTGCTCGGCAACGGTTCGTCTCTCAAGTCGCTCGGCAGCACGATCACGGTGACGGGCGATGGCGGCAGCGGCGAAACCAGCATCGGCAACGACGCCATGCAGATCGGCGGCACCATCAACGGGCATGGTACGGTCACGCTCACCGCCCAGGACAACGACCTTCTGCTGACCGAAGGGATCGTGAGGAGCACAAACGGGTCGGTGCTGGTCGACGGGAACGGTTCCGTGCGCCTGGACGGCGGCGGCAACCCCGACAAGGGCCGGATCACCGCCGGACAGATGGTCGAAATCACCGCTCAGGAGGCGCTGGAACTGACCGCCAGCGCCGGAATCAGCGCCGGCCAGTCCGTTGTCGCGGAGGCTCGGGACGGCGTCACGATGGACAACGCCACGGTGTCCGGCTCCCAAGGCGTCATCCTGAGATCCGATGGGGACGTGTGGCTGTCGGCAAGCGCCGTATCGACGAACGGCGGCGCGGCGGTGCTCAACGCCAACCGTTCCCTTTCC
Organism: Azospirillum doebereinerae; assembly: GCF_003989665.1. Classification (GTDB taxonomy): domain Bacteria; phylum Pseudomonadota; class Alphaproteobacteria; order Azospirillales; family Azospirillaceae; genus Azospirillum; species Azospirillum doebereinerae. The sequence continues at coordinate 171,289 of NZ_RZIJ01000016.1, read as the reverse complement.
GGAGGACTCATCAAGCTCGATGCCGCGAGCAGCATCACGACCTCCGGCGGTGCCATCACGCTTGGCGGGGGGACCGACCCGACGACGGGCGCCGCCAAGGGATGGAGCGACAACTATCCGAACGGCGTGACCATCGCGGACGGCAGTCAGTTGTCGTCGGGCGGCGGCGCCATCACGATCACCGGCGAGAACGGCGAAGACGTCATACGGGGTTATGGCGTGGTCATCACCGGCTCGGGAACGGGCATCGACTCCGGCACCGGCACCGTCACGATCCGTGGCACCGCAACCTCCACCGCCACCCATGCCAATTGCACCGGCGCCTGCTGGAGCACCGGCGTCCTGCTCGACGGCAGCAGCGGACCGGTGACGATCCATTCCACCTCCTCCGCGTCCAACGCCATCCTGATCGACGGCAACGCCAGCGGCGCCACGACCGCTAAGGCGCAGGGGATGGTCGCCCGTGGTCAGGTCGCCATCACCACCGAGACCGGCGGGATCGCGCTGAAGGGGCAGGGCGGCCAGTCGGCCTCGTACGATACGGTCGGTGGTTTGGAACTCGACGCCAGCAGCGCGTCGGAGCTGGCGGTCCACTCCACATCCGGATCGATCAGCCTGGAGGGCACCACGGGGAACGGCAGCAGGTCGACCGGAATCCGGCTGGTCAACAACGTCAGGATCGGCAGTACCGCCAGCACGTCCAGCGCTTCGGCCATCACGCTGACCGCCGACACGATGGAACTGGGCGACAACGGCTCGCCAACGATCGACGGCAGCGGCCCCTTGGTGGTTCAGCCCAGGACGGCATCCACCAGCATCGGTCTTGCCGGCGGTTCCGGCACGCTGGATCTGTCCGACGACGAACTCGCCACCTTCGGTCTCAACCTCGCTTCCCTGACCATCGGGCGGGCCAACGGCAGCGGTCTGATCACGGTCGGCGGGCCGTGGTGGCTCACCACGAACCTGACGCTGAGGACCCCGAACGCGAACGGCCAGAACGTCGGCATCGCCCTCCAGGGCTCCCTGACCGCGCTTTCCACCGGCGTCACGCTGAACAGCGGCGGGATGGTCACGCAATACGCCCCCATCAGCGCCGCGCGGTTGGAACTGCTGGGGACCGGCTCCCACAACCTGTCGGATTCGTCCAACAGCGTTCAGGTGCTGGCCGGCGACACCGGTTCCGTCACTCTCAACAATCTGGGGGAGCTTGAGATCGGGACGGCCGGAGCCAGCGCGGGGTTGCGGGTCGGCGGCGGCACCCTTTCCCTGTCCACCACCGGCCGCATCCTCCAGACGGCGGCGCTGGGGAACGTCGGACTGCTGTCGCTCTCGGCCGGCGGCGACATCGAACTGGACCGCTCGGGCGTGGACAACACCATCGCATCGCTGGGGCACATCCGGCGGGGCGGCAGCCTGAACCTGTCCAACAGCGGCAACGGTCTCACCCTGACCCAGGCCATCGACGCCGATCCCGGCAACGTGACGATCCGCACCGCCGGAAATCTGACCCTGAACAGCGGGGCCAGCGTCGCGGCGGGCGGCAGCGGCAGCATCGTGCTCGCCGCCAACGGCCGCTTCATCAACAACGCGGGCGCGTCGGCCCTGACGGTCGACGCCGGACGCTGGCTGGTCTACGCCGCCGACGCGGGCACCCTGGTGGCCGGCGGCCTGACCGGCGACACGGTGTATGGCAGGAGCTACGCGTCCTACGGGCCGAGCGCCGTGACGGAAAGCGGGAACCTGTTCATTGTCGCGGCGGCGCAATCGGCTCCGACGTCCCCGCCCGTTGCCCCGGTGTCGCCGCCCGTTTCACCGCCGGTTTCGCCACCCGTCACCCCGCCGGTGACAACGGATCCGGACACCGAGACACCCACCACGCCGACGGCACCCACCACGCCGGAAACGCCGACCCCGCCGGTGACGACGGCTCCCGGCCCCGGGACGCCCACCACGCCCCCCCCTCCGGTAACGGCCACTCCCGAAACCGGGCCATCCACCACGCGCACCGTGCCCACCACGCCGACAGCCCCGGTTTCGCCGGCGGTGAGCACGGCGGATGCACGCGTCTCGAACACGTTGCAGACGGTGGCGAACATTGCCAACGCCCCCGTCACGACACCGCCTCCACCACCGAATGGTCCGTCGGGCAGCCCCACGACGACCGGCAGTTCTCCCGTCACCTTCCTGTCCAATCTTCAGCAGGGAACGCCCAACCAGCCCGCGCCGGACGGCGGCGGCACGCCCAACGCGCCGCCGGCCGGCCCGGTGACGGTGACGCTTGCCTCCGGCCGCACCATGACCTTCTCTCCGACGGCGGCCGCCGCCTATTCCACCGGGGCGACGCTGAGCCAGCCCGGTCCACAGGTGTTCGCCGCGCCGCAAGTCCAGGCGGCGGCGGCGACCCTGGTGCAGGCGGCGTCGGGCGACAGCATGGCCCAGGCGGTCGCCGCCGTGGCGAGCAGCGGGTTGACGCCCATCGAACAGCGCGCCGTCCTGCAGAGCGTTCCTGTCGCCACCCTGATCGGTGGGCTGACGCAGAGCGCCGACCCCGTCGCCGCCGGTGTCGGCGCAATCCTGCGGAACAACTTCGCGTCGGGCGCCCCGAACAGCTACGCCGAGGTGCGGACGCTGGTGTCCCAGGCCAACGTCCCGCCTGCCATGGCGATGGCCTACCTCGCCATGGCGCAGCGGGTGCAGCGCGAACAGCGCACCCAGACCCTGGGCGGTGCCCTGCGGCAATTGGTGGCCGATCCGTCGATGTCCGACATGTTCAGCCGCCCGCTGTCCTTGACGGCGCCCACCCTGCGGCAGGCGGGAGGAGGGCGCACGCGCGGCGGCACCATGACCCTGCGCGGCATCGTCGCCGACAGCGCCAACGTGGCGGAGGCGCGGGTCAACGGCCGCTGGGTCTTCATCGACGAGCAGGGCCAGTTCCGCACCAGCATCCCGGTCGAGCCCGGCAGGACCGAAGCCACCCTGACCATGACCGACGAGAAGGGCGACACGACCGAACAGGTCATCCAACTCGACTCCACGGCGATGGCGGCGCCGGACCCGGCGGCGGGGCAGGGGGGCAAGAAGATCGCGCTGATGATTGCGGTGGACAGCTACCGCAACAACGCCATCCCGACGCTGGCCACGCCTGCCGCCGACATCGCGCTGGTCGGCCAAACGTTGAACGAACGGCTTGGTTACGAAACGCGGGTCCTACGCAACCCGACCAAGGCGCAGATCGGCGACGCCCTGCGCAAGCTGGGCCGCGAGGTGGGCGAGCAGGACCAAGTCATGGTCTATTACGCCGGCCACGGCTACGAGCTGTCGGAGACCGGGGCCGGCTATTGGCTGCCGGCCGATGCCGACACCGACAGCGCGAAGAACTGGGTGTCCAACAACGACATCGGCCGCTTCCTCAGCCGCATGCCGGCCAAGCATGTGATGGTGGTGTCGGACAGCTGCTACTCCGGCGCCTTCACCAAGGAGCAGAAGATCGACGCCGCCGATCTCGGCAGCGGCGAGGAACTGCGCCAGCGCCGCTCGGTGATGGCCCTGTCGTCGGGCGGCGACGAGCCGGTGGCCGACGGCGAGGTGAACTCCCCCTTCGCGGCGGCGCTGGTCAACCGGGTGCGCGCCCTGCCCAAGGACAGCGGCGGCTTCGGCCTGTACCAGCAGGTGCGTGAGGACGTGTCCCGTGAGGCGCCGCAGACCCCGCAATACGGCGTCATCAAGGCCGCCGGCTACGACGAGGGCGGTGACTTCCTGCTGGGTGTGCAGAAGGCGCCGCTGGTGAATTGAGGGGGGCGGCCCACCGCCAAGATCACAGCGCCGCCGCCTGGCATCGTCCATGATCCCGTCATCACGGAGTGTCCCCCATGCATGCCGTCCCGGCCATCCGACCGTCTGTTCCGCAAGACGGCCCGTCGGCATGCCCTCGCCCAGGCCCAGAACTGGCGCTGCGTCCATTGCGTTCGCATCGGCCAGGGCCTTGGGCTTCATCGGGAGCAGGGATATGGTCGATCAGGCTGGAGACCGGCGGCAACAGCGCGGTGATGAATAGGATGGCAACGGTCATGGAGGTTGCCCCTCCCTTGGACGTGAAAAAGCCCGCGGCCGGATGGCGCGGGCTTAGGATGCGTCAATGGTGGTCAACGGTAGATGAAGTCGGATGCCTGGAGCGAAGTGACGCGATCCAGTGTGATAGTACCGATCGGAGAAGATGGCGTGGCAGATATGGAAGTAAACACCAATTCAGCTCGGTCCATTCCATTGACGACACTGTAATTGACGGTCATTCTGAGGAAAGGGCCGTGGGAAGGTTTGCCATTTGTTGGAGCGGGGACGCCGGTCAGTGACGTGCCGTCTTGCAGAACCACATCATACGCACTGAATATCCCTGTAAGATCGATCTTATCGAGGCCACTTTGGAAATCGGAAATGCTGTCGCCGAGCTCATCGGTCGCTGAGTAAACGAAGGTGTCTGCCCCCAGGGCGCCCACCAGCCAATCCGCACCGGCCCCACCCTTGATGACGTCATCGCCGGAATTGCCGTTGATCAGGTCGTTGCCGGCGCCGCCGCCGATATAATCAATCCCTTCACCGCCGGCCAACGTGTCGTTGCCGCTCCCGCCCCACAGAGTGTCGTTGCCGCCGCCGCCGAGCAGCGTGTCATTTCCGGCCGCGCCGTAAAGCGCAAAGCTGAACGACGCCCCTCCGTTGATGGTGCGCCCGATGTAGGTTGCCACCCGCCCCTCCGCCATGCCCGACAGCGCGAAGTGCTCCTCGCCGGAACTGATCTGCCCGGCGGCCACCGCTTGCGCCACGTCGGGGTTGCGCTGGAGATACCCGAGTTCATCGAAGGCGTCACCGCTGGCTTTGCGCCCTTCCGCCCGGCCCCAAGTGTTGTAATGCGTTTGAACGGACGGCAGCGTGCCGGCAAAGAAGGCGGCAGCCACGTCAGGGTTCTTGGCGAGATAGCCGCTCTCGCTGAACGCGGAAGCCGAAGGCGAGCGGTGTTCGAGGTTCCCGAAGTTCAGGTAATGCTGCGCGAGCCCGGCTGGTGTGGTCGTGGTCGCGGCCACGTCCGGGTTCTCGGCCTTGTAATAGTTCGCGTCGAAACTGCCATAGGGTGACGCGAGTCGGCCCTCGGCCTGACCGTAGGCGATGTAGTGGTCATAGCCGATCGCGTAGAGCCCGGTGCGCACCGCTGCCGCAACGTCCGGGTTGGCGGCCAGATAGCTCACTTCGTTGTAGCTGAGGGTATCGCTGCCCCAGCGGCCTTCCGCCGCACCGGCAGCCCGGTAATGGGCGAAGCCGCTGAGGTACTGGCCGGATCGGACAGCCGCAGCCACGTCCGGGTACATCGCCAGATAAAACGCCTCGTTGAATGCGGCCATGTTTGTTCTCCACCCTTGGCCAGTGCCTTTGATGCACGACGGTGTCATGGGGAAAAGTATACTGAGGCAGCCTGGGAGAGGGCCACAATCAAACTCATCAGAGACAGAAAATTTCTGGACAGAGTGGATTGGGGATCGCGCCACCTGGGTCCCCACACCCTGATTTTCCTTGGAATGGTTGAACCGCGCTGGGTTTCCCGGAAGTCGATCACCGCTCTGAAGGCGTCGTTCAAGTCGGCGGCGGTCGCGGCCGGTCTCTCCGGTATACACTCGCACACCCTGTGCCACACTTGCGCGACGTGGTTGCTGCGCGACGGGTTGGACATGTGGCAGGTCGGCGGATGCGTCGGGATTCCGCCGCAGACCATGCAGCAGGTCTATGATCACCATGCCGCCGAATTGATGACCAAGGCGGCAACGTCGCGGCAGGGAAACGGGGGATGAAGACGGGGATGAGCGGCCACTCATCCTCGGCAACGAAACTGGTAAATCTTTGATATGCAAGCGAGGAATTGGCGGACCCGAATGGATTCGAACCATCGGCCTCTGCCTTCGGAGGGCAGCGCTCTATCCAGCTGAGCTACGGGTCCGTCGCTTGCGGAGGCGCAACATAGCCCAAGCGAACCTCCAACGCAACAGCCGTTCTCAGATTTACGGATGCCGCGTCGCAGGTTCGCTTCACGGGGACGCGGACAGTGACAAGGACGGCCAAACGCCGCTCATCCCCGCGTCGGGATGCCTTGGCCGCGCAGACGGTCTCGGTCGTGGGAGGCGTCCAGATCCAGGGCCGGTCCCTTCGGCACGATCAGCGTCGGGTTGATCGCCGGATTGGTGTAGTAACCGGCCTTGATGGCCTCGACGCTCACCGTGGCGGCTATGCCGGGCCACTGGTACAGCTCGCGCAGATAGTTGGACAGGTTCGGGTAATCGGCGATGCGCCGCAGGTTGCACTTGAAGGCGCCGTGATAGGCCGGGTCGAAACGCACCAGCGTCACGAACAGGCGCCAGTCGGCCTCGGTCAGCCACTCCCCGGCCAGATAGCGGCTGGACGACAAATGCGCCTCCAGCCGGTCGAGCGTCCCGAACAGCGCGTCGAACGCCGCGTCGTAGCTTTCCTGGCTCTTGGCGAAGCCGCAGCGGTAGACGCCGTTGTTGACGGTCTCGTAGATCAGGCCGTTCCAGCGGTCGATGTCGGCGCGCAAGAACGCGGGGTACAGGTCCAGCCGGTTCCCGGTCAGGCCATCGAAGGCGCTGTTCAGGATGCGGATGATGTCGGCGGATTCGTTGTTGACGATCCGTCCCTCGCGACGGTCCCACAGCACGGGAACCGAAACCTTGCCGGTGTAGGCGGGGTCGCTCGCGGTGTAGAGTTCATGGTGGTGGCGGAAGCGGGGCAGGACTGGGCCTGCGTCCTCGTCGGAGGGGTAGACCCAACCGTCCTCGCCCAGGATCGGCCCGGCCACCGACAGGCCGACAACGCCTTCCAGGCCTTTCAGAGTCCGGAAGATCAATGCGCGCGACGCCCAGGGGCACAGGTAGGAGACGTAGAGGTGGTAGCGTCCGGCCTCCGCCGGGCGGGCGGGTTCGCCCTGCGGATCCGCCTCGCCGTTCGGCGTGATCCAGCCGCGGAAACGCGTCGGTTCACGGTGGAAGGCGCCGTTCCTGATCTCGCTGGCGGCGATGTCGCCCTTGACCCATACGCCGTTCACCAGTTGGGGCATGACCGTCCTCCCGCTGTTTCCTGCACATCGAAAAAGAAGGGGCGCGGCGGAGGGTTCCGCCGCGCCCCGTGTTTTAAGCCCGCGAACGGCGCCGGCGGATCAGGACTTGACCGCTTCGGCTTCGATCAGCAGCTGGATGTCGTCGCTGATGTTGGGAACGCCGTACTTCATGCCGAAATCGCTGCGCTTGATGGTGCCGCGCGCGGAGAAGCCGGCGGTCTCCAGCTTGGAGGCGGCGCTGACGCCGTCCTTGTTGAAGGTGACGGCCAGCGTGATCGGCTTGGTCACGCCCAGCAGGGTGAGGTCGCCGTGCAGGGTGCCGGTGTTGGCGCCGGTCTTCTCGATCTTCGTGCTCTTGAAGGTCATCTTCGGGAACTCCTTCGCGTTGAAGAAGTCCGGCGAGCGCAGATGCTCGTCACGCTTGGCGTGGTTGGTGTCCACGCTGGTGGTGTCGATGGTGACCGACAGGGTGCTCTTCTCGACCGCGTCCTTGTCGAAGCTGAGTTCGCCGGCGGCGGTGTTGAAACGGCCGATCAGGTTGGCGAAGCCCAGGTGGTTGACGATGAACCCGACGCTGAGATGCGAGGGATCGACCTTGTAGGCGACCGGGGCGGCGAAGGCCGGGGCGCCGACCAGCGTGGCGGCGAGGACGGCGGCGGAGAGAAGCTTCTTCATCACGGATGTTCCTGACATTGACGATGGATTGGCGGATGGGGGAGCGGAAACCGGGCGGTCGGAGCTGGAAGGCCCGAACCCGGCAGGATTTTGGTCTTAGTAAGGAGAAGCCTCGCCCCCGCTCAGTGCCCAAGCGGCGGCGATGGCGACCAGGGCGGGCAGCACGGCCAGCACGGTCACCGCGACGGTGCCCAGCGCCGGGCCGAAGCCGGTGTCGGGGATGGGCAGGCGGCGGCGCAGCGGTTCCGCCGCCAGAGCCGGCAAGGCGAGCAGCAGCGTGGCGGCCTGCACCTGGGTGTAGAGCGCAAGGATGGCGGCGAGCAGCAGCGGCAGGCCGAGCGCGACCCGGCCCGAGGCGCCCCAGACATGGCGCTCGGTCGGCCAGTTCCACAACAAAAACCCGCCGGTCGCCGCCGTCAGCGCCAGCCCGAGTTGGGCCAGCGAGGCCGAGGACCCGATCAGCGCGGTGACGCCGACCGCCAGCGCCAGCGCCAGCAGCACGGCCGCCGGGGCGGCGGCGCTGGAGGAGCCAGGGGAATGGCCGTCCGGTGCGGATCCGCCGAAGGCAACCCAGGCGCCGACCGCCAGCAGGACCAGCAGCGGAACGGCGGCGGCCAGCGAATCGAGCGCTGGTCCGGCGATCCAGCCCAGCGCCAGGACCAGCCACACAGCCACCGCCACCGAAACCGGCCGGCCCTTCAAGCCCAGCGCGTCGGCGGCAAGCCCCAGCACCAGACCGCCGGCGGCGGACCAGAACAGCTTGCCCATGCTCGACGGCGGTGGAAAGGCCGGAAGGCCGACGACCAGGATGAACAGGCCGAGGAAGGCCAGCGCGATTCCGGCCGGCGCCAGCAGCCGCCCGGTCCGGGCGCCGCCGACCAGCCGCAAGACGCCCACCGCGACCGCGCCGAGGATCAGCGGCAGAAGGCTGGATTGGACGAAGGGGTCGTTCAGCAGATCGGTCATGGCGGTTTGGCAATATCTTTCGTGGTAGTGGGGCGTTGCGCCGTGCGCCGTCCCTTCCCGGCCAAGCTACCGTGTGCGTAAATGAGCGGGAATTCGCATTCTTCGCATATGGTATCTGCATGAACGCACAGACGGATTGGGACGACGTCCGCTATTTTCTGGCGGTGGCGCGGGAGGGGTCGCTGTCGGCGGCGGCCCGCGTGCTGGGGGTCAACCATTCGACCGTGCTGCGTCGGCTGACCGGGCTGGAGGCGGCGATGGGGGTGCAGCTGTTCGACAAGCTGCCGCGCGGCTACGTCCTGACGGCGGCGGGCGAGGACATGCACCGCACCGCGCTCAGCGTGGAGGACACGCTGGCGGCGGCCAGCCGGCGGCTGTCGGGGCGCGACGCGCAGTTGGAAGGCACACTGCGCATCACCACGGTGGACATCCTGGCGATGCACATCCTGCCCCGCCATCTGGCGGCCTTCCGCGCCCTGCACCCCGGCATCCGGGTCGACATGACCGTTGCGGAAGCCAACCTCAGCCTGACCCGGCGCGAGGCCGACGTCGCCATCCGGCTGGCGGCCCAGCTGCCGGAGAATCTGGTCGGGCGCTCCCTGTCCGGCCTCGCCTTCGCCCCCTATGGCGAGGTCGGGATGGTGGCGCGCCATGGCGCCGCGCCGCCGGCCGAAGCCTGCTGGGTCGGGCTGGACGAAAGTTTCGACCACACCGCGATGGTGCGCTGGCTGAGGGCGGAGGTCCCGGCGGAGCGGATCGTCCAACGGGTGAACTCGGTGGCGGTCCTGGTCGAATCGGTGAGGGCCGGGCTGGGTTACGGCCTGCTGCCCTGCGCGCTCGCCGACCGCATGCCGGAGCTGCGGCGCGTCGGCCCCCCGGTGCCGGATTCGGGCGTTCGGCTGTGGCTGCTGACCCATGGCGACCTGCGCATGATGGGACGGGTGCGCGCCTTCCTCAGCTTCATGGCCGCCGCCCTGACGAGTGACCGCGACCTGCTGGAAGGACGCCTGCCCCAGCCGGTGCCCGCCCTGGCGGATGTGTAGGAAGCGCCCTTTTTCAGAACCCTGAAAACCGCGCGAAGCCAGCCGCCGCTTCGCGCTCCGTCGCGAAGCGGTTCTCCGGGGCCGACCAGTCGGCGTGGCCCAGCGCCATCCCGCTCGCCAGGATCTCGGTGTCGGGAATGCCGAGATGCCGCCGCACGATGGCGTGGCGGTAGCAGAAGGCCGCCTGCGGGCAGGTCTCCAGCCCGAAGCCGCGCGCCACGATCATCACGTTCTGCATGAACATGCCGAGGTCGAGCCAGCTGCCCTCGGTCAGGTCGCGGTCCAGCGTGAAGAACAGCCCGACCGGCGCGCCGAACAGGTCGTAGTTGCGACCGTGCTGGCGGGCCATGCGCTCGCGGTCGCCCTTGGCGATGCCGAGCGCGCCGTACAGATCCCAGCCGATTTTCCGGCGGCGGGCGAGGTAGGGCTCCCGCCAAGTGCCGGGGTAGTAGTCGTATTCCGGCTCCTCCGGCGCACCGGCCTCGTGGGCGGCGCGAAGCTCCGCCGTCAGCGCGTCGCGCACCGAACCGGCGGCGGCGTGGACCTTCCAGGGCTGGATGTTGGAGCCGCTCGGCGCGCGGGCGGCGAGGTCGAGGATGCGCTCCACCGTCGCGCGGGGAACGGGGGTGCCGGTGAAGGCGCGGACGCTGCGCCGTCCGGCGACCGCGTCGAGGGCGGAGACGGTGGAGTTGGGGGTGGCGACGCTGTCCATGCCGGTGACGGTCTCCCTCGTTGCGGTGCCCGGCCATGAAAAGGCCCGCGGATGGTTTTGGCAACCCTCCTTCCGTTCTGCGGATCGGTTCCGTTCTGGACGGCCGGTGCCCACGTCATCATGAAGCGCTTGGCGGCGGAGGTCCCAGAACCAGCCTGCGCGAAAGGGCGCATGGGATGGTCGCCGACAGGGGGCCGGTGACAGCGCAAGGGATGAGGATCGGAAGTGAAAAGGCGCGGGGCATCAAGCGAGATGAAGCTCCGGCGTGCTGCTTATGATCGCATCGGCGACCCGGCGCTCATTCCACGGCACATCATGGTGAGCCTGGATCAGATAGCGGCTCTTATGATCGCGGATCAATTCATTCGGGAACAGGGCAATCCGCATCTGCTCCCGCCTGTCGCGACGGTCTTCATAAGGCTGGCTGCTGAGAGCGCAGACCAATGCTTGGCAGAGGTCGGCACCGACCACTTTGCCCAGATGGGTCGTCTGGGTGGGGCGGGCATTGAATTCCAGAAAGACCGGTTCGCTGCCATCCTCGGGCAGGATGGCATCGATGCCACCAAAACCGGAATATTCCGCCAATTCCACCATGCGCTCAGCAACTTTCAGCAGGCCTGGGTGATCGATCACCTCGATGACGGAGGCAGGACCGAAAGGGGCCGGCTGGTGTTGCAGAGCGGAATATGAAAAAGCCTCCAGCATTTGTCCTTTCAGCGCGCTGAAGGACACCGATGCCGAGCGCCCGGGAATGAACTCCTGCGCGACGGTTTGGCATTCATCCGGCAACAGAGGACCGGATAATCCCTGCCAAGAGCCCCGCCCCCTCTCTCTCGCGCCAAAAAGTTGCCTTTTCGTCCACGAAGTCGGGGGCGTGGTGGCCATAGTCCTGCCGCACGGTCTGCGGCGACATCCCGACGAATCCGCCGACCAGCCCACGGCCACCCTACTCAAACACATCTCTGAAGCTGTACCCGTTCGGAGAGCCGGCCACGCAATAAGGGGCGTTGACCGCGGGCCTCCCTTGGCGGAGCAGCCCCCGGCCGGCACCGTCGCCTTGAGGACGGCTGGCAGGCCGGTGCCAGGTGAACCGCGCCGTCTTCGACGGTTCACCCCACCTCCGGCATCCGGTCCAGCAGTTTGTCGAGCGTGATCGGGTAATCGCGCACGCGCGCACCGGTGGCGTTGTGGATCGCGTTGGCGATGGCGGCTCCCACTCCACAAAGGCCGAGCTCCCCGACGCCCTTGGCCTTCATCGGCGAGGAGATCGGGTCGGTCTCGTCGAGGAAGATCACCTCCTGGTGCGGGATGTCGGCGTGGACCGGCACCTCATAGCCGGCAAGGTCGTGGTTGACGAAGAAGCCGGCGCGCGTGTCGACCGCCAGCTCCTCCATCAGCGCCGCCCCGACCCCCATGGTCATCGCGCCGATCACTTGGCTGCGCGCCGACAGGGGGTTGAGGATGCGGCCGGCGGCGCACACCGCCAGCATGCGCCGCACGCGGATTTCCGCCGTCGCGGCGTCGACGCCGACCTCGACGAAATGCGCGCCGAAGGTGGATTGCTGGTAGCGCTTGCCGAGGTCGCCGTATTCGATGGCGTCCTCGGCGGCGAGGCCCGGATCGCCCGCCGCCTGGGCAAGCGGTGCGCTGCGGTTGCCGGACCGGACCACACCGTCCGAAAACACCGCGTCGGCGGAGTTGAAGCCGAGCTTCTGCGCCACCGCCTCCCGCAGCTTGACGCAGGCGGCGTAGACGCCGGCTGTGGAGTTGTTGGCGCCCCATTGCCCGCCGGAGCCGGCCGACACCGGGAATTTCGAATCGCCCAGGCGCACCACGACCTTGTCCAGCCCCACGCCCATCATTTCGGCCGCCGTCTGGGCGAGGATCGTGTAGCTTCCGGTGCCGATGTCGGTCATGTCGGTCTCGACCGCCACCATCCCGTGCTTGTCGAGCCGCACCCGCGCCGCCGACGGCGTCAGCAAATTGTTGCGGAAGGCCGCGGCGACGCCCGTGCCGACCAGCCAACGCCCGTCCCGGTTCCGGGCGGGCTGCGCGCTGCGCCGGCTCCAGCCGAACCGCTCGGCGCCCAGGCGCAGGCATTCGACCAGTTGCCGCTGCGAGAAGGGGCGGTCGGGCTTTTCGGGATCGACCTGGGTGTCGTTGCGGATGCGGAACTCCACCGGATCGAGGCCGAGCTTTTCCGCCATCTCGTCCATGGCGATCTCCAGCGCCATCAGGCCCGGCGCCTCGCCCGGCGCGCGCATCGCGTTGCCCTCGGGCAGGTCGAGCACCGCCAGCCGCGTCCCCGTCAGGCGATTGGGAGCGGCGTAGAGCAGACGCGTCTGGTCCACCGCGTTCTCGGGCTTGCCGTCCGGCAGGTTGCCGGACCAGCTTTCGTGGCCGATGGCGGTGATGCGGCCGTCCGGGGTGGCGCCGATGCGGATGCGCTGGATCGTCGCGGGACGGTGCGTGGTGTTGTTCATTATCAAGGGGCGGGGCAGGGCCACCTTGACCGGTCGTCCGGTCGCCCGCGCGCCCAGCGCGGCCAGCAGCGTGTCGGCCCGCAGGAACAGCTTGCCGCCGAAGCCGCCGCCGACGAAGGGGGAGACGACGTGCACCTTTTCCTTCGGGATGCCCAGCGTCTTCGCCAGATCGGTCGTCGCCCAGTCGATCATCTGGTTGGAGGTCCAGACCGTGAGCTGGTCCCCGCGCCACGCGGCGATGGTGGCGTGCGGCTCCATCATTGCGTGGGACTGGTCGGGCGTGCGGTAGGTCGCGTCGAGCTGAATCGGCGCGGCGGCGAAGGCTCCGGCGAAATCGCCCAGGGTGGAATCCGGATCGTCCTTCGAAGGACCCGTCACGCCCTCCCTGGCGCGCTCCAGGTCGAAGGCGCCGTCGGCGCGGGTGTAATCGACGCGGATCAGCGCCGCCGCGGCGCGCGCCTGCTCGAAGCTCTCGGCGACCACCAGCGCGATGGCCTGATGGTAGTGCTCGATCTGCGGGCCGCCCAGCAGCGTGGCGATGTTGCGGTCGGCCTTGGCGAGCGGTCCGGCGTTCCCGGCCGTCACGACGGCGAGCACGCCCGGTGCGGCCTCGGCCGCCTTGACGTCCATGGATGCGATCCGGCCCTTGGCGATGGTCGAGCCGACCGCATAACCATAGGCTTGGTTCGCCACCACGTCGTGCCGCTCATAGGCGTAGGGAGCGGTTCCGGTCGTCTTGAGCGGTCCGTCGATCCGGCTGGTCGGGCGCCCGACCACCTTGAGCCGGTCGATCGGGTTGGTCGTTGCGGGGGTGTCGAATTTCATGTCTCAGCCTTTCGCTTCGGCCAGCACCGCGCCGAGCGTGCGCTCGACCAGCGGGAGCTTGAAGGCGTTCGCCGGCGTCGGGTTGGCGCCGGCGAGCAGTTGCGCGGCGACCGCCTTGGCGCCGCGCGGCATCTCGGCCTCGGCGGCCTCGATCCGCCACGGCTTGTGCGCCACGCCGCCCAGCGCCACCCGCCCGCTGCCGTCAGGCTGCACGATCGCGCCGACCGAGACGAGCGCGAAGGCGTAGGAGGCGCGGTCGCGCACCTTGCGGTACAGTTGGACGCCGCCGACCGGCTTGGGCAGCGTGACGGCGACGATCAGCTCACCGGGGGCAAGCGCCGTTTCGATGTGCGGCGTGTCGCCGGGCAGGCGGTGGAAGTCGGCGATCGGGATGCTCCGCGTGGCACCGTCCGGCTTCACCGTCTCCACCGTGGCGTCGAGCGCGCGCATCGCCACGGCCATGTCGCTCGGGTGGGTCGCGATGCACGCCTCGCTTCCCCCCACCACCGCGTGCTGGCGGCTGAAGCCGCCGATGGCGCCGCAGCCGCTGCCGGGCTGACGCTTGTTGCAGGGCTGGGCGGTGTCGTAGAAATAGGGGCAGCGGGTGCGCTGGAGCAGGTTGCCAGCCGTCGTGGCCTTGTTGCGCAGCTGGCCCGAGGCCCCCGCGAGCAGGGCGCGGGACAGCAGCCCGTAATCGCGCCGCACCCGCCCGTCGGCCGCCAGATCGGTGTTGCGCACCAGCGCGCCGATGCGCAGGCCGCCGTCCGGCGTCGCCTCGATGGTGTCGAGCGCGAGGCCGTTCACGTCGATCAGGTGGGGCGGCGCCTCGATCTCCAGCTTCATCAGATCCAGCAGGTTGGTGCCGCCCGCGATGAACTTGGCGCCCTGGCTGCGCGCGGCGGCGGCGGCGGCTTCGGCCGGCGAGCGGGCGCGCTCGTAGGTGAAGGGCCTCATGCTTGCCTCCCGGCGACCTCGGTGATCGCGTCGACGATGTTGGAATAGGCGCCGCAACGGCAGATGTTGCCGCTCATGCGTTCGCGCAGTTCGGCGGCCGTCGCCTGCGGCGGCGTGGTCAGGTCGGTGCTCGCGTGGCTCGGGATGCCGGCCTTGATCTCGTCGAGCACCGCCACGGCGGAGCAGATCTGTCCGGGCGTGCAGTAGCCGCACTGGTAGCCGTCGTGCTTCACGAAGGCGGCCTGCATCGGATGCAGGCCGTCCGGCAGCCCCAGCCCCTCGATGGTGGTGACGCTGTCGCCCTCGTGCATCACCGCCAGCGTCAGGCAGGCGTTGATCCGCCGGCCGGCCACCAGAACCGTGCAGGCGCCGCATTGCCCATGGTCGCAGCCCTTCTTGGGACCGGTGACGTGCAGATGGTCGCGCAGCGCGTCGAGCAGGGTGGTCCGGGTGTCAAGTTCGAGGCGGCGCGGTTTGCCGTTCACCGTAAACGACACCGTCGACAGGATCGGCTCCTGCCGCTTCGCCGCCGCATGGGCGGGTTCCGTGAAAGGGCCCGTCGTCAACGCCACCGCAGCGGCGCTGCCCATCAACACCCCTCGCCGGGTCAGTTCGAGGTCGCCGGGATTCTGCATCGCGTGCATCCCTCCTTCTTCCGCAAAGACAATGGCCGGGCCGATGCCGTACGCCCTGGAGCGCACCTGCCCCGGTAAGAGGGGAAAGGAGCCGTCAGGCCGGCGCGTTCTCCAGACATGGGCCGGCGCGTTGCCATGATTAGGGGCCCGTTGGCGATAGAGCCTATTAATTCAGGACATGAAACAGGAGGATGCTCCAAACGTTACACAAGGTTTTGGCATTCGCTGGAACAGACTCCTTGCGATTCGCTCTCAACAAAGCGACTGAATTCATGCGGTCGTCGCGGCTCGCTCTCTGTGCCGATCCGGATAAGCCGCCGGAGTCCGCTCGGAACCTCGGCCGGCGCTCTCGTTGCCCATGACCGTCACAGCTCCTGCGAGGTCGGGCGAACCAGGATCCCGTTCACAGCGACCTGGTCCGGCTGACCGACCGAGGAGACGTTGATGGCTTCCTTCCGGAAAGGACGGAGCCCGCGCGGGATGAAGCGCGGGCTCGGGCTCAACGCCGATACCGAAGGCGGTGCTGCCGGAAACGGCGGCGTCAGAGGCCGATGGTGGCCATCAGTCGTTCGGGATAGCGCTGTCCCTCGACCGGAATTGCGGCCGCCGCGCTCTGGATCCCGGCAAGATCGTCGGCGGTCAGCGCGACCTGCGCCGCCGCGAGGTTCTCCTCCAGCCGGTGCAGCTTGGTGGTGCCAGGGATCGGCACGATCCACGGCTTCTGCGCCAGCAGCCAGGCGAGCGCGACCTGGGCGGGGGTGGCGTTCTTTTCGGTCGCGATGCGGGTCAGAAGATCGACCAGCGCTTGGTTCCTCTCCATCGCCTCGGGCGTGAAGCGCGGCAGGATCCTGCGGAAATCGCCCTCGCCGAGCTTGGTGTCCTTGGTCATCGCCCCGGTCAGGAAACCCTTGCCGAGCGGGCTGTAGGCGACCAGCCCGATCCCCAGTTCCTCGCACGCCTCAAGGATGCCGTTGGTCTCGGGGCCGCGCGTCCATAGCGAATACTCGTTCTGCAAGGCGGTGACCGGCTGCACCGCGTGCGCGCGGCGGACGGTCTGGGCGCCGGGCTCCGACAGGCCGAAATGCTTGACCTTGCCCTCCCGGATCAGGTCCTTGACCGCGCCGGCCACGTCCTCGATCGGTACGTTGGGATCGACGCGATGCTGGTAGAAGAGGTCGATAACCTCGACGCCCAGCCGCTTCAGCGAGGCCTCCGCCACCTTGCGGATGTTTTCCGGCCGGCTGTCCATGCCGCTCTGCGCCTTCGTCTCGGGATCGATGGCGAAGCCGAACTTGGTGGCGATCACCACGTGGTCGCGCACCGGCTTCAGCGCCGCGCCGACCATCTCCTCGTTGGTGAAGGGGCCATAGACCTCGGCCGTGTCGAAGAAGGTGACGCCACGCTCCACCGCCTGCCGGATCAGCGCGATGCCGTCCTCCTTGCTCACCGAACTGGCGTAGCCGAAATTCAGGCCCATGCAGCCCAAGCCGATGGCCGAAACCTCCAGGCCGCTTTTCCCAAGGACACGCGTCTGCATGGTTCTTCCTCCAACCCACCTTGCGTGGGCGCCCAACCGTTGCGGTGAGCAGGAGATAGGCCACGGGGAGCCGGCCGATTAGACGGCATGATCGGCATGAGGCTATATCGGCATTTCATGAATGCACCGCGCCCTGCCCATCCCCGGCGCGGCGGGTTGGATGGGTCATCCCATGCGCTCCTCTCCGGACGGACGACGCTCCGGCACCGCGCTCTGTCTTGTTTCGTAGCGGAACGGGATCCCGAAGCCGTATCCGCTTCCCACCAGCAGAAGCGCGTAGAAGGAAACGATGACGATACCGATACCGATGCAGACCATGGGGGGAGTCTCCTGCCGCATGACACGGCTTAGCCTGGCACTCCGCCTGGCGGAGGCAGAGTGTGAGAGGAAATGGTCGAGCGAGGCCAAGGTTCCGCCCGCGTCGCCGCCGGTGTCGGGTGGCGGGATCGGTCCCCAGTTCGCTCAACCCGCCGGGAGGGGCGGGAGATAAGCCATTTCAGCCTCGCCGAGTAGACGGCACAATCGGCATGCGGCCATGACCGCGCTTCATGACTGCGTGGCGATACCCCGAAACGCGTGGGCTGGCGACCGCCCCCGCAAGCCCTGAATGTTCAACCGGCTCTGCCGCAGCCTATGCCATCCGATCAACCTCCTTCCGTCGCGGGAACTACGGGAGAGGCCTCTTATTGAACGAGCATCCGCCGCGACGCCGTCGCCGAACTCAACCGAATTCACGGAGGACCTCGCCATGGGTCTTTTCACCAAGGACATCCAAACGATGAACGACCTTTTCGTTCACCAACTGAAGGACATCTATTACGCCGAGAACCGAATCCTCAAGGGGCTGCCCAAGATGATCGAGAAGGCAACCGATCCGGGATTGAAACAGGGATTCGAAACGCACCTGCGCGAAACCGAGGGGCAGATCGAGCGGCTGAAGCAGGTATTCTCGATGCATGGTGTCTCACCCGAAGCCGTCACCTGCCCAGCCATCGACGGCATCTTGAAGGAGGCCGACGAGGTTGCCGGCGAGGTCGCGGACAAGCAGGTACTCGACGCAGCTCTGATCGCGGCGGCCCAGGCCGTGGAGCATTACGAGATTACCCGCTATGGCTCCCTGGTCGCCTGGGCCAAGCAACTGGGACGGAACGATTGCGCGGCCGTACTTCAAAAAAATCTCGACGAGGAGAAGGCGACCGACCTTAAGCTGACCGCGCTCGCCGAGTCCAAGGTGAACCGCGCCGCCGCGTAAGGTCAATGCTGCCGCCGTTGCCCAGAAGGCTTTCCATTCATGCAAAACTGGGGCGGCCTTGGCCGCCCCAGTTCGCGACAACGCCTTCACTCCTGCCTCAAAACCGAGGAAAGCTGTAGCTACCGGGTTTCGATAGCGGTCAGAGCGGAAAGGGTCAGCTGAGCCAGGACCATGCGATCCACCATGCTGAATGGTCGTGGAACCATATCGATCAAGCAAACCGATCCAAGTGCGAGGCGGTCACGGTTGATGATGGGGGCACCCGCGTAAAAACGGATGAAGGGAGAACCGAGGACCAGCGGGTTCTTCTCGAACCGGGTATCAAACAAGGCATCTTCCACCACCAAGGGAAGGCTTTGCTGAATGGTGAAATGGCAGAAAGCCACATCGCGCGGGGTCTGGTGGATGTCCAGCCCCCGTTTTGCCTTGAACCACTGCCGATCCGCGTCCAGCAGGGAGACCAGCGCAATCGGTACACGAAAATGATCGCAAGCCCAGGACACGATATTCTCGAAAGCCGGGTCGGACGACGTGTCGAGAATGCCGGAACGATGCAGCGCCGCAAGCCGAGCTGGCTCGTCAGCGATGGGTTCATCAGCAGTGCTCAACGAATGAGCTGGATCGATGTCATGGCAGATGGTCATGGTTTACTATTTGTGCCTGAAGGAAGTGGACAATTGCTTAACAAGGCAACCATCTGGCAATTGCTCATGGGGCTGGCGAAAAAGGCTGCGCCCTCAGGCTGGATATGATGCAACGTCGGGATGGAGACCCCGCCGCGCCACCGCCTGAGTGATGCCGAGAAGGACGCGCTGTGAACCGTCCCGGGTTTGTCGGATGCCCCGTTTCTTGAAAGGATGGGGTCATCCTGATGAAAGCGGCATCACGCAACTACGGCCCTGAAATGCGCGAGCGAGCGGTTCGGATGGTGTTCGAGCACGCTTCGCCGTGGGCGGCGATCGGCTCGATCGTGGCGGTGGCGAAGATCGGTTGCAATGGCGGAGACGCTGCGGGGCTGGCTCCGGCAGGCCGCGCGTGACCAAGGAAAGCGCTCCGCTGCAACAACGGACGAGCGGGAGCGGGAGCCGGAGCAAGGCGCTGGAGCGGAAGAACCGCGAACTGCGCCAGGCGAACGAGATCCTGCGCAAAACATCGGCGTCTTTCGCCCAGGCGGAGCACGCCGGCTTCGTCCTGGATGCCCTGGGGCAGGCGCTCCACGATCGCCGGCCAGCCCAAGGGCAGCGGCCTCATTCACCATAGCGAGCGCGGGTCGCGATCCGTTGCCATTCGGTACACCGAGTGTCTGACCGACGCCGGTGTCGAGCCCTCCGTCGGCAGCGTCGGCGATTCCCATGAACCCGAAGGGGCAGCGCAGCAACAACGCCTTGGCCGAGACCATCAATGGCCTCAACGAGACCGAGGGGATCCGGCGCCGCAGGCCGTGGCGCACCCTGGAGGCCGTCGAGTTCGCCACCCTGGAATGGGTCGACGGGTTCAACAACCGGCGCCGCCTCGAGCCCATCGGAAACATCCTTCCCGCCGAGGCAGAATTGTTCCCGAGAGCGCCGAAATTCAAAAGAAGCATTTTAACCAAAATGGCCGATAGCCAGTCGCGGCGTTGTGAAAACCGGGCATCGAAAGGAGACTTGCAACCATTGGTCAAAAACATACTGCTGATGGAGCCAAAGGAATGGCAATTCTCTGGGGTGGTGTCGGGGCCGATACGCTGACTGGTGGAGCGGAGGAGAACACGATCGGCGGAGGCGCCGGCAACGACCGGTTGACCGGCAACAACGCGCGCGACCAGATCTTCGGCGGCGATGGGAATGACACCATCACCGGCGGCGGGGGCAACGATTATCTGGAGGGCGGCGCCGGGCGGGACACCTTCGTGCTGCTGCCGGGCGACGGCTGGGACTACATCGGCGACTTCCAGGCCGGGGCCGGTGGCGACGTGCTCGACCTGACAGCCTGGACGGGCATCACCGACTTCGGCACGCTGCTGGCCTTGGCGACCAGCGACGGCAACGACACCATCCTGACCTTCAGCCCGACCGCCAGCGTCCGTCTGGCCGGCGTCGCGCGGTCGGCGCTGACCGCCGACAACGTCACCTTGGCGGCGGGTAGCGGCATGCCCGGCGAAAACCCGGACACGCCCCCGCCTGGCGGCACGCTGAGCCTCGGTCCGGCGACGGTCAGCGTGGCGGAAGGCAGCGGCGGCGGGACGACCAATTTCTTGTTCACGGTGACGCGCAGCGGCGACGTTTCGGCCGCCGCGTCGGTGAACTGGTCCACGGCGGGGGCCGGCGCGTCGGCCGCCGGGGCGGCCGATTTCGTCGGCGACGCGCTGCCCTCGGGGGTGGTGACCTTCGCGGCCGGACAGAGCACGGCGACCATTGCCGTTCCGGTGCGCGCCGACACGGGCGTCGAGACGGACGAGGGCTTCACCGTCACCCTGTCCGCACCTAGCACCGGCTGGACCATCGCCGTCGGCAGCGCCAACGGGCTGATCGTCAACGATGACGCGGCGGGCGGCAACACGCCGGGGCAGGCGCTGACCGGTACCGCCGCGCGCGACGAGCTGTACGGGACAGCTGGCAACGACACGATCGTCGGCGGGGCCGGCAACGACTATATGGAGGGCGGTGCCGGGTCCGACCGCTTCGTCATCAACGCCGGCGACGGCTGGGACGCCATCGGCGATTTCCAGGCGGGAAGCGGGGGTGACGTTCTCGACCTGCGGAGCTGGGGACTGACCAGCGCCGCCGCGCTGCTCGCCTCGGCGACCGAGGACAGCGGCGGCACGGTGCTGAACCTCAGCAGCAACACCGGGGTGCGCCTGATGGGCGTTTCCAAGGCGTCGCTGACCGCCGCCAATTTCCAGTTGGCCGGGTCGACCAACCAGCCTCCGGTCGCCCACGGGCAGGCCCTGACCACGGACGAGGATCGCAGCCTGTCGGGCCAGTTGTCGGCCACCGATCCGGAATCCGGAAGCAATGGGCTGAGCTACAGCCTTGTGGAGGGCGGCGCCCCGCAGCACGGCGCGGTGACGATCAACCGGGACGGCAGCTTCACCTACACGCCGGGCAAGGATTACTTCGGCGCGGACCGCTTCACGTTCCAGGTGACCGATGCGGGCGGCCTGTCGAGCACCGAATCGGTGGCGCTGACGGTCAACCGGCAGCGCGATGACGCCAACGCCTATTTCACGGCGGGCGGCGCCATCTATCGTGTCTCGCTGGACCAGCCGGGGGGCAAGCCGGAGGCCATGTCGGTGCTTAACGCCCAGGCGGGCAGCGGCGGCTTCGGGCAGATGACGGTGATGGGCAGCACGCTGTTCGCCACGACGTCCAATCAGACGATCCGTGCCTTCGACCTGGACAACCCCTCCGACACGGGACGCGCGCTGGCCATGCCGGGGCGCTTGTCCGTCTCCTCGGACGGCAAGCTGTACAGCTTCGATGGATCGCGGCTGTACAGCTACGATCCCACCCAGCCGGAGACCGCTCCCGCCTTGGTCGCCGACGTCAGCGCTTGGGGGGCGAGCCAGGGCTACTACCTGCCCCCGATGAACGGCTATTGGAGCGAGAGTTCCTTCCTCGTCAGCGACAACACTCTCTTCTTCTCCGCCGGTCCCGTGACAGAGATGGGGTTCGAGTTCGAACTGTGCCGTCTCGACCTCGGCACGCCAGGGGCCGAGCCCGTCAGAACCGATCTGTTTCCGGGAACGTTCCAAGCGCAGTACTACTCGAGCTTGGCGACCGCCGCCAACAGGAGCAGTCCTGCATCCTTCACCGAAGCGAACGGCGGCGTGTATTTCTCGGCGGCAACCCAATGGGCTGGCAGGGAGCTGCTCCAGGTCGCCGCCGGCAATTCATTGGGCGGAGCCAACCTGGTGGATGATCTTTACGAGGGATGGAGCCAGCAGGAACGGCCTTGGTACGGCATGCAATCCTCCCAACCCAGGGGCTATTACACGGAAACTATAACGAATGACAGCGCGCCGCAGAATCTGACGGAGGCCGGTGGCGACCTGTTCTTCACCGCCAGCACGCCGGAGAACGGGCGGGAGTTGTACCGTCTGGACACCGATCATCCCGGTGCCACCCCGACGCTGGTTGCCGATCTGATGCCGGGCAGCGCATCGAGCAACCCGACGAACCTGATGAGCACCGACACCGCCCTGTACTTCTCCGCGACCACGGCGGCCGGGCAGCAATTCCTGCGTTACGACCTCGCCTCCGGTCAGCTGGTCGACATGGCTGTCGATTGGAGCGGCTTCGGAACCGATGCCGCAAATCGGCCCACCAACTTCGTGTCCGCCATTACGTAACGTTGCCGCACCAGCCATGATCCGGTAGGCGCCGTCCAGTTGTCAGGCGGCGCCTTCTTCGGCCGGCAGCAGGCGCTGCTTTTCCAAGTCCCGGATCTCGGCGATCAGCGAGGCCGGAGGTGGGCGGCACCCGCAGGCCTGGACATGCTCCAGATGCCATTCGACCCGCTGCTGGCGGGTCGCCTTCGGGGGCATGGGGTGGGCTTCGTGCCAGTTCCTGTTCATTGCGGTTTCCTTTGGCTGGGGCGGTTCGGCTGGGAGCGCTCTTCCGGATCGCCAAAGTGGTCGGTGCCGGTCATCGTCTGCGTCAAGAGGCGGCAGCTGGCCCACCGCCCAAGAGGTGACAGGCGCCTCGGACATCATCGTGCGACAGTGAGGGAGATTGGGGCAAGGCACCTGATCTGGAGAGGGCTTTCTGCCGCACCGGCTTCGGAGGAGCCGCTGTCTCTCATCCCCGTCCTGGGCGCCTCCATCATTGGTCCGATCGAGGTAACTGGCAGGATGGCGCATCCCTCTCAATAGGCACTGATCGCCGCTGGCCAGTCCCTCACCGGAACTACCGACATCCAACAGCGTTCGGGCATGGGTTTTAAATAGGGCGCTGCCAAAAGAAGCCGAGAAACGTGGCAAGAACGGCTTGGCTTTCACAGGCTAATTCTCGCCCTCGATTCGAAAGGCGTTACTCGATTGTCTGCAATTACCCTTCCCAATCGCCCTTTATCGCTAACGCGAGATGCGATCTCCACGCCGCGCGCTTACTTCTGGTCGACGCCCATCATCCTGGCGTTGGCCATCTTCATGCTCGTCTGGGAAGGTCCCGGCGTCGTCCGCGATTTCCAGATCAGCCAAAACCCCTTGGTGCTTGAGGAGGGGGATGTGCGGAACGGGCGGTGCAAAACGCGCAAGGCCCTCTTCACCGACTGCGAGGCGCGGCTCGTCTACAGTTACAATGGGCGGAACTACAGCACCGACGTCGAGGTGATGTTCGTCGACTTCCATGTCGGGGATTATGAAACCGGGCTGGTGATTTCGGCCGATCACCCGGAACTGGCGACGATGACCCTGGCCCTGGACAAACTCTGGAACCGGATCATCACGCTGACGGTGTTCGTCGCGCTGCTGGGCGGCATGAGCTTGGCGATGATCTTCCTGGGCTTCCGGATCTGGCGCGTCAAAGGGCAACTGGGGCAGCCGGCCCCGCTGACAGCGGTCCCGGTCGAGATCACGGCGTTCGACCGTAAGCGCAACATCCTGTCCATCACCTACAACGACAAGATCGCCGACGACAAGACGGGCCGCTCGGCTTACACGCGCATGAGAAGCGGAGAGGAGCCTCTCGTCATCGGTGAAGCCAACGGCAAGGCGGTGGGGCTGGCCGTGAGGCATGGGGACACGGCTTTGCCCGTGCTCCTGGACGATCGGTTGCGGCGCGTCGACCTCACCGACGATGAACGAGCGGCCGCCCTCGCTCCGTTCGCTCATCAGCGTGAGGATGGTCGGAGCGCCCCGGCGCTGATCGACGAACCACGGAAGACGGTATCGGCGTGGAAGCGGCTTCAGGTGTTCTTCGGCATGCTCCTCCTGATCGTCGTGGGCGTGCTGGGCTTCTGGCTTTGGTACGTGACCAGTTCCCCCTCGCAGTTCCAATCGCCCGGAATGGACATCAACAACCTCATGCCGGCGCCTTTGAACCAATGGGGATGCGAGCAGCTCAAGAAGAAGTTCGGTCAGGACCGCGCCCCATACGGATGCGTTGCGGCGGATTACCAGAGCTGGAAATAGCGGCGGCGGCAGACATGGCAGGCATCGGCGCCCCGTTCGTAATCACTCACGGGGATGGCAACGCTGGCGTTCAGGGCTCACGTCCCGGCGCGCGCGGCCCGGCGCGCGTTGTTCGACGCTGCCGCCTCGTCTCTCTCAGGCGTCGGGCAGCACGCCCGGCGGCAGGTTCTCGCGGAAGATCACCTCGCTGCGTGGCGATTCGACGCCCTGCATCGGCGGCCGGCCGGCGCGCAGGTTGGCGAAGACCGACACGCAGGCGGTCAGCGTGTGGCGCGGGTCCTGGGTGATGACGGCGTCCAGCGTGCCGTCGATCAGCAGGGCACGGGTTTCCGGCGTCAGGCCGTGGCCGACGAAGACGATCTCGCGCTCGCGCCGCGTCTCCTTCAGGGCGCGGGCGACGCCTTCCG
The DNA here is from genome assembly GCF_003989665.1 of Azospirillum doebereinerae. Lineage (GTDB taxonomy): Bacteria > Pseudomonadota > Alphaproteobacteria > Azospirillales > Azospirillaceae > Azospirillum > Azospirillum doebereinerae. The sequence goes on along the minus strand of NZ_RZIJ01000016.1, from coordinate 146,574 downwards.
CCCCGCCGCCGATGTTGTAGACCGCCGCCAGATCGGGGTGCAGGCCCAGCAGCATGCGGGTCTGCCGGTAGGTCTTGCCGTCGTCGTCGTGGCCCTCGCGCAGCCCCACCACCTCGACGGCCGGGGCGTTCTCGTTCAGATGGTGCAAGAAGCCCATCTCGCGGTCCTCATGGGCGCGGTAGCTCAGGCTCCCGGCGACCATCGCCACCTTCGCCGGCCCCCGCCCCGTTCCTTGGCCGAGGAAGCGCGCGATCAGGTAGCCCGCCGTCCGCCCCGCCGCCCGGTTGTCCAGCCCGACATAGCCGGCGCGCCGGCAGTTCAGGATGTCGGAGATCAGCGTCACCGTCGGCACGTTGCGCTCGGCCAGCGCGTCCACCGCCTCGCGCACCGCCGGATGCTCCAGCGCCATGAAGGCGATCCCGTCGGCCTTGCGGCCCTGCTGCGACAGGCTGCGCGCCAGCAGTTCAGGGTTGAAGCTCTTGATGAACTCGACCTGCGCCTTGACCCCCAGCGGCGCCAGCCGGGCGTCGGAGGCGCGGATCATTTCGCCCAGCCGGTTCAGGAAGCGGTTGTCTCCCCCCGGCAGCAGGAAGGTCAGTCGCATCGGCTTGGGCGCCAGGGCGGCGTGGAGGTCGGCCTCCGGCCGGTAATCCAGTTCGGTGGCGGCCTTCAGCACGCGCTGGACGGTGGCGGCGCGCACGCCCGGCCGGTTGTTCAGCACCCGGTCCACCGTGGCCGTCGAGACCCCCGACAGCCGGGCGATGTCCACAATCCGCGGCAGCCCCCGCTCAACGCCTTGGGTTTGCTGATCGATTTCGCCTGCCATGTCGCCTTCCATCAAAATCCATCATTTTTGTCGTTTGACACGCTTGTTCGCTGGACCTACCGTCACTCCAACAATCATCAATTCACATCAGATCGCATCAGAAAACGCAAGGGAGGAACGACGATGAGCATCCTGAACCGCCGCACCATTTTGAAAGGCCTCGCCGCTGCTCCCGCCATCGGGGCCGCCGGCGCCGTCATCGGCATGCCGCACATCGCGCGCGCCGCCGAGTTCGAGCTGAAATACGGCAACAACCTGCCGCTGACCCACCCGCTGAACATCCGCGCCCAGGAAGCCGCCGACCGCATCGAGAAGGAGACGAAGGGCCGCGTCACCATCAAGATCTTCCCGAACAACCAGCTCGGCGGCGACACCGACATGCTGAGCCAGGTCCGCAGCGGCGGCCTGACCTTCTTCACGCCCTCGGCGCTGGTCATCGCGACGCTGGTGCCGGTGGCCGCGATCAACGCGGTCGGCTTCGCCTTCTCCGATTACGACCAGGTGTGGAAGGCGATGGACGGCGGCCTCGGCGCCCATGTCCGCGAGGCGATCTCCAAGGTCGGCCTCTACGCCTTCGAGAAGATGTGGGACAACGGCTTCCGCCAGATGACCACCAGCGGCGCGCCCATCGAGACGGTCGCCAACATGGACGGCCTGAAGATCCGCGTGCCGGTCAGCCCGCTCAGCATCTCGATGTTCAAGTCGCTTGGCTCCTCGCCGGCCAGCTTGCAGTTCAGCGAGGTCTACTCCTCGCTGCAGACCCGCATCGTCGACGCGCAGGAGAACCCGCTCCCCATCATCCAGGTCGCCAAGCTCTACGAGGTGCAGAAGAGCTGCGCGCTGACCAACCACATCTGGGACGGCTACTGGTTCATCGCCAACGGCCGCGCCTGGCGCGGGCTGCCGCCGGACTTGCAGACCATCGTGGCGGGCGCGATCAACGACGCCGGCCTCGCCCAGCGCGGCGACATCAAGGGGCTGAACCAGTCGGTGCAGGCCGATCTGGCCTCCAAGGGTCTGGCCTTCAACGCGCCGGCGCCCGACAGCTTCCGCGCCAAGCTGCGCGAGGCCGGCTTCTATTCGGAATGGAAGGGCCGCTTCGGCGACGAGGCCTGGGGCCTGCTGGAGGCGGCGGTCGGCAAGCTCGCCTGATCGTCCCCCTCCCGCGCAAAGCCCCCTTGTCAAGGAGCCCCCCATGTCCCATCCCGCGTCCGAGCCCGTGTCCCTCTACGCCGATCCCGGAGGCGGCGCCTTCGCCGATCTGGCGCGGCGGCTCGACCGTGGCCTGTCCGTCGGGGTGGAGACCCTGGCGGGGCTCCTGGTCCTGGTCGAGGTCGTCGTCCTGCTGGCCGGTGTCACCGCCCGCTACGTCTTCCACACGCCGCTGGTGTGGTCGGACGAGCTGGCCTCGATCCTCTTCCTGTGGCTGTCGATGCTGGGCGCCGTCGTGGCGCTGCGCCGGGGCGAGCACATGCGGATGACCGGTCTGGTCAGCCGGGTCGGCCCGCAACCCCGCGCCCTGCTGGAGACGCTGGCGATCACGGCGCCCGTCGCCTTTCTCGGCATGATCCTCTACCACGCGGTCGATTACGCGATGGAGGAGCACTTCATCGTCACCCCGGCGCTGGAGATCAGCAACGCGTGGCGCGCCTCGGCGCTGCCGGTCGGGCTGGCGCTGATGATGATCGCCGCCGTCTTCCGGCTGATGCGCGTCGCCCGCCCGGCGACCGTGCTGGCCGCCGTGGCGATCACCGCCGCCGTGGTCGGGGCCTTCTGGACGGCCGGACCGGTGCTCAAGCCGTTGGGGCAGGCCAACCTGCTGATCTTCTTCGTCGGGCTGGTCGCGGTGAACGTCTTCGCCGGGGTGCCCATCGCCTTCTCCTTCGCGCTCGCCACCTTCGGCTATCTGGCGCTGACCACCGGCACGCCGCTGCTGGTCATGGTCGGGCGGCTCGACGAGGGCATGTCGCACCTGATCCTGCTGGCGGTGCCGCTGTTCATCTTCCTCGGGCTGCTGATCGAGATGACCGGCATGGCGCGCGCCATGATCGGCTTCCTCGCCAGCCTGCTGGGCCATGTGCGCGGCGGTCTCTCCTACGTGCTGATCGGCGCGATGTATCTGGTGTCGGGCATCTCCGGCTCGAAGATCGCCGACATGGCGGCCATCGCCCCGGTGCTGTTCCCGGAGATGAAGAAGCGCGGCGCCCCTCCGGGCGATCTGGTGGCGTTGCTCTCGGCCACCGGCGCGCAGACCGAGACCATCCCGCCCAGCATCGTGCTGATCACCATCGGCTCGGTCACCGGCGTGTCGATCGCGGCGCTGTTCACCGGCGGCATGCTGCCCGGCCTCGTCCTCGGCGTGGCGCTCTGCGCCGTCGTCTGGTGGCGCTACCGGCACGAGGATCTGAGCCACGTCGCCCGCACGCCCAAGGCCGAGGTCGCCAAGCTCGCCGCCATCGCGCTGCCCGCCATCGCGCTGCCCTTCGTCATCCGCGCCGCCGTGGTCGAGGGCGTGGCGACGGCGACCGAGGTCTCCACCATCGGCATCGCCTATTCCACGCTGATGGGCCTGCTGGTCTACCGCCAGTTCGATTGGCGCCGGCTGAAGCCGATGCTGATCGAGACGGCCTCCTTGACGGGCGCTATCATCTTCATCGTCGGCTGCGCCACCGCGATGGCCTGGGGGCTGACGCAATCGGGCTTCTCGCAGGATCTGGCGGCCTGGATGGCCGGCATTCCGGGCGGCGCCTACGGCTTCCTTGCCATCTCCATCGTCGCCTTCATCATCCTGGGCAGCGTGCTGGAGGGCATCCCCGCCATCGTCCTCTTCGGGCCGCTGCTGTTCCCCATCGCGCGCGCCGCCGGGGTGCACGAGGTGCACTACGCGATGGTCGTCATCTTCGCCATGGGCATCGGCCTGTTCGCGCCGCCCTTCGGCGTCGGCTACTACGGCGCCTGCGCCATCAGCAAGGTGCACCCCGACGAGGGTCTCAAGCACATCTGGGGCTACGTCGCGGCCCTGCTGGTCGGCCTGATCGTGGTCGCCGCCATTCCCTGGATTTCCACCGGCTTCCTGGCCCGCTGAGCCAGTCCGACCACCTCACACATTTTACCTTCGGGAGTTCGCAATGAGCCGATTCTTCGGCCAGATCCGTCAGGCTGGCTACGTGGTGCACGACATCGAGGCCGCCATGGACTACTGGAGCCGCACGCTCGGCATCGGTCCCTGGTTCTACAACGAACGGGTTCCGATCAAGAAATACACCTACCGGGGCGAATCCTACGAGGTCCACAACTCGGTGGCGCTGGCCAACTCCGGCCCGTTGCAGATGGAGCTGATCCAGACCCGCAACGACGCGCCCTCGATGTACCGCGACTTCCTGAAGGCGGGGAACACCGGCCTCCAGCACGTCGCCTACTGGACCGAGAACTACGACGCCGACCTCGCCCGCCTGACCGCCCAGGGCTTCAAGGCGGTGATGAGCGGCGAGGTCGGCGAGAAGGGCCGCTTCGTCTATTTCGACACCGAATACCACCCCGGCACGGTGATCGAGCTGTCCGAGGTCGCGGGGCCGAAGGGCAAGATGTTCGACCTGATCCGCAACGCCTCGATCGACTGGGACGGCCGCGATCCGGTCCGCCCCTTCCCCGATCTCAGCACCCTGTAAGGCGGTCCGACCCATGGCCGACATGATCGAAGCCAGCTACCTGATCGAAACGCCGCTCGACCCCGCCAAGGTCGCGGAGGTGATGGCGGGCGAGCAGTCCTGCGGCACCTTCACCCGCGTCCATGGCGAGACCGACGACCTGCGCGCCCGCGCCCGCGCCATCGTGGAGTCGGTGGAGGAGCTTCCGCCCGCCGACACCCCCAGCCTGCCCAACACCTGGCTGGAACGGCAGCGCACGCCCGGTCCGTGGCGGCGCGCCCGCATCCGGATCTCCTTCCCCACCGCCAACATCGGCCCGAATCTGCCGACGCTGGCGGCGACGGTGGCCGGAAACCTCTACGATCTGGGCGAGGTCACCGGGCTGCGGCTGGTCGACGTCAAGCTTCCCGCCGCCTACCGCCGCCAGTTCGACATGCCGCGCCACGGCGTCGCCGGCACCCGGCGGCTGACCGGGGTGGCCGAGGGGCCGCTGGTCGGCTCGATCATCAAGCCCAACGTCGGGCTGTCGGCCGAGCAGACCGGCGAACTGGTCGGCACGCTGTGCGCGGCCGGTCTCGACTTCATCAAGGACGACGAGATCTGCGCCGACCCGGCCCACGCGCCGCTGGCCCAGCGGATTCCGGCGGTGATGGCGCGGGTGCGCCGCCACCAGGACCGCACCGGCAAGCACGTGATGGTCGCCTTCAACATCACCGACGAGACCGACGCCATGCGCCGCCACGCCGACCTCGTGGAGCGCGAGGGCGGAAGCTGCGTCATGGTCAGCCTGAACTGGTGCGGCTATTCCGCCGTGCAGACGCTGCGCCGGCACAGCGGGCTGGCGCTGCACGGGCACCGCAACGGCTTCGGCGCCTTCTCTCGGCACCCGCTGCTGGGCATCGGCTTCGACGCCTATCAGGCGCTGTGGCGGTTGGCCGGCGTGGACCACATGCACGTCCACGGCCTGAACGGCAAGTTCGCCCAGCCCGACGCGGAGGTGATCGACGGCGCGCGCGCCTCGCTGGCGCCGCTGGCCGAGGGCACCGACGACGCGGTGATGCCGGCCTTCTCCTCCGGCCAATGGGCGGGAACGGTCCCGGTGACCTGGGAGGCGGTCGGCACCGCCGACCTGCTGTTCATGTCCGGCGGCGGCATCATGGCGCATCCCGACGGCCCGGCCGCCGGCGTGCTCAGCATCCGTCAGGCCTGGGACGCGGTGCGCGCCGGGGTGAGCCTCGACGTGGCGGCGCGCGACCACGCGGAACTGCGCCGCGCGCTCGACTTCTTCGGCAAGAAGGGCTGAGGCATGGACCGGAACGGCACCGCACCGCTGCTTGGCCCAAGGCTTGGCTGGTACGGCGACGACTTCACCGGGGCGACCGACACGTTGGCCGCCCTGGCGATGGCCGGACGGCGGGCGCTGCTGTTCCTCGACCGGCCGGACGCGCGGCGGCTGGCCTCGGCCGGTCCGCTCGACGCGGTGGGGATCGCCGGGGCCTCGCGCACCATGGCCCCCGAGGCCATGACGGCGGAGCTGGAGCCGGTCGGGCGCTTCTTCGCCGAACTCGGCGTCCGGGTCATGCACTACAAGTGCTGCTCGACCTTCGACAGCGCGCCGCATGTGGGCAGTTTGGGCGCCGCCGTCCGCGCCCTGCGGGCGTCCTTCGCCAACCCCTTCCTGCCGGTGGTCGGCGGTCAGCCGAACATCGGGCGCTACTGCCTGTTCAGCACGCTCTTCGCCGCCGCCGGGACCGGGGGCACGGTCCATCGGATCGACCGCCACCCGACCATGCGGGTGCACCCGGTCACCCCGATGACCGAGGCCGACCTGCGCCTCCACCTCGCGGCACAGGGGCTGGAGGGTATGGCGGCGCTGCATTACCCGGATTACGACGGCGCCATTGACGCCACGCTGGACCGGCTTCTGGCCTCCGAGCCACCGGCCGTGCTGCTGGACATCGGGCGCGTCCCCGATCTGGCCGTCGCCGGGCGCCTGATCTGGACCCATGCCCTGAAGGCCCCGCTGCTGGCCGTGGGTCCTAGCAGCGTCGCCCAGGCGCTGACCGCGCATTGGGACGCCGAAGCCGCTTCGCCGGCCTTCGCGGACACCCCGCTGGCCCCGGCGGATGGCCCGGTCTTCGTCATGGCCGGCAGCCTGTCGCCGGTGACGCGGCGGCAGATCGACTCCGCGCCGTCCTTCGACCGTGTCCAGGCCGACGCGGCGCGGCTGTGCGGCGATCCGGCCTACACCGAGACCCTGCTGGCGCAGGTCACCGCCACGCTCCGCGCCGGTCGCCACACGCTGGTGTGGACGGCGCCCGCCGACGCGGCCACGGCCGACACCGGGCGGGCGGCCGACGTGGCGGCGGCGACGGCCAACTTCGTGGCGGCGGTGCTGCGCGCGGTGCCGCTGCGCCGGGTCGGCATCGCCGGTGGCGACACCTCCAGCATGGCGGTGCGCGCCTTGGGCTGCTGGGGGCTGTCCTACCGTACGGCACTGGCCCCCGGCGTCACCGTCAGCCGCACCCACGGCGACGACCCGGCCACGGACGGCATCGAGCTGATGCTCAAGGGCGGCCAGATGGGGCCGGACGACCTGTTCGAACGCCTGCTCGGGACGTGATCAGCCCGCCTCCACCGTCACGACCGGCTCGTGGGTCACGGGGAAGTTCACCGACCGGGCGATGAAGCATTTCGCCGACGCGTCGTGGTGCAGGGCCAGCGCCTTGTCCCGGTCGGACCCCGGCGCCAGCGTGACGCGCGGGCGCAGCACCACGCCGGTGAACTGCCCGGCGCCGCCGGCCTCCTCCTCCATCACGCCCTCGGCGTCGTCCTCGTAGGCGGTGACGACGATCCCGTTGGTGGAGCAGAGCGCCAGATACCAGAGCTGGTGGCAGGCGGACAGCGCGCCGACCAGCGTCTCCTCCGGGTTCCAGCGGGCGGGATCGCCGCGGAAGGCCGGGTCGGACGTGCCGAGGATCGCCGGCTTGCCCGGCGCGCTCAGGCTGTGGTCGCGGCTGTAGCCCCGGTAGGACGAGGTGCCGTTGCCCAGATTGCCCGTCCAATCGAGCCGGACGCCGTAGCGGTGCTGCCTGTTCGCCATCGCGCGTTTCCCTTTCCTTCAGTCGTTTCTATTGCATCACCATCATCAGCAGGGCCGGCAGGGCGATGAAGGCCATCGCCGTCGATCCCAGCACCAGCCCGGCCACGTCCTCGGGCCGGTTGCCGTAGCGCAGTGCCCACAGATAGTTGAACACGGCGACCGGCATGGAGCTTTGCAGCAGCACGACGCCGCGCGTCACCCCGGTCAGCCCCATCGCCCAGCAGACCAGCAACCCGACCCCGAACCCCAGCACCAGCCGCAGCGCCGACATCGACAGCGTCCGCAGCGCGCCCGACAGTTGCAGCTTGGACAGCGCCACGCCCAGCGCCAGCAGCATCAGCGGCACCGCGCAGTTGCCGAGCAGCGTCGTGGTGTTGGAGGCCCATTGCGGCGGGGTGAAGCCGGTCAATTGGCAGAGCACGGCGAGCCACACCGCGTGGATCGACGGGGTGCGGATCATCTGCCCCGGATCGAAGCGCCCGGAGGCCAGCGCCGGCCCCAGCGTGAACTGCGACACCGACATCACCGCGAAGAACAGCACGGCGAGGCTCAGCCCCTCCTCCCCGAAGGCGAACAGGCAGACCGGCAGACCGAGGTTGCCGGCGTTGGGAAAGGCCATGGAGGGCAGGTAGACGCTGACCGGCAGCCTTGCCGCCAGCATGAACGGGACGGAGAGCAGCCCGGCCAGCACGATGCAGGCGGTCGCCGCGACCGCCATCTCGCCCATCACGGCGCCGCTCAGGTGCAGGCGGGTCAGCGCCGAGAACACCAGGCAGGGCGAGGACACGTTGATGGCGAAGGTGGTGATGAAGGCGCTGTCGTAGGGCAGCTTGGCCCGGTTCCAGCCATAGCCGATGGCGGCTACCAGGAACACCGGCGCGATCACGGAAAAGGCGTCGGACAGAAGGGCGAGCGTGGAAAGCGGCGGCATGCGGACGGGTTGTCTCTGGCGAAAGCGGCGGGGGCGGCGGAGCGGTCCTGCCCACCATGGCGGCAAACCCGGCCTCCGTCACCCCTTGCCGCCCGCCCATCCGCGCAAGGCAGGATCGCGGCCCCGGCGTGGAGTTTGCCGTTGGACCGGAACCGCTTTTGCAACAAACAGTCGGCGTTCAGTATTTTTCTTTCTCTGCCTCCGGTTTTTGCCCTTCGTTGAAAATATTCGCAGGCTTTTGAAAGCACTCACGATCCGGTGCGCTCGGCGAAATACTCCATGTCCTGGATGATGCCGCTCTGCGCCGCCCACAGCGCCGCCTGGGTGCGGTTGCGCACGTTGATCGTCTGCATGATGTGGCGGACGTGCAGCTTCACCAGATCCTCGGTGAGGTCCAGCTCGCGGGCGATCTCCTTGTTGCTGTTGCCGTCCATGATCAGCTTCAGGATGCGGGCATGGCGTGGGTAGAGGCCGGGATAGCCGAACAATTCGGTCTCCTGAACCGGCAGGCTGCCGTCGTCGGGAGCCTTGCGGATCGGGGCGGGCGAGAAATGCTCCAGGCTTTCCTCGGGAAAGACCGGCTCGCCCTCGTGGATCAGGCGCAGCGCCAGCACGAAGGCGGTCGAGGACATGCGGTTCAGCAGATAGCCGCGCACCCCGAACCGCAACGCCACCCGCATGTAGTGGGGCGAGAATTCGTCCGCGATCATCGCGAGCTGGGCCTTTTCCCCATACCAGGAGCGGAAGTTCCAGGCATCCACCTTCAAGGACGGAAGGTCGAACAGCACGATGTCCGGCGGACGCCCATCCCACGCCGCGTTTCCATTCACCCGGATCGGCGACGATGCGGTCGCCCGGTCCTGCGCGCCGTTCAGACGATCGCCCAGCCGGTCCTGCGCGCCATTCAGACGGGCCTGCGGGTCGATGACCTCGAAGGCCCCATCCAGGATGTTCAGCATGGATTCACGCAACAACCGGCTGTGGTTGTGGATGATGACGCGGATGCGGTTCGGCATGTCCGTTTTCCCCCGATGGACGCTCGGCACAGGCGTTCGCGCGGCTTTTCCCTGCGCCGTGCGCCGCCTCGGCTCTGCCGGAGCGCGATTGTTTGAAAACCCGTGAGCAACGTCGGGCGGATGGTTGGGCAAGGCCCCCGCGAATTGGCGGCGGGGCAGGGCCGACGGCCGACGCGCCTTGCTGGTGGCGTGTCGCGGCCGGATCGGCACGGAGCCGAACTATGATCCGTCGCGCTCGGATTTGTCTGCTGCGCTTTGGAAGCCCTACAGAGGTGTGCTCGACTGCTCCCATCGGGAGACGGTTCCACTCGAATGGTTCGTTTTCGAAGCATCGCTTGGCGCCTGGGTGAGGGGGCCTACCGCGCGCAACGCCGATGATGCCCGGAGCCCGCCCGAAAGAGAGGTGAAGGAATCGCCGATTGCTCCATTGCCTCAGTCAAATTGCGAATCCTACTGTTATCTGGATACCGCGCAACAGGGACTGTGGAGGTCTGGACATTATCGGTCGGTTAAGACTCCAAATATTACGAAACTGAAGAAGGACAAGCCCTGAAACCCGATTTTGGCGACACGCCGGAACGCCCTTGCTGGGGGTTGTTCCGGGCCGGATCGCCATGCCCTGGAGGCCATGATGCGCGATGGTGGTAAAGGTTCCGCCGCCGTGTTGCCAGCCTCATCATCCGGTCCACTTCCGTCGTTGCCCAACGACCGGTAAGGACCGACCCATGACGGAACTGCGCGCCCTGGCCCTGAACTGTTCCCTGAAGACCTCCGACACGCCGTCCTCCACCGACCGGCTGCTCGGGGAGATCCTCGCCGCGCTGTCCGGCTTCGGCGTGACCGGCGAGATCGTGCGCGTGGCCGGGCTCGACATCAAACCCGGCGTCACCTCCGACGAGGGGCCGGGCGACGCGTGGCCGGAGTTGCGCCGTCGCGTGCTGGCGGCCGACATCCTGCTGGTCGGCACGCCGATCTGGCTGGGCCAGCCCTCCTCGGTCTGCAAGCGGGTGCTGGAGCGGATGGACGCCTTCTTCGACGAGACCGACGGGCAGGGCCGCATGCCGTCCTTCGGCAAGGTCGCCGCCGTCGCCGTGGTCGGCAACGAGGACGGCGCCCATCACGTCCACGCCGAACTCTACCAGGCGCTCAACGACGTCGGCTTCACGCTGGCCGCCGGGGCCGGGACCTATTGGGTGGGCGAGGCGATGCAGGGCAAGGATTACCGCGATTTGCCCGAGACGCCCAAGATGGTGGCCGTCACCACCGCCACCCTGGCCCGCAACGCCGCCCATCTCGCCCGCCTGCTGAAATCCGCCCCGTATCCCGGCGCACCGGAGGAGTGACGGCGCCGATTCGCCGTTGTTTTTAACGGCCGGGAGGAGAGTGCCCGGTAAGCGCTTCCGGTTTCACTCCGTTCCACGGCGGAAATGACGCAAACCCCAGCGCGACCCAGGCAATACCCACCATGCAGTCGTAACGAATTGTAAGGGAGCTTGAGCCATAAGGGAGGGCTGTTTATGTTACCGACCGATCATTTCGCGGACTGGCATGACATCCTCCCCAAGCGCCAAGACTGTTGTTCGGCCGCTGAACAATAAGACGCCGCAAGCAAAGCGCCAGCCGAACCCGCGCAGCCGACGCTTTTCCGTTCGCGGCGTGCTGCTTTGGGTTCTCCTGTTGCTTTCCGCGGGGTTGTTTCTTGCTTTGGCCGCCTTGCCGGTGGGGCGCGTCGCCAGCGTGGCGATCTCGGTGGCGGTGGTGGTCGCCGCCTTCGTGCTCGGCCGCTTCGCGCAGAAGTTCTGGCACGCGCGCACCCTCACCGTGCTGCTGCTCGCCTTCGTCACCTTCCGCTATTTCTTCTGGCGCCTGACCGGCACGATGCCGCCGGTCGACGACCTCGTGAACTTCATCCCCGGCGTCACCCTGTTCGCGGCCGAGGCGCTGTCCTTCGTCCTGTTCCTGACCTCGCTGTTCGTCATCATCGATCCCTTGAGCCGCGAGCCGTCGGAGCCGACCGGCGACCCGGCCTTCTGGCCCACGGTGGACGTCTACATCCCCTCCTACAACGAGGACGCGGAGCTGCTGGAGACGACGCTGGCCGCCGCCGTCTCCATCGACTACCCGAAGGACAAGCTCCGGGTCTACCTGCTGGACGACGGCGGCACCGACCAGAAGACGACCCAGGCCAACCCGGAGGCCGCGGCCTCGGCGCGCGAGCGGCGGACGACCCTGACGGCGCTGTGCGAGCGGCTGCACGTCACCTACATGACCCGCGCGCGCAACGAGCACGCCAAGGCCGGCAACATCAACCACGCCTTCACGCAGACCGACGGCGATCTGGTTCTGATTCTCGACGCCGACCACGTGCCGACGGTCGGCATCCTCCAGGCGACGGTCGGCTTCTTCCAGAAGGACTCCGGCCTGTTCCTGGTCCAGACCCCGCATTTCTTCGTCAACCCGGACCCGGTCGAATACAACCTCGGCACCTTCGAGCGGATGCCGAGCGAGAACGAGATGTTCTACTACTCGATCCAGCCGGGGCTCGACCGCTGGAACGGGGCCTTCTTCTGCGGCTCGGCCGCCGTCCTGCGCCGCGCGGCGCTGGAGGAGGTCGGCGGCTTCGCCGGCGAGACCATCACCGAGGATTGCGAGACCGCGCTGGAGCTGCATTCGCGCGGCTGGCGCAGCGTCTATCTGCCGCGCCCGCTGATCGCCGGGCTGCAGCCGGAGACCTTCGACAGCTTCATCGTCCAGCGCTCGCGCTGGACGCAGGGCATGATCCAGCTCTTCCTGCTGAAGAACCCGCTGTTCAAGCGCGGCCTGACCGTGCCGCAGCGCCTGTGCTACCTCAGCACGATGCTGTACTGGTTCTTCTGGTTCTGGCGGCCGATCTTCCTGCTGTCGCCGCTGTGCTATTCGCTGTTCGGGCTGGAGATCTACCGGATCAACCTGCCGGACTTCGCCTGCTTCGTGATTCCGCACGTCTTCGCCGCCGCCTTCCTGTCGCAGTTCCTGCACGGGCGGATGCGTTGGCCGCTGTTCTCGGAACTCTACGAGTATCTGCAAAGCTTCCACGTCTCGCGCGCAGCGCTGGCGACCATCATCCGGCCGCGCAACCCGGTGTTCAAGGTGACCGCCAAGGGCCAGTCGGTGGACGAGGACGGCTTCTCGCCGCTGGCGACGCCCTTCATCGTCGTCACCTTCCTGCTGGCGCTGGGCCTGGGGGCCTGCGCCTGGCGCTACGCCATCTTCCCGGAGCACCGGGCCGCCATCCTGCCGGTCGCGGTGTGGACCCTGCTGAGCTTCGTCCTGGCGCTGGGCGGTCTGGCGGTGGTCTACGAGCGCAAGCGCGTCCGCCGGCAGGAACGCTTCACCATGGAACGCCCGGCGGTGCTGGCCTTCGCCGACGGGACGACCATCGACGTGACCGTCGCCGACGTGTCGGCCGGGGGGGTCGGCATGGACGTGGAGGGCCGCTGGCGCGACCGCCTGTCCCAGACCGAGAATCCGGTCCTGACCATCACCGCGACCGAGACGGAATCCGCGACCACCACCGGCGTGCGGATCCACCGGCTGGAGATGCGGGGCGGCACGCTGTCGGTCGGCGCCGGCTTCGCGCCGCGCGACCGACAGGACATCGTCGAGATGGCCCGCTTCGTCTTCGGCAACAGCGTCGGCTGGGACGATTTCCTCGACCGCAAGCGGGTGCGGGCCCCGACCTTCTTCGGCGGGCTGCTGTTCTTCGTGACCCAGGTCCTGCCGCGTCTGGGCCATGTGCTGCTGGCCCTGCCGGGCGCCGTGTTCCGCATCCTCACCTTCCGGGCGCCATGAGCCGCACCACCGGAAAGGGGCCTGCCGGAAAAGGCTTCTGGGCGCTGGGGCTGGCCGTCTGGCTGTGGACCTTGGCGGTGGCGGCACCGGCCCAGGCGCTCGACCGCCGGGTCATCCCGCTGTCCAACCTGCGCGACGGCCAGCCCGAGGTCACCCTGCACGGCGAGAGCGAGACGGTGGCGCTGCGCGCCTTCATCCCGCCGACCGGCCCGCTGTCGTCGGTGCTGCTGACGCTGACCTACGAGAACGGCATCGACATCCTGCCGGACAAGGGGGCGCTGGCCGTCTTCATCAACGGCGCCGCCGTGGCGGAGCTGCCGCTCTCGGCCTTCCGGGGGCCGGTCAACGCGACGATCACCCTGCCGGCGAGCCTGATGCGGCCGGGCGAGAACCAGATCGTCTTCCAGACCAACGCCCAGCACCGCGCCATCTGCACGGTGCGCGGCACCTACGACCTGTGGGCGCGGGTCAATCTGGCGGCCTCCTCGCTGACGCTGGTGTCGGACGGCGGCGTGCCGGATCCCGATCTGGCGATGATGCGGCAGTTGATGATGGCGTCGGACCGCGCGCGCGATCCCCTGGCGATCCTGAAGATCGGCACCGAGGTCGATCCCGACCATCTCGGCTGGGGCGCCATGGTGGCGCAGAGCTACGGCCTGCTGCTGGGCGACCAGTCGCCGCGCGTCGTCGCCGTGCCGGTCCCGCCGGTGCGCCCCGCGCCGGCCGGCGCGCCCGCCGCCGCCGCCTCCGCCGCCGCCAGCGGCTCGCCCCTCGACACCCTGCCGCTGCCGGGCGCGAAGAACATCCTGATCGGCACCCGCGACCAGATCGCCCCCCTGCTGGGCGAGGCCCGCGCGGCGGCGATCACCGGGCCGTTCCTGGCGGTCTACCCCGTGGCCGGCGGTCCCGCCCCGCCGGGCGGCGCTGGAGCCGGAGTCGCCGGCGGCGCCTTCGTCGGCGTCGCCTCGGGCCGCACCCCGGCGGAGGTCGATCTGGCGGTGATGCGGCTGGCCGACGTGAACCGCGCGCTGCCGACCCAGGCCACCGCCCTTATCACCGACGCCGCCCCCGTCCAGCCGCCGCCGCGCCCGGTGCAGGCGGAGGGGCGCTACCGTCTGTCGGATCTGGGGTTCCCCACCGTCCAGCACAGCGGCTACCGCTACACCGGCCAGTTCACCTTGACCCTGCCGGCCGGTTTCGCACCGGTCAGCGACCGCGCCGTGCTGTTCCACGTCGACGGCGCCTTCGAGGGCAACCTCGGCCCCGGCGCCATCCTGAACGTCCGCGTCAACGGCGCCGCCGCCACAGCGATGGAGATCGACAAGCGGTCGAGCGGCATCATCGAGAACGGCGAGATGCAGTTGCCGATGGCGCTGTTCCGCCCCGGCCTCAACGTGATCGAGGTCGAGGCCGAGCTTCCCCCGGCCGGCGGCACCGACTGCGTCTTCGCGGTGCGGCGGCCGAGCTTCACGCTGCTCGACAGCTCCACCATCGAGATCCCCGGCTTCGCCCGGCTGGCCACCCTGCCCAACCTCGCGACCACCGCGCAGACCGCCTATCCCTACGGCGGGATGGCCGGACGCGACCCGGTGGAGCCCTTCGACCTCGTGGTGGTCGGCAAGGAGCCGGCGTGGTTCGGCGCCGCCTGGACGATGGCGGCGCGGCTGGCCCAGCGCTCCGGTGAGTTGCTGCGCGTCGTGCCCTACACCGGCTGGGACAGCGGGCCGGATGCCAACGCCCTGATCGTCGGCCCGATCGCGGCCCTGCCGCAGGGCGTCTTCACCAGCGCGCCGCTGCCGGCCGACCGGCTGGCCGGGCTGCTGGAGGCCGGCTCCCTGATCGCCCAGGCCAGCGCGCGGGGCGAGCCGATGGCGGCGAACGACCGCCGCGCCCTGGTGGATCGCCTGCGCACCGCCTGGGCCGGCGGCGGCACAACCCGCCCCGGCGGCTCCCCCCGATCGCTTGCCCCCATCGCCCCGGCGGCCGACAGCGGCGCGCAAAGCCGCTGGCAGCGCATGGCGGAGACCAAGGACGGCACCGCCGCCGCGTCCTCTGGCTGGGTGCCCGACTGGGCGCGGCGCGGGATGGCGGCGGTGGCGCGCTACGTCAACCGCTGGACCGTGGTCGAGGCACCGGTGGACGTCGTCGCCCTGACCGAGAACACCGAGACCCTGCCCGAGGCCGCCCTGCTGCAATACAAGGCGCCGGGGACCGAGCCGCTGACCTGGACGCTGCTGACCGCGTCGGATTCGCGCTCGATGGACCGCGCCATGCGCGCGCTCGGCGACGGCGGGCAATGGGACAAGCTGCGCGGCGGCGGGGGCTTGTGGAGCAGCGCCGCCCCGACGATGACGGTGCTGGAGCCGTCCCACCCGTATCAGGTGATCCTCAATCCCTTTGACATCGGCAACCTGATCCTCATTCTTGCGCGCAACCTGTCGCAGCGGATTGAGCTTCTGTTCGCCCTCCTGCTGGGGACGGCGGTGGTGCTGACGGTCAGCATGCGGTTGCTGCTGAAGCGCGGCCATGCGGAGCGGAGCGGGTCATGACGGCGCCATCGCGGCGTGAGGTGCTGATCGGGGCGGCCGCCGCCGGGCTTCTGGTGGCGGCGAAGCCCGTATGGGCCAAGCCCTTCGACGGGGCGGCGTGGCGCGACTATGCCCAGCGCTTCCTGCTGCCCGAGGGAAGGATCGTCGATTCCGGCAACAAGGGCGTCAGCCATTCGGAAGGGCAGGGCTACGGCATGCTGCTGGCCGAAGCGGCGGACGACCGCGCCGCCTTCGACCGCCTGTGGGGTTGGACCCAGCGCAACCTGATGGTCCGCGAGGACGGGCTGGCCGCGTGGCGCTGGCAGCCCGAAGGCGGCGTCACCGACCGCAACAACGCGTCGGACGGCGACATCCTGATCGCCTGGGCGCTGCTGCGCGGAGCGGAGCGCTGGAAGGCCGAGGCCTACCGGACCGCCGCCGCCGCCATCCTGAAGGCGCTGGCCGCCGCCGTGGTGGTGGAGCAGGCCGGGATGACCGTGCTGCTGCCCGGCCGCGACGGTTTCCGCAAGGGCGATTCCCTGGTCCTCAACCCCAGCTACTGGGTGTTCCCGGCGCTGCGCGCCTTCGCGGCCCAGCCGGGCGGCGCGGTCTGGGGCAAACTCGCCGACAGCGGTCTGGTGCTGCTGTCCAAGGCGCGCTTCGGCGGGTTCCAGCTGCCGCCGGACTGGCTGTCGCTCGATCCCCAGGGCAACGCGACGGTGGCCGAGGGCTTCCGCAAGCAGTACGGCTACGACGCGGTGCGGGTGCCGCTCTACCTCGCCTGGGACGGCTACCGCGATCCCTATTACTTCCGCCCCTTCGCCATGCTGGCGGCCCGATACGCCGGAACGGCGATCCCGGCGACGGTGTCGCTGCCCGGCGGCACGACGACCCAGGTCGCGGCCTCGGTCGGCATGCTGGCGGTCTACCGGCTGACCTGCCTGATCGCCAGCACCGGCAACGCGGTGACGGTCCCGCCCTTCGGGCCGAACGAGGACTACTACTCGACCACCTTGGCCCACATGGCCGCTCTCGCCGCGCAAAGCCTGGGGTTCGAACCATGATGCGTCTCGCCGTTCCGCTGCTCGGCGCCCTGATGGTCGTCCCGCTCGTCGCGGCCCCCGTGGCGCTGGCGCAGTCCGGCCCCGGCGGGCGGGCGCTTGCCCCCGGCGTCAAGGTGGAGGTCGCCCCCGCCCCCGGCAGCGGCACCGCCCCCCAGCCCGGCACAGTGGACGAGACGGCGTTGCGCTATTACGCCCGCATCGGCGACGTCGAGCGGCTGGAGGCGGAGATCGCCCGGCTGCGCGCGCTCGATCCCTCCTGGGATCCGCCCAAGGACCTGTTCGCGCCGCAGCCGGTGACCTCCGGCGTCGACGAGAGCCCGTTCTGGACCCTAGTCTCCGCCGGGAAGTTCGCCGAGGCCCGCGCCGCCATCGCCGAGCAGCGCCGCAAGACTCCCTCCTGGCAGCCCTCGGCCAAGCTGTTGCAGGAACTCGACCTCGCCGAGGGCTCGGGCCGGCTGCGCAGCGCCAGCGACACCAAGCGCTGGCAGGACGTGGTCGACGCCGCCGCCGCCCAGCCGGAGGCGGTGGCCTGCAACCGCCTCGACAACGCGTGGCGGCTGGCCGAGGCGTATGCGGAGCTGAAGCAGACCGACCGGGCCTTCGACACCTACAAGACCGTCGTCAGCCAATGCCCCAGCGCCAAGGAGCGGCGCGACACCATCTTCAAGGCGTCGCGCTATCTGAGCCCGGCGCAGCTGCGCGAGCTGACCGCGCTGGGCGCCACCGCCAACCCGGCCCCCGGCGAGGATTACGCCAGCGTCCGCGCGGCGGAGGCGGAACTCGAGACCGGCCGCCTGCTGGAACGCGCCGGCAACGCCAAAGGCAACCTGTCGGCGACCGAGCTGGCCCAGGTGGAGACCACGGTGCGCGAACGGCGGGACGCCGACAGCGCCATCTCGCTCGGCTGGTATTTCCAGAGCCGCAAGCAATACGCCCTGGCGCAGTCCTGGTTCAGTGAGGCCAACGGCTGGACCCCGTCCGACCGCGCGGCGGAGGGGTTGATCCTCGCCTACAACGGGCTGGGCAAAAAGGCCGAGGCGCGCGAGGCCGGGGCGCCGTGGCGCGGCACCTCGTCCCGCGTCGATCAGGCGTTGAAGGCGGTGGACCCGCCGCGCGGCAGCAGCGGCGGCGCCCGTCCGGGGCCGCAGGGACCGAGCGAGCTGGACCGCACGCTGGCCCGGCGCGACTTCGCCGGCTGCCTGGTCGCCGTCCAGAGCGCCATCGCCAAGGGGGGCAAGACCGCCGCCCTGGTCCAGCAGCGCGGCTGGTGCCTGCTGGAGCTGAAACGCCCCTCGGAGGCCGAGGCCGCCTTCGTCGAGGCACAGGCGCTGGCCGCCCGTGAGCCGGCGCCCAAGACCCCGGCCCAGAACCCCAGCGCCGCCGCCCGCGCGGCGCGCGACGCGGCGACGGCGGGAGCGATCACGCCACCCACGGCGACGCGGGCGCAGGAGAACGCCTACGGTCAGACGGTGGCCCGCATGGCGGCCGGCGACACGGTGGGCGTGAACCGGGATCTGCCGCGCCTGAACATCACGGCGGCCCAGAAGGCGGAGATCCGGGCCAGCCTGCTGGCGACCGAGGCCAACCGGGCGCTGGAGGACATGCGCTACCGCGACGCGCTGCGCCTGCTCGACGCCCGCAAGGAGCTGGAGACGGAGCCGCGCAACCTGAGCATCCTGCGCGGCTGGGCGCTGTACAACCTGTTCCGCTTCGACGAGGCCTACAAGGTGTTCAAGGGGGTCGACGACCGCCTGAGCACCGAGGAATCGCGCGAGGGCGTTCTCACCACCTGGAAAACCATCTACCACGACTGGTAAAGGCTCGACCCGCATGTCCGGCGTTCCAAGGCTTCTTCGGCTGTCCGTCCTCGCCGCCGCCCTGCTGACGGCGGGCTGCGCCGGCTGGGTGCGCGACAACTCGACCCAGCTGCCCAAGCCGTGGCAGCGGATCACGGCCGACGCCCTGCCGGTGACGTTGCCGGAAAGCCAGCAGTTCCCCGTCCTCGCCGCCCGCATGCGCAGCACCGGCACCGTCTACAAATCCTACATCGCCGTGCTGGGCAACCCGACCGTGCTGGAGGGCGAGAACCGCCTGACCGTGGACGTGCAGACCCTGCCCGACAGCCTGTTCGGCGCGCTGGTCCAGCCGGCGCGCGTCTTCCCGGTGCCGCTCTACACCATGGAGACTCTCACCAAGGCGCTGAACCGCGAGTTCCCCGAGATGGAGGTGAAGGTTGCCGACGGCGGGCGCCGCAACCGCTACGGCGACTACGACTACGCCGTGGCGCAGGACGAGGCGAACACCTGCGTCTTCGCGTGGCAGCTCATCACCGACCACGCGCGGATGCTGCCGGAGCGGATCGAGGCGGTCCGGCTGGAGTACCGGGTGTGCGGCGCGTCGCGCAACCCGCGCGTCCTGTTGCAGCCCTTCGACGGCCTGATGCTGACCCTGCCGGAAGGCGTGCTGGACGCGGGCGACATGGGCGTGCTCTGACCGCCCGCAACGGTCAGGGCGCACCCCATCCGGGAAAAACACGGTTGCGTGGAGCCGTCTTTCGTGGCTGCCTGTTGGACAGCGGCCACGCCCCACAACCGTTTCCGCCCGTCCGCGAGACCTCGTCATGCCCCAGTCCGACCCTCCCGGCCCCAAGCGCCACAGCATGCCCGCCGGCATGGTCTTCATGCGGCAGGGCGAGCGCGGCGACCGGGCGTGGCTGATCGAATCCGGGGAGCTGGAAATCCTGCTGACGACGCCCACCGGCACCCGGCGCCTGGGCACGGTGGGCAAGGGGGCGGTGGTCGGCGAGATGGCCCTGATCGACGACGGGGAACGCAGCGCCACCGTCCGCTCGCTCACCGAGGTGACGTGCGTGGAGGTGACCCGCGAGGCGTTCCGGGGCCTGCTGAAACGCAGCCCGCCGCTGGCCTCCTACATCCTGCAAGGGCTGATCGCCGCCATCCGCCGCGACTACGGCCTCGCCGCGACCGAGCGGATCGGCAACGCGGTGGATTTCCGCTCCACCACCTCCTTCCAGAAGGTCGTCGACCGCCGGATGTTCCGCGAGGGCTATGTCTTCTACAGCCCGAACGAGCCGCTCAGCGCCGCCTATCTGATCCAATCGGGCCGGGTCGGGGTGCGGCGCGGCTTCGGCACGCTGGGCGAGGAGATCGCCTCCTTCGGCCCCGGCCAACTGTTCGGGGAGATCTTCCTGCTGACCGGTCAGACGCCCGACGTGACCGCCGTCGCCAGCGCCGGCTCGATCTGCGAGGTCATCGACAAGAAGAGCTTCGACGACGCGCTGTCGGGCATGCCGCCGATCCTGAAATCGCTGGCGCGCATCTACATCGCGCAGCTGACGAAGTCCGCGCGCCGAGAGTCCTCGGGGGGCTGAGGTCCAAAGCACCCCCTCCCCAAAAGCTCAAGGCCCCGGAACCTCCCTCCGGCGGGCGTGTTGCCCTGCGTCCCCAGCCCTCATGCCAGAGGAGACGCCGTTGGCACCGCCCATCGCTCCCCACACCATCGACCTCACGATCAACGGCACGGCGCACCGCCTGGACGTCGCTCCCTGGACCACGCTGCTCGACCTGCTGCGCGAGGATCTGAAGCTCACCGGCACCAAGAAGGGCTGCGACCACGGCCAATGCGGCGCCTGCACCGTGCTGGTCGACGGCAAGCGGGTGAACTCCTGCCTGACGCTGGCGGTCATGAAGGACGGCGCCACCGTCACCACGGTGGAAGGGCTGGCACGGAACGGTCAGCTGCACCCGGTGCAGGAGGCCTTCATCGCCCGCGACGCCTTCCAGTGCGGCTACTGCACGCCGGGGCAGCTCTGTTCCGCCGTCGGGCTGATGGCCGAGGGCCACGCGCACAGCGCGGAAGAGATCCGGGAGCTGATGAGCGGCAATCTCTGCCGCTGCGGCGCCTACGCCAACATCGTGGCGGCGGTGCAGGACGCGCTCGCCGCCCAGTCGACCCAACGGGAGGCCGCGGAATGAACCGCTTCGGCTACACCCGCGCCGGCAGCGTGGCGGAGGCGATCCAAGCCTTCGCCGCCCATCCGGACGCCCGTTTCATCGCCGGGGGCACCAACCTCGTCGACCTGATGAAGTACGACGTCGAGACGCCGGACCATCTGGTGGACATCACCCGCCTGCCGCTCGACCAAGTCGAGGACGGGACGGACGGTGCCTTGCGCGTCGGCGCGCTGGTCGGCAACGCCGATCTGGCCTACGACCGCCGCGTCCAGGAGCGCTTCCCGCTGCTCGCCAGCGCGCTGCTGGCCGGGGCCTCGCCGCAGCTGCGCAACATGGCGACGACCGGCGGCAACCTGCTGCAACGGACCCGCTGCCATTACTTCTACGACCCGGCCACGCCGTGCAACAAGCGCGAGCCCGGCACCGGCTGCCCGGCCATCCAGGGCGTCAACCGCAACCACGCCATCCTCGGCACCAGCGAGCGCTGCATCGCGACCCACCCGTCGGATCTGTGCGTGGCGCTGGCCGCGCTGGAGGCGACGGTGCTGGTCACCGGCCCCAACGGCGACCGCCGCATTCCCTTCGCCGAGTTCCACCGCCTGCCCGACGACCGGCCGGAGATCGACACCACGCTCGCGCCCGGCGAGCTGATCACCGCCGTGGAGATTCCGGCCGCCGATTTCGGCGCTCACCACACCTACCTCAAGCTGCGCGACCGGCACTCCTACGCCTTCGCGCTGGTCTCGGTGGCGGCCGGGTTGGCGATGGACGGCGGGCGGATCGTTCGCGCCCGGCTGGCGCTGGGCGGCGTCGCCCACAAGCCGTGGCGCGACCCGGCGGCCGAGGCCCTGCTGAGCGGCCAGCCGGCGACCGACGACAGCTTCCGCAAGGCCGCCGATCACCTCCTGTCGGGGGCGGTGCCGCGTTCGGGCAACGGCTTCAAGATCGCGCTCGCCCGGCGCGCCATCGTCCGCGCCCTGCGTCAGGCCGCCGCCGGCACGCCGCAGTCGCAGACCGACAAGCGCATCCAGTAAGGGAGGTCCCGAGCCCATGACGACCGTCACACCCTTCGTCGGAACCCCGCGCAGCCGGGTCGACGGGCGCGCCAAGGTGACCGGCGCCGCCCGCTACGCCGCCGAGTTCGACGCCCCCGATCTGGCCCATGGCTGGGTCGTGTCCAGCGCCGTCGCCCGGGGGCGCATCGCCCGCATCGACACCGACGCCGCGATGGCCATGCCCGGCGTCCTGAAGATCTTCACCCACGAGAACCGCCCGCGCACCGCGTGGTTCGACTACAAGCACCGCGACCAGACGGCCCCGCCGGGCCACCCCTTCCGCCCGCTCTACAGCGACACCATCCTCCACAGCGGGCAGCCCATCGCGCTGGTGGTGGCCGAGACGCTGGACATCGCGCGCGACGCCGCCTCGCTGGTGCGCGTCCTGTACGAGACCGAGGAGCACGCCACCGACCTCGCCGCCCGGCGTGACACGGCCTATGTCCCGCCGAAGAAGCGCAGCGGCATCAAGCCGCCGCCCAAGCCGCGCGGCGACGCCCCGGGGGCCTTCACCTCGGCCCCGGTGCAGGTCCGCCAGGAAAGCCGCGTCCCCGCCGAATACCACAACCCGATGGAGCCGCACGCCGCCACCGTGGTGTGGAAGGGCAAGGACGGGATCGTCGTCCACGACAAGACCCAAGGCGCCCAGAACAGCCAGTCCTACATCGCCAGCGTCTTCGGCCTGTCGCCAAGCAAGGTGCAGGTGGTGGCGCCCTTCGTCGGCGGTGCTTTCGGCTCCGGGCTGCGGCCGCAGTATCAGGTGTTCCTGGCGGTGATGGCGGCGCTGGAGCTGGAGCGCTCGGTCCGGGTGTCGCTGACGCGCGACCAGATGTTCACCTTCGGGCACCGGCCGGAGACGCTCCAGATCGTGACGCTGGGCGCCGGGCGCGACGGGAAACTGGTGTCGGTCCAGCACGACGCGGTGGCCGAGACCTCGCGGCTGGAGGACTACCAGGAGGTCGTCGTCAACTGGTCGGGCCTGCTCTACCGCTGCGACAACGTGGCGCTGACCTACCGGCTGGCGCAGCTCGACGTGTCGACTCCCTGCGACATGCGGGCGCCCGGCGCCACCATCGGCGTCTTCGCGCTGGAAATCGCGATGGACGAGTTGGCCCACGCCACCGGCATCGATCCCGTCGAGCTGCGCCTGCGCAACCACACCGACCGCGACCAGAACGAGGACAAGCCCTTCACCAGCAAGGAGCTGCGCGCCTGCTACGCCAAGGGGGCCGAACGCTTCGGCTGGTCGAAACGCAAACCGGCTCCCCGCTCCATGCGCGAGGGCAGCGAGCTGGTCGGCTACGGCTTCGCCACCGGGGTGTGGGAGGCGATGATGATGAAGAGCAGCGCGCGCGCCACCCTGACCCCGGACGGCCGCCTGACCGTCGCCACCGCGACGGCCGACATCGGCACCGGCACCTACACCATCCTGACCCAGATCGCCGCCGACGCGCTGGGGGTGCCGATGGAAAAGGTCACCACGCTGATCGGCGATTCCTCGCTGCCGACCTCGCCGATCGAGGGTGGATCCTGGGCCGCCGCCTCGTCCGGGGCGGCGGTGGACGCGGCCTGCCGGTCGGTGCGCGACGCGCTGATCGGGCTGGCGCGCGGGTTGGAGGACTCGCCGCTCGCCAACATCGACCCCGACCGGGTGACGGTGCGCGATGGCCGCGTCTTCCTGACCGCCGACCCGGACCAGGGCCTCGCCATCGACGCGGTGATGGCGGCGTCGGGGGTTGACAAGATCGAACTGGAGGAGACCGTCCTGCCCGATCCGAAGACCATGCTGACCCACGCCGCCTACACCCATTCCGCCGTCTTCGCCGAGGTGCGGGTGGACGAGGAGCTGGGCATCGTGCGGGTGACCCGGGTGGTCAACGCGGTGGCGGCGGGCCGCATCCTGAACCCGAAGACGGCGCGCAGCCAGATCCTGGGCGGCGTCGTGATGGGCATCGGCATGGCGCTGGAGGAGGAGGCCCTGCACGATCACAAGCTGGGCCGGGTGATGAACCACAATTTCGCCGAGTACCACATCCCGGTGAACGCCGACGTCCCCGACATCGACGTCCTGTTCGTAGAGGAGCACGACGACAAGGTCAGCCCGCTGGGGGTGAAGGGGCTGGGCGAGATCGGCATCGTCGGCACGGCGGCGGCCATCGCCAACGCCATCTTCCACGCCACCGGCAAGCGCGTGAACGACCTGCCGATCACGGTGGACAAGCTGCTCGACGAAGCGTGAGGTTCCGGCGCGGACGCCGCCGCGCCGCACACGGAGGAAGGGGCTCAGCCGTGCAGCGCCAGCCCCTTCACCGCCTTGTCGACGGCCTTCCGGGGGCCGCGCAGGGCAAGCCCGACCCAGTCGGGGGCCTCCGGATCGCCGGCCAGGAAGACGGCGCGGTTGGCGGCGTCGTGGCCGGTTTCGAACATGGCGGCGACATAGGGCACGATGGTCAACTCGCGCTCCACCGCGCGTCCGTGCGTGGCGTGCAGCCCCGCCCGGTCGGCGGCGAAGACCAGCATCGGCTGGCCGAGCATCCGCCCGTAGACCCGGCCCGCCGCGTCCACATAGGGCTCGCCCAGCGCGTCGGGAGCGGCGGCGGCGATGCCGGTGGCGAGGAACGCCGCGACGTTCAGCTTCTGCCAGACGGCGAGGTCGGAGCGGACGATGAGGGCGACCTTGGTGTCGAACAGGGTGTTGCTCTCGGGCATGGGGGTTCTCCTTCGCCGCCAACCCTGCCCGAAGCCCCGGCCGTCAGTCTGGAACGTTTGTGCAGATCCGGCGGTAGGCGGCGGGCGTCATCCCGTAGGCGCGGCGGAACCAGCGGCCGAGATGGCTCTGGTCGGCGAAACCCACCTCCGCCGCGACCATCGCCGGACTCTCCCCCGCCGCCAGCCGCCGCCGCGCCGCCTTGAGGCGCAGCCGTACCAGATAGGCGTGGGGCGACAGGCCGAAGACGTCGCGGAACAGCCGGTTCAGCCGGAAGCGGTCGATCCCGGCCACCATCGCCAGTTCCTCCAGCCCGACGTCCTCGGCCATGCGGTCGTGCAGCGCGTCGCGCGCGCGGAGCGCCGCCGACTGCGTCCCAGCCGCCGGGGCGGGGCGGGGAAAGGCGTGCCCGGCCAGCCGCGCCGCCAGCCGGCCGATCAGCCGGTCCGTCCCGAGATCGCGCGCCAGCCGTCCCTCTCCCTCGTGCACGGCCCAAAAGGCGTTGCGGATCGCCGCCGCCAGCAACGGGTCGTCGGCCAGCGTGTCGCGGAAGCCCAATCCCGCCGCCCGCATGCCAAACCCCCGCAGCCCGTCCATCCGCTCCGCGACCAGCCGTTGCGGCAGGTACAGCATGGCGTAGGTGAAGCCCTCGACGCGCGGACTGTGGCCGTCGTGGGTCTCGCCGGGCTCGATCAGGATGACCCGGCCGGCGGTGCTGGTGTGGGTCCGGCGGCGGCAGCGGAACTCCTGGACGCCCTGCTCGGTCACCCCGACCAGCGCCTCGTCGTGGTCGTGGGGCTCATAGGCGTGGCCCTTGAAATGGGCGCGGATGGATTCGATCCCGGTCTCCGCGTCGCGCCGCATCGCCACCCAGTCGCCGGGGCCGCTTGTATGACTTCCGCTCACAGCCGCTCCGCCTCCTCGGCGATGCGCTGGCGCAGCCAGCCGTGGGAGGGCGAGCCGGCGTTGCGCCGGTGCCACGCCATCGACACCTCGAAGTCGGAGGAGGCGAAGGGCAGGGGGCTGGTGACCAGACCCATCGTCCGCGCGCAGGCGTGCGCCAGCCGGGCCGGCAGGGTGGAGATCATCGGCGTGCGGGTCAGCAGCATCGGGATGGCGACGAACTGCGTGGTCGAGGCCGCCACCCGCCGCCGCGTTCCCAGCGCGTGCAGTTCGTCGTCCACGAAGCTGGTCAGCCCGCCGCGCAGCGACGGCATCAGATGCGGGTAGCGCGTGTACTCCTCCAGGCTGATCGGCGGGGTCAGCGGCACCAAGGCCGGATCGAACAGGCAGACGTGGTTTTCGCAGTAGAGGAACTGGCGGTCGTGCCAGCGCCGCACCTCCGGCATGTAGCCGATGGCGAGGTCGACGGTGCCGTCGTCCAGCGCGTCGAGCATGGCGTCCGGATCCAGGCTCTTCAGCGCGACCGACACCCGCAGCTTGTCGGCGTCGCGTAGGATGCCGGTCAGCAGCACCGCCTGCAGCGAATCCGACGCGCTGAGGGTGAAGCTGCGCTCCTCCCGGCAGGGATCGAAGGTCTCCTCCACCGACAGCGCCCGCGCCGCGCCCAGCAGCAGGTCGCGCAGCGGCTCGGCCAGCCGCTGGGCGCGCGGCGTCGGCTCCATCCGGTTGCCGGTCCGCACGAAGAGCGGGTCGCCGACCAAGCTCCGCAGCCGCCCCAGCGCATGGCTGACCGCCGACTGGCTGACGCCCAGCGCGTCGGCCGCGCGCGAGACGCTGCGCGCCTCCAGCAGGGCGTCGAACACCTTGATGAGGTTCAAATCCAGGGCAGGGCTATGAATGGTTTTCATGACGATATGAACGTGGCCTGTCTTGTTCATGATGTGCGCTGCGGCGTACTCTGTCCAGTCCCAGCCCGCCGTCCCAGCCCGCCGTCCCAGCCCGTTGCCAGGAACGCTCCAGACACGCATGACCACCGACGCCATTCTCAACACGGCCGGCCCTGCCACGGCGAACAAGGCCGCCGCACGGGCCGAGACAACGGCGCTGTTGCTGCTGTCGCTCGCCTATTTCGTGGTCGGCGTCACCTCGCTGGCGGTCGTCGGCGTGCTGGGCGCGATCGGCGGCGACCTCGGCGTGTCGCCGGGGGCGGCGGCCGGGCTGGTCACCGCCTTCGCCCTGTCCTTCGCCGTCGCCGCTCCGCTGGCCCAGGCCTGGGCGACGCGCTGGCCGCTGCCGACGCTGCTGACCGCCGGGCTGGTGCTGCTGGCCGGAGGCGCCGTCGCCACCGGGCTG
Organism: Azospirillum doebereinerae; assembly: GCF_003989665.1. Lineage (GTDB taxonomy): Bacteria > Pseudomonadota > Alphaproteobacteria > Azospirillales > Azospirillaceae > Azospirillum > Azospirillum doebereinerae. Next base: position 119,636 of record NZ_RZIJ01000016.1, on the reverse strand, counting down.
TCCACCAGCTACGGCGGCGCGGTCGCCGCCCGCATCGCCAGCGGGGCCGCCGCCGCGCTGGTCGGCCCCTCGGCCTCGGCCATCGGGGCGGCGCTGGTGCCGGCGGAACGACGCGGCCGGGCGCTCGGCACCGTCTTCGGCGGTATGACGCTGGCGACCGTGCTGGGGGTGCCGCTGGCCGCCTGGCTCGGCGCGCATCTGTCCTGGCGCACCGTGTTCCTGCTGGTCGCCGGGCTCGGGCTGCTGACCGCCGTCGCCGCGCGGCTTTGGGTGCCGCGCGGCATCGGCGCCGGGCGCGCCCGGCTGGGGCTGGGCGACGTGGCGGCGCTGCTGGCCCGGCGCGCGGTCGGCTTCGGCATCCTGGCGAGCCAGTTGCAGATGCTGGCCCAGTTCGTGACCTACGCCCTGCTCGCGGCCTATCTGGCCGAGCGGTTCGGCAGCGGCGCCGACCGCGTCTCGCTGGCGCTGCTGGTGTTCGGCGCCTCGGGCGTGATCGGCAACGCCGTCGCCGGGCGGCTGTCGGACCGGGTCGGCCCGAACATTCTGATCCGGGTGTCCTTCGCCGGGCTGGCGGTGTCCTTCGTGGCGCTGATGGCCGCCCCCAGCTACGCGCTCGCCCTGGTGGCGTTGGCCGTCTGGGCGGTGTTCTCGCTGATGCTGATGACCCCGCAGCAGAAGCGGCTGGTCGGCGTGGCCGGCGACCGCACGGCGGTGGCGCTCGGGCTGAACTCGGCGGCGATCTACATCGGGATGGCCGCCGGCTCGTCGCTGGGCGGACTCGCCCATGCCGCGTTCGGCGGGGTCTGGCTGCCGGCGCTGTCGCTGGCGGTCGCCGTGGCGGCGGCGGGCTGCGCCGAATGGGCGATGCGCGCGCCCTGTCAACACGCCGTGGGCCAATAAACCGCCAACCATAAACCGCCAGCCGTCGCGCTGCGTAAGAAGCGTCCAGTTTCGTCAAAGCCCGAACCGGGCCATCGGGACCGAACCGGGTTCCGCACAGGGAGCAGAGAGAGATCATGATCACCATCACCGTCAACGGAGAGAAGCGGCAGGTCGACGTTCCGGACGACATGCCGTTGCTGTGGGTCCTGCGGGACGAGCTGAACATGACCGGCACCAAGTTCGGCTGCGGCATCGCGCAATGCGGCGCCTGCACCGTGCATGTGGACGGCGCGCCGGCGCGGGCCTGCCAGACGCCGGTCGGCTCGCTCGGCGCCGACGCCAAGATCACCACCATCGAGGGCGTCCAGGGCAAGGCCGCCAAGGCCGTGCAGGCGGCGTGGCAAAAGCTGGACGTGGTCCAGTGCGGCTACTGCCAGTCGGGCCAGATCATGAGCGCGGTGGCGCTGCTGACCGACAACCAGAACCCGAGCGACGACGACATCGACGCCGCGATGGACGGCAACGTCTGCCGCTGCGCGACCTACATCCGCATCCGGGCCGCCATCAAGGACGCCGCCCAGACCATGAGGGCCTGACCCATGCTGCACCATCTGATCCGTCAGGCCGCCGCCTCGGGCTTCCCGGAGGGCGGCGCCGTCCGTCCGCTGACCATGCTGGCCGCCCCCTCGCGCCGTTCCTTCCTGAAGCTCGCCGGGGCCGGCGGGGCGCTGGTGGTCGGCGCGCATCTGCCGCTTCCGGTGCTGGCCGCCGGGGGCGCGCCCGCCGGCATCGTCGGCCCGGCCGACCCGCGCCCGCACGCCTTCGTCATCGTCGCGCCGGACAACACGGTGACGGTGCTGGCCAAGCATCTCGACAAGGGGCAGGGCATCGTCACCGGGCTGGCCACCATCGTCGCGGAGGAGCTGGACGCCGACTGGGCGCAGGTGCGCGGCGCCTTCGCCCCGGCCGACAGCAAGCTCTACGGCAACCACTTCTTCGGCATCCAGGGCACCGGCGGCTCGACCGCCATCGCCAACAGCTGGGACGAGCTGCGCATGGCCGGCGCCGCCGCCCGCGCCATGCTGGTCGCCACCGCCGCCGCGCGCTGGAGCGTTCCGGCGGGCGAGGTCACGGTGGCCAAGGGCGTCGTGTCGCACGCCAAGTCCAACCGCCGCTTCACCTTCGGCGAGCTGGCCGAGGACGCCGCCAAGCTGCCGGTGCCGCAGAGCGTGGCGCTGAAGGACCCCAAGGACTACGTGCTGATCGGCAAGCCGGACCTCCACCGGCTCGACCACGCCAGCAAGACCGACGGCAGCGCCGTCTTCGCCATGGACATCCGCCGTCCGGGGCAGGTGACGGCGGTGCTCGCCCGCTCGCCGCGCTTCGGCGGGACGGTCAAGAGCGTCGATGACACGGCCGCCCGCGCGGTTCCGGGCGTCCTCGACGTGCTGACCCTGCCGGTCGGCGTCGCGGTGATCGCCAAGAACACCTGGGTGGCGATCCAGGGCCGCGAGGCGCTGAAGATCACCTGGGACGATTCGAAGGCCGAGACGCGCGGCACCGACCAGATGCTGGCCGACTACCGCAAGCTGGCCGCCACGCCGGGCGCCGTCGCCGCCAACAAGGGCGACGTGGGCAAGGTCTTCGCCGGGGACGTGACGGTGGTGGAGGCGGAATTCACCTTCCCCTACCTCGCCCACGCGCCGATGGAGCCGCTGAACGCCGTGGTCGCGCTGAACCCGGAGGGCGGCTGCACCATCTGGGCCGGCTCGCAGTTCCAGGGGGTCGAGCAGCCGGTCGCCGCCCACATCCTGGGCTGCAAGCCCGAGCAGGTGAAGATCGAGACCCAGTGGGCGGGCGGCAGCTTCGGCCGCCGGGCCACCACCACCGCCGACTACATCGCCGAGGCGGTGACCGTCGCCAAGGCCTACGGCAAGGCGCCGGTGCATCTGGTGTGGACGCGCGAGGACGACATCAAGGGCGGCCGCTACCGCCCGCTGTTCCTGCACAGCGTCAAGGCGGCGGTGGACAAGTCCGGCGCGCTGGTGGCGTGGCAGCAGCGCATCGTCGGCCAGAGCTTCATGGCCGGAACCCCGTTCGAACCGGTCATGGTCAAGAACGGCGTGGACGCCACGATGGTCGAGGGCGCCTCGGACATGGCCTACGCCGTGCCGAATCTCGCGGTCGACGCGCACAGCCCGGCTTCGCCGGTGACGACGCTGTGGTGGCGCTCGGTCGGGCACACCCACACCGCCTACGCCAAGGAGGTGATGATCGACCGCCTCGCCAAGGCGGCCGGGAAGGATCCGCTGGCCTTCCGGCTGGCGATGCTGAAGGACCACCCGCGTCTGGCCGGCGTGCTGACGCTGGCGGCGGAGAAGGCCGGCTGGGACAAGCCGATGCCCAAGGGCAAGGGGCGCGGCATCGCCGTGCACGAGAGCTTCAACACCTTCGTCGCCCACGTCGCCGAGGTGACGGTGAACGACAAGGGCCACGTCACGGTGGACCGCGTCGTCGTCGCCATCGACTGCGGCCGGGTCATCAACCCCGACATCGTGAAGGCGCAGATGGAGGGCGGCACCGGCTGGGGCATCGGCCACGCGCTGCGCGGCGAGATCACGATGACCGACGGTCTGGTCGACCAGGGCAACTTCGACGGCTTCCTGCCGCTGCGCATGTCCGACATGCCGGCCGTCGAGGTCCACATCGTGCCCTCGGCCGAGCGCCCGACCGGGGCCGGCGAGCCGGGCGTCCCGACCTCCGCGCCCGCCGTGGCGAACGCGGTGTTCTCGGTGACCGGCCAGCCGCTGCAAAGCCTGCCCTTCAGCCGCGCCGGTCTGGTGTGACCGGAGTGGCGTGACGGCCTGAACGGAGCCGCCGCCCCGATCACCCTCTTGGCCGGACGGCCGCGAGGACCTATGGTCGGGGCGACGGTGCTGTCACGGGAGTTCACGCATGTTCACGGCCAAAATCCTCCTTCTCGGTTCGGGGGAGCTCGGCAAGGAGTTCGTCATTTCGGCCAAGCGGCTGGGCTGCCAAGTCGTCGCCTGCGACAGCTACGCCGACGCGCCGGCCATGCAGGTGGCCGACGCCGCCGAGGTGTTCTCGATGCTCGACGCCGACGCGTTGCGCGCGGCCATCGCCAAGCACCGCCCGGACTACATCGTCCCGGAGGTCGAGGCGATCCGCACCGAGGTGCTGCACGAGTTCGAGGAGGCCGGCACCACGGTCGTCCCCTCGGCCAGAGCCACCACCATGACGATGAACCGCGACCGCATCCGCGAGGTGGCGGCGGCGGAGCTGGGCCTGCGCACCTCCAAATACCGCTACGCCGAAAGCCTGGAGGAGGTGGTGGCGGGCGCCGGACACACCGGCTTCCCCTGCGTCATCAAGCCGGTGATGTCGTCGTCGGGCAAGGGCCAGAGCACCGTCCGCACGGCGGCGGAGCTGGAGGCGGCCTGGGACTACGCGGTGGCGAACATGCGCGGCGACCGCCGGAAGGTCATCGTCGAGGAGTTCGTGGCCTTCGAGTACGAGATCACCCTGCTGACCGTCCGCACCCGCGACGGCGTGTTGTACTGCGAGCCGATCGGCCACCGGCAGGAGCGCGGCGACTACCAGGAATCCTGGCAGCCGGTCGCCATGCACCCGCAGTTGCTGGACGACGCCAAGGCGATGGCGGCCCAGGTCGTGGACAACCTCGGCGGCTACGGCATCTTCGGCGTCGAGTTCTTCGTCACGGCCGACGAGGTGATCTTCTCCGAACTGTCGCCGCGCCCGCACGACACCGGCATGGTGACGCTGCTGTCGCAGACCCTGTCGGAGTTCGACCTGCACACCCGCGCCATCCTCGGCCTGCCGATCCCCCGCATCCGCCTGCACGGCCCCACGGCCTCGGCCGTGATCCTCGCCGACCGCGAGGCCGAGAGCTTCGCCATCGAGGGGCTGGCGGACGCGCTTCGCCTCGGCACGGCGGAGCACGAGGTGGACGTGCGGCTGTTCGGCAAGCCGACGACGCGCAAGAACCGCCGCATGGGCGTGGCGCTCGCCGCCGGCACGACCACCGACGACGCCCGCGCCCGCGCCCGCCAAGCCGCTGACGCCGTACGGATCCGGTATTCGTAAAGAGCTTCGGAGCATTTTTAGCGCCCTTCTCCCCTTGCGGGAGAGGGGTTGGGGTGAGGGGGCGCAAACTGATTTCGCCTTCGGCGAATACCCCTCATGCCAACCCTTCTCCCGCAAGGGGAGAAGGGCTTGAATTACCGCTCCACGGGCTTCGCCATGGTCAGCGCGTTGCGCTTGGCGACCGCCTCGTACACCGGCGGGAAGGCCGGACGGTTGACGTAGCGGCCGGCGCCGCGCACCGCACGGCTTTCGCCCAGCGCGTGGACGATCCTCCCCTGGCTCAACGTGTAGACCGGCAGGCCGGTGACCTCCATGCCCTCGAAGATGTTCAGGCCGACCTTCTGCATCTGGGTCCTGGCCGAGATGGTCTTGGTCGCCTTCGGGTCCCACACCACCAGATCGGCGTCGGCCCCGACGGCGACCGAGCCCTTGCGCGGGTAGAGGTTGAAGATCTTGGCCGCGTTGGCCGAGGTCACCGCGACGAACTCGTTCATCGTCAGCCGGCCGGTGTTGACGCCGTGGGTCCACAGCGCGGTCATGCGGTCCTCGATGCCGGCGGTGCCGTTCGGGATCTTGGTGAAGTCGTCCTTCCCCATCGCCTTCTGCTCGGCGCAGAAGCAGCAATGGTCGGTCGCCGTCGTGTGCAGCCGCCCCGCCTGGAGGCCGCGCCAGAGCGCCTCCTGATGCTCCTTCGGGCGGAAGGGGGGGCTCATGACGTGGCCGGCGGCGAAGTCCCAGTCGGGGCTGCGGTAGACGGCGTCGTCCAGCAGGAGATGGCCGGCCAGCACCTCGCCGAACACGCGCTGCCCGTCGTTCTGGCCGCGTTCGATGGCCGCCAGCGCCTCCTTCGCCGAGACGTGGACGATGTAGACCGGCACGCCGAACACCTTGGCGACCTGGATGGCCCGGTTGGCGGCCTCACCCTCGACCTCGGGCGGGCGGGAGAGGGGGTGCGCCTCCGGCCCGGTCATCCCCTGGGCCAGCAGCTTCTTCTGGAGCTGGAAGACCAGTTCGCCGTTCTCGGCGTGGACGGTCGGGATGGCGCCCAGTTCCAGGCAGCGCTGGAAGCTGTTCACCAGCGTCTCGTCGTCGGCCATGATGGCGTTCTTGTAGGCCATGAAATGCTTGAAGCTGTTCACCCCGTGGTCGGCGACCAAGGTTCCCATGTCGGCGCGCACGCTCTCGTCCCACCACGTCACCGCGACGTGGAAGGAATAGTCGCCGGCCGCCTTTTCCGCCCAGCCGCGCCACGTGTGGTAAGCCTCCATCAGGCTCTGTTTCGGGTTCGGAATGACGAAGTCGATGATCGTGGTCGTTCCGCCCGCGAAACCGGCGGCGGTGCCGCTGAAGAAGTCCTCGGTCGTCACCGTGCCCATAAAGGGCAGTTCCATGTGGGTGTGCGGGTCGATGCCGCCCGGCATGACGTAGCAACCCCCAGCCTCCACCACCTCCGCCCCGGCCGGGACATCCAGGGCCGCGCCCACCGCCTTGATCGTTCCGTCCTCGCAATAGACGTCGGCGCGCGTGGTCTGTTCGGCGGTGACGACGGTTCCGCCACGGATGACGATGCCCATGGAAGGCGCTCCCTTGCTTATGCGTTGGACGGATGTGGAGGGGTGTCGGGAAGCCCGGCGGCGCGCAGGATGAGCCGCAGGACCTCGGCGGTGATGTGGGCGAAGTCCTGGCGCGTCAGGGTGCGGCGGCCCATAACCTTGCGGACCTGGACGTCGAAATCGGCGTAGTGCTGGGTCACCGCCCAGATCATGAACAGGAACTGCCGGGCGTCGAGCGGCGCCACCCGGCCCGCCGCCACCCAGCCGTCGATGACGGCGGCCTTGTCGTCCACCAGCCGGCGCAGATCCTCGGCCAGGAAGCGCTCGATCTGGGTCGCGCCGTGCAGCATCTCGTTGGCGAAGACCTTGGAGGCGTGGGGGCGGGTGCGCGACGCCTCCAGCTTGGCGGTGACGTAGGCGGTCAGCGCCTTGGCCGGGTCGGCGTCGGGGGTGATCGCGTCGATGGGCGACAGCCACAGCCGCAGGATGTTGTCGAGCACCGCGCGGTAGAGCTCCTCCTTGGTGCCGAAGTAATAATGCAGGTTGGCCTTGGGCAGACCGGCCCGGTCGGCGATGTCGGCCATGGTGGCGCCGGCGAACCCCGCCTCGGCGAAGACCAACTCCGCCGCCTTGAGGATGCGCTCGCCATTCTCGCGCCGGATGCGGCCGGGCAGGGGGGTGTCGGTGGCGATGGAGGAGGAAGGCATCATTCCGCCTTGGCGTTCGCGCGCTCCAGCACGGCGTGCAGCAGCACCTCGCAGCCGGCGGTCACCCATTCCGGGGTGGTCTCCTCGATCTCGTTGTGGCTGATGCCGTCGATGCAGGGGATGAAGACCATGGCGGTCGGCGCGACCTTCGACAGGTAGCAGGCGTCGTGCCCGGCGCCCGACACGATGTCGCGGAAGGAATGGCCGGTCCGCTCCACCCCCTGGCGCACCGCCGCCACGCAATCGGCGTCGAAACGGATCGGCGCGTAGTACCAGATCTGCTGGAAGTCGCTGTCCAGCCCGATCCCGTCCGCGATCTCCGCCACGGCGGCGCGCAGCTCGCCGTCCATCGCGGCGAGGATCGAATCGTCGGGGTGGCGGAAGTCCACGGTGAAGAAGACCCGGCCCGGAATGACGTTGCGCGAGTTCGGGTGGATCTGCATCAGCCCGACCGTGGCGCAGGCGAAGGGGCCGTATTTCAGCCCGATGCGGTTGACCGCGTCCACCACCCGCGCCGCGCCCAGCAGCGCGTCCTTGCGCCGCGTCATCGGCGTCGGCCCGGCGTGCGCCTCCTGGCCGGTGAAGGTGATCTCGTACCAGCGCTGCCCCTGGCAGTCGGTGACGACGCCGATGGTCTTGCCCTCGGCCTCCAGGATCGGTCCCTGCTCGATGTGGGCCTCGAAATAGGCGCCGACCTTGCGCCCGCCGACCGGCAGTTCCCCGGCGTAGCCGATGCGCGCCAGCTCCTCGCCCATCGTCCTGCCGTCCAGATCGGCGCGCGACAAGCCGTAGTCCAGATCGAACACGCCGGCGAAGACGCCGGACGACACCATCGCCGGGGCGAAGCGTGAGCCCTCCTCGTTGGTCCAGACCGCGACCTCCACGGGAGCCTCGGTGACGTAGCCCAGGTCGTTCAGGCTGCGCACCACCTCCAGCCCGGCCAGCACGCCGTAGACGCCGTCATATTTGCCGCCGGTCGGCTGGCTGTCGAGATGGCTGCCCATGATGATCGGCGGGAGGGTGTCGTCGCGCCCGGCGCGGCGGGCGAAGATGTTGCCCATCCGGTCCACCGACACCGTGCAGCCGGCCTCCTCGCACCAGCGCACGAACAGGTCGCGACCTTCCTTGTCGATGTCGGTCAGGGCCAGCCGACACACGCCGCCCTTGGGCGTCGCGCCGACCTGCGCCATGTCCATCAGGCTCTGCCACAGGCGCGAACCGTTCACGGCGACATTCTGCGGGTAGGACATCGTGAAACTCTCCCGGTTTTCTTATTCGGCGGCGACGGGGGCGGGGCGGGGCACGCGCATCGGGTTTCGGGCGTCCTCGGGCCACGTCACATAGGGCAGGTTGTTCTGTTCCGGTGTCATGGTGATGCAGTCCGGCACCGGGCAGACGTGGGAGCACAGGTTGCAGCCCACGCACTCCTCGTTGACCACCGTGAAGATCCGGCGTCCATCCCCCTGGTCGATGCGGATCGCCTGATGCGAGGTGTCCTCGCAGACGATGTGGCAGCGCCCGCAGTCGATACACAAGGCGGGGTCGATCACCGCCTTGGTCGAGAAGTTCATGTTCAGGTCGTTCCAGTTGACCGTGTTGCGCACCGCGCGCCCGATCACATGGTCGAGGCTGGCGTAACCCTTGTCGTCCATCCAGTTCGACAGGCCGTCGATCATGTCCTCGACGATCTTGAAGCCGTAGGTCATGGCGGCGGTGCAGACCTGCACGTTGGTGGCGCCGAGCGCCAGGAATTCCGCCGCGTCGCGCCACGTGTTGACGCCGCCGATGCCGGAGATCGGCAGCCGCGCCGTGTCCGGGTTGCGGGCGATCTCGGCCACCATGTTGAGCGCGATGGGCTTGACCGCAGGGCCGCAATAGCCGCCGTGGCTGCCCTTGCCGTCCACCACCGGGGTCGGCGCCATCGCGTCGAGATCGACCGCGACGATGGAGTTCACCGTGTTGATCAGCGACACCGCGTCGGCGCCGCCGCGCCTGGCGGCCTCGGCCGACCACAGGATGTTGGTGATGTTGGGGGTCAGCTTGACGATCACCGGCAGGCGGGTGGTGTTCTTGACCCAGCGGGTGACCTGCTCGACCATCTCCGGCACCTGCCCGATGGCCGATCCCATGCCGCGCTCGCACATGCCGTGCGGGCAGCCGAGATTCAGCTCCAGCCCGTCCGCCGCGCCGGTGTCGGCGATGCGGCGGGCCAGACCGGCCCAGGCCTCCTCCTCGATGCGGGCCATCAGCGAGACGACCATCGCGCGGTCGGGCCAGTCGCGCTTGACCTGGACGATCTCCTGGAGGTTGACCTCCAGCGGCCGGTCGGAGATCAGTTCGATGTTGTTGAGCCCGATCAGCCGGCGCTCGTTGTCGAGATGGGCGCCGTAGCGGCTGGACACGTTGACGACGGGCGGATCCTCGCCCAGCGTCTTCCACACCACCCCGCCCCAGCCGGCCCGGAAGGCGCGGACGACGTTGGTCAGCTTGTCGGTCGGCGGCGCGGAGGCCAGCCAGAACGGGTTCGGCGAGCGGATGCCGGCGATGGTGCTGCGCAGGTCGGCCATGGTTCGGCTCCCGTCTCAGGCGGTTTCGATGGGGGCGGCTTGAAGGGCGGCGCTTAGGTGGCGGTGGATCGACAGGGCGGCGAGCTTGCCGTCCTGCACCGACTGGACGGTCAGATCCGCGCCCGACGCGACGCAGTCGCCACCCGCGAAGACCTTCGCCAGCGTCGTGCGGTAGCCCTCGTCCACGGCGATCTTGCCACCGGCCAGCGTGACGCCCGCCAGCGCCGCACGGTCCAGCGTCTGGCCGACCGCCTTCAGCACCGTGTCGGCGGCGATGGTGAAGGTCTCGCCGGTGCCCGCCAGTTTGCCCTCCTCCAGCCGGGTGCGCTCGAAGGTGACGCCGCCGTCGTTGATGCCCACGGGCGCCGCGAAGGTCACCAGCACCACGCCGTTGGTCTGCGCCAGCTCCTGCTCCCACGGCGTGGCGCCCATCTGGCCGCGCCCGCGCCGGTAGACCAGCGTCACCGTCTCGGCCCCCAGCCGCTTGGCCTGGATGGCGGCGTCCACGGCGGTGTTGCCGCCACCGATCACCACCACCCGGCGCCCGACCGCCACCGGGGCTTGCGGCGTCGCCTGCCGCACCCGCTCGATGAAGGCCGTCGCGTCCTCCACGCCCGGCCGCCCCTCACCGGGGATGCCAAGACGGTTGTTGCCGCCCAGCCCGACGCCGAGGAACACCGCGTCAAAATCCTTTTGCAGTTCTTCCAGCGACAGGTCGGCGCCCAGCCGGCGGCCATGCTCGACCGCGATTCCGCCGATGCCGAGGATGAAGGCGACCTCGCGCTGGGCGAAGTCGTCGGCCATCTTGTAGGGGGCGAGGCCGTATTCGTTCAGCCCGCCGGCCTTCGGCTTGGCCTCGAACACCGTCACCGCGTGGCCGAGCATGGCGAGGCGGTGCGCGCAAGCCAGACCGGCCGGGCCGGCGCCGACCACGGCGATCCGCCTGCCGGTCGCCTCGGCGCGGGCGAAGGGATGGACCGTGGCGGTGCTCAGCAGGCGGTCGGTGGCGTGGCGTTGCAGGCGGCCGATGGCGACCGGGCGCTCCTCCGCCGTGTTGCGGACGCAGGCCTGCTCGCACAGGGTCTCGGTCGGGCAGACGCGGCCGCAGGTGCCGCCCATGATGTTTTCCGACAGGATCGTCCGCGCCGCGCCGCGCAGGTTGCCGGTGGCGATGGAGCGGATGAAGGCCGGAATGTCGATGCCGGTCGGACAGGCGCGGACGCAGGCGGCGTCGTAGCAGAACAGGCAGCGGTTGGATTCGGCGAGCGCCTGCACCGCCGTCAGGGGCGGCGTGAGATCGGCATAAGGCGAGGGCGGAATGTCAGCGGTGAGGGTCATGGCGGATGGCTTCCCCTGGTTCGCTAGCGGCGTGGCTTGCGGAACCTCAGCAACCCGTGTGCCAAGCGAAACAGGGCGGGGCACAGCGGCGGAAAAGCTGACTGTCCGGTCAAGAATTGACGCCTTGGACAATCATGGCAGCCATGCTTTGTGCACGCAACTCTGCCTTTCGGCGCCTGTTTTTGCAGCGATGCGGCCGAACGGTCGTGGAAAGCCCCGCCGATCGCAGGGGGAAACTCAAGGAATCAAGCGCTTGGGCGGAACGCGCCTGCCTTGATTTTCGGCAAGCGCCGCAATCCCTGGGTCATCGGTCGTTGGAGCAAAGGGCGTAGCTCCGCCTGGAAAGGGCGCGCCGGATGTGGAATCGTGCCGGACCCTCCCCATCCCCGAGGCCCCATCCGCAAGAGGAGTTCCGGCATGGCCGAGCCGCCGACTCTGCTGATCGACCGCACCGAAACGCCCATCGGCGAACTGATCGTCGTCGCCGACGAGGACGGCCATCTGCGCGCCGTCGATTGGACGGAGCACGAGCCGCGCATGCACCGGCTGCTGCGCCTGCATTACGGCGCGGGCCTGTCCCTGCGCCCGTCCCGCGACCCGTCCGGCCTGACCTCCGCGATGGCCGCCTATTTCGCGGGCGACCACGCCGTCATCGACCGGCTGCCGGTGCGCACCGGCGGCACCGCCTTCCAGCGGTCGGTGTGGGAAGCCCTGCGCGCCATCCCCTGCGGGGCGGCGATCACCTACGCGGAGCTGGCCCGGCGGATCGGCCGCCCGACGGCGGTGCGGGCGGTGGGGCACGCCAACGGGGCAAACCCGGTGGGCGTCGTCGTGCCCTGCCACCGCGTCGTCGGAACCGACGGAACCCTCACCGGCTACGGCGGCGGACTTCAGCGGAAGGACTGGCTGCTCGCCCATGAGGGCTACCGGCAACGGGAAAAGCGATCGTCCCCGCCGTGAGGCGACGGGCGAACCCGGTCCACGGCGGGGAGGCGATCGACGGGCTTCAGCCTGAGGGGCGCGGTGTCAATGCGCCGAGTTGTGGGGGGCGACCTCGCCCACTTGGACCACCGGCTTGCCCGACGCGAGGCGGTTGGCGTCCGCCGCCGGCTCCAGACCGGCCAGCCCCAGCTTGCCGCGGGCGAAGTTCAGGAGGTCGAGGGCCTTGGCCTCCTGCCCCTGGGCGGCCAGCGACCGGGCCATCGTGATGTAGGTGTTGGCGAGGTCGCGCTCGCTGCGGTCGGCTTGGGAGGCGGTGACGCCGACGGCGGCGGCGCGGGTGTCGGCCAGCAGGGCGTCGAAGCCGGCGGAAGCGGCGAAGGCGGCGCCCGAGAACAGGACGGCGGCGGACAGAGCGGCGGCGGCGATGGTGCGGACGACCATGATGATCTCCATGTTTGAAACTGCGTTTGAAAGCGCGCCCCGCGTCGGGGGGCGGAGGATCGGAGGAACGGCGTTCGGTGCGCCGTCCGTGAGACAAAAGTTAAGAGTTCCTTCCACAGGGATAAATCCGATTGTCCGGACAACTCTGTTCGTTCCGTCAGAACAATCCCAAAGGAGACTTTCAGCGCCGCCGCGTTGACGCTCCACTCCGCCGGCCCGTATCATCCGCACCGAACACAATCGACCAATCGGATATTCGAATCCGAAAACAGGGAGACCCACCATGACCAACCCCACCCCCGCCGCCCCGGCTTGGCCGGCCGACCTCCTGGCCCAGGAATTCCGGGGCAAGCGCGTGCTGGTGACCGGCAGCAGCCGGGGCATCGGCGCCGCCGTGGCCGCCGCCTTCGCCGATCTCGGCGCGTCGGTCGCGATCCATGGCCGCGACGAGGCCGCCGTGACCGCGCAGGCCGCCCGGATGGGACGGGGCGTGGTGCCGCTGGCCGGCGACTTCGCCGACCGCGCCCAGGTGCGGGGCGTGGTGGAGCGCGGGATCGGGGCGCTGGGCGGGCTGGACGTGCTGATCAACAACGCCGGCACCATGCTGGGCCGCGTCGGGCTGGCCGACATCGACGACGATTTCCTGCAACGCCAGTTCGACCTGAACGCGGCGTCGGCCGTGATCGCCAGCCGCACCGCCCTGCCGGCCCTGATCGACTCGCGCGGCGCCATCGTCAACACCGGCTCCATCTCCGGGCGCACCGGCGGCAGCCCCGGTTCGGCGCTGTACAGCGCGGCCAAGGCGTTCCAGGCCAGCCTCGCACGGTCGCTGGCGACCGAACTGGCTCCGCACGGCATCCGCGTCAACGCCGTGTCCCCCGGCACCGTCGCCACCGATTTCCACGACCGCTACTCCACCCCGGAGAAGCTGGCCCAGACGGCAGCCCGCATTCCCCTGAAGCGGCTGGGCACGGCCGAGGATTGCGTCGGCGCCTACCTGTTTCTCGCCTCCGGCCGGATGGCGGGCTACATCACCGGCCAAGTGATCGAGGTGAACGGCGGCCAGTTCTTCGGATAAGCCCGGACAAGGGGCCGATGTTCGGATGGGCAGACAAGCGAAGACTTCCAAAGACTTCACTTTCCGCCATCATCGGCCTTCTTCTTTTTGCACTGCGGAAAATCTGAAAATGGTGCGCAGCCCAGCGAATTGTGACAATTTTCGTCGCCGATTCTTCAATTTTCGTCATCCCATAGGGTGAAATCCTGATTTGCGTTTTGTTGATGGCTGACATTATTTTTGAACAACTGGGCATCGTGCCGAAGACGGCATGGTTCGCCTGTTTGTCAGCCAGCGGAACGACCCCCATGACCACCAAGCCCCATCAAGAAGCGAACGCCTTCGCCAACCTGCGCACGGCAACCAAGGTGTACACGGGCTTCGGCGTCACGCTGTGCCTGCTGGTCGGGCTGGGCGGCGTCTCCTGGGTCGGGCTGCGGGCCAGCGAGGACGCGATGCACAAGTATTCGACCCAGTCGCGCATCGCGATGCTGGTGGCGGAGGCGGACACCGACATGTCCGACGCCTTCACCGCCGCGCAGGAGTTCATGGCGACCGGCAGCACCGCCGCCGCCGACCGTTTCCACGCCACGGCGGTGCATTTCCGGGGGTTGCTGGCCGACGCCGCCGGCCGGATGAGCAACCCGGACAACCGCCGGCTGGTGGCCGAGGTGGGCGAGTTGGAAAACCGGTTCTCCCAGGGCTTCGACCGGCTCGTGGCGCTGCGGACGGAGCGCGAGGCGCTGACCGCCTCGGTGGTCAACACGGCGGGCGCCGACATCCGCCGCCTGCTGAGCGAGACGGTGCGGCTGGAGAAGGAGGGCGGCAACCTCGACCGCACGGTGGCCGCCGCCGAGCTGAGCGAGCAGTTCCTCCTCGTCCGCGTGCTGGTCGCCCGCTTCGTGGCGGAGACCAAGCCGGAGGATCTGGCCCGCATCCGCAAGGACCTGACCGCCTTGCGCGGCGCCGCCGAGACCACCCTCGCCGCGCTTCCCGACGGCGCCGCGAAGGCCAAGCTGGGCGAGATCGCCGGCAAGCTGCCGGCCTACGCCACCGGCGTCGACCGCATCGCGGAGCTGAGCGACCAGCTCCGCGCCGTCAACCACGAGGCGCTGGAGCAGGTCGGCAAGAGCGTCAACGACAAGATCGGCGCGATCCGCAAGAACGCCGCCACGGCGCAGAACACGCTCCAGGCGGCGGCGGATTCCGCCGTGGCCTCGGCCCAGTCGCTGGGCGCGCTGGTGTCGGGCGTGGCGGTGGCGCTGGGGCTGCTGCTGGCCTGGCTGATCTCGCGCGCCATCACCCGTCCGCTGGGCGGCATCACCCGCGCGATGGGGCGGCTGGCCCAGGGCGACCTTGGCGTCGAGGTCGCGGGCGACACCCGCCGCGACGAGATCGGCGAACTGGCCCGCGCGCTCCAGGTCTTCAAGACCAACACCCAGGAGATGCGGCGGCTGGAGGCCGAGCAGGAAGCCAGCAAGCACCGCGCCGAGGCCGAGCGCAGGCGCGCCATGCTGAGCCTCGCCGACAACTTCGAATGCACGGTGAAGGGCATCGTCGACACGGTGGCCTCGGCGGCGACCGGCATGCGGAGCGCCGCGACCGCGCTGTCCGCCACCGCCGCCCAGGCGAGCGAGCGCTCCACCATGGTCGCCGCCGCGTCGGAGGAGGCGTCGGTGAACGTGCAGACCGTCGCCTCGGCCAGCGAGCAGCTCTCGGCCTCGATCAACGAGATCGGCTTCCAGGTGGAGAACTCGACCCGGATCGCGGAAAAGGCGGTCGTGGACGCCGAGGGCGCCAGCGAGACGATCCGCAAGCTGGTGACCGCCGCCGAACAGATCGGGCAGGTGGTGGAACTGATCAGCGGCATCGCCGCGCAGACCAACCTGCTGGCGCTGAACGCCACCATCGAGGCGGCGCGGGCGGGGGAGGCCGGGAAGGGCTTCGCCGTCGTCGCGTCGGAGGTCAAGGCGCTCGCCACCCAGACGGCCCGCGCGACCGACGAGATCCAGGCCAAGGTGCAGGAGATCCAGGGCGCCACCGGCGGCGCCCGCACCGCCATCGCCAGCATCGGCCAGACCATCACGCGGATGAGCGAGATCGCGACCACCATCGCGTCCGCCGTCGAGGAGCAGGGGGCCGCCACCCGCGACATCGCCAGCAGCGTGTCGCAGGCGGCGCAGGGCACCGACGAGGTGTCGAGCAACATCGTCGGCGTGACCAACGCGGTCCACCAGACCGGCTCCGCCGCCAGCGAGGTGCGCACCACCTCGGAAGCCCTGGCGGTCGAGGCCGAACGCCTGCGCCGCGAGGTCGGCACCTTCATCGCCACCGTGCGGAGCGCGTGACGCCGAGGGGCGAAGCGCGCGAAATCCCGCCACGGTTTGCCCCCACCCCGGCCCTCCCTCGCCGGGCAGGGGAGGGGGACAGGAGCCTTGCCGGCATCCAGAGGCGTTCCCCTCCCCCGCCCAGCGGGGGAGGCAGGGTGGGGGCATCCGCAACCGCACTCATCCACCACCCCCTTGAAGCGCACCCGGCCTTTCGGCCGAAGCCTTCGACCGCCCGAAGCCCTTGAGATGTTTCGCGTGCGCGCTTAGCTTCCCCCCGACAAGCTCCCCCGGCGGCTCCACCGCCGAAGGACAATGGCGAGGAAGGGGACGAATGAAACAGCGCGCGTTCGGGTGTGTCGCAACGCGGCACGGCGTGTCCTCCGGTCCTCTCCCCGCAGCGGCGCCACGGGTGGCGGGATGACGGGTCGCCCGCCTTCCTCCACGCCGTCGCCGGCCATCGCCAAGCGGCTGCGCGCCGCCGCCATGGCCGCGCTGCTGATGCTCCACCCGGCCGGCGCGCCGGTCCCGCCACTGCTGACGGTCGTGGCCGCGACCACGGCGGCGGCCGTGTCGATGGCGCCCGGCGACGCCTCGGCGCGGGCCTCCTCGTCCCGCTCCTCGTCGTCGGGCGGCTATTCCCGGCCGTCCTCCTCCTCTTCGGTCCGCACGCCCTCGACCAGCAGCCGGAGCAGCAGCGGTGGCTACGACCGGCCGTCGCCCTCCCGCACCCCGTCCACCAGCCCGTTCTCCTGGGGATCGTCCCCTTCGTCGGGGTCGTCGAGCGGCGGCTACGCCCGGCCGGGCGCCAGCGCGCCTTCCGTCGCGGCGCCACCCCGGTCGGCGGGCGATCAGGCCATCAGCCGGCAGGGCTCGTCCAACGCGCTGAACGACTACCGCGCCCGGCAGGACGCCGCCCGCGCGCCGGCGCAACCGGCCCCCTCCGCCCAGACCGCCCCCCAGCCGGCCCCGCGCAGCAATTCGGGGAGTTCCTGGAGCTGGGGATCGGGGGGCGGATCCGGGCGGACGCCATCGACGCGACCGGCCCCGGCCCCTTCCTACCCGAACGCCTATCGCGGCTACGGCTGGGCGCCGCCACCCTACGCGATGAGCGCGCCGCGCCGCTTCGGGGTGTGGGACGGGCTGTTCCTGTGGTTCATGCTCGACACGCTGACCCGGCCCAGCCACGCCGCCTTCTTCCACGACAACGCCAACGACCCCGGCTACCGCGACTGGCGCGCCGAGGCCGACCGCCAAGCCAAGGACAACGCGGAGCTGCGCGCCAAGCTCGACCAGCTCGACCAGACGCTGGCGGCGCAGAAGGACACACCCCGCGCGGAAGGCCGGCTGCCGCCCGACATCCCGACCGAACTCGCCCGCGCCGATTCCTCCTCCTCGATCGACAGCTCCTCGATCGACAGCTCCTCGGCCGCCGCCGTCGCGCCGGACGACGCCCCGGCGGCCAAATCCTCGGGCTTCGGCCTGTGGGTCTTCGTCCTGCTGGGGATCGCGGTCCTGTTCCTGCTGTGGCGCATGCGCCGCCGGATGGACCAGAAGCCCGGCCAGCCCGCCGCCCCGAAAACCGCCAACAAAGCCAAGGGAGGATCCGACGTGCCCCTGTTCGGAACGCTCGGCAACTACGTGAACCAGAAGCTGTCCGGCCAGCGCTACAGCCCGTCGCTGTTCCGGCTGGGCATGGCGGTCACCGTCGATCCCACCCCCTTCCTGCTGGCGGAGGGCGCCACCAAGGTCAAGGCGCCGGACACCGGCACCGACCGGCTGGTCTCCATCGACGGCGTCGGCACGGTCACCTCCGGCAACGCCACCGTCCATCGTCTGCACCTGCCGGACGGAAGCTTCTTCCAGATCCACCTCGGCCCCGACGGGCAGCCGGACGAGTGCCGCTACTTCACCCCCATCGACAGCGTCACCCCCGCCGACGCCGACGAGTGGGGCTTCTGGCTGGACGAGCGCGAGGGCATGATCGGCTGGCCGGAATTCCAGACCAAGGACGGCAAGCTCTACCCGCGCGTCTGGTCGCCGGGCAGCGGCCGGATCCCGCCCTTCGACCTGTCGGAATCGCTGCAGACCGTGCGGGGAACGGAGACCGTGGTCAGCCACGCCATGCTCTACGGCGCGCCCAGCGGCGCGAAGGCCCCGGCGCCGGAGTACGAATACATCCTGGTCGCCGCCGTGGAACGGAACGGCCAGGCCTCCGTCGAGATCGCGGCGGGGATCGACGTGAACCCCGCCTCCCTCGCGCTGTCCTGATCCTTTCCCGCCCCATCCCTTCCCGTTCTTGAGCGAGTGCCGGCCCCATGGAAAGCACCTTCGGTTCCATCCTCAGCGCGCTCGGCGCCGGCCTGCCGGTCCTGCTGCTGCAGCTTGCCGTCACGCTGGCGCTGCTGGTCGCGGGCGTCTTCGTCTACACCCGCATCACCCCCTTCGACGAACGCCGCTTGGTCTCCGACGGCAACGCGGCGGGCGGCCTGACCCTGGGCGGCTCCATCGTGGCGCTCGCCATCCCGCTGGCGGCGACGCTGGCGACCAGCACGGTCATCCTCGACATCGTGATGTGGGGGCTGGTCGCGCTGATCCTGCAACTGGTCGCCTTCGCGGTCGCGACCCTGATGATCCGCGACCTGCGCGGCCAGATCGAGGCCGGCAACGTCGCCTCGGCGGCGGCGCTGGTCGGCGTCCAGCTGGGCGTCGCCGTGATCAACGCCGCCGCCATGGCGGGGTGAGGACGCATCTTCCCCCAAGCAGTAAGGATGGGGTCTTCGCTATGCGGGTCTTGCAGAGCGGCGCCCCCCCTCACCATCTGTTCCGCTGAAGCGCCGCGCGCTTCCAAACAACCCATCGACAGGAAACCAGACCCATGATCTCGTTCATCCGCAACCTTCTCGGCGTGAAGACCGACCAAGCCGTCCAGGGCGCCATGGAGGCGCTGGTGCGTTGGGATCCCAAATCCGCCACCGAGGCGGAGCTGCGGACGATGGAGCAGCACCTCGACGACCTCGGCCGCCAGGTGGCCGAGGGGCGCGCCATCTACGACCGCGAGCAGCGCGAGGCCGATGAGATCAAGAAGCTGTCGAACCAGCGCATGGCGGCGGCCGAGCACCTGCAGCGCCAGCTCGACGGCGAGACCGACGCGTCGCGCAAGGCCGCGCTGGAGAAGAGCCTGGAGACCATCGTCGCCATGCTGGAGGAGATGGCCCCCGACATCGAGCGCGAGGAGCGCGACGCGGTGGACGCCCGCCAGTTCCTGGAGATGCTGGAGAAGAGCTACGCCGACGCCGGCGCCAAGCTGAAGTCGGCCCGCGCCGACCTGACCCGCGCCCAGCGCGACATGGGCCGCGCCGAGCAGCAGCGCGGCATGGCCGAGCGCCAGGCCGAGGCCGCCCGCCGCACCGCCGGCTTGGCGAGCGCCACCAGCGGCCTGACGGTGGCCTTGAAGGCGATGCAGGACACCGCCGCCAAGGATCTGGCCGCCGCCGAGGCCGCCAACGCCAAGGCCAAGCTGCTGACCCCGTCCGCGCCCGAGAAGGACGACCCGAACATCGCCGCCGCGATGGCCGCCGCCTCGGGCAAGACCGTGCCGAGCAGCCTGTCCGACCGTCTGTCCGCGCTGAAGGCCAAGCACTGACGTTTTCGTTTTGCCCCTCTCTCCTCCGTGGGAGAGGGGCAACTCCCCACGGACACGGGCACAGGTTCGCCCGCCATCCTTACGCCTTGGGGGAGGCCTTCGCCGCCGCGCGGCGGACCGGCGTGTCGAAGGTCACGTCCTCGATCATCCCGCTGGTCAACGAGGACAGCGCCGACTTGAAGCTCGGCCAGTGGTTCATCCGCGCCGTGTCGGCCACGGCGGCGTTGCCGGCCTTCAGGACCAGCCGGCGCCCGCCCTGCGGCGCCTCCTCGACGCGTTCGGGCTCCAGCGAGGCCAGCAGCGGAGCCGGGACCTTGCCCTTGAGCGCGTGCAGCAGGGCGGCCCACAACGCGGTCACGTCGTCGGCGTCGGGCAGGGGGCCGAGGTCGGCCAGACCGGCGTCCACGGGGCTTGCGGCCTCCTCCGCCACGGTGTCCACGGTACCGATCCGCCGCGCCCGGCGGCCGGCGCTGTGGCGTTCCCGCTCCAGATAGGTCTCGGCGGCCTCCTCCTCGTCCTTGGCGAGGAAATCCAGGGTCACGGCCTCCACCTTGCGGCCCTTCCGCTTCATCTTGTCCTCCGGCATCGTCACCCGGAAGGGGGCGAGCTGGTTGACCTCGACGATGGCGCGGTCGATGGTGCGGGTGCGTAGGATGCCGAAATCCTTGTAGGCGCCCTCCGGCACGTTCAGCAGCTTGCGCAGCGTGTCGATGTCCAGCTCCAGGGACGGGAAGTCCATCTGGTAGCGCTGCATGCCGATCTCGTAGAGCTTCAGCGCGTAGGTGCTGGTCACCTTGACCATCGCCGGCCCCGACAGCTTGGCCCAGAGCTGGGACGAGCGCTGGATCTCCAGGAAGGCGTCGGTGAACTGGAAGTGGATGTCGGCGGCTTCGCTGTCCTCCTCCTCCTCGGGGCGGACGTAGCTGCTGAGGATGCGCAGCTCGGCGCGCGACCGGCGGCCCCGGAACGGACCGATGACGACGAGGCTGGAGTCGAAGATCTCCTTCACCGCGTCGAAGATGCGCTCGTTGCCCTTGTGGTTGCCGCGCACCACGCGCTTGGGCAGGCGGTAGAGCTTGTTGGCGAAGTTCTGGCTGCCCGCCAGATGGATCATGAAGTTCAGCATCTTCTGCGCCGGCAGCGACAGCCGCGTGCCGTTGGCCGGGTAGCTGTAGACCGCCTCCGCCGCCTTGATCAGGTGCTTGTAGCCGTCGCGCTCGAAGGTGGCGCTCGCCACGCGGGCGGTCAGCCCGGCGGCCGGGGGGGCCGTTTCCGCCGCCAGCGCCGGCAGGCTGGGCATGACGATCCCGGCGGATTCGGCCGACTCCCCGTCGATGATCGCGCCGCCGCCGGCCAGATCCTCGGGCGCCAGGACGGCAAGGCCCGTCGACGGCGCGGCGTCCTCGCCCGCCGCTCCACGCGTCTTCCTGCGCCCCGTTCCCGCCATGCCGTCCTCCGCCGCAACCGACGGAAGCTAGATCAATCCTTACACCGAAAACAAGTAAGGAAAGGGTTTGTCCACGGATTTCGATTCATCCTTACCGCCTGGGGGAATCACCCTTACGCCCTGGGGCGTGGGGGATCCGCCCCCACCCGGTAAGGCTCGTTCCCCCGAGCCGTAAGGCTAATCGGCCCCGACTCGCGGATTCCCTTGGGCTTTTGCGGCCATGAATCCTCTTAGAAGGGGAACAGAGTCCGCAGGCGCGGCGGACACGCCGCCAAAGCGCCCACCACCAGCAGTCGGATCCGGCCACAAACCCGCCGGCCGGGTGGTCGGTGCACGATTCGAGGGCGAATCGGCCACCGCTTTCCTTACGGCTTGGGGGCGTGGTGCCAAGCGCAAGCCTTGGAAACCGGCCATCCAGGCTTCATCCTTACTCCCTGGGGGCACCCCCCGCCGGATCCGGCCCCCAAGAGGTAAGGTTGACATCGCCTCTCCAAAGCCGAGTCGCGTCATCGCTAAAAAACGGCTTTCCAAGGGGTTCATCGCCCCCCGGACGTAAGGATGCCCGCCAATCCATCCTTACGGCTTGGGGGCGGGCAACGCGCATCGGCGCCAAGCGGGGGAGCGTTCCCCCAGGGAGTAAGGATAAGTTGGCTCGCCTCAGTGCGAGGCCAGCAGGAACAGGCCCTGGCTCAGATAGACGCTGGCGGTCCCCATCACGAGATAGCGGCTCCAGAGGCGGAACTGCGTGTCGCTCATGCGGTCCAGCGCTTGCCGCGACAGGTTGGTGCCCAGCAAGGCCATGACGATGGAAATCAGGATGATGGCCGCCTCGACGGTCTCGCCGGGGGCGTCCGCGACCATCGGGGCGAAGTAGGCGACCTTGATCGCGTGCCCGAACACCTGGGTGGTGGCCTTGGTGGCGACGACGCTCTGCCGGGTCATCGCCGAGCGGACGAAGAACGCGTCGAGCAGCGGCCCGGATATCCCAGCCAGAAGCTGGATTCCCATGCACAGGAAGCCCGCCAGCAGGGCATGGAAGGGCTTCCTTGCGTCCAGCGCCCAAGCCTGCGGGACGGCGAGCGCCAGGAAGGGCGTCAGCCCGAGCAGCAGCAGCGAGGCCCCGCGATCCGGCACCGCCCCCACCAGCGCGAACGCTCCACCCGCCGCTGCGGCGCCCAGCGCGAAGCGGCCGACGATTCCCCAGTC
The DNA here is from genome assembly GCF_003989665.1 of Azospirillum doebereinerae. Lineage (GTDB taxonomy): Bacteria > Pseudomonadota > Alphaproteobacteria > Azospirillales > Azospirillaceae > Azospirillum > Azospirillum doebereinerae. Next base: position 97,398 of record NZ_RZIJ01000016.1, on the reverse strand, counting down.
CACGTGGCGCCGCCACAGCCACGCCCGCCAGCCGTTGGAGGTGAACTGGGTGATGCCGTGCAGCAGCATGGCCGACGGCACCGGCAGCAGCACCAGCAGCAGGCCCATCAGCACCATGCCGCCGGCCATGCCGAAGAGGCCCGACAAAAACGAGGTCACGAGCACGGTGAGGCCAAGCCCCACCATCAGCGGAAGCGTCAGCATGAAAGACCTTATGGAGTGAGCGACTCGGGGGAATCCTTACCTGATGTCGGAAGCTCGCACGCGGACGCTTGCGCCGCAAACGGCATTGCCCGATGCTCAGGGCCAGGAAAACTTGGGGTCAAGTAAGGATAGAGCGGATGCGTCGCCTGCCCTCGCTGAACGGATTGCGCGCCTTCGAGGCGGCGGCCCGCCACGGCAGCTTCACCGGCGCGGCGGCGGAGCTGCACGTCTCCCAGGCGGCGGTCAGCCGGATGGTCAAGCTGCTGGAGGAACGGCTGGGCTTCCCGCTGTTCGAGCGTCGGGCCAACGCGCTGACCCTGACCGAACGCGGGCGGGCGCTGCACCCCACCCTGACCGAGGCCTTCGACGCCATCGCCCACAGGGTGGACCGGGTATCGGCGATGCGCTCAGGGCCGGTGCTGACGGTTGGGCTGGGGGCGACCTTCGCGGTCCGCTGGCTTATTCCGCGCCTGTCGGGCTTCCACATGGCGCATCCCGAGATCGAGATCCGCATCGCCACCGGCGGCGGCAGCGCCCCGATGAGCGACGAATGGACCTGCGCCGTGCTGATCGGCGACGGCCGCTGGCCGGGTTACGAGGCCGAGCACCTGTTCTCGTCGAACCTTCAGCCGGTCTGCGCCCCGTCCCTGGCGTGCACCTTCCACCGCCCGGCGGATCTGCGGACGGCCACCTTGCTGCACGTGTCCCATTGGGCGGCGGACTGGCCGCGTTGGCTGGCGGCTTCGGGGGCGGGGGCGCCGGACAGCAACGGGCTGTCCTTCGGCAGCTACGCGATGACCTTGCAGGCGGCGATCGACGGGGTCGGCGTGGCGCTGGCGCCCCAACCCTACATCATGGACGACATCGCCGCCGGGCGGCTCGCGGCGCCGTTCCCGCTGGCGCTGCCGATGGAGTCGTCCTGGTATCTGGTTTATCGCGCGACGAGGCGCGGGGCGCCCGGCTTCGCGGCGTTCCGGGACTGGCTGTTCGAACTGTGCGCGGCGTGACCGGATCCGGCCTTTGCATCCAGGCCTGGATCCGGGGCTTCAGGTGCTGTCGCGCGGGATGAAGGTCAGCCCCAGATCCATCCGGTGCGTCGCCGGTTCCCGCCCCTCGATCAGGTCGAGCAACATGGCGGCCGAGTGCCGGCCGATGGCGTAGCGCGGCGTCGCCACCGTGGTCAGGGTCGGCGTCGTCCAGGCGGCGGCGGCCAGATCGTTGAAGCCGGCGATGGCCAGCCGCCCGGGCACCGGAATGCCGCGCCGCTGGCACTGGAACAGCGCGCCCTGCGCCAGATCGTCGTTGCAGAAGAACACGGCGTCGCAGTCGGTCTTCTCGTCGATCATCCGGTCCAGCATGGAGGCGCCCAGGCTGAGCGAGGAGGGCTCCTCCCGCCGCCACACCCGCGCCGGGTCGTACAGCCCGGCCTCCTGCAAGGCCTGCCGGTAGCCTTCCAGCCGCGACAGCGTGCGGGGGTCGAGCTGCACGGCGGCGAAGCCGATGCGGCGGTAGCCGCGCTCCAGCAGATGCCGGGTCATCAGCCGCCCGCCCTCGACCTGCGAGCAGCCAACGCTGTAGCTGTCGGGATCGTCCAGCAGTTCCATCATATGGACGGTCGGGCGTTGCAACGCCGTCAGGTAGGTCCGCGTCGCCGCCGTGTGGTCGTTGCCGGTCAGCAGGATGCCGTCCGGCTGGAACTGGAGGTAGGTGCGCAGCAGCCGCTCCTCCTCCACCGGGGAGTAGTGCGAGACCCCGATCAGGATCTGGTAACCGCGCGGGTGCAGCACCTCGTGGATGCCGGCCAGGGTTTCGACGAACACCGTGTTGGTCATCGACGGGATCAGCACCGCGACCGTCATCGAGCGCGCGGACGCCAGCGCGCTCGCCGCCTGGTTGGGGACGTAGCCCATGGCCTGCGCCTCGGCCAGGATGCGCTCGCGCAGCTCCGGCGCCACCAGTTCGGGCCGCTTGAAGGCGCGCGACACGGTGATGGCGCTGACGCCGGCCCGCCCGGCCACGTCGGCCATGGTGGCGCGCCCGGTACGCGAGGAGCGCCGCTTGCGCGTCTTGGCGGTCGAATCCCGATCGGTCTCGTGCGTCGTCACGCGGACTCTCCCTTGGCGCTTCCGTCCGGCGCGGAACGAACGCGCGCGGCCGGGATGATGGACACTCAGGCTCCCCGATGGCAAGGCGGATCGCGGTTGTCTGGAGTTCGGCCAAATTCAAAGCCCTTCTCCCCTTGCGGGAGAAGGGTTGGGATGAGGGGTGTTCCGCCGCAGGCGGAAAGATTTGCACTCCCCCTCACCCCAACCCCTCTCCCGCAAGGGGAGAGGGGCTTTAACCGTCGATAGGCCGTATGTCTGCCTTCCGACCCGGATCCCCTGCTTTCGACCCGCCGCCCGTTCTGTTGGTTCGCGGCTCAAACAAAACACTTTACGGCGGGAGACGTTAGCGCTAACAGTATCTGCACATTGCCACAGCGTCGCGTCGATCCGCCGGCTTTTCCCGGTCCGGAAAACCGACCCTGTCTTAATGATAGCGCTAACATCGGGCCGGATCAAGGCCCAACCGGAAACGAGGGCCCATGATCGGACCGCCGATTGTCGTTGTGATGGGGGTTGCCGGCTGCGGCAAGTCCAGCGTCGGGCGCGGGCTGGCCCAGGCGCTCGGATGCGTCTTCATCGAGGGCGACCAACACCACCCGCCCGCCAACATCGCCAAGATGTCGTCCGGAATTCCGCTGACCGACGCCGACCGCGAGGGCTGGCTGGCGGTGCTGGCCGGCTTCATCGCCGAGGCCGACCGCGACGGGCGGGAGCTGGTCGTCGCCTGCTCGGCGCTGAAACGGCGCTACCGCGACCAACTGCGCGGGACCAGCTTGCGCGTGGTGTTCCTGCACCTGCGCGGCGACAAGGCGCTGATCGCGTCGCGGATGGGCGCGCGCACCGCGCATTTCATGCCGACCGCGCTGATCGACAGCCAGTTCGCCGATCTGGAGCCGCCCGGCCCGGACGAGGCGGCGCTGACCTATGAGATCACCCTGACCGCCGACGCGATCGTGGCCGATGCCCGTCTCCGTCTGGCGGCGATGTTCGAGACGGGCGGCGGGGCCGCCGGGGAGGAAACATGAAACGGTTGGCGGACGTCCTGGAACGCCTCACCGAATGGCTGATGGCCGCGATCCTGGCGGCGATGGTCGTGCTGGTGTTCGGCAACGTGGTGCTGCGCTACGTCTTCAACAGCGGCATCGTGGCGAGCGAGGAGCTGGCCCGGCTGCTGTTCGTCTGGATGGTGTTCCTGGGCGCCACCGTCGCGCTGCGCGGTGGCCAGCACATCGGGTTGGAGATGCTCCAGGAACGGTTGCCGCCCAAGGCACGCCGGGCCTGCGCGCTGGTCAGCCACCTGCTGATGCTCTACGCCGTCTGGCTGCTGGTGCAGGGAAGCTGGCTGCAGCTGCTGATCGGGTTGGACACCTATTCCACCGTCCTGCGCTTCCCCATGGCCTTCTACGCGGCGGCCGGCTTCCTGCCGGGGCTCGCCATGGCCTGCGCTGTGCTGGCCAACCTCGTGAAGATACTCGGCGGCCACCCCGAAGCGCGCGTTCCCGGCGATCCCTCCGCCGGCGAAGCCGCCTACGCCGAATAAGCCTCCGGAGCCCCTGTCATGACGATCGTCGTCTTCCTGTCGTCGCTGTTCGGCTTCATGCTGCTCGGCATGCCCATCGCCTTCGCGCTGATGCTGAGCGGCGTCGCGCTGATGGCCCATCTCGACTTCTTCGACGCCCAGCTGCTCGCCCAGAACATGCTGAGCGGGGCCGACAATTTCCCGCTGATCGCGGTGCCCTTCTTCCTGCTGGCCGGCGGGCTGATGAACCAGGGCGGCATCTCGCGCCGCATCGTCGATCTGGCGGTCACCCTGTTCGGCCACATCCGGGGCGGTCTCGGCTTCGTCGCCATCGGCGCGGCGGTGATCCTCGCCAGCCTGTCCGGCTCGGCCATCGCCGACACGGCGGCGGTGGCGACGCTGCTGATCCCGATGATGCGGTCCAACGGCTACAACGTCGAGAAGTCCTCGGGCCTCATCGCGTCGGCCGGCATCATCGCGCCGATGCTGCCGCCCAGCATGTCCTTCATCATCTTCGGCGTCACCACCAACGTCTCGATCACCAAGCTGTTCATGGCCGGCATCGCGCCCGGCCTGATGATGGCGGCGGTGCTGGTCGCCACCTGGGTCTGGGTGGTCCGGCGCGAACAGATGCCGACCGCGCCGCGCCGCTCCTGGGCGGTGCGCGGCCAGGCCTTCGTCGACGCCTTCTGGGCGCTGCTGCTGCCCATCATCATCGTCGGCGGCATGCGCGGCGGCGTCTTCACCCCGACCGAGGCGGCGGTGGTGGCGGCGGTCTACGCCTTCCTCATCAGCTTCTTCGTCTACCGCAGCCTGACGCTGGCGATGCTCCCGGCCATCCTGATCGCCGCCGCGCGGACGACGGCGGTGGTGATGTTCCTGGTCGCCGCGGCGCTCGTCACCTCCTACATGATCACGCTGGCGGATCTGCCCGGCATGCTGATCGAGCTGCTGGAGCCGCTGCTCGACCACCCGAAATGGTTGATGGCCGCGATCATGGTGGTGCTGACGTTGGTCGGCACGGCGATGGACCTGACGCCGACCATCCTGATCCTCGGCCCCGTGCTGATGCCGCTGGTCACCCGCGCCGGCATCGACCCGGTCTATTTCGGCGTGATGTTCGTCATGGTCGGCGCCGTCGGTCTGCTGACCCCGCCGGTCGGCACCGTGCTGAACGTGGTGTGCGGCGTCGCCCGCGTCAGCATGGAGGGGATCATCAAGGGCGTCTGGCCCTACGTCATCACCTACACCATCCTGCTCGGCATCTTCGTCATCTTCCCCGAGCTGATCACCGTCCCGGCCGGCTGGCTGCATTGACCGCCGGCCCGCTTCCGACCCCGACCGACACAAGAAACCTCCGGAAGGAAACAGCCATGAAAACCAAGTTCGTCGCCTTCGCCGCCTCGGTCGCCGTTCTCCTCGGCGTCGGCACCGCCGCCGCGCAGGACATCAAGCCGCGTCTCATCCGCTTCGGCTACGGCCTGTCGGAGAACAGCAACCAGGGCCGCGCCGTCAAGGTCTTCGTCGACGAACTGTCGAAGCGCTCGGGCGGCAAGCTGAAGGTCAAGGGCTTCGGCGACGCCAGCCTGGGCAGCGACATTCAGATGCAGAACGCGCTGATCGGCGGCGCGCAGGAGATGATGGTCGGCTCGACCGCCACGCTGGTCGGCATCGTCAAGGATTTCGGTGTCTACGACCTGCCCTTCCTGTTCAACAACGAGCAGGAGGCCGACGCCGTCCTCGACGGTCCCTTCGGCCAGAAGCTGATCGCCTCGCTGAACGACAAGGGCCTCGTCGGGCTGGTCTATTGGGAGAACGGCTTCCGCAACCTGACCAACAGCAAGCGCCCGATCACCAAGGCCGAGGATCTGGGCGGCATCAAGCTGCGGGTCATGCAGAACCCGGTCTACATCGACATGTTCAACCGCTTCGGCGCCAACGCGGTGCCGCTGGCCTTCTCCGAGCTGTTCACGGCGCTGGAGACCGGCACGGTGGACGGCCAGGAGAATCCGGTGACGACCATCCAGTCGTCGAAGTTCTACGAGGTGCAGAAGTACCTGACCATCTCCAAGCACGTCTACAGCCCGTGGATCGTGCTGGCGAGCAAGCGCTGGTACGACGGCCTGTCGGCCGACGAGAGGAAGATCCTGCAGGAGGCCGCCGTCGCCTCCCGCGATTTCGAGCGCAAGGACAGCCGCGAGGCCTCGACTCAAAGCATCGCCTCCCTCAAGGAGAAGGGGATGCAGATCAACGAGCTGAGCACGGCCGAGCTGGATCGCATGCGCGAGCTGGTCAAGCCGGCCTTCGACAAGTACGCCGCCGAGGGCGGGGCGGATCTGCTGGCGAACCTCCAGGCGGAGATCGTCAAGGTCCGCAAGTGAGGCTGATAGGGTGGGGAGGTTTTGCCCCCACCCTAACCCTCCCCCGCTGGGCGGGGGAGGGGACTGCCGCCGAACGCCCGCAAAGCTCCTGTCCCCCTTCCCCCGCCCAGCGGGGGAAGGTCGGGATGGGGGCAAACCCTCTCCATATTATACCCGGATAAAAACCTCTTGCTCTTAATATCATCCGGGTGTAATCACCCCGCATGAACGCCAGCCGATGGGGACGGGCATGATGGGTGAGGAGAGGCGGGCCGCCATGGCCGCCTACAAGGAACGCAACGTTTCCGCCGGCGTCTACGTCGTGCGCTGTGCCCCCACGGGCCAGATCTGGGTCGGGACGGCGCCCGACGTGGACAGCATCCGCAACCGGATCTGGTTCCAACTGCGGATGACCGCCAGCCCCCACCACGACCTCCAGGCCGCCTGGACCGCGCATGGTCCGGACAGCCTCGCCTTCGAGGTGCTGGAACGGCTCGACGAGGAACCGCTCGCCTACGCCCGCACCGCCGCGTTGAAGGCGCGGCTTGCCCATTGGAGCGCGGCGCTGGACGCCCCGGTGCTGGCGGTGCGCTGACGGGTCACTTCCCCCCGAACAGCGCCAGCAGCCCGTCGCCCAGCACGCCCTGCCACGCGTAGTAATCGTGTCCGGCGGCGTATTCGCGGTAGGTCACGTCGTAGTCCTTGGCCTCCAGCACGTCGCGCAGATGGCGCGAACTTTCCAGGATGCCGACCTCGCCGTCGCGGCCGTATTCGAACAGCCCGGCGCCGAGGAAGAAGCGGACCGGCAACCGCTCGCCCCGCGCCACCAGCCCGGCGACGTGCTCCGGACGCTCGCGCGGGCTCGCGTCGGGGTGCCACCAGAAGGAGCCGGAGATGGACAGCGCGTTGCCGAACCGTTCCGGGTGCGCCAGCGCCGCCGTGGCCGCCGCCAGCCCGCCATAGCTGGATCCGGCCAGCACCGTGCGGTCGGCGCGCGGCGTCAGCCCCGTGCGCTCCGCGACCCAGGGCAGCAACTCCTCCGCCAACATCGCGGCGAAAGCGGGGTTGCCCGGCAACTCCCGCGCGCGGGCCGCCGCGTCCGGGTTGGCGATGAACACGCCGACCACCGGCGGCAGCCGCCCCTCCGCGACCAGCGCGTCGAGGATGGCCGGCACCGGCATCCGGGTCCGGTACTCCTGCCCGTCGAACATCAGCAGCAGGATGGTCTCCGGGTTGCCGGGATCGAAGCCGGCCGGGGTATAAACGGCGACCTCCCGCTCGTTGCCCAGCCTTTCGCTTCTGAAGCGTTCGGCGATGAGCCGGCCCTGTGGCGCGCCGTGGACCCCGACGCCCGGCTGCGGCGGGGCTGCGGGCAACGCGACCAGGGAGTGCTGATTGAAACGGTCGGGCGCTTCTGCCGGCCAGGGGTGCCTGTTCAGCGGATCGACCTGGGTCTGCGCCAGGATCGCCTCGCGGCATTCGCGGCAGGTGCCGGGAAACTCCGGGATGTCCGGGGCGATCTGGTAGGACAGCCGCGTCGTGTCCGGTACCATGAAACTCTTGAACCAGACGTCGCTGCCGCCCAGGCGCTCCAGAGCCTCGTGGTCGGAGCTGGGGCCACCGAGGATCCGGACGTTGCGTTTCGCGCCGCGCACCAGGAAGGTCATCGCCACCATGCCGGCGCCGTGCGGCTCGACCAACGGCGTTCCGGTTTGGGCGACCTGTTCCCAAAAGGCGTCCGTGCCCTCGCCGCGCTCCAGCGCCTCGGCGAGGGCCGCGATGGCAGGGCTGGGGTAGACGCGCGGCGGCGCAAGTTGCTCGCCCATACCGAGCTTGCGGGTCAAGGCGAGGGTGTAGGCCCCGGCCCCGCGCGCCGTCAACCGCAGGGCGGCGTGCCCCACCGCCGCGACGAAGCGGAAGGTGGTGCGTCCGACCGAGCCGTCGAGCAGCAGCCGGACCGGCCGGCCTTCCGCGTCGACGAGCCGGAGATCAACGGGCGTCCCGCCGCCGTCCAGCACGCCCTCCACGTAATCGCCTTCGGCAACGGCGAGCGGGTGGACCGCCTCGCCGCCGGCATGCCCGATGCCGCCGCCGACCGGAACCGCCACGGCAAGCGGCTCGCCCGCTGGGGCGGGTGACATGGTCAGGCCCATGGCGAACAGCCCCGCGATGAGGAGCGTGACGACGAGGCGAAGCAATCCCATGCCATGGTCGTTATCCCGCAATCCGTTCCACCGCAAGCCGTGCCGGCCGGTCGGCGCCGGCCGTGTTCCGGCCCTGTCCAGCCGCCTCGATGACCGCGTTCAGCAGCGGCCCGACGATTTGCAGCGACGACGGCGAGAGGATGTCCTCGTGCGAGCAATGCGCCAGCCGGTGGACGTCCAGCCGCGCCACCCGGCCCGTCCAGGAGCCTTCCGGGTCGATCTCCTCCGGGATGGATTTCTCGGCGACGAACAGGGTCAGCGCGCCGTCGAAGTTTGGGGTGCGCGCCTTGGACAGCAGTTTCACGGCGTCGGTGTAGTTGGCGAAGATGTGGCCGAACATCTCCTCCTTCTCGCGCCGCAGGGATTCGTCCATCACGTCGGCCATGGCGTCGTTGATGAACTGCTCCTGCTCGCGCTCGGCGCCGAGGTTGGCGTCCTCGCGGCCGAGGCCGCTCCAGTCATGCGCCTCCGCCGGGTAGGTGTCGAGCAGGCCCAGGAAATTCACCGTCTCCCCCAACTGCCGCAGCCGCACCGCCAGCCCGTAGGCGACCGTCCCGCCCAGCGAATAACCCAGCAGGTAATAGGGTCCATGCGGCTGGACCTCGCGCAGGATGGCGAGCTGGCGGTCCCAGACCTCCTCCATGCTGTCGCTCAGCGCGACCGGGCCGTTGGGACGCGGCGATTGCAGGCCGATGATCGGCATGCCGTTCCTGAGGTAGCGCGACAGCACGCTGTACTGCCACGCGATGCCCGACCCCGGATAGACGCAGATCAGCGGCGGACCGCTGCCCTCGCGCAGCCGGATGACCAGCTCGAAGCCGTCCTTGGCGAGGCCGCTCACCAGCTCGCCCTTGGCCAGATGCCCGGCCAGCTTGGCGACGGTCGGCGTCACCATGATCTGGCCGACGGCGATCTGGCGCTTGAGATCGCCCCGGATCCGGGCCGCCAGACGCATCGCCAGCAGCGAATGGCCGCCGATGGCGAAGAAATCGTCGTCGGCGCCGACGCGCTCCAGCCCCAGCAGCTCGGCGAAGATCGCCGCCAGCCGGCTCTCCAGCCCCGGTGCCGGGGGCCGTCCGGCGTCGCGGGCCGGCAGCGCGCCGCCGGGGGAGGGCAGGGCCTTGCGGTCCAGCTTGCCGTTGGCCGACAGGGGCAGCGTGTCCAAGTGGACGTAGGCGACCGGCACCATGTGCGCCGGCAGCGTCGTGGCGAGCGCGGTCTTGACGGCGTCCGGATCCGCCGGCCTGTGGCCGGATGCCGGGACCAGATAGGCGACGAGCTGCCGCTCGTCCATGCCGGGCGCGGCCTTGCGTCTGTCGCCGAGAACGACGGCGTGGACGACCGCGTGCTCGATACCGGGCAGGCGTTCGATTTGGTTCTCGATCTCGCCCAGTTCGACGCGCTGGCCCCGGATCTTGATCTGGTGGTCGCTGCGGCCGAGATACTCGACCGCGCCGTCGGGCAGCCAGCGGGCCAGATCGCCGGTGCGGTACATGCGCGCGCCAGAGTCGAACGGATCGGCGACGAAGCGCGACGCGGTCAGATCCGGCCGCCCGAGATAGCCGATGGCGAGCTGCGCGCCGCACAGGTACAGCTCGCCGCCCACCCCGATGGGAACCGGGCGCAGCGCGTGGTCGAGGATGCGCAGCTGGGTGTTCCACACCGGCCGCCCGATCGGCACCCCGGCGCCGCCCTGGGACAGGTCGCCGAAGGCCGGGGCGTGGGTGACGTCCACCGCCGCCTCCGTCGGTCCGTAGAGGTTGTGCAGCTCCGCCGTGAAGCGGCCGGAGAATTCGCGGGCCAGCGTCTTGCCCAGCGCCTCGCCGCTGCAAAAGACACGGCTCAGGCTGGCGCAGACGGGGGCGTCGGAGCCGAATTGCTCGATGACCGTGGCGGTGAAGATCGCCAGCATCGAGGGCACGAAATGCAGGGTGGTCACGCGGTGGCGGTCGATGAGATCGACCAGCGCCGCCGGGTCGCGGTGCGCGTCGGGTGGCGCCATCACCAGCCGCGCCCCGACCATGAAGGACCAAAAGAACTCCCACACCGACACGTCGAAGCCGCAGGGCGTCTTCTGCAGGATCACGTCGTCGGCCGTCAGTGGGTATTCGTGCTGCATCCATAGGATGCGATTGACGATGGCGCCGTGCGAGACCGCCACCCCCTTCGGCCGTCCGGTGGTGCCGGAGGTGTAGATGACGTAGGCGGGATGGTCCGTCGTCAGCCCGTTGTCGGGAACCGCTTCCATGCCGTCGCCGCTTCCCTCGATCAAGGCGTCGAAGGCCAGCACCGGCACGGCGTCGCCGAACAGGCCGCGCGTGGCGGCATCGGTGACCAGCGCCCTGGGCTTGGCGTCGTCCAGCATGAAGCCCAGCCGTTCGGCCGGGTAGCCGAGGTCGAGCGGCAGATACGCCGCCCCGGCCTCGACCACCGCCAGCAGGGCGAGGCTCAGCCGCGCCGAACGCGGCAGGCCGACCGCCACCACGTCGCCGGGCCGCACGCCCGCCGCCCGCAGCCGCCGGGCCAGATCCGCCACCTGATGCCGAACCGCGCGGAAGGTCAGGCTGTGCTCCGCGTCGATCAGCGCCACCGCGTCCGGTGTCCGCGCGGCCTGGGCGACCAACGTGTCGCGCAGCGTCACGGCCGGCAGTGCCCGCGCGGTGTCGTTCACCGCCGCCAGGAAGCGGCGCTCCTCGTCGGTCTGCAAGGGGATGGCGGCGACGGGGCGCTCGGGCTGCTCGATCAGGCCCGTCAGCAGGCCGAGCAGGCGGTCGGCCAGCCGGCGCGGGTCGGGCAGGGCGCCGCGATTCTCGACCAGCAGGGTCAGCTCCTCGCCCGGCAGCACCAGAAGGGCCAGCGGGTAATGGCTGTAACCCCGGTTGTGGATGCCGCGCACCGCGACGCCGTCCAGGTCGTGGCCGAGGTAATCGCTGTCCGGGTAGTTCTCGACCACCAGCAGGCTGTCGAACAGGGTGGCGCCGCCCGCCAGGGCCTGGATGTCGCCCAGCCCCAGCCCGTCGTTCTCCATCAGTTCGATGTGGCGGTCCTGCATCGCGGGCATCTGCGCCCACAAGGAGGTTTCGGGACGCAGGCGGACGCGGACTGGGATGGTGTTGAGGAACAGCCCGACCTGCTCGGCGATGCCCTCGACCGCGCCCGAGCGCCCGGAGATCGGCGTGCCGAACACCACGTCCTCGCGCCCGGCCATGGAGCCCAGCACCAAGCCCCAGACCGCCTGCATCACCACGTTCAGGGTCAGGCCGTCGCGCCGGATCCGGGCCAGCAGCGCCCCGGTCGTCGCCTTCGGCAACCGCACCTCGCACTCCTCCACGCCGCCGGTGGCGGCGGTCCGGTCGAACAGCACGGTGGGGGTGACGCCGTCGAGCGCGCGCGCCCACACCGCCCGGCTCGGTTCGGGATCGCGGGCGGCGAGCTGGCCGATCACCGCCGGGTAATCGACGGCCAGCGGCGGCAGGCGGTCGGCGGACTCACCATACGCCTTCAGCAGGTCGCGCAGGATCAGCGGCGTCGACCAGCCGTCCACCACCAGATGGTGGATGGCGATCAGCAGCGCGCAACGGCCCTCCCCGCGCCGGATCAGCGCCGCGTTCAGCAGCGAACGGAAGCGCGGGGCGAGGTAGTCCCGCCCGACGATGTCGGCCTCGATCCGGGCCATCTCCGCCGTTTGCGCGGCGTCGTCCAGCCCGGCGAGGTCGTGCTCCTCCCACGGCCAAAGGTGTTTTTCCCCGGTGGGCAGCGCCGGCATCAGGAAGATCGGCTCGTCCCGCCCGTCCTCCCGCCCGCCCATGTCGAACAGCCCGCCCAACTGCGGGTAGCGGCGCAGCACCGCGTCGAAGGCGTTGCGCAGCCGCTCCACGTCGAGCGGGCCTTCGAGGTCGAGCCGGGTGAAGGAATTGTAGACGCTGGCCCGGTCGCCGAGCTGGGTGTGGAACAGCATGCCCTTTTGCAGCGGCAGCACGGGAACCACCGCCGCGACGGCGCCGTAGCGGGCTTCCAACGCGCCCAGATCCGCGAGTGGCGCGACGGCGAGGGCGGTCGGCGCTGTTCCTGCGGCCGGTTCGAAGCGCGTCAGCGCCAGGGCCATGCGCCGGGGATCGCGCCCGGTGAAGACGTCGCGCGGGCGCAGCTGGTAGCCCCGCGCCCGCAGCGCGCTGCCCAGCGCGATGGCGGTGATGCTGTCGCCGCCGAGCGCGAAGAAGTCGGCCTCCGCGCCGACGGCGGGCAGCTTCAGCACCGTCGCCATGGCTTGGCAGAGGATGGTTTCCTCAAGCGTCGCCGGTTCGGCGTCGCCCTCCGCCGTCATCGGCGGCGGCAGCCGGGCCTTGTCGACCTTGCCGTTCACGTTCAGCGGGAAGGCGCCCAGCACCACCAGGGCGGCGGGCACCATGTAGTCGGGCAGGGTGTCGCGCAGGCCCCGCAGCAGCGCGCGGGCCGCCGGGCCGCGCTCCTCCTCGGCGATTCCGGGGAGGACGCAATAGGCGATCAGCCGGTGGCTGTCGTTCATCGCCTCGGCCAGCACCAGGGCGCTCTCCACGCCGGGGAGCTTTTGCAACGCGCCCTCGATCTCGCCGACCTCGATGCGGTAGCCGCGCACCTTGATCTGGTGGTCGGCGCGGCCGAGGAAATCGACCTGTCCGTCGCCGCTCCAGCGCACCAGATCGCCGGTGCGGTACATGACGGCGCCCGGCTGGAACGGGTCGGCGACGAAGCGCTGCGCGGTCAGATCCGGGCGCCCGAGATAGCCCTTCGCCAGCCCCTTGCCGGCGATGTACAGCTCGCCCACCACCCCGACCGGGACCGGCCGCAGCCGCGCGTCCAGCACGTGGACGCGGACGTTGCCGACCGGGCGGCCGACGACCGGCCGCTCGGACACGGACACCGGCGCCCGCAGCGTGTCGACCGTGTTCTCGGTCGGGCCGTAGAGGTTGCAGGCGTGCAGGTCGGGGTGACGGCGCAGCTCGGCCCACAGCGCGGGCGAGGCGGCCTCGCCGCCGATCAGGATCATCGTCGGGCGGTGGCGGTCGGGCGCCATCAGCCCGCAGGCCAGCATCTGCGCGCAGAAGGAGGGCGGCAGATCCAGCGCGTCGATCCGGCGGCGCTCGACCTCCTGGACCAGCGCGTAGGCGTCGCGCCGCATATCCTCGTCGAAGACGTGCAGCTCCTGGCCCAGCAGCATCCAGAACATCTGGAGCCAGGACGAATCGAAGGAGAAGGAATGGGTGTGGGCGGCGCGCAGCGTCCGTCCGGGACGGCGCTTGGCGAAGGCGGACAGCGCCGGCCCGTAGAGGGTGCCGGTGTGCGACAGCAGCAGGTTCAGCAGGGCGCCATGGGTGTTCATCACGCCCTTGGGCCGTCCGGTGGAGCCCGAGGTGAAGATGACGTAGGCGACCGTCGCCCCGTCCAGCACGCCCCGGCGTTCCGAGGCGGTGACGGGGGCGCCGGACAATTCCTCGCAGGCGGCCATGAACTCCGGGTCGTCCAGCCGCAGGATGTCCAGCCCGGCGGGCAGGCGGCCGGCGACCAGCGACCAGGTCAGGGCGCAGACCGGGCGGGCGTCCTCGCACATCATGGCGAGGCGGTCGGACGGGTAGTCGAGGTCGAGCGGCAGATGGGTGGCGCCGCTCGCCATCACCGCCAGCATCGCCACCACCGTGTCGACCGAGCGCGGCACCGCCACCGCGATCACGTTACCGGTGCCCACGCCGCGCCGGATCAGCGCGCGGGCGACGCGCGAGACGCGGCGCGACAGCTCGGCGAAGCTGAGCGTGGTGTTGCCGAAGACCAGCGCGGTGGCGTCCGGCGTCTCCTGGGCCTGCCGGTACAGCACGTCGATGACGCTCGACGGCCGGGAGGGCGCGTCGAAGACCGGGCCGGCGGACCACGCGGCGATGGCCTCGGCTTCCGCCCTGCCGATCACCGGCATGCGCCCGGCGGGCGTCGCCGGATCGCGCAGGACCGCGTCCAGAAGGCCGTTCAGCCGCTCGGCGTGGCGGGCGAGATCCGCCGTGTCGTAGCGGGTCCGGTCGGCGCGCAGCTCCAGTGTCACTGCCTCGCCCTGGATCAGCACGCCGAACTCGAAATCGTCCACCGGACCGGTCGCCAGATGGTGGGTGACGCCGCCGACGCCCGCGAAGTCCAGGTCGTAGTCGAACATGCGGTAGTTGACGATGGGGCCGTACAGCCCCTTGCCCGAGCCGACGAGGTTCAGGTCGCGCTGGATCCGCTCCGCGTCGTAGCGCTGGTGGCGGCGGGTTTCCTTCAGCGCGGCCCGGATCCGGCCGGCGACGGCGGTCAGGGTCAGCTCGTCCGTCACGTCGATGCGCAGCGGCAGCACGTTGACCACCGGCGCCACCGAATCGATCGCCACCGACCCCATGCGCCGCATGAAGGGGAAGCCGACCACTTGGCGGGATTCACCCGACAGGCGGTAGAGGTAGACGGCGATGGCGGCCATGATCAGGTCGGAGACCGCGACCTTCCCGGCCCCGGCGAGGTCGCGCAGGCCCGCCGCCGTCTCCGGCGCAAGCCGGGCGGCGTGGCCGACGACCTCGGAGGTCGCCTGCTGTTCGGTCGGCTTGCCGCCGCGTGTGGACAGGGTGAAGGGGGCCGGAAGGGTGGCGCAGCAATCCCGCCAGAAGGCGCGGTCTTTCTCGAATCCCGCCGAGGCTTCGTAGGCCCGCTCCTCCTCGACCACCGCCGCGACGGAGACGAAGGGCGATTCCCCGGCCGGCTCATCCCGCATCAGCGCGCCATAGAGGGTGGCGATCCGGCGGGTCAGCGCGTTGAAGCTGAAGCCGTCCAGCATGATGTGGTGGTAGCGCTGGTACCAGAACCAGCGCGGACCCTCCCCGGCGGTCGAGGCGTCGATCAGGATCTGCCGGCACAGCGGGGCGCAACCGTCCGCCGTCAGGTCCTGCGCCAGATCGGCCTCCATGACGGCCCGCGCGACCCCGGCCGGATCCGCCGCCCCCGTCACGTCGAGCCTTTCGGGTTCGGGCACCAGGAGGGCGTCGCCCGGCTCGCGGACCGTCTGGAACGCCGCGCCGTCGCGCTGGGCGTAGGTCGCGGTGACGGTGTCGGCCTCGGCCAGCCCCAGGCGGATCGCGCGGGCCAGCCGGTCCGCATCGACCGCGCCGCGCAGCTCGATGGCGTGGGCGATGACGTAGGCGTTCTTGCGCGTCGCAACCTGATCCGCCAGCCAGATGCCGAGCTGCGTGCCTACCAGGGGAATGTCCCGCATGGCCGTATCCTGTTCCATCATGTCGAGCGAAACCGAGGGGGTGTGGTGTCGAGGCTGGTCGTCGCGCTCAAGCGCCGGCGGGGGTCAGCTCCGTCCAGGACGCCTCGATGTGGGTGAGGCAGGCGACGCGCTCCGCCGGCCCGAAGACCGTCTTCCAGCCGTCCGGGACGGCGGCGAAGACCGGCCACAGGCTGTGCTGGCGCGCGTCGTTGACCAACACCAGGAACGCGTGCCGTTCGTCGTCGAACGGGCTGACATACTGTTCGTTGCTCATGCTTGCCGTTCCTTATTTGCCCAGGGTCGCGCCGCCGTCGACCAGGACGTCCATCATGGTGATGTGGCCGGCGGCGGGGGAGGCGAGGAAGACCACCGTGTTGGCGATGTCCTGCGGGGTCGCCAGCTTGCCCAGCGGAATGCCGATGCGGTGCTGGGCGTGGTTGCCGGCGATGGTGCGCGCGGCGCCGTCGGCGTCCGACCACATGCCGCGCAGCATCGGCGTGTCGGTGGAGCCGGGCGACACCACGTTGCAGCGGATTCCGAAGGGGGCCAGTTCCAGCCCGGCGGTCATGGTCAGGCTGGTCAGCGCCGCCTTGGAGGCGCCGTAGACCGCCATCCGCGCGCGCGGCACATGCGCCGCGTTGGAGGACACGCTGACGATGCAGCCCTTCCCTTGGCGCTTGAGGACGGGAACGACCGCCCGCATCAGGTGGAAGGGGCCGGCGGCGTTGACCGCGAAGCTCTGTTGCCAGTCGTCGAGGCCGAGCGTTTCCAGCGCGCCGAGCCGGAGGATGCCGGCGACGTTGACCAGGGCGTCGATCCCGGTCCCCGCCGCGAACAGCTCCTCGCAGGTGCGGGCGACGGCCTCGGCGTCGGTGACGTCGAGCGCCAGCCGGCGGAACGGGCGCTCCACCGTTTCGTCGTGGCGCAGGTCGAAGCCGATCACCTCGGCGCCCTGCGCCGTGAAGGTCTCCGCCACCGCCAGCCCGATGCCCTGGTTGACGCCGGTCACCCAGACGGTCTGGCCGAGGAAGGCTTGCGCGGTGGTGTGGTCGGTCATGGTGAGGGTCGCCATGGCGATCAGGCCGCGAGCGCTTGGCGGGTTTGCAGCAGGCTCCACCAGCCGTCGATGGTCGGGAACTTCGCCAGTTCGACGAAGCTGACCTCGATCCCGGCCTTCTTCCAGTCGCCGATCAACTGCATCACGGCGATGGAATCCAGGCCGTAATCCATCAGGTTGTCGGTGTCGCCCGGCGTCTCGTCGAGGACGCCGGCGAGCTTGGCGCGCAGGCCCTCCTTCGACAGCATGGGCTCGCCACCCGCCGCCAGAATCTCGCTGGAATGCACGGTGCGGCCCGCGTTGCGCCCGACGTAGCGCAGCGCCATCAGATGGTCCTCGCGGGAGAAGTCGCAGATGGCGTCGGCGACCAGGAACGGCTTGATGCCGCGCATGAAGGCGTCGACCGCCGTCTGCATCACGCCGATGTGGCCGTAGATGCCGCAGATGACCAGCTGGTCGCGCCCGCCCTCCGCCATCGTCTCGGCGAGCGGCGAACGGAAGAAGGCGCTGTAGCGCCACTTGGTCAGCACCGTGTCGTCGGCGTCGGGGGCGAGCGCCGCGACGATGCCGGCCTCCTCGGGCCGGCGGGTCAGCCCCGGACCCCACATGTCGTTCAGCAGGCCGCGGTCGGCGTCGGACTGCTCGGGCGGCTGGGCGGTGTAGACGACCGGCACGCCCAGCGCCTTGCAGCGCGCGCGCAACGTGGCGATGGTCGCGGTGCACTGCGCGATGGCGGGGTTGCCGGCGCCGTAGAACGCCATGAAGTAGTCCTGCATGTCGTGAATCAGCAGCACCGCCTTGGCGGGGTCGAAGGGCCAGGACACCTTGTCGGCCGTCAGGTCGGCGGCGGTCGGCAGGGCGTAGGGGGCGATGGATCGGATGGTCATGGTGGTGTTCCGTTCAGGCCGTCACGGTGGAGCGGACGGGCGCCGCGTTCAGGTCCGGCTGTTCCCGCTTCAGGGTTTCGCGCAGGAGCTGCTTGTCGATCTTGCCGACCGCCGTCTTGGGCAGGGAGTCCACGAAGACGATCTTGTCGGGCATCTTGTAATCGGCCAGGCCGCGCTCCCGCAGGAAGCGGCGCAGGCCGGACGCCTTGGTGCCGGGGGCGGCCAGGACGAAGGCGCAGCTGCGCTCGCCCATCAGGGCGTCGGGCATGGCGACCACGGCGGCGAAGTTCACCTGGGCGTGGCCGGCCAGAACGTCCTCGACCTCCTGCGCGTCGATCTTCTCGCCGCCCCGGTTGATCTGGTCCTTGCTGCGGCCGCAGACGATCAGGTTGCCCTCGGGGGTCCGGCTGACCAGATCGCCGCTGCTGTAGAAGCCCTCGGCGTCGAAGACGCGGGCGTTGTGCAGGTCGGCCTTGTAATAGCCGCGGAAGGTGTAGGGGCCGCGCGTCCACAGCTCCCCCGCCTCGCCGGGGGCGACGGGGTGGCCGGACGGATCCAGGATGCGGATCTCGTCGTCGGGGCTCATCGGGCGGCCCTGCGTGTTGAAGACCGTCCAGGGATCGTCGTCCAGCCGGGTGTAGTTCACCAGCCCCTCGGCCATGCCGAAGACCTGTTGCAGCCGGCAGCCGAGCTCCGCCGGAACCCGCTCCGCGAAGGAGGCGCTGAGCTTGGCGCCGCCGACCTGGACGACCTCCAGGCTGGACAGATCCGCCGCCGTGTGTCCCGCTTCCGCCAGCCACAGCGTCAGCACCGGGGGAACCAGCGCCGCCCAGGTGACGCGGTGGCGTTCGATCAGCGGGAAGCAGGTCGCCGGGCCGGGATCGCCGGCCATCACCACCGTGCCGCCGGCCAGGAACACGCCCAGCGCGCCGGGCGAGCTGAGCGTGAAATTGTGCGGCGCCGGCAGCGCGCAGAGGAAGCGGCAGGTGGCGTCGAGGCCGCAGACCTCCACGCTCTGGCGGACGCTGTAGAGATAGTCGTTGTGCGTGCGGGGGATCAGCTTGGGCGTTCCGGTGCTGCCGCCGGACAGCTGGAAGAAGGCGACGCCCTTGGCGTCGATCGCCCCTTCCGGCCGCCCATCTTCCGCCGCGTCCAACGCCGCGCCGTCCGCCCAGGCGAAGCCGTCCAGGCAATCGTCGTCCGCCGCCTCGTCCAGCAGCAGCACGCGGTTCAGCCCGACGCTGCCGCCGAGTTGTCCGAGCAGCGAGTCGGGGCGTTCGCCGCGCGGATCGGGCTCGACCAGCGCGTGACCGCGCCACAGCACCGCCAGACGCGGCTCGATCTGGCCGGCGTAGGACAACAGCTCGAACGCGCCGTGGTTGTTCAGGGCGTTGACCGGGACGGCGCCGCATTTCAGCAGCGCGAAGAACACCACGTAGAACTCGGCGCGGTTGGGCAACTGCACCAGCGCGGTGTCGCCGGCCCGCAGCCCGCGCCGTTGCAGGGCCCAGGCCAACCGGTCGGACAGCCGGTCCAACGCGGTGTAGGAGAAAGCGCGTTCCCCGCACAGGATGGCGGTGGCCGCCGCCGTCTCGCCTTTGTGGCGGGTGATCACGTCGGTCAGCGGCTCGTCGCGCCAATAGCCCTTGGCGCGGTAGGCGGCGGCGAGGTCGTCCGGCCAGGGGGTGTGGACGACGCTCACGACGCCATCTCCAGCCCGGCCATCTCCGACCCGGCCATCCCCGACCCGGCGGTGGCGACGGCGGCCGACAGCCCGAAGGCGTTCAGCATGGTGGTGAGCTTGGCGGCGGTCTCCTCCCACTCGGCGGCGGGCTTGGAGTCGGCGACGACCCCGGCGCCTGCGTAGAGGCGCAGGTTGCGCCCGCTGGCCAGACCGCAGCGGATGCTCAGCGCCCATTCGCCGTTGCCCTGGCTGTCCATCCAGCCGACCATGCCGCCGTACCAGTTGCGGGCGTAGCCTTCCAGCCGGCCGATGGCGTCGAAGGCCGGATCGGTCGGCGTGCCGCAGATCGCCGGGGTAGGGTGCAGCGCGTGGGCCAGCCGCAGCGACGACACCGACGGATCGGCCAGCTCTCCGGCGATCTCGGTGGACAGGTGCAGCATCGTCGGCGTGCGGATCACGCTCGGCCCTTCGGGCACCGACAGCGTCGCGCAATGGCCCGACAGCGCCTCGCGCACGGCGTCGACGACGTAGCGGTGCTCGGTCTTGTCCTTCTGCGAGCCGAGCAGGGCCTTGACGCGGCGTTCCTCCTCCTCGCGGGACGGGCTGCGCCGGGCGGATCCGGCCAGCGGGTTGCTGACGATGTTGCGGCCGGTCTTGCGAATCAACAGCTCCGGGCTGGCCCCGATCAGCGTCTGGCCGTAGGCGACCGGCACCGAGAACACGAAGGCGCCCGGATTCTGGCGCAGCAGCGCGTGGGCCAGGCTCTGCGGCGCGAACAGGCGGCGTGCCTCGATGTCGAGCGGCCGCGACAACACCACCTTCTTCAACGCGGTCGTCCGGAACAGATCCAGCGCTTGCCCGACCGCCGATTCGTAATGACGCCGATTGATCGTCTCGTGGATGCCCGCGACCTCCAGCGCGGCGCCGTCATCCCCGGCGTCGCGGACGAAGCGGGCGGCGTCGGCGATCTCGTAGCGGCGCGGGATGAACAGCTGGGCCGGTTGCCGGCTGTCGAAGGGCACGGCGCCGACGACGATCGGGTTGTCGACGCCCTTCGCCTTCAAGGCGCGGAAGGCGTTCCGGAGCCGTTCGTCCCAGGCCCCGCCGGTGAAGTCCGGGCTGTTCAGGGCGACGGGCAGCCGCTCGGCGATCCCGAACGACTTCAGCACTTTCCCTTGCGAGGAAAACACAAAGTCCGGGTCCGGCGAATCGCCGTCGGACGGAAAGTCTCCGGCGGAGGGGGAAATGACGTCCATGGGAACCGATCCTTTCGATTGAGTCCCGCAACGGGTTGAACCGTGGATTTTTGCGAAAACCGAACGCCCCTGGCCGGCCGATGCGACACGGGAGGGATCGGGTGAAACTGGCCGGTGGCTGGGAAAAGCCTGCACCGCGACGGCAAGGCACAACTTTTGTTAAGCAAGAGATGACGTGTCAGTGATTCTCATTCGCAATATAAATATTTCCCTCATCGCGTGCAAGAAAATATTTCAGTAACGCAATAGTGTGTATTTTATGTTCTTGAATGGAATTGGGAAATTCTTGGATTTTGAAAATAAAAGATCGTTCTGAAAGGCGATTTTTTTGCCCTTCAGGCTTCCCGGCCCGTTGTTTCCTTCAGCGGCGGCGGAGCGTCGTCCGCCTTCGTGCCGTGTGTGTCGTCAGTGTGGCGTCATCACGCACTCTTCACCGGCGGAAGGCCGCGCGGGCGGAAACTCCGGACCCAGGCCGAACCGCGAAAGACCAGCGACAGGGCGACCGGCAGGACCGTGATCGTCACGAGGCTGGAGAACAGCATGCCGAACAGCACCACCAGCCCAAGGCCCCGGTACAGCTCGGTTCCGGCGCTGGGGATCAGGACCAGCGGGACCAGCCCGAAGATCGTCGTCACCGTGGAGATCATGATCGGGCGCAGGCGCAGGCGCAGCGCCTCCTCGACCGCGTCGGCGATGGCCATGCCCTTGCGGGTCCGGTTCTCGGCGGCGCGCTCGACGATCAGGATCGGGTTGTTGACCACCGCGCCGATCAGCACCAGGAAGCCCAGCATGGTCAGCACGTCGAAGGGCTGCTGCGTCGGTGCCAGCCCGATCAGGTCGAGCCGCGCGCCCAGCGCGTTGAACAGCCACAGGCCGAGCAGCCCGCCGCTGATCCCGGTCGGCACCACCGCCATGATGATCAGCGGGTAGCCCCAGTGGGCGAAGACCGCGACCAGCACCAGATAGGCGATGATCGCCGCCAGCACGAAGCCGCCGGTCATGGCGGCCCGGATCTCCTCCAGCTCGCCGCTGGCCCCGGTGATGCGGGTGGTGATCGCGTCCGGAATGACACCCTCGGTGCGCAGCCCGTCGAGCAGCTTTTCGCGCACCAGCGCGATGCCGGTCTCCAGCGCGACCGAACGCGGCGGCATGATCGTCAGGGTGACGGTGCGCAGGCCGTCGACCCGCGCGATGCTGGACGAGCCGACGGTCTCCCGCAGCTCGGCCAGCGTGGAGATCGGCACCGGCACGCCCTTGCCGGTGTAGAGCGACAGATTCTCGAAATCCTGGCGGTCGCGGTTGGCGTCGGCGGCGACCCTCAGATAGATGTCGAGCTTCTCGTCGTTCAGGATGTACTCGTCGGCGAAGGCGCCGTCCGCGTAGGCGCGCAGCGCGTAGCCGAGTTCGGTCAGGCTGATGCCGAGCTCGCTGGCGCGTTCCCAGTCCGGGTGCAGCTCCAGAAGCGGCTGCGACATGTTGAGCGTCGGCGGCGAGGGATCGCTGTTGACCTGCCCGTTCTCGAACAGCCGGCCCGCGCGGTCCAGCACCGCCAGCGAGGTCGCGTAGAGGGTGCGCAGATCGCCGCCGCTCAGTTCGACCTTGATGGCGCGCGAGCCGCCGCTGTTGCCCGAGAAGATCGACCCGCGCGCGGCGAAGGCCCGCATGCCGGGGACCGCGCGCAGCTTTTCGGTGACGGCCTTGATCAGCGTCTGGGTGTCGGCGGCCGACAGCGGCTCGGTGACGAAGCGCATGAAGCCCGGCCGCACGAAGCTGAGGTTGACCGCCAGCGGGGGCACGCCGTCCACGGTCCCGGACTCCGGCGCGGCGCCGACCCGGCCGCTCAGCGCGGGGTCGATGCCGCGCCAGATCTCCATCATGGTGTTCATGCTGTAGCCGGGCGGGGCCGACACGAAGCTGAAGACCGTGGCCTCCTCGCCCTCGGGCAGGTATTCGGCCGGCGGGACCATCCAGGCGATGATGGCCGCGACCAGCGCGACCGCCGCCGCCATCACCGCCAGCTCGCGGCCCAGCCCGTGCAGCACCCAGCGCACCCCGGCGGCGGTCGCCCCGGTGAAGCCGGCGCCCAGCCGGTCGAGGAGCCGCCCCAGCCGCCCCGGTTCGGGCGCCGCCAGCGGCCAGCGGCTGGCGGCCATGGGAACGATGGTCATGGCGACCAGCATCGACATGACGATGGATCCGGAGATCGCCACCGCGATGTCGGAGTAGAGCTGCCCCGCCTCCCGATCGAGGAGCAGCACCGGCAGGAACACCATGACGGTGGTCAGGGTGGAGGACAGGATCGCCGGCCACACCTCGGTGATGCCGTCGAGCGTCGCGGCAAAGCGCGGCTTGCCCCGGTCGAGATGGCGGCTGATGTTGTCGAGCGCGACGATGCTGTTGTCGAGCGTCATGCCGATGGCGAACGCGATGCCGGACAGCGAGATGACGTTGACGCTGCGCCCGGCCGCCGCCAGCACCAGCAACGTCGCCAGCACGCAGATCGGCATGCCGGCGGCGGCGATCACCGTGGCCGGCAGCGACCGCAGGAACAGCAGCAGCACCAGCGCCGCCAGCCCGCCGCCCAGCACCAGATTCTCGAGGACGTTTCGGATCGATTGCTCCATGTAGCGCACGTCCTCGGACAGCAGCCGCATGGTCAGGCCGCGGTCCTTCAGCGCGTGGCGGTTCAGCTCGTCGGCGGCGGCCAGCACGCTGTCCTTCACCGCGATGACGTTGGCGCCGACCCGCTTGCCGATGCCGATCAGCAGCGCCGGCTTGCCGTCGGCAAAGGCGAGGTTGCGCGGCTCCTCCGTGCCCAGCGTGGCGTGGCCGACGTCGCGCAGACGGATGTGGGCGCCGTTCTCCTGCGCGACGATCAGGTCGTTCAGCGCCTCCAGGTCGCCGAAGCGCCCGATGGTGCGCAGGAAGTAGCGTCGCTTGCCGAACTCCTTGTCGCCGCCCGAGACGTCGCGGTTGCGCAGGCGGATCGCGTCGCGCACGTCGCCGACGTTCAGGCGCCGCGCCGCCAGCTTCAGCGGATCGAGCTGGATGTGGATCTCCTGCGGGGCGCCGCCGATGACGCGGACGTTGGAGACGCCCGGCACCCGCTCCAGCCGGGGGCGCAGCGTGGTCTCGACCCAGTTGGTCTCGCGCTGCACATCCTGCGCATTGGAGGCGGATGCGTCGGGACGGCCCGGAAGTCGCTCGACGCCGAAATACAGAAACGGGTCGTCGGACACCGATTCGGCGACGATGCGCGGCTCGTCCACCGTGTCGGGGTAGCCGGTGACCTGCGACAGCGCGTTGTTGATGCGGATCAGCGCCTCGTTGATGTCGAGGCCGGGCGGGAATTCCAGCTCGACGCTGCCGGTCCCGAACTCGGCGTTGGAGGCGAGGCGGACGAGGCCGGGGATGCGGCGCAGGTGTTTCTCCTGCTCGACCAGGATCTCCTGCTCGACGTCCTGAGGGGTGGCGCCGGGCCACACGGTCTCGACGCTGACCACGCGGGGGCTGACGTCGGGGATCATCTGGATCGGGATGCGGAACACCGACACCGCCCCGAACAGGCAGACGATCAGGATGCCGATCAGGAAGACGATGGGGTTGGCGAGGATCAGACGGAACATCTCAGCCGACCTTGCCGGAGGTCGCGGCGCCGGGGGCCATGCTGTCCGAGGCCGGAACCGGGATCACCGGCTGGTCGGGGCGCAGGCCCTCGTTGCCGCGCACCACCACCGCGTCGCCGGCCCGGATCTCCGGGCTGGTCACCTCGATCCGGTCGCCGGCATGGCGTCCGGTGCGCACCGCGACGGGGCGGGCGACGGTGCCGCCGCCAGTCCCGCCGCTGGCCGGGCGCACGACCCAGACGCGGACGCTGCCGTCCGGCCGGCGCTCGACGGCGTCGGCGGGCACCTGCGTGACGTCGTCCGCCGCGCCGGGAGCGAGCGCGAAGACGACGCGCGCCGACATGCCCGGCATCCACGTCCCTTGCGGGTTGGGCAACGCGACGTGGACCGGGAAGGTCCGGCTCACCGGGTCGCTGGAGGGCACGACACGCTCCACGCCGGCTTCGACCGGAGCGCCGTCGCCGAAGGCGAGCGTCACCGTCTGTCCCGGCGCGATCAGACCGTGCAGCCGCTCGGGCACGTCCACGTCGACGCGCAGGCGGTCGGTCTGCATCAGCCGAAGCACGGCGGTGTCGGCGCCGACCCATTGCCCGCGCTCGGTCTGCCGCCCGGTGACCACCCCGTCGAAGGGCGCGGTCAGGGTGTGGCGCCCGATCCGTTCGCGCTGGATGGCGACGGCGGATTTCAGCTGTTCGAGCTTGGACTCGTCGATCGCCGCCTGCGCCACCTGCGAGCGGTATTTGGATTGCGAGACGCTCTGCACCCCGGCCAGCGTCTCGGCCTCCTTGGCCAAGCGTTGGGAGTCGCGGTGGACGTGTTCCGCCTCGCGCAGGCTGTGTTGCAGGCGTTCCAGCTCCAGCCGGCCGAGCGTGGCGTCGAGCGTCAACAGGGGCTGCCCCCTCGTCACGCGGTCGCCGGCTTCGACCAGCAGCGCCTCGACATGGCCCTCGACCCGCGTCGCGAGCGCGCTGGATTGCGGGGACACGACGGTGCCGGGCAGTTGCAGGGTCTGCCGGACCGGCGCCGCGACGACCGGGCTGACCGAGACCTTGACCTGGGCCAGCACCGGCGCGGCGCCGCTTACCAGCAGGAAGGCCAGCGACCCGGCGGGGAGGGAGAGGCGCGCGCTCATCGGGCGGCCTCAGGCTCGGCGAGCGCCGGATCGCTCAGCGGTGCTCGCCGCATGGCGGGGAAGAAGCCGGCCACCGCCCCGCACAGCGCCAGGGCGGACAGCCCGAACAGCAGGATGGCGCCGGCGGGTGTCACCAGCGTCGCGACCAGGCCGATCCCCAGCGTGCCGACGCTGTCGCCGAACACGTCCTGCGCCGTCCACAGGCTGTTGACGCGGCCGAGGTAGCGGTCGGGCGTGTGGCCCTGGACCATGGTGTATTGCAGCAGCGAGGCGGTGGACATGGCGTAGCCGAACACCGTCAGAGCGGCCAACGCGACGTACAGGTTGCCCGTGCTGCCCAGCAGCGTGATGCAGGCGAAGGCGAGCGCGCAGACCTGGCTCATGGCGAGGCCGGGCCGCGCGACGCGGGTGGCCCAGCCGCTGACCGCCGCCCCCACCGTCGCCCCCACCGGCACCGCCGTGTACATCAGCCCGACCTCGAAGGCGCCGCCGCCGTAGACCCCCAGCGTCAACGCCGGGAAGAGGACGCGGATGGCGGTGGTCAGCGTCATCAGCGTGCCCATCCCGACCACGCCGAGGATGATTCGGTGCCGGAACAGGAAGGTGAAGGCCTCGGCCAGCATGCGCAGCGGGTGCTTGGTCTCGCCGCGCTCCGGCACCATGCTCGGCAGGCCCAGCAGCGTCAGCACGGTCAGCCCGGTGCCGAGCGCCGTCCCGGCGTAGGCCCAGCCCACCCCGGCCGCCGCGATGACGGCGCCGGCGATGGCCGGCGAGGCGATGGTGGCGAAGCGCATCGTCAGCATGCCCAGCGCGCGGGCCTGCATCAGGTTCTCCCGCCCGACGATGTGCGGCATGGCGGCCATCAGGGCGTTGACGCCCAGCGCGCCGAAGAAGCCGTCCCAGAAGGACAGCGCGAAGACCAGGGTCAGCGACGGCGCGTCGAGCGCGGCGTTGAGCGCCAGGGCGACGAAGCCCAGCCCGCAGACGCTGCGCGCGAACAGGATCAGCCGGCGGCGGTCGTGCAAATCCGCTAGCACGCCGCCCAGCAGCAGACCGACGAACATGCCGACGCCGTCGAGCGCCATGGCGAGCCCGACCAGCGCGCTCGATCCGCTGAGGTCGTAGACCTGGATGGGGACCGCCACCGACAGCAGCCCCAGCCCCAGCAGCGAGATGGTCCGGGCGACCAGCAGCCGGCGGAAATTCGGGTTCGTCCTCAGCAGGCTGCAATCGACGAACAGCGTGGACAGGGTCATCGCGGGTCGCTCCGTGACAGGCCGAACGCGCCGAGCACGACGTCGAGCGCCGCCTCGTTGTGGTCGGTCAGGTAGAAATGGCCGCCGGGGAAGAGGCGGGCGGCGAAGGGGCCGGTCGTCTCGCGCGCCCAGCCGGCCAAGCTGTCCGGCGGAAAGGCGCGGTCGTCGATCCCGGCGAGGGTGGTGACGGGCAGGGCGAGTGGGTCGCCCGCCGGGGGCCGCCACGTCGCGAGCGCCTCCAGGTCGGCGCGCAGCCCCGGCAGGATCATCGCCATGACGCCGGCGTC
This sequence comes from Azospirillum doebereinerae, assembly GCF_003989665.1. Lineage (GTDB taxonomy): Bacteria > Pseudomonadota > Alphaproteobacteria > Azospirillales > Azospirillaceae > Azospirillum > Azospirillum doebereinerae. The sequence goes on along the minus strand of NZ_RZIJ01000016.1, from coordinate 70,560 downwards.
GTTCAGCATTGCGTCGGGTGTGCCGCCGAGCCGCTTGAGAAACTGGACCAGATCCGCGTCGGACAGCGTGTCCGGGACGGAGCCGGTGGCGGGGGAGTCTGGCGCGCCGCGCGCCGACAGGAACAGGTGGTCGGGCTGGCGTTGGCCGTGGGCACGCAGCGAGCGGGTCAGTTCGAACGCGACCAGGGCGCCCAGGCTGTGGCCGAAGAAGGCGATCCGGTCAACGTCGAGCAGCGGTTCGACGGCGTGCCGCGCGCCTTCGACCAGGGTGGCGAACTCTGTCAGGCCGGGTTCGGTCAGCCGAGAACAACGTCCCGGATACTGGATGCCCACAAGGTCCACCTCGTCGGGGACGAGGCGGGCCCAGCGGTGATAGTGCATCGCGCTGCCGCCCGCGAAGGGAAAGACGAACAACCGCAGGGCGGGGCGCGCCCGGCGGTTGAACCGGACCAGCCAGGGAGAGTCCGGGGCGTCCAGCGCGTCTTCGTGCTCGCGAAGCATGGAGCGTTTCCTTCCCTGGGCAGGGTTGCGGGAGCCTGCGTGCTTGCCCCCTCCCCATCCCTCCCCCGCTTCGCGGGAGAGGGGGCCGGACGCTTGTCGGCGTTTGGCGGCAGTCCCCTCTCCCGCGAAGCGGGGGAGGGTTAGGGAGGGGGCAAGCCGACGATCAGAACCGGTACTGCGCGCTGACGTAGTAGTTGCGGCCCAGCTCATGCGTCTGGAAGCGCGTGCTCTTCTCGCCCAGGATGACGTTGCCGATGTTCTTGACGCCGGCCTGGAGCTGGATGGCGTCGTTGACGTCGCCGGTCACGCCCAGGTCGAAGATGGTGTAGCCCGGCACCTTGTTGACGGTGCCGCCTTCCAGCTGCGGGCCGGTGTAGCGGGCCGACCCGCGGACGGCGAGGTAATCCAGCGCCTGCCAGCTCACCGCCGCGTTGACCTTGTGGTTCGGGCGGTTCTCCAGCGTGACGCCGGTGTTGGCGTCCTTGGCGTGCAGGTAGGCGTAGTTGCCGCTGACGGTCAGGCCGGGGATCAGGTCGACCGAGCCGGTCAGCTCCAGGCCGGAGATGTCGACCTTGTTGACGTTGCTCCAATTGCGCTGGACCCGGACGGGATCGTAGACCGCCACGATCATGTCCTTGACCTTGTTCTTGAAGATGACCGCGCTGACGTCCCAGGTCTTCTGGCGGGCCTCGACGCCGAGTTCGTAGTTCGTGCTGGTCTCGGGCTGGAGGTCCGGGTTGCCCGACAGGAAGCAGCGGCCGCCGCAGCTGATGACGCGGTATTCGCGGCTCAGCTGGTAGGCGTCCGGCGCCTTGTAGCCCTGGCTGACGCCGCCCTTCAGCGACACCACGTCGGTCAGCCGGTAGACGACGTTGGCCCGGCCGGTGAACTCGCCGCCGAAGATGTCGTGATCGTCGTAGCGGCCGCCCACGGTGAAGATCAGCTTGTCGGTGACGCTGATCTCGTCCTGGAGGTAGACGGCCTTCTGCTTGATCTTCGACTTGCCGGTGGTGACGAAGGTCGCCGGATCCTCGACGGTCTGGTCGCGGTATTCGGCCCCGGCGGTGACTTGGTTGAAGCCCGCCACCGCGAAGCTGGTGCGGCCGTGCAGGAAGAGGTTCTTTTCCTTCATCGCCCGCTGCTGCGGCGCGTTGTAGGTCGAGTTGTAGTCGTCGATGTCGGCGTTCTCGTAGTTCGCCTCCAGCAACGTGCTGCCCCAGCCCCATTTGCCGGTGTGGCTCAGGCTGAAGGTGTTGCGGGTGATCTCCTGGTCCCGGTAGGACGGGACGTTGTCGTAGACGCTGTACGGACGTTCGTCGTGGTTGAGGCCGTAGCCGAACTCCAGCGTCTGGTTTTCGGTGAGCGCCGCGGCGACGGTCGTCCGCAGATTCTTCAGCGACTTCTCTTCCAGGATCGGCACCCGGCCGGCGTTCTTGGAATCGTGGTACCAGGCGTTGCGGCGGTACAGCTCGCCCGCGACGCTGGCCGACACCTTCTCGGTGATCGGGCCGGCGCCGTAGAGGTTCAGGCGGTACTGCTCGCCGTCCTTGCCCGGCTCGACGTAGCGGTATTCGGCGCCGACGGTGCCGGTCCAGCGGTCGGTCGGCTTCTTGGTGATGATGTTCACCACGCCGCCCATGGCGTCCGAGCCGTAGAGCGAGGAGAGCGGGCCGCGCACGATCTCGACGCGCTCGATGGCCGACATCGGGATGGAGTTGTAGTCGAAGTCGCCGCCGCGCCACAGGGCGTCGGAGGAGGAGACGCGCTTGCCGTTCACCAGCACCAGGGTGTAGTTGGCGCCAAGGCCGCGCACCACCACCTCGTCGCGCCCCAGGTTGTCGGAGCTGTTGTTGACGCCGACGGTCTCGCGCAGAAGGTCGGGGATGCCGTTGGCCGGGCCCTGCTTCTGGAGGTCGTCGGCCGTGATGACGGAGGTGAAGGCCGGGGCGGTCAGCGTGCTCTGCGCGGTGCCGGTCGCGGTGACCACGACGGGGCCGAGAACCTGGGCGCTGTCCGCCGCCTGGGCGTGGGCGCCCGCCGGCGCCAGACCGACGAGGGCCACCGCCCCCAGCAGCGCGCCCTTGAACGTCATGGTGGAACCGTTGCGCCGCGCACGTCCGTTCGAGCGCGCTCCCGCTGTGCAAGAGTTCATTGTCTGCTGCCCCCGATGTGATCGCTTGTCTTGAAGTTGATAGTGATTCGCACTTTCAGCTTATGCTTGCTAGCCTATCCGGCTTATCCCCACAAGAAATATGACCATCGGAAATGCAAAATTCGTTACGTACCTAAGTATTGTTGCATAACGGTCACATCAATTTTAAAGTAAAAATGTCAGTCTATCAGAGAAAAGTTCTCCGTTTTCGTCATGCGGTCCGCATGCGAAGTGAAAATTTCGTCCTTCTCTTTCTCTCTTGTTCTTCGACGTGGCGCGGCGGATCGAAGAGAAACCATCCCGCCGGTTTGACGCCGCCAGCCTCTAATCCGCTGTTCCCGCCGCCTCCTCCAGACGGAGCCGCCGTCCCGACCACACGCTGTCGGCCGGGCCTTGCCGGATCCGGCGGGCGTTGGCGCGGGCCATCCAGGCGAAGACCAGGGCGCCGGCCAGGGCGACCAGATCGACGCCGAGGCTGTCCGACACCCACAGCCCCAACCCTGGCAGCAGCCCGGCGAGCAGGGTGGTTGCGGGAATGGCGGCGGTTGCGGCGGCGGTCGCCCACAGCAGCTCCACCCCGGCCCTGGCGGCGCCCCGGACGAAGGCCCAGACGCAGGCCCCCAGGAACACCGCGTAATAGACGCCGTGATGCCAGCCGTTGAGATCCTCGACCGCCCCATGCAGCCATTTGCCGGCGGCGATGGTCAGCGACAGGCCGGCGATGCAGCCCAGGCTGACCCCGACCGTGCCGGCCGCCATCAGGGCGGTGGAGCGGCTCTGCGCGACCAAGCCGCCGTGGCGGCGCTCGGTCTTGCGGCGGCTCTCGATCCACAGCAGGTTCCCCGAATAGAACAGGAAGGCCCCGGCCAGCCCGAGGAAGAAATAGCCCCAGCGGACGGTGCCGCCGCCGAAGCTGCCGAAATGCAGCGAGAAGAAGGCCGACACGGCTGACGACCACGTTCCCTGATGGCCTGGCATGTATTCGGTGTCGACGACGGCGCCGGTCGCCGCGCTCATCAGCAGGAAGCCCTCGCGCCGCACCAGATAGCGGGGATCCGCGCCCCACACCCGGACCAGGGCGCCGCCGGTGCCGTAGCCCTGGTACTGGAGGCTGGCGGGCGCGAAGCCGGGCTCGAAGGCCTTGACGCGCGCCAGGATCTCGGCCGGCGGCAGCATGGCGGCCGGCCGGGGATCGCGCTTGAGCGTGCGCATCGGGCTGCTGCCCTCGATCACCGTCCTCATGCGGCCCTCGTAGACCACCTCGTTCAGCGTGTCGTAGAACTGGTCGTGCAGGCCGAACACCACCGCCGACAGGGCCATCACGATGTGGAAGGGCAGGCTGACGATGCCGACGACGTTGTGGGCGTCCAGCCACATGCGCTTCAGGTTGCGGCCGACGCGCAGGACGAGGAAGTCCTTCACCAGCGACGGCAGCAGGATGATCACCCCCGACACCAGCGCCACCACGTAGAGGGCGCTGGCGATTCCGGTCACGGCGGTGCCGAGGTCGAGGTCGCCGGGGACGCCCGCCGTGCGGTGGACGATGTCCACCAGCAGGCCGATGCCGGCGGGATCGAGCTGCGTCACCTCCACCGAGCCGTCCGGCGCCAGGATCGCCGACCACGGGTCGGGATCGTTCCGCATCCGCTCCCACGTCACGTGCAGCGGCCGGCCGTTCCCCTCCGCCAGCACGAGGCTGAACCCCGTCGCGGCCTCGGGGCGCAGCGCCAGGGCGCCGTCGATCAGCTCGCTCCCCTTCTCCAGACCGGCCGTGGACACCGGCGCCGGGGGCGCGATCCAACGGTCGAGCGGCTCCTTGAACATGGTCAGGGCGCCGGCGTAGAAGGCGATGAACAGGATCAGGCCCGTGACGATGCCGGTCCAGGTGTGGACGCTCTTGTAGACGCGGACGACATCGGTGCGCATGGAACGGTCCCCGGTATCAGCGGAAGAGGGCGCGGCAGACGTACAGCGCCGCGTAGGCCGCGAGGTTGGCACCCCCCAGCCAAGTCCAGCAGTCCCGCCCGCTGCGGAACAGGAAGCAGAAACTGACGATTCCCAGCCAGATCGGCGCCAGCATCCACATGTTGAACTGGTACTTGTTCAGCGCCTGCGCCCCGCCCGGCCCGGCCCAGGCGAAGACGCCCGACAGCGCCACGGCCAGCGTGAATCCCAGGATGACGCCGCCCAGGCTCTTGCTCCACCAGTCCGGCCGGATGGCGTCGGCGGGCTCGGAAGCGGAAACGGGCGCCGGTGTGGGCGTGTGGCTGGAAAGATCGTCGGGCATCGTCACGGCCTCCGCAGCCGGGTGGACAGCAGGGCCGAGAAGGGCAGGGCGATGAACAGCCCCATCGCCACCGTCAGCGACGTGAAGACCGCCGTGGCCGGGTGCAGGATCGCGCACCACAGCAGGAGCCCCAGGAACAGTAGGATGCCGCCGCCGAGCCGGCTTTGCAGGGCCGGCCAGGGCTGCGGCAGCCATTGCTGGCGCGGCGCCGACAGATAGAGGAAGGCGCAGCCGGCGACGGTCGCGACGAAGGCCACGAAATGGACGATGCCGGTCATCGTGCCGTTTCCGGCCTTGGAACCGTCGGCTCCCGCATTGCAACACGCGAATAATTTTTATTCGCATCCATCAGCGGGCCGACTCCCCTGTTTCCGGCTGACATCCTCATTCCCGTCGGCTTCCCGTCCCTGGTCCCGATTTCGAGGAACGACGGTCGACCGTCGCCCCATGCTCAGACAACGATGGGGCCGCCGGGGGTTTTCAAATTTTTTTGCTCACCCTCGAATTTTTTTGTCGGCCGACGTGAGGGGCGGCGGATTTGTTTTTTGTAAAAACCGTGAGGGTCTAGCCCCGGCTGCCCCCACCCTGCTACTCCGGCAGATGCCCCAACGGCAGGGCGGTGCGGTAGCGCACCTGTTTCAGCGCGAAGCTCGACCGGATGTTGGCCACGCCGGGGATGCGGGTCAGGTGGTCCTTCAGGAAGCGCTCGTAGCTCGCCAGATCGGGCACGACGACGCGCAGCAGATAATCGGCGTCGCCAGTCATCAGGTAGCATTCCAGCACCTCCGGCCGCTCCATCACCGCGGCTTCGAAGGCGTCGAGCCGGTCCTCCACCTGACGGTCGAGGCTGACGCTGACGAAGATGTTGACCGGCAGATCGACCGAGCCCGCGTCGACCAGCGCCACGTAACCGGCGATGACCCCGGCCTCCTCCAGCGCCTTCACCCGGCGCAGGCAGGGCGAGGGCGACAGGCCGACCCGCTCCGCTAACTCGTTGTTGGGCTGGCGCCCGTCCTCCTGAAGGAGGGACAGGATCCTGCGGTCGATGCGGTCGAGTCTGATCTTTGGCATCGGATGCTGTTTTCCCGGCGAGGACGGCACGCGATGCTAATACGTCCCGCTTCCCGGCGCCACTTCGCAACCACCTGCTGGAACACAGATGATAGACTGCACGGATCATCGACCGCCTTTCGCGAAAGGGTGACCTCCATGGCTGCGACCGCCTCCCGTTCCGCCGATCTCGACTGCCTGCGGGCGCTGGAGCGCAAGGTCCTCTGGCTCGCGTCCTGGACCATCCACAACGCCAACCACGTCCGCCCCAACCTGGACGGCATGAAGATCGGCGGGCATCAGGCGTCCTCGGCCTCGCTGGCGGCGATCATGACGGCGCTGTACTTTTCGGTGCTGCGGCCGGAGGACCGCGTCGCGGTGAAGCCGCACGCCGGTCCCAACTTCCACGCCATCCAATACCTGCTGGGCAACCAGACGCGCGCGAAGCTGGAGAATTTTCGGGGCTACAAGGGCGTGCAGTCCTACCCGTCGCGCACCAAGGACATCGACGACGTGGATTTCTCGACCGGCTCGGTCGGGCTGGGGGTGGCGCAGACGCTGTTCGCCTCGCTGACCCAGGACTATCTGAAGGCCAAGGGCTGGGCGAAGGATCTTCCCGAGGGCCGCATGGTGGCGCTGGTCGGCGACGCCGAGATGGACGAGGGCAACATCTTCGAGGCCCTGCTGGAGGGCTGGAAGCACGGCCTGCGCAACACGTGGTGGATCGTCGACTACAACCGCCAGAGCCTCGACGCGGTGATCCGCGAGGGGCTGTGGGAGCGGCTGGAGAACATCTTCCGCGCCTTCGGCTGGGACGTGGTGATCCTGAAATACGGCACGCTGATGCAGGCGGCCTTCCAGGAGCCGGGCGGCGACCGGCTGCGCGACTGGATCGACACCTGCCCGAACCAGCTCTACTCGGCGCTGACCTACCAGGGCGGGGCGGCGTGGCGCCGCCGGCTGCTCGACGACCTCGGCGACCAGGGCCCCGTCACCCGGCTGATCGAGAGCCGCGACGACGCGGCGCTGGCCGAACTGATGGGCAACCTCGGCGGCCACGATCTGCCCGCGCTGCTCGACGCCTTCGAACAGGCCCGCACGCACGACCGGCCGGTCTGCTTCATCGCCTACACCGTCAAGGGCGCCGGGCTGCCGTTGGCCGGGCACAAGGACAACCATTCCGGCCTGCTGACCCCCGCCCAGATGGAAAGCTTCCGCGCCGCCCACGGCATCCGCCCCGGCCACGAGTGGGACCGCTTCGAGGGCGCCGCCCTGCCAGCCGCGACGCTGGACTCCTTCTTGGCGCGCGTCCCCTTCGCGCAAAAGGGCCGGCGCCGCTTCACCGCCCCCGCCGTCCCGGTGCCGGCGGCCCTGCCGGTCCCGGCGCAGAAGAGCCTGTCCACCCAGGCCGCCTTCGGCCTGATCCTGAACGAGCTGGGGCGCGAGCGCTCGGATCTGGCCGAACGCATCGTCACGACGGCGCCCGACGTGACGGTGTCGACCAACCTCGGCGCCTGGGTGAACCGGCGCGGCCTGTTCGCCAAGAGCGAAATGGCCGACCTGTTCAAGAAGGAGCGCATTCCCTCCACCTATTCCTGGGAGTTCTCGCCGAAGGGCCAGCACATGGAGCTGGGCATCGCCGAGTCCAACCTGTTCATCATGCTGTCGGCGCTGGGGCTGTCGCATTCGGTCTTCGGCGAGCGGCTGCTGCCCATCGGCACCGTCTACGACCCCTTCATCATGCGCGGCGCCGACCAGATGAACTACGCCTGCTACCAGGACGCCCGCTTCCTGCTGGTGGCGACTCCGTCCGGCGTGACGCTGGCGCCGGAAGGGGGCGCGCACCAGTCCATCGCCACGCCCCTGGTCGGCATGGCGCAGGACGGTCTGGCCTATTTCGAGCCGGCCTTCGCCGACGAGCTGGCGGTGGTCATGCGCTGGGCCTTCGACTACATGCAGCGCGAGGGCAGCAGGGACGGCGGCGAGCCGGACGAGCGCAACTGGCTGCGCGACGAGACCGGCGGCGCGGTCTATCTGCGCCTGTCCTCGCGCACGTTGGAGCAGCCGTCCCGGACGATGGACGAGGAACTGGAGCGCGACATCGTCGACGGCGCCTATTGGCTGCGGCGGCCGGGGCCGAACGCGCAGGTGGTGGTCGCCTACACCGGCGCCGTGGCGCCCGAGGCCATCGAGGCGGTCGGCATGCTGGGCGAGGACCGGCGCGACGTCGGGCTGCTGGCCGTGACCTCCGCCGACCGTTTGCAAGCCGGCTGGAGCGCCGCGCAGCGGGCGCGCGAACGCGGGGCCGGGCACGCCCGCTCGCACGTCGAACGGCTGCTGGCCGGGCTGCCGCCGCATTGCGCGCTGGTCACCGTGGTGGACGGGCATCCGGCGACGCTGGGCTGGCTCGGCTCGGTCGAGGGGCACCGGACGCGGGCGCTGGGGGTGGAGCATTTTGGCCAGACCGGCACCGTCGCCGACCTTTACCGCCATTTCGGCATCGACGCCCAGGGCATCGCGCGGGCGGCGGCGGCGCTGTCGCCGGGCCGCCCAGTGCGGCATCTGCGCGTGGTGTGAGGGGCACGGACAACAGGAGCGCAGCGCCAAATCAGGCCGTCGGCTTGGCGTTGGGTCCTTCTTCCCGCAGCCCCAGCCGCCCGGCCAGACGGAACAGGTTGCCGCGGTCCAGCCCCAGCGCGCGGGCGGTGGCGGCCCAGTTGCCGCCGTGGCGGTCGAGCTGGTCGCGGATCATCCGGCGTTGCAGGTCGTCCACCGCCTCGCGCAACGGCGTGCCGGGCGCGGCGCTCCCGGATTCCAGCGCCTTGACCGGCGGCGGCGCCTCGTCCCCGGCCAGCCCCAGGTCGGTGGCGGTCAGCGTCAGCACGCCGGCCCCGTCCCCGGTGTCGCGGGCGATGCCGGCGGCGCGGGCGCGGATGGCGCCCCGGCCGATGGCGTGCTCCAGCTCGCGCACGTTGCCGGGCCAGGGGTAGGACAGCATCCGCCGCTCCGCGTCCGCCGAGAGCCGCAGGTTGCGCAGGCCCAGCCGCGCCCGGTTGCGCTCCAGGAACAGGCCGGCCAGCCGCAGCGCCTCGGTCCCGCGCTCGCGCAAAGGCGGGACGTGCAAGGGGTAGACGCTGAGCCGGTGGTAGACGTCGGCGCGGAACCGCCCGTCGCGCACCTCGCGGGCCAGATCGCGGTTGGTCGCCGCGACGACGCGCACGTCCACCCGCAGCGGACGGTCGGAGCCGACCCGCTGGATCTCGCCGTTCTGCAAGGCGCGCAGCATCTTGGCCTGGACGGGCAGGGGAAGCTCGCCGACCTCGTCGAAGAACAGGGTGCCGCCGTCGGCCAGCTCGAACTTGCCCCGGCGGTCGGCGACCGCGCCGGAAAAGGCGCCGCGCACATGGCCGAACAGCTCGCTCTCCACCAGCGATTCCGGCAATGCCGCGCAGTTGACGTGGACCAGCGGCCCCTGCGCCCGGCGCGAGCGGGCGTGCAGCCGCCGCGCCACCAGCTCCTTGCCGACGCCGGTCTCGCCCAGCACCAGCACCACCAGATCGCTGTCGGCGACGGTGTCGATCTCCCGCAGCAGGGCGGCCATCGCCGGCCCCTCGCTGCCCGGATCGAAGGCCGGGTCGGGGCGCTCCTCGAAGGGGCGGGGCAGCTCGGCCTCGCGGGGGAACGGCGGGGCGGGCGGGGGGAGGCGCCGCTCGCTCGCCTCGGCCAGGGCGGCGGTCAGCCGCGCCACGCCGAGGATGACGCCCTCCCTCCCGTCGAAGCTCCCGGCGTGCAGCGCGTCGAGCGTCAGCACGCCCCAGAGCCGCCCACCCGCCGTCAGCGGCGCGCCGACGCAGTCGTGGACGTGCAGCCGGTCGCGCCGGTCGGGGATCAGCCCGTCATAGGGGTCGGGCAGCGGGGAGTCGGCGGGAAAGCGCAGCGGCGGCCCGCCGGATTCGACGATGGCCTTCAGCCGGGGGTGCTCCTCCAGCCGGAAGCGGCGGCCCAGCGTGTCGGGACTGAGGCCGCGCGTCGCCAGCGGCACCAGCCGGTCGCCATCGTGGCGCAGCAGGGCGCAGGCGTCGCAGGGCAGCCGCCGCGCGATCAAATCGAGCAGGGCGGGCCACAGCCGCGCCGGCTCGTCCAGCCGGCCCAGCAGCGCGGCGGCGTCCTCGGCGGTCAGGGTGAGTGTCGAATCGACAGCGTCGTCGTCCATTCGACATCTTACCCCGCCGTGTCCCTTTGACAACGTACAATCCGGCAGGGGCGGAAAACCGCGCGACGGGACCCTGGCACGGGGCTTGCCATGGGAGATGCGACATCATGCCGCGCAAAGGATCGCCCTCCCCATGCTGACGCCCGCCCAGACCGCCGTCATCAAGGCCACCGCCCCGGTCGTCGCCGCCAACGCCTCGCGCATCACCGGGACCTTCTACCCGCTGATGTTCGAGCGCTTCCCCGAAGTCCGCGCCGTCTTCAACCAGAGCCACCAGCGCGGCGGCGCCCAGCCGGAAGCGCTGGCGAACGCCATCATCGCCTACGCGTCGAACATCGACCGGCTGGAGGCTCTCGGCCCGGCGGTGGAGGGGATCGTGCAGAAGCACGTCTCGCTGAACATCACCCCGGACCAGTACGAGATCGTCGGCGCCTGCCTGATGGAGGCCATCGGCCGCGTGCTGGGCGACGCGGTGACGGCGGAGGTCGCCGACGCCTGGGGCGCCGCCTATTGGCAGCTCGCCCGCCTGCTGATCGCGGCGGAGGAAAAGGAATACGCCCGCAAGGCGGCCCTGACCGGCGGCTGGCGCGGCGCGCGGCGCTTCCGCATCGCCGGGAAGACGAGGGAGAGCGCCGTCATCACGTCCTTCCGGCTGGAGCCGGTGGACGGCGGTCGGGTCATGGACTTCCAGCCCGGCCAGTATCTCGGCCTCAAGCTGTCCGTCGATGGCGAGACGGTCCACCGCAACTACAGCCTGTCGGCCTCGCCCAACGGCCGCGACTACCGCATCTCGGTGAAGCGCGAGCCGCAGGGGGCGGTCTCGGGCTTCCTGCACGACCGCGTCCAAATCGGCGACGAGCTGGAGGTCTACCCGCCGGCCGGGGAGTTCGTGCTGCGCGACGGCGACGGCCCGCTGCTGCTGATCACCGGCGGGGTCGGGCAGACGCCGGCCCTGCCACTGGCCGAGCAGGCGCTGGCCGCCGGGCGCCGGGTGGTCTACGTCCACGCCGCGCTCAACGGGTCGGTCCACGCCTTCCGCGACCACGTCGCCGAACTGGCGCAGCGGCACGCGGGCTTCCGTCCCGTCTGCTGCTACGCCGAACCGGAGGCGGCGGACCGGCCGGACCTGACGGGGCTGCTCGACCGCGACCGTCTGGCGGCGCTGCTGCCCGAGGGGGAGGGCGTCGCCGCCTACGTCGTCGGGCCGAAGCCCTTCATGGCGGCGGTGATCGCGGCGCTGACCGCGCTGGGCCTGCCGTCCTCCGCGATCCACCACGAGTTCTTCGGTCCGAAGGAAGCCGTCGCCTGAGGTCAGACCGTGTCCCGACCCGACACTCTCTAAAGCCCCTCTCCCCTTGCGGGAGAGGGGTTGGGGTGAGGGGGGCAAATCCTTCCGCCTTCGGCGGAATACCCCTCATCCCAACCCTTCTCCCGCAAGGGGAGAAGGGCTTTTTCACAACCGAGAGGCTCTCCAACTGACTGCGCTGGAGAATCTCTGCACATCGTTCAGGAGCACCACACCATGGACATCACCAACTTCCAGGACCATCACGTCGAGGTGCTGGGCATCGCCACCGCCATCGAACGACGGCTCGACCCGGCGTCGGTGACGACCGATCCCGGCGCGGTTTCGGCCGACGTGGTGAAGCTGTTCGGAAAATTCTCGGTCCATCTGGCGATCGAGGACAAGGCCCTCTACCCCCGGCTGGCGCAGGCCGCCGACCCGGAGCTGCGCCGGATGGCCCAGCGCTTCCAGGAGGAGATGGGCGGGCTGACCCAGCGTTTCGACGCCTACCGCAAGGCGTGGCCCGGCCCGCTGGCCATCGGCAAGGATCCCGCCCGCTTCGTCGCCGAGACGCGCGCCATCCTCACCGAGCTGCGCAACCGGATCGGCCGCGAGGACGCGGCGCTCTACCCGCTGGCGGCGAAGGCGGCCTGATCGGGGCCGAGTGGCGGGGAATCAGCGCAGCGAGGGCTGCCCGCCCCCGTGCCCGCCCCCGTGCCCGCCGTCCCGCTCCTTCAGGCGGCTGGCGCGCAGCTCGCCCGACTGGTCGAGCACCGGGTAGGCGGCGGCGACCAGATGGGCGTTGATCCGGCGCAGGTCGCGCAGGATGTCGATGTGCAGCGCGCTGGTCTCCAGGCTTTCGCTGCGGCCGGCGCGCAGGCGGGTGAAATGCGCCTCGGTCGCCTGGGTCTCCAGCGCGCGGATCACCTCCTTCTCGCGCATCAGGGTGCGCGCGGTCCGCAGGTCGCCCGACACGAAGACCGCCGCCGCCAGCCGCTGCGTCGCCACCAGCCGTTCCAGCATGCCGGCGATCTCCGCCGCCCCCTCGTCGGAAAAGCGCAGGCGTCGCTTGATCTTCTTGGACGCCGAATCCATCAGGTTGCGGTCGATGATGTCGCCGACATGCTCCAGGTTGATGACCAGGGTCAGGATGTCGGTGGCGCGGCGGGCGTCGGAATCGTCCATCTCCTCCGGCTCGATGTGGGTCAGGTAGTCCTTGATGGCGCTTTGCAGACGGTCGAGCACGTCGTCCATCCGCCGGATCTCCTGGATCAGCTTGCGGTCGTCGCTGCGGAACACGTCCAGCGCCCCGCGCAGCATGACCTCCACCGTGTCGGACATGCGCAGCGTCTCGCGCGCCGCGTTGGCGATGGCGATGTGCGGCGCGCCGAGCGCCGCGCGGTCGAGGTGGATCGGGGCGGAGGGATCGGCGACGGTGACCCGCTCCGGGAACAGCCGGATCAGCAGCTTCGCGATGGCCGGCAGCGGCAGCACGAACAGCGCGGCGAGCGCCACGTTGAACAGCAGGTGGAAGTCGGCGGCGAGTCGCCCGCCGCTTCCCGACAGCCGCTGCATCCCCGCCGCGATGGGATCGGCCAGCACCAGCACGATCAGGCAACCGACGGCCCGGTTCAGCAGATTGCCGACCGGCAAGCGGCGCGCCGCCGGGTTGCCCGCCGGGCCGTCGCCCTTCGGGCCTTCCAGGATCGGGTTGACGGCGCTGCCGAGGTTGGCCCCGGCGACCATGGCGATGGCGGCCTCCGGCGGGATGACCTGCGTCCCGGCCAGCGAGGCGATCAGCAGCACGATGGCGACGCTGGAATGGGCGGCCCAGGTCAGCGCGGCGGCCAGCAGCATGGCGATCACCGGATCGCCGGTCAGCACCCCCAGCACCTCGCGCAGGGCCGGGGCGTTGCCGGCCGGCTCCACCGTCAGCAGCAGCAGGTGCAGCGACAGCAGCATCAGCCCCAGCCCGATCCCGACGCGGCCCAGATCGCGCGTCCGCGTCCGCGCGCCGCGCCGGAAGGCCAGGAACCCCGCCAGCAGCAGCACCGGGGCCAGCCGCGCGGCGTCGAAGGCGAAAAGCTGCACGATCAGCGTGGTCCCGACGTTGGCCCCCAGCATGACGGCGAGCGCCGGCACCAGCGGCATCACCCCGGTCGCGGCGAAGCCCGTCACCATCAGCCCGGTGGCCGTGCTGCTTTGCAGAAGCGTGGTGACGCCCAGCCCGGCGGCCATCGCCGACCACCGGTTGCGCAGGCCCACCGCCAGGATGTTGCGCAGGTCGCCGCCGAAGGCGCGGGTCAGGCCCGACTGCACCATGTGCAGCCCCCACAGCAGAAGCACGACGTTGCCGGCAAGGGCCAACAGAACCTCGGTCGCCTGCATGCGCGCGCGCTCCTTAGTTATGGCCTGATGGGGATCGTCCGTGGCGGGTGGTGTCGGGTTCAATCATGGTCCGCGCGGGCGGCGGCGACAATATGACAGTTGTGTTACACCTCCGCGCAATCGGGAGAGGCGTGGCTGGGAGGCGGAGCGCCCGCGTGCTATGCTCGGCCGCAAAGGAGCATGCATGTCGTCTGATCGTGTGATGAAGCTGGGCGCCTGGGATCGCCCGGCGGAGATGCCGGACACCCTCGCCGCCGAGGTTGCCGCGTGGCCGGTTCTGGTCAAGAACCCCTTCGGGGGTGGATTCTATTCGCAGGACGGCCGTCCTTGGCTGGAGCCGCAACCCGGCTGCCTGCGCGGGTCCGACCGCTGGAATCTGGACGGCGAGGGGGAGGGTGCCCCGACGCACTTCCCCACCGACCGCCGCCTGCCGGCGCGCGCCACCTGGGCCGTGGCCCGCTGGACGGGGGCTGTGTGGGAACTGCTGTCCACGGGCTCGGTCGAGCCGCGCGAGGTGCGCGAGCACCGCAAGGAGCGGGCGGATCGGCTGGTCGCCTCCCGCCGCTGGACCCGCAGCGACCTGGAGGTGATCCAGGCGCTGCTCGGCGCCGAGGCACTGCCGCGCGCGACGCTGCTGGCCGGCGACGCCGCCGGGCGGGAGCGGTCGCTGCGCTCGCTGCTGACGCTGCGGCTGGCGCTGGAGGCGAACGCCGAGGATGCGGGTCGGGATCCGGAGCTGCCCGACGCCGCGCGCCGGCTGCTGCGCGGGGGTGCGGAGTCGGCGGTCTGGCTGGACGAGGACGGCCGGGCCGTCGCCTCGGACGTGCTGGCGTGGCACGCCAAGCGTCACGCCCGCGTCGAGAACCGCAAGGACCGCCGCGCCGAGGAGCGCGACCGCGGCGACGACCTGAAGCTGTCCATCGCCACGGCGGTGGGCAACGTCTTCCCGCTGATGCCGGCCGAGGTGGCGCTGTCCGCCGCCGCCCGTCTGGTCCCCAGCGTCGCCAAGCTGGGCCGCCGTCCCGGCACCCAGAACATCGTCGACGCGGTGGTGGAGATCCGGCTGGAGCGCTGGCGCCAAGCCATCGCCAGCGACCCGGAGGTCGAGGCGCGGCTGGTGGCGATGCAGGCGCGCGGCGCCAACGGCCGGGTGCGCAAGCGCTTCCGCGACCAGCGCGCCGCCGAGAAGGTGGAGGCGGAGATCCGCGACTGGCGCGGGGAGCTTGAGCCGGTGTCGTCGCACCGGCTGGGGTGACGGCTTTGGGGGGAGGGCGCTTGCCCCCTCCCCATCCCTCCCCCGCTTGTCAGCGGGAGAGGGGGCCGGCTTGTCGAAGGGCGTCGGAGTTCCCTCTCCCGCGTCAGCGGGGGAGGGCTAGGGAGGGGGCTCTTGCGTGTCCCTTACAGCCCGAACCCGGGTCCGCCCGCCAGAATGTCGGTGGTCACGTCCTGGATGTCGCGCAGGCCGCACATGGCCATGGTGACGTCCAGCTCCTTGCGGATGATCGTCAGGCATTCCGACACGCCGGCCTCGCCGCCCGCACCCAGCCCGTAGAGGAAGGCGCGGCCGATGTAGACGCCCTTGGCGCCCAGCGCCACGGCCTTGATGACGTCCTGGCCGGTGCGGACGCCGCCGTCCATGTGGACCTCGATCTTGTCGCCCACCGCCGCGACGACGGCCGGCAGCGCCGCGATGGAGGATATCGCCCCGTCGAGCTGGCGCCCGCCGTGGTTCGACACGATCAGCGCGTCGGCGCCGGACTCGGCGGCCATGACCGCGTCCTCCGGGTCGATGATGCCCTTCAGGATCAGCTTGCCGTCCCAGCGGTCGCGGATGCGCTTCACGTCGTCCCAGTTCAGGCGCGGGTCGAACTGCTCGGCGGTCCAGGAGGACAGCGAGCGCAGATCGCCCACCCCCTGGGCGTGGCCGACGATGTTGCGGAAGGTCCGCCGCTGGGTCTGGAGCATGTTGGCGCACCAGTAGGGCTTGGTCGCCATGTCCAGGATGTTGGGGATGGTCAGGCGCGGCGGGGTGGACAGCCCGTTCTTGATGTCCTTGTGGCGCTGCCCGAGGATTTGCAGGTCCAGCGTCAGCACCAGCGCCGAACAGCCGGCCGCCTTGGCGCGGTCGATCAGCCGGTCGATGAAGTCGCGGTCGCGCATGACGTAGAGCTGGAACCAGAAGGGCCGGTCCGTGTTCTCGGCCACGTCCTCGATGGAGCAGATGCTCATGGTCGAGAGCGTGAAGGGGATGCCGGCCTTGGCCGCCGCGCGGGCCGCGTGGATCTCGCCGTCGGCGTGCTGCATCCCGGTCAGGCCGGTCGGCGCGATCGCCACCGGCATGGCGACCGGCTGGCCCACCATGGTGCTGGCGAGCGTCCGGTTCGTCATGTCCACGGCGACGCGCTGGCGCAGCTTGATCTTCTGGAAGTCGGAGGTGTTCGCCCGGTAGGTCGATTCCGTGTAGGAGCCGGAATCGGCGTAGTCGTAGAACATGCGCGGGACGCGCCGCTTGGCCAGCCGCCGCAGATCCTCCACGCAGGTCACGTGACCCAGGGAGAACAGCTTCTCCAGGGCGGAAGGCGGCTTCGAGGTCGGCATCTTGACGGCGGTCATGGGAGGTGTCCCGATGGTTCGGCGGCTGGGTTGGGGCCGCGATTTGGCCACCGACCGCCCCGAATCGTCAAGCCCGCGCTGCCGGCGGTTGCGGATCCCATGGGGTTTTTTGCCCCTCCCTGACCTTCCCGCCCTTGGCGGGGGAGGGATGGGGAGGGGGCGCCGGCCCGCACTCCCCCTCAGATCATCGCCAGCGGCCGTTTGCGCCTGGGCGGCGGGAAGGCCGCGTCGATCTCCCCGATGTCCTGGGCGGTCAGCGTCAACTCCGCTGCCGCCGCGTTCTCGATGGCATGCTCCGGGCTGCCCGCCTTGGGAATCGCGATGACGCCGCCCTCGCGCAGCGCCCAGGCCAGCGCGACCTGCGCCGGGGTCGCGCCGTGGCGCCGCGCCACCGCGGTCAGCGCCTTTGAGGCCAGCAAGTCGCCGCCTTGCCCGACCGGCGAATAGGCCATCACCGGCATGCGGCGCGTGTGCTGCCAAGGCAGCAGGTCGAACTCGATCCCCCGCTGTTCGGGGTTGTAGAGCACCTGGTTGACGGCGCAGCCGCCCAGGTCGGCGGCCTCGCCCAGTTCCTCCAGATCGTCCACGTCGAAGTTGGACACGCCCCAGCGTGCGATCTTGCCGGCGTGGCGCAGGGTCTCGAACGCCTCCACCGTCTCGGCCAGCGGCACGCCGCCGCGCCAGTGCAGCAGGTACAGGTCGATGCGCTCGACCCGCAGCCGCTTCAGGCTGCGCTCGCACGCCTTCATGGTGCCGGCGCGCGAGGCGTTGCTCGGCAGAACCTTGGTCACCAGGAACAGCCCGTCGCGGCGACCGGCGACGGCCTCGCCCACCAGTTCCTCCGAGGCGCCGTCGCCGTACATTTCGGCGGTGTCGATCAGGGTCAGGCCGCGATCGATCCCGGCCTGGAGGGCGGCGATCTCCGACCGGCGGCGGTCGGGCCGCTCCGCCATCATCCAGGTGCCTTGGCCGAGCGCCGGGACGGAGACGCCGTCCGGCAGGGTGATGCGCTTCATGACGAGGACTCTCCCGTGTGACCGGACGCGATGACCAGATTGGTGCGAAGCCTCCTCCTTGTCGAATCCCTCTTTGGCCGATGGGATGGCTTCGCACGCCAATGATCTACCCATCCCGTGTTTTTTGCAGATGCGAAGAACGCACCACCCCGCAAGATCCGGTGCCGCGCCTGCGATCCGCTGTCGTGGGGAGTATCGGCGGAGCACAGATGTGCTGTGAAGGAAGGATGCCGAAAGTGACGTTGACCCATGGAAGTGGCGATGCCTAACGTTGCCCCGTCGCCAGGCGATTGGAAACGCGTCAATTCGTTCGTTGTTCCAACAATTTGCGCGCCGCCCATGACACGTCGCTGATACCCATCCGACACCAGGGGAGCCCAAGCCGCCCCCCGGATCGACGCACCGCGACAATTCGAATCCCGCGCTCGGAAGCCTCCGGCTTTCCGGAACGCACCACCATGCCTCGACGACCAGCAACCGGCCCAACAACCAGGGGAGTTCGCTCGTGACGGCAGCAGGACAGGACGAAACCGCCGACCGGGCCGCCGTGCGCCCGGCGCGCAGCTTCGCCAGGGATGGCGTCACCACCGTCATCGTCACCGCCCTGACCATGGGGTTGGGTCTGCTGACCGGGATCATCGTCGCCCGCACGCTGGGGCCGGACGGACGGGGGGCGCTGACGGCGGTGCTGACGGTGCCGCAGGTGCTGGGCTGGCTGTTCGGCATGGGCTGCGGCAAGGCGGTGACCTTCGCCCTGGCCCGTGACCCGGCGGCGGGCGGGCGGCTGCTGGCGACCTGGGCGCTGATCCTGGTCCCGGTCGCGCTGGTCGCCGTGCTGACGGGCGAGGCGCTGCTGCCGCATCTGCTGGCGGCCCAGCCGGCCGAGACGCTGGCGCTCGCGCGGCTCTACCTGCCGACCATCGCCCTGGCGCTGATGGCCGAGCTGATGCTGGGCCTGCTGCTGGGCGACCAGGATTTCCCCGTGTTCAACGCGCTCGCCTTCGCGCAGCCGGCGGCGACCGCCGCCGCCTATCTGCTGCTGTGGGCCGACGGGCGTTTCACCGTCGAAAGCGCCGTCGTCACCCAGGCGGTCACCAGCGCGCTGGTCCTGCTGGCGGCGACGATCCGCGTCGTCTCCCGCCACGGTCTGGCGCGGCCCGACGCGGCGCTGGGGCGGCGGACCGGCTGGTACGCGCTGCGCACCCATGGCGAGGTCGTCGGCGGCGTCGTCACCCAGCGGCTGGATTTGCTGATCATCCCGGCCTTCCTGTCGGCGGCCGGGGTCGGCCTCTATGCCCTGGCGACCAACCTGTCCTGGCTGGTCGTCACCTTGTCGAGCGCGCTCGCCACCGTCGTCATGCCGGCGGCGAGCCACCGGGGCGAGGGCGGGCGCACCCTGATCCTGCACAGCCTGCACGCCACCTTCGCCATCGGCGCGGTGCTGGGCGGCGGGCTGTTCCTGTTCGCCGGGCCGGCGATCCACCTCGTCTACGGGCCGGATTTCGCCGGCAGCGTCCTGCCGCTCCGCCTCCTGCTGCCGGGGGCGGTGCTCTACGCCGCCGCCGGCATCCTGCTGAACGGGCTCTACGCCGAGAACCGCCCCGGCACCGCCACCGTCGCGCAATCGCTGGGCATGGCGGTCACCGTCCTCGCGCTGCCGGTCTTCCTGCGATCGGGCGGCCTGCTCGCCGCCGCCATCGTCTCCACCGTCGCCTACACGCTGGTCTTCGTCACGGCGGCGGTCCTGTACCGGCGCGCGACCGGCCTTCCCTGGCGCGCCTTCCTGCCCGACCCGGCTCGGCTCGCCGCCCTCTGGCCGCGACGGAGACCGGGCCGGGCGGCGACCGAATCGGCAGCGACCGAGACCGCCGGCTGACACCAAGCGCCTCAACCAAGGAGTTCCCGCCCATGGAAGCATCGGAACATCGGCTGCCGCCCGGCGCGCCCGGATTTGTGGCGCCACCGGTCGGACCGGGCGCCGACAAGGTCGACGTGAAGCGGCTGGCCCAGACGCTGTGGCGGCAGAAGCTGCTGATCCTCACGATCATGGCGGTCCTGTGGATCCCGGCGCTGCTGCTGATCAACGCGATGACGCCGGTCTACAGCGCCTCCTCGGTTCTGGTCATCGACCCCCGGCTCAACCGGATCATCAACATCCCCTCGGTCACCGAGCCGATGGGCATCTACGTCGACACGGTGAACACCGAGGTCGAGATCCTGCGCTCCCGCGATCTGGCCCGCCGCGTCGTCGAGACGCTGTCGCTGGCCGACGAGCCGGAATACGGCCGCCTGAACGCGCCCTCCGCCGGGCTGGGCGGCGTCGCCGACTCCATCGCCCGCGGCGTCCGCGACGGGTTCGCCCGCGCCGGCGCCGCGCTGACCGCCGCGGCTCCCTGGCTCGGCCCCACCCCGCCCCTCGCGCCGCCGGGCGCCAAGGCCCCGGTGGAGGACACGACCGCGGCCGCCAACGCCGCGGACGAGGCGCGCAACCGCCTGATCGACGCCTTTCAGAAGAACCTGCGCATCGCGCCCGGCGTGCAGTCGCGGGCGATCCGCATCAGCTTCGACGCCCAGGACCCGCAGCTCGCCGCCCGCGTCGCCAACGCGGTGGTCGACGTCTACGCCTCCATGCAGACCGAGGCCAAGCGCGCCGCCACCGTCCAGGCCACCGAGTGGCTGCAATCGCGGCTGGACGAGCTGCGCGCCGACATGACCGCCACCGGTCAGGCGACGGTGGAGGCGATGCGCTCGGAAACCGGCCTGATGCGGGGCCGCGAGGCGCCGCTGGTGACCGAGGAGATGTCGGCCCTGAACGCGCAGCTCAGCGAGGCGCGCACCGCCCACGCCAACGCCCAGGCCCGCCTCCAGCAGATCCTCGCCGTCAAGCCCGACGGCAAGGACGCCCTGGCCGGCGCCGAGATCACCGGCAACCCGCTGATCGCCGCCCTGCGCCAGCGTCAGGCGACCCTGCGCGCCCAGCTGGCCGAGCTGCGCGAGCAGTACGGCGAGCGCCACCCGGCGCTGACCCGCCCCGCCGCCGAGCTGCGCGACCTCAACGCCTCCATCGCGGCGGAGACCGACCGCGTGGTGCGCGGCCTGCGCGGCGAGGTCGAGCAGCAGCTCAGCAAGGTCCAGGACCTGACCCGCCGGATGGAGGCGTTGCGCGGCAACGCCGTGGACGCGCTCCAGGCCGACGTGCAACTGCGCCAGTTGCAGCGGCAGGCCGACGCGTCGGACGACAATTACCGCCGCGCCGTCACCCGGCTGAAGGAGACCCAGGTGCTGGAGGCGTTGCAGATGACGCCGGACGTGCGGCTGGTCTCGGCGGCGACGGTGCCCTTCGCGCCGGTCGGCCCCGGCAAGACGGTGCTGGCGGGTCTCGCCGCCGTGATCTGCGGCGCGCTGGCGATCGGCGTCGCCCTGACGCGGACGATGATGCAGCGCGGCGTCTACAGCTCCCATCAGGTCGAGGCGCTGCTGGGGTTGCCGGCGGTCGGCATCGTGCCGCTTTTGGGGCGCGAGGGGCTCGGCCGCAAGGGGCTGGGCAAGGCGGGCGCCCGCGCCACCCGCAAGGGCGGCGACTTCGCCGAGGCGGTGTGGCGGCTCTGCGCCCGCCTGAAGCTGATCGGCGCCCCCGGCGAGCCGGTGCCCGACAAGGGTGGCGAGGTCATCATGCTGACCTCCTCGGTCGCGGGCGAGGGCAAGACGACGCTGGCCGTGGCGCTCGGCGCCTTCCTGGCCGACACCGGGCTGCGCGTGGTCATCGTCGACTGCGACACCCGCCGCCCGGCGATCCACCGCCTGCTGGGATCCGCGCAACCGAACGCCGGGCTGACCGATCTTCTGGGCGGCGACGCCACGCTGGAGGAGGCGCTGGGCCACGACGACCGCCGCCGCGTCGCGGTGATCGCCGCCGGGCGCCCCACCGCCCGCCCGCACACCCTGCTGGGGTCCAAGGCGATGCTGTCGCTGCTGGTCGAGCTGTCGGGACGCTACGACGTGGTGATCCTCGACACGCCGCCGGTGCTGTCGGCGTCGGACGCGCTGATCCTGGCGCCGATGGCCGACCGGGTCCTCTACGTCGTGCGCTGGGCGCGCACCGCCTCCAGCCTCGCCGGGGCCGGGATCAAGCAGCTGCGCGAGGTCGGTGGGCGGGTGACCGGGGCCGTGCTGTCGATGGTCAACGTCCGCGACCACGCGAACCTCGAATACGGCGTCCGCCTGCCCAGCGGGCGGCCCTATCTGCTGCGTCAGACACCCTGACAACCACAAACTTCTGACGACCGAAGGATCCAAGCCATGAAAGTCGCCATCGTCCATTACTGGCTCGTCGGCATGCGCGGAGGGGAGAAGGTCCTGGACGCGCTCTGCGACCTTTACCCCGAGGCCGACGTGTTCACCCATGTCTACCGGCCCGACCGCATCTCGCCGGCCATCCGCCGGCACCGGGTGCGCACCACCTTCATCGACCGGCTGCCCTTCGCGCACAAGATGTACCAGAAATACCTGCCGCTGATGCCGCTGGCCCTGGAGCAGCTCGACCTCAGCGCCTACGATCTGGTCATCAGCAGCGAATCCGGCCCGGCCAAGGGCGTGCTGACCCGGCCCGACGCGCTGCACGTCTGCTACTGCCACACGCCGATGCGCTACGTGTGGAGCGGCTACCACGATTATCTGGCCTCCGCCGGGCCGCTGGTCCGCCCGCTGATGCCCTACGCGGTCCACCGGCTGCGGCAATGGGATCTGGCGACCGCCGCGCGGGTCGACCACTTCGTCGCCAATTCGACCACGGTGGCGCAGCGGATCTGGCGGGCCTACCGGCGCGACGCGACGGTCATCCACCCGCCGGTCGACGTCGACCGCTTTACCACCGACACCCCGCCCGGCGGCCATTACCTGTTCGTCAGCCAGCTGGTCCCCTACAAGCGCGCCGACGTCGCCATCGAGGCCTTCAACCGCATGGGCAAGTCGTTGATCGTCGTCGGCGAGGGGGAGGAGTACAAGCGCCTCAAGCAGATGGCCGGGCCGACCGTCTGGCTGGCCGGCCATTGCTCGGCCGAGGAGCTGGCCCGGCACTACGCCGAATGCCGCGCGCTGGTCTTCACCGCCAACGAGGATTTCGGGATCGTCCCGGTCGAGGCGATGGCGTCCGGCCGCCCGGTGCTGGCGCTGCGGCGCGGCGGCGCCACCGAAACGGTGAAGGACGGCGTGACCGGTCTGTTCTTCGACGAGCAGACGCCCGAGGCGCTGATCGAGGCGGTCGAGCGCTACGAGGCCCAAGCCCACCGCTTCCATCCGACGATTTTGCACGAGCACGCCCGCCGCTTCGACGAACAGGTGTTCAAGGAGAAGATGCGCAGCGCCATCGACGGCTGGATGCACGCCGCCGCGCTGGAGTCTCCCCCGGTCCGCTACGCCGTCGAACCCCGCCCCCGCCCGGAACTGGCGCCGGCGTGACGCGCCCTCTCCCGAGGCGGGAGGGGGACAACCAAGGAGGGAGACCGCCATGCAGACCGAGACCCGTTTCCCCGTGACGGTGATCGTGCCGACCTACCGCCGGCCCGACCGTCTGGTCCACTGCCTTGCGGCGCTCACCCGGCAGACGCTGCCGCCGTCCCAGGTCGTCGTCACCGTGCGCCCGGAGGACACCCGCTCCGCCGACGCCGCGCAGGCGTTCGCGGAGGCCCTGCCGCTCGACATCGTCGCGGTGACAGTGCCGGGCGTGGTCGCCGCGATCAACCGCGGCATCGACCACGCGCGAGGCGCGGTCGTCGCCATCACCGACGACGACGCCGCCCCGCACCCCGACTGGCTGGAGCGCATCGAGGCGTGGTACCACGCCGACGACCGCATCGGCGGCGTCGGCGGCCGCGACCACGTCTTCCACGACGGCGTGCCCGAAACCGGCGCGGCGCGGGACGTCGGCCGGCTGCAATGGTTCGGCCGGGTGATCGGCAACCACCACATCGGCACCGGCCCCGCGCGCGACGTCGACGTGCTGAAGGGCGCCAACTGGAGCTTCCGGCGCTCGGCCATCGGCGACCTGCGCCTGAACACGCGGCTGCGCGGCACCGGCGCCCAGGTCCAGAACGAGCTGGATTTCTCGCTGCGGATGCGGCGGCGGGGCTGGCGGCTGGTCTACGACCCGAACGTCGCGGTCGATCATTTCCCCAGCACCCGCCACGACATCGACCGGCGCGGGGAGGCCGGCTTCCACCCGCAGGCCAAGGAGAACGCCGCCTTCAACGACACGCTGGCGCTGATGGCCCATTTCGGCCCGGCCAACCGCGCGGTCTTCGCCGCCTGGGCGCTGCTGGTCGGCACCAGCGAGTTTCCAGGGCTGGTCCAGGGGTTGCGGCTGGCCCTGCTGCGCCGCGACCGCCACGCGGCGGCCAAGCTGCGCGCCACCCTGCGCGGCCGCGTCGCCGGATTCCGCGACGGGAAGACGGACCGTCGAGAGAAAGATGGCCGGGAGACGGCGGCATGAGCGCCGCGAACGACATCGATACCGCATCGGCCTCTCCCGTTCCGGCCTCCGGCCTCGGCGGCGGGCTGCCCTCGCTCGCCAAGCTCGCGCCGACGGTCTTCTGGTTCCTGGTCGCCGCGATCCTGCTGGTCGGTCAGGCCGGGCTGCTCGGCCTCGTCTTTCCGGCCGGCGCCCTGGCGGTCGGCGCGCTGCTGGTGGCGCGCGATCCCGCCCGCTTCGTCGCCTTCACGTGGTGGCTGTGGTTCCTCACGCCCGAGATCCGCCGGCTGGTCGATTTCCAGAGCGGCTGGAGCAGCATCAGCCCGGTGATGGTCACCCCCTTCCTGGTCGGCGCGCTGACCTGGGGAACGCTGGCCGCCTATCTGCCGATGCTGCGCTACCGCGCCTATGTCGGCTTCGCGCCGGTGATCGCCGGGCTGCTCTACGCCTACGCGGTGGGCATCGCCCAGGCCGGCGCGGCGGCGGCGACCTTCGGGCTGCTGAACTGGCTGGTGCCGGTGACGCTGGGGATCTACGTCGCCTTCCATTGGCCGCTCTACCCGGAGATGCGCGACGCGGTGCTGCGCGCCTTCGTGCTGGGGCTGGTGGTGGTCGGCGGCTACGGCCTGATCCAGTATTTCGTCATGCCGCCCTGGGACGCCCGCTGGCTGGTCGACGTCGGCATGACCAACCAGGGCGATCCACTGCCGATGCGGGTGCGGGTGTTCAGCACGCTGAACTCGTCGGGGCCGCTGGCCTTCCTGCTGATCACCGGTCTGGCGCTGCTGCCGGCGGCGCGCGGTCCCCTGGTGCCGCTGGCCGGCGCGCTCGCCTTGGCCAGCCTGTTGCTGAGCCTGGTCCGCGCCGCGTGGCTGGGAGGGCTGTTCGCCTTCGCGTGGCTGCTGCTGACCATGCCGGGGCGCCACCGCCTGCGGCTGCTGGCCTTCGGGGCGGCGCTGCTGGTGGCGGCCTTGCCGCTGCTGGCGGTGCCCCGGATCAACGACGCCATCATGGCCCGCTTCGACTCGCTGAACTCCATGGAGAACGACCGCAGCTACCAGGAGCGGCAGGAGTTCTACGGCCGCTTCCTGGCCCAGGCGCTGACCGAGGTGGCCGGGGCCGGGCTCGGCACCGTGGACACCGCGACCAAGCTGTCGAACGACGGCCAGCTCGGCGTCATGGCCTATTTCGACAGCGGCGTGATGCGCGTCCCCTACGAGCTGGGCTGGTTCGGCACGTTGGGCTACGTCGGCGGCATCGTCGTGCTGCTGGTGGTGCTGCTGCGCCGGGGCGGAGCGCCGCCCGACCCGGCCGCTCGGTGCTGCGAGGCGGTGGTGCTGACCATGCTGGCCTGCATGGTCTTCGAGCACACGCTGGTGAAGGTGACGGGAGTCGGCTTCTGGTTCTTCCTGGGGCTGGGGCTGGCGGCGAAGACTCATGGCTTGGCGATGCGGGGGGTGCGATGAGCGACGCGATGAACGGTGCGGTGAGCGGCGGCCGGGCGGTGCTTCAACTGGGCCTCGGCTGGTTCCCCGAAAGCCATGGCGGGGCCGAGAACGTCTTCTACCACCTCGCCAACCATTTGCCGGGTGCCGGCTTCTCGGTGTTCGGGCTGGTGCTGGGCTCGGGGGCGGCGGAGGCGGAGAGCGGGCGGCGCGTCGCCTCCTTCGCGCCGCCCACGGCGTCGCTGCCCCGGCGGATGGCGGCGGCGCGGGCGGGGGTCGGCTCGGCGCTGCGCCGGCACGACCCCGATCTGGTGGCCTCGCATTTCGCGTTGAACACCGTCGCCGCTCTGCCCGCCCTGCGCCACCGCCCGCTGGTGGTGCATTTCCACGGCCCCTGGGCGCTGGAGAGCGCCGCCGAGGGCGCCGGCCCGCTGGCCGTCCGCCTGAAATTCCTGATCGAGCGGCTGGTCTACCGTCGCGCCGCCCGTTTCGTCGTGCTGTCGCGCGCCTTCGAGACGATCCTGCGCGAGCGCTACCGCGTGCCGGAAGAGCGCATTCACCGTGTGGCCGGCGGGGTCGACGCCACCCGCTTCGCCATCCCCGAGGACCGTCCCACGGCGCGCGAGCGGCTCGGCTGGCCGCAGGGACGGCCGATCGTCCTCACCGTGCGGCGGCTGGTGCGGCGCATGGGGCTGACGGCGCTGCTCGACGCCATGGTGGAACTGCGCGCCCGCGTGCCCGACGCGCTGCTGCTGATCGCGGGACGCGGCCCGGAGGAAGAGGCGCTGCGCGACCGCATCCAGGCGCTGGGGCTGGAGGACCATGTCCGGCTGCTCGGCTTCGTGCCCGACGCGCGGCTGCCGCTGGCCTACCGCGCCGCCGACCTCTGCGTGATGCCCTCGCAGGCGCTGGAGGGCTTCGGCCTGACCGCGCTGGAATCGCTGGCGGCGGGCACTCCGGTGCTGGTCACCCCGGTCGGCGGCCTGCCCGAGGTGGTGGAGGGGCTGGACGGTGACCTCGTCCTCGACGGCGCGGACGCTCCCGCGCTTGCCGCCGGGCTGGCCGAGGCGCTGACCGGCGCCCGCCGCCTGCCCGGCCGCGACGCCTGCCAGACCTACGCCCGCCGCCACTTCGACTGGCCGGTGATCGCCGCGCGGGTCGGGCGGGTCTACGACGGCGCGCTCGCCGAAACCGGGCTGCCATCGAACGACGGGCCGGCATCATGAGCACCGTCGTCATCCTCTGCGACCACGCGCACGCCTCGGGCGGCTTGGCGAAGGTCGCCATCGCCGGGGCGGCGGGCTTGGCGCGGCGCGGGCACCGCGTGGTCTTCGTCGCCGCCGTCGCCCCGGTCGCCGATGAGCTGAAAGCCGCGAACATCACGGTGCATTGCCTGGAGCAGACCGACCTGCTGGGTGCCGCCAGCCGGGTGGAGGCCGCCTTGCGCGGGGTGTGGAACGGCGTCGCGGCGCGGCGGCTGGCCGCCGTGATCGACGGCTGTCCCCCCGGCGACACCGTGCTGCACATCCACGGCTGGGCCAAGGCGCTGTCGCCCAGCGTCTTCCCGGTCTGCCGCCGATCGGGACTGCCGGTGCTGCTGACCCTGCATGATTATTTCCCGCTCTGCCCGAACGGCGCCTTCTTCGAGTTTCCCGCCGGGCGGAACTGCGAACGCCGCGCCCTGTCGGCCGCCTGCCTCACCACTTCCTGCGACGCCCGCGCGCCGCACCACAAGCTGTGGCGCGCGGCGCGCCACGCGGCCGGCGCGCTGTCGGGCGGATTCACGCGGGGGATGATTCTGGTCACGCTCAGCGACCGCCAGCGCGCCGTCGTCGCGCCGCACCTGCCGCCCGGCACCGCCACCGTCGCGATCCCGAACCCGGTCGAGGTGGAGAACCACGGCCCCGCCCCAGTGGCGGAAAACCGTCCCATGCTGTTCGTCGGCCGCCTGTCGCGCGAGAAGGGCGCCGCGCTGCTGGCCGAGGCGGCGGCGCTGGCCGGCGCGCCCGTGCGCTTCGTCGGCGACGGCGGCGAGGCCGGCGCGATCCGCCGCCACCGGCCGGACGCCGAGCTGACGGGCTGGCAAGGCGCTGCGGAGGTGCACGCGGCGATTCGGGGAGCGCGGGCGCTGGTGGTGCCGTCGCTGTGGTACGAGACCTTCGGGCTGGCCGCCTACGAGGCGTTGGCGAACGGCGTCCCCGTCGTCGTCAGCGACAATTGCGCGGCGGCGGAAGCGGTGGAGGAGGGCCGCAACGGCCTGCTGTTCCGCAGCGGCGACGCCGGCGATCTGGCGCGATGCCTGCGGGTGCTGGGCGACGGCGCGACGGCGGCGCGGATGGGGCGGGCGGCGCACGAGCGTTACTGGCGGGCGCCCTTCACGCTCGACCGCCACCTCGACCGGCTGGAGGAGGTCTACGCGCAGGCTCTGCGCGGGGGCGTCGTCGGGGCTGGCTCCGCCACGGCGATGCGGGTCGAGCCATGCACGCCGTGAGCGGGGGATGGGGCGCGTGTGTCTCCGCCCCCCTTCCAGCCGTTTCCCCCTCTCCCGCCTATGGCGCCAAAGCCCTCTCCCGCACCGGGAGAGGGAGCCAAAGGCGATTGCCCTGCCCCTGGGGAGAGGGGGGAAGAGGGGGCCGGCGCCAGGGAGGATGGGGCGGCGGGCCATGCCCATGACTCCCCCTCCCCGTTTCGGTCGCCGCGCGTTCCTCGGCGCGTCGGCCCTGCTGCTGGCCGGCGCAGCCCGCTCGCAGCCCGACCCCGGCGCCCTATCGCTGAAGGAGCGCGGCGCCGTCGGCGATGGGCGCAGCCACCCCCTGTCCGAACGCTTCCGCACCCTGCGCGACGCCCAGCGCGTTCACCCCCACGCCACCGCGCTCGACCAGGAAAGCGACTGGGCCGCCCTGCAGGGCGCGATCCTGGACCTCTCGCGTTCCGGCTTCGGTGGGACGGTGACGGTGCCGCCCGGCCGCTACCGGCTGAACGCCGACCTTGTGCTGCCCAACCTCGACCAAGGCGACGATTCCTTCAACGAGGTCGAGATTCGGGGCTCCGGCATGCGGTCCACGGTGCTGTCCTGGACCGAAGACCTGGGACCCGGCCGCTTCGCGTTGCGCGCCGGAAGCCGCGACGGCGGACCGGACCGCGACGGCTACCAGCGCACGCGGATCGCCGACCTGACGCTGCTGGGGCCGCGCCCCGGCAACCGGCCGGGCGACGCGCCGCCGGGGATGGGCGGTGTCGCCGTGACCTCGCGCTTCGTGCTGGACCGGCTGGGGATTTACGGGTTCCGCGCGGGCGTCGACGTGTGGCGCGACCATTCCTCGCTGCTGTCCTGCCAGATCGCCAAGAACCACGTCGGCGTTCACTGGTCGAAGGGGACGCGGAGCTTCGGCGACCATCTGCTGCTCGACGCGGATCTCGCCGGCAACACGCTGGCCTCCATCGCCGTGGATCCCGAAAACGGCATCGACCACAGCAGCTTCATCGGCTGCCATTTCGGCTTCTCGCCCTACGGCATCCTCGCCGAGGACGGCGCGCCGGCCCGCAGCTTCCTGTCCAACAACAAGCTGATCGACTGTGCCTTCGAGGCCTGCGGCAATGGCTGGATCCGGGGGCCGGAGGCGGAGATGCACGGCAACAGCCTGATCGGGTGCAGCGGGTCGCTGCTCCCCCGCTACCGGCTGGCGGGGCGGCCGGTCACCGGGCTGATCGTCGTGCGGACACTGGAGCGCAACCTGTTCCTCGGCGGCACCGCCAGCTTCGGCGACGGCACCCCCGGCATCGAGACCGCCGTCGTCGTCGCCGAGGACGCCGTCGGCAACCGCTTCGAGGACGGGGAGCAACTCGTCCGGATGGGCCGCGACGGCGGTCCGGACGGCGGCGTCCCGGCGCTGTCCATCGCCCGCGCCTGCCGCGCCAACCGCTTCCAGGCCGTGGAGTTCTCCGGCGAGTTCCTGCGCGTCGGCGAGGGCGGCGTCGCGGGCGGCGAACTGGTGCAACGCGACTACGACCGGGCGCGGCGGGCCGGGGCTGACAAGCCGGTGCTGGGCGTCGCCATGGCGGGCGGCCCGGCGGGCAACGTCGTTCCCATCGCCACCGCCGGTCAGGTTCCCGTCGCCAAGACCGCCGCCGCGATCCGCATGGGCGCCGTGCTGCGCCCCGCCGCCGGCCAGCCGCAGCGGGTGGACGCCGGAAACGGCGCGACCGCCCCCATCGGGATCGCAACCACCGACGCGGCGGAAGGCGCCGCCACGGTGACGGTCGAGCTGCGCCTCACAACGCGGTGAGCCGAGCCGGGCGGCGTTCAACGTCCAGGCCAGGGTCGCGCGGGCCGGCGGTCTCGATCAGGTCGGCGTGCTCGTTGGCGGTGACCACCCAGTCGTAGCGCTCGGCGACGGCGCGGGCGGCGGCGCCCATGCGGCGGCGCTCCGACGCGTCGCCGGCCAGGCGCCGCAGGGCCGCCACCAGATCGGCCGCCCGCTCCGGCTCGTCGAGCACGACGGCGGCCCCGTCGGCCAGCAGCCAGCTCGCCCCCGCCACCCGCGTGGTGACGACCGGCAGGCCGCTCGCCGCCGCCTCCAGCAGCACGAGGCCGAACGGCTCGTAGCGGGTCGGGAAGACGAACAGGTCGGCCGCCCGCATCAGCGCCGCCACGTCGCGGCGGTGGCCGAGGAAGCGCACCCGGCCCTCCAGCCCGAGGCGCGCCGACAGCGCCGGGAACGGCCCGCCCCGCGCGTCGCCGACCACGGCCAGCGCCAGATCCGGCACCGCCGTCAGCGCGTGCAGCACGCCGTCGAGATTCTTGCGGTCGCTC
This sequence comes from Azospirillum doebereinerae, assembly GCF_003989665.1. GTDB lineage: Bacteria > Pseudomonadota > Alphaproteobacteria > Azospirillales > Azospirillaceae > Azospirillum > Azospirillum doebereinerae. Next base: position 40,331 of record NZ_RZIJ01000016.1, on the reverse strand, counting down.
CGCGCGTCGCCGACGAACAGCGCGACCGCCCGGCCCGGCTCGAAGCCCAGCGCGGCGGGGTCGGGGGTGCCCGGCCGGAATTCCTCCGCGTCGACGCCGTTGTCGATCACCCGCACGCGGGCCGGGGCGACGCCGTCGGCCAGCAGCTCGTCGCGCACCGTGCGCGACACGGCGACCAGCCGCCCGGCGCGGCGGAAGCTCCAGCGCTCGAACCCGACGTTCAGCAGGGTATAGAGCGCGCGGTAGAGGCTAAGCGGTGTGATGCGCTTGCGGATCGGGTGGACGGGCGACCGCATCCAGGCGGAATGCACGAAATGGACGACGTTCACGTCCGACCGCGCCCAGCAGACGAAGCCGTTGACGACCACCCGGTCGATCTCCGCCCGCGCCGCCGCCAGGGCACGCCCGGCACGCCACGCGAAGATCTGGTCCTTGGCGAGCTGGGTCGGCACGCCGCCGCCCGACACGCGGATCCAGCGCAGCCGGGGATGGTCGCGAAGCTCCTGCTCCAGCTCGGAGGCGATGGCGAGGATGCTGTGCCCCCGGCGCAGCAGCTCGGCGACGACCACGGCGTTGACGCGGCCCTGCCCGTCGTGCCGGACGATCTTCTGGGTGACGAAGGCGATGCGCAAGGCGGGCATCTCCCGATCATCAGGGTTGTGGGATTGTGCAGCGCATTGCACCACGCCGTGGTGCCCTGACCAACCGGACGAACGGGCGGAGGCGGAGTCCATCCGACGTACACCCGACGACGGCGTGCGACCGCTTCCGTGTTCCAAGAAAACGCAAAATCCAATATCGGTTTCAAAAAGAAGAGTCAAAGAAGAGTCAAAATCATATCCCATCTTTATCATATGTGATCATCACAAATGAATGTCAAAAGCCGCTCGGCGAAAGAACATGACGGCTTCATCTCGGTTTTTGAAAAATTGTTCGATGAAGGGCCGTTGCAAGGATTAACAAAATGACAACGAATCAAAGCCGCCCGATCCAGGTGACCTTTGTGGTCGATGCCTGGGGACAGGCGGCGGGCGGCGTCTGGCCGCATCTGGCGCTGAAGCTGGACGGAACCACCATCGGACAGGCGACCGTCGCCTCCGCCACGGCCGGGCGCTACAGCGTCACCGCCCTGGTGGCCCCGGACACCGCGCACAGCCTGCAACTGGTCTATGACAACGACGGGCAGAAGAACGGCGAGGACCGCAACCTCTTCGTCCGCTCCGTCACCGTCAACGGCCAGACCATCGCGGCCACCGACGCCTCGGTCCGCTACGACAAGGGCGCGGTGGACGGCAAGGACGTGGTCAAGGGTCAGGAGGCGCTGTATTGGGGCGGCGCGCTGAACGTCGCGCTGCCGGCGACGCTGTTCCCCGCCCCGGCCCCGATCGCGACCCGTTCCACCGACATCGTGGTCAACGCCTGGGGCACCAGCGCCGGCGGCGTGCCGCCGCATTTCAAGCTGCTGATCGACGGCAAGGCGGTGGGCGAGGCCAAGGTCGCGACGACCGGTTCCGCTGCTTACGCCTTCAAGGTGGACGTCGATCCGACCCAGGCCCACAGGATCCAGATCCAGTACGACAACGACGGCGTCGTCAACGGGCAGGACCGCAGCCTCCACGTCGGCTCCATCGCCGTCAACGGCACGGTGATCCAGGCCACCGCCCCCACCGTCACCTACGACAAGGGCGCGCTGGACGGCCGCGACGTGGTCGCCGGCCAGACGGGCCTGTGGTGGAACGGCACGCTGGGCTTCGCCGTCGCCCGTGAGATCTTCGCCGCCCCGGTGGCGGCGCTCCCCGCCGCGCCCAAGCCCGACCGCGGCAACACAGGCAACGTCAGCTCCGACCGGCCGCCGCTGGCCGGCGAGGTCTCGACCATCTCCTGGGGCGCCGACCGCGGGCTGGCGCCCCAGCATCTGTTCTGGGAGTCCGTCCCCGACTACGCCAGCGCCGCGCACATGAAGGAGACGCGCGAACTCGCGGCCTCGCACGAAGCGGCCGGCGTGCTGCCGGTCATCGGCCTGCAGTCGTGGGAAGACACCATGGAGTATTCGCTGCCGGGCGGCCAATTCGCCAATCTGGCCGGGCACAAGGCCTGGGTGGCCTGGGTGCAGGCCCACCCGCAGTATCTCGGCCGCGACGCGCAGGGCGCCATCCACCACGCCACCGCCGCCGATCCTTACGGCTGGGGGTACGTCAGTCCCTTGATGCCGCTGGACGCGGCCGACGCGCCGGCCGGCTGGACCGGCGGCACCGCGCATTACGCCGACTGGCTGGCCGACAAGCTGGGCCGGCTCGCCGCCCACACCGGAACGCGCGGCTTCGAGTTCGCCGATTTCTACGACGGCAGCCCGCATTCCGGCGTGATGAACTCTTTCAACACGCGGATGATCGCCGAATTCTCGGCCAAGAGCGGGATCACGGTGGCCGGCTCCACCCTGGTCCAGCAGGCGGCGGACATCCGAGCCAACCACCCGACCGAATACCTCGACTACTTCGTGGACGGCTGGGCCTATGGCTGGAAGGCGCTGGACGAAGCCATCGTCAAGCACACGGGGAAGCCGGCGTGGCTGTCCACCCAGGTCTCCTTCACGCCGGCCGCGATGCGCGAATACGCCGGGGTGGACGTGCGGGTGCTGGGCGAGACGATGAACCTCAAGGACATCCTGTTCAACGTGCAGACGCTCGAACGCTTCGAGATGCAGCACAAGCAGGCCCCGGCCTCCTACGAGCAGGCGATGCTGGGCCTCCACGCCGCCCGCGCGCCGGAGGGCCATTACGGCCACATGCTGTCCTCGTCGGAGAACGACTATTGGGGCGCGGTGGACAGCCTCTACGCCGGCGTCGCCGGCACCGCCGCCCGCGACGAACTGGGTTGGGGCCGGCTGGAGCAGACCTGGCTGCAAAGCGGCTGGACCAACATCATGGACGCCGACGGCGGCATCCGCCGCGCGGCGGAATCCTGGTCGCGCAGCTACCACGACTGGGGGCAGGTCGAGGAGAGCTGGCTGAGCCTGCTGCGCGACATCGTGCCGACGCGCTCCTTCGGGCCGGCGCTCTACTACAGCGTCAACGCCGAGCGGGCGATGAACGCGCTGGAGCCGACCGGCAATGACATCGGCAACGCTTATCTGGGCGAGTTGCTGACCCCGATCACCAGGCTGCACGATGCCGGCGTTCCCTTCGGCACCTACGTCAGCGACGCGGCGCTGCCCAGCGTCACGGCGGCCAGCGCCCCCAGCGCCTGGATCATCCCGCAGCGGAGCTACAACGGGAAGGACCTGTTCACCGACGCCGAGATCAACGCCCTGAAGGCCACGGCCCCGGTGCTGGTGGGGGACGAGGCCATCGGCTACCGCCATCCCTTGAGCTTCACCGACAAGGACCCGGACGCGCAGATCACCGGCTATGGCTTCTACGACCAGAGCGACCGGCTGATCGTGGTGGCGTCGGACCGCGTCGATTTCGACGACACCGCCGCGCGCAAGGCGGTCGCCACCCATGTCGAACTGAGCCTGAAGGACGGTCATTACCGGGTGGAGGATCTGATCCACCACACCAGCCAGTCCTTCGACGTGCTGGGCGGCAGCGGCGGTTTCGACACCACCATCGCCCGCTGGGACACCGGCGTCTACGCGATCACGGCGGACCTGTCGGCGTAGCCGCCGGAACCTTCACCCCCCGCCGCCGTCTTCTCTTGGGAAACCGGGACGGGGGACACAGGCGATGGAATGCAGGCTCGACGGGCAGGTGGCGCTGGTCACCGGCGCCAGCTCCGGCTTGGGCGAGGCCATCGCCCGGCTCTACGCCGAGGCCGGGGCCAAGGTCGTCGTCAACTACCACTCCGGCGCGGAGCGGGCCGAGGAGCTGGTCCGCTCCATCGAGAGCGCCGGCGGTCAGGCCGTCGCCGTCGGCGGCGACGTGTCGGACGAGGGCGCGGTGGACCGGCTGTTCGCGCGCGCCGTCGACGCCTACGGCGCGGTGGACATCCTGGTCGCCAACTCCGGCCTGCAGAAGGATTCGGCCTTCGCCGAGATGAGCCTGACCGACTGGAAGACGGTGCTGGACGTCAACCTGACCGGCCAGTTCCTGTGCGCCCGCGCGGCGGTGCGCCGCTTCCGCCTGCAGGGCGACCGGGGCGTGTCGCGGGCCATCGGCAAGATCCTGTGCATGAGCTCGGTGCACGAGACCATCCCCTGGGCCGGCCACGCCAACTACGCCGCCTCCAAGGGCGGCATCTCCCTGCTGATGCGCAGCCTCGCCCAGGAGGTGGCGGGCGAGCGCATCCGGGTCAACGCCCTGGCCCCCGGCGCCATCCGCACCCCCATCAACGAGAAGGCGACGAGCGGCGAGGCGGGCGAGCGCCTGCTGAAGCTGATCCCCTACGGCCGCGTCGGCGACCCGGTGGACGTGGCGCGGGCGGCGCTGTTCCTGGCCTCGGACATGGCCGACTATCTGGTCGGCGCCACCCTGACGGTGGATGGCGGAATGACGCTGTATCCGGGCTTCCGGGACAACGGATAGCCCGTCCCCACGCCGATCCTCACGCCCCCGGCGCCACCACGAAGCACGCCATCCCGAGCCCGACCAGACCGCTGCACGCGGTGGCGGCGTCCTGCTGCGACAGGCCGGTCAGGCGGGCGCGGTAGAGCGGCCCCGTCTGGGTGTCCACCGACTGGACGATCTTCTGGGTGCGCGACAGCGCGCCGGGCAGCGAGCGGCGGGCGCGGTCGATCACCCGCGTGCTGTCCTCGGCCGACTTGAAGGCGCCGAGCTGAACCGTCCACACCCCGCCGCCGGAGCTTCCGCCCATCGACGGGGCCGGCGGCGAGACCCGCACGTCGGGCGGCGTGCTGTCGGGCGCCACCACCCGGACCGGACCGGACTGGGTGGCGATCGGCGACGGCAGGGCCGCGACGGTGACCGGCTGGCGCGCGGCCGGCGGGGTGTAGGCGGGCGGCGTGTACGGCGGCGGGGTGTACGCCGGCGGCGTGTAGGAGGGCGCGGCGGCCGCTGGCGGAGCCGAATAGGGCGCCGCTTCCGTGGCGCTGACCAGCACGATGTCGGTGCCGGTCGGCGACGGGGTGCGGTTCAGGCGCGGGCCGACCGAGGCGATGTAGCGCTTGGTCTCGCCGGGCAGGCTGCGCTTGCCGGCCAGATAGTCGCCGTAGCAGCCCGGCCCGCAGTTGTAGGCGCCGAGGAACCCCGGCGCGCCGAACAGGTTGTACATCTCGCGCAGATAGGCGGTGCCGGCGACGATGTTGTCGTGCGGATCGTAGGGGTCGGAGCCGAGGTCGTGCTTGCGCCGCATCTCGTCGTAGGTGGCCGGCATCACCTGCATCAGCCCCATGGCGCCGGCCTTGCTGACGATGGGGCGCCCGTTCATGGTGGTGCGCCCGCCGCTCTCCTGGCGGATGACCTCGCGGATCCACAGCTCCGGCATGTCGAAACGCTTGGAGGCCTCCGCGACATGCGCGTCGATCTCGGCCTGGGACACGCTGCGCGGCCCGCTGCCGCCGCTGGCGCAGGCGGACAGGATGGCGGACAAAACGGCACAGGCCAGCAACGGCTTCACGCGACGCACGGGAGCCCTCATTCTCTTCCCACGAACCCACTCAATTTGGAGGGGGGACGATTGCACATCCACGCCGGCCCGTAAACCGTCGGCGCTGTGACCTTCGCCCAAGGTGGAGGTGGTGGGATTACGAATCGGAGAGGCGATCCAGGCTCAATTCGCGCAGCAGCCGTTCCTTCGCGGTGCTGCCGCTGCCGGGCGCGGCGCGGCGGCCCAGGCGCCGCAGCAGGCCGGACGCGCCCTTGGCCCCTTCCCGCCCGGCCGCCCGTTCCGCCTCGCGCCGGGCCAACTGGGCGGCGCGTTCGGCCAGCGGCAGCCGCAGCCGGTCGGGCAGCGCCTTGAAGGCGAGGTCGGCGCGCTTGAGATCGACCGCCGCCTCGGTGGAGCGGGCGATGCGCAACGCGATCCGAAACAGGTCGAGCTCCCACGAATCCGCCCCGTCGTGCGGCAGCGTCTCCGCCGCGAGCAGCAGCGTGTCCAGCCCCTTGCCGTCCTCTCCCCCGTCCATCCCCGCCCTTCGCGCTCCCGGTTTTCCCGCCCCTCCATAAAAGCCGGTCGCGGCGCCCGGCGGGTGTGTCAATTCTTCCGGGGAGATCCGCGGGCCTCCCCCCAAGAGGACGGTCGACAGCGCGCCGCGCCGCTCCTATGGTCGCCGCGAACGAGCGTTGGGGACGGGCATCATGGCGAAGCGGAACGACGGGGCGAACGGCAGCGGCGGAAAAGGCGGCTCCTTCACGGGCACGCCGGCCGACCGGCTGATCAGGTTGTGGCGCAGCAACGACCAGCGCTTCGGCGTGCTGCTGGACGAGGTGCTCGATTCCGGCCGCCAGCCGGTGATCGAGGCCGCCATCGCCAAGCTGCGCGAGGACGAATCCTACGCCTTCATCGACGAGGTCGACGCCTTCTCCGAGACGCTCCAGCGCACCGACAGCTACGGCGACCCGTCGACGGTGACGCTGTTCTGGCTGGCCGTGGAGGTCGAGGGCGATCTGACCGAGGCCCCGCCGGCCGAGGCCATCGAGCGCGCGCTCGACTCGTCGGGCCTGCTGGAGAACGCCGCCGACACCCGCCTGCTGCCGCTGTGGCTGGACCCGGAGCCGCTGGCCTATCTGGAGGCCGCCGACCGCCGCACCCTGCTGCACCGCCTGCTGGCCTCGACCGACGAGGCCGCCGACTTCGTGCGCAAGCAGGACCTGCTGGCCCCCGTCCTGCCCGCCGAGGACACCCCCGGCCCGCGCTTCGTCGCCGTGGTCGGGCTGGTCGAGGAGAGCGATGACGCCAGCGCCGCCTCGGCCGAGGCGATCCCCGACCCGCTGAACTTCGGCCTGCCGCAGGCCGAGGAGCCGGAGATCGACCCGGCGGAGGAACTGCGGATCAAGGAGGCGATGGCCGCCTTCTCCGACGCGGTGCGCGCGGCCGACCCGCGCGTGCGGCGCTGCGAGCCGATCGGCGGGCTGACCGATCTGCTGGACTTCACGGCGGACGAGGCGTGGCAGGCCGACGGTGAGCTGGACGAGGTGGCGGATTTCCTCGACATCGCCAGCAACGAGACCGCCGACGGCGTGATCGACGCGACGGTGGCCGACACGGTCGCCGGCTTGCACGTCCGCGCCTACGATTCGGAAGGCCGTCTGCTGGACGACCGCCTGTTCACGCTGGAAGGCGAACAGGCGGCGGGTGCCCTGGCGCTGCTCAAGCGGCGTTGCCGAAAGGTCACCGGGGCGTAAGAGGTCACGCCGCTTGCCCCCTCCTGCGCTGGGCGGGGGAGGGGGGAAAGACCCCGCTAGGCAACGCTCCCCAACCGGTCCCGCACCTCCGCCCCGATCTGGAACGAGCGCAGGCGGGCGGCGTGGTCGAAGATCTGGCCGGCGAGGATCACCTCGTCGGGCTGGGTGGCGCGGATGACCTCGCGCAGCCGGGACTCCACCATGTCGGGCGTCCCCACGGCGGACACCGCGAGCGCGCGCTCCACCATGGCCTGCTCGCCCGGCCGCCAGAAGGTGTTGATATCGTCAATCGGGGCCGGCAGCGGTCCCGGCGTGCCGCGCCGCAGGTTGGCGAACTGCTGCTGGGCGGAGCTGAACAGCCGCCGCGCCTCGGTCTCGGTGTCGGCGGCGAACAGGTTGACCGCGACCATCGCGTGCGGGCGGTCGAGCGCCGCCGAGGGCTCGAAGCGGGCGCGGTAGATGGCGAAGGCCTCCATCAGCATGTCCGGCGCGAAATGCGAGGCGAAGGCGAAGGGCAGGCCCATCATCGCCGCCAACTGCGCGCTGAACAGGCTGGAGCCGAGCAGCCAGATCGGCACCAACAGCCCGGCGCCCGGCACGGCGCGGATCGGCTGGTTGGGCTCGGGCTCCTCGAAATACATCTGGAGTTCGACGACATCCTGCGGGAAGCGGTCGCCGTTGTCGCTGCGGTCGCGGCGCAGGGCGCGGGCGGTCATCATGTCGGTTCCCGGCGCCCGGCCGAGGCCGAGGTCGATGCGGCCGGGGAACAGCGAGGCCAGCGTGCCGAACTGCTCGGCGATCACCAGCGGGGCGTGGTTGGGCAGCATGATTCCGCCCGAGCCGACGCGGATGGTCTTGGTCCCGGCGGCGACGTGGCCGATGACCACGGCGGTGGCGGCGCTGGCGATGCCCGGCATGTTGTGGTGCTCGGCCAGCCAGTAGCGCTTGTACCCCCAGGCCTCGGCGTGCTGGGCGAGGTCCAGCGTGTTGCGGAAGGAATCCGCCGCCGTCGCCCCCTGGACGATCGGGCTGAGGTCGAGAACGGAAAAGGGAATCATGGGCTTGTCCATCGTCGGGGGGCGTCGGGAGGGCGGTTGGCCTTGCCCTTGAGAGGGTAGGAGTCCGCCCGGCGTCGTTCAATCCGCGCCCGGCGCGGGTCTGCCCCGCCGCCGGCCGCTCCGTCGATGGAGGAAAGAGCCGTCAGACCCGCGTCAGGTGGTTGTCCCAGCGGTAGGCCGGGGTGCGCCGCTCGGCCGCCGCTGCCGCGTCCCTGGCCGACAGCGTCTCGATCACGCCGAGGCCGCTGGTGGCGACGAAGCCCTCCCTGCCGGCGGCCAGACCGCAGCCGTCGGGCAGCTTGGTGGAGCCGAGCCAGTCGCCGCTCGCCCCGTCCCACAGCGCGATCAGCCCGCCCTTGGGCGAACTGGCGGCGAGCACCTTCCCGTCCGAGGCGACGCTGCCGATGTAGCCGTCCAGGGTGATCAGCAGGTCTTCCGGGGCGTCGAACAGGCGTGGGGCCGGTCCGCCCGGCTTGTGGGTGCCGGTCAGCGGCTGGAGTTCGCCGTTCGGGCGCTCGTCCTGCACGCCGAACGCGATGGCGCCGTCGTCGAGCAGGGCGATGTGGCGCATGCCGAGGTTGGAATGCTCCGCCGGCAGCCGGGCCTTGTCGATCAGCCGGCCGGTCGCCGCCTCGACATAGGTCAGGCTGCTGTCCATCTCGTCGAGGTTCAGCTTGGCGCGGCCGGTGTCGGGATGGGTGATGACGCCGCCGTTGGCGACGGCCAGCACCGCGCCGTCCGCCATCAGCAGCAGTTCGTGCGGCCCCAGCCCGTGCGTCGGCAGGGCGCCCAGCCGGCGGTAGCCGTCGTTGGCGTCGTAGACGCCGATGGCGCCGACCTCGTTCGGCACGTCATCCTCGGCGACGTAGAGCAGCGCCCCGTCGGCGGAGAACACCCCGTGGCCGGTGAAGCGGCGGTCGTCCGGTGCCTTCACCACCGCGCCCGGCGCGCCGTCCGTCAGCGACAGCGGCATGAACCAGCGGCCCGGCCGGCGGGCGAAGGCGACGGCCTCGGCGCGGGTCGGGTGCGGCTCGATGGCGTGGGCGCGGCCCGGCGTCGGCGTGGTGAACAGCACCGCGCCGGCCTCGCCGAGCCCGGCGACGCCGAAGTCCGGCGTTGCCCCGGCGGTGGCGTAGGCGTTGAGATAGACTGGTTTGCCCCCGGCGCCCAGCGCGCGGGCGAGGCCGGAAAAGGCGTCGAGCAGGCCGCTGCCGAGTGCCCCGCCGCCCAGCAGGCCCATGATGTTCCGGCGGTTCAGCGTCATGGCCTCAGTCCCCGTCCAACTCGTTGAAGCCCAGCGTGATCTCCAGCAGCGGGGCCAGCGTGCCCAGCATCTCGACCCGCGCCGCCTTGATCAGGCGCAGCGCGCCGTCCGCCTTCTTGTGCAGCGCCGGGTCGGCGACCGCGACGTTCAGCGGGGCCGGGATCGCCGCCGCCGCGCCGATGGCGGCGGCGAAGCTCTCGTCGAGGGCTTGGCGGGCGGTGGCGCCGTCCGCGTTGGCGGGCAGCAGCGACGCGAAGCCGGGGCCGTCGGCCTCGCCCAGCATCAGCGCCCGCATCGCTTCCAGGTTGAGGACGATGTTGCGCACGGAGCGGCCGCTGCGCAGCGCCTCGACCACCGCCGGCTTGGCCTCGGTCACGCCGGTGCCGAGCGGGGCCATCAGCTTCTGGTCGACGACGATCTGCATGGCGGTGATCGCGGAGGCGAACAGCGTGTTGACCGCTTCCGCCGGGGTCGGGCCGAGGATGGTCGGCTCCCCGGCGGCCAGCGGCCCCTCGAGCGCCTTCCAGCCGTCGCGCGAATCGGCGGCCATGGCGGCGAGGTTGCGGGCGGCGGCCACGGCCAGGGCGCCACGGAAGCGCTTGGCGTCGTCGCCGGTGAAGGCGTCGGCGGTGACGTTCTCGTCGAACAGCAGGCGCTCCAGCACCGTCAGCCCCTGCACGGCGGCGCTCTGGCGGGCGAGCGCGCCCGGCTCCAGAAGCTTCGGGTTGCGGTCGCGCAGGATCTGGGCGATCTGGCGCTGGACCACGCCCGGCCGCTCGGGCCAGAAGGAGATGCGGTCGGCGCGCAGATCCATGGTCAGCGGGCCGGGGCGCAAATGCTGCACGCTGGCCCAGGCGTCGGTCACGGCGCGGTGGGCGGCGCGGCTCTCCTCCAGCCCGGCGGCGTCGGGGGAGGCGGCGAAGCGGTCGAGCCGCTCGGCGTAGGCCGTGGCCGCCGTGGCGAAGGCCTCGAAGCGGGGCAGGGCGTGGGTGCGGGTCATGCCGACCAGGAAGGCGGTGTCCCTGGACGCCTCGCGCGCGGCCCGCGCCGAACGCGACGGCAGCAGGGCCGCCACGGCGGCGGCGGCGGACATCAGACCAAGCAGGACGCGGCGTCGCATCGTTTCATCCTCGTTGCCGTTCGGCGGGCCGGGGGCAAAGCCGTCGCGTGAAGGCGTGGGGCTGGCTTGGTCCCTCTCCCCTTGTGGGAGAGGGGTTGGGGTGAGGGGTCGCAAGTCTCCTTTCCGCCTTCGGCGGAACACCCCTCATCCCAACCCTTCTCCCGCAAGGGGAGAAGGGCATTTCAGCGCCCATACGCCTTTGCCCTTTCCCTTCTTTACAAACCCAGCACGTAGCGCACCAGACGTTTCCGCGCGTCGCGCGGCAAATCCATGAAATTCTTGCGGGCTTTTTCCGCCTCGCCGCCGTGCCACAGGATCGCCTCGGTCACGCTGCGGGCGCGGCCGTCGTGCAGCAGCGACAGGCGGCCGTCGTCCTTGGCGAGGCGATTCAGCCCCCACAGCGGCGTCGTGCGCCAGTCGCGCCCGCGCGCCTCGCCCATCGGCACCTCGTCGGCCAGACCGTCGCCCATGTCGTGCAGCAGCAGGTCGCTGTGCGGGAAGATCACCTGCTTCGACAGCGTCGGGTGCGCCGGATCCGCGCCCGTCGTGTAGGACGGGCGGTGGCAGGCGGCGCAGCCGGTGGCGGCGAACAGCGCGCCACCGGCCTTGTCCTTCGGCGCCTCCAGGCTGCCGTCGGGCGGCAGGGTGCGCAGGTAGGCGTCGATCAGCCCGATGACGGTGGAGGGAATCTCCAGCCCCTCGAACTGCTTGGAATCGCCGTGATGCGCCTCGCGGCAGGCGGTCTGGGCCGGGGTGCAGTCGCCCCACGGCTCGCGGTAGTCGGGGGTGGACATGCCGATGTCGAGGCTGAAGGCTTCGGCGTCCTGCTGGGCGAGGGTCGGGTGGGTGGCCTTCCAGCCGAAGCGGCCGATCCGGGGAACGCCGTCCATGGGCACGCGGTTGGGCCGGCCGGCGACCACGCCGTCGCGGGACTGGCGGTCGGCCTCGGCCTGGAGCTCGGCCTCGGGGATCAGGTCGAGCAGCCCCATGCCGTGGACACGGGGGGAGACGCGAGCCGACAGCGCCGTCGCCTCGGCGAGTGGGCCGTAGCCCAGATCTTTCACCCCATGCGTCGGGCGGCGCAGGCGGACCGTCTCGCCGTCGGGAAAGCGGACGGTCTCCTCGCGGTACGCGACGGTCGGGCGCCCCTCGATGACTTGGCCAAGGATGGCGTTGGACTGGATCTGCCGGCCGTAGACCGGGTCGCCGCTCAGCTTCAGGGCGAAGCCGACGCCCTGGTCGCCCTCGGAGGCTGGGTCGGGCGGGCGCCCGCCACCGCCCCTGGGGTGGCAGGTGGCGCAGGAGCGCGCGTTGTAGAGCGGCCCCAGCCCGTCCGCCGCCTGGGTGGCGGTGGGGGCGGCGACCCACATGCGGCGGAACAGCCCCTCGCCGATGCGGCTGTCCAGGCTGTCGGCGGCGAACGCGGCACCGGCGGGAACCAGCGCCAGCAGCAGGGCGGCGGTGGCGAGGAGGGGACGGCGCTTCGAAGCGGTGTCAGGCAACGCGGATATACCCCATCATGCCGGTGTCCTGATGCTCGATGATGTGGCAGTGGAACATCCAGTCGCCGGGGTTGTCGGCCTTGATGGCGACGCGCAGCCGCTCCTTGGGCTCCAGCAGCACCGTGTCGGCGTGGTGCGGCACCACCTTGCGCCCGTCCGAGGACAGCACCTTGAAGGTGTAGCCGTGGATGTGGATCGGGTGCAGATGGGGCGTCAGGTTGGCCAGCTCGAAGACGTAGCTGCGGCCCTTGTCCAGCGTGACGAGGGGCGGCGGCAGCCGTTCGTGCCCGCCCTCCGGCCAGCTCTGCTGGTTGATCGCCCAGAAGGTCTTCGCCGCCAGACAGCGCGCGTCGGCCTCGGGCAGCGTCGTCAGCAGGGCGCTGTCGAAGACCTGCGGCGCGGCGGCGGCCGAGAAGGCCATGGGGACGACCTGCGCCGTTTTCAGATCCGGTTCGGGAATGTCGGCGGCCGGCAAGGCGCGCGGGGCGAAGCGTTTATTCGGCAGCGCCGGACCGGTGGCGCGGAAGGTGGCCAGCGGCTTCGGTTCGGCGGAATAGACGTTGGTCAGGCGCAGCGTCTTGCCGGCCTCCTTCGGCGCGCGGAACACCACGTCGAGCCGCATCGCCGGGGCCATCGGCCAGCCGTCGAGCGGGCGGGGCGGCAGCGGGTTGCCGTCCACCGCGATGATCCAGGCGCCGCCGCCGTTTTCGGTCCCCTCGACCCGCAGGTCGATCACGCGGCTGCTGTCGACGTTGTAGAGCCGGGCGCGGACGTCGCCGTTGGCCGGCACGTCGATCACCGGGTCGATCTCGCCGTTGACGGTGGAAACGGTGCCGAAGGTACCGGCGCGCGACGCGCCCCGGTCGCTGGTGAACTCCCCGAAGGCGCCGGTCGCCTTGTCGAGGATCCAGTCCTTGACCATGCAGACGAGGTCGGCGTCGAACTTCGGCCCGCCCTCCTCCTCGACGATCAGGGCGCCGGCCAAGCCGCGCCCCAGCAGCTCCACCGTGTTGCAATGAGGGTGGAAGAAGAAGGAGCCGGAATCGGGCGGCGTGAATTCGTAGGTGTGGCGCTCGCCGGGCCGGGTCACGGCTTGCGTCAGGAAGGGGACGCCGTCCTCGGCGTTGGGCAGGCGGATGCCGTGCCAGTGGATCGAGGTGTGCTCGTCCAGCCCGTTGACCAGCGTGGCGCGCAGCCGCTGCCCCTTGCGCAGGCGGATGACCGGGCCGGGGAAGCGCTCGGCGTAGGTGATCAGGGGCGAGGGGGCCGCTGGCTCCGGCAGGATGCGCTGGAGACGCGGCTTGGCGAGCAGCTCGACCTCGACCAAGTCGGTGCTCGCGGCGGCGAGGCTGCGTCCGCCCGCCACCGCCGCCGCCGCCAGAACCGTCCCCCCGGCGCGCAGGAGGGTGCGGCGGGACAGGCGGGGGGCGAGGAAAGCGGGCATGGCGGGCGTCCGAAGAAACAAACGATAGAGCAGAAGACAGGGTCCGGTCCCGCCCGTCGCGGCCGTTCGGCCCGGAAGGGAAGAAGGGGCGTCCCGGCGCGAAGCGCGGGACCGGACCCTATGGCCGGAGCTTACTTGGCCACCTTGGACGGATCGTCGAGGCTGTCGGAGCCCTTGACCTCGACCGACACGCCGAGCGCCGCGACGGCGCCTTCCAGCGCCTTCTTCTGGCCGACCAGACCCTCGACCGCGTCGGCGACCAGCTTGTTGCCCTCGGCGTTGTCGGCGCCGATCATCTGGTCGTAGGCCATCTTGTGGCTGTCGGCGGTGTCCTTGATCGCCTGCATCGCGGCGGTGGTCACGCCCATCGCCTGCTTGACCTTGGCGTCGGCGTCGGCCGACTTGGCCGCGACCAGCTGCGACAGCGACGCGCCCGTCACCACCTTGCCGTCGGTCCGCTTGTAGGTGCCGCCATAGACGTTCACCATGCCGACCTGGTCGTAGTAGTGCGAGTTGTGCGTGTTGTCGGAGAAGCAGTCGTGCTCCTCTTCCGGATCGTGCAGCATCAGGCCGAGCTTCATGCGCTCGCCGGCCAGCTCGCCGTAGCTGAGCGAGCCCAGCCCGGTCAGCATGCGGGCGATGCCCTCCTCGTCCTTGGCCTTGGCGATGGAGGCGCGGGCCTTGCCCTTGGGACCCCAGTCGGCGACCATCTCGCCCAGATCCTCGACCAGCATCTGGCTGGCGACGGTCAGGTACTGCGCGCGGCGGTCGCAATGGCCGTTGGTGCAGTCCTTGCCCTTGGCGTAGTCGGTCGCCTTGCGCTCGCCGGCACCCGGACCCGTGCCGTGCAGGTCCTGGCCCCACAGCAGGAATTCCACCGCGTGGTAGCCGGTGGCGACGTTCGCCTCGACCTTCCCGGCCTCGTGCAGCTTGTCGGCCAACAGTTCCTTGGTGATCTTGGTGGCGTTGATCGTCTTGCCGCCGGCGGTGATCTTCGCGTTGGCGATGACGTTGGCCTTGGCGTAGGGGTTGCTCTCGCCGCCGCCGTAGCCCTCGTCGACGTAGTCGATCAGGCCCTCGTCGAGCGGCCAGGCGTTGACCTTGCCTTCCCAGGCGTCGACGATCGGGTTGCCGAAGCGGAAGGCCTCGGTCTGCATGTAGGGCACGCGGGCGTTCAGCCACGCGGTGCGGGCCTTGGCGAGGTTTTCCTCGGTCGGGTTCTTGACCAGCGCGTCGATGGCGGTCTTCAGAACCTTGGCGCCGTTGGCGGCGTCCTCGTAGGCGGCGTGGGCGATGTCGGCGTAGGTCTTCGCGACGTCCTTGTAGGCCGGCTTGGCCGTCTGGGCGGTGGCGGCGAAGGGCAGCAGAGCAACAACGGCCACGGCGGCAAGGCCGGCAGCGCGCTTCGACATGGAGGTCTCCTCGAACGTCGGTTACGTCGGTGGGCTTAAGGATGGGCTGAGGCGAGTGCGTGCTGTTTTGAGGGAATAACGTCGCGAATCATTCTCAGTGTCAAGCCCTATCCTTATTGGGGGTACTCACAATCGCGCGAGCGCCCTCGGGAAAAGGGGGGCTTCCGCGTCAGAGAAGCACCCCGTCGACGGGGAGTTCGGGGGCGGGGGCCGGCTCGCCCAGCAGTTCCATGGCGGAAATCTCGATGCCCCGGCAGAGGGCGTTCAGCGGCAGGTCGTTGGGGTGGGTGTCGAAGGGATCGGCGATCTGGTCGCCCAGCGCGTCCAGCCCGAAGAAGGTGTAAGCCAGCACGCCGACCGCGACGGGCGTGAACCAGCCGATGCTGTCCACCAAGCAGAAGGGCAGCAGGAAACAGTAGATGTGCACCACCCGGTGCAGCATGAGAATGTAGGGGTAGGGGATTGGCGTGCTCTTGATGCGTTCGCAGCCGCCGAAGGCGATGGACATCCGGGTCAACTGCGCGTCGAAGCCGGTCTGGATGACCTCGCCGGCCCCGGCGTTCCGCGCCGCGTCCATGAAGCGCCGGCCGAGCAGGCCGAGCAGCCGGTTGGGGCGGTTGCCGACGCCGTCCAGCGCCTCAAGCGCCGCCGGGTCGAGCAGGCGCCGCGCGTCGGCCCCCGGCGGGTCGCCGCGCAGATGGTCGCGCATCGTGTAGGCGAAACCGACCAACGGGTTCACCAGCTCCAAGCGCTCCGCCCGGTTCAGCTCCGGCAGCAGGCTGGACGCTTGGCGGGTCAGGTTGCGGGTGGCGATCAGCAGCTCCCCCCACAGGGTTCGCGCCTCCCAGAAGCGCTGGTAGGCCACCGTGTTTCGGAAGCCGAGGAAGATCGCCAGCGTCAGGCCCCACATGGTGAAGGGGGTGGCGGTCAGCAGGACCTTGTAATTGTAGACCGTCCCATGGGTCGCCATGACGACCGAGCTGATGAGGATGGTGAACAGCACCTTCTTCCAGATGACCTGGAGGACCGCTCCCTTCAAGGAGAACAGAAGAACGCCGATGGACGGATTTTGAGGGTGGGTGATCATACGGGGGGCGGAGGACAAGTGGTTGAAGACACAGGCTTATCCCAAAGCCCCGTCGTCAAGGCCAGCCATCCGCCGCCGCGCCCGCCGCACGGCTGGACCGCCAAAAGACCGTGGCGGCCCGGTTGGTGCGGGGTGGTTTTCCCTGTCCTCAGCCCGCCGCGCGGTTCAGCGCCCGGTCCAGATCCTCGAACAGGTCGTCGGGCGCTTCCAGCCCGACCGACAGGCGCAGCAGGTTGCCCGGCACCGGGGAGGTCGGCCCCTCGATGCTCGCCCGATGCTCGATCAGGCTCTCCACCCCGCCCAGCGAGGTGGCGCGGCGCCAGACCGTCACCCCGGCGGCGGTGGCGATCGCGGCCGGCGCGCCGGCCTTGACGCGGATCGACAGCATGCCGCCGTAGCCGCCGGTCATCTGGCGCGCGGCGATGCCGTGGCCGGGGAAGCCGGGCAGGCCGGGGTAGAGCACGTCGGACACCGCCGGGTGGGCCGACAGCCGCTCCGCCAAGCCCTGCGCGGCGGCGCTCTGCCAGCGGACGCGGGCGAACAGGGTGCGCAAGCCGCGCTGGAGCAGCCACGCCTCGAAGCTGCCGAGGATGCCGCCCTGCTGGGTCTGCACCGCCTTGATCCGCGCCCAGGCCTCGTCCTTGCGGGCGGTGGTCAGCGTGCCGGCGATCACGTCGGAATGGCCGTTCAGGTATTTCGTCGCCGAATGCATGACGATGTCGGCGCCCAGATCCAGCGGGCGGGTGTGGACCGGCGTCGCCACTGTGCTGTCCACCGCCAGCCGGGCGCCGGCCTCGTGCGCCAGCCCGGCGACGGCGGCGATGTCGGTGACCGTCCACAGCGGGTTGGCCGGCGTCTCGACCCAGACCAGCTTGGTCTCGCCGGGCCGGAGCGCCGCGCGCACCGCGTCGCTGTCGGCGGTGTCGACCCCCTCCACCCGCAGGCCCCAGCGGGTCGCGGCGCCGTGCAGCCAGTTGCGCAGCGCCCAGTACATCACGTCCGGGACCACCACGTGGTCGCCCGGCTCCAGCGCCATGAACACCGCCGTCGCCGCCGCCATGCCCGACGCGAACAGCAGGGTGTCGGCCCCGTTCTCCAGCGCGCTCAGGGTGCGGGCGGCGGTGTCGAAGGTCGGGTTGTCGGCGCGGGCGTAGACCCGGCCCCGGCTGTAGGCGTTGTCGGGGTCGCGGACGTAGGTGGTCGAGGGGTGGATCGGCGGGATGATCGCGCCGCTGTCCGCGTCCTCGTAGCCAAGCGCGCCGGCGGCGACGGTTTCCGGACGGTGTGGATGGTCGGTCATCGCCGGCGGGACTCCAGGAGAGAGTGGGAAAGGGGTCGGGCGAGGATAGCGGGGGCCGTGTCGGGGGCGCAACGCTTGTCCGGCCTTGCGGACGGTCTATCCTTCTTACCGCGCCGCGCTTATCCTACGGCATTGTCAGGCGCGGCGCGGTTTCGCTATGACGGGGCATCCGTCGACGAGGAGAGTTTCCCTGGACCAGAGTGACGCCGCGGACCGGCGGGCCTTGCCCTTCGCCCGGTCCTGGCGCGACAGCCCGGCCGGCGCGCTGGTCGTGGAGTTCGACTGGACGGCGACCAGCCTCGGCCCCATCGCGGGCTGGCCGCAGAGCTTGCGCACGGCCGTCGATCTGGTGCTGGCCTCCCCCATCCCCATGGTGCTGGTGTGGGGACCGGACCACCACATGGTCTACAACGACGGCTACGCGCGGATCGCCGGGGGCAAGCATCCCCGGGCTCTGGGCGGCACCGCCCCCGAAGTCTGGCCGGAGATCCGGGACTGGAACCGCCGGGTCCTGGACAAGGGCTTCCGGGGCGAGAGCCAGAGCTACACCGACCATTTCTTTCTTCTGGAACGCAACGGGACGCCGGAGGAGGTCTGGTGCGACCTGTTCTACGCCCCCGTGCGCGACGAGGCGGGCGCGGTCGCCGGGGTGCTCTGCACCGTCATCGAGACCACCGGCCGCGTCCAGGCGCTGCGCGCCAACGAGCGCAGCGAGGAACGGCTGCGCCACGCGCTCGACATCGGGGTGGCGCTGGGGGTGTGGGACTGGGACATCCCCAACGACCGCTTCCGCACCAGCGCCGCCTGCGCCCGGCTGTTCTCGGTCGATCCGGCCCTGGCGGAGGCCGGGGCGCCGGTGGCCGCCTTCATCGGCGCGATCCTGCCGGAGGACCGCGAGCGGGTCCGGGAAGGGCTGGCCGCCACGCTGCGGACCGGCGCGCCGTTCAGCGCCGAATACCGTCTGGTGGCCGACGGCACGCTGCGCTGGCTGTCCAGCCACGGGCGCTGCGCCATCGGCGCCGACGGCAAGCCGTCGCACGTGTCCGGCATGACGATGGACATCACCGAGCGCAAGACGACCGAGCAGGCCCTGCGCGACAGCGAGCGCCGCCTGCGCCGGGCGCAGGAGGCCGGGCAGATCGGCACCTTCGAGGCGGACATCGCCGGGAACGTCGTGCACGGGTCGGACATGTTCTTCCGCCTGTGGGGGCTGGAGCCGGCCGCCAGCATGCCGATTAGCCGGTTCGAGGGGATGCTGATCCCCGAGGACCGCGACCGCGCCTCCAGCCAGACCAGCCGCGCCCAGGGCAGCGCCGCGCCGGTCACGGAATACCGCATCCGCCGCGCCGACACCGGCGAGGAGCGCTGGCTGGCGCGCTGGGCCGATTTCGTGCGCGACGCTTCCGGCCACCCGGTGCGGCTGGTCGGCACGCTGCACGACATCACCGAGCGCAAGCGGGCCGAACTCGCGCTGCGCGCCCTGAACGCCGAGCTGGAGGACCGCGTCGCCGAACGCACGCGCGAGCGCGACCGGATCTGGGCGGTGTCGCAGGACCTGCTGGGCGTCGCCGACGACCAGGGCGTCCTGCTGAGCGTCAACCCGGCCTGGAGCCGGACGCTGGGCTGGCCGGAGTCGGAGATCGTCGGCCGGCGGTCGACCTGGATGGAACACCCCGACGACCGGGACAAGACCCACGCGGAGCTGGGCAAGCTGGCGGCCGGCGCCCGCACGCTGAATTTCGAGAACCGCTTCCTGTGCAGCGACGGCTCCTACCGCTGGTTCTCCTGGACGGCGGTGCCGGAAGACGGCCTCTTCTACTGCGTCGCCCGCGACATCACCGCCGAGAAGGAGCACGCCGCCGCCCTGGAGCGCGCCCACGAGCAGCTGCGCCAGAGCCAGAAGATGGAGGCGGTCGGGCAGTTGACCGGCGGCATCGCCCACGACTTCAACAACCTGCTCCAGGCCATGTCGGGCTGCCTCCAACTGATCGGGAAGCGGGCGGGGCAGCAGCCCGGCGTCGCCCCGCTGCTCGACGCCGGGCGGCAGGCGGTGGACCGGGGGGCGCGGCTGGTCCAGCAGTTGATGGCCTTCGCCCGCAAGCAGAGCCTGCACCCCGAGCCCTTCGACCTGCGCGACCGGCTGCTCGGCATGAACGGGCTGCTGGAGCGGGCGTTGCGCGCCGACATCCATCTGACGATGGAGATCGGCGGCGGGTTGTGGCCGGCGGTGGCCGATCCGACGCAGTTCGAACTGGCGGTGCTGAACCTCGCCGTCAACGCGCGCGACGCCATGCCGACCGGCGGCCGGCTGAGCGTCGCCGCCGACAACGTCACCCTGTCGGGGGAGCGGCCGGACGGGCTGTCCGGCGATTTCCTGCGGGTGCGCATCGCCGACACCGGCACCGGCATGCCGCCGGAGGTGGTGGCCCGCGCCTTCGAGCCCTTCTTCACCACCAAGGAGGTCGGAAAGGGCACCGGGCTGGGGCTGTCGCAGGTCTACGGCTTCGCCCACCAGTCCGGCGGCGCGGCAATGGTGGAAAGCACGCCCGGACGCGGCACCGCCGTGACCCTGCTGCTGCCGCGGGCGGCCTGCGCCGCCCTGTGCGAGGCGGTGGTGGAGAAGGCCGCGCCGGAGGGGCGCGGCGTCCGCATCCTGCTGGTGGAGGACGACCCCGTCGTGGCCCCGGTGGTGACGGCGGCGCTGGAGGACATGGGCTACGCCGTCGCCCACGCGGTGAGCGGCTACGAGGCCCTGACCCGGCTGCGCGGTGGCGAGCCGGCGGACCTGCTGTTCAGCGACGTGGTGATGCCGGGGACGGTCAGCGGCGTCGAGCTGGCGCAGGAGATGCGCAGCCTGCGCCCCGGCCTGCCGGTCCTGCTGACCACCGGCTACAACGAGAACGTCGCCGGGATGGAGGGCTTCCGCGTCCTGGCCAAGCCCTACCGCATCGAGGAGCTGGCCGCCGCCATCGAGGCGGAGTTGGCCGCGCACCCAACGGCGCCGTGAGCGGCCTCCCTGCGGGCGGTCAGGCGGTGCGGCGGTCCGCCGGGCGCACCGCATAGCGCGCGATCAGGCGGGCGATGGGCGGGCCGGTCAGGACGACGACGAACAGCCGCAGGGTCTGGAGCGCCAGCACCAGCGGCAGGTTGACGCCGCCGCCCAGCGCGATCACCACCACCGAATCCAACCCGCCGGGGCTGGTCGCCAGATAGGCGGTCAGCGGGTCGGTCGGCAGCAGCGTCACCAGCATCCAGGCCGACACCGCGCAGAGCGCGATCATCAGCCCGGTGGACAGCAGCATCTGCGGCAGCGCGCGGAAGGCGTGGCCCAGAACCTCGCGGGTGAAGCGCAGGCCGATGCTCCAGCCCAGCACCGCGTAGGTGACGGTCAGCAGGGCGTGCGGCAGTTGCAGGGTCACCCCGCCCACCGCCTGCACCAGCGCCCCCGCCACCATCGGCGCCAGCAGGGCGCCGGACGGCACGCGGAAGCGGTGGCCGGCCCAGCCGGCGATCCCGGCCACCGCCAGCGTCGCGGCGAAGCCTGTCAGATCGAGCGAGGCCACCGATTCCGCCGTCACCGGCAGCGGGGCGCGGCCGTCCATCAGGATGTGGGTGACGATCGACGCGCTCAGCACCACCAGCACGACGCGCAGATACTGCATCACCGCGACCAGCCGCGCGTCGGCGCCGTACTGCCCGGCCATGGCGACCATGGCGGCGGCGGCGCCGGGCGACACGCCCCAGGCGGCGGTGGTGCCGGGCAGGCTGCCGTAGCGCACGAAGACGAAGCCGACGACGGCGCTGACCAGCACGGTGACGCCGACCGTCCCCAGCATCAGCGGCCAGTTCTGCAGGATGGTGACCAGGATCGCGGGGGTGACGGCGTGGGCGACCAGACAGCCGATGATGGCCTGCGCGCCCAGGAAACCGCTGTTGGGCACCCGCACCGTGGCGCCGCCCACCCCCAGCGCGATGGCCGCGACCATCGGGCCGATCAGCCAAGCGGCGGGCAGGGCGACGGCGTCCAACCCCAGCGTCAAACCGGCCGACAGCGCGAGCAGCCCCGCCCATTGCCCGGCGGCCTTCATCCACCCCATTCCGACACCTTGTTCGCCCTGCGGATCATCGAGGGCCGCATGGTGCCCGTCCGCTCCCGCCCGCGTCCAGCCGTTCGGCCGGTCCGGCGCGTGGCGGCTGCCATGCGCTGGGCGGGCGGGAAAGCGGAGACGGCTAGCGGGCGGCGCGGATGCGGGTCAGGAAGTCGCCGACGCTCCGGCTCAGCGTGTCGGCCTGCCCGTGCAGCAGCCCGGCGGACTGGAGAACCTCCTGCGCGATCCCGCCGGTCTCGGTCGAGGAGCGGGTGACGGCGCCGATGGAGGTGGTGACCCGGCGTGCGCCGACGGCGACCTCCTGCACGTTGCGGGTGATCTCCTGGGTGGCGGCGGTCTGCTCCTCCACCGTGGCGGCGACGCTGGTGACGATCTCGTTGATGTGGGTGATGGTCTTGCCGACCCCCTGGATCGCCTCGGCGGCGCTGGCGGCGGCGTTCTGCATGCCGGCGATCTGGGCGCCGATGTCCTCCGTCGCCTTGGCGGTCTGGTTGGCGAGGCTCTTCACCTCGGTGGCGACGACGGCGAAGCCCTTGCCCGCCTCGCCGGCGCGCGCCGCCTCGATGGTGGCGTTCAGCGCCAGCAGGTTGGTCTGGCTGGCGATGTTGTTGATGAGGCTCACCACCTCGCCGATCCGCTGCGCGGCGTCGACCAGCCCGCTGACCGTGCCCTTGGTCCGCTCCGCCTCGGCCACCGCCGCGCTGGAGATGCGCGAGGATTCGTTCATGTTGCGGCTGATCTCGCCGATGGAGGCCGACAGCTCCTCCGACGCGCTCGCCACGGTCTGCATGCTGGAGGAGGCCTCCTCCGTCTCCGACGCGACCTGGGTGGACTGCCGGCTGGTGGCCGAGGCGATGTCCGTCATGCGCTGGGCGTGCGTCTGCATCTGGTTGGAGGCGGCGACCGTGCTCTCCACGATGGCCTTGACGCTGCTCTCGAAATTGCCGGCGAGCCGTTCCATGGCGGCCCGTTTGCTGTCCTCCTCGGCCGTCTGGTAGGTCTCCAGCAGCAACTCCAGGTCGAGCCACGTCACGCGGGTCAGCGCGCCCAGCATCGCCGCACGGGTCCGCCGCGCGCCGCTGCCCAGCAGCCCGCCGATCATCCCGCCGCTCCCGTCCTCGGTCAGCCCCAGCTCACGCACGATGCCGGTGCTGACCGTGGCGTGGCACAGCGCCACGGCGTAGGCGGGGACGCCGTTCTTGTAGAAGGCGGTCGCCAGACGCTTGGCCGACTCCTCGAAGCCATCGTCGATGCGGCCGGACGCCGCGCGGGTCCAATGGTCGACGCGGGCGGCGTGGACCTCCGGCAGCATCAGCGCCGCCTGGATTTCCGGCCAGCTGGCGAACAGCCGGTGCCAGTCCGCCAGCAGGGTGGGAAGGCGCCGCTCCGCGAAGTCGCGGTTGCCGCGCAGCAGGGAGAGGTCGTCGGCGGTGATGTTGAAGGTGGCGAGGCGTCTGGCCTGCCCGTTGGTCGACACGACACTCATCTCTTGACCACCTCTTCGCGAAGTCTTGACGCAACGATGTTGGAGAACCCGGCACCATTTCCGCGACGGCCGGGCCGTTTGGCGGCCCGGTCATAACGGAGTATGATGCTCAACTATTGAAGCATGCATTTTGCAGCGAAAAAAGTGTAATATTTCGGCAATTTGTATCGGAGACGCGCCGTTTGTCTTGCGGTGCGCCGATGCAACGCA
This sequence comes from Azospirillum doebereinerae, assembly GCF_003989665.1. Lineage (GTDB taxonomy): Bacteria > Pseudomonadota > Alphaproteobacteria > Azospirillales > Azospirillaceae > Azospirillum > Azospirillum doebereinerae. Next base: position 17,038 of record NZ_RZIJ01000016.1, on the reverse strand, counting down.
AATCCATGCAAAGTCTTGGCGTTACTGAGCCGCACCGGAGGCGCGACGCTGGTGTGGTCTCGTGCGCAAGCCCGCACTGCGATGCCGGTTGAACGATGCCGCACACGGAAACGTGGAAAACGACGATGGCTTTATGGGAGGTTCGGTTTCCGGCGGCGGCGCTCCACCCCCCTGCCTTCAAGAAAACACGCTGGCCTCCTGATAGAAAAAGCTGAAGAGGGAAACGCCACAGGACACGGATGAGCAAGGATAGCCGCGGATGGTGTCGTCCTTCCATCCGTGGATACCCTTACAGCGGCTCAAGCGACCGTGACCGGGGCCTATGCGCTCCACGACAGCGTGACGCCGACCTCGCCCGGCATGCCGTCGGGAAAGCTGATGATCTCGACGGCGATGTGAAAGCCGGACGCTTTCAGGTTCGCGTCCCAGAACTCGTAGAACTCCCGCGCCATGCCTTGCAGTGTGTCGGGCCAGCCGTCTTCCCGCACGTTGATCTTCCGCCCGTGATCGGTGCACCAAGCGCTCGGGAAATGGCCGAGAAGCAGCTCGGACTGGCCGTTCTCGGCGGCGGTGCGGACCCGCCGCATGATGCGGTCGACGACCTCGGGCGTCAGCTTCCGCGAGAAGAACAGGTCCTTGCGGTGCTTTTCCTCCTCGTCCAGAAGCGCCCGCTCCCTGGCTTCCTCGGCCGCCTTCAGCCGTTTCCGCTCCTCGGTGAGGCTGCGGATGTCGGCGGCCGAGGGGATGCCGAATGCGTTGGCGCTTGAGGCGGGCGCGATGTCGTCTTGCGGCATGGGACAATCCTTATCGAAGCGGCGCGTGGTCATCCGCCGCATGGTTTGCCCGTGCAAGCCGGCGTCGGCGCCACCTTTGGAGTTCGTTGCACATGAGGCCGGTGGCGTGGCTATGCAAGGTTCGGCGGACCCGCCGCAAAGCCCTTGGCAACCCGCCGGGGCCGCGCTATGGTTCCGGTCATGCGACACGCGCTTCTCACCGCTCCGTCGGGTTCGTCCCGATATTTTGGCCGCTGGTTTCCGCCGGCGGCCTAGGATCGCGCACGCTTGTTGCTCCATCCCGAAGCCGCCCGGACCCCGAGGCGGCTTTCGTGTTGTGTGACCCCTTTACAGCGGTGCATCGACCAAAGCGATCAAGGGATCTCCGGGTGGCCTCATCAGCCAGACGAGGTTTTCCCCATGTTCGATTTCGACGTCGTGACCGGTCCCACCCAGCCGCCCCAGTCCCAGGCCAGCGAACCGGCCCCCTCAGCGCCGCCGGCCGCCGAGCCCCAGACGAAGGAGTCCACGCAGCCGTCGTGAGCCTGCGTGGCGACCCACGCCGCGATCCGTAAAATTTTTCCGTTTTCCGCGCAGGAGGCCCCAGCGTCGTTCGTATACCGTTGTGCAGGGATGCCCTGCGGGACGGGGGCGGCGGGCCTTCTGTCGGAACGGAAGGGATGACGGGCCATGGCCGACGATGCGATCTCCAGCGTCAGCTCGATGGTTTCGAGTCTCAACGCCTCGATCACCAACGCGGTGTCGGCCCTCCAGGCCCAGCAGGCCGCCGCATCGACCGACGAGATCAAGACCTACGAGAAGTCGGTCAAGAAATCCTCGCTGACCAACTCCGGCGCCGCGACCGACATCGGCATCCTCGCCAAGAACACCACCCGCCTGAACGTCGCCAGCACGCTGGCCGCCAACGACAGCGTCGATTTCTACAAGTTCAAGGTCACCAGCAAGGGCGAGGCGACCCTGGGACAGGTCGGCGACGACGGCGTGCGGGTGCAGTTGATGTCCCGGCTGGGCACCGTGCTGGCCGACAGCAACAAGGACTCCGGCGGCGACTACGAGAAGTACCAATCCCTGCAACGGGGCGAGTTGACGCTGGACAAGGGCGACTACACCCTGCGGATCACCCGCGACAAGGGCGAGTCGGCGAACACGGACAAGAACTACGCCCTGCAGCTCGTCATGGGCAGCTACAGCCAGGATTACGACACCGTCGCCAAGCAGCCGACCAAGGGCGAAAGCCCCTTCCAGATGTCCACCGCGCAGCAGTCGATGCTGGACGGGCTGAACACGGCGATCAGCTCGGCGAACTCGATCACCTATGGCCAGACCGGCACCGAGAAGCTGATGGGCAGCTTCAGTCTGTTCGTCTGACCCGTCGGGATGCTATGACGCGCCGTCCGCCCGCCGCCGGAGACGCGCCGTCATGCCGCCTGTCCTCACCTTGCTGACCCCCGCCGATGGGCGCCGCGTTCCTTGGCGCAACGGCCTCGGCCTGACGACGGAAATCGCGCTCGAAGCCGTGGACGGCGGCCGGTTCCTCTGGCGCGTCAGCGTTGCCGACGTGGCGGCGGCCGGCCCGTTTTCCGCCTTTCCCGGTTACGACCGCCTGATCGCCGTGGTGGAGGGGCCCGGCATGCGTCTGACCGTCGACGGGGCCGCCCCGGTGGAGCGCCGCCGGATGGAGTCGGCCTTCGCCTTCCCCGGCGAGGCGGCGGTGGACTGCACGCTGCTCGGCGGGCCGATCCGCGACTTCAACCTGATGCTCGACCGCGCCACCGCCAAGGGGGCGGTGACGATGCTGGCGGGGCCGTTGGCGCATGCCGCCGAAGCCGACGCGGTGCTGGTCCACGCGCTGGCCGGAACCCTGACGGTGACGGCGGCGGAGGGCGGGGAGGCCATCGCCGTTCCCGCCGGCTACAGCGTTCTCGTGCGCGGCGGCGCCGCCACCGTCACGGTCCCGGAGGACGGCGAGGGCGTGTGCGCCGAGGTGTGGCGGCGCGGCTGAGGGCGGCCGGGTCCGGAACCCGACACGGGAGTCGAGGCCGCGTTTTGTCGCATAGCCGACTTGTCACGGGCCGGGTGTTCGCGGCCTTACACCATGGCGTGGCTGTGGTTCGTACACGCTTCCACAACCCGGACTATCGTTCGGGTGCGTCTCGCGTCCAGCGCACTGATTTTGCTTGGGATGGTGCGGGTTGCGATGGTCGTTCCCGGTGACGGCCCGCCGGATGGCGTTCCCGCGGGATCCTGGCATGGTTCCTGCTGCTTTCCGCCGTGATCGACCAGGATCGGCGGGCAGCGAAGGGGACACGCCCATGCTTCACACAGGCGTCCACCTGACCGGCCGGGAACGAACCTTCCCGCCGGACGAGATCATCGTCAGCAAGACCGACCCCAAAGGCCGCCTGACCTACGTCAACGACGTCTTCCTGGAGGTCGCCGGCTACACCGAGGCCGAGCTGATCGGCAAGTCCCACAGCGTCATCCGCCACCCGGCGATGCCCCGCACGGTCTTCCGCCGGCTGTGGGACACCATCCGGGGTGGCCGCGAGATCTTCGCCTACGTCAACAACCGGGCGAAATGCGGCGACCATTACTGGGTGCTGGCCCACATCACGCCCAACCTCGCGGCGGACGGCGGCGTCGCCGGCTACCATTCCAGCCGCCGCTCCCCGCGCCGCGCCGTGCTCGACGTCGTCGGGCCGCTTTACGACCGCCTGCGCGCGGCGGAACTCCAGGCGGGCGACGGCGCCGCCGGGATGGCCGCCGGCGCGCGCCTGTTGGACGACATCCTCGCCGGGGAGGGCGTGAGCTATGAAGAGTTTGTCCTCGGTCTCTAGGGCCGTCGCCGCCGCCTGGGCCCTGCTCGGCGTGCTGGCCGTCCTGTTGGCGGTTTCGGCGCTCCGGCAGGACTGGCCGGTGGCGGTTCTGGCGGCGCTCGCGTTTCTCCCCGCGCTGGCCGGCCTGCATTCCCTGAAACGGGCGGGCGCCAGCATCGACAAGGCGATGGCGGTCTGCGAGGCGGCGGCGCGGGGCGACCTGTCGGTGCGGGTGATGGGCATCCGGGGGCACGGCAACATCGGGCGGATGCTGCGCAACGTGAACCGGCTGCTCGACCTGACCGAGGCCTTCTGCAAGGAGGCCGACGCCGCCATGCAGCACGCCAACGAGCGGCGCTATTACCGCAAGATCCTGACCACCGGCCTGCGCGGCGACTTCGCCCGCCACGCCGCCACCATCAGCCAGTCGCTCGACCGCATGAAGGAGCGCGACGCCGAGGCGCTCCGCTTCGCCGAGCAGAACGTCCGCCGCGTGCTGCTCGGCGTGTCGGGGGCGGTGACGCAGCTGCGATCCAACGCCGAACAGCTGGCCTGCAACGCCGACGCCGCCGTGCGCGACGCCGTCGCGGCGGCGGCGGGGGCGGAGCGCGCCTCGGTCAACGTCCAGGCGGTGGCGGCGGCGACCGGGCAGCTGGCGGCCTCCTTCGACGAGATCAACCACCAGACGGCGGCGGCGACCAGCGTGGCGGGCGACGCGGTGTCGATGGCCCTGCGCACCGACCGCACCGTCGGCGAGCTGTCCGAGGCCGCCGACCGGATCGGCGGGGTCGTCGCGCTCATCCGCGAGATCGCGGCGAAGACCAACATGCTGGCGCTCAACGCCACCATCGAGGCGGCCCGCGCGGGCGAGGCGGGCAAAGGTTTCGCGGTGGTCGCCAACGAGGTGAAGGGCCTCGCCGCCCAGACCGCGCGGGCGACCGACGAGATCGCCGCCCACGTCCACCGCATGCGCCGCGTCGCGGACGGGGCGGGGGAGGCGATCCGCGCCATCGGCAGCACCATCGCCAGCATCGAGCAGACCTCCACCGCCGTGGCCGGCGCGGTGCAGCAGCAGAACGCGGTGACCGGCGACATCGCCGGCAACGTGTCGGACGCCGCCGCCGGGGCCGGGGTCGTGATCGCCGCCATCTCCACCGTCCAGCGCGCCGCCGAGCGGACCAACGGCGTGGTGGGCGAGATCAACGCGGCGACCGGCGAGCTGTCGCAGCAGGCCCTCGCCCTTCAGGAGCAGATCGACGCCTTCATCGCGCGGGTGCGGGCGGCGTGACGGCGCCGGTCGTGGCGCTGCCGCCTTGCCGCGCCGCGCGGATCAGGTCGGCGTACCAGCGGGCGGAATCCTTGGGCGTGCGCGTCCCCGTCGGGAAATCGACGTGGACGACGCCGAAGCGCTGGCCGTAGCCGCTGCCCCATTCGAAATTGTCCAGCAGCGACCAGACGAAATAGCCGCGCACGTCGGCGCCCCGCGCCATCGCGTCGCGCATCGCGGCGTTGTAGATGGTCAGATAGGCGATGCGGTGCGGGTCGTGGACGGCGCCGTCCGACGCCACCACGTCGCTGCCGCCGCAGCCGTTCTCCGTCACCACGATGGGCAGGCGGTAGCGCGTCTGGATGGTCAGCAGCTCGTCGCGGAAGGCGTCGGGGAAGATGGCCCAGCCGACGCCGTGGGTCGGGGAATCCGGTGGCGCGTCGCCCCAGCCGTAGCCCCAGACCCGCGACGGGTCGGCCTTGGCGAAGATCGGCCCGTAGTGGTTCAGCCCGAACCAGTCGACCGGCCGGGCGATGCGCGCCATGTCGCCGGGTTGGACGTGCGGCTCGATCAGGGCGGCGGTCTGCGGCGGGTAGTGGCCGAGGATCTGCGGGTCGCAGAAGACGAGGTTCCAATGCTCGTCCAGCAGGGCCGCCGCCGCGCGGTTCTCCGGCGTGTCGGTTTCGGGGATCACGGCCTGCCGGTTGTGAATCGCCCCGATGGAGGCGCCGGGCACCAGATCGCGCAGCACCTCCACTCCCGCGCCATGGGCGAGGTTGGCGTGGTGGATGGCGCGCAGGTGCTGGGTGCGGTCGACGATGCCGGGCGCCGCCCAGGGGATCGCGTAGCCGAACAGGGTGAAGACCGAGAACTCGTTGAAGGTGATCCAGCGCTTGACCCGGTCGCCGTAGCGCTTGGCGCAGAGCGCGGCGTAGTCGGCGTACCAGCCGACGCTGTCGCGGCTGGACCAGCCGCCCAGATCGTGCAGCGCCTGCGGCAGGTCCCAGTGGTAGAGGCAGAGCCACGGCTCGATGCCGCGTTCCAGCAGCCGGTCGATCAGCCGGTCGTAGAAGTCCAGTCCCGCCTCGTTCGGCGCCCCCCGCCCGCGCGGCAGCACGCGCGGCCAGGAGACCGAGAAGCGGTAGGCATCCACCCCCAGCCCGGCCATCAGCCCGACATCCTCCTCCCAGCGGTGGTAATGGTCGCAGGCCACGTCGCCGGTGTCGCCGTTCACCACGCCCCCTTGCGTGCGGCAGCGGGTGTCCCAGACGCTGGGGCCGCGCCCGTCCTCGGCCGCCGCGCCCTCGATCTGGTAGGCGGAGGTCGAAACGCCCCAGACGAATCCGGGCGGATAGGGGGAGGTGGGGGCGGTCATGGGCATCCTTCCGGCGGGCGGGTCCGCTTCAGGCGATGGCGTTGACCGCCCGGCAGCGGCCCTCGAAGGCATCGGAGATGAATTCGGGCCGCTTGTAATAGCCCTTCATCCAACTCGCCAGCAGGCACAGCTCCTCCAGCTTGACCAACTCGTCCAGCGTGCCGCCGGGGAAGCTGACCTCGAAGCTTTCGGCGATGTATTCCAGCACCTGCTCGACCTGCTCGATGGACAGGCCGATGTCGGTTTCCAGGGTCGCGTTGCGGGTCAGCAGCGTTTCGTCGATGCCGTACTCGTCGCGGATGAGTTTCACGATCCAACGGAACATGTGCATCCAGTTGGAAACGCCCTCGATCGATTTGCTCATCTCGACACTCGCTCAGGGTCCCGGCGGATGGGTGGCGCTGGAGGCTGTAAGAGGTAGGCCGAACGGCAAGGACTATACACGAGCGGGCGTTAAGAAAAACCTGGGATCCTCATCCACCCAGGGTGAGGCATGGCGAAAAAACGCGCCGTGCTTGCCGCCGGCGCAGCTCCCTTCGACCGCGACGGCAAGGGCGCGCCAGCACCCCTGTCCAAGTCCCCGCCGCTTCGGCCAGTGCGTCCTCGACATGAACGATCCACCGGGGCTGCCCAATAATCCCAACGTCCCATCCCTCCCAAGTGCCCTTACGACCTCATTTTCATAGGTGTCTTGAACGGATCCGAACAACGCTCAGAACTGGAAATAAATGAAGGGCGCCATTCCTTCCGGTCCCAGCAGATCGATCACATAGATGCTTATGGCGAACATCGCGCCGACCACCGCGCCAGGCCAGCGCTCCAGACGCCGGACGAAGCGCGGCAACCAAGCGTCGGCAGGAAGCTGCTGCCCCAGAAGGACCATCGCGATCAGAGCGAGCGTATAGGGTGTCGCCTGTCGTATCGGCCCTTCCACCGGATCCCACAGGGCAAGAATGAAGCTCTCCGCCGCCTCCAGCGTCGGGCTGCGGAACAGGATCCAGCCGAGACACACCACATGGAAGGTGAGAATCCGGGAGAGCAGAAGGCCGGGCAGGCTGGTGGAGCCCGGCCGGTGATCGAGCACCCGCTCAAGCGCCAGTCCCACGCCGTGCAGCAGGCCCCACAGCACGAAGGTCCAGTTCGCCCCATGCCACAATCCGCCCAGCAGCATCGTCAGCATCAGGTTGCGCAGGGTGCCGAGGCGTCCGTTCCGACTGCCCCCCATCGGCGTGTAGAGATAGTCCCAGAGCCATCGCGACAATGAAATGTGCCAGCGGTGCCAGAATTCGCGCAGGGACGCCGCCCGGTACGGCCTGTCGAAGTTGTTCGGAAAGCGGAATCCGAGAAGCGCCGCGATGCCGATGGCCATGTCGGTGTATCCGCTGAAGTCGCCATAGATCTGGACGGCGTAACCATAGGCGGCCAGCACCAGGTCGCCCCGCGAGAACGCCGCCGGATCGGCGAAAACCGGATCGACCAGCGTCGTTCCGATCACACCCGCCACGACGACCTTCTTGATGAACCCCATGGCTATGAGCGTGAGCGCCCATGTGGTGCGAAGGCGTTCCTTATGAACCGGCGCTTTCAACTGCGGCAGGAAATAGGCCGCCCGAATGATCGGGCCGGCGACCAGATGGGGAAAAAGGGCGATGTAGAGCAGCAGGTCGATGAAGGAATCGGCCGAAGCCACCCGTCCGCGATGGATGTCGATCACGTAGGACAGGCAATGAAAGGTGAAGAAGGAAATCCCGACCGGAAGCGCGACGCCCAGCAACGGCGGGGCGGCTGGAATTCCCAGCGCCGCGAGCAGATCGGCCACGCTTTCGGCGAAGAAATCGTAATACTTGAACAGGCAAAGGACGGCGAGATTGGCGACGACCGCCACACGCAGCCAGATGTCCTTCCGGCGCCCCTCCGCACGGCCGATCATCGCCCCCATGACGTGGTTGACGAGGGCCATCCCGACCAGAAGCGGGACGAAACGGATCTCCCAGATCCCGTAAAAGAAAACGCTGGCGACCGCCAGGAACAGCTTGTGCGCTGTCCAGTGCCCACGCAGCAGCCAGCCGACGGTGAAGACGATCAGGAAGAAGATGGCGAACTCGGCCGTGGGGAAAAGCATGAATCGGTGTTCTGATCCGGTGGGCGTGCGGGATGGAGGAAACCGGTTCCGGTCCGATGGCGCGGCGCGCTAGCGGAGGCATTGGATGGAGCCGTTCAGATACACCGTGCCGCGACAGTCCGGGAGGCGGATCGGCCCCGGCTTCCCCCTGGCCGGAGGAGGCGCCTGGTGCAGTTCCATGATGTCGTTGAACAGCGCCTCGGCCGCCATCCGGTACCCCTCCGCACGGAAATGAACATGATCCGGCGCGGCGAGCGCCGGGGTCGCCTTGCCCCAGTCATGGGTGCCGCACGCTCCTCCCATCACCGCCGACCAGTCCCAGAAGGCGGCCCCGGCCGACAGCGCCTCGCTCCGCTGGATGGTTCGTACGGTCGCGAGTTCCGGGGGGGGATACCAGGCACAGCTCCCGCTCTGCGGCCGGACGGAGGCGCAGCTTGCGGTGGCCTCGGGCGGACAGCCCTTGGGGAGGCGGTTGGCGTCGGGCGGTCCGATCACGAGAATCGACGCCCAGGGTGCTTGGCGCCTCAGAACGGCCAGACGCTCGCGGAAGGCGGTCCGGTAATCATCGGCGGACAGGCTGGCGTTGAAGCCCTCGTTGGTGCCGAAGGCGAGGATGATCAACTCCGGCCGCAGCGCCTGAAGCTCGGCGGCGACGGTCGGTTCGTGCCAGCGCCGCATCAGGGTGGCGGTCGCGCCGATCACACCATGGCTTTCATACAGAATGCCCTTGTTCCCGCCTTTCAGCGAGACGCGGAGCAGGGTGACGCGGCCATCCCCCTTCGGGCTGAGGGTGATGGTTCGGGCCGGCTGCGCAAGCGGCACCGGGACCACGACTCCCGTTTCGCGCGGCCCCTTGGTCGGCACGCTGCGGACCGGCTTGCCGTCCGCCTCCACCAGCAGGGTGCCGCCCGCAGGACCGGCGGCCAAGGTGAGGGAAACCGCCGTCACCGGCGCATCGCCTTTGCTTTCGAAGGACAACGCGTTCCCCGGCTGCGCCGACGTCGCCTGGAAGCCGCTGAAGCCTACGATGTCGCCGCTCTTCACCTCCAGCCCGCCGGACACCGTCCAGCTCTGCGGTCCCAAGGTGACGGTCGGGGAGTAAAGTCCCTTGTAGGACGGTCCGGGGGGGAAGCCGCCGGGGCCGGCGTCGCCGAAACGCCCCTGCAGCAGGGTGCGCAAGGCTCCGCTGAAATGGTTGCCCGCCGTGTGGCTGTCGCCGATTTGCAGGATCTGGACCGTGCCGCGCGGAGCGCGCTCCAGCTTCGTCAGCGCCGCCATGAAGGTGGCCAGGCCACGCTGGCCGCCGGCCAAGCGCCCGGTGTCCTGCCCATGGCCCTTCTCGGCCACGGGGGGCGTCCGGGAACCGGAAGGCCGGTCGGCCGCATGGGCCGGCAACGCCGCGAACAGCGCCACGGCCGCAACCGCCCACAATCCGGCCGGCAAGCCCGCAAGCTTTCCGGCGGCGCAGGCCGAAGCCGATCCATGGGCGGGTCGTCCGGTGTGAAGGAAGTTGATCAAGGTTGGCATCCATGGCTGAGCGGCGAACATCCGGCTTGGTCGATTCCAGCATCCCCGGCCATCGCGAGGATGACGAACGCGCGTCACCGCCGGTTCAACTGCGGCCGCAGCGCCGGAAGGACCTGACTCGCGATCCATTCATAGCCGCGTGGGCTGAAATGGATGCCGTCGCCGCTGCGCAGCTTCCAGGAGCGTTCGCCCGCCCCCTCCCAATAGAGGGAATAGCGGCCGTTGCGGTCGGCGGTCAGCCGTTCGAGGTCGATGAAGGAAAGGCCCGACTCGACCGCCGCCTGCCGGTAAATGCCGTTGAGGAACACCACGTTCTGCGCGTAGGGTTCGTCACGCATGACAGGCAGTCCGACCCAGACCAGCGGGATGCCCCGGCTGCGGAAGCGCCCGATCGTTTCGCGCACCCGCCGCGCGTAGGCGGCGTTCCAGGCCGGGGTGTGGAAAGCGTCGCGCCTGCGCCGGTCCTCATGGACGAAGCCCTGCGGATCGTTGGCGCCGAGCAGGACCACGGCCGCATCCACCCGCTCCGTGCGGAGAATGCGCTCAAGCTCCTGGCCCCAATCGAAGAAGTCGAGCCGGCTGAGGCCCGTCGAGACGCGCCCATGGTTCAGCACCTGGACATGGTCGGCCCGCAGCAGGCGCGTCAGTCCCGGTCCCAGCCCCTGCGCCAGCGAATCGCCGAACACCAGAACCGTCCCGCGGCTCTGACCGGCGGCCGCACTCCCGACCGCAGGCTGCGGCTGGACGGCGGGCGTCCTTGCGCCCTCCCTCGCGCCCTCCCTCGCGCCCTCGACCCGTGCCCGCGGAGGGGGTGGTTTCGGCGGCGGAGGCGCGGCGGGTTTTCCGGACACGGGAAAAACGGTGGCGGCCGGAGCCGCCGCGGCGGAAGGAGGCGCCATGGCGAGAACCGGCTTGCCGTCCTCGTCCGACGGAACGGCGCCGGCGGTCGGAATGGCGATGGGAGCAAGCGGTTCGCCGTCCTCCGCCGGGGCGGAGGCTCCGGCTTCGGCGATCGGAAGCGACCCGTCGGGTAAACGTGCCGGTCCGCCGGGCTGGAGCGCCGGGTCGGATCCGTCGGACCGCGTGGCGCCTTCCGCCATGCCGACACCCGATGCGGGCAACCGTCGGCCCTTGACGGCATCGGCCGTCGCGCGCGCCTGCCGGGTCACGGATCCGACCCCCAGACGCTCGGCCTGATCGTTCAGGAATTGCGAGGCGGCCAACGCCGAGTCGCCGGCCGGTCCGTCTTCAAGCCCCAGCGCCCAGGACGTCAGGGCCGGCGTGTTCAGGGCCGCGAGCATCATCGCGGCGGTGAACAGAGTGACCGCCGTACGCCGCACGGACCAGCCGATCGGCGTGCGGCCGTCGGCTTCGAACATATCCACCAGATAACGGCGATGCTCCCGTTCCCCCGCATGCTTGCGGTAGAGCAGAACGCGGAGTTCCGAGGCGGTGTGATGATCACGCCGAAGCAGCCAATTCCGCCGCAGCACCTCGGTGTCGCCGGTGCGAAGCACCTCCTGCCAGGTGTCGCCGTCCAGCCCCTCGATCGCGTAGACCAGACTCGGCTCCTCGGCCGACACCGGTTCGGCGTCTGCGAATTTCGACAAAGGGACTTTTCTCCAACGTCGGGGGAGGGAGCGGCGCCCGGTGTCAAGAAAGCGGGCGATGGAATCGCGGGGTGGGGGGCGGGCCGCTTTCCCGTTCATTCCTTTGCATCCCGTCTTCCCAACGCTCCGTTCAAGGACCGGATGAGCGGCTCGACCCAACTTCCGGTAAAAAATCTTATTACAAGACGATGCCATTTCCACTCAAATGGCGAGTCGACTCCGAAATTTGATTTATCTCAATGATCATGCATTCCACAGTCGCATTTTGAGGGTGAATTATCCTTTTGCCATTGATTTTTTTGATTTCTCCAGAAAAATTCAACCTCCAGGCGTCAAGGCCGGCCTGCAACGGCGCCCGTACAATCGAGGAACGACCATGCGCTTTCCTGCCGTCGCTGCGGCGCTGCTCGGCTCATCCCTTCTTCTTTCCGGCTGCCTCACGGACGGGCTTTCAACGGCTGCCGGCTCCTTCATGCAGGCCGCGACGGTGAGCGACGACGACATGGCGCAGATGGCGGCGGAAGGCATCGTCGAGTTGGATGCGACCAACCGCATCGCGCCGCCGCAAAGCCCCTACACCAGACGTCTTGCGGATCTGACGCGCAGCTACCGGACGGTGAACGGGCGTTCGCTGAACTTCATGGTCTACATGAAGCCGGAAATGAACGCCTTCGCGATGCCGAACGGCAGCGTCCGCGTGAATTCCGGACTGATGGACGCGATGACCGACGACGAGTTGAAGTTCGTCATCGGGCACGAGATCGGGCACGTCGCGCAGAACCACGCGAAACGGAAGTTCCAGATCGCCTACGCCACATCCGGCGCCCGGCAGGCGGTCGCCTCGCAGGGCGGCAAGGCCGGCAATCTCGCCGCCGGCCAGTTGGGCGGCCTGCTGGAGGAGGTCGTCAAAGCCCAGTTCTCCCAGGCGGAGGAAACGGAGTCCGACGAATACGGCCTCAATGTCGCTGTGCAGGCCAAGGCACGGCCCGAAGCGGCGGTCAGCGCCCTGCGCAAGTTCGGGGACGGCCGTTCGCCGGACATGATGCGGCAACTGCTCGCCAGCCACCCGGCTCCCGAGGCCCGTGCCGAGCATTTGCGCACCCTGATCGCCGGGAATGGCGGAGCCGTACAGATCGCCATGGCACCGCCCCCCACCCAGGCTCCGATCCAGGGGGCCGCCACCGGGGCGGACCCCGCCTCCCACACTCCCATGGCCGATCGCGTGGAGGCCGCTCCCATCGCAGCCACCGCAAAACCCGGCCACCCGCTGCGGCTTCGGCCGGAGGAGGGGCGGCAGCGTCCCGCCGCCGCAACGGCGCAGGCACGCCGGGACCATGGCGGCGTCTTCGTGCATCTGGCTTCCTACAACGACGACGGCTTCGTGGATCGCGTGATCGCCCAGAATCGCGACAAGGCCTGGCTGCGCGGGCATGACCTGTCGGCGCGCCGGGTCCAGCTCAGCGCGAAGGGGACCGTTGTCCGGTTGATGGCGGGCGGCTTCGGTTCGCTGGACGACGCAAGGCGCTTCTGCGGTGATATCCGCGGTTCCTGGACGTATTGCCAGCCGGTCGGACGGTGATGGGCCGGCTCACCGCCGCATCGGCTGGCAATAGCGCCCGGCGGCGCGGAACGGCCGGCACACCGCTTCGGCGGCGGCGGCGGTCGGATAGCCTTGGATGACCACGCGCTGCCAGCTCTGCCCGCTCTTCGGGTCGGTCACGCCCATGATGCTGAAGACATTGGCGCCGAAGGGCGTTTTCATGAGCGCGCGGACAGCCGTTTCCGCATGCACCCGATCCCGGTAGGATTCGAGGTGGATGAAGTAGGCCTCGCCCGCCGGGGGGCTGCCGGCGGTCGTCACCGACGCGGGCGCGGGAACGCGGCCGGGAGCAGGAGCAGGAGCGGGCACGGGCGCGATCCGCACGGCCGCGGCCGATGCGGCCGGCTCGGGCCATTGCGGGGCGGCCGGCGGCTGGACCGGCGGCGCGGCGGGCGGAGCGAAGGCTTTTTGCGATGGGCCGGGAGCGCCGGACAGCGAGTAAACGCCGACCCGGTGTCCGCCCAAACCGTTCATCCCCTGGCTGGACACCAGCAGAAGGTCTCCCTTCACGTCGAGGCCGACCGGATAGGGGGCCGCACCGGCATATTCCACGCCGGTGAGGTCGAGGTTCATCCGCGCGATCATTTTGGAATCGTGCAGAGCCACATAGATCTTGTCGTCCGCGACCTTGATGGTGCGGGCGCCCCCGCCGACATGCGAGGCCGCGACGGTGAGCGGGCTGTTCTGCTCGATGTGAGCCACCAGATTCCGCAACCCGATCCGCGACACGGTGCCGGAGACGTTCGAGCTGATGTACAGGGAGTCGCCGTGGACGACCAGATGCCGCGGCGTCGGCGGCACCTGCGTGATGACCTTGACCAGCCGCAGCGTCTTCACGTCGACGACCGCAAGCCCGCCGCCACCCATGCGGGCGACGACGAGGTAATCCGTCCCGGGAAGAAAGACGGTGCCGCGCAGGCACAGGCCGCAGGTCCGGTCACGGTTGCTCCCCGGCCGGACGGCTGGCGGCGGCCCGATCTCCACGGTTCCGATGCGGCGGACGGCCAGAGGATCCCGGATGTCGTAAAGCTCGACCTTGTTCTCCCCCCAAAGGGTCACGGCAAGCTGGCTGCTCGCGGCATCAGCGGAAATCGCCTTTGGAATGTTGCCGGTGGGAAAGCTGTGAACGATCCGGTCCGTTTCCGTGTCGATCTGCACGAACATCGACGGACCCGTCGCGTGGGTGTCCCGGTTCATGCGGTAGTACGTCACCCAGAGATACCTGCCGCCATGGGTGAACCAGCCTTCGACCGGCTTTCCGAAGTCGTTGCCGGCGCTGTGCGCGATCGTGGCGGTCTTGGTCAGCGTCGCGGCGTCGTAGACCAGGGTTTTCCCGGCCTCCAAGGCGTTGATGTAGAATTTCGGCAGGACCGGGTGGAACAGCACCGATTTGGGGGAGATGACCTCGCGGTCCGTCAGGGCGCCAGCGAAGGGGCTTATTTCCGCGACCTTCAGGAAGGGTGGCGACGCCCAGGCCGGCGTCGGCAGGCTTGACGGTGACAGACCCGCAAGGATGACCGGAAGAAGGCCATGGAGAATGTTGCGCGGCCTCGCGGCGGACGGCTTTGCGGAACGGCGGGACGCGGAAAGGGTCATGTCGGATGGAAACCGCAGGGGAGCATGGCGGCCAATCCGCTCTCATCGAGTTCGGTCGGCGCGGGGCGACCGGACCCTGGCGTGTTCTGCATGGCGTCCGCTTGGGTCTCTGGTTTGCGCCGCTGCCGGCCACTCGGCTTGCGGTCGTCAATCGTGATTATCACAATACCAGCGTGCCGATGCCCTTGCATTCTTGTCGCATCCGGGAAAATGAGGCACCAAGTCGCCCTGTGGTCGCTCCGATGGTGCCGGCTCGGCTTCTGCCGCGTCAACCTGACCAGGGGAGCAAGGTTTGGCGGTGCTTGGCCGGGCAGCGTTGGGTGAAAAAGTGATTGCCAAGGTGGTTCTGATCGGCATTGACCCGGCCATAGGCTCGACTTGTCGCCGTCCTGGTGAGTGGTGGAAATCGTGGTGAATGAAAAATCAAAATACAAGCTTCGAATTTGGCAAGATAAAATCGACCTTGTCATCCGCGCTTCGGCGCTGGAGGAGGCGGCTGACCTTGCCCGCCGCTTGAGCCGACAAGAAGGTGACCTTACATTGATCGTCGAGACATGGGATCCCTCGGCGTTCACCTGGAATCCCTGTGACACGATCCAGGTACCCGGTCGTGGAGTCGACACGAAGGCCGCGAGCGGCGGGACAGCCGCGAGGTCCCGGTTGCGCGGGCTCGCCACCGTGGGTGTTGCCGCCGTCATCGGCGCGCTGGTCGGTGGTGGCGCTCTGTATTCCGGTCTGCCTGGGCGCATGGAGCCGGAGTTGACAGCCGTGCCGGTCCAGCCTTCTCCGCCGGCGGAACCGGTTGCCAAGCCCGACGCCGCTTCGCGCGGGATGCTGTGGCTGCCAAGCGGCGCCGATTTCGAAGCGATGGCCGCCGATGTCGGGGCGGCGGACGAGGAGAACCACGGGATGGAAGGGCCGTGGGCGTTGCCGGGCGGCGTCATCGCGGCCTACTGGGGGCAATGCGGCGGTTCCGGCTGCGTTTCGAAGGGCTGGACCTTCGTCCAGTTCCAACCCGATGGGCAGACGAAACGGTCGGAAAGCGTCTCCGCCCCGGACAACCAAGTCCCCAAGGCCATCGGTCAGGCCATCCATCTCAACGGCGCCAATGAGAATGGACGCTCCTCCGTGTGGATGTTCCAGGACGGTGTGCTGCGCAAAGCGTCGGAGCCAATCCCCATGACGAAATTGTCCGACGAGACCTGCAGAAGCTATCACGGCCTGATTGAACGGGAGTGCGCCCCCAGCAAGGCCTGCGCGGATGCCACCGGCGCGATGTCCAATGCCGGCTCGCGGGATCTCCAGTGGATCCAGGACACTTGGCCGGCGCGTGGAGTGATCTTTGAAAAGATGTGCGAGTCACAATGCCGCCGGAGGCCGGTGACGTTGGCCCAATTCGCCAAATCCTTTTGCCAGATTCCACCGGATCCCGCCATTGAGCAGCTTTTCCGTAAGATCTACGCCACCTACGTCGAATCATCCGACAAGGAGCCATATCCGCAATTCAATCGGCTTTCGGATATGCGCGAGGTCTTTTCCGAAGACATTGTCAAGGCGCTTCAATGGGATGCTGAAAACAACAAAGGGGATGTCGGGACTTTCGATTTCAATTTTTTCATTGCCGGGCAAGATTGGGAGTTGAGGAAAATCCCCACCTTTTCCATTGAAATGCTGGACTCTCAAAGAGCCAGCGTTCTGGCTGAAGGCATCAACGACCTGATCGGACCAAAATCAAAAATTGAGTTTTCCATGATCCAGACCGCCTTGGGCTGGAGAATCAACAACATACGTTGGCCAAAAATTACTTCGGATTTGATGACGACGATCCGGACGATCCGGAAACCGGGCAAAAGCACGCTGTGACCGACTTCGGTGCGCAGCTTGGCTGGGGACGGACTTCTGCCCTGCTGATTGATTGGCCGAAGTTCCAGTATGCCCGAGCCCGACCTTGGCCATCAGCCGCTGAAAGCCAAGTCGTCCGGCGATGGATCCATCGGAGCAGCCGAGATCATCGTCGATAACCGCACCCCCCGGCCGGGCCCAGGGTTAGCAATCGCGAAGCCGAAGCGGGCGGCGAATCTGACTTGGGTCAGATCGAGCTTGGCGCGGATGCTGCGGACGTTGGCGCTGCCGGGAGAATGCATCCAGATCTGCAAGGAACCATAAATTGTACGATGAACTTATTGATTTTATTGAGAAATATGGAAAAACTGGAATCATAAAGTGTCTCACTGGAACCATAAAATGGTCCCTTAGAGCACCTAACAAAAGGGTGTTTTGGCTGTTAAGGGGCTATGGCACGCCCCCTCGTCCCGGATCGGCTTTGGTCGA
>NZ_RZIJ01000015.1 GCF_003989665.1 Azospirillum doebereinerae | reverse complement strand
ACCGGGACGACCTTACGCAAAAAAAGGACTGTAGACCTATCATAAAAGCACGTGTCGCACTTCAGCTTGAATCTTTCGAGGGTGGGCTCCATCCTCTTTGCGTATGGTGATCACCATCAGCGTCTGAGGAGGCCGGACCGGCAGCCTGCGCGCTGCTGCCCCTCAGCACAGCGACGACAATGCGACGTCGCATAAGCAAAAAAGCCCTCCCCGCCCTATCTGGGCGGTGGAGAGCTTTTCTGTATACGTGTTGTTCCTCTTACGACGACAGCGTGGCGATCTCCCCGGCGCGCTTGGAGTTGGCGGCCGCGTGGTGGTCCTTGGCGAGGACCGTGTAGACCGCCGGCAGGACGAACAGCGTGAACAGCGTGCCGATCAGCATGCCGGCGACGATCACCAGACCGATGGAGAAGCGGCTGGCCGCGCCGGCGCCGGCGGCGGTCAGCAGCGGCACCAGACCCACCACCATCGCCGCCGTCGTCATCAGAATGGGACGCAGGCGCACGCGGGCGGCGTGCTCGATGGCGGTGCGGCGGTCGACGCCCTCGTGGATCTGCATCTCACGGGCGAACTCCACCAGCAGGATGCCGTGCTTGCTGATCAGGCCGATCAGGGTGACGAGACCGACCTGGGTGTAGATGTTCATGGTCGAGAGGCCGAAGAACAGCGGCAGCAGCGCCCCGCAGATTGACATCGGCACCGAGATCAGGATCACCAGCGGATCGCGCAGCGATTCGAACTGCGCCGCCAGCACCAGATAGATCACGATCAGCGCGAAGACAAAGGTCACCATCAGCTGGTTGCCCTCGGTCACGTATTGCCGCGATTCCGACAGGTAGGAGTGGTTGAAGCCGGCCGGCAGTTGGGCGCGCGCCTGCTCCTCCAGGAAGTCCACGGCCTGCCCGATGGTGACGCCCGGCATCGGCACGGCCGAGAAGGTGGCCGAGGGAAGCTGGTTGTACTTGTTCAGCGCGTTCGGCTCGGTCGCCGTCTCGATAGAGACCACGGTGGACAGCGGAACCTGCGCGCCGGTGCCGGTGGCAACGTAAAACTGGGCCAGATCCTCCGGCGTCAGGCGCTGGGCGCGCGGCACCTGGGGAATGACCTCGTAGGAACGGCCGTTCAGGTTGAAGCGGTTGACGTAGTTGCCGCCGACCAGCACCGCCAGCGTGTTGGCCACCGACTGCATGGTCAGGCCCAGATCGGCCGCCTTGGCGCGGTCGATCTTCAGCCGGATCACCGGGCTGTCGTATTGCAGGTCGCTGTCGGTGACGATGAACATGCCGCTCTTGTTCGCGGCCTCCTTGATGCGCTCCATCGCGTCGAAGATGGTGCGGTAGTCGCCGGAGCTGGAGATCACCATCTGCACCGGCAGGCCGCCGGTGGAGCCCGGCAGGGCCGGCGGCGACACTAGGAAGACGTTGAGGCCGGTGACCTTCCCCAGCTCCGCCTGGGCCAGCGGCTGGAGTTCCTTGGCCGAGCGGGTGCGCTCGTCCCACGGCTTCAGGATCATGCCGGCGAAGCCCTGGTTGAGCGTCGGCATGCCGGTCAGCACGAAGCGGGTGTCGGTCTCCGGGAAGGACTTGAAGGTCTCGTCGATCTGCTTGCCGAAGCTGTCGATGTAGTCGAGGTTGGCCGATTGCGGCCCCTTGGAGATGCCGAAGAGGATGCCCTGGTCCTCCTCCGGCGCCAGTTCCGACATGGTGTTGGCGAAGAGGTAGCCGACGCTCAGCAGGATGCCGAAGGCGAACAGCAGCGTCGCGGCGCGGTAGTCCAGCATGCCGGTCAGGCGGCGGATGTACCAGCCGGCCAGCCGGTCGAACTGGCGGTCGAGGAAGGCCGCGAAGCGCCCCTGGCTGCCGGTGCCCTTCAGGATGACCGAGCACATCATCGGCGACAGGGTCAGCGCCACCACCCCCGACACGATCACCGACGCGGCGAGCGTGAAGGCGAACTCGCGGAACAGCGCGCCGGTCAACCCGCCAAGGAAACCGATGGGGGCGTAGACGGCGGCCAGCGTGATGGTCATCGAGATGACCGGCCCGACGATCTCGCGCGCCCCGATGATGGCGGCGACGACGGGCGATTTCCCCTCCTCCAGGTGTCTATGGACGTTCTCCACCACGACGATGGCGTCGTCCACCACGAGGCCGATGGCGAGCACCATCGCCAGCAGGGTCAGCAGGTTCAGCGAGAAGCCCATCGCCAGCATGAAGGTGCAGGCGCCGACGATGGAGAGCGGGATCGTCACCACCGGGATCAGCACCGACCGGAAGGACCCCAGGAACAGGAAGATGACGACGATGACGATGGCGACCGCCTCGACCAGCGTCTTCACCACCTCGTCGATCGAGGATTGGATGAAGCGCGTGCTGTCGTAGACGATCTCCATCACCATGTTGGGCGGCAGGTTGCGCCGCAGCTCCGGCTCCATCTTGCGGATGTCGGCGACGATGTTCAGCGGGTTGCCGGTCGGCGTCGAATCGACGCCGATGAAGATGGCCTGCTGGCCGTTCATCGCCACGCTGGCGTTGAAGCTCTGGGCGCCCAGCTCGACGGTGCCGATGTCGCGCAGGCGGACCAGCGCGCCGTCCTTGGCCTTCACCACCATGTCGCGGAACTGCTCGACGTCGGTCAGGCCGGTGTTGGCGGTGATGTTGGTGACGACGAAGACGCCCTTGGTCTGGCCCGGCGCCGACTGGTAGTTGTTCGCCGTGATGGCCGCCGACACCTCGGCCGGCGCGATGTTGCGCGCCGCCATCTTCACCGGATCCAGCCACAGCCGCATGGCGAAGGTCTGGCCGCCCAGGATCTGGGCGCGCGCCACGCCCTCCACCGTCGACAGGTTGGGCTGGACGACGCGGGTCAGGTAGTCGGAGATCGCCGCCCCGGACAGCTCCGGGCTGGAGAAGCCCATGTAGAGGATCGAGGTCGTCTCGCCGGTCGATTTGAGGATGACCGGGTCGTTGGCCTCGCGGGGAAGCTGGTACTTCACCTGCTGGACCTTCGCCATCACGTCGGTCATCGCGACGTTGGGGTCGAAGTTCAGCCGGATGTAGGCGGTGACGACGCTCTGCCCCTGGGTCGAGGAGGAGGTCAGGTAGTCGATGCCCTCGGCCGACGACACCGCCTGCTCGATCGGCGTGGCGATGAAGCCCTGCATCAGGTCGGGCGAGGCGCCGGGATAGGCGGTGGTCACGGTGATGACCGTGTTCTGGAGCTGCGGGTACTGCCGGATCGGCATTTCCAGCAGCGCCCGCAGGCCGATCAGCAGGATCAGCAGGCTGACCACGACGGACAGGATCGGCCGGCGGATGAAGATGTCGGTGATGTTCATGGGGCCGGCCTCAGTTCTGCGGCAGGGTCTGCGGCGGAGTCAGCGGGTTGGTCTCCGCCGGGACCACCGCCGCGCCGTTGGCCAGCTTCAACTGGCCCGAGACCACCACGCGGTCGCCCGCCTTCAGCCCGTCGCGGATCTCCACCCGGTTCTGCGTGCGGTCGCCGACCTTGACCGGCGTGCGCTTGACGGTGAGCTGGTCCTTGCCGTCCTGGGTCTTCTCGTTGGTCGCGACGAAGACGCTGTCGCCGTAGACGGTGTAGTCCACCGCGGTCTCCGGGACGGTCAGCGTGTTGGGCTGCGGCGGCAGCACGACGCGGACGTTGGCGAACATGCCCGGACGCAGGGCGCGCTCGCGGTTGTCCAGCGTCGCCTGCACCTTGATGGCGCGGGTGTCGGCGGTGACCTGCGGCTCGATGGTGGTGATCGTCGCCTCGAAGTCGCGGCCCGGATGGGCGTCGGCGTTGATCAGCACCTTCTGCCCGACCGACAGCTTGGTCAGCGTCTGTTCGGGCAGCGAGAAGTTGACGTAGAGCTGCGACAGGTCGGTCAGCGTCACCAGGGTGGCGCCGGTGTTGACGTAGTCGCCGACGTTGATCTGGCGGATGCCGAGGTCGCCGTCGAAGGGCGCCTTGATCAGCTTCTGCCCGATCAGCGCCAGGGTGCGCTTGATGTTGGCGTTGTTCTCGTCGAGCTGGGCCTGGTACTGGTCGACGTTGCTCTGCGGCGTCGCCTGGCTGCGGCGCAGGTCGCGGTAGCGTTCCAGGTTCAGCTCGGCCAGACGGGCCTGGGCGCGCAGCGCCAGCAGGTCGGCCTGTTCGGTCGCGTCGTTCAACTGCACCAGCGGGTCGCCGGCCTTGACCCGCGCGCCCGATTCGAACGGGATCTGCATGACGCGGCCGGCCAACTCGGGGGCCACCGTCACCTGCCGGGCGGCGACCATCGTGCCGATGGCGCTGAGGTATTTCGGCACTGACTGGACCGTCGCCTCGGCGAGCGCCACCGGGGTCGGCGGCGGCTTGTTGTTGGCGAAGAAGTCGGAGATCGCCTTCGCCCGGAAGGTGTTGAAGCCGTAGAGAGCCCCGCCCAGCAGGGCCAGGATCACCACGACGATGACGAGACGGAACACCAGCTTGCCACGGGTGACCGGGCGGCGGGGCGGCGGCGGCGGAACCTGCCCGTGGCCCGGAGCGGCCGCTGGATGGCCGAACGACGTTTCGGTCTTGGGAGTGTTGTCCAGGGTCACGATCGGCTACTCCGGATAGTCAAGTTCTGTTTGGGATAACGGATTCGGATCGAAGGGCACATGGGGAAAACGGGCAGTCCGTTCATGGGCGGCGATGACGTCGTCGCGCAGGCCGAGGCCGCGCAGGATGAACCAGATGGTCTGGCGCGCCAGATCCTCCCGCCCGCAAGGGTAAGGGACGACCGATTGGCCGGACAGGCAGACCCACGCCATGGTGGTGCACAGGTGGTCGGCCATCCACAGCCCGTTCTCGGCCTCCACCGGCCCGGCGACCAGATCGCCCGCCGCCGCCGCCGCGTCGAAGGCGGCGGTGAAGGTCGGCAGGAAGCGCACGCGCAGGCCATCGTAGACGTGGCGCAGGAACTCCCCGTCCTCCAGCAGGCTGATGAGGGCGAGTCGGTGGCGCGCCCGCTCCTCCTCGCTGGCCGGCATCTCGATGACGAAATAGAGGACCAGCGCCTGGACGATCCGCACCAGCGTGGCGGTGGACGGCGGCAGGGTCAGCAGTTGGGCGTAGTCCGGATCCTCGTCGATGCAGGTCAGGACGATCGCCTCGTAGAGCGAGACCTTGGACGGGAAATGCTTGAAGATCAGTCCCTCGGACACGCCGGCGGCCTGCGCGATCTCCTTGGTCGTCGTCGCGGCGAAGCCCTTGCGCGCGAACAGCGGCAGGGCGGCGTCGAGAATCGCCTTCCGGCGAGCGGCGCTGTCGAGGCGGGGTGCCATCCGTGGGTTGGTCCATCCTAATAAGTGAGTGCTTACTTACTTTACCGGGACGGTATAGCGCCGGTGCGATACTCTGTCCAGCGCAACCATACGGGGACAAGGCCCATGGATGGAATCCCATGGGGGAATCGTCCACTGCGTGCCAAAATGCTCGGGGATCATCGCCCTTGCCGTGCAGCGACGAAGGATTTGGATGTGGCTTCCGTTCTCGACCTGATGCACGCCGGAGCGGCGGCGTTGCAGCGGCGCGACGTGTTCCAGGCGCAAGCCCGGCTGGAACAGGCGGTCGCTTTGGCGCCGGAGCGGGACGAGGCGTGGAACATTCTCGGCGTCGCCCGCATCACCGCCGGGGACGCGTTGCGGGCCGAAGCCGCCTTCCGCCACGCGGAGGCCCACGCGCCCGGCAACCCGGCCTACCCGCGAAGCCGGGCCGAGTCGCTGCGCCGGCTGGGCCGCCCGGCCGACGCGGTCCGGGTGCTGGAGGACGCGGTCCGCCGCGGCGCGCTGTCCACCGATCTTGCCTGCGATCTGGCGGATTTGCGGCTGAGCCTGCGGGGGCCTCGGGCGTCGGAAGCCGCCTACCGCTTGGCGCTGCTGCTGACGCCCGACCATGGGCGCGCCATCAACAACATGGCCGAGGCGCGGCGCAAGCCGGAGGCGGGGCTACCGGCCGGGGAGGTCGTGTCCGCGTTCCACCGCTTGGCCGTCCTGCGCGGCACGGCGGTCGCCCGCGCGGGCTTGGCCAACGCCCTGCTCGACGCCGGACGTCCGGACGAGGCGGAGCGGGAGGCGCGGGCCGCTCTGCGCCTCCAGCCCGGCGAGGCCGCCGCTCTCGACGCGCTCGGCGGGGCGCTGATCCACCGCCGCCGGCATGGCGAGGCGGCGGCCGTTCTGCGCAAGGCCATGGCGCTGACGCCCGACCGTGCCGAAGCCTGGGCGAATTTCGGTTTCGCCCGGTTGAACCAACACGCGGACGACACCGAGGCGGCCTTTCGCCGCGCCATCCGCCTGCGGCCCGATCTGGCCGAGGCGCATGTCGGGCTGGGCACCGCGCGGATGCTGGACGGGCGTCTGCGGGAGGGCGCGGCCTCCTACGAATGGCGGCTGCGACTCCCCGCCTTCCAGTCGCCCCGGCGCTTCGACCGGCCGGTCTGGGACGGGCGGATCCGACCGGGCGCGACGCTGCTGGTCCACGCGGACCGGGGGTTGGGCGACGCTTTTCAGTTCATCCGCTACGCGCCGTCTCTGCGCGCCGCCGGCATGCGCGTGGTCTTCCATGGCCCCGGCACCCTTCTAGAGCTGTTCCGTGCCTCCGGCGTGGCGGATCAAATCCATGATGCCGACGGCCCCCTGCCCGTCCACGACCTCCACATCGACGTGATGAGCCTGATCCACGCGATGGGGACCGAGTTGGACAGCGTTCCAGCCACGGTGCCCTACCTCGTGCCGCCGGAGGAACGGAGCCGGCGCTGGGCAGGCCGGCTGGCCGAATTGCCAGGGCTGAAGGTCGGCCTCGTCTGGGCGGGGTCGGTGCAGGTCTACGCCCCCCAGCGGTCGCCGCGCCTGCGGTCCGTGCTGCCGCTGATCGGCCTTCCGGGGACCACGACGGTCGGCTTGCAGGTCGGACAGGGCCGGGACGATCTGAAGGGCATCCCCGTCCCGTCTCTCGTGGATTGGGGCGCGGAGGTGAGGGATTTCGCCGACACCGCCGCCATCATCGCCGGACTCGACGTGGTGGTCAGCCCCTGCACGTCGGTCACGCATCTGGCGGGCGCGCTGGGGCGTCCGCTGGCCGTGCTGCTCGACCAGGGGGCGGAATGGCGCTGGTTGCGGGCGCGGACCGATTCGCCCTGGTACCCGACCGCGACCCTCTACCGCCAGACGGAGGCGGGCGACTGGACGGGGCCGGTGGAACGGCTGCGGCGGGATCTGCTCGCTCTCGCCGAACGCCGCGCCCGTGAAGGATGAAAGCCCTCCCCTTTCCATTCTTCGCCATTCTTTGAAGCTGTTGGGAAGCGGCTGCCCGTTTCCCCGGCCTCGCTTCCGGCCTTACTCTGGACCGACGAGCGGACCCATGTCCGATCCAAGGGGAGAGCGAGAGAGCGATGGAACCCATCCTGTGGGAGTGGATCAACACGGTGGCGCGGTGGCTTCACGTCATCACCGCCATCGCCTGGATCGGATCGTCCTTCTACTTCATCCATCTCGACGCCTCGCTGCGCCGCCGAGCGGGCGCGCCGGCCGGCACGGCGGGCGACGCGTGGCAGATCCACGGCGGCGGCTTCTACCACATGACCAAATACATGGTCGCACCGCCGCAGCTGCCGGAGGATCTGACCTGGTTCAAGTGGGAATCCTACGCCACCTGGATCAGCGGCTTCTTCCTGATGTGCGTGCTGTACTACCGGGGCGCCGACCTGTTCCTGATCGACCAGGATGTGATGGCGCTGGCGCCCTGGCAGGCCGTCGCCGTCAGCGTCGGCGCGCTGGCGCTGGGATGGGTCGCCTATGACCGCATGTGCAAGTCGCCGTTGGGCCGCAACGACGCGGCGCTCGCCGTGGCGGGCTTCATCCTGCTGGTGGCGACGGCCTGGGCGATGACGCGGATCTTCAGCGGGCGCGGCGCCATGCTGCAGATCGGCGCCCTGATGGCCACCATGATGGCGGCCAACGTCTTCCTGCTCATCATCCCCAACCAGCGCAAGACCGTCGCCGCCATGCTGCGCGGCGAGACGCCCGACCCGTCGCTCGGCAGACAGGCCAAGCAGCGCTCGCTGCACAACAACTACCTGACCCTGCCGGTGGTCTTCCTGATGATCGCCAACCATTACCCGCTGGTCACCTCGACCCGCTACAACTGGGTGATGGTCGCGCTGGTTCTGGTGGTCGGCACGGCGATCCGCCACTTCTTCAACAGCCAGCACGCCGGCAAGGGCTCGCCCTGGTGGACCTGGGGCGTCGCCGTCGCCGGCATGCTGGTCGCCGTGTGGCTCAGCGCCTTCGGCCCCGCCCTCCCCGCCGGTTCCGCCGCCTCCCTCGCGCCGCCGACCAAGGTCAGCTTCAACCAGGTGGAGGAGATCGTGCTGTCCCGCTGCAGCATGTGCCACGCCGCCGAGCCGGTGTGGGACGGCATCGCCACGCCGCCGCGCGGGGTGGTGCTGGACAGCGAAGCGGCGATCCGCCGCCACGCCACCGAAATCCGCTTGCACGCCGGCCTGAGCCGCGCCATGCCCCCCGCCAACGTCACGCAGATCACACCGGACGAGCGCGCCATCCTGGCCGCATGGTCGGGCGACACCGCGCGCTGACGACAACGGAGCCGACCGCCTGATGACCAGCCCTTCCGACAAGACCGTGACCGCGATCCGTGGCCGTCTGCTCAGCTTCCGCCACGCGCCGGCCGGGCCGGGCGACGGCGGCAGCCACCGCTACCTCGCGGACGGGCTGGTCCTGGTCGAGAACGGCCGCATCGCCGCCGTCGGCGATTACGCCGACCTGTGCGGCCAACTGCCCGAGGGCGTGGCGGTCGACCACCACCCGGACGGGCTGATCCTGCCCGGCTTCATCGACACCCACATCCACCTGCCCCAGACCCAGGTCATCGCGTCCTACGGCGCGCGGCTGCTCGATTGGCTGGAAAAATATACCTTCGTCGAGGAGCAGAAATACGCCGACCCGGCCCACGCGGCGGCCGGCGCCGCCTTCTTCCTCGACGAGTTGCTGCGCAACGGCACGACGACGGCGGTCGCCTACGGCTCCGTCCACCCGCAATCGGTGGACGCCCTGTTCGCGGAGGCCGAGCGGCGCGGCGCCGGCATGATCGCCGGCAAGGTCATGATGGACCGCCATGCCCCCGCCGCCCTGACCGACAGCGCGGAAAGCGGCTACGCCGACAGCAAAGCGCTGATCGAGCGCTGGCACGGGCGCGGACGGCAGCGCTACGCGGTGACGCCGCGCTTCGCCATCACCTCGACCCAGGCGCAGTTGGAGGCGGCGGGCGCCCTGCTGCGCGAGCATCCCGGCATCCACATGCAGACCCACCTGTCGGAGAACGCCGAGGAGATCGCCACCGTCCGCCGCCTGTTCCCGGCGGCCCGCGACTACACCGACGTGTACGACCGCTTCGGTCTGCTGGGGCCGACCTCGCTGTTCGGCCATTGCATCCACCTGTCGGAGGAGGAGATGCTCCGCCTGTCGGACAGCGGGTCGGTCGCGGTCTTCTGCCCGACCTCCAACCTGTTCATCGGCAGCGGGCTGTTCGATCGGGCGGCCTTGGCGCGGGAAGACCGGCCGGTGCGGATCGGGCTGGCGACCGACGTCGGCGGCGGCACCAGCTACTCCATGCTGCGCACGGCGGGGGAGGCCTACAAGGTGCTGCAGCTGAACCGCCAGAACCTGTCCGCTCTGGCCGCCTTCGACCTGATGACGCGCGGCAACGCGGCGGCGCTGGGGTTGGAAAGCGAGATTGGGATGCTGGAGCCGGGCCGCTGGGCCGATCTGGTGGTGCTCGACCCGCGCGCCACCCCGGCCATGCGGCATCGCATGCAGACGGTGGGCGGCGATCTGGAGGAGGAGCTGTTCATCCTGATGACGCTCGGTGACGACCGGGCGGTCGCGGCGACCTACCTGCGCGGCAGAAAAGCGCAGGAGCGCCAAAATCCTTGACCCTAACCCCAACCGCCTGTAGGTGTTTGCGCGTCATTGGGGAGTAGCCACCCTCCGGCATCGGTGAGGGGTTCGTGTCAACAGACTTGGACGGTTGGGCCTTCGGGCTGGACCGCCATGGCACGGACAGTGGTCTTCGGACCGGCCAGGCGAGACCAGTGGAACAGACATCTCCCCGCCAACCGGAGTCCGTCTGTATCCACTGAAATCCGGTTGGCCAAGGATATGTCGATGATCGGGACCTCCCTGGCGCTCGCCTTCAGCCTTTCCATGGATTCCTTCGCCGCCGCCTTGGGGCGCGGCGCCTGCTCGCGCCGTCCGGGCCTGCCCGAAGCGGTGCGCGTCGGCGCGGCCTTCGGCGTCGCCCAATGCGCCATGCCATTGATCGGCTGGGGCATCGGCATCGCCTTCGCCAGCCTGGTCGAGGCGGTGGACCATTGGATCGCCTTCGGCCTGCTGCTGGCGGTCGGCGGGGCGATGCTCCGCAACGCCATCATGGACGGCGAGGAGGCGGACGAGGATTGCGGCCCGGTCCGCTCGGCGCGCGGCGAATGGCTGGCGCTGATGACCACGGCGGTCGCCACCAGCATCGACGCGGCGGCGGTCGGCGCCGGTCTGGCGCTGGTCGACGTGGACATGGTGACGACGGCGGCGCTGATCGGCGCCGTGACCTTCGCCGTCGCCTTCGGCGGCGTCCTGATCGGGCGCGCCGCCGGCACCAAGCTCGGCCGCTGGGCGGAAATGGCCGGCGGGCTGGTGCTGATCGGGCTGGGCGCGAAGATCCTGCTCGAACACACGATCGGCTGATCGGGACGAGAGACAAAGGGGCGGCAACCAACCGCCCCGCCAAGCGTTTGTCTTGGCGATGGACACCGCAACCCCCTCCCCCCTTCCCCCGCAAGGACCGTCTCCGCAAGAGGAGGCCGCCTACGCCGGGCTGATCCACGTGTCGGACGACGAACCCGGCATCCGCCGCCGCCGGGCCGGCAAGGGCTTTTCCTACCGCTGGCCCGACAAGGCGCCGGTCACCGAGGAGGACACGCTGACCCGCATCGCGCGGCTGGCGATCCCCCCGGCCTACCGGGACGTCTGGATCTGCGCCGACCCGGACGGCCATCTCCAGGCCACCGGACGCGACGCGCGCGGGCGCAAGCAGTACCGCTACCACCCGCGCTGGACCGAACTGCGCGAAGGCACGAAATTCGGCCGCATGCTGGAGTTCTGCCGCGCCCTGCCCGGCCTGCGCGAAAAGGTGAACGGCGATCTGGGCTTACGCGGCCTGCCGCGCGAGAAGGTGCTGGCCGCCGTGGTGCGGCTGCTGGAAACCACCCTGATCCGCGTCGGCAACGAAAGCTACGCGCGCGAGAACCAGAGCTACGGCCTGACCACCCTGCGCGACGGCCACACGGAGATCGACGGGTCCGAACTTCGCTTCTCGTTCAAGGGGAAGTCCGGTAAGGCGTGGAACGTAACCTTGCGCGACCGGCGGCTCGCCCGCGTGGTCCGCGCCTGCCGCGACGTGCCGGGGGACGAGCTGTTCCAATACGTCGACAAGGACGGCGGCCGCCACGCGGTGACCTCGGGCGACGTGAACGCCTACCTGCGCGCGGCGACCGGCGAGGACTTCACCGCCAAGGACTTCCGCACCTGGGCCGGCACCGTGCTGGCGGCGATGGCGCTGACCGAGTTCGAGAGCTTCGACAGCGCCGCCGCCGCCAAGCGCAACGTCACCCGCGCCATCGAGCAGGTGGCCGCCCGTCTGGGCAACACGCCGGCCGTCTGCCGCAAGAGCTACGTCCACCCGGAAATCCTGGGCGCCTATCTGGAGGGCAACCTGCTGACGGCGCTGAAGACCGAGGTGGAGGCGGAACTGCGCGACCAGTTGTCCGGCCTGGACGCCGAGGAGGTCGCCGTGCTCGCCTTCCTGCGCGAAAGGCTGGCGCGGGAAAGCGCCGCTCGGGAAAGCGAGGGCGCGCGGCGGCGCAAGACGAAGGGCGGTTGAGTTCCGCCCCGCTTGCCCCCTCCCTATCCCTCCCCCGCCTTTGGCGGGAGAGGGCATCGGATGCTTGTCAAAGGGCGGCGGCAGTCCCCTCTCCCGCAACGCGGGGGAGGGCTAGGGAGGGGGCCAACAACAGAGGCGTCCGCAATCCTGTCAAACCGCCTCCGCCGTCTCGGCCACCGGCAGCAGACGCCGCAGCACGAGGCAGACGAGGTCGCCGGCCACGCCCTCCGGCCCGGCATGGGCCTGGACCGAGCGCAGCACCAGCTCGGCGCGGTCACGGGCCGACATGCCCCGGCTCTGCTGCAGCAGGGCGATCAGGCGCTCCTCGCCGAAGGGCACGCGCTGGGCGTCGGCGGAACGCAACACGCCCTCGGTGCACAGGAACAACGAATCGTCCTGCTGGAGCGTCGCCGTGCCTTCGGCGTAGGGCGCGCCCTTGCGGACGCCCAGCGCCGGGCCGCCGGTCTCGGTCAGCGGTTCCACCGTGCCGTCGGACTGGACGCGGCAGGCGCCACGATGCCCGGCGGCGGCGTGGCGCAGGCTGCCGCTCGTCCGGTCGTAGACGGCGACGAAGGCGGTGGCGAAACCGTTGAAGGGGCTTTCGTCGCACAGCCGGTCGTTGGCGCCGGCCAGGATCGTAGCGGGGCTGATCCCCGGACGCGCCAACTCGCGGATGGCGCCGCGCACCATCAGCATCAGGAAGGCCGCCGGCACGCCGCCGCCCGACACCCCAGCGGCGACCAGCAGCGTGGTGGTCTCGTCCAGCTCGATCACATCGTAGAAGTCGCCGCTGACCGCGTGGGCGGGGACCAGCGCGCCGAAGAACTGGCTGTCGCGCCCGGCGGGAAGCTGGCGCGGCAGCAGGTTGGCCTGCACGTCGCGAGCGACCCGTTGCTCCTCTTCCAAAATGTGCTCGGCGACAGCGAGCTTTTCGGTCTTGCTCTCCAACTCCACATTGCGCAGAAGAAGCTGGGAGTCCAGCGTCTCCTCGCGGGCGGTGGCCTCCATCGCCATGCTGCGGAAGACACGCGACAGGCGGCCGAACTCGTCGTCGCGCGCGGTCGCCTCGTTGAGGGTGAAAGGATTGAAACGCCCAGCCTCCACCGCCTTGACGGCTTCGCTCAACCGTTCGACCGGGTCCATCTGGTTGCGTGCGAAGCGGATCGCGGCGTAGCCCCCGATGCCGAGCACGAGGACGCCCAGCAGCCCGGCGATCTTCAACTGGCGGTGCAGCAGAACCGCCGGCTCGTTGCCCGACAGGCGGACAACCGCCACAGCCGGGGTGCCCTGCCCGTTTGCCGCCCCAGCGGCGACGCGGATCGGCGCAAGCCCCAGCAGGTTGTCGCCGTCGGCCACCACCCGCAGGTCGCCGCCGGCCGTGGCGACCGCCTTGGCGGCCTCGGTCCCGAACTCCGACAGCGGGCCGCCCCCGGACTCGCCGATCACCGCTCCGCGCGCCACCACCCGGCCCTCGCGGTCGAGCAGCCACGCCGCTTCCACCGCTCGGGTCGCCAGCATCGCGTCGATCAGCCCGTCGGCCCCGGCCTTCTTGGCGATGTCGGCCAACCGCCGCACATCCGCGCCGACCTGGACGATGCGCGGCCGGTCCACGCCGGCAACGCCGGCGAACTTCATCAGCTTGCCGCCCTCGACCGCCGCCTCCGACACCAGCGAGGCCGGCGACCGGTTCAGCAGCCCGGTGTAGGCGGCGTGGCGGGGGGCGGTCTTGGAATCCTGGCCGAACAGCGGGTCGGGGCCGGCAAGATTGTGGAGATAGGCGCGGCCCCGGTTGTCGGTGACCCACATCTCCTCCGGCCCGCCCTGATCGGCGATCTGCTTGAGGCGCTCGTTGATCGGCTTGGGCGCCAGCTTGGCCGTCTCGGCGAGCGCCACCAGATGCGCGGTCAGGGTCGCTTCGGACAGCAGCCGTTCGCCCAGCAGCGCCTCCACCTCCTGCGGGATGTCGCGCGCCTGGGCGGCGGCGCGGGCCAGCAGGCCGGCGGCCATGCGGGCGTCGGTCTCGGTGCGCGACGACAGGGCGCCATGCGTCGTCCAGGCCAGCACGGCGGTGACCGCGAGCACCGCCAGAACCACAAGCCCGCTGACCAGCAGGATCAAACGCTGTTGAAACGTCATGGGAAAGCGCCCGTCTTTTGCCTGTTCCCCTCCGCTTCTACCGGTGCCGCGCCGCCCTGTCCAGGGATGGGGGGCCGCACCCGTCGCACGGCGCAAGAATGAGAGCGGGGCGCCTTATTATCTTTTTGGTAACCGGGCCGTCTCTAGATAGAAACGACCCCTTGCCTTGACGGGTGCCGTGCCATGCCGATGAATGTCCTGGAAATCGCCATCTACGCGATGGTCCTCAGCGCCCAACAGCCGCGCCCCTACGAGTGCGTGGCCGTCCAGCCCGAGGGCGTGAACTGCACCAACGGCCTCGCCGCCCAGAACGACGGGCCGCATCTCCTGTTCAACACCGGCATCGTGGTGCGCAAGGACAACCAG
Organism: Azospirillum doebereinerae; assembly: GCF_003989665.1. Lineage (GTDB taxonomy): Bacteria > Pseudomonadota > Alphaproteobacteria > Azospirillales > Azospirillaceae > Azospirillum > Azospirillum doebereinerae. The sequence continues at coordinate 187,403 of NZ_RZIJ01000015.1, read as the reverse complement.
GGCCGGGTCACGTTGAGCAACGGCATGAAGACCCGCTTCGATTCCACCGCCTGGGTGGCCTTCGAGGACGGTGGCGGCAAGCCGGTCGTCAGCGTGCGCAAGACCGGCCCGCTCCGCTTCAAGTTCTCCAACGGCTACATCTGCGAGGCGATGGGGCCGGCCGGGGACATGGCGCGCTGCCACCGCCCGGCCTGACCCTCCGCCCGATCTTTGTTCCCTGCCGGTCAGCGGCGCAGGCCGCGCCGTTCCAACTCTTCCTCCATCGAACGGCGGTCGCGCTGCATCTGGCGCTGCTCGTCGACCAGCCGGTCGTACTGGTCGCGCAGGTCGCGGTCGGAGTAGCGGCGGTACGGCCCGGCGGAAGCGGTGGTGCGGCTGTCCCCCGACGACCCTTCGTAGCGGCGGTCGGTCCGGTTGCCGTCCTGGTCCTGGGGGTAGCTGTTCGGGTTGACCGCCTTGTTCAACTGGTCGAGCGCCCCACCCCACCCGCTGTTGTTGTTCTGCGATTGGGCCAGCACCGGCGAGGTCAGGGCCAACACAGTGGCGGTGGCCAAAACGATTCCACGCATGCGACACACTCCCTTGAACGGTTGTCCTTTGCGGGTACAACCATCCGGAGGGCAAAACGTCACGCGGGCGACGGTCCGAGCCGGTCGCGGCCGTGGGGAGCATCGAGATCCAGCGCCGGCCCCTTGGGCACGATGCCGGTCGGGTTGATGGTCGGGTGGCTGCCGTAGTAGTGCCGCTTGATGTGGCCGAAATCGACCGTCGCGGCGACGGCGGGCGTCTGGTACAGGTCGCGCAGGTAGCCGGACAGATGCGGGTAGTCGGCGATCCGCCGCCGATTGCACTTGAAATGCCCGACATAGACGGCGTCGAAGCGCACCAGCGTGGTGAACAGGCGCCAGTCGGCCTCGGTCAGCCGGTTGCCGACCAGCCAGCGTTGCGTCGCCAGACGCTCGTCCAGTTCGTCGAGCGCGGCGAACAGCGCGTCGAAGGCGGCTTCGTACTTGTCCTGGGCGGTGGCGAAGCCGGCCTTGTAGACACCGTTGTTGATCCGGTCGTAGACGAAGGCGTTGGTGCGGTCGATCTCCTCCAGCAGCTCCGGCGGGCAGTAGTCGGCGCGCCGGTCGGTGAAGGCGTCGAAGGCGCCGTTCAGCATGCGGATGATCTCCGCCGACTCGTTGTTGACGATGCGGTTGGTCGCCTTGTCCCACAGGACGGGCACGGTCACCCGGCCGCTGTAGTCGGGCTTGGCCTTGGTGTAGACCTCGAACAGGCGGCTGGCGCCGGTGATGGGATCGGGGGTGGTGAAGGTCCAGCCTTCCGCCAGCATCAGCGGATCGACGACGCTGACGCCGATGACGCTCTCCAACCCCTTGATGGCGCGGAAGACCAGCGTCCGGTGCGCCCAGGGGCAGGCCAGCGACACGAACAGGTGATAGCGCCCGGCCTCCGCCGGAAAGGGCGTCGAGCCGTCGGCCGACACCCGGTCGCGGAACTGCGCCTCGGTGCGGACGAAGGCGCCGCCGGTGCTCTTGGTGTCGTACCATTGGTCGTGCCAACGGCCGTCGATCAGCAGGCCCATCGCCCCCTCCCCTTTCCGGAACAGACAGTCGAGGCCCCCGCCCCGGTCGGACCGGGGGCCGTTGTGGCGGTTCAGCCGTGCAGCTTGGCCGTGATCTCGGCGACGTGGCGGCCCTGGTAGCGGGCGCCCTCCAGCTCGACCGCGCTCGGCTGGCGCGAGCCGTCGCCGCCGGCGATGGTGCTGGCGCCGTAGGGCGAGTTGCCCATCACCTCGCTGACCCCCATCTGCCCCTGGAAGGAGTAGGGCAGACCGACGATCACGAAGCCCAGATGCAGCAGCACGATGTGGGTGCTGAGGATCGTGCTCTCCTGCCCGCCATGCTGGGTACCGGTGGAGGTGAAGACGCTGCCGACCTTGCCGACCAGCGCCCCCTTGGCCCACAGACCGCCGGTCTGGTCGAGGAAGTTCTTCATCTGCGCGGTCATGTTGCCGTAGCGGGTCGGCGTGCCGATGATGATGGCGTCGTACTGGGCCAGCTCGTCGACGGTCGCGACCGGCACGTCGCTCTCGTCCTTGTAATGGGCGCTCCGGCGAACGGCCTCGGGCACCAGCTCGGGAACGCGCTTGACGGTCACCTCGGTGCCGGCGACCGAACGGGCGCCCTCGGCCACCGCGTTGGCCATCGTCGAGACGTGACCCCAGCTGCTGTAATAGAGAACCAGAACCTTCGCCATCGTCGCCACTCCCTGTTGGTTGGTGCGTGTCGGTTGGCGCGACCGGCCGTGCCGGGCGCGATGACCGAAGAGATAGTGCCTGGAACGGCTTCTGGTAATCCTGCGTCTTGGCATTGGATTGTTTCCGGGTGTACAACAATGCCATGGATCGCCTCGACGACATGCTCGCTTTCATCAAGGTGGTGGACACCAAGAGCTTCACCGCCGCCGCGGACCGGCTGAACCTGTCCAAATCCGTGGTCTCCCGCCGCATCGGCGAGTTGGAGAACCGGCTGGGCGCCCGGCTGCTCAACCGCACCACCCGCAAGCTGAGCCTGACCGAGGTCGGCCAAGCCTATTACGAGCGCTGCACGCGCATCCTTGCCGATCTGGAGGAGGCCGAGCAGGCGGTCGCCGACCTGCACGCGGCGCCGCGCGGCCGGCTGCGGGTGAACGCGCCGGTCAGCTTCGGGGTGATGCATCTGGCGCCGGCCGTCGCCGAGTTCCTGGAGCGCTACCCGTCGATCGAGATCGACATGGACCTGAACGACCGCTACGTCGATCTGGTGGACGAGGGCTACGATCTGGCGATCCGCATCGGGCGGCTGCGCGACAGCTCGCTGATCGCCCGGCGCTTGGCCCCGGCGCGGACGGTGCTGTGCGCCAGCCCGGCCTATCTGCTGGCGCACGGCACGCCGCGGACGCCCGAGGACCTCGCCAACCACCGCTGCCTGATCTACACCAACCTGCCGACGCCCGACGTCTGGCCGTTCCAGGTCGGCGGCGAGACCCGCAACGTGCGGGTCTCGGGACCGCTGCGCGGCAACAACGGCGACCTGCTGCGCGAGGCGGCCATCGCCGGGATCGGGATCGTGCTGTCGCCGACCTTCCTGTGCGGCGACGCGCTGGCGTCCGGCCGGCTGCTCAGCTTCCTGGCGGAGCATGTGCCGTCGGAAGCCAGCGTCAACGCGGTCTACCCGCAGAACCGGCATCTGTCGCCGAAGGTGCGGGTGTTCGTGGATTTCCTGGTGGAACGCTTCGGGCCGCGCCCCTATTGGGACTGCGCGCTGCTGGAGACGTTGCAGCCGGACGGGATCGAGGTTGTGGGTGCGGGGCACGTCCTGCCCCCACCCTAACCCTCCCCCGCTCTCTCGGGAGAGGGAAATCCGCCGAATTCCCGCAAAGCTCCCGTCCCCTCTCCCACGAAAGCGGGGAAGGGGGCATGCGCCTACGAAGACGACGGCGTCGGCCGGCGGCGGGAGCGCAGGTTCAGCGCGGTGATGAAGTTCGGCTGCTGGTTCACGACCGGCCCCTGCGGAACCGGCTTCTTCGGCGCGGTCGCCAGGAAGCCGCCGACCCGCGCGCGCAGATCGACCGCGCCGTGTGCGGCGTTGTCGGCCGAGGCCGCGACCTGACGGCGGACCTGCGGATCCAGCGTGTTGAAGGCGCGCGACGCGAACTCGAAGGCCGGCTGGGATTTGGTGGCGATGACCTGCCGCAACGCCTTGGACACCAGGACCGTGTCCAGCCCCCCCGGCCCGTCGACGCCGTCCAGCACGTCGGCCAGGATGCCGATGGCCTGAAGCGTGCGGTGGTCATCCAGAGAAAGGTCGAAAGCGTCCATACCGGTCATTCCGATCGTCGCGGGCGAGGAAGGCGAAGCCCCCAGGGGCACCCGGATTGGCGATACCCTGAATCATAGTGACTGCGCCACCGTCTGGCAATGAGCGCGCCCCGGGGAATTGCCCCGCCGCCGCGATTCAGCTTCGGTTCACCAAGGCGACGCCGGCCACCGCGACGCCCATGCCGAGCAACGCCACCGCGCCCAGCCGCTCGTCGAACAGCGCCCAGGCGACCAGGGTGGTGACCGGCGGTGTCAGGTAGAACAGGCTCGACACCTTGGCCGCGGCCCCCCGGCGGATCAGCGCGAACAGCAGGAAGATGGCGCCGACCGACAGCACGAAGCTCAGCCACAACAGGGCGAAAACGAACTCCCCCGTCCACTGGATACGCATCGTCTCGGTCAGCGGGGCGGCCACCGCCAGCACCAGCGCCGTCGCCGCGTACTGGATCGCCGTGCCGCTGCGGAGGTCCATCGCCGCCCCGTGGCGCTTCTGGTAGAGCGTGCCCAGCGTGATGCCGACCAGCGCCGCCAGGGCGTAGCCCAGCCCCACCAGATGCTCGGCGTCGACGACGAACTTCTCGCGCACCACCAGCCCGACCCCGGCCAGCCCGAGCAGCAGCCCAGCCCATTGCCGCCCGTTGACCCGCTCGCCCAGCAGCGGGCCGGACAGCGCGGCGATCAGCAGCGGCTGGATGCCCACGACCAGGGCTGTCACCCCCGCCGGCAGCCCGTGCGCGATGGCCAGGAACACGCCGCTGAGATAGACGCCGTGGACCAGGAGCCCGGCGAGCGCGATGCGCCCGGCCGCCGCCCAGCTCTTCGGCCAGGGCGCCCTCGTCGCCACCGCGACCAGCGTCAGGACCGCCGCGACCAGCGCCAGCCGCACCAGCAGGAAGGTCAGCGGCTCGACGTAGGGAAGCCCGTATTTGGCGCCGATGAAGCCGGTGCTCCACAGCAGCACGAAGACGATCGGCATCGCGCGCAGCCAATCCCGGCCGCGCGCCGTTTCCTCGGTGGGCATGAAAGGCGTCTCCCGCAAGGCGTTTCCGCCGGTCAGCCCACCGCCGCGACGGGCTTGGCCGGTTGACGGCGCGCCTCGGCGACCGCCTGGATGTGGGTCCGCAGATCCCCGTCCTTCTGCACCAGCCGGCGGAAATCCTTCTCATCCAGCGACAGCAGTTGGCAATACCCCAGCGACCGCACGTCTGCATTGCGCCGCTGGCGGGTCAGCAGCGCCATCTCGCCGAAGAAGTCGCCGGTGCCGAGCTTGACCGGTTCGGCGAGGTTGGGGACCAGCACCTCCACGGCGCCGGACGCGATGAAGTACATGGCGTCGCCGCGCTCGCCCTTGCGCACCACGGTCTCGCCCGGCAGGGCCAGACGGGCGCGCAGCAACGTGGCGATCACCGCTACCCGCTCCGCCGGCAGCCCGGCGAACAGCGGCACCCGGCGCACCAGCTCCGCCACGTCGAAGCGCACGTCGAGCCGGGGCAGCCGCTCCAGCACCTTGCGGCGCTCCTCCAGCTCGCGCTCCAGGTCGGTCAGGACCTCCTGGCTGATAATCGATTCCGCCTGCAGCGTGCGGTAATCGGCCAGCTCCAGCCGGATGGCGGCGCGGCCGACGTAGCGGCTCTGAAGCACCACCGCGTAGTCGGGGTATTGCAGCTTGAGGGCCGACAGCGCCTGCTCGACGATGCCCAGCCGCCCGACCAGCATGCCCTCCAGCTCGAACGCCACATCCTCGCCCAGCATGCGGGCCAGCTTGTCGCGGGTGAAGGCCAGCAGCTCGCGCAGCACGGTGCGGACGGCGACCAGCACCTCGAAGCGCATCGACAGGCGACGCGCCAGCGGGTGGTGGATGCCGAAGCGGCGTTGCAGGAAGCTCGCCACCCGCATCCAGGGCGAGAAGGCGATGAAGGGCTCCTCGAAGGCGCGGTAGCCGTCGCGGCCCTGCGCCTTCACCGCGTCGAGCAGCCGGTTGGTGCGCCCGGCCAGCATCTCCATGACCCCGCGCGACACCACACCTTCGGAGAAGTGGGCGTAGTACAGCTCCTCCTCGCGGCTGACCAGGATCGCGAGGCCGATGGTGACGCGGTCCTCGTCGCTCAACGGCGCCTCCTCCTGCCGCTCGCGGTCCATCGCCTGGAGACGCTCCTCGTAGCGGGCGACCATCACGTCGGTGACGGCGGCGTCGACCTCGTAGGTGCGGGCGACGACGGCGACGCGGTCGCGGATGCTGTCCATCGACAGGGCGAGCGCCCGATTGCGCATGGCGCGCTCCACCGGCGTCAGCTTGTTCAGCCCCAACACGTGGATCAGCGAGCGCAGCGTCGCCCCGTTGACGAACAGCGTGACGAAGACGAAGCCGGTGACCAGCACCGCGACGAAGCCCTGGACCCGCTCCGGCACCCGGACGTTCTCGGTCACCGCGAGCGCCAGCGTCAGCGAGACGGCGCCGCGCAGGCCCCCCCACAGCATCACCGCCTTGTAGGAATGGCTGACGCGCTGGGCCAGACCGACCCAGGAGAGCAGCGGCAGCAGGCCGAACAGCACCAGCGCGCGGGCGGCGAAGGCGGCGACGGTGACGACCAGCACCAGCCCGACCTCCTCCCAGCCGGCCTTGCCCAGCAGGCGCGGCACCAGGATGGCGGTCAGCAGGAAGATCAGCGAGTTCGCCCAGAACCCGAGCTGCTGCCAGACATGCTCCAACGCGCCCCAGGTGGCCGGCGAGATGCGGGTGCGGCCGACCGACGCGATCACCAGCGCGGAGGTCACCACCGCGACCACGCCCGACGCGCCGACGTAATGCTCGGCCAGCACGTAGGAGAGGTAGGCGAGCGCCACCGTCAGCGTGATCTCGGCCATCGGCTGGTCGCGCATCGGCTCCACCAGCGTGCAGACGGCGCGGCCGCAGAGATAGCCGGTGACGACCCCGCCGACGAAGTCGCGCAGAAACTCCAGCGAGGCCTCCAGGGCGCCGCCGTCGGACTTGCGGGTCAGCATGCCCAGCAGCAGCGTGAACAGCGCGATGGCGGCGGCGTCGTTCAGCAGGCTTTCGCCCTCGACCAGCGTGGTCAGGCGCTTGGGCGCGCCGAGGTCGCGGAACACGCCGATGACCGCCGCCGGGTCGGTGGAGGCGGCGATGGCCCCCAGCAGCAGGCAGGACACGAGGCTGAGCGTGGTGAACAGGCTGACCGCGTAGCCGACCGCGAAGGTGCAGACGAACACCGCGACCACAGCCATCAGCAAGATCGGCCCGATGTCGTCGAACAGCCGCCGCACGTCGACCGCCAACGCCGTCTCGAACAGCAGGATGGGCAGGAAGATGTGCAGCAGGATCTCGGACGACACGTCGAGATCGGCCAACGAGTTCAGGAAATCGTGGAACGGCCCGGTGCCGGCCGCGCCGGCGAAGGCCTGGATCACGGCGCCCAGTGCCACGCCGACGGCGGCCAGCAGCACCGTGAAGGGCAACTGGAAACGGGCCGCCAGCGGCGGAAGGAAACTGACCAGGGCGAGAAGCCCGGCGACTCCAAGTACTTGAATGACGATGTCGTGCATGGTCCCGCGTGCCGTCCCTAGGCTTGGGCTGCACGGTATCGTCCAGTTGTGGCGGGAGCAAGGCCGGGGAGCATACCGGCGTGCGGCAAATTTGGGAGAGTCCGGCCGCATGAAAAAGCCGGCGTCCCCCGTTGTCTGACTGGGGGAACGCCGGCTTTTCCGGAAGGCGTATCGGGAACGAGGGCGCGCTCAGATCGAGATGCGCAGCGACTCCCGCTTCACCGGCTGCGCGTCGGAGGGCGCCACCGATGGACCGACCGGAGGGCGCTGCGGCATCGGGGCGGCCGGGCGCAGACCCAGACCCGACGGCGGGGCCGGCTGGGCGGTGGGCGCCGGGGCCAGGGCGGCCGAGGCCTGCCCCATCGCGGCCTGCTGGGCGATGAACTCGCCCTGCGCGGTCAAGCCGCTGGCAACGGCGCGGTTGATGCTGACCAGGGTGTCGATGTTGTTGAAATCCAGATCGATCAGGCGCGCGGTGGTCTCGCGGTCCACCAGCAGCGACAGCGCTGCGATGTTGCTGCGGACTTCCGGCGGGTGCCCGCAATCCTCTTCGGTGATCGCCGCCTGGAAGATCGTCCAGAGCCGCTGGTTCAGCTGCAGCGCGGCCTGCAGCGCCTCGGTGTCCTTGGCGTGTCCGGCGGCAATCAGGCGACGCGCGGCCTCGGCCAAGGCCCAGGCCTCGACATCGCGCGGATTGTCGGAGGTCGGTTTGTTGGCGTAGGTGGGTGTCGGCTTCATTCCAAACCCTTCTGAGGGCGAACCAGTCGAACGCGGACGGACTGCCCCCGTTCCTTCACTGGTTAAGTGTCGGGCATCCCCGGTCCTTTGTCAACGCGACGGCGGGATTTCAGCCGTTTCCCAGGGCTTTGCCGCGATTTGATCACAGTTTTTACGGGTTTCCCCCAGGAGTTCGGCGGCGGCTTCGGCCACCGCATCCTCCGCGATCCCGTCCATCAGCCCGCGCGCATCCGGGTCGACCCTGACCCGTTCCAACAGCGCGTCGCGCGGAGTCGTTCCGGTCACGACGCGGGCGCGAGCCCCCCAGGGACCGTAGGTTTCCGGGAAGCCCGGCCCGAACAACCCCAGGGTCGGCGTGCCCGCCGCCGCCGCGATGTGCATCAGCCCGCTGTCGTTGCCGACATAGAGGGCTGCCCGCGTCAGGCAGGCGGCGGCGGCCATCGGGTCGGTGCGGCCGGTCAGGTCGATGGCGCGGTCGCCCAGCGCGTCGAGCACCGGCAACGCCCGCACCCGCTCCGGCCCGGCGGCCAGCACGGCGACGCGGGCGCCGGGCAACGGGCCGCCGGCGGCGGTCAGGTACAGGGCGAGGCGGGCGAAGCGCTCCGCCGGCCATTCCTTGCCCAGCCAGTTGGCGGTCGGGCCGATGGCGAGGAAGGGCGCCCGATCCGACGGCAGCAGGGCATCCGCTTCGGCGCGGGCGCGGTCGTCGATCCACAGGCGCGGGGCCGGCGGCGGGGACAGGCCCAGCACGGCGGCGATCTCCTCCACCTTGTGCACGGGCCGCGCCGCCTTGGCGTGGAAGACGCGCCGCCCGGCCGGAACCAGCCGGCCGACCGCCGAGTTGCGCAGGTCGACCACCAGATCCCAGCGCGTCCCGACGCAGTCCAGCCACAGCCGCAGCCAATGCCGGGCGAAGGAGCGCTTGGCCATCGGGATCAGCCGCTCCAGCCCCGGCACGGCGCGGAACAGCGGGGCCGGCAGCGGCCCGCAGGCGACGGTCAGACGGGCGTCGGGAAAGCGTTCGGTCAGGTGCCCCAGCAGGCCGGTGGACAGCACCGCGTCGCCCAACCGGTTGGAGGTGATGAAGAGGATGCGGGTCACGGGCTGGAACCGGCCGCGATTCCGTTTCCGGCTCCGCTGCGCGGGCCGATGTCGCGGCCCGGCTTCAGCCGCAGGCCGCGCGACATCACCCACAGGGCCGGCAGGACGGCGACCAGCGGCAGCAGGTACATCAGCGGCACGAAGACCGTCATCTTGCCGGCCAGGCTGGTCAGCCCCAGCGCCGCCGACTGCATGCCCATCACCAGCAGCACCGCGATGGTGACGCGGGTGGACTGGCCGCGCCGGTTGAACTCGCCCGAGAGCAGCGCCGCCAGCGCCATCGCGGCGTAGGCCAGGGCCAGCAGCGGCGAGGAGAAGCGGTGGTGCAGCTCGGCGATCAGGCCCCGGCGCATGCGGTCGTCCTGGGCGACGATGGCGGCCGGGTCCATCAGCTCCGCCGTGGAGCGCTCGCGCGCGTCGGGCCAGCGTTCCGCCGCTGCCGGGGTCAGCACCTTCAGATCGACGGCGTAACGTTCGAAGTAGAGCTGCGACAGCCGGCCGGTCTTGCGGTCCAACTCCTGCCGGTTGCCATCGTAGACGACGAAGCGCGCCCCTTCGGGCCCGGTCAGCATGACGGCGCGGTCGCCCATCACGGTGACCGGCTTGTCCGGCACGCGGTCGTCATGGATCAGCACCTTGTGCAGATTGCCGTCGCCGTCGCGCTCGCGCAGAAAGACGCTGAAGCGGTCGCCGACCTCGTTGAAGACGCCCTCGCGCAGGAACAGCTGCGAATAGTCGCTGCGCACCGCGTATTCCATGCGCACCAGTTCGCGGTGGGCGGACGGCGTGATCCAGACGTTCAGGGCGTAGACGACCGTAACCACCCCGAAGGCGACGACCAGGGCCGGCTGCGCCAGGGCGAACGGCCCGACCCCGGCGGCGCGCATCACCACCAGCTCGCTGTCGGCCGCCATCTTGTTGTAGGTGAACAGGATGGCGGCTACCAGCGCCAGCGGCAGCACGATGCCGAGGAAGGTCGGCACCGTCAGCAGCAGCAGCCACAGGAACATCGTCATCGGCGCCCCCGCGCTGACCACGATCTCGATCAGCCGCAGCGACTGGCTGAGCCAGATGGTCAGGGTCAGGCCGGCCGTCGAATAGAGCGTGGCGATCAGGAGATTGCGGAACAGGTACCGTTGCAGTCGGTTCATGAGCATTGGCCGGGGGGAAGCACGCGCGGCAAGCTGACCGTCCCGAGGCCCCGGGTCAAGTGCTGAAACCGGGGCGGGCGTGCGCCGCCGGAAATCCACCACAGGAAATCTCTGGCGCGCGCCCCGCCGGCCCGGCTAGACAAAGGGCATGGCGACGATCCAGGACACGCTGGCCACGGCGTTGGCCCATCATCAGGCCGGCCGGCTGGGCGAGGCGGCGGCGCTCTACCGCGCGGTGCTCGATGCGGCTCCCGGCCACGCCGACGCATTGCATCTCCTGGGCGTGGCCCATCTCCAGGCCGGGCACCCGGTGGAGGCCGAGGCGCTGATCCGCGCCGCCATCGCCGCCGACCGGCGCACCGCCGACTACCACGACAACCTGGGCAGCGCCTTGAAGGCGCAAGGCCGGCTGGAGGACGCGGCGGCGGCGCACCGGCAGGCGATCCGGCTGCGCCCCGACTTCGCGCAGGCGCTCTACAACCTGGGCAACGCGCTGGACGGACTCGGCCGGCGCGACGAGGCCGTCGCCGCCTACCGGCAGGCGGCGGCCAAGCGGCCCGGCTACGCGCGGGCGTCGTTCAATTTGGGCAATGCGCTGGCCGCGCTCGGCCGGCGCGACGAGGCCATCGCCGCCTATGGCGCCGCCGTCGCCGCCGACCGGGAGTTCGTCGAGGCGCACGCCAACCGGGGCGCCCTGCTGCTGGCGCTGGGGCACTTGGCGGAGGCGGGGCCGGCGCTGGCCCGCGCGTTGGCCCTGCGGCCCGATCACGCGACGGCCCTCGCCAATCGGGCGGCGGTGCTGCTGGCGCTGGGGCATGGCGCCCAAGCCGACGACGTGGCACGGCGCGCGGCGACCGCCCAGCCAGAGCTGGCCGAGGCCTTTCTGCAATTGGGCGAGGTGCGGCAGCGGGCGAACCGGCTGGCCGAGGCGGGCGACACCTACGCCGCCGCCCTGGTTCGGTCGCCCGATCTGGCGGAGGCTCACGCCAATCTGGCGCTGGTCCGGCAGACCCAGGGGGAACTCGACGCGGCGGACATAGGCATCCGGCGGGCGCTGGTCCTGCGACCCGATCTGTCGGAGGCCCGCTCCAACCTTGCCTATCTCCAGTTGTTCCGGCCGGGGGCGACGCTGGCCGGCGCGCTGGAGGCCCACCGCGCCTGGGACGCCGTCCACGGCGCGCCGCTGCGGGCCGGGTGGAAAAAGCACAGACCTGTGAGCGGACCGGCCGACCGGCCGCTGACCGTCGGCATCCTGTCCGGCGACTTCCGCCGCCACCCCGCCGGGCAGTTCGCCGTGCGCACGGTGGAGGCCCTGCCCGCCCAGGGCGTCCGCCTGTTCCTCTACGCCAACCAGACCGAGGACGACGATCTCACCGCCCGCTTCCGCGCGGCGGCGGAGCGCTGGGTTCCCGTCGCCACGCTGTCCGACGCGGAACTGGCCGAGCGCATCCGCGCCGACCGCCCGGACGTGTTGATCGACCTCGCCGGGCACAACGCGCGCGGCCGGCCGGGGGTCTTCGCCCGCAAGCCGGCGCCGATTCAGGCGGCGTGGTCGGGCTACATGGCGACCACCGGGATGGCGGCGGTGGATCTGCTGATCGCCGACCGCCACCACGTTCCCGAGGGGGCGGAGGCGCTCTACAGCGAGCGCGTGCTGCGGATGCCTGACGCCTTCATTGCCTACGACCCGCCCGACGGCGCGCCAGATCCGGTGCCGCCGCCCTGCCTGTCGGGCGCGCCGGTCACCTTCGGGTCCTTCAACATCCTGACCAAGCTGAACGGGCCGGTGCTCGACGCCTGGGCCGACATCCTGACCCGCGTGCCGGGATCGCGCCTGCTGATGAAGACCAAGGCGCTGTCCTGCCCAATCACCGCCGCCTTGTGGCGAAGCAAGCTCACCGGGGCCGGGATTGCCCCGGAGCGGGTGACGATGGTCGGCGCCACCTCCAGTCTGGAGCACATGGCGTGGTGCGCGTCGGTCGACGTGGCACTCGACCCCTTCCCCTTCGCGGGCAGCACCACGACGCTGGAGACCCTGTGGATGGGCGTTCCGGTCGTCACGCTGCCGGGGGAGACCTTCTCCAGCCGCCACTCGCTGGCCTTCCTGACCGTCGCGGGGGTCGAGGGCTGCGTCGCCCACGACGCGCGGGAGTATGTGGAGCTGGCGGCCGGCTGGGCCGGCGACCCCGCCCGGCTGGCGACGCTGCGCGCGGGCCTGCGCGCCCGGATGGCCGGCGGGCCGCTGTGCGACGGGCCCAGGCTGGCTGAGCATCTGGCCCACTCCCTGCGGACCGAGCGGGACCGAGCCGCCCGATCGACCTGAGCGGACGGCATAGGGAAAATACACACAAAATCATTATGACAAAGGCCACGTTGTAATCGTTCCAAATCGCGGTCATGATCGTACGCGTTCAGCGCGGCTTATTGCCGCACTGCGTTTCGGAGGGGCCGATGTTCGATCCGTCCGCGATCCGCCGGGCCATCGACGAGGTGGAACGGGCCGTCGTCGTCGCGCCGAGCGGCACCGCACCGAACGGCGATGCGGCGCTCGGCAAGCTGTACACCGTCTACGCGCAGACGGTGCTGAGCGCCCATGGCATCACCGTCGATCTGGACGAGCTGTGCTGTCAGAGCTGCCGCGCCTGTCCGTCGGGCCATTCCTGCTTCCGCGACCGTGGCCGGTACTGACGCCTGTCGGTCGCCGCCACCTATTTGTCGCCGATGAAGCGGATCCAGGGGAAATCCATCCAGTCGAACCAGCGCAGGACCGGCGCCTCGCCCTGCGCGGCCAGGGCGTCGAGCACGCAGAAGGGCGCGGCCTGATCCAGCATCCACCAGCCATCGCCCCGGCGCAGCGCGTCGGCGATGGCCGCAGCGGTCAGGGCGAGAAAGCGGCGCCCGTCCGGCGTCGGCTGGAACCACGCGAAGCAGACGGTGATCTCCCGAGTCGGCCCGCGCCCGCGCCCGTCGCGCAGCAGCCCGGCGTCGGCGCCGCGCATCCCCTCGGCAAAACCACCGAGATCGGCCAGCAGCGTGCAGTCGGCGTCCACATGCACCAGCGGGCGGCGATGCCGGTCGAGCAGTTGGTGCCAGCGGATGAAGCGGATGCAGGCGTAATAGGTGGCGCGGCGGTGGGCGTCCCAGCGCTCGACGGTCACCCGCTCGCGGCTGAAGCCCAGCGGCAGGCGCGCCCGCCAAACGGCCAGATCCGCCTCGGTTTCGGCGGACGGGTTGACGACGTGGACATGGACCGCCTCCCCGCCCCCCGCCGTCTCGATGGAGTCCAGAAGATCACCGACGAAGCGCCGGAAATACACGTCGTCGCAGGACACCGCGATGAGCGGGCCTTCACCCGGTGGCGGATCGAACACGCTCTCCAGCGGGGGGAAGCCGTCCAGCAGCGCGTCGATGCCCGGCAGGCGGTCGAGGAAATCGCGGTCGGGTCGGATCAGCGACCAGGTTCGCAGCTCGAAATCGGCAGCGGCCTCCCCGGCGGTAAAGCGGCGGGCGACCCGCCGCATCCAGCGCGCCCCCCTGTCGGCGCGGCCCCGCCGGTAGAACCGGTAGGCGATCATCGCCGCCGCGCGCGTGTCTTGGGAATCGCGCGCCAGGGCCTGCGGGGCGGCCCGCGCCGCCGCCTCGACCAGCGCATCATCGGCCAGCCCTGCCTGCAACAGCTTCAGCGCCGCGCCGATCAACGCGTCCCCGGCGGCGGCGTGGTCGCGCCGCACGATCAGCGCCCGCCGCAGCCAACCCAGCCCGCGCGCCAGCTTGCGGTGGTCGAGCGGGCGCCCGGCCACCACCGGCCGGTCCATCCCGGCCTCGCCCAGCAGCCGGACGGCGAGGTTGTGCAGAACATCCGCCCCTGCCGGAGCCAAGGTCAGGGCCTGCCGCCGCAGCCGCGCGGCGGCGGCCGTGCCGCCCACCGCATCGAGCGCGTTGGCCCGGTTGATCCGCAGGTCGGCGTCCTCCGGCCGGCGGGCCAAGGCCTCGGCGAAGGCGTCGGCGGCCTCGCGGGTGCGTCCCAAGGCGCTCAAGACCATGCCCAGATTGTTCCAGGCCTCCGGGTAATCAGCGCGGTGGGCCAGAGCCTGCCGGTACCACCCGACCGCCCCTTCCGGATCGCCGCCGTCCCGCAGCAGGTTGCCGAGGTTGTAGGCGGCCTGGGGCAGTGCCGGTTCCAGCCGCAAGGCCCGGCCGAGGGCCCCCGCAGCCCTGCCCGCCTGCCCGGCGGCACGCAGGGTCAGCGCCAGATCGTTGAGGGTATCCGCGTCGTCGGGCCGTGCCGCCACGGCCAGCCGCAGACGGCGCAGGGCCAAGCCCTGCCGCCCGTCCTGCCCGTCCAGCACGCCCAGAAGATGCAGCGCGTCGGGCTGGTCCGGGACGGCCCGCAGGATGCTATGATACAGCGCCTCCGCCCGGTCGAGGCGGCCGGCCCGATGGTGACCGACCGCGGCGGCCAAGGCATCCCGAAGTGAGACCATGCCGCCTGTCTACACGCAGGCCCCGACGCGAGCAAGAAACCCCATGCCGTCCGAACCCCTGGTGAGCATCGTCACGCCCAGCTGGCAGCGCGAGGATTTCCTGCCCCGCCTGCACGCCCGCATCCAGGCGCAGACCTACACCGAGATCGAGTGGTTAGTCTTCGACGACAGCCCGCGCCCATCGGCCTATCTTCAGCCGCTTGCCGGAGCGAAGCTGAAGTATCTCTACGCACCCAGCCGCTACGCCATCGGCGAAAAGCGCAACATCCTGGCGGAACACGCGACCGGCGCGATCATCGTTCACATGGACGACGACGATTTCTACGCTCCCGCCTATGTCGCGCGCATGGTCGCGTGGTTGGAACGGGGCTTCGATCTGGTCAAGCTGTCAGGCTGGTTCCTGCACAGCGCGGTGCATGGGCGTTTGGGCTATTGGGACACCGCGCGCGGCGGCTCGCACCACCGTTGGGGCCGCAGCGCCTGTGCCTACGTCGAGGCGCCCGACTCACCGCCCTCCGCTGACAACCTCGACGGCTACGGCTTTTCCTACGCCTACCGCCGCGCGGTGTGGGAAGCGGTTCGCTTCCCCCCGGTCAACGCCTGCGAGGACGCGCCCTTCGTCAAGGCCGCGCGCGAACGCTTCCGCGTCGGCGCCTTCCCGGACGACGAGGGGCTGTGCCTGCACACGCTGCACGCCCGCAGCACCAGCCTGTGCCTGCCGCAATACGAGCTGCCGCCGGTTCTGCTGGAGCGCCTGTTCGGACCGGAGGTCGCGGCCTATACCGGCGGTTGAATTCCCGTCGGTTAAATCTCGACGTCGAGGAACATGCCGCGCCGGTAGTTGCGCGGTAGGGTCAGCACGCCGTTGACCACCAAGGCGGCCAGTTCGCGCAAGGTCGGGATCCGCTGGCGCCCGCGCCCCACGGTCTCGGCGCGCGCGCTGGGGCCGACGCCACCGGCGGACGGAACGCGGCCGCCGCCGGGATCGGGGCGGATCGCGTCGTTGGAACGGTCGCCTGTGCGTCGGGTTTCAACCATAGGCGGATGTTTACCATAAATGCGGCGCACCGGCAAGGTGGCCCCCGCGACCTTGCCGCCCTTGACCGAACTTATCCACAGAACGGTGGAAAAGCCCGTGGATAAGCCTGTTGAACCAGAGGTGGCGCCTGTCCGAAAACCGTCACATGGGAAACCCGACCGATTCGCCAAGTGGGACCCCCGAACGGCGGGCTCGCGCCTCCGGTTGGGCTTGGCTCTCATCCCGAAGATGGTCTGGTCCCCGGCCCCGCCCGTGCCGACGATCAGGGAGCGTGTTTTTTTAATCGGGCGGGGATCATGGCGCATCACCTCATCACCGGCGGCTGCGGCTTCATCGGCTCGCATCTGGCCGACCGTCTGCTGGCCGACGGGCACCGGGTGACCATCCTCGACAACCTGTCGAGCGGCCGGCTGGAGAACAAGCCGGCCGCCGCGAAACTGGTCGTCGGCGACGTGGCCGATCCCGACGCGGTGCGCCACGCCATCGAAGGGGTGGACGGCGTGTTCCATCTGGCCGCCGTCGCCTCGGTCCAGCGCTCGCGCGAGTTGTGGGCCGAGACCCACCGCACGAACCTGCTCGGCACCGTCACGGTGTTCGAGGCGGCGCGCGACGCCCGCAACGGCGGGGCGGTGCCGGTGGTCTACGCCTCCTCGGCCGCCGTCTACGGCGACAACCCGGCGACGCCGCTGGGCGAGGAACTGACGCCCCGCCCGCTCTCGGCCTATGGCGTGGACAAGCTCGGCTGCGAGATGCACGCGAAGATCGCCTGGACGATCCAGGGCGTGCCGGCGATGGGCTTCCGCTTCTTCAACGTCTACGGGCCGCGTCAGGATCCGCTGTCGCCCTACTCCGGGGTGATCTCGATCTTCGCCCGCCGCGTCGCACGCGGCGAGGACGTGGAGATCCACGGCGACGGCCAGCAGGTGCGCGATTTCGTCTTCGTCGGCGACGTGGTGCGGATCCTGGCGCTGGCGATGGAGCGGCGCTGGTGCGGCGCCCCGGTCTACAACCTCTGCACCGGGCGGGCGACCTCGCTCGCCATGCTGCTGGAGGTGTTGCAGGAGCTGTGCGGCGCCCGCGTCCAGCGCCGCCACACCCCGACGCGGGCCGGCGACATCCGGGTGTCGATCGGCGACCCGTCGCTGATGCGCGGCACCTTCGACACCGTTTGCCAGATCGGGCTGCTGCAAGGGCTGAGCGCGACCCTGACCGGTCGCATGCCGTAAGCCCAGGCGGCATTGCGCCCGAATCTCCCCAGCCCGAATCTCCATTGAGCGCCGCGTCCGCGACGGTCATAACATCGCCCGATATGCAAGGGGTGGGACGCGCGCATGGCGGGACGGTGGGGTAATTCCGGCGGGGGATCGCGCAAGCGGTCGCTGACGCTGCGCGGGCTGTTCACGGTGCTGGCGATCCTCGCCGCCCTGGCGGTGGCGGAGCGGCTGCACATCCTGCCCGCCGGCACGCTGGAACGCCTGCTGGGACAGGAGGAGAAGAAGGGCCGCAACGCCCGCGTCCACACCCCTCCGCCGGTCGTCGCGCGGGCGTCGGACCGCATCGACTTCGACAAGACGCAACGCCTGCTCGACGGCATCCGGGTCGAGGAGGAGAAGCGCGGGGGCTACGAGCGCGAAGAGTGGCCGCATTGGCTGGCCCTCGACCGCGGCTGCCTGAACGCGCGGGAACAGGTGCTGATCCGTGATTCGCGACGCCCGGCCAAGCTGTCCGACAAGGGCTGCGCGGTGGCGTCCGGGGAATGGATCGATCCCTACACCGGCGACCGCATCACCGACCCGAACCTCGTGGACATCGACCACCGGGTCCCGCTGGAGGAGACCTACGCAAGCGGCGGCCATGCCTGGAGCCGCGACCGCCGGGCGGCCTACGCCAACGATCTGACCGACCCGCTGACCCTGCTGGCGGCGAGCCGCGAGGCCAACCGGGCCAAGGGCTCCAAGGGACCGGAGGACTGGCTCCCGCCCAAGCGGGACGGCATCTGCCTGTACGTCGCCGACTGGATCGCCGTGAAGGCGCGCTGGGAGTTGACCATGGACGAGCGCGAGCGCGTCACGGTGGGCAACATCCTGGCCGATTGCCGCGCCTCGGCGCGGTGAGGCGGAACAGAACGCGCAAACTCTCTTTCACCACACTGTGAGTGCGGCAATACAGGATCGGTACGAAGAGAAATATCGTTTCTATTGTTCATAGCATAAATTTCCAACGCCCCGGATGAAGAATTTTCTGAAAATCCCAGCCCCTTAATATTTGAGAATTGAAAAGCAATAGGGTTTTTCTCTCTCATCTTGGCGCTGGAATCGTCAAAATTGTTAAGTGTTTCTTTATCCGCTTCGTATTTTGATTAGGGGAATCAATGCCTCAAATCAGGACACGTCGATGCTGTCGTTTCGCAAGGTTCAAGACACCCGCCCGAACGAGGAAATGGCGCTGCTGGGCCGTTACGCCGGCGTCGGCCTGTGGGATGCGGTCATCCACAACGGCGATCCGATGCACCCGCAAAGCCGTTGGCGCTGGTCGCAGGAGTTCCGCCGCCTGGTGGGCTTCGACCGCGAGGACACGGCCGGCTTCCCCGACCGGGTCGGCTCCTGGGCCGACCGCCTGCACCCCGACGACGCCCAGCCGACCTTCGACGCCTTCGGCGCCTGCCTGAACGACCGCAGCGGCCGCACCGGCTACAACGTCGATTACCGGCTGAAGATGAAGGACGGCAACTACCGCTGGTTTCGCGCCATCGGCGGGGTGGCGCGCGACGCCAGCGGTCTGGCCCTACGGGCCTGCGGCTCGCTGATCGACATCGATTCGGAACGGAACGAGCTGGAGCGCGCGAAGCTGCTCGACCGGTTCTCCGGCGTCGGTCTGTGGGACGCGGTCATCCACAACGGCGACCCGATGCACGCGCGCAGCCATTGGCGTTGGTCCCCGGAAATCCGCCGCCTGATCGGCTTCGATCCCAACGACATGGTCGGCTTCCCCGATCTGGTCGGGTCCTGGGCCGACCGCCTGCACCCCGACGACGCCCAGCCGACCTTCGACGCCTTCGGCGCCTGCCTGAACGACCGCAGCGGCCGCACCGGCTACGACGTCGTCTACCGTCTGAGGATGCGGGACGGCGGCTTCCGCTGGTTCCGCGCCATTGGCGGGGTGGCGCGCGACGCCAACGGTCTGGCCCTGCGGGTCTGCGGCTCGCTGATCGACATCGACGCGCAGAAGCAGGCGGAGGTGCGGCAGACCGAGGCCGAAGGCGAGCGCCGCCAGATGGTGAGCGCCCTGGCGCAATCGCTCGACAGCGAGGTGGCGACCGCCGCCGACCGCGCCACCGCCAACGCGCAGACCGTCGCCGCCGCGACCGAGGAGCTGTCGGCCTCGATCACCGACATCAGCGCGCGCGCGACCGAGGCGTCGGGCGCCTCGGCGAAGGCGTCGGACGAGACCACGCGGACCAACGCCGCCGTCGAGGCCCTGGTGAACTCCGCCGAGCGCATCGGCGCGATCACCAAGCTGATCAACTCCATCGCCTCGCAGACCAACCTGCTGGCGCTGAACGCCACCATCGAGGCCGCGCGGGCGGGCGAGGCCGGGCGCGGCTTCGCCGTGGTCGCCAACGAGGTCAAGTCGCTGGCCCAGCAGAGCGGCAGCGCCGCCGACGACATCGCCGCCCAGATCGCCGCCGTCCAGCAGGAGGCGCTGCACGCCGTCGACGCGATCCGCCGCATCGGCACCATCGTCGCGGACGTCCAGCAGATTTCGATGACGATCGCGACGGCGGTGTCCCAGCAGGAATCCGCCACCAAGGAGATCGCGGTCAGCGTGACGCGGGTCGTGCGCGACATCGAGGTCGTCTCCCACAGCATCACCTCGACCTCGGAGCGGCTGCGGCGCTGATTCCCTTTTCCAGACGGCGGCGGTTGCGGGTCCTTGGTCGATGCCACCCCGCAACCGCCGCCGCTTGCCTGAAATTGTTCACAAATAAGTGTCGCAGCAACGCTTTAGAGTGGCCGGACGGCAGCCGGCCGAGCCCTCCAGACGACGTTGAGCGACCATGACGACCATCGCACCGGGATTCCTGCACACCGACGGCGGCCAGATCGTCGACAGCGCCGGCCGGAACATCAAGCTGACCGGCGTCAACTGGTTCGGGGCCGAGGGCTACGCCTTCGCGCCGCAAGGGCTGTGGATGGACAGCTACCAGAACCACATGAACAAGATGCAGGCGCTTGGCTTCAACGTCATCCGCCTGCCCTTCTCCGACGCCATGCTCGACGCCGGCCGCATGCCGACCGGCATCGATTATTCGAAGAACCCGGACCTCAAGGGCCTGACCTCGCTCCAGGTCTTCGACAAGATCATCGATTACGCCGGCAAGACCGGCATGAAGATCATCCTCGACCATCACCGTTCCGGCGACGGCGCGTCCTCCAACGAGAACGGGCTCTGGTACACCAGCCAGTATCCGGAATCGAAAATGATCGAGAACTGGAAGATGCTGGCCCAGCGTTACGCCGGCAAGGACGCGGTGATCGGCGCCGACCTGCACAACGAACCGCACGGACAGGCCAGTTGGGGCACCGGCGGCGCGGCCACCGATTGGGCGCGCGCCGCCGAGCGGATCGGCAACGCCATCCAGACGGTCAACAAGGACTGGCTGATGATCGTCGAGGGTGTCGAGATCGTCAACAACCAGTGGTACTGGTGGGGCGGCAACCTGCTCGGCCTGCCGAAATACGAGGTGAATTTCGACACGCCGAACAAGCTGGTCTATTCGGTCCACGACTACGGCCCGTCGCTGCACATGATGGACTGGTTCAAGGCTTCCGACTTCCCGAACAACATGCCGGCGAAGTGGGACCAGATGTGGGGCAATCTGATCAAGAACGATCAGCACCCGGTTTTGGTCGGCGAGTTCGGCAGCCGCATGGAAACCGCCATCGACAAGGCCTGGATGCCCAAGCTGATCCAGTACATGAACGGCGACTTCGACGGCAACGGCACCATCGACCTCGCCAAGGGCGACCAGGGGGCGAGCTGGACCTACTGGGCCTGGAGCCCCGGTTCGGGCGACACCGGCGGCATCATGACCAGCGACTGGCAGGTGGACACCACCAAGTACAACGCCATCAAAGCCGGCCTGTTCACCGGATCGACAGCGGCACCGGCGCCAACGCCGACAACGACGCCGGTGCCGATCCCGACGGAGACGCCGGCCACTCCGGCGCCCGCCGCGCCGTCCTCGCCAAGCGTCGCCGCGCCGGTGGCGAAGCCCTTCGACGCCCTCGCCTATGTCGCCAGCCACGCCGACCTGTCGGCGGGGTTCGGCGCCGACGCGGCGGCGGGCACGCGGCATTACCAACAGTACGGCCACGCCGAGGGGCGCACGGTCAGCTTCGACCCGCTGGCCTACACCGCGTCCTACCACGACCTGATCGCCGGGTTGGGCACCGACCACGACGCCGCCTCGCGCCACTTCATCGAACATGGCCGGGTCGAAGGCCGCGCCACCGTCTTCGACGCCTACAATTACCTTGCAGCCAACCGCGACCTCAGCAGCGCCTTCGGCGCCGACGCGGAGGCCGGGGCAGCGCACTACATCCGCCACGGCGTGCTCGAAGGGCGGGCGGCGAACGGCTTCGACACGCTGCGCTACGTGGCGAGCAACGCCGACCTGATCGACGCCTTCGGAACCGACGCGCGGGCGGCCGAGATCCATTACCTGACCCACGGCATCGCCGAGGGGCGCTCGGCGACCGCCTTCGACCCGCTCGCCTATCTCAACGCCCACGCCGATCTGCACGCCGCCTTCGGCAGCGACCGCGCGGCGGCGACGCTGCACTACGTCCAGCACGGCAAGGCGGAAGGGCGGGTCTCGGCGCCCGGTCTGGAAATCGCGGCGCTGGAACACCACGACGCCGGCGTGGAGGCGTGGGGCTGAACGACAGCGCACCCGGCCCCGCCCCGACCCTGAACGATCCTTTCGCGCAGCCGGAGGACAAACCCCCGGCTCCGCGACGTTCCTACAGAAAGCGAACGGGAGTTACCGTTCGATTTCCTTGTTCCAGCGCTGGTTCCAGTCCGGGCGCTTCTCGTTGATGACGTCCCAGTCCACCGTCACGGCGTTCTTCATGTAGCCCTGGAACTTGCCCATCGCGTCGGCGACCTCGGCCGGGGCCTGCACCTTGGTGTTGGCCGGGATCTGCGCGCCGAACTTCAGCGCGGCGAGCTGCGCCTCCTGGCTCAGCAGATAGGCGGCGAGCTTCTGGGCGGACTCGTTGTCGGGGTTCTTGGCGACGACGCATTCGCCGACCATCAGCACGACCGAGCCTTCCTTGGGCTGGGCGTATTCCACCGGAATGCCCTTTTCCTTCAGGCTGCCGACGCCGGTCGGGGTCAGCGGGAAGATCGCAGCCTCGCCGGTCTGCACCATCTCGGCGATCTTGGCCGAGCTGGGGATGTATTCCAGCACGTTCGGGCCGATGGTCTTGCGCCACGTGGTGAAGCCCGGATCGACGTTGGCCTCGGTGCCGCCCTGGACGCGGTTGTACATCAGGAAGGCGTGCAGGCCGAAGCTGCTGCTGGCCGCCGACTGGACGACGATCTTGCCCTTGTATTTGGGATCGGCCAGATCCATCCACGAGGTCGGGGCGGCCCAGCCCTTCTCGTCGAACATCTTCTTGTTGTAGGCCAGCCCCGTCATGCCCATGTTGACGCCGACCGCCATGTCGCCCTTCATGCGCGAGGATGGGTAGACCTCGTCCAGCACCGACGTGGTGTCCATCTTCTGGCACAGACCCATGCCGATGGCGCGGTACATCAGCCCGTCGTCGAGGAAGACGACGTGCATCTGCGGGTTGTCCTTCTGCGCCTGCAGCTTGGCGAGAATGTCGGAGGACGTGCCGGGAACCACCACCACCTTGATGCCGGTCGCCTTTTCGAAGGCGGGGAAGACGTTCTCGGTGTAGGTCTTCTCCATCGTGCCGCCGTTCATGCCGATGTAGACCGTCTTGGTCTGGGCGGCGGCGGGGCTGGAGAGCGCCAAGCCGGCGGCCAGACCGATGACGGCGGTGGCGGCGGCGGTGGCGACACCGGTGAAAGACAGCGAACGCGGGATGGGCATGCTCGTCCTCCTGGGGGTTTAAGGCGGGATTTTTTAAGGCGTGGTGATGGTGGTGGGCGGGAAACGGTCGATGCGGAAGGCGTCCAGCGGGGCCGAGGAGCGGCCGTCGCGGATCAGTTCGGCCAAGGCCTCCCCCACCGCCGGTCCGATCTGGAACCCGGCGCCGGAAAAGCCGAAGGCGTGGAACAGGTTGGGCGTGGTCCGGCTGGGGCCGATCACCGGATTGCGGTCGGGCGTGTAGCCCTCCACCCCGGTCCAGCAGCGGATGACGTGGGCGTGGCGGATCTGGGGGAACAGCTCCGCCGCGTCGTGCATCAGCGACAGCATGGCGTCGCGTTGCGGGCGGGCGCGGTCGGGGTCCAGCGCGAAGCCGCGCCCGCCGCCCACCACCATGTTGCCGCGCGGCACCTGCCGCCCGTAGACGCCGCCGCCCTCCACCCCGATGTTGACGTCGAGGAAACGCGGCAGCGGCTCCGTCACCGCCATGTTGGGGTGCAGGGAGACCAGCGGCACCGGCTCGCCGAAGGCGTCGGCGACGCGGCGCGACCACGCGCCCGCCGTGTTCAGCAGATGGGTCGCGCGGACCTCAAGCCCCTCGCCGCTCAACAGGACGAAGCGGCCGGCGTCGTCGCGCTCGACCCGGTCGACCGGGGTCTGCTCGCGCACCACGGCGCCCAGCGCCGCCGCCGCGCGGGCGAAGGCCGGCGAGACGAGGCGCGGGTTGGCGTGCCCGTCCTCCGGGCAGAGCGAGCCGCCCAGCGCCCGGTCGCCCAGCGCCGGGAAGCGGCGGCGGAACGCCTCGCCCTCGACGATCTCCAGGTCCAGCCCGAAGCCGGCGCTGCGCTCGCGGTAGTCGATCAGCGCCTGGAGGTCGGGGGCGCTGCGCGCCAGCTTCAGATGGCCGGAGCGGATGTATTCGGCGTCGGTACCGATCAACTCGGGCAGCCGGCCCCAGATTGCGTGGGCGCGCTGGGACAGCGGCAACTGCTCCAGCGGGCGGCCCTGGCGACGGACCCCGCCGAAATTGACGCCGCTGGCCTTGGCGCCGCACCAGTCGCGCTCCAGCAGCGTGACCGACAGGCCCATCCTGCGCAGGAACAGCGCCGCCGAGCCGCCGACGATGCCGCCGCCGACGATGGCGACGTCGCAGTCGAGGATCTCCCTCATGATGCGGCCTCGTCGCTCGGTCGGCCGGCGGCGACCGGCAGCGGTTTGATCGGGGGCTGGGCGCGCAGGCGGCCGACATCGCCGGGGCCGGCGTTGAGCGCGCGCGCCAGCAGTTCGGTGGTCGCGGCGCCGCACATGCGGCCCTGGCAGCGGCCCATGCCGGCGCGGGTCAGCGCCTTGGCACGGTTGATCTCGCGGGCCTGCCCGCTGGTCGCGACCGCGCGCAGGGTGCCGGCGGAGACGCCCTCGCAGCGGCAGACCATGGTGTCGTCGGCGATGGAACTGGCCCAGTCCTCGGGGAACGGGAAGGCGGCGGACAGCGCCCGGCGGAAGGCGGCGACGCGGGCGAGGCGCCGGTCGAGCACGGCGACGCGGTCCGCCTCGACGGGCAGGCCGGCGTCCTCCAGCAGGGCGAGCGCCGCGCGCTCCCCCCCCAGTTCGGCCGCGTCGGCCCCGGCGATGCCGCCGCCGTCCCCGGCGATGTAGACGCCCGGCACCGAGCTGCGCCCCGCCGCGTCGCGCTCGGGCAGCCACGCCCGGTCCATCTCGTTGAAGCGGAAGCGGCAGCCGGCGAGATCGGCGAGCTGGGTTTCCGAGCGCAGGTTCAGGCCGAAGGCCACGGCGTCGCAGACCGTGCGCTCCTCCCGCCCGTTGCGGCTCCAGACCAGCGCCTCGACCCGTTCGGTCCCCTCGGCGCGCAGCGGGCGGACGTTGTTGTGGATCGGCACGCCATGGGCGCGCAGCCAGCCGACGAAGAGCAGGCCCTTGGCCAGCGTCGCCGGGTCGCGCAGCATGCCGGGCGCGGCGCGGAGTTGTCCGTCGAAGGGCGCGGTGTCGAACACGCCGGCCACCGCGACCCCCGCCTTGAGATACTGGTAGGCCACCAGATAGAGCAGCGGCCCCGTGCCGAGGAAGGCCACCCGCCGGCCCACCGCGCAGCCCTGGAACTTCAGCGCGACCTGCGAGCCGCCCAGCGTGAAGACGCCCGGCAGGGTCCAGCCGGGGAAGGGCAGCACGCGGTCGGTCGCCCCGGTCGCCAGGATCAGGTGGGAGAAGGGCAGCGTCTCGGACACGCCGTCGCCCAGCAGGTCGAGCGCGCGGTCCTCGCAGTTCCACGCCAGCGTGCGCGGCTTGTAATCGACCCGGTCGCGGATCGCCGCCATGGCCTGGTGCACGGCGTCGGCCTTCCCGGCCTCAAAGCCGTAGAGCGCCGACTTCGGCCGCGTGAAGCCGCCGTCGGGCGGCTGGCGGTAGATCTGGCCGCCCCAGCGCGCGGCCTCGTCGACCACGGTCGGCCGCAGCCCGGCGGCGACCAGCCGCTCCGCCGCGCGGATGCCGGCCGGACCGGCGCCGACGATGACGGGACGCAAGCCGCTCACGATTCCGCCTCCCCCTGCCCCGGTCCGCCCTGGTCCCATTCGCCCCGGCTGACCAGCCGCATGCCGTCCTCGATGAAGGTGCCGCAGGAGCGCAGGCGTTCGCCCTCCTCGGTCCGCACCCAGCAATCCTGGCAGGCGCCCATCAGGCAGAAGCCGGCGCGCGGGGTGTCGGCGAATTCCGAGCGGCGCAGACGGTCGCCGTTGGTCAGCATGGCGGTCAGGACGGTGTCCCCCTCCAGCGCCTCGACCGGAATCCCGTCGAGCGTGAAGCGGACGACGCGCCGGCCCTGCTCGGCCACACGCTGCAACAAAGCCATGGCGAATGCTCTCCGAACGGGCCGGCGCGCCGTAGCGGGCGCCGGTCCAGGGTTCATTTCTGGCCGACCAGGATGCGGTCCAGGCCGTAGACGCGGTCGAGCAGCAGCACCGCGACCACCGTGATCCCGATGATGATCGCCGAGACCGCCGCCATCATCGGGTCGATGGATTCGGTCGCGTACATGTACATCCGCACCGGCAGCGTCACCGTGGACGGCGAGGTGATGAAGATGGACATGGTCAGCTCGTCGAAGCTGTTGATGAAGGCGATCAGCCAGCCGCCGGTGACGCCGGGCAGGATCATCGGCAGGGTGACGCGGCGGAAGACCGTCGCCTCGCTCGCCCCCAGCGAATAGGCCGCGTGCTCGACGCTGCGGTCGAAGCCGGTGATGGCGGCGATCAGCAGGCGCATGACGTAGGGGGTGACGATGACGATGTGGGCGGCGACCAGCCAGCCGAAGCTTCCTGTCGCGCCCACCAGCGCGAACAGCCGCAGCATGGCGACGCCCAGCACCAGATGGGGGATGATCAGCGGCGACAGGAACAGGCCGTTGAGGAAGCCCCGTCCGGGAAACTCCCAGCGCGTGATGGCGAGCGACGCCGGGACCGCCAGGGCGACGGCCAGCGTCGCCGACAGCAGCGCCAGCCACAGGCTGTTCCAGAAGGACTGGACGAAGTCCGGGTGATGGAACACCGCCTCGAACCAGCGCAGCGAGAGCCCCCGCGTCGGCAGCGACAGCGTGTTTTCCGGGGTGAAGGCGACGAGGCAGACGATCACCAGGGGCGCCAGCATGAACAGGACGACCAGGGTGTGGAAGAACAGCGCGACGGGTCCGTTTCGGGTCATGATGGCCTCACCCCAGCCGGCGGCGGTAATGACCTTCCACCACGCGGTGGTAGGTCAGCATGACGACGAGGTTCGCGGCCAGCAGCAGCACCGCGACCGTCGCCCCCATGGGCCAGTTGAGGTCGCTGAGATACTGGTCGTAGACCACCGTCGCGACCATCTTCAGCCGCCGCCCGCCGAGCAGCCCCGGAATGGCGAAGGCGCTGGCGCTGAGACCGAAGACGATCAGGCTTCCCGACAGGATGCCGGGCAGGATCTGCGGGGCCACGACGCGGACGATGGCGGTGGCGCGCGAGGCGCCGAAGGACAGCGCCGCCTGCTCCACCGCCGGGTCGAGCTTCTGCAGCGAGGTCCAGACCGGGATGATCATGAAGGGCAGCATGACGTGGACCAGGGCCACGATCACGGTCCATTCCGTGTAGAGCATCCGCACCCGGCCGATGCCCAGCGCCACCAGCGCCGCGTTGATCGGCCCCTCCGGCCCCAGCAGCATGCTCCAGCCGAAGGCGCGCACGACGACCGAGACCAACAGCGGCGCCAGCACCACCAGCAGGAACACCGAGCGCCACGGGTTGCGCATGCGGCTGAGGATGTAGGCCTCCGGCACGCCGACGATCACGCAGATCGCCGTGGCGAGCGCGGCGACCCGAAAGGTGCGCAGGAAGATTTCCAGGTAATACTCGTCGGTCAGCACCGCGAGGTAATGGCCGACCGTGAACCCATGGGTGCGGCCGGTCGCGTGCTCGAACTCGTTGAAGGAGAGCAGCGCGGTCAGCAGCAGCGGCGTCAGGATCAGCGACGCGAACAGCAGCGCCGCCGGGGCCGAGAGGATCAGCGGGGTGGAGCGCCGGGCGCCGGGGCCGGTCGCCTCCATCACTCCGCCTCCAGCGCCGGATCGGGCGCCTCGGCCATGACGCCGCGATGGACGCGCACCACCGAGGGCGACCAGTCGATGCCGACCGGCATGTCCACGTCGAGCGGCGCCGAACCGTCGTTCGGCGTCACCGCCATCAGCGTGCCGAGCGGCCCGTCGATGTGGTAGAGCCACTGACTGCCCAGGAAATAGCGCACCGACACCCGGCCCGGCAGCCGCCCCTGCCCCGCCCCGGCCAGCCGCAGCTTTTCCGGACGGATGCAGAGCGTCAGCGTCTCGCCGAGCGCCACGCCGGGCGCCTCGACCTCCACCGGCACCCCGGCCAGCGACACCGAGGCGTAACCCCCGTTGACCGTCTGGACGGTGCCCGGCAGCATGTTGGTCTTGCCGACGAAGCGCGAGATGAACTCGGTCTCCGGGTGCTCGTAGATGCGGTAGGGCTCGTCGATCTGGGTGATCCGCCCGGCCTCCATCACCACGACTCGGTCGCTGATCGAGAAGGCTTCCGCCTGGTCGTGCGTGACCATCACCGTGGTGGTGCCGACCTTGCGCTGGATGTCGCGCAGCTCGAACTGCATCGCCTCGCGCAGCTTGGCGTCGAGGTTGGACAGCGGCTCGTCGAGCAGCAGCACCGGCGGGCGGATGACGATGGCGCGGGCGAGCGCCACGCGCTGGCGCTGACCGCCCGACAATTCGCGGGGGTAGCGCCCGGCGTAGGCCGACAGATGCACCAGCCCCAGCGCCTCCTCGACCCGGTCCTTGCGGTCGGATTTGGGGACGCGCTGCATCTCCAGCCCGAAGCTGACGTTGTCGTACACCGTCATGTGCGGGAACAGCGCGTAGCTCTGGAAAACGATGCCGAGGCCGCGCGAGTTGGCCTTGGCGTGGGTAATGTCGCGGCCGTCCAGACGGATGGAGCCGGCGGTGACGTCGACGAAGCCGGCGATCATCTGGAGGGTCGTCGTCTTGCCGCAGCCCGACGGCCCCAGCAGCGACACGAACTCCCCCTTCTCCACCGACAAGGTGACGTCGCTGACGGCGTTCAAGGTGCCGTAGCGTTTCGTGATGTCTCTCAATTCGAGGAACGACACCGGGGTTACTCCCTCTTGCGACGTTAGGCCTCAACCTGTTGGCCCGATGGTTCCGTGTGTGACCGTTTGGCGTCAATCGTCATTTCCACGGAGAGAAAACAATTTGAGAAAGTTTCCGATATGCGGAATAGATGAGCGCCACGGACGCCACGGCTTTTAACGGGACCAACTCCATGACGGTTGATGACGCAGGCGCGAAATCCAGCCTGCAACGCGGCCTCGCCATCCTGCGCCTGCTGGCCGACGGCAACGAGACGGGCGCGCGGCTGACCGACATCGCCCGCGCGCTGAACCTGACCCCGCCCACGGTCCACCGCATCCTGAAGACCCTGGTCGAGGAGGGCATGGTGGAGGCCGACAAGGGATCCAAGCGCTACCGGCTGGGAATCGACCTGTTCGCCATGGCGGCGCGGGCCGGCAACCCGAACAACCTGCGCGACATCTGCCGTCCGATCATGCTGCGGCTGTCGGCGACGCTGCGCGACACGATCTTCCTGATGGTGCGCAGCGGCTTCGACGCCGTGTGCCTGGACCGTAGCGAGGGGCCGTTCCCGATCCGCTCCTTCACCGGCGACATCGGCGGCCGGGTGACGCTGGGAATCGGCCAGGGCAGCCTCGCCATCCTCGCCTTCCTGCCCGAGGAGGAGCGCGAGGAGGTCATCCGCTTCAACCTGCCGCGCATGCAAGGCGTGGGCATCCTGGACGAGGTCTATCTGCGCACGGAGATCGCGCGGGTGCGGGACGTGGGCTACGCCAGCCGGTCGACCGGGCTGCTGCCGGGCATGTCCGGCGTGGCCGTCCCGGTGCTCGACCGCCAGGGCCACGCGGTGGCGGCGCTCAGCGTCGGCACCATCAACGAGCGGCTGAACGAGGAACGGCTTCCCGTGGTGGTGGACATCCTGCGGCGCGAGGCCGCCGGGGTCTGCCGGCAACTGAACCCCTTCGACCCGGTCCTGCGCCGCCCGGCGGCCATCCTGGGCAGCGGCGCGGCGTAACGCTGGGGCGGCAGGGGATGGTCTTTTACGGCAATCGGCGCTCGACCGTGCACGGTCACATGTTCGACCGGAAGCAGGATAACGCGAGCGCCATGGCCGTGTTCGATAGCTGGAATTTGGGAAACTGTCGGACTGAAGGGCGCGCACATCACGTGCACGGGAAGTTTCCGCATGGAATTATAAAATGAAGATTTCCAATGGTTTGGCGTACCAAACGCGCGCATTCGGAGTGCGCCGAAAGCCGACGCTCCAGCTTCAGAACATCCGTTGTTTATCAGAGGATTGAGTTGGCTGGGGCGGGAGGGATCGAACCTCCGAATGTCGGTACCAAAAACCGATGCCTTACCGCTTGGCGACGCCCCAACCGTCGTGGCGATGCATGATCGCCCGAAGGAGCGGCACCATAAACGGAGAGGCCGCCGAGTGCAACAGGCTCCTTGCCAAATTTTTTCGTTTCAGCGCCCTTCCCGTCGCCACGCCATCAGCATCGCGCCCAGAACCAGCGCCAGCACGGCGCCGACCGGCAGCAGGGGCACGTCGACCACGCCCGTGACGGTGAAATCGCCGTTGGCGCGCAGGCCGATCCAGCCGCTGCCGGTCTGCTCGCGGTCGGGGCGTGTGCGGCGCACCTCCACTCCTGGACGGGGGCCGTCCGCCGTGTCGGCGATCCAATGGACGCCGCCGCCGGTCGCCTTGGTCACCGGGGCCATGCGGTCGCCGGTGGTGCGCACGTCGGCCAGTTCCGGCGGGTTCACCGCCCCCACCACGGCCAACGCGGTCCGCTCGCCGTCCGAGACGCGGTAGATGCCGGGGGCGTTCGCCGTCACGGTCGCGACGGCGCGGCCGGTCTTGTCGTCGGTCAGGGTCAGGGCCGTCGTCTCGTCCGACGGCGTGGTCAGGGTCACCGGGCGCGGGTCGGGCTCCAGGGAACGGCGCTCCACCGTGATGCGGTTGCCGTCGACGCGGGCGCGCAGGTCGTTCTCCTCGAGCTCCGGCTCCTTCATCAGCCAATGGGCCAGACGACGCAGCAGCTCGGCCTGCGGGCCACCGCCCTCGAAGCCACGGCTCCACAGCCAGATCTGGTCCGACGCCAACTGCGCGACGCGGCCCTTGCCGACGCGGTCCAGCACCAGCAGAGGGCGCTGGTCGGCGCCCTGCATCACCACCGCGCCGCCGTTCGGCGTGACCTCGACCTGATGGAACCAGCGGCCCCATTGCGGGTCGCCGTCCACCCGGTCGCCGGGCAGGCCGGCCGTCACCGGGTGGCGGCGACCGGTCTCCGTGATCGTCGGTCGGAAGGGACGGTCGATGGTCTGGCCGGTCGGCGCCGCCGGCAGGATCGAACCCAACGGCGTGCGGTAGAGCGACAAGGGCGAGGCGTAGCCCTGGCCCGAGGTCTCCAGCAGGGCGCCGCCCTTGCGGACATACTCGGCGATGTTCTCCAGATACATCTGCGGCAGCACGCCGCGCCGGCGGTAGCGGTCGAAGATGATCAGGTCGAACTCGTCGAGCTTCACCTCGAACAGCTCGCGGATCGGGAAGGCGATCAGCGACAGCTCGCGAATCGGGGTGCCGTCCTGCTTTTCGGGCGGGCGCAGGATGGTGAAATGGACCAGATCGACCGAGGGGTCGGCCTTCAGCAGGTTGCGCCACGTCCGCTCGCCGGCGTGCGGCTCGCCCGACACCAGAAGCACCCGCAGCCGGTCGCGCACGCCGTTCACCACCACGGCGGCGCGGTTGTTGGACAGGGTCAACTCCTGCCTGGCCGCCTCGACCTCCAATTCCAGCACGTTCTGGCCGCCGTGGTTGACCGGCAGCTCGATGCGGAAGTCGCGCCCGACGGGGACGCGGACGCTGCGCGGGGCGCCGCCGTCCTGGCGCAGCGTCACCGCCGCGTCGGGGGATTGACGGCCCGGCATGTCGTCGACCCGGATCGTCAGCTCCACCGGCTTGCCGACGAGGCCGTAGCTCGGCGCCTGGACCACGGCGATGCGTCGGTCGCCCTCGTCGCGGTCGCCGGTGAGCAGCGTGTGGATCGGGCCGATCTCGGCCAGCTTGGCAACGTTCTCCGGAACGTCGTGGATCTGTCCGTCGGTGATCAGGACCGCGCCGGCCATGCGGCGGCGGGGCACGTCGGCCATCGCGCGGTTCAGCGCGTCGAACAGATGGGTCTCGTTGATGGCCCCGGCCTCGCCCGCGCCGTCCCCGGCGCGCACGACGCGCAGTTCCAGATCGTCGAACGCCTTCAACCGCTCCGTCAGCTCCGCCAGCGCCTGTTCGGCGCGGCTCCGGCGGTTGCCGATGGCTTGGCTCGGCGAGTCGTCCACCACCACCACCGCGACGTCCTTGATTGGCTCGCGCTTTTCCTGAACCAGCGAGGGGTTCATCAGCGCCAGCGCCAGGACCAGCACCGCCAGCAGGCGCAGGGCCACGCCGCGCGCCCGGCGGATGGCGGCGACCAGAACCACCAGCGCCGCGACGCCCAGCAGAGGCGCGAGCAGCGCCCAGGGCAGCAGCGGCGCCAGCGCGATGGAGGTGCCGGAGAGAAGATCGACGGGCATCTACTGTCCAAGCCTTTCCAGGATGGCGGGCACATGGACCTGATCGGCCTTGTAGTTGCCGGTCAGCGCGTACATCACGAGGTTGACCCCGAAACGATAGGCCATTTCCCGCTGCCGTTCGCCGCCCGGAACGACCGCGAACAGCGGCTGGCCGGTGCGGCCGACGGCCCAGGCCGAGGCCCAGTCGTTGCCGCCCACCACCACGGGGGAGACGCCGTCGTTGGCGGAACCCTCGCGCGCCTCGATCCACAGCTCGCCGCCGGCCGATCGGCCGGGAAAGTCCGTCAGCAGATAGAAGGACTTGCGCAGCACGTGGTCGGGCGGCACAGGGGCCAGCGGTGGAATGTCGATACCGTCCACCAGCCGTTGCAGCACCGCCGATCCGCCGCCGGGCGCCTGGTCGCGGGTGTCGAACAGGATGGTGCCGCCGCCGCGCAGATACTCGTTCACACGGGTGCGGGCCTGATCGGACAGGGTCGGCTGGCGGTCGGACACCGGCCAGTAGAGCAAGGGGAAGAAGGCCAGTTCGTCGCGTTCGGGATCGACGCCGACGGCGCCCATCGTCTCGACCGCCGTGCGCAGGTTCAGCATGGCGACGAGGCCCTCCAGCCCGGCCTGGGCCGCCTCGTCCACGCCGCTGTCGCCGGTCCGGACATGGGCGAGGAAGGTTTCCGCCGTGACCTTCACCGCCTGCTCGTCGTCGGCGGCGCGCGCCGGTCCGGGGGCGGACAGGGCCAACGCCACCAGCAGCGCGGCGGCCCCCGCCCCGGCGCTGCGGCGCAGGGAGGGGCGGCTCAGCAGGCCGCGCAGGGCCAGCGCGATCAGCAGGTCGACGGTCAGCAGCGCGAGCGCCAGACCCAGCAGAGTCGGTTTCAACGGCACCTCCCCCCGGCCGTCGTAGCCGGAACGGGCGACGCCGCCGGGCAGGGCGCCCAGCGGCTCGATCTTCGTGACGGCGGACGACAGGTTCAACGCGCGGCGGGCGTCGTCGGTCCCGTAGAAACCCGGCGGGTGGCGCGGGCCGATCACCGAGGCGGTGGCGTTGCCGGGGATCGGGAAGGCGGTCGGCGGCGGCGGGACCAGCCGGCCGGTGCCGTCCAGCACCTCGACGGGATCGAGCGCGGCGGCCGACGCGGCGCCGGTCACCCCGCCGCTGAGCGCGACCAGACGGCGCAGCATGTCGACGAACAGGCCGGACAGCGGCAGGTTCGACCAGTCCGGGCTGGCGGTGGTGTGGACCAGCACGATCCAGCCGTCGCCGCGCTTCTCCGAGGTCACCAGCGGCGTGCCGTCGGCCAGCCGCGCCCAGGTGCGGTCGGCCAGATCCAGCGCCGGTTCGGCCAGCACCTGCCGGTTGACCTGCACGTCGGGCGGAATCGCCAGCCCCTCGAAGGGGGATTTCGCGGCGAAGGGCTGGAGCTTGGCCGGCTCGGACCAGGACAGGGCGCCGCCCAACGCGCGGTCGCCGATGCGCAGCCGCACCGGCACCAGTTGATCGGCGTGCTGGGCCAGACGCGGGCCGGCGAAGCGCAGCAGGACGCCGCCCTTGCGCACCCACTCCTCGACGCCCTGCGCCTCGCTGGCCGTCAGGGCTCCGATGTCGGACAGGATCAGCACGGCGAGGTCGCGCTTGAGCAGGTCCAGCGTGCCGCCACGCCGCACCTCGTTGAAGGGCGACAGCGCGCGGTCGAGGTAATAGAGATCGGAGAGGAGCGGCTGGCTCTCGCCCTCCGGACGGCCGGAAACGAGGCCGACCGGGCGGCGGCGCCAGCGCTCGTCGAGCAGGATGGTCGCCCCGGCGGTGGTGTCGCCCTCCACCCGCAGGCTGGCGGCGTCGTTGCGCAGTTCGGTCGGCACGTCGAGGCGGATTTCGCGGGTCGTCTGTCCCGGCTCGAAGGCGACGGTCTGGCGGGTCAGCAGCCGGCCGTCGGCGGCGGCGAGGCGCACCGTCACCGGCTCGGGACGCGAGGCGTCGGCGCGGGTCACGCGGGCGGTCAGCGCGGTGCCCTCGGTGGCCGGGGGAAGCAGGAGATGCGGGGGCTTCGCGACGGAGTCGTCGAGGATCTCGGCCGAGCCCAGACGTTGCAACCCCTCGGCCAGCGCACGGGCGGAGCGGTCGCCGAGGCCGTCGGTCAGCCACACCGCGTGGACGGAACCCTGGGCGGCGCGGGATGAGAGGCCGCGCACGGCCTCCAGCGCGGCGGCGCGGTCGGTCGGCCAGGGCAGCGGCTCCATGGCCTGGGCGAGGCGGCGGGCCTCCGGGGCCGGCAAGGTGGGCGACGGCTGGGGCTTCTCGCCGCCGGCCGGCGGGGCGGTGGCCAGCAGGATGACCGGACGGGACTGGCGGTCGGCCTGGGCGATCAGTTCGTCCATGGCGCGCTTGCGGGCGGGCCAGTCACGGCCGGCGGCCCAGCCGTTGTCCACGACCAGCAGCAGCGGGCCGCCGCCGGGCAGCGCGGCGCGCGGGTTCAGCAGCGGGCCGGACAGGGCGAGGATGACCAGGGCGGCCACGATCAGGCGCAGCAGCAGCAGCCACCACGGCGTGCGGGCGGGGGTTTCCTCGGGCGCGACGAGGTCGCGCAGCAGCCGGATGGCGGGGAAGCGCACCGTGCGCGGGGCCGGCGGCGTGACGCGCAGCAGCCACCACAGCACCGGCAGCGCGGCCAGCGCGGTCAGGACCCAGGGGGCGGCGAAAGCGATCGGTGCGAAGCCCAGCATTGGCGCGGATCTTAATGGGAGGAAGGGGAAGGACAGGAGGAGAGCGCGTCGCCCCCTCCCCAACCCTCCCCCGCTTCGCGGGAGAGGGGGCCAGGAGCTTTGCGGAAGTGCGGCGGCAATCCCCTCTCCCGCCAAAGGCGGGGGAGGGTCAGGGAGGGGGCAGGGCGCCGCCCGGTCACACCGGCTCCTGCGCCATGGCGCCCCACAGGCCCAGCAACGCGGTCTGCGGCGGACGGTCGGTGCGGTGCGTCGCGAAGCTCCAGCCCGCCGTCCGGGCGAGCGCCGCCAAGCCGTCGCGCTGCGCCTGCAAACGCTCGCGGTAGGCCTCGCGCACCGCCTCGACGCGGGGAACCAGCAAACCGTTCTCGCCCTCCAGCCCCTCGAAGGCGACGCGGCCGTCGTAGGGCAAGGTTTCCTCCGCCGGGTCGAGCACCTGCACCAGATGACCGCGCAGGCCGCGCCCGGTCAGCCCGGCGACGGCGGCGTGGATCTCCGGCAGGGGTGACAGCAGGTCGCCGAACAGCACCACCTGCGCGTGGCGCGGCAGAGCCTCCACCTGGGGCAGCGGTTCGGGCGCGGCGGCGGCGCGCGGGTCGGTCATCAGCCGGGCCAGCCGGTCGATCACCGTCTTGCCGTGGTCGGGCCGCACCCCGGAGTTCAGCAGCGCCACCCGCTCGCCGCCGCGCGCCAGCAGCACGGCGGTCGCCAGCGTCAGCAGGTCGGCGCGCTCGCGCTTGGTCGGCAATTCGGGCGCCGAGCGGAAATCCATCGAGGCCGAGCGGTCGCGCCACAGCCAGACGCTCTGCGCCGCCTCCCACTCGTTCTCGCGGACGTAGACCGGCTGGGTCTTGGCCGATTGCCGCCAGTCGATCATCGACGGCGCGTCGCCCGGCTGGTAGCGGCGGAACTGCCAGAAGGTCTCCCCCAAGCCCACCCGGCGCCGGCCGTGGACGCCCTGCGCGACGGTCGAGGCCACCCGCTCCGCCGCGACCAGCAGCGGCGGCAGAGCAGCGGCCAGATCCTCCGCCCGGTGGCGGGCCAGCAGCGACGGGGTTCCGGGGGCGGGGCTGCGCGGCATCGGCGGATCCGCGTCAGGCCAGCGGGGCGCAGAGGCGGTCGATGACGTCGTCCAGCGTCACCCCATCGGCCCTGGCGGCGAAGTTCAGCGCCATGCGGTGCTTCAGGATCGGCTTGGCGAGCGCCACCACATCATCCAGCGACGGCGCCAGCCGGCCGTCCAGCACAGCGCGCGCGCGGGCGGCCAGCATCAGCGCCTGGCTGGCGCGCGGCCCCGGTCCCCAGGCGACGTGGCGCCGGACCTCGACCAGATCGGAGCTTTCCGGCCGACCGCGCCGCACGAGATCGAGGATGCCGTCGACCACGCCTTCGCCCACCGGCACGCGGCGGACCAGACGCTGGGCGGTCTGGAGGTCGGCGGCGGACAGCACGGTCACCGCGCGCTCGTCGGAGGATCCGGTGGTGGCGATCATCATCCGGCGCTCGGCGTCGCGGTCGGGGTATTCGACGTCGATCTGCATCAGGAAGCGGTCGAGCTGGGCCTCGGGCAGCGGGTAGGTGCCCTCCTGCTCCAGCGGGTTCTGCGTCGCCAGCACGTGGAAGGGCTGGGGCAGCGCGTGGTACTGGCCGGCGACCGAGACGCGGTGTTCCTGCATCGCCTGCAACAGCGCCGACTGGGTGCGCGGGCTGGCGCGGTTGATCTCGTCGGCCATCAGCAGTTGGCTGAACACCGGGCCGGGCAGGAAGCGGAAGGAGCGGCGGCCGTTCTCGCCCTCCTCCAGCACCTCCGAACCCAGGATGTCGGCGGGCATCAGGTCGGGCGTGCACTGGATGCGCTTCTCGGCCAAGCCCAGCACGGTGCCCAGCGTCTCCACCAGCCGCGTCTTGGCGAGGCCCGGCACGCCGATCAGCAGGACGTGGCCGCCGGCCAGCAGTGTGACCAGCGTGCGGTCCACGACCTCCTGCTGACCGAAGATGATGCGGCCGATCCGGTCGCGGACGAGGCCCAGGCGGTCGCCCAGGGCTTCGATCTCCGCCATCAGCTGGTGGGGGTCCTCGGGCGTCGGGGAAAGGCCCCGCAGGGTGTCCTGTGCGCTCAAGGTCTTTTGCTCCCCTGTTTTCGAGCCTGTTCGAGGCGGGATCGGATGACCAACTCTAGTGGACCTAGCCGCCGAGTGTGGCGAAAATACGTAAACGACGAACGCGGGAACCGGGACGATGTCCATGAAGGTCGGTGGCGCAAGCGCAAATGACAAGCACCCAGATGGCGGGGGCGGACCGGAGCGTTCCGGCGGTTCCTCCCCTTTTCCGCGTCCTCATCCGGAAGAGGAATCCTACGACATACGCATTGCGCGTGACGGCACCTGGTTCCACAATGGCGATCCGATCCGCCGGATCGAGTTGGCGAAGCTGTTCTCCACCGTCCTCAAACGGGACGATTCGGGCGATTACTGGCTGATCACCCCGGTCGAGCGCGGCCGGATCGTGGTCGAGGATTCGCCCTTCGTCGCCGTGGAGATGACGGTGTCGGGCAGCGGCGCCGACCAGATCCTGTCCTTCCGCACCAATTTGGACCATTGGGTCCAGGCCGGGCCGGAGCATCCGATCCGCGTCGCCGACCACCCTGAAACCGGAGAGCCGTCCCCCTATATTGAGATCAAGAGCCGGCTGGAGGCGCGCATTCTGCGGCCCGTGTTCTACGACATGGTCGAACGCGGAGAGACGCGCCGCACCGAGGCCGGCGAGACCGAGGTGGGTGTATGGAGCAACAAGGTTTTCTTCGCGCTGGGCAGGCTGCTTGGCGACTGACCCTGGAGGACGTCCGGCGGCGGTTCCCCGCCAGCAGCCCCGATTTCCTGCACTTGGCCACCGACCCTCCGGCCTCCGTCACGGCCAAAATCCGTGGGGACCACGACCTCAATCCCGGCTTCGAACCGCCGCCCGACGCCTTGCGCGAGGCCGCCGTGCTGGTGCCGCTGGTGGACCGGCCGGACGGGCCGACGGTGATCTTCACCCAGCGCACCGCCACCCTGACCGCCCACGCCGGGCAGATCAGCTTCCCCGGCGGCCGGATGGAGCCGGAGGACGACGGCCCGGAGGACACGGCGCTGCGCGAGACCGCCGAGGAGATCGGGCTGGAGCGCGGGCGGATCGAGATCGTCGGGCGGCTCGACACCTATGTGACGCGGACCGGCTTCCGGGTGACTCCGGTGGTCGGCGTGGTGACGCCGCCCTTCATCCTCACCCCCGACCCGATCGAGGTGGCCGAGGTGTTCGAGGTGCCGCTGTCCTTCATCCTCGACCCCGCCAACCCGCAGCGCCACAGCCGGGAGTTTCTCGGCAAGCCGCGCTTCTTCTACGCCTTCCCCTACCAGCAGCGCTACATCTGGGGGGCGACCGCCGGGATGCTGGTCAACCTGCGCGACGTGCTGGGCGGGACGCTGGACCGCACGGCCGAACAGGGAAGCGGAACGGGCTGAGCGCGGTGTTTCCTTTGCCCCGCCCGGAGCGGATCGGGTAGCGTCGCGCCATGACGATCGCCGCCCGCCTCGCCCCGCAGCCCTGGATGACCGCGCCAGAGAGCCAAGCCGTCTTTGCCGCCCTTGCCGCCGGTGGGGCCGACGCGCGCTTCGTCGGCGGCTGCGTGCGCGACGCGTGGCTCGGCCGGCCGGTGAAGGACATCGACGTCGCCACCCATGCGCCGCCGGAACGGGTGATGGCATTGCTCGACGCCGCCGGGCTGCGCGCGATTCCGACCGGCGTCGCCCACGGCACGGTAACCGCGCTGTCCGGCGGCAAGCCTTATGAGATCACCACGCTCCGCCGCGACGTGGAGAGCTTCGGCCGCCACGCGCGGGTCGAGTTCACCGACGACTGGGTGGAGGACGCGGCCCGGCGCGACCTGACCATGAACGCGTTGAACTGCACGCTGGACGGGCTGGTCCGCGACCCGTTCGGCGGGCTGGCCGACATGGCGGCGGGGCGGGTGCGCTTCGTCGGCGACGCCCGGCGGCGGATCGCGGAGGACGTGCTGCGGCTGCTGCGCTTCTTCCGCTTCCACGCCCATTACGGGCGCGGCGCGCCCGATCCTGAGGCGCTGGCGGCCTGCGTGGAACTGGCGCCGCGCCTGCCGACCCTGTCGGGCGAGCGGGTGCGCGGCGAACTGTTCCGCCTGCTGACCGCGCCGGACGCGGCCGGGGTCTGGCAACTGATGATCGACCGGGGGGTGATGGCGCATCTGCTGCCCATGGCGACGGCGACCGCCCGCCTGGACCGGTTGGCGCGGCTCGAGCACGATCTCGGGACCGAGGCCGTTCCCGACCCGACGCGCCGCCTCGCCGCCGTGCTGGAAGCGGACCGGACGGGCGCGCTCGCGGTGGCGGACACCCTGCGCCTGTCCAACACGGAACGCGACCGGCTGGCCGCCCTGGTGGAGCCGCCGGTTCCCGTGTCACCGTCCGACGATGCGGTGAAGCGGCGGCAGGCGCTCTACCGCATCGGCGACGCCGCCCTGTACCGCGACCTTGTGCTGATGGCGGCGGTCGAAAGCGGCGGACCGTTGGATCTGACCGCCCTGCGCGCGGCCCTCGCCACCGCCGGGGATCTGCCGGATCTGCGGCTGCCCGTCGCCGGGCGGGATTTGCTCGCGTTGGGCGTCCCGCACGGGCCGGGCCTCGGCCAACGGCTCAAGGAGATCGAGGCGTGGTGGATCGCCGAGGATTTCCGGCCGGGACGGGAGGCCTGCCTGGACAGGGTTGCGAAGGTCCAGCCGCGCGTGCCCCCACCCCATCCCTCCCCCGCTGGGCGGGGGAGGGTTTAGGGAGGGGGCGAACGTCCCCCTCCCCTTTGCCTCACGAACTGGCGAACAGGAAGTTGGCGGCGGTCAACGTGGTGTGGTCCACGCCGATCAGGCGCATCGAGCTGGCGGCGCCGAAGTCCAGCGTCGTGTCGAGGCCGTCCTGCGTTGCGTGGCTCATGACGACGGCGAAGCTGGAATAGCCGCCGATCGTGTGCAGGTCGAGCACGTCTCCGCCCGTCCCCGCCTTGAAGTCGCCGATGCAGTCCCAGCCGTCGGCGGCACCCTGCGCGAAGACATCGACACCGGCACCGCCGTCCATGTAATCGTTCCCGGCGCCGCCGGTGATGGTGTCGTTCCCGCTGCCGCCGCTCAGGTAATCGCGCCCCGAGGTACCGGCCAGAACCTGCCCGGCCCCGGACGAGCCGCCGCCGGTCCCGCCGCCCGATCCGGATCCCGTGCCCGGCTCCGAACCGGTGCCGCCCCCCGCTCCGGAACCACTGCCGAAGACGAAGTTGGCCGTGGTGAGCGACGCCTTGGACACGCCGGCCAGACGCACCCCGTCCGTCGCGCTGAAGTTGAAGACGGTGTCCGCGCCCTCCTGCGTCGCGGTGGCCAGGGCCTTGCCCAGGTCGGACAACCCCGACCAGCCCTGCAGATTCAGCACGTCGCCGCCGCTGCCGGCTTGGAAGTCGCCGACGTAGTCCCAGCCGTCGCCGCCCTTGAACAGGAAGCTGTCGCTGCCCGCGCCGCCCTCCATGTAGTCGTTGCCGCCGTTGCTGGCGATCACGTCGTTGCCGGCGCCGCCGATCAGGTAATCGCGGGCCGCCGTGCCGGTCAGGGTCTGGCCGGGCGTGCTTCCGCCCCCCGTCGAGCCGCCCCCGGTGGAGCCGCCGCCCGTGCTTCCGCCACCGCTGCCTCCGCC
The DNA here is from genome assembly GCF_003989665.1 of Azospirillum doebereinerae. GTDB lineage: Bacteria > Pseudomonadota > Alphaproteobacteria > Azospirillales > Azospirillaceae > Azospirillum > Azospirillum doebereinerae. The sequence continues at coordinate 146,650 of NZ_RZIJ01000015.1, read as the reverse complement.
TTGGCCGAGCGTCACGGTGGTTCCGGCGACGTGGATGTCCGAGGCGGTGAAGCCGCCGGCCAGCCGCAGGGTGACGTCGGCGCCCGCCGCCTGGTCCATGCCGATGTGGACCAGGGTGACGCCGTTCACCGTCTCCGCCTGGACCTGCCCGGCCAGCAGCTGCGCGCCCGTGCCGCTGCCGACGCTGCCGGACAGGTTGGCCCCGGCGATGGCGAAGGCGTCCCCCGTGGTGGCGCCGGTGATTCCGGTGAAGCCGTTGGCCTGGGCGGCCGTCATCGTCACCGTGTGGTGCCGGCTGCCGGACAGGGCCAGCGTTTCCACGCTGGTCAGCGTCATCCGCGAGATGTCGATCTGCGGGGTGCCGGGGCTGACCTTGCCTTCGGCGTCGGTGACGCTGTCGGAGTTGATGCTCAGCGTGTCGGTGCCGGCGCCGCCGTCGAAGCGGACCGTCCCTGCCTCGGTCTGGTTGGCGATGAAGTAGACGTCGTTGCCGCCGCCGCCGCTGATGCTGTCGGACTGGGTCTCCGAAAAGCCGCCGGACTGCACCTCGCCGGCGTAGAAGCTGTCGTTGCCGCTGCCGCCGATCATGGTGTCGGCGCCCCAGTCGCCGAACAGCACGTTGTCGCCCTCGCCGCCGTTGACCAGATCGTCGCCCGCCCCGCCGCCGATGGTGTCGTTGCCGGCCTCGCCGAACAACTGGTCGTTGTCGACCCGGCCGAACATCAGATCGTTGCCGCCGCCGCCATGGACGGTGTCGTTGCCGACGCCGCTTTCCAGCGTGTCGTTGCCGGCGCCGCCATACTCCAGATCGTCGCCGCCATGCCCCCAGAACCAGACTCCGCTGTCGTTGCCGATCAGCACGTCGGCCTGCTCCGACCCGATCCAGCGCTGGATGTTGACGAAGCGGTCGCCGGCCGCCTCGCCGGTGCTGTTGCCGGGGGTCTTCAGGTCCAGCGTCAGGCCGGCGGTGGCGTTCTCGTAGGTCACCACGTTGAAGCCGGAGCCGCCGACCAGGGAATCGGCGCCGAGACCGCCGTTCAGCGTGTCACCCAGCAGCCCGCCCGGATTGCCGCCGCCGATCAGCGTGTCGTTGCCCGCCCCGCCGACCAGCGAGTCGGTGCCGGTGCCGCCGACGATGGAGTCGTTGCCGCCCAGCCCGTCGATGGTGTTGCCGGCGTTGTCGCCGGTCAGCGTATCGTTCCCCGCCGAGGCCGTCCCCCGGTAGGCCAGCCGGTGCGGCCAGTCCTCCGCTCCGGCGAAGGGGAGCCCGGCGGTCGCCAACCCCGTGGTCATCGGCCCGGCGGTCACGTCCAGAATCCAGGAGCCGCCAAGATCGGCGTGCCCCACCGGGTGGCTGGCGGCGGCGACACGGGCGCCGGTGGCCGCCGCCAGCCGGTCGAGGAAGCGGCGACCGCTCTCGCCGGCCCCAACGTCGCAGGCATGAATCCGGATCTCCGTCCCCGACGCGTTCGGCCAGATGCGGTCGAGCACCGAGCCGGCGTCGAGGGGGCTCGCCCCCAGCCGGACAACGCCCGGCGCGCCATGCGCGACCAGATGCACCGCCGCCGGCCCTTCGGCCAGGGCTTCGGCCAACAAAGCGTGGGAATCGTCGCGTTCCGTGACCCGCACCACGCGCGAGCCGGCGGACTGCCGGCCGAGCAGGACATCGATGTCTTTCAAATCGGCATCGACGAGAATGACTGTGTGCATGGATGCCCCTCTCTGGGGATTTGGACGGTTGGCAAAGACCGTCCCTCATGTACCCCTTTGCAAGACCCCCACAATTCTCGATAAGGCGATAACACGGTCGAAGGCGGCGAACACACCGCCGGTGCCATTCGGCCTGCCTTCTTTTCCTGACGCTCCGAGCGGTGTGTTTCGAGATACTGGGGATTACTGCGCGAACCAGGGTAGAAACGCCTTGCGCGCTGGCGAAATCTTTCGGAGGGGATTGGACCATCGCAACCACCCCGATCTTTCGGGTATCTCTCGCCAACAGCGCGAAAAGAGGGGGTAGATCGGCCCCTGCCCGGTCGGACGTGCATCATCCCGCCCCCCTGCCGGTCCCACGCCGATCATAGGCTTGAACGCCCTTGGCGGGTTCGGCGAGGCGCTGCAAACAGGGTGGAGTGTGGAGCGCAGCCGGAAGCACACGGCCCCATGCAGGGCCGCCAGTACTCCCGGACATGGCTGCGGAGGTCAGGCCCGCGCGGCGGCGTTCTCGATGCCGAGCGCCTGCAGAGCGGTCGCCACGATATGACGGGCGGTAAGGCCGGCGGTCTCGTACTGCTTGGCCGGCGATTCGTGGTCGAGGTAGAGGTCCGGCAGTACCATCGGCCGGATCTTCAGCCCGCCGTCGAGCAGGCCGGAGGTCGCCAGGAAGTGCAGCACGAAGCTGCCGAAGCCGCCGACCGAGCCCTCCTCGATGGTGATCAGCACCTCGTGCTCCAGGGCGAGGCGGCGGACCAACTCCTCGTCCAGCGGCTTGGCGAAGCGGGCGTCGGCCAGCGTGGTGGACAGGCCGCGCGCGCCCAGCTCCGCCGCCGCCTTGCGGGCCTCGGCCAGACGGCCGCCATAGCTGAGGATGGCGACCTTGGTGCCTTCCTGAAGGATGCGCCCCTTGCCCAGCGGCAGGACGGAGCCGCGTTCCGGCATCTCCAGCCCCACCCCCTCGCCGCGCGGGTAGCGCAGCGCCGAGGCGCGGTCGTCGATGGCCGCCTGGGTGGCGACCATGTGCATCAGGTCGACCTCGTCCGCCGCCGCCATCAGCACGATGTCGGGCAGGCAGCCGAGATAGGCGACGTCGAAGGATCCGGCGTGGGTCGCCCCGTCCGCCCCCACCAGCCCGGCGCGGTCGAGCGCGAAGCGCACCGGCAGGTGCTGCAGCACCACGTCGTGGATGACCTGGTCGTAGGCGCGCTGGAGGAAGGTCGAGTAGATCGCCACGAAAGGCTTGAACCCCTCCGTCGCCATGCCGGCGGCAAAGGTCACCGCGTGCTGCTCGGCGATGCCGACGTCGAAGCAGCGCTCGGGGAAGCGCTCGGCGAACAGGTCGAGCCCGGTGCCGGACGGCATCGCGGCGTTGATGGCGACGATGGTCGGGTCGGCCTCGGCCTCCGCGATCAGCGACTGGGCGAAGACGCGGGTGAAGGTCGGGGCGTTGGATTTCGGCTTGGACTGGGCGCCGGTCACCACGTCGAACTTGGCGACCGCGTGCAGCTTGTCGGCCGAGGCCTCCGCCGGGGCGTAGCCCTTGCCCTTCTTGGTGACGACGTGGATCAGCACCGGCTTCCCGTCGTCGGCGTCGCGCACGTTCTGGAGCACCGGCAGCAGGTGGTCCAGGTTGTGGCCGTCGATCGGGCCGATGTAGTAGAAGCCCAGCTCCTCGAACAGCGTGCCGCCGGTGACCATGCCGCGCGCGTACTCCTCCGCCCGACGGGCGGCGTTGCGCAGCGGGCGCGGCAGCTGGTCGGCGATCTCCTTGGCGAGATGGCGCAGGCTGAGATAGGGCTTGGACGAGATCAGCCGCGACAGGTAGGCGCTCATGGCGCCGACCGGCGGGGCGATCGACATGTCGTTGTCGTTCAGAACCACGATCAGCCGCGACTTGGCCGAGGCGGCGTTGTTCATCGCCTCGTAGGCCATGCCGGCGCTCATGGCGCCGTCGCCGATCACCGCGATGACGTTCTTGCGCTCGCCCTTCAGCCCGCTCGCCACCGCCATGCCAAGACCGGCGGAGATCGAGGTGGAGCTGTGGCCGGCGCCGAAGGGGTCGTACTCGCTCTCCGTCCGCTTGGTGAAGCCGCTCAAGCCGCCGCCCATCCGCAGGGTGCGGATGCGGTCGCGCCGCCCGGTCAGGATCTTGTGCGGGTAGCACTGGTGCCCGACGTCCCAGATCAGCCGGTCGCCCGGCGTGTCGAAGACGTAGTGCAGCGCCACCGTCAGCTCGACCACCCCCAGCCCGGCGCCGAGATGGCCGCCGGTCACCGACACGGCGTCCACGGTCTCGGTGCGCAGCTCGTCGGCGAACTGGCGGAGCTGTTCGGGCTTGAGAGCCCTCAGCTTGGCGGGCGTCGGACAAAGGTCGAGCAGCGGGGTCTTGGTGGCGGTCACGTCTTGCGGATCCTCGTGCTCAAGTCAGGCGTGCTCGGGTCAGGCGCGCCGCGCGACGACGAAGTCGGCGACGGCCTTCAACATATCGGCACGCCCCTCGAAAATGTCCAAGTGCGCCGACGCCTGCGAGGCGAGTATTTCCGCCTGGGAGCGGGCGCGGTCCCGGCCGAGGATCGACACGAAGGTCGCCTTGCCGGCCTGGGCGTCGCGGCCAACGGTCTTGCCGGTCTCGGCCTCCGTCCCCTCGACGTCCAGCAGGTCGTCGACGATCTGGAAGGCGAGGCCGAGGTCGTGGGCGTAGGCGCGGAGCGCCGCGCGCTGGGGCGGGGCGGCCTTGCCGAGGATGCCGCCGGCCTCGCAGGAGAAGGCGATCATCTCGCCGGTCTTCATGCGTTGCAGCCGCGTGGTGGTGCCGAGGTCGAAGGTCTCGTGCTCGGCGATCAGGTCGAGCATCTGGCCGCCGACCATGCCGTGCCCGCCCGCCGCCTTGGCGAGCGCGGTCACCAATTGGCAGCGGATGTTGGGATCCTCGTGGGTGGCGTGATCGGCCAGAACCTCGAAGGCGAAGGTCAGCAGCCCGTCGCCGGCCAGGATGGCGGTGGCCTCGTCGAACTGGCGGTGGCAGGTCGGGCGGCCGCGCCGCAGTTCGCCGTCGTCCATCGCCGGCAGGTCGTCGTGGACCAGCGAATAGCTGTGGACCATCTCCACCGCCGCCGCGACGCGGATGGCGCAGTCGGGGTTGACCCCGAACAGGTCGGCCGACTTCATCACCAGGAAGGGCCGCAGCCGCTTGCCGCCGTTCAGGCTGCCGTAGCGCATGGCGTCGAACAGCCGCGCCTCGGCCAGGTCGGTGGAGGGCAGCAGCCGGCCGATGGTGTCTTCCACGGCGCGGGCGGTGTCGGTCATGGCGGCCTTCAGGGCCGCTTTCAAATCGCTCTGCACGTCAGTCGATCCGGGCGGGTTCGCTGCCGATGGAACCGTCGGCGCTTACGGTGATGCGGTCGATCTTGGCCTGGGCCTCGCGCAGCTTGGCTTCGCAATGGCGCTTCAGGGCGGTCCCGCGTTCGTAGGACGAAATGGCGTCGTCCAGCTTGCCGCGACCCTCTTCGAGCTGGCGAACGATCCGCTCCAGCTCGGCCAGGGCATCCTCGAAGCTGAGGGCGGCGATGTCGGTCGGGATGGGCGTGGCGGCGATGGATGACGGAGGCATGGATGGCGGAACCGTGGTGGACGTCCAAGTCCGCGAAGTTAGGCCCGGCCTTCGCCGCGCGCAAGAGCCGTGGCACCCCGCCTCCCCCGCCCTTGCGGCCTATGCGGTCGGTCGGGACGGGCGGAGGGCGGTGCTCAGCAGTACATCAGCTCGCGCACATGGGCCGCGCTGGCCGAGGCCAGCGCGCGCAGGTTGTATCCGCCTTCCAGCACCGAAACGATGCGGGCGCCGCAATGGGTGCGGGCCAGTTCGCCCAGCTTGCGGGTGGCCCAGACGAAATCGTCGTCGATCAGATGCAGCGACGCCATCGGATCGCGGGAATGGGCGTCGAAGCCGGCCGAGATGATCAGCAGATCGGGCCTGAAGTGGTCGATGGCCGGCAGGATGACGTGGGTCATCGCGTGGCGGAACTCCGGCGACCCCGCCATCGCCGGCAGGGGCGCGTTGACGCAGTTGCCGTACTCGCCCTTCTCGCCCGCGTCGCCGGTGCCGGGGTAGAGCGGCGACTGGTGGGTCGAGCAATAAAGCATGTCCGGGTCGAACTGGAAGATGTCCTGGGTGCCGTTGCCGTGGTGGACGTCGAAATCGACCACCGCCACCCGCTGCAACCCGTGGGCGGCGCGCGCGTGGTAGGCGCCGACGGCGGCGTTGTTGAACAGGCAGAAGCCCATCGGCTTCTCGCGCTCGGCGTGGTGACCGGGCGGACGGACGGCGCAGAAGGCGTTGCGCGACTGGCCGCTCGCCACGGAATCGACGGCCGCCACCACCGCGCCGGCCGCGCGCAGCGCCGCCTCCCCCGAGCCGGGCGAGACCACGGTGTCGCCGTCGATGCCGGCGTGGTCGGCGGCGGGAATCGCCGCCATCACCCGGTCGATGTGCGCCTGCGGGTGCGCGCGCAGCAGCTGCTCGACCGTGGCGCGCGGCGCCTCCTGCCGTTCGAGCATGTGGAACTCTTCGGTCTCCAGCGCCGCCAGCACGGCGCGCAGGCGGTCGGAGCATTCCGGATGGCCGAGACCGGTGTCGTGGTCCAGGCAGGCCGCGTGCGTGAACAGGGTGGTGAACATGGCGGTTTTCGGTCGTTTTTCGTTGGCGTTCAGGACGTTTCCCGTCACCATTCTTTCCGGATCGCTCCGGAATGTACAGGCCGATTCCAGGACGATTCGTCACAGCCAACCATCCGCATCTTCACGTATGCAGGGGTTGTTCAGACCAGCCTTTCGATCACGAACCGGTAGATCCCGTCCGCCTCGGCGCTCGACCGCAGGCGGCTGCCGGTGGCCTCGCAGAAGGCGGGGAAATCCCGCAACGCGCCGGGGTCGGTCGCCTCCACCGTCAAGGTGTCGCCGACGGCGATGGCCTTCAGCATCTTGCGCGCCCGCAAGACCGGCAACGGGCACTGCAAGCCCTTGGCGTTCAACGGATGATCGGTCATGGCGGAATGCTAGCCGACCCGTTCCCGGCTGTCCATGGCCGGGCGGAAGCCGGTCTGGGCGCCAAACATCAACCGCCGGATTTCCACAGGTGGACAAAAGCGTTCACGCATGAATAAGATCGCGTACGAACTATTTTGTGTCCCCGCCCTCGCGGCGGCCGGCGTGTTTGGAACGAAAACGGACGGGGCAACGGAAACGCGATGAAGATCGAGGATTTGCAAGCCAACGCCCGCCGCGCCAGCACGCTGCTGAAGGCCATGTGCAACGAGCGCCGCCTCCTGATCCTGTGCCACCTCAGCCAGGGCGAACGCTCGGTCGGCGAGTTGGAGGAGTTGGTCGGGCTCAGCCAGTCGGCCCTGTCGCAGCATCTGGCCCGGTTGCGCCGCGACAAGCTGGTCCGCACCCGCCGCAGCGCCCAGAACATCTACTACTCGCTGAACGGCCACGAAGCCCAGACCATCATGGCGACCCTTCACGGCCTCTACTGCGAGACGGCGGAGGGAGACGCCACCGACGCGCCGTCCCAACACCAACCCGCATCCGCCGTCGCCTGACCGGCTTCCGGACTTCCGATCGGACGGCCGGGGTCAGGCCTTCCGGCGGAACAGCAGCGCCGCGGCGCCCAGCGCCAGCCAGCCCAGCATGAGGGACGTGCCGCCGAGCGGCGCCGTCATGGCGAACGGCAGGGGGCCGCTCGCGACCAGGGCGTAGAGCGTCCCGCTGAACAGCAGAATCCCGGCGACGAACAGCCAGCCCGCCAGCCGCAAGGCCAGCCGGGCCACGCCCTCGGCGCGGCCCGCCAGCACCACCACGCCGATCAGCGCCAGCGCGTGCCACATCTGATACTGGCCGGCCAGCCGGAACAGCTCCTGGGCGTGGGGATCGCCGGCCAGACCGTGACTGGCGTAGGCGCCGCCGCCGACCGCGACCACACCGTTCAGCGCGGCGAAGACGATCCACCCACGGTCGATCACGTTCATGCCTAATCCCGTCTTTCCGTCGTCATAGGGGCCGACCCGGCCAATTGGCCCGTCCCTTGCTGATAATGGCTCGCAGGGCCGGAATTGGCGGCGCCACTGTGCGACGCCGGGACCGGCTGTGCAACCTGCTTTGCATTTTGCCAAAGGCCAGCCATGGACGGTGACATTTTGCATCCTGGAACCGTCGAGACGGGGCATCCCCCCGCCTCTCCCGCCTTGGCCCCCGCCCTGTCGCGGCTGGCCGGGCGCGCGGCCGACGGCGACCGGCTGATGGGCTGGGCGCGCGGGCGCGGCGGGCGCCTGCTGGTGGTGGACGACAGCGCGACCAACCGTCTGGTGATCGGCGGGCTGCTGGTCCGGGCCGGATTCTCCGTGGAGTTGGCCCAGGGCGGGGCGGAGGCGGTGGCCGCCGTCGCCACCGCCCCCATCCCGCACGAGGCCGTGCTGATGGACCTGTCCATGCCCGAGGTCGACGGGCTGTCGGCGACCGCGACCATCCGCTCCCTGGGCGGGGAGCGCGGCCGGATCCCGATCATCGCCGTCACCGCCAACGCCCAGCCGGAAGACCGTGACCGCTGCCTGGACGCGGGCATGAACGACTACGTCACCAAGCCGGTGCGCCGCAGCGACCTGCTGGCGGCGCTGGAACGCTGGCTGCCCCTCGCGCCCTCCTCTCAGAACGACGAATTGGGTTCCTGAAGGAACGCGGTCTCCTCCGCCGTGCTCTCGCGGCCCAGCACGGTGTTGCGGTGCGGGAAACGCCCGAAACGCTGGATGATCTCCCGGTGCCGCTCGGCGTAGCGCACCGTCTCCTCCGTGCCGACGCGCTCGGAGAACAGGGCCACGGAGCGGTCTTGGCTGGCCAAGTCCTCGTGATGCTCGAAGGGCAGGTACAGGAAGATGCGCTCATCCTCCGTGCATTCCAGGTCGAAGCCGCCGGCCAGCGCGTGGTCGGCCACCGCGCGGGCCTTGTCGTCGGTGGCGTAGGCGCGCGGGCTGTCGCGGAACATGTTGCGCGGCACCTGATCCAGCAGGATGCACAGCGCCAGACAGCCGTCGACGTCCTCCATCCAATGATCGAGATCGCCGCGCGCCGCCGCCGCGTGATGCGGGCCCAGCGTGTCGGCGACCGCCCGGTCGAAGCTGTCGGAACGGCGGAACCAATAGGGCTTCATCGCCTCGTCGAACCAGAAATCCACGATCTCGTCGATCAGTGTGTCCACCATCGCGGTCAACGCCCCTCTCTCCCGTTCGCCCGACGACACGATCCCCCGAACGAAACAGGGCGCCCGCGAGGGGCGCCCTGTCCAGTCGAAAATCACCCGTGAGGCTTAAGCCTCGGCACCGCTCAGTGCAGGGTGCTCCACATCTTGCGCTTGACCGCGTACATCAGCCCGGCCAGCACGATCAGGAACAGGATCACCTTGACGCCCATCTGCTTGCGCGCGTCCAGGTGGGGTTCCGCCGCGAAGGTCAGGAAGGTCGCGATGTCGTGCGCCTGCTGTTCCACCGTGGCCTTCGTGCCGTCGGCGAAGGTCACGCCGTCGGGCATCAGGATGTTCGGCATGCCGACCTGATGGCCGGGGAAGTACTTGTTGTAGTTCATGCCCGGCATCACGGTGACGCCGGCCGGCGCCTCCTCGAAACCGGTCAGGAAGGCGTGAATGTAATCCTCGCCGCCGACCCGGGCCTTGGCCATCAGCGACAGGTCCGGCGGCAGGGCGCCGCCGTTGGCCGCGCGGGCCGCCTGGTCGTTGGGGAAGGGCGACGGGAAGCGGTCGGCCGGAACACCCGGACGCATGAACATCTCGCCCGCGTCGTTCGGACCGGCCTGGACCTCGTAGCCGGAGGCCAGGGCCTTCAGCTCGTCTTCCGTGAAGCCGATGCCGGCCAGCGTGCGGATCGGCACCAGATGCATGGCGTGGCAGGTCGAGCAGACTTCCTTGTAGATCTGGAAGCCGCGCTGGGCCGACGCCTTGTCGATGGTGCCGAAGATACCGGCGTGCGGCCAGCTCTGCTTCGGGATGTGGACCCCTTCAGCCGCCTGCGCGGCCCCGGCGATGCCGAGAGCCAGCGCCGCCGAGAGGATGGCAGTCTTCAACGCGCGCATCAGGCCTTCTCCATCGGCTTCGCGTGGGCGCCCGCGGCGATGTGGCCGCCGCCCTTCAGAACGGACTCGCTGATGCTGTTGGGAAGCGGCCGGGGCCGCTCGATCTTGCCCAGCACCGGCAGCAGGACCAGGAAGTGGAAGAAGTAGTAGAAGGTGCCGACCCGCGCGATGATCAGCCAAGCGCCTTCGGCCGGCATGGCGCCAGCGTAGCCCAGCACCATCGCGTCGACCGCCAGGATCCAGAAGAACTGGCGGTAGATCGGACGGAACTTGCAGCTCCGCACCTTCGACGTGTCGAGCCAGGGCAGCACGATCAGCAGGGCGATCGAGCCGAACATGGCGATGACGCCGCCCAGCTTGTCGGGAATGGCGCGCAGGATGGCGTAGAAGGGCAGGAAGTACCACTCCGGCACGATGTGCGCCGGCGTCACCAGCGGGTTCGCCGGGATGTAGTTGTCCGGATGGCCCATGTAGTTCGGCATGAAGAACACGAAGGCCGCGAACACGATGAAGAACACGACGACCGCGAAGCCGTCCTTGATCGTCACGTAGGGGTTGAACGGCACCGTGTCCTGCGGGCCCTTGGGCTCGATGCCCAGCGGGTTGTTCGAGCCGCAGACGTGCAGGGCCGCCGTGTGCAGGATCACCAGACCCAGCAGCACGAAGGGCAGCAGGAAGTGCAGCGCGAAGAAGCGGTTCAGCGTCGGGTTGTCGACCGAGAAGCCGCCCCACAGCAGCGTGACGATGGGGTCGCCGACGATCGGGAAGGCCGAGAACAGGTTCGTGATGACGGTGGCGCCCCAGAAGCTCATCTGGCCCCACGGCAGCACGTAGCCCATGAAGGCGGTGCCCATCATGACGAGGAAGATGATCACGCCCAGGATCCACAGGATCTCGCGCGGCGCCTTGTAGGAGCCGTAGTAGAGGCCGCGGAACATGTGGATGTAGACGGCGATGAAGAACATCGACGCGCCGTTGGCGTGGACGTAGCGCAGCAGCCAGCCGTAGTTCACGTCGCGCATGATGCGCTCGACGGAATCGAAGGCCAGCGAGGTGTGCGACGAGTACTGCATCGCCAGGAACAGGCCGGTGGCGATCATCACCACCAGCATGATGCCGGCAATCGCGCCGAACGCCCACAGGTAGTTGACGTTCCGGGGCATCGGGTAGTGGTTGTACTCGTGATCCAGCATCGTGAAGATCGGCAGACGGCTGTCGATCCAGTTCACGACCGGATTCTTGAATTTAGAGGCTTGAGCCTGAGCCATTCTCGGGGTCTCCAGAACCTTGGGGCCGCTCAACCGAGCCGGATCTTCGTATCGCCGGTGAAGGCGTACGTCGGAACGACGAGATTGGCCGGGGCCGGACCCTTGCGGATGCGCCCAGCGGTGTCGTAGTGCGAGCCGTGGCAGGGGCAGAACCAGCCATCGAAGTCGCCGCGCGGATCGGTGACCTTCTGCCCCAGCGGCACGCAGCCGAGATGGGTGCAGATGCCGATGACGATCAGCCATTCCGGCTTCTTGACGCGGGCGTCGTCGGCCACCGGATCGCGCAGGTCGCCGAGGTTGACCGCCTTGGCCTCCTCGATCTCCTTGGCGTTGCGGTGGCGGACGAAGACGGGCTTGCCACGCCAGGTCACGGTGATCGCCTGGCCTTCCGCGACGGGGGCCAGGTCGACGTCGATGGACGCCAGCGCCAGCGTGTCGCGGGCCGGGTTCATGCTGTCGATGAAGGGCCAGGCCGCCGAGGCGGCTCCGACGACGCCAACCGCACCGGTGGCAAGATACAGAAAGTCGCGACGGGTGGCACCGTCGCCGGAGGCCGCGTGGCCACCCGTACCGGGCGGATGCGTGGTCTGAGCCATAAGCCTGTTTCTCCTCAAGGCATGCCCGGCGCGCGCGGCGGCGCCGGACGACCGATATGGACCGTTCTGTAGCACGACTGGACGGGCCTGTCCGCCGGGTGGATGAACCTCGGGCACGCCACGTCGCTCCGGAGTGGGTAGCTCCGGTCTTTCGGGGTGCGGTATACCGTCGCGCCGCCCTCTTGAAAAGTGTTTGTCGGCGGACATGATGTCGCGTTTCGCAACGCAGCATTAGTTTGTGTGCATAACCAAGGAATTTCCACGGGGTCCGTCATGCGTCTCGTCCTCTTCGAACCCGACATTCCACAGAACGCCGGCACGCTGATGCGGCTGGCGGCGGGGCTCGGCGTGCCCCTTGACCTGATCGAGCCCTGCGGATTCGTTCTGGACGACCGCCGGCTGCGGCGGGCCGGCATGGACTATCTCGACCATCTCGACTGGGTGCGCCACAGCTCCTGGGATTCCTACGCCGCCGGCCCGCAGGCCGGGCGTCTGGTGCTGCTGACGACGCGGGGCGCGGTTCCGTACACGGCGTTCGCCTTCGCCCCCGACGACCGCATCCTGGTCGGACGGGAAAGCGCCGGGGTTCCCGACGCGGTCCACGCCGCCGCCGACGCCCGGCTGGTGATCCCGCTGCGCCCGCCGGCCCGCTCCTTGAACGTTGCGATCAGCGCCGCGATGGTGTTGGGTGAGGCTCTGCGACAGACCGCCGCACTTGGATTCGCTCCCGCCAGTGCCCCATGATGAGTGCCCCATGACCGCCAGCGCGCCCGCCAGCCCCGACTCCAGCGTGACCGCCGATCCGGTGGAGGACCGAAAGGCCCTCGCCACCGCCTGGTTCGCCAGCCTGCGCGACCGCATCTGCGCCGCCTTCGAGGGGCTGGAGGACGAGTTGACCGGCACCCACGCCGATCTCCCCCCCGGCCGCTTCGAGCGCAAGACCTGGGCCCGCCCCGACCATGGCGGCGGCGAGGGCGGCGGCGGCACCATGTCGGTGATGAAGGGCCGGGTGTTCGAGAAGGTCGGGGTCAACATCTCGGTGGTGCACGGGGTCTTCAGCCCGGAATTCCGCGCCACCATCCCCGGCGCGGCGGAGACGGGGGAATTCTGGGCGGCGGGGATCAGCCTCGTGGCGCACATGCGCTCGCCGCTGGTGCCGGCGACCCACATGAACACCCGCCACATCGTCACCACCAAGGGCTGGTTCGGCGGCGGCGCCGACCTGACGCCGATGATGGAGGACGAGCGCGACACGGCCGATTTCCACGCCGGCCTGAAGGCGGCCTGCGACCGTCACGACCCGGCCTATTACCCGCGCTACAAGGAGTGGTGCGACCGTTACTTCTTCCTGCCCCACCGGAACGAGGCGCGGGGCGTCGGCGGGATCTTCTACGACGGGCTCGATTCCGGGAACTGGGACGCCGATTTCGCCTTCACCCGCGACGTCGGGACGGGGTTCCTCGACAGCTACGCGGATCTGGTGCGCCGCCACATGAACCGCCCCTGGACGGCCGAGCAGCGCGAGCACCAGTTGGTCCGGCGCGGGCGCTACGTGGAGTTCAACCTGCTCTACGACCGCGGCACGACCTTCGGCCTGAAGACCGGCGGCAACACCGAGGCCATCCTGATGAGCCTGCCGCCCGAAGTGAAGTGGCCGTGAGCGTCGCGGTGGGATGGGCGCCCTACCGCGCCAGTTCCACCCGGTTGCGGCCAGCCTTCTTGGCGGCGTAGAGCGCGTCGTCGGCGCGGCGGAGCGCCGCGTCGATGCCGTCGGCCCCCACCCCCGAGACGCCGATGCTGGCGGTGATGCGGAACGGCTCCGGGGCGTGTTCGACGGTCATCGCCTCGATGGCCTGCCGCAGGCGGTCGGCGATCCCCACCGCGACGTAGGCGTTGGTCTCCGGCAGCAGCACCACGAACTCCTCGCCGCCGAAGCGGCCGAGCAAATCGTTCGGGCGCAGGACCATGCCGCAGCATTCCACCAAACGTTTCAGCGCCTCGTCGCCCCCGGCGTGGCCGCGCGTGTCGTTGACCGACTTGAAATGGTCGATGTCCAGCAGCAGCACCGACAGCGAGCGCTGGCGCCGCTCGGTGTCGGCCGCCGCCGCCTCGGCGCGCTCCAGGAAGGAGCGGCGGTTGGCGGCCCCGGTCAGCGGATCGGTCTCGGCCAGCCGGATGATCCTGTTGCGCAGCTCGACGATCCGGGCGCCGGCCCGCACCCGCGCCACCAGCTCGGCCGGGACCAGCGGCTTGCGGATGAAGTCGTCGGCCCCGCCGTCCAGCGCCTGGATCAGGCTGTTCTGGTCGCTCCGCCCCGTCACCAGGATCAGGTGGCCGTAGGCGGTCCGGGGATGCTCCTTGAGCTGGCGGATGACCTCCATGCCGGTCAGCCGGGGCATCTCCCAGTCGATGACGGCGATGTCGAAGCCGTCCCGGAACGCGATCTCCAGGGCCTCGGCGCCGTCCTGGGCAAGGATCGGCTCGTAGCCCATGTCCCTTACCCAGCTCGACACCATCATCCGCGTGACGATGGTGTCGTCGGCGATCAGGACACGCATCCCACCCCCCGTTCCCATGAAACCCTTACGTTGAGTGCCACGCCTCTGGTTAAGGTGGAATGAAAAATGGCGGACCCTGCGCTCTTGCCGCCCACCCACGCCGCCGGATACACACGGTGGGAGACGCCCTCTCCCACCCGCGCGGCTCCATGGACGATCTCGACCGGCACCTCATCGACCTGCTGACGCTGAACGCGCGGACCAGCACGGCGGCGCTCGGCCGGGCGCTGGGGCTGTCGCGCTCCACCGTGCAGGACCGCATCGCGCGTCTGGAGCGCCAGGGCGCCATCGCCGGCTACACGGTCAAGCTGGGCGACGCGGCCCCCCGGCGCGGGGTGTCGGCGCTGGTGATGATCAGCGTCAACGCCAAGCTGGCCGACCGCGTCGTCCACGCCCTGCGCAAGATGCCGGAGCTGACCCGCCTGCACAGCATCAGCGGCCAGTACGACCTCTGCGCCACCGTCGCCACCGACACCCACGACGCGATGGACGCGGCGCTCGACGCCATCGGCCGGCTGGCGGGGGTGGAGAAGACGATGTCCTCAATCCTGCTGTCCACCAAGATGGAGCGTTGAGGCGATCCACCGGTCTTCTCGAAGGCGTTCCCCCCTCCGGCGGCAGCCCTTCCGGCGCGCGATGGGCACAAACCGGCCTTCCCGCTGTTGCTTCCCCATGAACCACGACGGATGGGGATCATGACCGAGCTTGCGGAAGACCTTCACCCCTTGAATGACAACCGGCGCCAGGGCGGCGCCTTTCCGCCGGTGCGGCCCGAAATCCAGGAGACGCTGACCGAGGCCGGCTTCCGGCCGATGGAGGTCGGCGAGGGTCGTCTCGCCTGGTACCGCCGGGGCGAGGATGGCGGCCACGCGCTGGTGTCGCATCACAGCGGGCTGGACGGCGATCCGGCCACGACGGACTGGATCGTCGGTCAATACGGCGAGCGCGGCGGCTATGTCGAGGTGGGGGGGCTGTCGCTGTCCCGCGCTCTGGTCGGGGCGGACACGCTGCCGGTGCCGGTCCGGCCCGACGGCTCGCTGGTCGAAGCGCTCTACCCCTCCCTGCAACAGGCGCTCGATGATCTGGGATGATAGCCGTTCGGCGACCACCCCTCCCTATGGGTGATGACCAAGGTCGGAATGGACAAAGGGACGGGGGGTCGCGAAAGCTTTCCCGTCATCCTTCCTCCCTTCAGAGATCAGGCAACCGTCGATGGAATCCGCCCCGCCGAAGCCCTTGCGCATCCTGCTCGTCGAGGACGAGCCGCTGGTCGCCATGGCGATTGAGGATTCGCTCGAAACCCAGAACGTCGGCGTCGTCGGCCCCGCCGGCACGGTGGCGGAGGCTTTGGCGCTGATCGACCAGGGCGGCATCGACGCCGCCCTGCTGGACGTGACCCTGCGCGGCGAACGGGTCGACCCCGTGGCCGACGCGCTGAGCGAACGGAACATCCCCTTCGTCTTCACCACCGGCCACGGCGCCGCCGGCTTGCCCAAGGCGCATCAGGGCCGCCCTGTGCTGTCCAAGCCCTTCCGCGAGGTCGAGATGACGGACGCCATCGACCGCCATCTGCGCTGATCCCTCAAGGCCGTCCCGTCAGCCCGGCCGGCCGTCCACGCGCGGGGCCAGCAGGACCGGCGCGTAGGCCACCAGATACAGCGCGAAGGCGACGACCCAGGCCAGCCCGGCGCCTTGCAGGGCGGGCCACATCCACTCGCCCGGCAGCAGCGGCGCCGCCACGCGGGCCAGCGCCGCGACGGTCAGCAGCAGATAGGCCGCGACCGTCACCGGCGTCACCACCAGCGCCCGCCCGGTGTGGCCCAGCGAAGCCCGGCTCATCACCGCCAGGATCAGGGTGGAGAACGCCCCGGCGGTCAGCGCGTGGGTGGCCGAGGAGGCCGGAAGCTCGGTGACGGCGGACAGCGCCTTCAACAGCAGGGCCGCCGGGATCCACAGGTAGCCGAGGTGGAGCACCCAGAGGATCGGCGACCGCCACGCCAGCCAGCCGCGCCAGCCGAACAGCCGCACGCCATGCGCCAGCGCCGCTGCCAGGGCCAGCGCGCCGAGCGTCAGGCCCGCCGGCAGTACCAATTCCCCCAGCACCAGCGCGGCGGTCGACAGCAGCGCCGCCTTCTCCACCCAGGGCCAGGACCGGACGGCGGCGCCGCGCGGCCCCAGGCCGTTGCGGGTGAAGGCCGGCAGGATGCGCCCGCCGATCACCGTGACCATCATCAGAACGACGCCCAGCCCCAGGGTGAGGCCCGGCTCGATTCCGTTCCCGAGCACCCCCAGCCATTCCAGATGGATCAGCAGGTTGGCGAGCGTCAGCAGGCCGAGCAGCACGAGGAAGGCGCTGTTCCGCGCCTTGCCGGCGGCGAAGAGCGGCCCGGCCAGCGCCACGCCCAGGGCCGGCAGGAAGGCGAGGTCGAGCAGCGCCGCCACGGGCTCCGACACCCCCGACCAGGGGAAGACCGCGACCCGCCCGGCCAGCCACAGCGCGGTCAGGGCGACCAGCGGCGCGCCGGAGCGCGCCTTGGTCCCGGTCCAACTCGGCACGGCGGTGAGCAGGAAGCCGGCGACGGCCGCCACCACGGTGCCGAACAGCATCTCGTGGCCGTGCCACGCGGCGGCGCCGACCGGGCCGGCCGGCCAAGCGCCGGTGATCAGGATGCCCAGCCACGCGGCGATCAGGCCGCAGCCGGTCACCCCGGACAGCAGGAAGAAGGGGCGGAACCCGTACTGGAACAGCACGGGCGTGGGACAGCGGGCGGGCCGCGCCGCAAGGTCGGGGGAGGAGGTCATGGGCAGCATCTCCGGTTCGATGCCGCCGATCCTGCGGCAGGACGGGGAAGGACGCCTTGACAATAGTCAAGCGTCTATCAGGCCCGCCCCTGCACCGCCATGCCCGCCAAACCGGCACCCGCCCGCACCGACGCCAGCGTCAGGGCGTGCCAATACAACGCCAGCAGCGCCGCCGGCATGCCGCCCTCCTCATGACCCGGCATCGGCAGCACCGCCGCCGCGTGGGCCAGCGACGCCGTCGCCGCGTTGACGCTGCGGGTGGCGGCCTCGCCGATCAGCCCGAGGGTCTGGTTCAGCGCCGCCGCGTCGAAGCGGAGCAAGGCCGGCGCCACCGTCATCTGCGCCTCGCCGCCGCGCAGCCGCCCGACCGCGACGTAGACGTCCAGCAGATCCGCCCGGTCCTCCGGCCGCAGCAGCGCCGCGACCACCCGGTTGCCGGTCAGCGGGCCGGTGCCGTCGAATTCGTACATTGCCGCCCGCTCGCTCTGGCGCGTGGCGGCGAGTTGGATCACGCGGGCGGTCAGCGGCTCGCCGGCCCGGCGGTTGGCCTCGTCGAACAGCTCGGGGTGGCCGCCGCTCTCGCTCAGCACCACCAGCGGCGCGTCGGTCGCCGCCGCCGTCGCCAGCAGCCGCGCCAGGAAGGCGAAGGGATCGCCGCCATCCGCCGGAGCCTCCTCCTGCAGCAGGCCGGCGCCCCGGCGCAGCATGGCCTCGGCAAAGCTGATGTCGATGTCCATGGGCGCCTCTTCCGTTTCCCGACTCCGCTTGTTTTAGGACGAGCGGGCGCCGTGGCTCAATGATAACCGAAGCTGCCCGTCACCTTGCCGCGGAACACCCAGTAGGAATAGGCGGTGTAGCCCAGGATCGACGGGATCAGGAAGGCCATGCCGACCAGCAGGAAGACCTGCGTCTCCGGCGGCGAGGCCGCCTGCCACACCGTCACCGAGGGCGGGATCAGGTTCGGCCACAGGCTGATGGCCAGCCCTAGATAGGACAGCGCGAACAGCGCCATCGACAGCAGGAAGGGCGCCACCTCTCGCCCGTTGTCGAGCGCCCGCCACAGCGCCACCGCCAGCACCGCCGTCACCAGCGGCACCGGCGACAGCAGGATCAGGTTCGGCATGGAGAACCAGCGCTGCGCGATGTCCGGCAGCAGGAAGGGCGTCCACAGGCTGACCGCCGCCACCCCGACCAGCACCACGACCATCAGCCGCCGCGCCACGCGGAAGCACCAGTCCTGCAACCGCCCGATGGTCCGCCAGATCAGCCAGGTCGCCCCCAGCAGCGCGTAGCCGACGACCAGCGCCGCGCCGCAGAACAGGCTGAAGGGCGTCAGCCAATGCAGCATGGTCCCGGCGAAGTCGCGCCCCTGCACCGGGATGCCCTGCACGAAGGAGCCCAGCACCACCCCCTGCGCGAAGGTCGCCAGCACCGACCCGGCGAAGAAGGAGCGGTTCCACCAATAGCGCCGCGCCCGCGCCTTGAAGCGGAACTCGAAGGCGACGCCCCGGAAGATCAGGGCGACCAGCATGACCAGCAGCGGGATGTACATGGCCGGTAGCAGCACCGCGTAGGCGATGGGAAAGGCGGCGAACAGCCCCGCCCCGCCCAGCACCAGCCACGTCTCGTTGAAGTCC
Source organism: Azospirillum doebereinerae (assembly GCF_003989665.1). GTDB lineage: Bacteria > Pseudomonadota > Alphaproteobacteria > Azospirillales > Azospirillaceae > Azospirillum > Azospirillum doebereinerae. The sequence goes on along the minus strand of NZ_RZIJ01000015.1, from coordinate 127,943 downwards.
CAGACCGGCGCCACGCTGTTCATCATGGTGTCGCGGTCCTCCTCGCGCGGGGCGAAGGGGTAGAGGATGCCGACGCCCAGGTCGAACCCGTCCATCAGCACGTACATGAACACCGCGAAGCCGACGATGCCGACCCAGGCGAGCGTCAGGAGGCTACCTTCCATGGCGGGTCACTCCGGGTTGGTGATGGTGTGGGCGGGCGTCTCGGCCCCGGACATCGGCCGCATGCCGTGCCCGGCGCCCTCGGCCATCGGCGGCTCGCGGTTCACCGCCGGGCCGATGCCCAGCAGGCGGATCAGGTAGTAGGTCCCCGCCCCGTAGATGATCGTGTAGGCGACCACGAAGGTCAGCAGCGAGGCCAGCGCCGCCTCCCCGCTCAGCGACGGGGTCAGCGCGTCGGCGGTGCGCAGATGGCCGTAGACGACCCAGGGCTGCCGCCCGACCTCGGTCGTGAACCAGCCGGCCAGGATGGCGACGAAGCCGATGGGCATGCAGCCGACCAGCATCCACTGGAACCACCGCGTCTGGAACAGCGCGCCGCGCAGGCGCAGCACGACGTGGATCGCGGCGACCGCCAGCATCACCATGCCGATGCCGACCATGACCCGGAAGGTCCAGAAGACCAGGCGCGGGTCGGGGCGCTCATTCGGTGGGAACTGCTTCAGGCCGGGGACGACGCCGTTGAGATCATGTTTCAGGATCAGGCTCGACAGCCCCTCGATGCCCAGCTCCCAGCGGTTGGATTCGGTGGCGGGGTCGGGGATGGCGAAGAGGATCAGCGGGGCGCGCGGCCCGCCCTCCCAATGGCCTTCCATGGCGGCGATCTTGGCCGGCTGGTGCTCCAGCGTGTTCAGCCCGTGCAGGTCGCCAAGGAAGATTTGCAGCGGCGCCAGCACCGTGATCATCGCCAGCGCCATCTTCAGGCCGAGGCGCGCGTGCTCGTGGTACTTGTGCTTCAGCAGGTACCACGCGCTGATGCCCGCCACGACGAAGCTGGTGGTCAGGAACATCGCCGTCAGCATGTGGGCGAGGCGGTAGGGGAAGGACGGGTTGAACACCACCTGCCACCAGTCGGTGACGAAGTAGCGCCCGTCGCGGATCTCGAAGCCGGCCGGGGTGTGCATCCAGCTGTTGGCCGAGAGGATCCAGAAGGAGGACAGCACCGTCCCCAGCGCCACGAGGCAGGCCGCCATCAGGTGGATGCCCCGCGGCACCCGGTCGCGCCCGAACAGCAGGATGCCGAGGAAGGCGGCCTCCAGGAAGAAGGCGGTCACCACCTCGTACTGGATCAGGGGGCCGAGCACGTTGCCGACGGTGTCGGACCAGCGGCTCCAGTTGGTGCCGAACTGGTAGGACATGACGATCCCCGACACCACCCCCAGCCCGAAGGACAGGGCGAAGATGCGCGTCCAGAACTCCGACAGGCTGCGGTAGATCCATTTCCCGGTGCCGACCCACAAGCCTTCCAGCAGCGCGATCCAGCAGGCCAGCCCGACCGTGAAGCTCGGGAACAGGATGTGGAACGAGATGGTGAAGGCGAACTGGATGCGCGACAGGATCAGCGGATCGAGTTCCATGGCCACGTCCCTTGTTCGGCGCGCGTCTTTCGGCGCGCGTTTCCAGGCGCGCCGGGCGGCTGCCGGGCGCTTGCTCCCCACAACACCGTGACCGTGGCCGTTGTTCCCGGACCGTGTCCGTCCGATCAGTGCGGCGGATAGACGCTGGTGATGCCCGAGATGATGGTCTGGGCGGCCAGCGCCGCCAGCACGATGCCCAGCACCCGGCTGACCGTGTGGATGACGGTGCGGCCCAGCACCCGCCGCACCACGTCGGCGCCCAGCAGGATCAGCGCCACCCCGCCGATGACCGTCGCCGCCGCCCCCAGCACCGCGACCTGGCCCGCCACCGTGCCGCCCGCCCGGTCCATCAGCAGCAGGATCGAGGTGATCGCCCCCGGCCCGGCGATCAGCGGCACCGCCAGCGGGAAGACGGCGACGTCGTGGGCGTCCTCGTCGGTCATCGCCTCGCCGGTGTCGCGCTCCTTGCGCTCGGAGCGCCGGCCGAACAGCATCTCGAAGGCGATCCAGAACAGCAGCGCCCCGCCGGCGATGCGGAAGGCCGGCATCTCGATGGACAGCGTCTCCAGCACCACCTTGCCGAAATAGGCGAAGAAGACCAGCACGACGAAGGCGATGGCGGTGCCGCGCAGCGCGATGATGCGCTTGTGGCGGGTGTCGAAGCCGCGCGTCAGCGCGATGAACAGCGGCACCAGCCCCGGCGGATCGACGACCACGAAGAACACGACCAGATGGCTGATGTAGTCGGACACGGCGCGCCACCTCGTTGCGGTCTGGAGGGCCGATCATAAGCGTTGCGGTGAAAAGCGTCACGCCTCGGCGAGGGCATGGGCGAAGGCGTCCAACCCGACGAGCCCGGCGGGGGTCAGGGCGTAGGTCCCGCGCGCCACCCGCTCGAACCAGCCATAGACGTTGCGTTGCAGGAGGGCGGCCACGTCCTTCGGCGCCCCGGCGGCCCGCAGCGCCGCGACCGTCAGCGGCCCGCCGCGCAGCAGCCGGGCGCAGCGCAGCGCGTCCTGGCGGTAGGCGGTGACGATGGGCACGCGGGTCGAGCCGCCCCGGTTGGGGTCGCCGACACGGCGCGCGTGCTCGCCCAGCAGGCGGGCGGTGCGCTTTTTGTCCTTGCGCGGCGCGTAGGGGACGGGGTCGAGCAGCACCGTGACCCGATGCCCCTCCGCCAGTCCCGGATCGACGGCCAGCAGCCCGAGCCCGAGCCGGCGGCAGAGCTTCTTCACGTCCGCATCCAGCGGCGACGGACCCACGACCCGCCGCCCCGGCTGGGGCACCGCCAGATAGACCAGATCGGTCAGCGCCAGCCGGTCCACGCCCTGGAGAACCAGATCCAGGGTGAAGCGCTTCTTCAGTTCGACGATGACCGGCGGCTCGCCGCCGCGCGTGGCGACGAGGTCGCAGCGGTGGATCTCGGCCTTGACCGCGTAGCCCTGGGCTTCGAGGAAGGCTTTGACGGGCTCGTACAGCTCGGTTTCGGCGGTGACGCTCAAAAGTCGCCCGTCAGCACGTCGATGGCGCGGCGGATTTCCGACTGGGCTTCCAAGGCGGACGACACCACCGGCCCGATCCGGGTCACGGGGACGGAACCCATCTGGGGCGTGACGGCGATGAAGCGCTCCCCCCCGACCACGACCGTCGGCATGATGTCCCGAATAGGGGTTCCAGCGTCCGATGGCCTCACCAGAGGCACGACAATACGGGAGGCCGAGACCGCAACATAATTGCCTTGCACGACCAGCAGATACGGGATCGGATGAGTCGGCTTCCCGTCAGCGGCCGGATTGCGGCACACATCCAGAAACCGCATCAAAAAAGCCGATGCTCGTCGCCGAAGACGCCGTGCTTCTCGACAAACGCGTCATACGCCGCAAAGGCCTCGCGGTTTTCTTCCATCCAACGCTGTTTCTCGGCCTCCGTCAGCCGAGGCCGTCTGTCCTTCGCGGACTCCGGCGGTGCGGAGGCATCCTCTCTTACGGCTCCGCCCGAGGTCATCGCTCCACTCCCACCAATCCGTTCAGGGACAGACTCTAGGCGCGCGAACCGAGACTGTCCAGGGGGGGGACCCGTGCTCAACCAGAAGGGGAGGAGTTTCCCCTTCCCTTTTCGCCTCGCTCAGGCCGCCGCCTTCTTCTTGCGCAGGATATCGAGGATGTCCGCCGCCGCCTTGGGGATGTTGGTCCCCGGCCCGTAGATCGCGGCGGCGCCCGCCTTGTAGAGGTAATCGTAATCCTGCGGCGGGATCACGCCGCCGCAGACCACCAGGATGTCGCCGGCGCCCTGGCGGCGCAGTTCCTCGACGAGCTGCGGCACCAGCGTCTTGTGGCCCGCCGCCTGCGAGGACACGCCGATCACGTGCACGTCGTTCTCCACCGCCTGCCGCGCCGCCTCGTCCGGGGTCTGGAACAGCGGGCCGATGTCCACGTCGAAGCCGATGTCGGCGAAGCTGGTGGCGATCACCTTGGCGCCCCGGTCGTGGCCGTCCTGGCCCATCTTCACCACCAGGATGCGCGGCCGGCGGCCTTCCTCGGTGGCGAAGGCGGCGACGTCCTCCTGGATCTTCTTGAAGCCTTCGTCCCCCTCATAGGCCGAGCCGTAGACGCCCGACACCGAGCGGATCACCGCGACGTGCCGCGTGAACGCCTTTTCCAGGGCGTCGGAGATCTCGCCGACCGTGGCGCGGGCGCGGGTGGCCTCGACCGCCAGCGCCAGCAGGTTGCCGGTCTTGTCGGCCGCCGCCTGGGACAGGGCGTCGAGCGCGGCGCGGCACTTGGTCTCGTCGCGGCTGGCGCGGATCGCCTTGAGCCGGGCGATCTGCGATTCGCGGACGGCGGTGTTGTCGATGTCCAACACGTCCACGCCCTCGGGGTTCTCCGGGCGGTACTTGTTGACGCCGACGATGACCTCCTCGCCCCGGTCGATGGCGGCCTGACGGCGGGCGGCGGCCTCCTCGATCAGCAGCTTGGGCATGCCGCTCTCGACGGCCTTGGTCATGCCGCCCATCTCCTCGACGCGGTCGATCAGCTCCATCGCCGCCTTGGCGAGGCTGTGCGTCAGGTTCTCCACGTAGTAGGAGCCGCCCAGCGGATCGACCACCTTGGTGACGCCGGTCTCCTCGGCGATGACGAGCTGGGTGTTGCGGGCGATGCGGGCCGAGGTCTTGGTCGGCAGGCCCAGCGCCTCGTCGAAGGCGTTGGTGTGCAGCGACTGGGTGCCGCCCAGCACCGCCGCCATCGCCTCGATGGTGGTGCGGATGACGTTGTTGTAGGGGTCCTGCTCGGTCAGCGAGACGCCGGAGGTCTGGCAGTGGGTGCGCAGCGCCAGCGAGCGCGCGTCCTTGGGCTGGAACTTCTGCTGCATCAGGGTCGACCACAGCAGGCGCGCGGCGCGCAGCTTGGCGATCTCCATGAAGAAGTTCATGCCGATGGAGAAGAAGAAGGACAGGCGGGGCGCGAACTTGTCGACCGGCAGCCCCTTGGACATGGCGGCGCGGACGTATTCGAGGCCGTCGGCGATGGTGAAGGCCAGCTCCTGCACCGCCGTGGCCCCGGCCTCCTGCATGTGGTAGCCGGAGATCGAGATCGAGTTGAACTTCGGCATGTGCTGCGAGGTGTACTCGATGATGTCGGCGATGATCCGCATCGAGGGCTCGGGCGGGTAGATGTAGGTGTTGCGGACCATGAACTCCTTGAGGATGTCGTTCTGGATGGTGCCGCTCAGCTTGTCTTGGGCGACGCCCTGCTCCTCGGCCGCGACGATGTAGCCGGCGAGGATCGGCAGCACCGCGCCGTTCATCGTCATCGACACCGACATCTTGTCGAGCGGGATGTCGTTGAAGAGGATCTTCATGTCCTCGACGCTGTCGATGGCGACGCCCGCCTTGCCGACGTCGCCGACGACGCGCGGATGATCGCTGTCGTAGCCCCGGTGGGTGGCGAGGTCGAAGGCGACCGACAGGCCCATCTGCCCGGCCTTGAGGTTCGCTTTGTAGAAGGCGTTGCTGTCCTCGGCGGTCGAAAAGCCGGCGTATTGGCGGATCGTCCAGGGCTTGACCGCGTACATCGTGCCGCGCGGGCCGCGCGTGAAGGGCGGGAAGCCCGGCAGGGTCTCCAGTTCCAGCCCTTCGAGGTCGGCGGCGGTGTAGAGCGCCTTGACGTCGAGCCCCTCCGGGGTCTTCCAGACCAGAGTGCCCGCGTCGCCGTCGGACCCGAGATCCTTGGCGGCCAGCTTGTCCCAATCGGCAAGGGTCTTCTTCGGGAACTCGGTCATCGACGCCTCCTGAGAGCTTCTCATACGCATGGGCAATGTTTGGAACCCGTCCCCCGCCGCCGTGCGAGCAACGGCGGGGGACGGGTCGTGCAGGGCGTTTCCAACCCCGTTTACGCGAATTCCACGATCTTCTGATCGACCGCGAGGCTGGACCCCGGGGCGGCGTGGATTTTCGCGACCGTGCCATCCTGCGAGGCACGCAGGATGTTTTCCATCTTCATGGCCTCGACCACGGCCAGCACCTCGCCGGCCTTGATCTCCTGGCCTTCCGCCACCGCCAGCGAGACCAGCAGGCCCGGCATCGGCGACAGCAGGAACTTCGACATGTCCGGCGGCGCCTTCACCGGCATCAGGGCGTCCATGCGGGCGGCCAGCGGCGTCAGCACCTTCACCATCGCCTGCGCGCCGGAATGGTGCAGGCGGTAGCCGATGCCGACGCGGTCGACCTGGATGCAGACCGGCTCGCCGTTCACCGTGCCGTGGAACAGCGGCTCGCCGATCTGCCAGTCGCTCCACACCGTGTGGTGCTTGGACCCGATGTCCACCGTGTAGCCGACGCGCTGCGGGCTGCCGTCGGCCGGGTGCAGATGCACCGGGTGCGGCGTGCCGTCGAGCACCACCACCCAGTCGTCGCGCACCTTGACCGTGTTGCCCGGCATCTTGCCGGAGATCTGGATGTCGCGGTCGTTCAGGCTGCGGTGGATGACGGCGGCGACCGCCACCAGCACCGCCGGGTCGTCGGGCGGCAGATCCGAGGCGTGGAAGCCGTCGGGGTATTCCTCGGCGATGAAGTTGGTGGTCAGCCGGCCGTCCACGAAGCGCTGGCTCGCCATCAGCGAGGCCAGGAACGGGATGTTGTGGCTGACGCCGCGGATGTAATACTGGTCGAGCGCCTCACGCATCCGGGCGATCGCCGCGTCGCGCGTCGAGCCCCAGGTGCAGAGCTTGGCGATCATCGGGTCGTAGAACATCGAGATCTCGCCGCCCTCGAACACGCCGGTGTCGACGCGGACGTGCGGATCGTTGGCGGGCGGGCGGTACTGCGACAGGCGGCCGGTCGACGGCAGGAAGTTGCGGAAGGGATCCTCCGCGTAGACCCGCGCCTCGATGGCCCAGCCGTGCAGGCGGACGTCCTCCTGTTTGATCGTCAGCTTCTCGCCGGCCGCGACGCGGATCATCAGCTCGACCAGATCGAAGCCGGTGATCAGCTCGGTGACCGGGTGCTCCACCTGGAGGCGGGTGTTCATCTCCAGGAAGTAGAAGTTGCGGTCGGCGTCGACGATGAACTCGACGGTGCCGGCCGACTTGTACTGCACCGCGTCGGCCAGCGCCACGGCCTGCTCGCCCATCGCCTTGCGGGTCGCGGCGTCGAGGAAGGGCGACGGCGCCTCCTCGATGACCTTCTGGTGGCGGCGCTGGATCGAGCATTCGCGCTCGCCCAGATAGAGCGAGGTGCCCTGCCCGTCCGACAGAAGCTGGATCTCGATGTGGCGCGGCTGCTGGATGTACTTCTCGACGAAGACGCGGTCGTCGGCGAAGCTGGAGCGCGCCTCGTTGGTCGCCGAGCGGAAGCCCTCGCGGGCCTCGTCGTCGTTCCAGGCGACCCGCATGCCCTTGCCGCCGCCGCCGGCGGACGCCTTGATCATCACCGGATAGCCGATGTCCCGCGCGATGGTCACCGCCTCCTCATCGTCGGCGATGACGCCCAGATAGCCGGGGACGGTCGACACGCCGGCCGCCTTGGCCAGCTTCTTCGATTCGATCTTGTCGCCCATCGCCTGCATGGCGTGGGCGTCGGGGCCGATGAAGGCGATGCCGGCGGCGGCGAGCGCCTCCTGGAAGGCCGGCTTCTCCGACAGGAAGCCGTAGCCGGGATGCACGGCCTGGGCACCGGTCTTCCTGCAGGCCTCGACGATCGTCTCGATCAGCAGGTAGCTCTGCGCGGAGGCCGGCGGGCCGATGTGGACGGCCTCGTCGGCCATCTCGACGTGCAGGGCGTTCTTGTCGGCGTCGGAATAGACCGCGACCGTCTTGATGCCCATGCGGCGCGCCGTGCGGATGACGCGGCAGGCGATTTCGCCACGGTTGGCGATGAGAATCTTCTCGAACATGCTGCCGGCCCTCACAGCGGAATGTTGTCGTGTTTGCGCCAGGGGGTCTGGAGCTGCTTGTTCTTGAGCATCGAGAACGCCTTGGTGAGGCGGCGCCGGGTGCCGTGCGGCATGATCACGTCGTCGATGTAGCCGCGCGAGGCCGCCACGAAGGGGTTGGCGAACTTCTGCTTGTACTCCTCGGTCCGCGCGTCGATCTTCGCCGTGTCGCCGATGTCGCCGCGGAAGATGATCTCCACCGCGCCCTTCGACCCCATCACCGCGATCTCGGCGGTCGGCCACGCGTAGTTGATGTCGCCGCGCAGATGCTTGGACGACATCACGTCGTAGGCGCCGCCGTAGGCCTTGCGGGTGATGACGGTGACCTTGGGCACCGTGGCCTCGGCGTAGGCGTAGAGCAGCTTGGCGCCGTGCTTGATGATGCCGTTGTATTCCTGGCTGGTGCCGGGCATGAAGCCGGGCACGTCCACCAGGGTCAGGATCGGGATCTCGAAGGCGTCGCAGAAGCGCACGAAGCGCGCCGCCTTCTTGGCGCTGTCGATGTCCAGGCACCCGGCCAGCACCATCGGCTGGTTGGCGACGATGCCGATGGTCGAGCCGTTCATCCGGGCGAAGCCGATGATGATGTTCTTGGCGTATTCGGGCTGAAGCTCGAAGAAGTCGCCCTCGTCGACGATCTTGAGGATCAGCTCCTTCATGTCGTAGGGCTTGTTCGGGTTCTCCGGCACCAGCGTGTCGAGCGAGAAGTCCTGGCGGTCGAGCGGGTCGGCGCAGGGACGGACCGGCGCCTTCTCGCGGTTGGACGAGGGCAGGAAATCGACGAAGCGGCGCAGTTGCAGCAGCGCCTCCACGTCGTTCTCGAAGGCCAGATCGGCGACGCCCGACCGGGTGGTGTGGGTGACGGCGCCGCCCAGCTCCTCGGCCGTCACGACCTCGTGGGTGACGGTCTTCACCACGTCGGGGCCGGTGACGAACATGTAGGAGCTGTCCTTCACCATGAAGATGAAGTCGGTCATGGCCGGCGAATACACCGCGCCGCCCGCGCAGGGTCCCATGATCAGCGAAATCTGCGGGACGACGCCCGACGCGTCGACGTTGCGCTGGAACACCTCGGCGTAACCGCCCAGCGAGGCGACGCCCTCCTGGATGCGGGCGCCGCCGGAATCGTTGAGCCCGATGACCGGCGCGCCGACCTTCAGCGCCTGGTCCATGATCTTGCAGATCTTCTCGGCGTGGGCTTCCGACAGGGAGCCGCCGAACACCGTGAAGTCCTGGCTGAACACGAAGACGAGGCGGCCGTTGACGGTGCCGTGGCCGGTCACCACGCCGTCGCCGGGAACCTTCTGGCTTTCCATGCCGAAATCGATGCAGCGGTGTTCGACGAACATGTCGAACTCCTCGAACGACCCTTCGTCGAGGAACAGGTCGATGCGCTCGCGCGCGGTCAGCTTGCCTTTGGCGTGCTGGCCGGCGATGCGCTTCTCACCGCCGCCCAGCCGGGCGCCGGCGCGCATGGACTCCAACTTGGCCAGAATGTCTTGCATCGGGCGTTCCCAATCCTGTCGCTTGCGCCTTGTTCGTGCTCCGCCCCGGTTGCGGCAGCGCATTCCCTCACCGGACCGTCGCGGATTATTCACAAACTTCGCAGGCGTTCAAACGGCTCTTCGCAAAAACGTGCGAAGTTGCGAATGTCTTTGCAAACAGGGTCCGTGCTTTGCCAAGATTGCGAAGGCCTCCAGCGTTCCGGGGATGGGACAGTCCGCATGCAGAAGAAGCTCTTCCTCGGCTACAAGCTGCGCCGGCTGCGCGAGCAGCGCGGCCTGACCCAGGCCACGCTGGCCAAGACGCTGGAGCTGTCGCCGAGCTACCTCAACCAGTTGGAGAACAACCAGCGCCCGCTGACCCTGCCGGTGCTGATGCGGATCTCCGCCGTGTTCGAGGTGGAGCTGTCGGCCTTCCTGGAGGACGAGGACAGCCGTCTGGTCGCCGACCTGCGCGAGGCGCTGGCCGACCCGCTCTTCGTCGGCGCGCCGCTGACCGCGACGGAGCTGCGCAGCGCGGTCGGCTCCAGCCCCGAACTGGCACGCCGGGTGCTCAGCCTGCACCAGGCCTACCAGAAGCTCCACGAGCGGGTGCAGTCGCTGGCCGACAGCCTGTCGAACCAGGAGCCGGGCGACAGCTTCGCCGGCCCGCAATTCCCCTACGAGGAGGTGCGGGACTACTTCCACTACTGCAACAACTACATCGGCCCGCTGGACGAGGCGGCGGAAGGGCTGTGGAACAGCGAGAAGATCCATTCCGGATCGCTGCTGAACGAGCTGGCCGCCTATCTCAAGCGCCGCCACGACGTGCGGGTGAAGATTGTCGCCGACGAGGCCGGCGAGACGGCGATGCGCAGCTACGACGCCACCACCGGCACGCTGCGCCTGTCGGCTCTGCTGAACGGGCCGAGCCGCGCCTTCCACATGGCCAACCAGATCGCGCTGCTCGGCTTCGGCGACGTCATCGACACGCTGGTCGATCAGGCGAAATTCTCCAGCGAGGACGCGCGGTCGATCTGCCGGGTCGGCTTGGCGAACTACTTCGCGGGGGCGCTGGTCATGCCCTACCGCGCCTTCGCGGCGCAGGCCCGCGCGCTGCGCCACGACGTCGAGCAGTTGCAAAGCCGCTTCTCGGCCAGCTTCGAGCAGGTGTGCCACCGGCTGTCCACCCTGCAACGGCCGGGGGCGCGCGGCCTGCCCTTCTACTTCGTCCGCGTGGACATGGCCGGAAACATCACCAAGCGGCATTCGGCGACGCGTTTCCACTTCGCGCGCTTCGGCGGCGCCTGCCCGCTGTGGAACGTCCACGAGGCCTTCGCCCAGCCTGGCAAGATCCTGGTGCAGTTCGCCGAGATGCCCGACCGCGCCACCTACATCAGCATCGCCCGCACCGTGACCAAGCGCGGCGGCGCCTATCTGAGGCCGTCGCGGCAGTTTGCCGTGGGGCTGGGCTGCGAGGCGAGCCACGCGCCGGAGCTGGTCTACGCCGCCGGCATCGACATCGCAGACCGCAAGGCCGCCGTCCCCATCGGGGTGAACTGCCGCCTGTGCGAGCGCACCGACTGCCAGCAGCGCGCCTTCCCGCCCATCGGCAGCGAACTGCGGGTGAACGAGCACCATCGGAGTTTCGTGCCGTATCTGTTCGATCAACCGGGAGCGGGGGGAGGCGTCGGCTGACGTCGCCCTCATCCCAAAATCACCGGTCGGGCATCACCAACCTCCGCTGGCCTCCTTCCCTGTTGGGAAGCCCCTTTCTCCAGCCCGCTGTCAGCATGATCCAGCCGTCTGCGCCTCGGCTGAAGGAACCGCCGAAATCCGGCAGGACATTCCAGACGCTCGATACCGTGACCGTGAGACGAAGTGGCTTCCGCCGCCCTGAGCCCTGCCGGAGCTTCTGGAAGCGCGCTTCCAACCGTCAAATATGATAAAAAGTCTATTTTTTAAATTAACAATATGGGCAGTCAGCCTCCCAATTGATCGTGAATAAGGCATCCCGGCAACAGCCACTATGCGATGGCGACGGTCCAACCGAGCAGCGCACGAGTTCGAGCTTCACCCCACCCCGGCCGAAACGGCAAAAATAGAACATAATTTTCACGTTCTATTTTTTGTCGTTTCGGAGATTTTCCGGAAAATCCATAAGCGCCGTTGACTAAACCCTATTCAAAAACTAGCCTTCACTAGAAATAGACAGACAGGTTTGTATATCAATGCCCGCGCCGCTGCTTTCCGTCCAGAACCTCGGCCATCGCTACCGGCACCGCGCCGAGTTGGTGCTGCGGGATGTCAGCTTCGATGTCGGGGCGGGCGAGGCGGTGGCGGTGGTCGGGCGCAGCGGCTGCGGCAAGTCCACCCTGTTGCACCTCATCGCCGGGCTGGCGCAGCCGACGGCGGGCACGGTCCACATCCATGGCGAACCGGTGCGCAAGCCCTCCGCCCGCTGGGTGGTGATGTTCCAGCAGCCGCTGCTCTACCCCTGGATGACCGCCTTCGAGAACACCGCCCTCGGCCCGCGCTTCGCCGGCCGTCGGCGCGAGGCACCGAAACTGGTCGGCGACCTGCTTGCGCTGGTCAACATGGCCGACTACGCCGGCACCAACGTCCAGCGCCTGTCCGGGGGGCAGCAGCAGCGGATCGCGCTGGCCCGCTCGCTGGCCGCCCAGCCCGAAATCCTGATGCTGGACGAGCCGTTCTCGGCGCTTGACACCTTCACGCGCCGCGCGCTCCAGGTGGAGGTGCGGGCCATCGCCAAGCGGCTCGGAATCACCCTGCTGCTGGTCACCCACGACATCGACGAGGCGGTGCTGATGGCCGACCGCGCCCTGGTGATGGACGCGCGGCCGGGCCGCATCCGCGCCGACCTCGCCTTCCACCATCTGCCCGATGAGCGCGCCATCGACGACCCGGCGGTGCAATTCGAGCGGGGCCGCCTGCTGGCCGCGCTGGGTGAAACCACGCAAGCGCCGCAGCCCGGCGACTTCCACCAGATCTGACTCGAGGAACACCACCGATGTGCGAGAACTGCGACGACTGGAGCCTGCACCATTCCTCTCTTTCCCGAGCCCCCGTCTCCCGGCGGCGCACGCTGGACCTGATGGCGGCGGGCGGGCTGGCGGCCCTGCTCGCCGGGCTGCCGGGGGGCAAGGCCCGCGCCGCGCAGGATGAGAAGCTGCGCATCGGCTACCTGCCGATCACCGACGCCACCGCCCTGCTGGTCGCCCACGCCAAGGGTTTCTACAAGGACGAGGGGCTGGACGTGGAGGAGCCGCAATTGCTGCGCGGCTGGTCGCCCTTGGTCGAATCCTTCGCCGCCGGCAAGTTCAATCTCGTCCACCTGCTGAAGCCGATCCCCCTGTGGATGCGCTACAACAACAACGTCCCGGTCAAGATCATGGCCTGGGCGCACACCAACGGCTCCGGTCTGGTGGTCGGGAAGGACAGCGGCGTCGAGAGCTTCAAGGATCTGGCCGGCAAGCAGGTCGCCGTACCCTACTGGTACTCGATGCACAACATCGTGCTGCAGATGGCGCTGCGCGCCGCCGGGGTGAAGGCGGTGATCCGCGGAGAAGGCGAGCCGCTCGCCCCCGACGAGTGCAACCTTCAGGTCCTGGCGCCGCCCGACATGCCCCCGGCGCTCGCCGCGAAGAAAATCCACGCCTACATCGTCGCCGAGCCGTTCAACGCAGTGGGCGAATTGAAGGCAGGCGGCAAAATCCTGCGCTTCACCGGCGACATCTGGAAGAACCATCCCTGCTGCGTCGTCTGCATGCACGAGGACGACACCGCGCAGCGCCCCGAATGGACGCAAGCCGTGCTGAACGCCATCGTCCGGGCCGAGATCTACGCCTCGCAGAACAAGAAGGAGGTGGCCCATCTGTTGTCGCGCGACGGGAAGGGCTATCTGCCGATGCCGGTGGACGTGGTCGAGCGCGCCATGACCTTCTACGACGAGGCCGTCTACGCCCAACCGCAGGCCATCCGGAACAAGGCCGCCTGGGGCAACGGGCGGATCGATTTCCAGCCCTGGCCCTACCCCAGCGCCACAAAGCTGATCGTCCAGGCCCTGGGCGAGACCGTTGTGGCGGGTGACCGGGGCTTCCTTGCCAAGCTCGACCCGGAGTTTGTCGCCAAGGATCTGGTGGACTCCCGTTTCGTCCGCGCCGCGTTGGAGAAGTTCCCGGATTGGCGCAAGGACCCAAGCGTCAACGCCGACAACCCGTTCGAGCGCACCGAACTGGTGGCGCTGTGACGGCAGCCCCGGAGGCGCGCCGGGCCTTCGGCCGGGGGGTGGCCGGCGCCGTCCTCTGGCCGGTCCTGGGCTGCGCCGTCGTGATGGCGGTCTGGTGGCTGGCCGGCTGGCGGATCGCGGCCAATCCCGACACCGCCAACTTCGCCGGCTTCGCGCCGGGACCGACCCTGCGGCGGCTGGCCGATCTGGTGGCGCGCGGCGAGCTGTGGCGCAGTGTCGGCCCCAGCCTGGGCCGGGTCGGGCAAGGCATGGCGGTCGCCGCCGCGCTGGGGGTGCCGCTCGGCGTGCTGATCGGCGGCAGCAAGGCGTTGCGCGCCGCCACCCACATCCCGTTCCAGTTCCTGCGCATGGTGTCGCCGTTGGCCTGGATGCCGATCGCGGTGTTGAGCTTCGCCAGTTGGGACGGCGCCATCGTCTTCCTGATCGCGGTGGCGGCGGTCTGGCCGGTCACCTTCGCCACCGCCAACGGCCTCGCCAAGATCGACCCGAACTGGTTCAAGGTCGCCCGCAACCTGGGCGCCGGGCCGGTGCAGACGCTGCGCGTGGTCATCCTGCCGGCCATCGCGCGCGACGTGCTGACCGGGATCCGGCTGGCGCTGGGCGTCGCCTGGATCGTTCTGGTCCCGGCCGAGTATCTGGGAGTGACCAGCGGGTTGGGCTACGCCATCAACGACGCCCGCGACACGCTGGAATACGACCGGCTGGCCGCCATGGTGCTGGTCATCGGGACGCTGGGCTTCGCGCTGGACGGGCTGTGCCTGGGGGCGATCCGCCGCTTCGGCTGGGATCACGAGCGATGAGAATCGGGGCGATGAGGGCCGGGACGATGAGCGTCGCCGCAATGATCCGCGATCACCAGACGGGCGATGCGCCCGGCCGCGTCGGCCGCCGTGGGGTCGCCGGCGATCAGCGCCGCGATGATCGCACCGTCGATCAGGATCGCCAACTCGCCCAGCAGTTCGTCGGGACGCCGGCACCCGGCCTGGACGATGATCCCCTTCAGGAGGGCGCCGACCTTGCCCTTGTGCTCCATCGCGATGGCGCGGATGGCGGGGTCGCCCTTGGGGTATTCGGCCACCGCGTTCATGATGGCGCAGCCGCTGTAGTCGTCGCGTTCGAACCAGTCGCGCAGCGCCGGGAACACGCCATCGAGCCGCTCGCGCGGCGTCGGCCCGGCGGCGCCCAGCGCGCCGGCGAACCACGCGCACCAGTCGTCGCTTTCCCGGCGAAGCACCGCCTCGATCAGCCCTTCCTTCGAGCCGAACTGGTTGTAGAGCGTCATCTTGGCGGTCCCGGCCTCGGCCAGGATGCGGTCGATTCCGGTGGCGTGGATGCCGTCGCGGCAGAACAGCCGGCGCGCCGCCTCCACAAGGCGCTCGGCGGGCTTGACGCCCTCATTGACGCCCTTGCCCGGCTGTTCGGCCATCCCTCTTCCCCTCCAGCCGGTCCCGAAGCGGTGTTCGCACACCCATCCCTAGAAAGACCTGTATGTCCATTTTCCCCGCAAAGACAAGGAGAAACCCGATGATCCGACCCACCCGTCAGCCCCCCACCGCCGTCACCGGCTGCCTCGCCCCCATCGACAAGGCGGGGCTGGAAACCCTGGCCGCCGCCGGCAAGGCGAACCCGGACGTGGTGAAGACCGTGAAGTGCCGCACGGTGGCCGAAGGCCGTTTCCGCCACGCCAACTTCATCCGCAACCTGCCGCCCCACATCGTCGACGAGCCGCCACAGCTGCTGGGCGACGACACCGCGCCCAACCCGTCCGAGGCCGCGCTGGCGGCGCTGGGATCCTGTCTGGCGGTGGGCATCCACGCCAACGCCATCGCCCAGGGCATCGTCATCGCCAAGCTGGAACTGGAGCTGGAGGGCGACATCAACATCACCGCCGTCTGGGGCACCGGCGATCTGGCCGAGACCAAGCCGGTCGGCTTCACCGAAGTGCGCGCCAAGGTGGTTCTGGAGGCCGACGCCCCGCGCGACCGCCTGGACGCGCTGGTCGCCCACGCGACGGCGTGGTCGCCGGTCGCCAACACCTTCATCCGGCCCGTCGGGCTGTCGGTCGCCCTGGCCGGTTGAGGAGAAGATCGCCATGCAGCGCACCCCACAAGACGGGCCGGCGGACTGGTCGCCGCTCCGCGCCTTGGTCCGCAGCGATCTGGTGCCGCTGGTGGACGCCATCGACCAGGATGGCCTGTACCCCGAAGCGGCGTTGCGCCGCTTCGGCGAGGTCGGCCTGTTCGCACGGCACGTCACCGGCGATCCCGGTGCCGGCGGGTTGCGGGACGCCATCGCCGGCATGGCGGCGGTCGGCGAGACCTGCCTGTCCACCGCCTTCGCGGCGTGGTGTCAGGACGCCTGCGGCTGGTACCTGTCCAACAGCGCCAACACGGCCTTGCGCGACTCCCTGCTGCCCGAGGTCGCGTCCGGGCGGCAACTGGGCGGCACCGGGCTGTCCAACCCGATGAAGGCCTACGCCGGCATCGAGCCGGTGCGGTTGACCGGGGAGCGCGTGTCCGGCGGCTATGTGGTGACGGGCGCCCTGCCCTGGGTGTCCAACCTGGGCGATGGGCATGTCTTCGGCGCCGTCTTCTCGGTGCCGGGGCGCACGGGCAACGTCATGGCACTGCTGCGTTGCGGGCAGGAGGGGGTGAGCATCGCCCAGCGCAGTCATTTCTGCGCCCTGGAGGGAACCCGCACCGTGACGGTGATGGTCAAGCACGCCTTCGTCGCCGATGGACAGATCCTGGCCGATCCGGCCGAGCCCTTCCTCGCCACGATCACCCCCGGCTTCATCCTGTTGCAGGCGGGCATGGCGCTCGGCCTGATCCGGGGCGCGGTGACGGCGATGCGCGAGGCCGACGCCGGCCAAGCCGCCATCAACGCCTATCTGCCCGAGCGCCTGGAGCTGTTCGAGGAGGCGCTGGCCGGACTGGAGGCCACCATCGCCGAACTGGCGGCGACACCTTACCGCAACACCCCCGACCACATGCGCACACTTCTGGAGGCGCGGCTGGCGGCGGCGGAATGGAGCCTGCGCGCCGCTAACGCCGCCATGCTGCACGCGGGCGCCAGGGGCTACCTGCGCAACGCGACGGCCCAGCGGCGCCTGCGCGAGGCCTATTTCGTCGCCATCGTCACTCCGTCGATCAAGCATCTCCGCAAGGAATTAAGCGAGATCGAGCAGGGGCGCGGCAGCATGCGGCTGTGGAAGGCGGTGCCGGCGTCCTGAACGCGC
Organism: Azospirillum doebereinerae; assembly: GCF_003989665.1. Taxonomy (GTDB): domain Bacteria; phylum Pseudomonadota; class Alphaproteobacteria; order Azospirillales; family Azospirillaceae; genus Azospirillum; species Azospirillum doebereinerae. The sequence goes on along the minus strand of NZ_RZIJ01000015.1, from coordinate 110,949 downwards.
AGTCCGCCTCCCGGCACGGCTCGATGCTCTCGGCACCCGACACCAGGGACGCGGGCCCGGCGGCGTTGAGCCGTCATGCGCAAGCCATCATGCGTCCAGGGGCGCCAGCGCCGGCTCCGCCGAGAACAGCGCGACGAGATGCTCGATCACCGCCCGGACGCGCGGCACCTCCTTCATGTCGCGGTGCAGGACCAGCCACGCCTCCCGCGCCAGCGGCTCGGGCATCGGCAGCGCCACCAACTCCGGTTCGCCGGCCGCCAGCCAGACCGGCAGCAGAGCCGCGCCGAAGCCGGCCTTGGCCGCCGCCAGCTGCGCCTGCACACTGTTGGAGCGGAAGGCGACGCGCCGACCGGCGCCATGGCGGGCAAGCCACACCGCCTCGGGCAGATCGGCCAGCGCCTCGTCGTAGCCGATCCACGCGTCACGCGCTCCGGGCATTGCGAACAGGCCGTAGACGATGGTGGCCAGCCGCCGCGCGATCAGATCGCCATGCTCCGGCCGGGCCAGGCGGATCGCCAGATCGGCCTCGCGCCGGGCGAGGCTGAGCGCGCGGTTGTCCACCGTCACCTCCAGGTCGATCCCCGGGTGACGGGCGTGGAACGGTCCCAGCCGAGGCACCAGGAAGCGGTCCGCCAGAGCTTGCGTCGCCGTCAGGCGAACGGTGCCGGTCAGTCCCTGCTCGTGGCCGCCACGGCGCAGGATGGCGAGCGCGCGCTCGTCCATGCCGTCGGCCAGCACGAACACCGCCTCGCCTTCCGCCGTCAGCGTGTAACCGTCCACCCGCCGCTCCACAAGGGTGCGTCCAAGATCCGCTTCCAGCGCGGCGACGCGGCGGCCAACGGTGGCGTGGCTGATCCGCAAAGCCCGCGCCGCCGCCGACAGGCTGCCGGTGCGGGCCAGTTCCAGGAAGACGCGGACATCGTCCCAATTGAGGAAGGCTGTTTGTTTTTGAACGGTCATTGCACGATTCTAGCGGATGGGCGGGCAAATCTGAACGCGCTAGAACAGCGCAACCGACGGTCCCACCCCGTTTTCCGGAGCTTCGCATGACCGAGCCGAAAACCCTGCTGGCCCTGGCCGGCGCCCCCTCGACGCCCAGCCCGCTCGACGCGTCCGCCCTGATTCTGATCGACGCGCAGCGGGAATACACCGAGGGCGCGCTGCCGTTGTCCGGCATCGACGCCGCCGTGGCCGAGGCCGGGCGGCTGCTGGCCCTGGCGCGCAAGGCCGGGGTTCCGGTGTTCCACATCGTCCATCACGGCAAATCCGGCGGCGCGCTGTTCGATCCGGACGGACCGCTGTCCGGCATCGTCGCGCCGCTGACGCCGTTCGATGGGGAAGAGGTGGTCGTGAAGCGCCTGCCCAACGCCTTCGCCGGCACCGATCTCGACGCACGGATCCGCGCCACCGGCCGGACGGAACTGATCGTCGCCGGCTTCCAGACCCACATGTGCGTCAGCAGCACCGTGCGCGCCGCGCTCGACCTCGGCTGGCGAACCACGGTGGTGGACGCGGCCAGCGCCACCCGCGACCTGCCCGATCCGCAGGGCGGCACCATCCCGGCCGACGCGGTGCATCGCGCCAACCTCGCCTCGCTGGCCGACCGCTTCGCGGTGGTGGTGAGGGACAGCCGGGCCTGGGCCTGAAGAAAGCCTCATCCTCCTCTGTGCGGCGCGCTGGCCAACGGCTTTCTTCCCTTTGCCCAGCGGAGAAGAGGTCAGAGCGGGGGCAAGTGGACGCGCCACTCCCCGTCCAGCGTCAGCCCGGCCAGCAGGTCGCGCAGGATGGCATGGGCGGCGCGGGCGGCCACCGGCATGGGGCGCCCGGCGGCGTGGGCCAGCAGGATGGTCCGGTCGATCCGCGGGTCGGCGATGGGCAACCCGGCCAGCCGCCCGGCCGAAGGGCCGTAACGCGCCACCCGTTCCGACAGCACGGTGTAACCGCAGCCCTCGGCGACCAGCGCCTTGATCTGCTCCAGCGCGTCGATCTCCATGACCACGTTGACCTGCCCGCGGGCCAGCAGCGCCGCGTGTTCCACCTCCTCGCGCACGCCGTGCGGGCGGCCGGGCAGGATCAGCGGCAGGGCCAGCGCCTCGTCGAAGGGAATGGCCACGCGCCCGGCCAGCAGCGGGTCGTCGGCCGGGCCGACCAGATGCAGCTTCTCGCGCGCCACGAACTCGGCGGTCAACCCGGCCATGTCCTTCGCCCCGAAGACCAGCGCCAGATCCAGCTGCCCCGACAGCACCCATTCCAGCATGTGGCCGGACAACCCCTCGACCACGCGCAGGCGGATCTGCGGGTGGGCGCGCCGTACCGCCAGCGCCAGCGGCACCGTCAAGACCGGCCCCAGCGAGGTGGGGATGCCCACCGTGGCCGGACCCGAGGGCGCCGATTCCACCGCGCGCACGTCGTCGCGCAGGCTGTCCATCGATTCCACCAGCCCGATGGCGCGTTGCGCCAGCCGCCGTCCGCTCTCCGTCGGCACCACGCCGCGCGCCGTGCGCAGGACGAGCTGGCAGCCGAAATCCTCCTCCAGCCGCTTCAGGTGCAGGCTCAGCGCCGGCTGCGCCACTCGCAGCGCCTCGGCCGCGCGGGAGATCGAGCCATGTTCGACGATGCCCAGGAAATAGCGCAGCTGCCGCAGATCCATGGCGCCGTTCCCCTGTTCGCCGATAGCACGGCGCTATGAAGATCGCGGCGGCGATAGCCTGTCAACATGGCGTTTGTCGGTCCGCCCACCCCTCTTGATCGGGGCAAGGACTTTAACCATCTGCTTAATCGTAGCGCCGGACGGCCGCGCATTCCGCGGGCCGGCAAGGGCGCTCCCCGCGCTTGGGCAACAGGGCGGGACACTGGAAAAACGGAGTGCCGAATGGACTTCGGTCAATTCACCGATCGTGCGCGCAACGCGATTCAGGCCGCGCAGATCGCCGCCCTTGCCGGGCGGCACCAGCAGCTTTTGCCCGAACACCTGTTGAAGGCCCTGATCGACGACGCGAACGGCGTCGCCGCGCAGCTGGTCCGCGACACCGGCGGCGACCCCGACCTGTTGAAGAGCGCCGCCGAGGAGCAGCTCGCCAACGCCGCCGTCCAGGCCGGCGAGGGGCCGCACCCGATCTACATGTCGCCAGCCCTGGCGGCCGTGCTGCAGGGGGCCGTGGAGTCCGCGCGCGGCGGCGGCGACCGCTTCGTCAGCGCCGAACGTCTGCTGGAAAGCCTCGCCCGCCAGAGCGGCCCGATGCGCGCCCTGTTCCGCCGCGCCGGGGTCGACGCCTCCGCGCTCGCCGACGCCGCCGACGCCCAGCGCAAGGGCCACCCCGCCGCCGAGGAGACCGAAACGGTCGGCGGCGAGGCGCTGGCCCGCTACGCCCGCGACCTGACCGAGGAGGCCCGCCAGGGCCGCCTCGACCCGGTCATCGGCCGCGACGACGAGATCCGCCGCACCATTCAGGTGCTGGCGCGGCGCACCAAGAACAACCCGGTCCTGATCGGCGAGCCCGGCGTCGGCAAGACCGCCGTGGTCGAGGGGCTGGCCCAGCGTCTGGCCTCGGGCGACGTGCCGGAAGGGCTGAAGGACCGCCGCGTCCTGGCGCTCGACCTCACCGCGCTGCTCGCCGGGGCCAAGTTCCGGGGCGAGTTCGAGGAACGGCTGAAAGCCGTTCTGGCCGAGGTCCAACAGGCCGCCGGCCGCATCATCCTGTTCATCGACGAGCTGCACACGCTGATTGGCGCCGGCCGCACCGATGGCGCGATGGACGCCGCCAACATGCTCAAGCCCGCGCTGGCGCGTGGCGAGCTGCGTTGCGTCGGCGCCACCACGCCCGACGAGTACCGCCGCTACATCGAGAAGGACGCGGCGCTCGCCCGCCGCTTCCAGCCGGTGACGGTGGACGAGCCGTCGAGCGACGACGCCGTGTCGATCCTGCGCGGCATCAAGGGCAAGTACGAGGTGCATCACGGCGTGCGCATCGCCGACGCGGCGGTGGTCGCGGCGGTGACGCTGTCGGCGCGCTACATCGCCGACCGCCGCCTGCCCGACAAGGCCATCGATCTCGTGGACGAGGCGGCGAGCCGCCTGCGCATGGCCATCGACAGCAAGCCGGAAGCGCTCGACGCCGTCGACCGTCGCGTCGCCCAGCTCAAGATCGAGCGCGAGGCGCTGAAGGGCGAATCCGACGCGGCCTCGCAAGAGCGCCTGCACACGCTCGGCCATGAGCTGGCCGAGGCGGAAGCCCGCCAGACCTCGATGGAGGAGGATTGGCGCGCCTCGCAGTCGCGGCGCACCGAGGGCCGCCGCCTGAAGGAGGAACTCGATCAGGCCCGCACCAAGCTGGAGCGCGCCCAGCGCGACGGCGACTGGGCCAAGGCCGGCGAGCTGGCCTATGGCGTCGTGCCGGACTTGGAAAAGCGCCTCGCCGACGCCGAATCGCGCGCCAGCACGGAGCGCGAGGAGGTCACGGCCAAGGACATCGGCGCCGTCGTCACCCGCTGGACCGGCATCCCGGTGGACCGCATGCTGGAGGGCGAACGCCAGCGTCTGAAGGGCATGGAGGACAAGCTGGCCGAGCGTGTCGTCGGTCAGGCCGACGCCGTGCGCGCGGTGTCCAAGGCGGTGCGGCGCGCGCGGGCCGGGTTGAAGGATCCGACCCGGCCGACCGGCTCCTTCCTGTTCCTCGGACCGACCGGCGTCGGCAAGACCGAGTTGGCGAAGGCGCTGGCCAAGTTCCTGTTCGACGACGAGACGGCGATCACCCGGCTCGACATGTCGGAGTACATGGAGAAGCACGCGGTCAGCCGGATGATCGGCTCGCCGCCGGGCTATGTCGGCTACGACGACGGCGGCTCGCTGGCCGACCGCATCCGGCGGCGGCCCTATCAGGTCGTGTTGCTGGACGAGGTGGAGAAGGCCCACCCCGACGTGCTGAACGTGCTGCTCCAGGCGCTTGACGACGGGCGGTTGACCGACGGGCAGGGGCGGACGGCCGATTTCCGCCATGCGATTCTCATCATGACCTCCAACCTCGGGGCCGACGCGCTCAGCGCGCTGGGCGACGACGAGGACGTGCGGGGGGCGACGGTCGAGGTGATGGACGCCGTGCGCAAGGCGTTTCGGCCGGAGTTCCTGAACCGGCTCGACGACGTGCTGATCTTCCGCCGGCTGGGGCGCGACCAGATGGCGCGGATCGTCGACATCCAGCTCGCCCGCGTCAACGAGCGGCTGGCCGAGCGCGGTCTGACGCTGGTGGCGGACGAGGCGGCCAAGCGGCGGCTGGGCGATCTGGGCTGGGATCCGGCCTTCGGCGCCCGCCCGTTGAAGCGCGCCGTCCAGGGTCTGGTGGAGGATCCCATCGCCGAGCGCCTGCTCGACGAGGAGGTGCCGCTGCGGACCACGCTGAGCCTGTCGGTGACGGACGGCCGCCTGACGCTCGACGGCGAGCCAGTCGAGGAGGACCGCCCGCACGGCTTCAAGGCCCCGGAGCGCCCGCCGCTGGGCTTCGCCCTGCCGTCGGCGCGGGCGGGGGAACCCGCCTCGGTGCATTGAGGCTCCGGCTTGTGCGGGCATCGCCGTTGCGCGGCACCGGGCAGTTGATCTTACCCCGGTTGGGTGGACACGGGTTCACGCAGATCTTAGCTCGGCCTGTTCGGGGGTGATGTATCCGATGGCCGAATGGGCGCGTTGGCGATTGTAGTAGGTTTCGATGTAGGCGAACACCTCCCGGCGGGCCTAGTCGCGGGTTTCGAACCGAGTGCGGTGGACCAACTCGACCTTGAGGGTGTGGAAGGCGCTTTCCACGGGAGGATTGTCGTAGCAGCAGCCCTTACGCGACATGGACTGCCGCATCCCGGCCGCCTGCAACAGGTCGCGGTAATCCCGGGAGGCATACTGACTTCCGCGATCGGAATGCTGGGGATGAGGCCCACAGCTGGCCTTTGGCGCTGGATGGCCATGACCAGGGCCGAAGTGGCGAGTTCGATGCGCATATGGTCGCGCATCGCACATCCAACAATCTTCCGGGTCGCCAAGTCCAGGATAGCCGACAGATACAGCCAGCCTTGCAGCGGTGGGCAGGTAGGTGATGTCGGCCAGCCGGACCCGGTTGGGCTCGGCCACCTGGAAGGGCTTGGCCCAGCAGATCGGGAGCGACCGGCAGGCCATGGCGGCTGTCGGTCGTGACGGGCCGGAACCGGCGTGCAGTTGCGTCCCGGATACCGTGCCGGCGCATATCAGACGCACCACCCGGCCCCGGCTGGCGGTGATGCCCTCTGCGCAGAAGGCAACATGCACGCGCGGGCTACCATAGCGGCCATGGTGGCGACCATGAACGCGTCGGACCTCGGCCAGAAGCTGTCGGTTGGCGGCGGCCCGCTGGCTTTCCGGCCACCCACGCCACGCGTAGTAACCGCTGGCGGACACCCCGAGCACCGTGCACATGAGCCGGGCCGGGAACTCGTCCCGGTGTCCTCGATGAAGCCAAACCTCATCTCGGCGCTTCCGAGAGGATGCTGATGGCCTTTCTTAAAATGTCGCGTTCCTGCCGGGCGCGCTCCAGCTCGCGTCGCAGCCGCGCGATCTCCGCCGTCTGCTCGTCCGGCTTCGCCGGCATGGCGGTGCCGGATACGGCAGGGGCTCCGGACCGTGAGCGCGGCGGGTGGCCTTGGGCTACCCGTCGCCAGTTCCGCAGCACCGAGGCCTGGAGGCCCAATTCCCGCGCCACATGCTCCAGCGGCCGGCCGCTCCCTTCCGGCAGCCCAACGGCCTCACGCTTGAACTCGTCCGTGAAGGACCGCCTCGTCTTCGTCATCAGACACCTTCCCGCTCCACGCGGAGCTTAGCTGTGGTGTCCACACAACCGGGGCAAGATCAAACCTCGGATTGGCGCAAGAGCGGGCGGATCGCAACGGGAACGCGTCGGCGGAAATGATAGGTGGCGCCCTGTCGTGTCAACATTCCAACCCTGTGGAGTAGGCCGGTGGAGTAAACGGCTCCCCGACTGGCGCGCGTTGCCAAAAATGCTGATTTATCAGGAAGTTGGTTGGGGGACTAGGACCCCCAACTAACATCTCCTGAAACCCTTGCCAGCCTTGGCCCGCAACGGTTTCGACACCGACCGACGGCACAGAGATGGCACAGTCGGATGGCACATTCAAGGCGGCGACTGAGTCGGTATGAAATAGGCTCAGTCACAGCGGCCAATATCGATGGCAACACGCAGGCAATCGGCAATCCATTCCCTCTCGCCATGCCCCGGGGCGCCACGGAGGGTCAGATCCCAGGCGACAGCCTCCAAGCTGGCAGCCGGCGTTCCCGCCATATCGAACACGTGCCCGCCCCGGTCGGGCCGGAAAAGCCACCGGCACGTCAGGTCGAGGCCACCAGGGCCGGTCAGGCGAAACGGCCGGCGAAAGTCGGAAGGCTCGCCGTGAACGGTGAGGCCCGCGTCCTCGGCGGCTTCGCAGACCCAGTCGGCGAAGCGGCGGAAGGTGTCGCGCTGCCGTTCCGGATCCACCGTCACTTGTACGAAGGGGTGCCCGGAAACGCCGTCCCAAACCGGGATAAAGTCACCAGCGGCCGTGCGCGCCCGAAGAGGAGCAGCCAGCGCGGCATCGGGCAGGGTGGACAAGGTCCAGCGCTCGTCCTTGCCGCCGACCGACAGGCCGTCCAGGAGACTCTCGACGGTCTCCATGCTGTCGTGCACCCGGTAGACCTGACGCTGCTCCAGCGTTCGATCCAGGTACGGATAGGCGATGTCGAGCTTCGGCCGCTCCCTGCCGCCACTCCGGCGCAGGCGGCGCTCGATCAATGAGCGGAAGCGGTCCACGCGGCCGATGCGCTGCTCCAGGTCGCCGGCCGTCCAAGCAACGCCGTAATGCATGACCCGGTCGCAGAAGGTGTGCAGATTGGCGCCCTCCTTCAGCACGTCGGTGCACACCAGAACGCGCGGATAGGCGGGGGTCTTGAATTGCACCAGCGCGCGCTCATTCACGTCGGACCCTCCAATCACGCCGATCACCGGAACTTGGTTGTTGAGCTGGCTGGTGCTGCCGGCGGCAGCGAGGTCCGCCAGGGTCGGACCGGATCCGCTGAAGCAAGTCTGCAGAATGAGTTCGCGCTCGCCCGCCCACGCGGCGAAGCTGCGCCGCTGGATGAGGGCGGCCGGTTCCGCAGAGGACAGCCAGTTGACGAACCCTTCGGCCAGCGCGCGGGTGTGGACCACCGGAGTTGACGCCGTGCGAGCCCAGTTCAGGCCGGCATCGATGTAGTGCAGATCAATGAGCGCGTCGCTCAGGCGGATCGACTGGCCGATCCAGTTCTTGGCGAGTTGCCGGCGATGGATCAACTCCCGCAGTTGCTCCGGCGCAGCACTGCCCAGTCCATCTTCCAGCCCCGACCACCAAGCGGGGTTCCGGCGCCTCAGCACGTCCCAAAACCCTTCGCCCAGCAGCAGGGCTGGTTCGGGCTGCGCATGCCCTGCGACGGTCGTGTGCCGGCGCTTCTCCAACGGATGGTAAAGCGCCAGTGCCTCCGCCCAGACCTGTGCCACCCCGGAGGGGATACCCAGCGCCTTGGCATTGCCGGTCAACATGCTGTGCAGAATGAAGGCGCGCCGCCGTGCCGGGGAAAGGCCCGCCGCCTCATCCCAGAGCGCTCGAGGCACCGCCGCCGCCCACGCGGCGGGGTCGCGCTCGTATAGGCGGGCCAGGAGGAGGAACCAGTTCTCCTCGAAGAACAGGCCGAGGGAACGGTCCGTCTCGAAGCGCCGTCGGTACAGGTGCAGCCAGCCCCCCTCCCGGAACGCCCGGCGGAAGCCTTCGGACAGCCGGTCCGCTCCCCGGCCCGGCAGGTCGTCCATACGGTCGCCGCCCTCGCCGCTCCCGTCTCCATCGGCGCCCGTTCCGGCGTCCTCATCCTCCGGAGGCCGCGAGGACGGCCCTTTGGCCCAATCGAAGGCCGAGTCTCTCCAATGGTCGCGGATCCGCCGTTCGACGCTTTGGTGGAAGGCGCGCTCCAGGCGTTCGCACAGCTCATCCACCGCGGCGATGCGGCGCATGAAGACCAACACCTTCTCGCCCCGCACGAACGCGCGCTCGGCGAGGTCCCGCGCGACCGCGTCGAGCTTCGGATGCGGCAGCGTGTGGTTCGGGAACCGCTGCGAGAACCGCTCCACGATCCCAGCGATGGCGCCGGCGTCCGGCTGGGGCTGGGCGCGTTGCTTGTCGTGGAGTTGGAGGTTGAGGTGGTCGTCGCCGGCCCCGGCGGGCACGGACGCGCCCTCAGCCTCGGGATCGAGGTGAAGCGTGGAGCGCCGCAGACTCTCGAAGGACGTCAGGAAGCCCACCTGGAAGCGGTTGCCCTGGGATTTCAGGATGCGAGCCAGATGCTTCTGTACCAGCGCCATGGCCAAGCCTGGGACGCCCTGCGTGCCCTCGTGCGGCTGGAGCCTGTGATCGCGGTAGTCGCGCTTCGCCAGGATATCGCCGGCCGCAGAGCGATAGGTCCGCGGCCGCCGGACCAGAAAACTCCGCATGGCCCCGGCGAGGGCCTCCAGGCGGTCCGCGGCGCAGTTCTCCTGGCGGATGGCTTGCGGGTCGGCGTAGTCGCAGACCGCCTTCACGGTGTCCGGGCCGTTGTGCAGCGGCGTGGCGCTGAGGAACAGCCAGTGCTTCACCACCCCCTCGAACACCCGTGCGAAGTTCCGGTTGGTTTGGTTGCCGTGGTGGCGGAGGGCTTGCGCTTCATCGACGATCAGCAGGTCGATGCCCCGGTCCCCGGCCCACTCCCGCAGCCGCTGGTTCAGTCCCTCGGCGAAGAGGTCGTTGAACACCGCGCTCGCCTCCGGCGGCGACGGAAGCGGTTGTGGCCGCTGCGGCTCCGGCAGTCCGCAGCCGTGCATCACCCGGCGGGTCTGTTCCCAGGCGGCCCGGACATCCAACGCCCGGCTTTGTTGCAGATAGACCGGACGGCAGAAGGAGGTGTGCCGCAGGATAAGCGAGCGTGGGGCATCCTGGCCCAAAGCGCTGGCAAAGTCCCGCAGGTTCTCGTAAACTGGGGCCTCTGCGGGCGTGCCAAGCAGCGTGCTGACGCCATGATCGTCGGCCGTCAAGCCGTTGGGGCGGTAGTTGCGCTCGAAGAAGGTGCAGTAGTCCCGCCCCCACTGATGCTGGAGCACCTGCCGCGGTGTGATAAAGACGACGCGGGCGCGCGGGTCGATGTGCCACAGCACGGCGGCCAACCCGATCGCCTGGAAGGTTTTCCCCATACCGACTTCGTCGGCGAGGTAGGCGAATCTCCGCGTGCAGAGAATGTTGTAGAGCGCTGCCACGCCCTCGTTCTGCAATTCCTTGATCGCCTCGAGTTCAGGGACGCCGCCACTGAAGTCGATCAGTTCCGCCACGTTCTCGGGGCGGATCGTGTGTGCGAAGAGGGGCATGGGCGTCACACCGTACAAGCGACCAGTTCGGCCTCGAACCAGTCGAGGAGTTCATCGGGCGTGCCGGGCGCGTCGGCGCCCGAGCCATCTGCTATCTCCGCCCTCACGGCGGCACGGGATTGGGTCAGCAGCATGACGATCTCGCCGAGGTGCGCATCGTCCAGCAGCGGTCGGTTGGCGTGGAGGACGCGATGGACCTCCAGAATCACGGCGAAGCGATGGACCGGGGAGAGGCGGTCTTCCTCGACCGCCCTGGCCAGTTTCATCAGGCTCGACGGCCCGGAAACCAGATCGGCGAGGCGCCGCATCCTCTCGTGCGGAGGGGCCCGCCGCGGCAACGCTTGCCCGAGCGCCTTCCAGCGTTCGCCCTGCACGGTGGCGTAAAAGTCGTACAGGTTGAACGCGGTTTCTTCCAAGCCTGTGTCCGGCCCGGCGCCGTCCGGGTCCTCGTCGACCAGCCTGTGCCGCTCAAGGCATCGGATGAGGCCGGAGGACCGCTCCCGCAGTTCGTCGATGATTTCGCCGGCGGAGAGACGCGGGGTGTAGTCGCGCGTGGAGTGGTCCAGGTTGATTTCGCTGAACAGGCCGGCGATGGACACCGGCTCGGCGTTGCGGGTAAAGGTCACCGTGAAGCCGCGCGCCTTGCCCGGCCCCTGTGGGCAGGCGATGCGCCGGTTCTCGCACGCCATGCCGAGCGTCACGTCACCGACCGCCGGCAGCCTGAGAACGACGCCGGTGCAGTATGTCGGCGGTTCAGAGGACCACACTGCGTAGGACCGGTCCTTCCAGTCGAACAGGACGGTCAGATCGAACGGCAAGCCCGCCGGAGGATCATCGGATTCATCGGTGAACGCTTTCCCTTGGAGGTCCAGCGGGCGCAGTTTGGGTAGGGCCGATCTCCTGGCCTTTTTCAGGTCGAGGGAGCGGATCAGCATCGCCTCGACGTTGCCGCCCGTCTTCTTGTGGGCGGCCTCCGTCATGTTGCAGGAGCCGACCGCCACGCGCAGGTGGTTTCCGCGTTCCTTGCTGAGGGCGTAGAGCTTGGCATGGGTGAAGCGGTTGGCCTCGCCGTCCTCCAGCACGCAGGTGGACACGCCCTGTGAATCCAGCGCTTCCAGGTGCGCCGGCGCCAGGCCGAACGCACCTTCGCGGCTGGCTCCGGGCACCAGCTTCACCTCCCGGGCGTTGAGAGCTTCGAGCAGCTTGGGCAGCTTTTTGGAACCCGACCAGTAGGGCGACAGGACCGTGAGGCAGTCCCACCGCTGCGTCTGTCCGAGGCGAAGCCGCTGGGCGAAGGTCGGCTGCCCGCCGCCGATGCCGTTGATGTGCAGTTCGGGTCCGTCCGTAGCGCCATAAGAGCCCATCTCCCGGAGGATTTCCAGAACGTCCCTGATCGCTTGGCACTCCGCTTGTCGGGAGCGCGGCAGCTTGCGGAGCCAAGTCAGGAACCGCACCAGTTCGGCATGCGCGGGCGCGTCGGCGTCATCGATCCAGGTCTCGCCGAGAACCTCCAGATTGTGTCCCCACCCCGACAAAGTCAGGTTGGCCGAGCCACAGGCCAGATAGACCGCCGGGTATGTCTCCCCTTCATGCTCGTACCGGCCGGCAAGTAGCATGAGCTTGGGGTGGAAGTAGGGGCCTTTGCGGGCTCCCTCGTGGGCGCCCGGCACGCGCACCGCCCAGGTCTGGTACCGATAGTCGCTGGCACCGCCGCCGGACAGCGCGGCCGCGTCGTGGAACACGGCCACGGACACTCCGGCGAGCCGCGCGTTGACTTCGGCCCGGCGTGCCTCGGCGCCGCGCGCCTCGACGCCGAACAACGTCGGAAGCACGTTGGCCTCGAAGAAGCGCGGGTCGAAGGTGAAGGTGGTGAACAGCGCGGCCTCGACGCCACCGCTGAACCGTGCGGCGGCCTGGGCAATGGCCTCGCGAACGCGCACACTCATCCCCGCACCTCGTTGTACACGTTGCGCGTTGCGGAGAGGTAATAATCGTTGCGCCACAACAGGTTCTGCGGTCTCTCATCGGGTTCGGCCATCGCATCGAGGTTGATGAGAGCACGGACCCGGCCTGCGTCGCTCTCGACCCAATGGGCGCTGCCGCGCTGGTCTGCAACCTTCCTGTGTGCGTCCATCAGAGCGTCGGCGAACGCCGCCGTGCCGGACAGGTCCAGCCCGCACAGGATGTCGAAACGTTGGGCGACGCCGCCATGGAAGTGATCGCCCAACAGCCGAAAGCCGACGCGCGCCGCGCCGAGCGCGTCGAGATCGATCTCAAGCGCGCGGCCGGCGTCCGTCACGGACCGGCCCGCCTGCGCGAGGAGACGCTCGAAGGCGACGTCGAGCGCGGCGATGTAGCGCTCGCACCTTAGAATGTCCTCGAACACCTGCGCACTTTCGGGGAAGTGCCCACGGCAGTCGGACAGGAACGAGGCGTAATCCAACTCGGCCGGCAGTTCCGCCAGCCGTGCCGCCACCCGGTCCAGCAGCGGTTCCCGTTCGAACAGGTACTGGCGCAGCAGCGCGCGGTTGGGCAAGCCGTGAACCAGTTCCACCAGCGTTCCGGCGAGCGGGGACGCCTTCAACGTGCGTTTCTTGAACGGGTGTGCGGTCCGTTGCGGCGCCGTGGCGATGGTGACGGCGTGCCTCCCCAGCTCGTGCAGGGCGTCGCCGGTGATGCGGGAGCCGTTTGCGGCCAGCGCTGCGGATACGGAGTCCTCGAGCACCTTAAGGTCGGGGTCGAGCAGCTTCGCCCGCCCGGCGGCGCCTCTGTACAACCCCCATAAGCCGCCGGCCGCCTGATTGTCGAGCAGCACGGCGCGGCTCAGGGAAAGCCGGTAGTCCTCCAGCCCCGCGCATCGGTCGAAGCCGCGCCGGCCCGGAAGCGGCCAGCCTTTATCGTAGGCGCGGGCGGCGACGGCGTGCGCCGCGATCTGCTCACCGATCAGGAAGAACTCCCGCCGCGACAAATGACCCCGGACCTCCTCCAACTCTGGCTGTTCGTAGGCATTAAGCAGCGCAAGCAGCAACTCGAAGCCGGCGGCTTGCGTCGTCTGGGCCGTCAGGTGGGGAACAAGCCCACGGGCCACCCGCGACCAGATCGGCAGCAGGCCAAGCGGATCGGCGAGTCGACGGCTTCCGACCAGATCGGTATCGCGCGCGGTCAACGCGAAGCCACAAGAAATTAAACTCTGCATACTATAGTACGATATCCACGTTCGCTGCAGATTACATGGCATTTTTGAGAATGCCCGAAAAAATCGATTTCCGCACTTAGAATTCTAATTTGTAACTGCCCAGGTACCCTGGACAAGAAAGCGGTTGACTGGGGAATCGCGGCATGAGTCAAAGAGTCCATGACTCCGACCCAGCACGCTCCCCTTTCCGACGCTGCGACCGAGACGGCTGCCGGCCAAGCGGCGGTCGCGGCGGAAATGGAGCGTCTTCGCGCCGAAAACGTGGCGCTGCTGGCGCGGGTTGCCGAACTGGAGCGCCGGTTGGGGCTGAACAGCTCCAACAGTGGCAAGCCGCCGTCCAGCGATGGGTTGGGCAAGCCCAAGCGCGCCCTGCGGACGCGGAGCCTGCGCGCGGCGTCGGGTAAGCCGTCCGGCGGGCAGAAGGGCCACAAAGGAGAGACCCTGCGGCCGGTGGCCGAACCGGACACCATTGTCGAGCACTATCCCGGCGCCTGTCCGGCCTGCGGTTCGGCGCTGGCACCGACGACGTCCATCGGCTACGGCGCACGCCAAGTGTTCGATCTGCCCGAGCCACGGCCGTTGCTGGTCACCGAACACCGGACGCATACCTGCCGCTGCGGCCGCTGTGGCGAGCGGGTGCGGGCGGCCTTTCCCGCCGATGTCACGGCGCCGGTGCAGTATGGCCCCCGGATCGCCGCGATGGTGGTCTACCTGCTGCACTATCAGTTACTGCCCGAGGACCGGCTGGCCGAGGCGATGGCCGACCTGTTCGGCGTCAAGCTGGTGGCCGCCACCATCGCCGGGATGAGCCGGCGCTGCGCCGCGCGCTTCCAGGACTTTGCCGGCGCGCTGGGCGCGCGGGTGAAGACGGCGGCGGTCAAGCACATGGACGAAACCGGTTTCCGGATCGGCGGCAAGACCCAGTGGCTGCACGTCGCCTGCACCCTGTGGCTGGTGTTCTACCGGGTCTCGCCCAAGCGCGGCAGCCTGCTCGACGCTGTCGCCGGCACCGTGGTCCACGATCACTGGAAGCCCTACTACACCATGGACGGCGTTCTGCATGCCCTGTGCAACGCCCATCATTTGCGCGAACTCCAGGCCCTGGTCGAGATCGAGAGGGAGGACTGGGCGCGCCGGATGCAACGGCACCTGCGCCGGGCCTGCCAGGCCGCCAACCTTGCCCGCCAGCGCGAACGGCCGCTGAAGCCCGCCCTTGTCGATCTTTTTCGCCGGCGCTACGACGCCATCGCCGCCGCTGGCCGCCACCCCCACGACGGGTGCCAAGCGCCGTGGCCGGCCGCCGCGCCGCACCGGCCACAACCTGCTGCTGCGACTGACCACCCGCAAGGACGACGTGCTGCGCTTCCTGACCGATCCCGCCGTCCCCTTCACCAACAACGAGGCCGAGCGCGACGGTCGCATGATGAAGGTCCGACAGAAAATCTCCGGCGGCTTCCGTTCCCAGGAGGGGGCGGCCGATTTCGCCGTCATCCGCTCCCTCATCGCCACCGCCAGAAAGCAGGGCTGGAACATCCTTCACACCCTGACCCAAAATCCCGACGCACTCCTCCCGAGACTCCGTACCGCCTGAACCACAAAGCCGGTACCTGGGCAGTTACTCTAATT
This sequence comes from Azospirillum doebereinerae, assembly GCF_003989665.1. Lineage (GTDB taxonomy): Bacteria > Pseudomonadota > Alphaproteobacteria > Azospirillales > Azospirillaceae > Azospirillum > Azospirillum doebereinerae. The sequence goes on along the minus strand of NZ_RZIJ01000015.1, from coordinate 95,697 downwards.
TTAATAATCTGGGTTATCTGCGATTTGCATCTGGCGTGCTGCTCGGCGCTGCCCGCCAGTAAAGTGGTAGGGTAGATGGCTCTTTTCCCAAGCGCTGGTGAAATGCGTTCGCCGACGAAGACACGATGTGTGTCCGCGCCCAGTTTGACCGTAAGCGGTGCGAGCGCACCCTTCCCCGATTCCCCAGGATCACCGCATGGATCTGTTGCGACGGACCTTGAAGTGTTCGCGAAGGTCGATGATGCCCTTGGCCATGGCTGGCACGTCGGCCTCGATGATGGGCGTTGTGCCGATCAGAAGAGGGTGCAAGGCCTGGAACGTGGCGTGCTCAGGCTTGTCCGGGTTGGTCATGCTCTTCCAGGCGCGCGGTGCCAGCCGGGTTGCCATGAGGAAGCCGAAGGACCAGAAGATCGGGTCCAAGCCCCCAGCGTGGTGTGCTGGCAACTGCGGCCGATACAGGTACGGAAATTGCGCCATCGCCTCCGACAGGCGGTTGTGGTGGTGCGCCACGGCCTGAATGGCCAGGTGCTCCCGGCTCTCCTGCGCGGCGAGCAAGGCGCGCTCGCCCAGGAGGTGGCCGAGCCAGACCTGGGGATCGATGAACTTCGGCCCGATCAGCACGGCGGTCAGGTAGCCGTCGAGCCCGTCGAGGCGCGACACCGGCGCCGCCCGGCCGCGTGCCCGCAGATAGGCTTCGAGTTCGGCGGCATCCAGCATCGGTTTGGGCACCGTCGTGGCGGCGTTTGCGGCGGGCTTGGCCATCATGCCGCCCGTGCCTCGGCCGTAGGCTCGGCGTCCCGTTCCGCCCTCCACGCCCAGGGCAGCAGGCGGTCGAGGTCGTTCACTTTCACCGCTCCCGACACGATGCGCTCCAGCACGTCGGCCATGTAGGAGAACGGGTCGATGTCGTTCAGATTGGCCGAGTTGAGCAGCGAGGCGAGGATCGCCCAGTCCCGGCCACCCGCTGCCGAGCCGGCGAACAGCGAATTCTTACGGCCCAAACCGATCGGGCGCATGCTTCGCTCCACCGCGTTGGTATCGACGTCGATGCGGCCATCGTCGAGGAAGGCGATCAGCCCGTCCCAGTGGCCCAACGTGTAGGCGATCGCCTTGGCCAGGCTCGACTGGCCGGAAATCTCCGCCCGCACCTCCATCAGGCGGGCCTTCAGCGCCGCCATGATCGGCCGGGCTTGGGCCTGCCGGACCCGCAGGCGGGTGTCCGCTGTGGTGCCGCGGATGCGCTCCTCGATGGCGTACACCGTGCCGATGCGCGCGATCACATCGCGCGCCACCTCGGACTGGGTCGTCTTGAACACCGCCACGAACTTGCGACGCGCGTGCGCCAAGCAGAAAACGAGGCGGATCCGCGCGTGTTTGCGGCGGCGGACCAGCGCCTTGTAGGCGGCGTAGCCGTCCACCTGGAGGATGCCGTCGAAGCCCGCCAGTTGTTCTTGAACCGCCGCCGTATCCCGCCCCTCGGCAAACACGTAACCGACCGCCGGCATGGCCGGTCCTTGCCAGGGACGGTCGTCCACCGCCTGGGCCCACAGTTGGCAGAGCTTGGTCCGCCCGCGTCCCGGATCGAGCCGGGGCAACGGCGTCTCGTCGCAGTACACCCGCTGCTGGGAGCGGATGTAGAGCAGCAACCGATCATACAGCGGCCTCAACCAGCCCGTCAGGGCCAGCGAAGCTACCACGCCGCTCGGCGAACCCAGAACACAAGCGTGCTCCGGTCCAGCACGATGCCTTGGCCGGCGAACATCTGGGCCTGCCGGTACAGCGGCAGATGCCAGGCGAACTTCGCCACCACGACGTGGGCGACCAGCGCGGTGGTGGCCATGCCGCCGTCCACCACGCGGCTTGGCGGCGGCCTGGACCAGGGCGCCGGCGCAGCCCCGGCAGGCGTACTTCGGCCGGATGGTGCGCAGCACGCGCACGATGGCCGGGATCACATCCAGCGCTTCGGCGACGTCCTCACCGATCCGGTGCATCGCCCCGGCGCAGCACAGGCACGCGGTGCTTTCCGGCTCGATGGTCGTCTCCAGGCGCGGCAGATGCCGGGGCAGCGCCCCGACGTTACGGTTCGCTGGACGGCGCGCAGGCCGTTTGGGTCTACCGGCAGTCCGATCGGCGTTGTCGTTGGCGGCCGGAGCCGCTTCACCAGCAAGGTCGCCGAGGTCGAGGACGCCCTGTTCGGGGTCGATCACCGACGTCTTCTCCGACTTCGCCCCGAAGATCAGCGCCGTCAGCGTCGCCACCCGCGCCTGCAACGCCGCGTTCCTGGCCACCAGATCGCCGATGATCCGGGCCAGTTCGGCGGGGTCTGTGGGGAGCGGGTCGGGAGGCTGGACCATGCCCTGGAGTATACCGCAGAGATGCGTCAGAACCCAGGCGTTTCAACGTTTTTACCCCATCCAACGGGGCGTTTTGATCGCCGGCGGCGAGGCCGTGCGCCACTCCAATCCATCGAGCAGCAGCGCAAACTGAACCGCGCTCAGACGAACCGCGCCGTCCCGGATCGGCGGCCAGGAAAATCCTCCGTCCTCCAGCCACTTCGTTGCGAGGATCACCCCGGTGCCGTCCCAGACCAGGAGCTTGAGCCGATCCTTCGATCACGTGACATAGTGCATCCTTCCCTTCAAATTCCGGGCAAGCTCATGATGTCATCTCGTTGATAAGACACGAAATTCCTTGGCCGGCGCTTCTGAATTTCCCGCACGCCTGTCTGCACGGCCTCAGTGCTCAGCGCGTCGACCGGTATCTTCCAAGGGGCCGAGGGCATCAACTGGGTCGCCGGTAGAATGCCCTGGCGGATGAGCCGCTGCACGGAGCCCACGCAGATCCCCAACCGGCTTGCCGCTTCATCGGCGCCGATCGTCGGTATCGGGTGATCCGCAGGATCGAACGGCGCGATGCCGAGCCGTTCGCGCAGGGCGCACACCTTCACCGTCGTCCACGTCTCCCCGTCCTCCGTCTTGCAGCGCATCCGATTCATCGTCACGGCAAGTTCCCGGTCCGGCCATTGACCGCCAAGCTTGCGCATCACCTCCACGGGGCTGGGCCGCCGCTCGGCGGGGTAGCGCCCGGTCTTCACCCTGGGAACCCGCACCTCCGTGTGACAGCCTCCCACCCAGTGGATGAGGACGACCGCCTCGTTGGCCGCATCATCGAGGTCGATCACCACCTCATGTACGAGAATATGCGTCAGGCGCTGCCGCGTGCGGGCATCCGTCGTCGGCGCATTCCACGCCGTCGGCAGGTCGTGGGCCAGCCTCATCAAGGCCTCGCGGTCGATCCTGGGGCGTGCCGCCGCTTGCGCGTTCAGGTCGGCGAGGCGCCGCTCGATCTGGGCGACCCGTTCCAGCGCCGTGTTCCAGCGCGCCTCCAGTTCGCGCACGACATGGCGCTTGGCCGGATCCACCAGGTCGTAGCGCCGGGCCGCCAGCGACGCGTCATAGCGCGCGCCCTCGAGGTCGCGCTCCAGCGCCTGCCGGACATCGTCATCGGCTTTGGCCATCTGGTCGGCGGCGAGCAGGGCCGCCTCCACCGCCCGGCCCGACACCGCCTCCAGCATCTGGGCTACCACGGCGCGGTCGATCCGCACGCCGCCAATGCCGATGCACAAGCCGGCCCCGACGTGCGCGTCGTCGCCCCGGCACTGGTAACGGTGGGCGTGGCCGGATCGCATGCCGTAGAACACCCGCATCATCCGCCCGCAATGGCCGCAACGGACAAGGCCGGTCAGAGCCCGCCCGCCCCGGGCGGCTTTCCGGGAAGCCCGCTTCTGCATGTGGGCATTCTCCTGGAGCAGGCGCTGGTTGTCCTCGAACTCGCGCCAAGTGATGTAGCCGTCATGGTGGTCGTGCAGCAGCGCACCCCAGTCCGTCATGGCGCGGTGATGACCGCTGGTCTTGCGCGCGCGCCCGTCGACGGCCGTGGTGCGGTTGCCCGTGCGACCGAACGCGTAGGCCCCGGCATAGATCGGGTTCCGCAGAATTTGCATCACCGAGTGATAAGCCGGCGCCCGCCAAAGGATCTTGCACGTGCTCAGGTTGCGTTGCACGACGGGCAGCATGAGCTGCTCTTGGCGGCTCCAGAGGAAGACTTGGCGGGCACTGCCCAGTTCGCGAAACTTGCCGAGCACCATGCGGATGGCGCCGGAGACCCGTTCGTCCGGATCGATCTCGATCCGTCCTGCCTCCGTCCAGCAGTAGCCGGGCGGCAGGGTGAAGCGCAACTCGCCCCGACGGGCCTTGCTGTCCCGAGCCTCGAGACCACGCTGGCGCAGCAAACTGAGTTCATACTCGGACATGGTGCCCTTCAGCCCAAGCAGGAGGCGATCGTTGACCAGGCGCGCATCGTAAACGCCGTCCGGATCGATGACCAACGTCCCAGCGAGGGCGCAGAGGTCGACCAAGTGGTGCCAATCGCGGCCATTGCGGGCCAGACGGGAGGCTTCGAGGCATAACACCGCCCCGACCGAGCCGGAGCAGACGGCCGCCACCAGCCGCTGGAAGCCAGGCCGCTCGACGAGGCCCGAGCCGGACCGCCCCAGGTCGTCGTCGATCACGGTGACGGACACGAAGCCGGCGGCTCGGGCTTGCTCCACCAGGGCGTATTGGCGCTTCTGGCTTTCCGTGTTGCCGACCACTTGGCTCATGGTGGACTGGCGCACGTACACGATGGCGCCGCGGCCGAGATGGTCAGGCGTGATCTTGGAATTCATCACCGCCCTCCCTGCTGGTCGTCGACGCTCTGCCGCCCAGAGCCTCCAGAAGCAGATCCGCCAAAGCCTGGACGGCTTCGTGCGGCACCGCTGTCATCGGCAGCGGTGCCGGAGTGGGCGCGAGGTCCAGCGCCAGTTGCCCCCTGGGCGATGCTCGTCTGCTCATCGGCAGCCTCCTTGGCAGGTGAGATGTCCGATGATGCGCTTCCGTCTTGCCCAGGCATCCGGGTCGAGAGGACTGCGAGCTGTACCGGGAGTTCGAATGCCGGCTGTCGCCGACGATGCGCCAGCACCACGTCGCCGGCGACAAGCTGTTCGTCGATTATTCCGGCAAGAGGCTGCCGATCGTCGATCCGGCCACCGGCGCGTTGCGCGAGGCGGAGTTGTTCATCGCCGTGCTGGGGGCGTCGAACTACACCTACGCCGAGGCGAGTTGGACGCAGACCCTGCCGGATTGGCTGGGCGCGCATGTCCGCCTGTTCGAGGCCATCGGCGGGGTGCCGCGGCTCCTCGTGCCCGACAACCTGAAGTCCGGCGTCCACAAGGCGTCCTTCTACGATCCGGAGATCAACCGCAGCTATGCCAAGCTGGCCGCCCATTACGGCATCGGCGTGGTGCCGGCCCGGCCGCGTCGTCCCCGCGACAAGGCGAAGGTGGAGGCCGGGGTCCGCTTCGCCCAGACCTACATCCTGGGCCGGCTGCGCAACCGCCCGCTGTTCTCGCTGGCCGAGGCGAACACGGCGATCCGTGAGGTGCTGGAACGGCTGAACGGCCACCCGATGCGCCGGGTCGGCGTCAGCCGCCAGGACTTGCTGCGGCAGCTCGAACAGCCGGCGCTTCAGCCTCTGCCGGCCACGCCCTACGAGTTCGCCGAGTGGATGTTGGCCCGCGTCGGGCAGGACTACCATGTCGCTATCCAGGGCTTCCATTATTCGGTTCCCCACGCTCTGATCCGCGAGCAGGTCGACGTCCGCGTCACCGCACGCACCGTGGAGATCTTCCACCGCGGCGGCCGGGTCGCCGCCCATGTCCGACAGGTCGCCGGCGATCGCCACGGCACCGATCCCGCCCACATGCCAAGCACCCACCGCCGTTATGCCGAAGGGACGCCGGAGCGCGTCCTGGACGAGGCCAAGGCGATCGGCCCCAACACCGAGGGTCTGATCACCGCCATCCTTGCCCAGAGCCGCCATCCCGAACAGGGGACCCGCGCCTGCCTAGGCGTGTTGCGCCTGTTTCGCGGCGCCAACCAGGAGCGCGCCGAGCCCGTCTCGGCGCGGGCACTGGAGATCGGCGCCTTCGGCTACCGCAGCATCGCGTCCATTCTCGCCCACAAGCTCGACCGTCCGGCACTGCCGCGCGACGGCGACACCGCGCCGCTGCTGCACGCCAACATCCGCGGTTCCGGCTACTTCCACTGAGGAGACCTTTCATGTTGCACCATCCCACCCTCGACCTGCTGCACGACCTTGGGCTTCACGGCTTGGCCAAGGGGTTCAGGGACTTGGCCGGCAATCCGGAGACGGCCGGGCTGGGGCATGCCGAATGGCTCGGCCTGCTGCTCGACCACGAGGTGACGCTGCGCCGGCAGAAACGGTTCGAGGCCCGCTCCAAGCGGGCCCGCCTGCGCCAGGAGGCCAGCGTCGAAGACGTCGATTTCCGCGCCGCCCGCGGCCTCGACCGTGCCCTCTTCCTCAAGCTCGCCGGCTGCGACTGGGTGCGCGAGCATCGCCATGTGCTGATCACCGGCCCCACCGGGGTGGGCAAGAGCTGGCTGGCCTGCGCGCTGGGACAGAAGGCGTGCCGCGAGAATCTCTCCGTTCTCTACCAGCGCACGCCCCGGATGTTCGCCAGCTTGGCGCCGGGCCGAGGCGACGGCCGCTACGCCACCCTGTTGCGGACGCTGGCCCGCGTCAACCTGCTGATCCTCGACGACTGGGGGCCGGAGACGCTGACCGCCGATCAATGCCGCGATCTGCTGGAGATCGTGGAGGACCGCTACGCCAACGGCTCGATCCTGATCACCAGCCAGGTGCCGGTGGACCGCTGGTACGAGATCATCGGCAATCCCACCCTGGCCGACGCCATCCTCGACCGCGTCGTGCACAACGCCTACCGCATCGACCTCAGCGGCGAGTCGTTGCGCAAACGCCAGACCGCCGAACTGGCTCTCTGACCTGAAGGCTTGACCCCGCCAAGCCCACCATGAGATCACCAAACCGACCCTGGGAGAGCGTCACGCGATGGCCGGCATCGCGTCGGAACCGTGGACCGCTTTCAAATCGGAACGATGGACCGCCTTCATGTCGGAATCCCCGGCCGCTTTCATCGGAATCCGCAACCGGGGCAAGATCATCCCCTTGATCCGCGTCCGATCGGAGGGCGCCCACGGCTTCCAGGAGCAGGTCCGCCAGAGCCCGGATCGCCTCGTCCGGAACCATGACGTCCGGAGACGGAGCGTTGAGGTTCAGCGAGAGCTGGGGCGTCGGCTGCGGTCGTCTGGGCATCGGCAACCTCCTTCAAGGATGGGATGTCCGATGCTGCGGGATCACCAGCCTGACGCCGCAATTCCGAGAGAACTGCCGCCAATGCGCTCAGAGCCGTGATGGCGACCTGCGGCGGAACCAGCATCGCCATATCAAGGCAGTAGGCCGCATCGCACATCCAAGCGGGCAGTTCCCGAGCTGTTCCGGGCCGCTCCTCGAGCCAGAGGACCGGATGACCGCCACGCACGGTTCGGTTCACGACCCGGAGCCTCTGCCCGTGCAGCGGGTGCCAGGGATACTCGACCCGTGCCGACTCGAAACTGTATGCTGAATGACGTTCGGTACCCTTGCCGGCCACGAAAAATGAACAGATGGCCCGCGAATGGGTCCTGCTGGAGGACCTGCTGGGCGAGCATGGCCAGCCCGTCCATCCCCTTGCGCATGTCGGTGGCCCCCATCGCCAGATAGACCCGCACCCCGGCGGGAACCGAGATCATGGAGCATCCAACGCGCCGACCAGCCGGCGCAGCGTGGCGGGGGCGATGTCCTCGGCGACCCGAAGCACGCGACCGTTGGAGAGCACCACTTCGACCAGGGCGACACGGCGCTCGATGGGCGGCGTCTTCGGCGCCGACGGTGTCATCACAGGAGACGGCAAGCCGGCGGGTGTCGCCTCCAGGACATGGACCGGCACAAAGCCCGGCGCCTCGGCGGACAGTTCCCCACTCTCAAGCTGTCGGCGCCAGCGATAGATCAGGCTGGTGCACACGCCGTGGCGGCGCGCCACCGCGGCGACGGCGCCACGTCCGCCGTGGGCTTCGCCCACCAGGCGGATCTTCTCCTCGAGCGAATAGGTCCGCCGCCCGCCGGCGCCGGTGATGACCTCGATACGTTGGACTGCCACAGTGCAAACCACGCTGCTTGCCACGATGCCAAGCCCGCCACACCAATTGGTGCCGCCGACGTCCAGCTTTCAGCACGTGGCACACTGATCCCGCAAGGCAGCCCACAGACGGCGCTTACCGTGAAGACGCCGGATGTCTTCAAGCAACTGTCGGTTCGCTGCCTTGCGTGGGCTCTCCGGTCGCGTGCGCCAAGCATAATAGCCCGATGGCGACACGCCGAGGGCATCGCAGAGCACCAGAACCGGGTATTCGTTGCAGTAGCCCGCAATGATTCAGAACCTCATCTCGGTGCTTCCGAGAAAATTGCCACAGTTTTTCTAATATATTCCGTTCCATCTGGACGCGGGCGATTTCCGATGCTTGATCGGCGCCAGTGGTCAGGGAGCGCTGCCATTTCCACAGCTCCGAGGGCTGCAGCCGCAATTCCCGGGCGATTGGCGCAAGGGAGCGGCCGCTGCTGGCCAACAGCGCTACCGCCCCCTGCTTGAACTCATCCGTAAAGATGCGCTGCGTCGTCGTCATTCTTGACCTCTCCACTCCATCTGGAGCTTAGCAGAGGTATCCACTGATCCAGAGGAAGGCCACGTGCCATGATAGCACAATTCACAGTTGGCAAAAGGCAAACGCGCTCGTAGATTCAAGCTCTTCGCGGGATGCTCGTAATGCACATTGCCGCACAGGGGGGATAAGCCGAAATGGGGAAACGCCATCGGCCAATTAAGCGCACTGCGGGCTTCCTTGTGCACGCGCTGCGAGTCAGGCTCCAACTCGGGCCAAGCCGAGCCATCGGTGCTGCCGCAATGGAGCCTAATGAGGTTTGTCCATGTTAGCCGGAACATGGAAAGCGTTTCCGGGGCCGCTTCAAGTCATTCTCAATGTGACCGAAAAGTCGTTGCGCGATGATTTGGCAGAGAGCGGTGCGTCTCCGTTCCTCGGGCACCACACCATTCTGTTAAAGCGCATCACGCCAATAAAGGATTTCGTTTGCAAGGCGAATGACCCGGCCGAGCGATTCTGCACACTGCTGGCGGGATGGCCGACGGTGGGTGTCGGCATTCTCGCTCACCTTACGGCCGAATTTCTCGGCAAGCACCAGGGGATCGAGCTTTGGCCCTGGATCGATAAGTACTTCGACAAGCCCGTCCTGATCGGCCGCCGCAGTGACCTCTATCGCGCATTCCGCTCGGCCTGCCTTCGCCTCGGTCTACCGGTCCTGCAAGAGCGTGACGGCTGCTATATCGTGAACGAGTTCGTGCTGCAGGCCGGGGTGCCTTTCAACCAGCTCTCGGCGCTGGCGGAGGCCTGTGACCGGACCGAACGGCTGGAAGGGCTCCCCAATGTCGATGATACGGCGGAGTGCGCCGCGTGGTCGACCGCCGTCGCGCACCGCCTTCCAAATAACGGCAGGCTGGTGCTGATCCTCAGCAGCGAGGGTGGAGATTATTACGCCCGCGCCTACGCCGCGATCCGACAAAACATGGAGTTGCAGGAGAACAGGTTCCTGCAACGCTTCCGTGATACGCTCAATGAGCTTGCCCTCGACGCTCTAACGCAGTGTGGATCATCCACGGCCCAGTTTGCCAAGCCCACCGTCATCCTGCGGGACGAGACATTGATCCTCGGCATTCCGCCAAGCCAGGATCTTTGGACGGTGGTGATCGATGGCCGCTCCGCGGAGGTCGATGCCGGGTCGGACGGTAGGGAGATCGTTCTCACGCAGCCCTGGCCGGATGCCGTCACGTGTCATCGGGACAATCACACCCCGATCGCCATCCCCATTCTTGCGCGCCGTCCGGACGCGATCGCCATGTTCCATGGCGAAACCGGTGAGTTGGTCAAAGCCGCGCAGCTTGATCAGACTGGTACGACGCTTCGGCTTCATCCCGGCCCCTACTTGGCCGCCGGGCGCCGCGGCTTTTGCTGCAATGGCGAGGACAGCGAAGGCGGGCTTGGACCCCTCCATTTTCTGCGTTTTAGGCTGCTGAACCAGGGCTTGGAGATCACCTCCCCCTATGGCCATCTTGCCCTCGCGGCCGGCGGGGCTTCGCATCTGGGCTTTGCCGGACAGCATGCCGTGGATCTGGCAGGGCGGCGCCTTTTCGCGGCGGTCGACGTGGCGCTCACACTCGCACTTCCCGGGGATCGCCTCGCCGCGCCGTACGACTTGGTGCTCGACGGCATGGCCAAGCCGGATGGCACCGCCGCCGACGCGCTACGTGTGCCTGTGCAGCGGGACGACTTGGAAAACGGCCGCGTCCTGGTTGGATCTCACCTGGCCCACCATCCGGCCATGGTGATCCGTCTGCGCGCATCCCTCTGCTTGCGGGGGGAATCGCGTGCGCTGGCGTCGGCCGTTGCGTTCGTCTGGTGCGGACTGGATGCCTGTCGGCCGGGACGTGGGTTCCGGGGGCAGCGTCCGGGTAACGCCCTGCCGGACTTGTTCGATGGAGCCAGCCTGGCAGATACCGGCGTCGGCTTCCATTCCGGCCGGACGGGCGAGCCCGTCTGTGTCGCGTTTCGACCCGTGGGCCGGGACGCTGGACGGGCTCCCTGGACCTTCCGTTTCCAAGCGTCCGATCTCTTCGTTGAGCTTGTCCGCTCCGGCGACGTCAGTGCGGCCCTCAGAACCGTCCAGGTCTCCTTGGGGGAGACGGTCGCCATCTCGGACGATCAACCGGCCGACATCATCGTTCACAGCGACGACCACGAGGCCGACCTCAGCATCGGGCAGCGCCGCATCCAGGGAGCCTTTCAGCGCGCGTTGAGCCGGCACATCGCCCATGCCACCCTCATGGAAGCCTGCACCGGTGCCGCCAACGCGATCACCATCCACAAAGGGCCGGAGCGGTCGGTAGCCATCGAACTCTGCCGCATTGCCCGACCATACACGCCACGGCGGTTCCAGATCGATGATCGGCCTGGTCGGGTTTCCGTCACCTTGGACCTTGGCCGTCCCATTCATTCCCTGTGTTTCGACGGCATCGACCTTCGAAGCGGCCATACCGTTGCCGGAGCGTTGGAACCGGGGATGGTTATGGTAGCGCCCAACAGCCCGCTCGCCAGCGCCTCCCTGGCCGGCGGCGCGGGGACGGCCTACGTCCTCACCGTGCCCTACGGCATGAAGGCGGCCTCTTTCTGGCTGCTGCATCCCGCGGTACGGATGGAGGGCGATGCGCCCGCCGAGCCGCTGCGCAATCTGCGCTCGGACGAGTATGTCCTTGCTGTCGCCGGGGAATGGGGCAACAGGATCACCGATACCGTTGCCGTGGACTGCTGGACGACGATCGACGAAGCTGCCGGGGTTGCCCTGCGCTGCTACGCGGCGCTGCTGCGCTGCTATGAACAGCAGAGCTGGGACAGGATGTCTTGGCTGCCAGGGCTGATGCGGCGAGCCGCCAACGCGGTGATCGCCGAGCAGGGGCTGCCCCCGCTCGTTCCCGCCTTCGCGCAGCAGTCTGCGGAGGGTGCCAGTGAATCGTGGGTGCCCTTGACATCGCCCTGGGATTTGGCTCCTGGTCTCTGGTCGTTGCCTGGTTCGGCATACGCCCGGCTGCACGAAACGGCAGCACCGCTGCTGCGTGCCCTGCATTCCCTCGCCAGGTTGGACGCCGCCGGGAGGGTGAGGGAGGCCATTGCACAGGGGCTGATCGGCCCGGCGTTCGCCCGTTACTATGGAAATCTGCAAGAAGCCCACAGGTCCGACAGCGTCCGCTTGAGCCAATTCGACTTCGACCAGTTCGTTTGTGAAATGAGCCGACCGGCCATTCAGGACGAGAGCAATGACACCCGTTGCCCGCTGTCCGCCCGACGTCACCGGGACGCAGTGCGCCGCCTGCGGCTGGCCTACGGCCGGATTTCCAACGGGGAATCCAACCTTATACGGCTCGGGCGCGCCACTCACATGGTGAACCGGTGCAGCAGCGCCCAGCCGGAACTGGTGCGTTGGGTTCACCGGGTGGCTAAGGGTTGGACGCGGGCGGGCGTGCCGGCCCTGCCAGTCACGGCGGCAGAAGAAGAGGCGTCGGACTTTCTTTCGGCCGTCCCCAACCTGCTCTCCTCACTCGCCATGGCCGCCCGGTTCGACCGTTTGGAGCCGGGCTTGCTGGATGATTATCTCGCCCGCCTTGGCAAAATCACCGAGGAAGACCCGGCTGCCACCCTCGGCTTTGTCACCTGGGTCGCGCCAGACCTATTCGGATTCTACCTCGTTCTTTGGGACGTCTTGTCCAGATCGGTGAAATCATGACTGACGCCAACCCGCTAGCGTTTCGCCGTCAGCTCGAAGAGACACTGCGGCGCTACATTCTGACCGCCCAACCGATCTCCAGGAACTATCCCAAGCTCGCCGACGCCTACCGCAGCGCGCTGCAGGACGGCGCCAATCTGGTCAAGGGGCCCTACGTCGAAACGCTGCCCGACTTCGAGAAGGGGCGGCCGCTCTCGGCTCTCGTGCAGGATGGCACCTTGAGCCCGAGCTGGCGGGTTATGCCGGAGCACTTGCGGCACCGACCGCTGCATCGGCATCAGGAACAAGCCATGCTGGCCGCCGTGCGCGACCGCGAGAACCTGCTGGTCGCGACCGGCACGGGCAGCGGTAAGACCGAGTGCTTCCTTTTCCCGGTGATTGATCGCCTCCTGAAGGACCCTGACCTCTCGCAGCCCGGGGTCCGAGTGTTGCTGATTTACCCGCTGAACGCGCTGGCGAACGACCAGCTTTACTTCCGCTTGGCGCCGCTTCTGCTCAATCACCTCCGCGATCCCGGCATTACCTTCGGGCGCTTCACATCGCAGGTCGGGGCGAACGAGCAGCGCCAGGACGTTGCGGACGACCTGTTGCGCAACCGGGCGCTCGTCGAAGCACTCCAGCGGCATGACGACAGCGGTGTTCCGATCGAGCTTCACCAGATACCGACAAGTTGGTGCCTGACCCGTGAGGAAATGCTCAAGCGACCACCACACATCCTGATCACCAACTACGCCATGCTGGAGCACCTGCTGCTCCTGCCACGCAACGCTCCATTGTTCAGCCAGTCGCGCCTTCACACGATCGTGCTGGACGAGGTGCACACGTATTCGGGGGCTCAGGCGATCGAGGTCGCCTTCCTCCTGCGTAAGCTGAAAAATCATCTCGGCATCGAGGGCGGGCTGCAGTGCTTCGGCACCAGCGCCAGTCTGTCCGACGACCCGGGCGCTGAGAAGGACCTGCTCGCATTCGCCGGCGACCTGTTCGGCGAGCCCCTGACCCGTGTCGTTCGCGGCAAGCGCGAGGCACACGAGGCTCTGCGTGAGCCAAGCGCAACGTGGTCGCTGCCGCCGGACGCTTGGATCGCGTTGGCCGCCATCGCCGAGGAGATCCGCCGCGGCGAGATCGATTCGGTTGACGCGTTCAATGCCGCAGCCGAGCAGCGTGGAATCGCGGTTCAGTTGGATGGGGCGGCTGGGGGGATCGGACCGGCTCTGGCGGCGCGCTTCGGCACCAACGCGGAAGTTCGAACCATCAGTGGCCTTCTGAGCGAGCAGATGCGCGAGTATCGAGATCTCGCGTCTCGGCTGTTCGGACCGCGGCCGGACACGGATCAGGCGCTCGCTGGGCTGATCGCCATCGGCATGCTGGCGCGCACCGACGAGAGGAGCTATCCGCTGCTGCCCGCCCGCTATCATCTGGCCGCAAGCGGGGTGGAGGGGGCCGCCGTACGGCTGTCGGCCGATGCTCCCGAGCAGTGGGTGGAAGTCGTTCCCAAGAAGTCTCATCGAGGACCGGACGGCGAGCATTTCTATCGTCTCCTGGTCTGCCGGAACTGCGGCCAGCCCCACGTGGAGGCCTACACCTGTGGCGGTCTGCTCAAGCCCGAGCCGGAGACCCATGCGAACAGTCGGCACGTGATGATCCTGTCCCGCAGCGCCTCCGGCGTGGAGGAAGAAGCTGACGAGGATGAAGGCAATCCGGTGCTGGGCGGCCCAATATCCTTCCTGCCCGACAATGGGCGGCTGGTGACGTCTGACACCATGGGAGCGTTGGTTCTGCAGGAAGTGGCCGCCGAGGTCGACGAGTATGAACAGCGGGCGTATGTGAAGAAGTGCGCGGCCTGCGGTGCGCGGGCGACCCGCTACGCCGAAATTCTGATGCCTTTGCATCCCGGTGACGATGCCCTCGCCGCTGTCGTCACCCAACAGCTTCTGGAGGTTCTGCCGCCGCACCCCGGTGCGGAGGCGAAGCCGTTTGGCGGGCGCGGGCTGCTGTCCTTCTCCGACAACCGGCAAGATGCCGCCTTCTTTGCCCCTTACTTCGAGCGAACTGGCCTGGAATTGGCCTTGCGCACGGCCATGACGGACGTCCTGCAAAACGTCGCCGAGAATGACGATTTCGATCCGCCTCTCCTGGCGAAAAAGACGCGGCTGCGCCTGACCAGGTCCAATCGCGTGGCGTTGCGCCTATACGATCGCACGCTCAGCCGGACCTTAAGGGACACCGAGATCAAAGAGTATCTGCTCGGTTGGGTGCTGGCGGAATTCTGCCTCCCGGCCGCCCGCCGCATCGGACTGGAAGCTCTTGGCCTGGTCGGGGTTACCTACGCTTTGGACCTGCTGACACCACTGGTCGGCACTGTGCGCCAAGCGCTTCCCCCCGCTCTGGCCGGCGAAGCCGAGGCTTTGACGCATCTGTTCCTTGAGCATATCCGGCGGGAACGCGCGATCGCCCCGCTGGATGATGTGGAACTGGACGAGGAGCGGATTTGGGGGGTTGAGTACACTGGGCCGCGCAGCTTCGGTCTGACCGCCGATACCCACAACGCCCGGTTCCGCTGGATTCCAAGCCCGGGGCGCCCGAATCGGCGGAGCTGGTTCCTTGAGCAGCGTTTGGGATTGTCGCCGGCCGAGCGCGACCGGGTTCTGCGGAGCTTTTGGGAAAAAGCGCGCAAGTTGGACGTGCTGATCCCGGCCGTCGGCTTCGACGGACTGGTTCTCGATTGCCAGCACCTGCGGTTCTTTGGCGCGGCAAACCGCCCACTCTATCGGTGTGCCGTATGCGGCCTGCACCAGCAGATTTCCGTCGGCGGCAAGTGCGCGTCCTTCAAATGTCCGGGCGACCTCCTTGAGCTCGGGCGGGACGAGCGGGAGCGGTTGACACGGGAGAACCACTACGTCGTGCAATATCGCACCGGCATTGGCCATATTCCCGTCGCCCGCGAGCACACGGCCGCCATCGGCACGACCCGCCGGGAAAGCATCGAGACAGCCTTTCGCGCCGGCGAGGTCAACCTGCTCAGCTGCACGACGACCATGGAAATGGGCGTGGACCTGGGCGCGCTGGAAGCCGTGGTTTGCCGCAATGTCCCGCCTGGGCCGGCCAATTATCAGCAGCGGGTGGGTCGGGCGGGACGCCGCGCGCAGGCCGCGCCTCTGGTGGTGACCATCGCCCGCAACGGCAATTACGACCAAGCGGAGTTCCGGGCCTTTTCGGACTACCTGCGTCGCCCGCCGAACGTGCCTTACATCAACATCGAGAACGCGCAGTTCTTTCGGCGGCATCAGATCTCCGTCGTCCTCGCCGGCTACTTGCGCCATCGAATCGCGAACACGGAGAGGAATTCGCCCCGGCTGAAACACCTGCTTGGCGAACGCTTTGACCGGGCCACAGCGCTGCCGGCGTTTCGCGCCGACATCGACAGCTGGCTCGAAAGCCCGGCCGGCACGGCGTGTCTGCGGAAGGCGGACAACTTGGCGTTCCATCTTCCAGAGTCCCGGCGCCTGATCGCCCTGACAGGCCCAGACCTCGCCGACGCATTTCGGGCTGCCCTCAATGATTTCGCGGCCGTGCACGCCGACCGTTGGTCGACCTTTGAGGACCGGATTCAGGAATTGAACGCTGCCGTCGTTGCGGGGGACACGAAACGGGCCGGCGCCGTCTCTTACTTGGTTCATCAGCGTGACCGCTATATGGACCAGCGGCTGGTGGACCAACTCTCTCGCTATGGCGTCATCCCGACCTACAGCTTCCCCGTGCACGACATCACGCTTGAGGTGTCGCCGTCCCGCAAGGCGCAAGAGGCTGGCGTCTCGGGTGGTCAGGACATTGAGCTGAACCGCGACGCCGCGCTCGCGATCAGCGAGTACGCGCCCGAGGCGGAGGTGGTGGCTGGCGGGCGAATTTGGGTAAGCCGCGGCATTGCCCGCTACCCGCGGGAGTTCATGCCCGATCAAAAATATCGGGTTTGCAAGGCGTGTCAGCACGTCGACGTGGCCGATCTGCATGGGCTCGACTATGCGGCCTGCGCAAATTGCGGCGCAGCGTTCGACGGCCAGCGCGCTCGTACCTTCATCGAACCGAAGGGGTTCCTGACCTCTGCCGCGGAAAAAGGCGGGCGCGATCCTGGTGTGACCCGCCTGCGCACCCGGCCGGCCGATGAAGCGAGGCTGATCACCATCCTGCCGCAGTCGCAATTCCAATCAACCGATGTGGGCGTGGTGCACATCGGCTTCTTGCCGGCATTCGCTCCTCCGCAGTCGGGCCTCCCGGTCGGGCAGCTGTTCATGGTAAACAAGGGGCCGCATGGCTGCGGCTATCATCGGTGCAGCAAGTGTGAGTACGCCGTGGCCGCGCGCACACCGTATGGCAAGCTGCAGGGGATGGTGCACGACAATCCCCGCACCGGCGACCGTTGCGAGGCAACCACGTTGCTATCGCCTGTGGACTTGGCGCACACCTTCAACACAGACGTAGCGCAGCTTCATATTGCCTCGCCTATGCCGGCTTTCGAGGACACCGAGGCTGCCGATGCCGGGGAACAGCGCAACGCGTTCATGCGCACGCTGGTGGAGGCGGTCCGGTTAGGGGCAGCCAAGACACTCGACATCGATCAGCGCGAGATCCGGGCGACGTTCCAGACGGATGGCGATGAGCCCCGCGTCATCCTCTATGACAGTGTCTCTGGCGGTGCCGGCTACTGCCGCGTGATCGGCACCTCGAAAGCGCCGGTGCGAACGCTCCTTAGGCTGGCGCTCGAACGGCTGGACTGTTCCAACCAGTGCGCGAAGTCCTGTCGCGGTTGCTTGCAAGATTACAGCAACCAACGCCATTGGGAGCAGTTCGACCGGCACAAGGTGCTGCCATGGCTGGCGAAGGTGCTCGCCTCCAAGGACCCATCGCCCTACGTCGCAGCAGGCGCCCAGCCCTGGCTGGCCCCGAGCCTTGAGGAGTTGGAACGGCGGATTGCCGGCGCACCGGAGGTCCACCTCTGCGTGTCTCGTCTGTTCAGCGAGGCCGCCCACGCCGAGGACATTGAGCATCTGGTCGGCTTCCTGCGCCGCTTAGCCGACCGCGGACGTACGGTTCATGTCGCGCTGGCAGAACCACTCCGGACCAGCTTGCGTGACTTGGACCCGGATTCGCGCACGCTGTTCGATTATCTGGCCCCGTATGTCAGGGATCGCCGCGTTCGCTTCTACCAAGCGAAGATCGTTGAAACGACGCCGCGCGTTTTCACCGTTCCCGCTTCCGGCGGCTTAGCTTGGTTCAGCACGCTGCCCCGGGTGCCCTTAGCTGAGCGCATTCTGCCCGGGGAGGTCTACGAGCTTCGGCTGGGGGACGAGGTGCTGACCGGGGCCCTGTCGGCCTACATCGCGTCGTGGCAGCCAGCGGACACCCGCCTTTTCGACACCTTTGCCAATGCGAGCCGCTGGGATGTGCGCGCCGGGCAACGGCGCGAGTTCGCCACGTGGTTCGCCCCGATTGCGGATGCTCACTTGGCGGCGGTCACGATCCGCGATCCTTATGCGCTGGGCAACGACACATCGCGGCAGTGCCTGGTAGACCTGCTGAGCGAGTTGAAGGCCCATTCCCGTAGCCTGCAAGCGGTCAAGGTCGTGTACCGGGCGGAAGCCGGCGAGCGATCGGGGAGCAGTCATGGTTTCGGCGCCCCTCATCGAGAGTCGAACGAATTCGCTCAGCATGATCTCCGCATCCGCCTTCAGCGCGCGGGGCTTGCGGACATCAAGTTTTTCCCGCTGCCTTGGAGGAGGACGGTTGCCGACCGGGATTTCCATGACCGCAGCATTGAAATCCAGGCTGACCATGCCGACGGCGCTACGATGCGCCACCGCTTCGACCTCTCCGGCGGCGTGGATCGCCTGATGCAGAACCGCTACGAGTCATTGATCGTGCATTCCTGGCAGGAGGAGGCATAAGCGCGGCATTAGGGGCGGCAAACCCTCCAAAGTATCCCTGATGCGAACGTCGCCCCTTACTGCAATGCAGCTGGCTGCACGCGGTAGGGGGCGAAGACATCCGGTATGTCGCTGCAAAAGGCTGCGCCGCGAGAGCGGTTCTGTGACGCAGGGAGGAGATGATCTGTAAGCGTGGTCTGTGGACTGCCTTGCGGGAGCAGTGTGCTGATCTTCCCCCCGCAAGAGCCACCGAACCAGGGCAAGATCATAATCGCGAGACATGGCTAATGGGGCACGGCATGCCCGGGGTAGCACGCGCTCTGGATCGCCCCTGTTGCTCTCCTGCCATCCACCTTGGCAGATGCAGGCAAAACCGAACAAGGGCTCCGCCATCAGAGATTTCCATTGCAGATTGCATCTTGTTTTTCATAACATGGAAATCTCTTTTGGGTATCCGCCCTCTTCTACTCATCAGCGGTGATAACGCATGGCCCGGCCCAGGAAAGTTGTCGCAGAGGAGATTGTGATAGGATATCTTTCTCCGTTGCCCTGTCACTCTGTAAGCGCGAGCATAAAAGTTGAATCACGCTGCCCACAACAAGCTCATCTCTTTCATCTGGTCCATCGCCGACGACTGCCTCCGCGACGTCTACGTCCGCGGCAAATACCGTGACGTCATCCTGCCAATGGTCGTGCTGCGGCGCCTGGACACACTCCTGGAACCGACGAAAGAGGCCGTTCTCGAGGAGGTCCGCTTCCAACGCGAGGAGATGAGGGAGACCGAACTCGACGACGCACCCCTGACTGCGGCCTCGGGCTACGTCTTCTACAACACCAGTAAGTGGACGCTGAAGCAGCTCTATGCCACCGCTACGAACAACCAGCAGATCCTGCTGGCCAACGTCGAGGAATACCTCAGCGGGTTCAGCGACAATGTGAAAGAGATCATCGCCCGTTTCAAGCTGCATGAGCAGATGCGGCACATGGCGAACAAGCAGGTGCTGCTGGACGTCCTCGAGAAGTTCATCTCGCCTTACATCAACCTGACGCCGTACGACGCCGAAGACCCGGATGGGAACCCGCTGCCGGCCCTGTCGAACCTCGGTATGGGCTATGTCTTCGAGGAACTGATCCGCAAGTTCAACGAAGAGAACAATGAGGAGGCCGGGGAGCATTTCACCCCGCGTGAGGTGATCCACCTGATGACCCACCTCATCTTCGACCCGATCAGCGGCCAGTTGCCGCCCGTCATGACCATCTACGACCCGGCCTGCGGCAGCGGCGGGATGCTGACCGAAGCGCAGAACTACATCAAGGACCCCGAGGGGCCCGTCGCCGCCAAGGGCGACGTCTACCTGTATGGCAAGGAAATCAACGACGAGACCTATGCCATCTGCAAATCCGACATGATGATCAAGGGGAACAACCCGGAGAACATCAAGGTCGGCTCCACCCTGGCCACCGACGAGTTCTCAGGCCACCGCTTCGACTTCATGCTCTCGAACCCGCCCTATGGCAAGAGCTGGAAGAGTGACCTGAAGTACATCAAGGATGGCAACGACGTCATCGACCCACGCTTCCAAGTCAAACTGACCGATTATTGGGGCGAAGAGGAAATCGTCGATGCCACCCCGCGCTCGAGCGACGGGCAGCTGCTGTTCCTGATGGAGATGGTGGGCAAGATGAAGCCCGTCGCCAGCAGCCCCATCGGCTCGCGCATCGCGTCGGTCCACAACGGGTCCAGCCTCTTCACCGGCGACGCAGGCAGCGGCGAATCCAACATCCGCCGCTTCATCATCGAAAACGACATGCTGGACACCATCATTCAGCTGCCGAACAACCTGTTCTACAACACCGGCATTACCACCTACATTTGGCTTCTGACCAACGCCAAGCCCGAGGCGCGCCGCGGCAAGGTGCAGCTGATCGACGCCAACCTGTTGTTCCGCAAGCTGCGCAAGAACCTAGGCGACAAGAACTGCGAATTCGCGCCCGAGCACATCAAGGACATCACCGCTGCCTACCTCGCCTTCCAGCCGGCCGAACGCCAGCTGGACGACAACGGCGATCCGACAGGCATCGCGGTGCAGATCTTCGACAACGCCGATTTCGGCTATCACAAGGTCACCATCGAACGCCCTGATCGCCGCCGCGCCCAGTTCAGCGCCGAGCGGCTGGAACCTCTGCGCTTCGACAAGTCCCTGCGTGAGCCAATGGAGCATCTCTGGGTCGAGCATAGCGAGAAGGTCTATGAGCCCGGCTTCCTGAAATCGCAGGCCAAGGCAATTCAGGCCTGGTGCGAGGAACAGGAGATCGCGCTGAACGCCAAACAGCGCGCCAAGCTGGTCGACACCGGCCTCTGGCTACGCCAGCGCGAGCTGATCGGCGTCGGGCATCAGCTGATGCAAGCGGTGGGCACCGAGGAAACCACCGACTTTAACACCTTCCGCGAACAAGTGTCCAAGATTCTCAAGGCCCGCAAGATCAAGCTGTCGGCGACCGAGAAGAACGCAATTCTGAACGCCATCAGCTGGTATGCCGATGATGCGGAAAAAGTGGTCGACAGCATCCAACGCTTCACGAAGGCAGAGCTGAAGGCCATGGCCGCGCGACTGGGCTGCCAGATCGACGAATTGGGCGACTTCGGCATCTATGCCCAGCCCGACGACAGCTATCTCACCTACGAATCCAGCACCGACTTGCGCGACAGCGAGGCGGTGCCGCTGAAGGACAGCATCCACCGCTATTTCAAGGCCGAGGTGAAGCCGCATGTGCCCGAGGCATGGATCAACCTCGACACGGTCAAGATCGGCTACGAGATCAGTTTCAACAAGTACTTCTACCGCCACAAGCCGCTGCGCAACCTCGATGCCGTGACGCAGGACATTCTGGCGCTGGAACAAAAGGCTGATGGCCTGATCGCCGACATCCTAAGCTTGACGCTTGCCGATCTGTCGGAGGCGGTGTGATGAACACGTCCTCCTATCCGGCATATCGAAGCTATAAGGAAAGCTGCGTTGGTTGGATCAGCCAGATTCCTGCCCATTGGGAAATTAAGAACCCAAAGTGGTTATTCAGCCAACGGAGGGAGCGCGCTCGCAAGGGTGAACTACAGCTCGCTGCTACACAGAAATACGGCGTTATCCCGCAAAGTGACTTCATGGACTTTGAGGGGCGCCGGATCACACAGGTGTTTCTTGATTTTGATATCCTGAAGCATGTTGACGCGGGAGATTTCGTTATGAGCATGAGAAGCTTCCAAGGAGGCCTCGAATACTCTGAATATACCGGCTGCGTCAGTTCCGCGTATGTGGCTTTGAATCCTGGGCCGAGAGTCTATGCTCCATTCTTCAAATATCTGCTGAAAAGCTCTCGCTACATTGAGGCACTTCAAGCGACCTCCAATCTGGTGCGGGACGGACAAGCGTTGCGCTTTGAGAACTTCACAATGGTGCCGTTGCCGGTCGTTCCTATTGAGGAACAATGCGCCATCGCGGCATTTCTGGATGGGAAGTGCGGCAAGATCGACGAAGCGGTGCGGATCAAGGAAGAGCAGATCACGCTGTTGCGCGAGCGGCGGCAGATTCTGATCCAGCAGGCCGTCACCCACGGCCTGAACCCCTCCGCCCCCATGAAGGACAGCGGCATCGACTGGATCGGCCAAATCCCCGCACATTGGAAGGTGCAGCGAAGCAAGTATGTATTCACTCAACGCAAGGAACTTGCGCGCAAGGATGACATTCAGCTTTCTGCGACCCAATCCTACGGCGTTATCCCACAGGACGAGTTTGAAGAACTCGTTGGCCGCCGCGTGGTCAAAATCCAGACCAACCTCGAAAAGCGCAAACACGTCGAACTCGACGATTTTGTCATCAGCATGCGCAGCTTCCAAGGAGGTCTGGAACGGGCTTTCGCCACCGGCTGCATTCGTTCTTCGTATGTGATCTTGCAACCGCTTGAACCTGTCAACCCTGATTTCTTCGGCTACCTGTTCAAGAGCCCGCGCTACATCAAGGCGCTGCAGGCAACAGGTAGCTTCATCCGTGACGGCCAAGACCTGAACTTTGACAATTTTTCGAAGGTCGATCTTTTTCTCCCACCACTCGATGAACAGGCGGCCATAGCGGCGCACATCAAGGCCGGTTGCGAGAAGATCGACAACGGCATCGCGATCAAAGAGGAGCAGATCGCCGCGCTCAAGGAATACAAAACGAGCCTGATCAATGCGGCGGTTACGGGCAAAATCAAGGTGGCGTAAGGGGGGATCATGGTCAGCAACACCAAGGAGATCGCATTGGAACAGGCGATCCAGCGGCACCTGACGGGCCTGACGACCGAGGAATTGGCTGGCCAGCCCGCCTCCGCCGGCCACGGCCCCTTCCGCTTTGGCCTGCCCGGCGATTTCGACGCCGAATATGCGCTCGACACCCGTCTGTTCTGGGAATTTCTTGAAACCACGCAAGGCAAAGAGCTAGCCAAGCTCAAGGACCGCAATCCGGGCGATTGGCAGCGCAAGATCCTTGAACGCTTCGACCGGCTGATCAAAAAGAACGGGGTGCTGCACCTGCTGAAGAAGGGCCTTGCCGTCGATGACGCTTTCTTCACGCTGATGTATCCCGCCCCGCTGGCCAGTTCCGCCGCCAAGGTGCATGAGAATTTTGCCGCCAACATCTTCAGTGTTACGCGGCAGGTCCACTACTCGCAGACCAACCCGAACGAAGAGATCGATATGGTCCTTTTCGTCAACGGGTTGCCGCTGATCACCATCGAGCTGAAGAACACTTGGACCGGCCAGACGGCGCGGCACCATGGGCAGAAGCAGTATCGCGATGACCGCGACGCGACGCAGCCTCTGCTGCAGTTCAGCCGGGCGCTGGTGCATATGGCGGTGGACACTGACGAGGTGTACATGACCTCCAAGCTGGCCGGGTCTGCGACCTTCTTCCTGCCCTTCAACAAGGGCCACAACGAGGGAGAGGGCAATCCGCCCAACCCGAACGGCCACAAGACCGCCTATCTGTGGGAAGAGGTGTTCACCAAGGAAAGCCTCGCGGGCATCATCCAGCATTTCGTGTTGCTTGAGGGGAAGGCGACCGACCCGCTGGCCAAGAAAGCGCTGATCTTCCCCCGCTATCACCAGCTGGATGTGGTGCGTCGCCTGCTGTCGCACGCCGCCACAACGGGCGTCGGCCACAGCTATCTGATTCAACATTCGGCAGGTTCGGGGAAGTCAAACTCCATCACCTGGACGGCCTATCAGCTGATCGAGACTTATCCGGCCAAGGTGGGCATTCTGGGCGCGAAGGCGCTGGACCAGCCCTTGTTCGACTCGGTTATCGTGGTCACCGATCGGCGCCTTCTGGACAAGCAGCTGCGCGATAACATCAAGGATTTCTCCGAGGTAAAGAACATCATCGCCCCAGCCCTGCGCTCGGCCGACCTGAAATCGGCGCTGGAGAACGGCAAGAAGATCATCATCACGACGATCCAGAAGTTCCCGTTCATCATTGAGGGGATTGCCGATCTGAGCGACAAGCGGTTTGCGGTGATCATCGACGAGGCGCACAGCGGCCAGAGTGGCAGCGCGCATGACAACATGAACCGCGCGATGGGCGCAGGCGGCGCGGACCCCGACGAGGATGACCCCCAGGACCGCATTCTGGCGGCGATGCAGTCGCGCAAGATGCGCGGCAACGCCTCGTACTTCGCTTTCACGGCGACGCCCAAGAACACGACGCTGGAAAAGTTCGGCGATCGCCAGCCCGATGGCAGCTTCAAGCCCTTCCACCTCTACAGCATGAAGCAGGCCATCGAGGAAGGCTTCATCCTGAACGTTCTGGCGAACTACACGACATACAAGAGCTATTACGAAATCCAGAAGTCCATCGCCGACAACCCGCTGTTCGACACCAAAAAAGCACAGAAGAAACTGCGGGCCTATGTCGAACGCAGCCAGCAGACGATCAACACCAAGGCGGAGATCATGCTCGACCATTTCATCGAGCAGGTCGTCAGCCCCAAGAAGCTGCGCGGCAAGGCGAAGGGGATGATCGTCACCCAGAACATTGAGGCGGCGATCCGGTACTACAAGGCGGTGTCCAAGCTGCTTGCGGACCGAGGAGAGCCGTTCAAGGCGCTGATCGCGTTCTCGGGCGAGAAGGTCGTCGATGGTGCGACCTACACCGAAGCCGAGCTGAACGGGTTTCCCGAAGCGGACACGCGTGATCGGTTCGACGAGGATGATTACCGGCTGCTGGTCGTTGCAAACAAGTATCTGACGGGCTTCGATCAGCCGAAGCTGACCACGATGTACGTGGACAAGAAGCTGCAGCACGTCCTCGCCGTGCAGGCGCTGTCCCGGCTGAACCGTTCGGCCCCGAAGCTGGGCAAGCGCACCGAGGATCTGTTCATTCTCGACTTCTTCAACGACGTGTCTGACATCAAGGCGGCGTTCGACCCGTTCTACACCGTCACCACCCTGTCGTCGGCGACAGACGTGAACGTGCTGCACGAGCTGAAGGACTCGCTCGACCAAGTCGGCGTCTATGAATGGCAGGAGGTCGAGGACTTCGTCACCCGCTATTTCGCGGGTGAAGATGCCCAAGCGCTGAGCCCGCTCATCGATACTGCGGCGGACCGTTTCAATCAGCAGCTTAAACTGCCCGAAAAGGACAAGATCGACTTCAAGATTAAGACCCGGCAGTTCGTGAAGATCTATGGGCAAATGGCCTCGATCATGCCCTTCGAGGTCGTCGAGTGGGAAAAGCTGTTCTGGTTCCTGAAGTTCCTGGTCCCGAAGCTGAAGATCATGGATCCCAACCAGGACATGCTCGACGAACTGCTTGAAGCGGTTGACCTGTCGTCCTATGGCCTCGAGCGGACCAAACTGAACCACACCATCAGCCTTGACGCATCACCGACCGAACTTGACCCGCAAAACCCTAATCCGCGGGGATATCGGGATGGCGAGTCGGAAAAGGATCCCTTGGACGAGATCATTCGTACCTTCAACGAGCGCTGGTTCCAAGGTTGGAGCGCAACACCGGAAGAGCAACGAGTCAAATTCATCAACGTTGTGAACAGCATCCGCACCCATCCCGACTTTGCCGAGAAGTACGAAGCCAACGCCGATCCCTACAACCGCGAGATAGCCTTTGAAAAGATGCTGCAGGACGTGATGCTGAAACGCCGAAAGGAAGAGCTAGAGCTTTACAAGCTGTTCGCGTCGGATCCAGCATTTAAGGCTGCATGGAGTCATAGTATTGAGAAAATGTTGGGTGGGCACACTGAATTTCAGACTATTATCTAATCCGACTATAAATCAGCCCCGGATTGGGGCGCCGACGCCGTTTTAATGGAATTTCCTGTTGGCGGGCCATGAATTACCGAAAGGGGGGCAACACTATCCGGCCGCTGCCCTTTTCGGTAATCCAGAACCAATCTAATGTTCTTCATTCCGCTCCGGAAGGCGGGACTCGGCGGCCGTTCCCTATTCCGCCGTTAGACCGTTGATCATCCGCCTTCGCAGAGCGACAAGAACGAAAGAGCCGGAATCGGGTCGCGCCCGTGCCAATGCAGCTTGATCTTTCTCTACAGGCGAGCCAGCTCGTCGAATTAGATTGGTTACAAGTCGCCAATCTTCCCCGGAACGCCCTCCTTGAGCCTCAGACAACGCTATTTTATTCTCAAGTTCTTTAGGAGGCGGCATGCGATTGTCTGGCGAAAGCACAGGTTCCCACCCGAGACCTTCCCTTTCAAACGCGTATTCGTATGGCCTCACGCTTAGTAACGCTACATTAGCGCGCACCTGCTGCATATCGGCTGGTGTTGACGTACGGTGACGCCCACCTGGGACGGTCCTCAGTATAGGTTGAGAGAATTGTTCGATCCGCCAGTCAGCGCGCACCACATCGTTTCCCTGCTCGTTATCTGCACCGATGGTGCCGCACGTAAATTTGGCATATGAAGATGGAATACAAGATATGGCATCGGCGGGATCAGGCGGAAGCACATTAAGAAGGTATAGGTGCACTTCCGTTTTGAAGCTCTCTATTTGGATACCAAGCGGGATCTCAAAATAAATTTTATCACCGACCTTTGGTAGTTCGCCTTCCTCCAATTTTGCGAAGATCAAGATCGTGCGAACTATTGACCAATCCCTCGGAAGATTTACTTCCGCATCAAGCCCTTCGAAGTATTGCTTTGACCACCATGCGAATGCTTCTTTGAGTGTAGGTGAGTATATCATTGATTCGTCCGCCACTGCATCAATGTGGCGTCGCACTTTGTCGAACTCTGTTGCGGTGGTCGGCCCTTCCAGCATTACGGCCGCTTCCCCGTTTAGACCGCCGAGAGCGAACGACGTCAAGTTGTTAGAACCAATAAAGGCGCATGCACGGTTATTGGGCAGCTCCATATAATAGATTTTGCTGTGTAGCATTGGGTGGTATCTAGCAAATGGATTTTTCCTGCCACCGGTGTGCATGGTATGGCCCAAGTGGATGCGCAAATGGGACTGCGGAACACCCGCTGCACTGAGTTCATCAAGTGCCTGGAATGCCGGGTAAGTTGCTGCGCCGATGACAAGCTTCTTAAGCCGTTGCGGAGCCGCGCGCAGGAAGCCATCAATAGCGGCCAATCCGCCTGGCGTGGCGAATCCAACAACAATGCTTGTATAATCGGACGCCGCAATACGGTTTCCTATCAGGGAAGCAATGGCTTCGTGTGGCCTGTCAAAAAGTACTGTAGAAGTTATAGACATGGGCCTCTCCGGAGAATCATCACAGAATCAGAGAAAAGATTTCTAGGACATCAGCCGCATTTTACAGCAATATGGACACGGTACATTGAAACAGACGGATTCTCCACGTGACATTGCAGACGCACATGTTACGGATGCGCGCGATCATTATGCCGCCGGTGGTGTGTACTTGCTGCGGCACCATCTGGCTACGTATGCCAAGCGAAGCCATCATTGATATGGCTGCACATAAGGCAGCGCAATGATAGATTATCCAGACGTGGGGCAACGAGTCCATGCTGGCTCGAAAATGCAACCATTAAGTGAAGCATAGTGATGGACACCATACAACTTTTAAATTATGCATTCTGCCGATTTTAACTTAAAGCGTTTTTTATGTCTACCTGTCCTCTATGTTGGCGGGAGACAGCGTGGAAAGCGGAAACGTTCCGCCACGGAGTTGGAAATTGACTCTCAACGCCTCAGCGAAGAAGGCCACGCTGTAAAAGGAGTTTACGCTAGTACATAATCCCGATACACCGGTTTTAGAGGGGAGAGCGGGATTCGAATTTATGCTGTCCCTGGGGCCACTGTCAAATACCTGTGGGTGCGGTTGTGATCAACGGTACGTCCCGTAGCAAGCCGGTTGGATCGACCGGCGGCTTCGCTCACGACGCGAAGTACGAGGCCGACCGCGCGGCCGTCCCGCTGTCCCTGCTCGACCTCGACGACCTCATGGCACTCGCGCTCGAGCACTACGATGCCCTGGACGTCGAGGCGAAGCGGCTATTGGCGCTGAAGCGTCTTCACTGGCCGGCATAGGACGGCGTCGGCACAACGATCGGTCGCATCCCGGAAAGCGTGTGTGTTAAGCTTTGGCTTCGCGCCAAAGAAACATCAAACACGATCTTTCAAGCCGGGACAGCGATTATCATGAGCGACAACAACGAAGCGGTGCCGGACGCGGTGGTGGATCGGGCGCCGTCGGAGGCGCCTCCGCCCCTCCGCATCGAGGCGACGTTGACGCCGCGTCTGAACCTCGCATTTCACCAGAACGCAGTCCCGGTCCTGCGTGAGCTGGTGCTGGTCAATGACGGTGACGCTTCATTTGAGGCGGTCGAGCTGACCCTGACGTCGGAACCCGCGTTCGTGGCGCCCAAGACTTGGCGCATCGACGCCGTCCCCGCCGGCCAGCGCTACCACGTGTCGAAGCTCGACGTCACGCTGGACGGCGCCATGCTCGGGCGGCTGACGGAGGCGGAGAGCGCGACCGTCACCATCACCGCCGCGGCGGCCGGAAGCCCGAAGCAGTTGGCGCGGACCGAGCGGTCGCTCGAGCTGCTGGCGCGCAACCAGTGGGGCGGCGTCGGCAACATCCCCGAGATGATCGCCGCCTTCGTCCAACCGAACGACCCGGCCGTCGAGCGCGTGCTGAAGAAAGCCGCCGACATCCTGCGGCAGAACGGCAAGAGCGGCTCGCTGAACGGCTACGAGGGCGGGCCGAAGCGGGCGTAGGAACTGGCGGCGGCCATCTGGGGCGCGGTCGGTGCGCTGGGCCTCGACTACGCCCTGCCGCCGCCGAGCTTCGAGCACGCCGGACAGAAGGTGCGTGGACCATCGCAGGTTCTCGAATCCGGACTCGCCACCTGCCTGGACTCGGCGCTTCTGTTCGCGGCGGCGCTGGAGCACTGTGGCCTGAACCCGCTGATCGTCTTCACGCGGGGGCACGCCTTCGCCGGCGTTTGGCTGCGGCGCGAGGAGTTCACCACGTCGGTGGTCGATGACGTGACGGCGCTCCGCAAGCGGGCGAAGCTGAAGGAACTGGCGCTGTTCGAAACGACGCTGGCCACCCATCGCCCCTGCCCGTCCTTCGCTATCGCCGCCGACCACGCGTTCCGCCAGATCGAGGAGAGCGTCGAGGACACGTTCGAACTGGCCGTGGACGTCCGGCGCGCCCGTCTGCAACGCATCCGCCCGCTGGCCAGCGCTGAGTTCCCGGTGACGGCGGACCACGCGGACGCGGACGCGGAGGCATCCGAACCGCTGTTCGCGGAGCCGCCGGCCGACCTTCCCGAGAACCTCGACGACGCGGCGGATGATCCGGGGCCGGCCTCGCCCAAGGACCGGCTGGAGCGCTGGCAGCGCAAGCTGCTCGACCTGTCGCTGCGCAACGCCCTGCTGAACTTCCGCGCCGGCAAGCGCACGCTGGTCTGCGACGCTCCGGACCCCGGCCTGCTGGAAGACCTTCTCGCGGAAGGCCGGTCGATGCGCCTGCTCCCCCGGCCGGCGCTGATGGACGGTAACGACCCGCGCAGTCAGGCAATCCACGAAGGGCGGACCCTGGAGGATCTGCACCGCCAGCACGCGCTGGAGGCGCTCGGCCGCAACGAAGTGCTGGTCGGGCTGAAGGGGGACGACCTCGACGCGCGCCTGACGGAGCTGTACCGAACCGCCCGCGCGGCGATGCAGGAAGGCGGGGCGAACACCCTTTTCCTGGCGCTCGGCTTCCTGTCCTGGACCCGCGACGCCAAGGACGCGAAGCGCCACCGGGCGCCGCTGATCCTCATCCCCGTCACCCTTCAGCGCAAGAGCGTGCGGTCGGGCTTCAGCCTTGTCCTCCACGACGACGAGCCGCGCTTCAACCCGACGCTGCTCCAGATGCTGCGCCAGGATTTCCGCCTGACCATCCCGGTGGCGGAAGGGGAGCTGCCGCGCGACGACAGCGGGCTGGACATCGCCGGCATCTGGAAGGCCGTCCGCCAAGCGGTGAAGGACATCCCCGGATGGGAGGTGACGGAGGACGTGGTGCTGGCCACCTTCTCCTTCGCCAAGTACCTGATGTGGAAGGATCTGGTCGACCGGACGGAGCAGCTGAAGCAGAGCCCGGTCGTCCGGCACCTGATCGAGACGCCCCGCGACCCGTTCCCCAGCGACCTGGCCTTCCCCAATCCGCGCGACCTGGACGCGACCCACGGTCCGGAACACACCTTCTGCCCCCTGCCCGCCGACTCCTCGCAGCTGTCCGCCGTGATGGCGGCGGCGCGCGGCAAGAATTTCGTGCTGGTCGGCCCGCCGGGTACTGGCAAGAGCCAGACCATCGCCAACCTCGTCGCCCAGTTCCTGGCGGAGCGGAAGTCGGTCCTGTTCGTGTCGGAGAAGATCGCGGCGCTCGACGTCGTGTACCGGCGCCTGCGCGAGGTCGGCCTCGGCGAATTCTGCCTCGAGCTGCACTCCAACAAGTCGCGCAAGCTCGACGTGCTGGACCAACTCCGCCGCGCCTGGGACGCCAAGGGCGACACCGACGCCGACACGTGGCGCAAGGAGGCCCAGCGGCTGAAGGGCCTGCGCGATCAGCTCAACGGCTTCGTCGCGCGGCTGCATCACCGGCACCGCAACGGCCTGACCGTGCACGCCGCCATCGGCCATGTCGTCGCCAGGCGGCACCGCCCGCCGCTCGGGCTGTCCTGGCCGTCCCCGACGCCCATGACGAAGCGACACTCGACGCCCTGCGGGAGCTGGCCGACCGGCTGGGACTTCACGCCCGCGAGGTCGGCTCGATCACCAACAGCCCGTTGCGGATCGTGACCCGCGCGGAATTCTCCTCCCACTGGCGCCACGGCCTGATCGCCGCCGCACGGGAAATGGCGGAGGCCGGCGACGCGCTGACGGATTGCGGGGATGCCTTCCTCCGCGCCACCGGACTGCCCGGCCGTCCTCTGGACCGCAAGACGCGAGCCGTCCTCGGGGAGCTTGCTCGCGTACTCCCGCAGGCGGCCGGACGCGACTGGCGCTTCGTCCTGCGGCCCGACGCCGCTCGCCTTGCCGACCGCCTGCGGGAGGGGCTGAGCCGCTTCGAGGCCCGGCGGGCGCTCCACGACGCGCTGTCGCCCGCGCTCCCCGAGAGCGTCACCCAGGGGCTGCGCCGGGGGCTCGACCTGCTGGCGAAGCACCGGGAACTCGCCGGGCAACTGTCCGTCGCCTACGGTGCCGGCGTCGCGACGCTCGACGTCGAAGGGTTGAAGGCCGAGTGGACCAAGGCGCAGCAGTCGATCTGGTCGCTGCGCGGCATGCGCTTGAAGGCGGTCGTCAAGGCTCTGATGGCGGCGTCGGACGGCAGCCGCGAGCCCGACGTCGCCGCGGACCTGGAGCGCCTCGCCGCGCTGCGGGCCGTCACGCGCGACATCGAGGCTCTGGCGCCCGCCGTCGGCGACGCCGGCCCGGTCTGGTCGGGTCTGGACACCGACGTGCAGGCGGTGCAGTCCCTGCTCACCTTCCAGGCGATGTTGCCGGCGGCACTCTCGGCGGCACCCTGGAGCGACAGCGGCCTCGGACCCGTCGCCGAGGGACGCTGTGGCGGCGCGGCGGCCGGCGATCTCCAGCGCCTGCACGACCTCCGTACGCTGGAGCGGGAGGTCGACGGCCTCGACGATCTCCGCACGATCACCGGCGGCCTGGGGTGGGAGATCGTTCGCATCTGGTCCACCGACTGGTGGCACGATCACGATGGCGCGCTGGATAAGGTCGATGCACGGCTGTCGGCCCTGCTGGAAGCGAGCCGCGCACGGCGCGCGGAAGAGGTCCGGCGGCTCGAGGAGGCCGCTCTGGCCGCGGCGGTCGCAGCGGACGACACAACGACCGTCGATGCCGCAGAGGACGTTGCGCCGCCCTCGGATGATGTCGGGCAAGACGATCAGAACCCCAAGGGCACGGGGCATCGTCCGGCCGACGATCTGTTCCTGGGCGCCGACCTGATGCAGCCTTCCATGGCCTATGCCCACAACGCCAGCCCCGCACCGCCACCCGACGCGGATAGCCGGTTCCGAGAGGCCGATCCGAATCGGTGGTGAGCGCCGTCAACCCGGATGCCTTCTTCGACCGTGAGTACACCGCCCCGCTCCAGGCGATGATCGACCACGTCATCACTGTGGAGGGGCCGGTCCGCGACGACGCTCTCGCCCGCCGGATCGCGCGCGCACACGGCTGGCTTCGCACAGGTTCCAAGATCCGCGACCGCGTCGTAACTCTGGCCCGCGCTCGCTTCCCGATGGTGCAGGAGGAGGTCGGCACCTTCTTCTGGCCTGCCGGAACGGATCAGACCCGTTGGCCGTCCTTCCGACATCCGGCCGGGGATGAGCCCCGGCCTGTCGATGAGATTGCCTTGCCGGAGTTGGTTGCCCTGGCATGGGTCGTGAAGGACGAGGGCATCACGGGCGAGGATGCCATCACCGCCATGGCCCGCGACGCCGGCCTACAGAAGCTGCGCGCGGCCAGCCGCGATCGCCTCCGCCGCGCTTGGACCATGGCCTCGTCCGAGGGAGGTGAATAGGCGTCGTCGGCAGGAGAACTGGGTTGGGTCACATCCCGAATGCGAGCTACTACGGCGTTTGCCTCGGACGAGTGAGCACCCGCGCAAGCACCGCCCTATGGTGCATCGTGACCGTCAGATCGTTTCGCTGGGCGAAGGCAAGGACGGCCTCCTGCGTCCGGCTGGGAAGCCGTTTGCGGCGGACGTAGTCGCGGGCAACCTCTACTTCGGATTGCAGCAGCACCAAGGCCGTCAGCACCCGCTCGGGACGCTTGATCTCCCGACGAACGAGGTGAATCGCTCGCTGTACGACATCCCAGTCGTGCAGGGCGTTATATCGGAAGACTTCGGTTCTGCACAGGGCGTCCTCCCGAACCGTCAGGGAGCCGAAGAAGGGGTCGGGGGCGGTGAGCTGGTAGTCTCCATCTCCCCGATGGATGAAAATCCCGGACGGCACCCCGCGACCATGAATATCAATCCACCTCTCGACGCCACGACGCGCGGAGCAATAGTAGTGCGGCATGCGCTTGGACCAGGAGTACTGATCGAAGTACGGATTTGCGATCGCACTCATGAGATAATCCTCGCTGTTTCTTCGATCTTTTTATAGGAGTACTGCATTCCAGAGAATCGTTGAAAATTCGGCGCAGGTCTTCCTCCAGCGTGGGAACCAGCTTTCCGCGACGAACCCATGGCCGGCGGTTTCCGCTTTTCGAGGGAGCGGAAACCGCCGGCCATGCCGAGGCGGTCCGTCGAAAGCCGCCTCAGCACGGTTGATGATGGTTCCTCGTCACGTCACCGTCGCTTTTCGAGGCGGCCGAACAACGCGGCGCGCTCAACCCTCTCATGGGCCGTCAGGCCGTCCTCGATCCGCTGCTCGATCACCTCCTCGAGCGAACGTGCGGCGGCGACGGTGGAGGCCTGCTGGATGTAGGGTTCGCACGAGCGCGGGTTCCGGTGACCGAGGAGCCTTGGGATGAGGTCGGCCTGTTCCGGGACATGGTCGACGATCGCGGTGGCGGCGACATCCCGGAACAGATGAGGCCCCAGTCCCAGACCGAATTCCTGCTCGGTGATGCCCATCACGCAGCCGGTCAGACTACTAGGCGTCAGCGGGGAGCCGATAAAACCCGGAGAGGCCGACAGCCACAGGGAGTCACCCGACGCTTCGGTGACGAGCGTCGGTCGCCAGAAGGCCAGCCAGCGTTCCATCGGCTCGACCATGCCGTCCGCCAACGACTCCACCCGGCTGTCGCCGTTCTTGGTGTTGAGCCACAATAGGCTGAACCCTCCGCGCGGCAGACGGTCGATGAAGCCGCCGGTGATGGCGTCGTCCGGTGCCTCACCCAGGCGGAGTTCATGAAGATTGCGGCGGCGAACCGGGTGATGGGTCAGCATCAGGATGATCAGCCCCTTCTGGTAGAGCGCCGCTGCCCGCCGGGTCCGTCCGGTGGTCTCCGCCCGCACCATCAACCCTCGGGCGAGGTCGCGGAGTTCGGTCACGCTTCTCATCCGTTCGGCCTTCCGACGGGCCTTCGGCGCCTCTTCGGCCTCCTCCTCGAGTTCGAAGGCATGATCCCGCAGCCAGCCCCAGTCCTCATCGGGCCACAGCGCGCGGGCCATCATGGCGAGGTTGATCGCCGCGCTCGTCAGCGTAGCAGCAGAACATCCCTTGCCGGCCTTTGCGGCGAGATAGGCCTCCACCTGCTCCGGCGTCACTGCCAGCGGCAACGATGCCGACCGGCAGAAGGCGAGGTACAGGCCCATGTCCTTCTCGCGCAGGTCGGCCGTCTTCGCCGACCACTTCCGCGCCGGGTTGTCCTCCTCCGCACGGTCGCGCAGCGATAGCCTCCGCCTGCCCGTTCCCCGTGCGGCGGCCCAGGCGGCGCGGATAGGCGCCGGCCACTCCTCGACCAGCAGGCGGACCCGCCGGCGCCGGCTGGCAGCACCCCGGCCCGGTCCGTCCGACGATTTGCGCGCCGGCGAGGCCATCCAGACCGCCCGCACGGCGCGTTCGGCCCACAGATGGTCGCCGTCCGGATCGCGCTCCCGCAACGCGGCCGCCAGACCGTAGAGCAGTTCGCACATGTCCTTCGGTCGGCTGGCGTGCGTCACCGCCAGGTGGGCGATGTAGGCCTCGAGGCGGCCGGGGTCGATGCCCGGCTGCTCCTCGCCGCACCACCGGCGATAGGCGTTCCAGCCGCGGAGATTCCGGCGATTGTGGATGCGTTCGTCCCGCTTCACGACGGCCTCCGTGCGGCTTTCGCCGTCCGGCGTGCACGGCTGGGCGTGCGCGCCCGAATCCGATCGACCGCGGTCTCCAGCGCCGCCGCAGCCTGATCCTGCGATACGCCGCCGTACTCGCGCCGTCCCGCCCCATGATGACCGAGGAGGCGGCTGACCGTGTCCCGATAGCGCGGGTCCTCATCCAGCAGCAACTTGGTGGCGAGGTGACGCCACAGGTGCGGGTTCATGGCCAGACCGGTTTCGCGCGCGACCACCCGCGAAATGAGCCCGGAAAACGGCGCCGCCCGCATCGGCTTGTCCTCGCCTTGACGGGGGAAGAGAAAGGAGTTGCCGACATCGCCGAGCAGCGGGCGGTAGTGGGCGCGATAGATGCTCAACAGCATCATCTTCCAGGATTTCAGTACGGCGCGCGCAGGGATCTTCCCCTTGGTCTGCCGCGCCTCGTACGCGACGGCGCCATCGGCGTGGCGGGACAGCGGCCATTGCACGTTGTCGAGACGGGTGCCGCTGAGTGTCAGCACGCGCACCGGCAGGCTATTGAGCAGCAGCACCCCCATCGCCGCCGCCGCGGTCAGCGCCATGCGCAGCGTGACCGGCGTTTCGCCCGCAGCGGTTCGGGACTGCCGTTCGCTTTCCAGATACTCCATCACCCGGATCGGCATCTCATGCAGCGCACGCAGGTTCTCGGGTATGGCGAACTGGGCGAGCTTCCGCTGATTCTCCGGAGTCAGCTCACCATAGGTCTCGTGCTCCTCGCGGGCACAATCGAGCATCGGGAGAAGATCGGCGACCACCGGGGCGTCCTCCAACGGCAGGCGGATGGCGGCCATGGCGAGGAAACCACAGACGTTGTGCAGAGTCTTGGCCGGCTTGCGCGGCATGTCCTCCTCGCCAGCGGGAACGTGCTTGTCACGGTAGGCGTCGTACCACGCTACGAACACCTGCTCATTGACGACATCGCTGACGGCACGCAGTTCCTCCAGCTTCCTATGGCCATGGTGAACCGCCCAGGAGGCGAAGCGGCGGAGGAAATCACACATCCCCTCGACGGAGGCGGCGCGGAGCCGCTTGCGCCCGCCGTCATCCTTCTTCCGACGGTCATCGCCCTTGATGGCGCGGCTCTTCCGGGCCTCGGCCCTGGCGCGCAGCCCGGTCACACCGGGCTGGTAGCCGGTGCGCGCGACGGTCCGAAGGTCCTCGAGGCTGCGCTGGAAAGCCGGCGGGAACGCGGTCAGCGGCAGGCTGACCGGCCCCCTGGCGGACAGCCCGAGCGTCAGGCGTCGGCTCGGCCAGCCGGGTACGGTCTCCACCGCCTGGTTCCAATAGCCACGGACTTGGCGGATCACAACGGCCAGATCCCCGCGACAGCCACAGGCCATCATGCGATCGGCCACCGCGGCGGCGACGGCGTCATCGACGGCGTCCGGGGTGATCCCCACCTCGGAGCAATGGCGCATCAGGAACGACAGCGGGCCATAGGCGCGGGGCACCGTCGTCCGCCACGCCGCCCACAGCGCCCGCCATTCCGGCGTCAGGGCGTTCGGGTCGCTCACCGGAGGCAGGGCCGGTCGCGGAATGACGAGATCCAGAGCCTTGCGCAACAGCGACTTGACGTTCTTCACCGTCTTCCGGGATACCCCGAGCGCGGCATGCTGGTTGGCGAGTGCCTTGAGTTGCGGATCGAGCGATCGCAGGCTGGCCGGCAGTTCGCCGGGCGGACGCCCCAGCCAGCGCGCGGCGCTGGTGATCGCGCTGACTAGCGCGGGCCGGTCGCTGTCAGCCACCAGAGCGGACGAGGCGACGACCTGCCGGAGATCCTCGAGCGTCCGAGCCGTCGGGCGGACGGCAGCGGCAACCTGCGGCCTGGGCGGCCGCGGCGGTGCCTGCACGATCGCCTGAGGCCAGCCGGGAACCCGCTTCACGGCGGCGTTCCAGTAACACCGCACCTGCCGGTAGGCTTCCTTGCGGTCGGTCCAGGTTCCGGCGGTCGTCAGATGGTCGGCCACCGCGTTCAGCACACCCTCGTCGACGGTGGAGGGCTCGACGCCATTCGCGCTGCACCAGCGCGCGGTGGTGGACAGAGGTCCGGGGATTCTGCCCTGCGCCGCGCGGGCGTTGCACAGGCGACGCCAATCCGGCGACAGGGCGCCCGGCGCATCGCGGCGAGGCAGCGTGAGCGGTTCCGTCATGCGGTCCTCCTGGTGTCTCCCGACGCGAAAGGCTTCGGGACGGCAAGAGGGCCGACAATGCGCGACAATCCACGACAATCCGCGACATCGACGCACATTCGGGACAGGGGATGGGGGAAAAGGCCCCATTGTTTCGCACCCCTTGTCCCGAGCCGGCCCAAGTGATTGGAAAATCAGCGACAATCCACGACAATCGACGACCATCCGGGTCGGCGCGTCAGCGCGGCCGGCGCGGCTTGGTCGAGGGACGGACGCGCTTGCGTTTCGTGTCCCCGCCGGTGTTCCCGGAGGGGGCGGCATCGTCGGGCGTGAGCGCGGGCGGCAGCGTCACCGCCCGGTTCGCCTGTTCGAACGCCAGGAGCGACGCAGCGCTGATGCGGCGGGTGGTGCCGGCCAGCGTGGTGACGACGATGCGTCCGTCCCGCGCCCAGCGTTCGACAGCCCGCCGCGTCACGCCGTAGCGGTCGGCAGCCTCGTCGAGGCTGTACCAGAGCTGATCAAGAGACATCGGGTCCTCCTCCTGTGTTGCGCCGGCCATATGGGGCCGTGGAGGGAGGAGGCGGGTGCAGGACGCCGATTTCTTCGACGTCCTGCAGGCATGTGGCGGCCGGGACGACCGGCGTCAGCGAAGGACCGCCACCCGTGCCATGCGCGGGCGGTCATGCACCGTAATGGTGATCTCGAGGTGCTGGTGGGGGGCGGCGAGGCGGCCACTGACGACGGCGTCCTCGGTCATCGCCTGAAGAAGGTCGAGAACCTGGGCCTCGACGGCGCGCTGTTCGGCCTGTCGACGCAGGGCGGCGTCGAAGGCCGCTTCGTAGCGATCGTCGGGGTCGTCACCCTCGTCGTCGACGTTCCGGTCCTGCACCCGGTCGCAGAGGCCCGCCAGTTCCATGATTTGGGACCGGAGCGCCTCGGACGGCGCCGGGCCGTCGAGCAGCGGATGGATCGCGCGCCCCAGGGCGGCGCTGCGGGTGATGAGCCGGGCGAGGGCCTCGAGCGATTGGGTGGTCGTCATGTTGCTCCTCCACGATGGCCGCCGTGCGGTACGGCGGGTCAAGGAGGACTGGCTGGCGGAATGCGTCGCGTCGCCGCCGACCATATGGGGCCGTTCCGGCGCAGCGTCTCCGAAAAAGTGACGCCACTCCCGCTGACCGCGTTTGCCGGAATCATCGATGACTCTTCGATGATTGGTCTGCTTCTGCTGGATCAAGGGGTTGCGGACCGCTTTCGTCCGCCTTTGCCGGATTGCGTCCGCCGATGGCGGCCCCGCTCAGGGATGCCCCCGAATGGATGCCGGGATGGCCCCGAACGAATGCCGGAACCCTCCCGAACAGATGCCGGGATCCCTCCGAACGAATGCCGGGAACCCCCCGAACAGACGCCGGAATGGTATTGGCAACCGATTGATCGGGCGTGGCTTTTCGCTCTCGGAATCAATGAATCCGTCGAATTGGAAGAACAAGGGAGGAAAGGCGACGCCCCTCGGCGAGGGGCATCGCGAGGCCCGCTGTGCGTTCTCCGGTCAGAAAATGGAGGGACGGCGAGGGATACCGGAAACGGGTCGCACCCATATCCCCGGCGCACCGATGAGCGGAGGGGAAAGGATGGCGATGATGGCGAGTGCGGCGAACTGGAGCGCGGCGGAGACGCTTTCCGGAAAAGGCGGACAATGCCGGTCCGCCGGCTGTCCAGCCCCGTCCGCCGGCGGACGGGAACCGCCCGCCTCACACCCGACGACCGGAGGACCGCGATGATCCGCGAGCGCAGGGGCAAGCGTGGAGCCGGCTGCCTTCAGGTGATCAGCGTCCGCTACGACCCCGCAATCGGTCGGAACCGGCAGCGGGTCGTTGCTACGCTACCCCTGGACGCCGACGGCCTGCCCTCCCGCGTCGCCGCCGAACTGACGGCGACCGAACGGCGCAACGCCGAGGCCTTCTTCGCCGCCCGCAGCCATGAGTTGCGCGAGAGACGCATTCTCGAGAGCGTCGCCGCCCTGGTGGTGCAGGGCGACAGGATCCGCGCGGCGCTGGCCGATCCTGGCGACTGCCCGGTGGTGATCAAGGCGGCGACGTTGTACGGCCTGGGTGCGATCCTGACCGAGTTGGTCAGTGCCGCTGCGACCGCCGGCCTGCGCGGGCGGATCAGGGTACCGGCGCGCCGTAGCCAGAACGCATGACCGGAAGGACGTTCGTCATCCAGCGGGCGCTGGACAACGGCGCGTCGGGATACCGGCTGGTACCGCCCGGCGTCCCGAAGCGAAAGGGTGCAGGAAAGCGACGGCGTGGCGATCGCTGCCCGGCACCCGTCTCCGATTGCGCCAGTCCGCGTCCCCGACACGCTCGCAGCACGCCACTGCAACCGAAAAGTACGGCCATGGCTGCGCGCCGCAGGTGCACGGCGGGCCGCTTTTCCGACGTGGGTGGGCGGGACAGATGTCCTTTCCGGGAACGGCCCTGCAATCCAACGAGAATGATTCATGCCAAAGGGCCTATTCATTGTGCTTTTAATGGGTCCAGAAGCACGCATACCGCGCAATTTCCCTTTCCCGCCGACGGAACGGTATCTATCGTCCCAGCCGCACCGTGGCGTGGGGAAGCGAGGAGGCGAGCGTGCTGTTTGGAGGGTTGCCGGATGACATCTTCCGGTTGCTTACCGGCAAGTACCGTCACGCGTACGCCGCCCTCCTGGCAAGGCTGCACGACGGTCTGTTCGGCCTCGACACAACGCGGCAGCCGACGCGGGACGACGTGTCGGCGGACATCGAGACGTTCCTCGAGTCATACGTGCCCGGTCTGGCGCCGGAAGAGCGCGACGAGTTCCGTCTGACGCCGCAGCTCGCCTACGCCGAGCTGGTCGAGACCGGATGGCTGCGCGAGCAGCGGGACGGATGGTCGATCCACGTGGACATGGACGTCGATGTCGCCCAGCTTTTGGGCGGGCTGTGCGCCCTGGCGCGGCCGCGGTCGGAAACTTTCGGCGGCACCGTGCTCAGCGTGGTCGGCACCCTCGACAAAGCGACCGAGGACGGCGCAGGCAATGCGCAGGGCGTCGCCGAGGCCGCCCAGCGCGCCCGCGAGTTCGCGCGGTACGCCCGCGGCGTCGTGGGGTCGCTCGCCGAGATCGAGCAGACACTCCTCGAGCAGGCGACCCTGAACGGCCTGGTCCGCACGTTCTTCGACGAGTTCGTCAAGCGCATCGTCATCAGCGACTACCGCAAGCTGACCTCGGTGCGGAACCATCCCTACCGCCACCGCTACCGCATCCTCGAGCTGGTCGACCGGATCGGCTCCGACGCCGAGCTGTGCGCGACCATCGCCGACAACCTCGTGGCCCAGGGAGTCGCGGACTCGGTGCAGGACGCGCAGGCCAAGCTCGACGAGGATCTCCGCGACATTCGGCTGTCGATGGAGGCGATCGAAACCTTCCGTGCGCGCATCGACCGGACCAAAGCCAACATCGAACGGCGTTTTGAGAACACGCTGAGGTACATGGACTCCCTCGAGACCGGCCGCGCCGAACGGTTCGCCACGGGGCTGGCGGCGCTGGCGCGATCCGTGCCGCACCTCGGCAACGACGAGCCGGTCGTCTTCGAGACCGCGCTGTTCGACACGCCCTCGCACATCGGCGGCGAACGCCTCGCGCGTCCCGAGCGACCGCGCCCGCCGGTGCACAAGCGGCGTTACGCGCAGCCGGCGCTCGACCCCCTCCAGCAGGCCTTCGAGCGCGCCAAGCTGACCTTCGACCGCCGGATGCAGCTGACGCGGACGCAGTTCGTGGCCTACGTCCGCCGCAAGATCGAGGAGGCGGAGGCCTGCGGGCAGGACGAGGTGAGCGCCCGCGACATCCCGCCGAAGGACATCGAGGAGTTCCTCGTCTTCTCGGCGCTGCGGGCCCTGCCCATCGCGCGGATTCCGTTGCCCGACGGCTTCGAGATCGAGCACCGCGACGGTCTGGTCGAGAACGACTGGTTGATCGCCCGCGACTTCGTGCTTCGCCGTTCCTTCCCTACTGTCCGCGCCGAGGACTGACCGATGCTGAGCGACCTGCAGACGATTCTCGACCGGGCGACTGGCAAGGAAGCCGAGACGCTGGAGGGCGACCTGCGCGCTGCCGTCCGCGCCCTGTGGGATCGCCAGTTCATCTACGCCGATGACCACGGCGGCGCGAAACCCTACGAACTGGCGCGACGGCACCGGCCCTACCTC
The DNA here is from genome assembly GCF_003989665.1 of Azospirillum doebereinerae. Taxonomy (GTDB): domain Bacteria; phylum Pseudomonadota; class Alphaproteobacteria; order Azospirillales; family Azospirillaceae; genus Azospirillum; species Azospirillum doebereinerae. The sequence continues at coordinate 54,727 of NZ_RZIJ01000015.1, read as the reverse complement.
GAATCGCTGTTCGACGCCATGGGCTTCAACCTCGTGATCGACGAGCGCGAGCGGCTGGTCGGCATCCTCGACCAGGACGGGGCCGCGCCGCGCACGCTGAAACTGGACGAAACGCTGTTTCTGCTGGCGCTGCGGGTCATCCACGCGGAGCGGATCGCGTCGTTCGACCTCAAGGAACGCGGCCGGTGCGACACCTCGCTCAGCGAGGTCTGGACGCTGATCGAGGAGCGGGCCCAACGCCGACGTCCACCCCTCACCCGTTGCGTCGAGATCGTCCGCCGTTTCCAGCGCCACGGTCTCGTACGCGCGCTGGACGACAACGGACAGGACTCGACGCTCGAGATTCGGCCCGCCATCTGTCTCGCGATGAGCGAGGCGAGCCTGGAGTCCCTGCTCCGCTACGCCCAATCCGTCGCGGAGGGCGCCGGATTGGACGCGGGCCGACCCACCATTCCCTCCGGTCTCACCGACGCCGAGGACGACCGTCCGGACGGCGACGACCGCGCCCCGTTCCGCCACCCCGAACCCTGAGAGGCCCGCGATGCCGGACAGCACGATCACGTCCCCGCTGGCGGCCGGCGCGCGGGACAGCGCCGCGGACACCCGATGGCCATCGTACTTCGAACTGCGCCACATGGGGTTCGTGAACTGGTACGCCTTCTTCAAGGAGGACATCCGGATCGACGGGCGGACCGCCATCCTCGGCCACAACGGCGCCGGCAAGTCGGCGATCCTCGACGCGCTGCAGACGGTCCTCACCGGCAACGACCGGTCCCGCCTGCGGCTCAACGCCTCGGTCCAGAACGACGAGATCGCCCGCATCACGAAGTCCCGGCGCAGCGTGCGCGACTACTGCCTCGGCGCGATCGACGACGTGGAGACCGACAGCGACGCGGAAGGCGCCACGTTCCTGCGCGAGCAGGCGATCACCTACCTCCTCATGGGGTTCCGCCGGACCGACACCGGCCGCGAGGTGACGCTCGGCGTCTGCCTCGAGGCGCATCGGGAGATGGCGCGCGAGACTGTCGCCGCGCTGTTCATCGTCGAAGGGCGCATCCTGACCACCGACGATGTCGCCGACACCGGCACCGCCCCCGACGGCACGCGATGGAGCGAGGCACTGCCGTGGGACGAGGTGCGCGCGCGCATCGCCGCGGACGACGCGCTGACGCTGCACACCCCCACCGGCCCCGAACTCTTCGTCTCCGAGATCTGCCTGATCGCCGGACCCGAATTCGGCCGGATGGATAAGAACAAGTTCCTGAAGAACCTCCGCAATGCGGTCACGTTCAAGTCGGTGACCTCGGCCACCGACTTCGTGCGCAACTTCATCCTCGACAGCCAGCCCGTGTCAGTCGCCGACATGCGCGCCTCGATCGCCCGGTATGCCGAGATCGAGAAGAAGATCGTCGAGCTGAAGGACCGGCTGGCCCAGGTGGAGGCGCTCGGGTCCCGCGTCGGCAACGTCCGCAGCCAGCGGGCCACCCTGGCCCGCCGCCGTCTGGCGTCCCTACAGGGCCACCTCCACCTCGCCGGCGTGAAGCTCGATCAGCTCATCGTCCGGAAGCGCGACATCGAGACCAGCGCCACCGGGAAGGCCGCCGCGCTGGGACGGCTCGAGGAGCGGAAGGCGGCCGGCGCGGACCGCCTCCGGACTCTCGAAGCCTCCCAGGCTGCGGATGCGGTCACTCTGGCGTTGAACAGCGTGGCGGTCGAAATCCGCGAGATCGACGTGCATCTCGGCGAATGGCGGAACCAGGAGTCCGTGGCGGCGGCCGGGCGGCTGGTCGCCCGGTTCGCGGTTGCCGCGCCCTTCGCCGAGGCGGTCACACCCGAGGCCATGGCCAGGGTCGATCCGACGCTGCGGAGTCAGGTCGCCGCTGGCAGCACGGCGCCGGCGGAGGACAAGGTGCGTCTCGCCGCCGCCCTCCTGTCGTCCGCCGCGCCAGCGGCCCTGAGTTCCGCTTTGGCCGCGGTGGACGCGAAGATCGGCGCGGTGCAGGCCCGCATCGCCGAACTCGGCAGACAACTCGAGCTGAACCGCGAGAACGCCGAACGCGTCCGTGCCGGCAAGCGCCTGCTGTCCGACCGGACGCTCGCCCTCATGCGCGCGCTGCGGGCGGACGGCATCGACGCGACCCCGCTTTGCGAGCGCGTGACGGATCTTGACGAGGGGTGGCGCGCCGCCGCCGAGGCCGCCCTCGGCGATCGCCGCGAAGCCCTCCTCGTCGAACCCGGGACCTACGAGCAAGCCCTCAAGACCTATCGCCACCAGCAGAGCCTCGACGGCGCGATGCTCGTCAACACCACCAAGACCGCGGAGACGCGGCCGGCCAAGCCCGGGTCGCTGGCGATGGCCATCGCCACCGAGGATCGCCACGCGCGGGCTTTCCTGGACTACACGTTGGGCGGCATCCTGATGGTCGATACGGAGGCCGAGCTTCGCCGCGAGGACGCCGCCATCACCCGGGACCTGATGTCCGCGGGCGGCCGCACGGTGCGCAAGTTGCGGGCGCCGATCCCGTTCCTGCTCGGCAAGGTCGACACCCAGGGCATGCTGGACTCGGTGGAGGAGAGCCGTCGGAGCGCCGAGGCGAACTTGACCGAACAGCAAACCGCGTTGACGCGCCTGCGCAGCGCCGAGCGCGCCCTGCGGGACGCGGTGGCGGAACTGGAACGCCTCACGGCGCGCGGTCTCGTAGCAAGCCTGGCCGACTTCGATCGGATCGCGCGGGACCGTGCCGACGCCGAAACGCGGCAGCAGCAGCTCGAGGCCGCACAGGACCGATCGCTGATCGAGGCGATCCGCGCCGCCAAGGCGGATCTTTCCGCGACCGAAGAGGCCATTCGCGAGGCCACGGCGGAGAAAGGACGCATCGAGGGCGCCCTGCAGGGTGTGCGCGAGACCATCGGCGCGGTTGAGCGGAGCATCGCGGAGCTGCGGGACAAGGCCGAAGGGGCGCTCGCCTACGCCGATCGCGTGATGGACGGGTCACAGGCGGCCGAGCGAAGGGCCGTGCTGACCGCGGACGGCGACCCCGGGCGTCCCGAGTTCGACCGCGTGCTGATGGAGGAGGAGTTCGCGCTGATCGAGCACCTGGTCGACGACCCGCGGTGGCTGCCGGCCGCCCTCGAGCGCTTGGACGGCTACGTCCTGTTCCGCAGCGACAAGCGCCTCGCCGGCACCGAGGACGCCTTCCTCGAATCCGTCCGGGAGTACCTCCGACGCTCTGACCTGCCGCGCCCGGCGTGCGTGCCGGCGGCCTCCCTGGCCGACGACGCGGCGGGCGACGCGTCCGACGATGACCGGATGGCAACGATCGACGCGGTCGCCGCGTGGGTCTCGGGGGAGGACGCCAACTTGCGCGACAACGAGCTCGTGCGCAAGGAGGCCGAGGCCACCCAGGCGCGGCTGGAGGCGATCCAGACCTTCAAGGAGGATTTCGTCGGCAAGATGCGCGGCGCGTTCGACGCGATGGGCGGGCTGCTCGAGGAACTGAACCGGCAGTTGCGCAAGCGCTCGTTCCATGGTCTGACGTACCGCTTCGCGCGCCAGGAGGCGCCGGGCTACCGGGACATGATCGCGCTCATCGAGCGGTCGTCCGACCCGACCTTCGACATGCCGCTGTTCAACACCGCCCCCAAGGACGCCGACGGTCTCGACGAGGAGAGCGCGCGGGCGCTCAAGCGCCTTCAGGAGATCGCCACCGACCCCGACGCCGACATCGGGGACATCGAGGATCCGCGCCGCTACTTCGAGTTCCGGCTCGAGATGCTGAACAGCAAGGGCGTGGTCAAGACGGACCTGGCGCGGCGCATCGGCACGGCGTCCGGCGGCCAGTTGCAGGTTCCCTTCTACGTCGCGATCGGCGCCGCCCTCGCGGCGACCGCCTATCCGGATCGCAAAGGGCTCGACGGCGGGATTTCCCTGGCCCTGTTCGACGAGGCGTTCAACAAGATGGACGCCGCGGTGATCGACGAGGTGCTCGCCTTCAACCGGAGCATCGGCCTGCAGACGGTGATCGCCGCGCCCGACAAGGAGCGGACGACCTTCGAGCAGTTCATGGAGACGATCGTGACGATCTCCCGCATCGGCACCTCGGTGATGATCGACACGCAGCACGTCAAGGAGCTGGCCCGGGAACGCTTCCGCTCGGAGAACCCACGGCTGATGGGCTTCGCGGCGTTCAAGGAGCACGCGGCCGGCACGTCGGGAGGCGTCGGGTGACGGCGTCCCGCCCACCGGCGGTCCTCGACGGCCCGGCGCGCGACCTGCTGGGGCGCCTGCTGCGACGGGGCGACCGGCGCCGGGACGGCGCGGCCGTGGCGGAGAAGCCGGACTATGCGCGGTTGCCGACCGGCCAGGACGAGGCGCGCTTCCTCAAGGCGCTTGCCGCGGCGGAAGCGGCCGGCGCCATTGAGGTCCGCATGGGCAAGCACGAGCGCGCCCACCTTGTGGACAAGATCCTGCTCGCCGATCTGGAGGCGCTCGCCGCGTTCCTCGGCGTGCGGCGGGCGACGGCGCAGGCCCAAGACCTGGGCGAGCGGATCCGCCGGCTCCTGCCGGCCGACGCCCGCTGGCTCGATGGGCTCGCCGAGCGCGCCTGTGGGCGCTGGGCGCGCGGCGACAGCGCGTTCGGACTGGCGCCGTCGGACGAGGCCGGCATCGACCAGCGCTTCCGGATCCTCGCGGCGCTGGCGCGCGGCGAGGCGGAGGGCGTCGATCCGCGGACCTTCTCCGTACGGGTGTTCCCGACGCATCCGAACGACGCCAGCAAGATCGTCGAACGGCACCGGACCGGGCTGGTGCGGATGCTGCGCTCGGTGGCACAGGTCGATGCCGAGGACGCGGAGGGCGCCCCGTCGTCGGGCCTCGCGCCAACGACGGACGAGGGGCTGTCCGACGACGAGATCCTCGCCCGCTTCGGCCTAACGCGTTTCCCGGCCCCGGTCTTCCTCAGCGGTCCGGTGACCGTACGCTTCGGGAACGCTCCGGAGGACGGCCTGCTGCCCGGCACGGCCCCGCCCTTCGTGGCTGTCCAGCGCGAATGGCTGGACGGGCTGTCCTGGGACGGCGAGGGACCTTTTTCGATTCTGACGGTCGAGAACCTCACGTCCTTCCACCGCCAAGTGCGAGAGGCGCGGCAGGCGGACGTGTGCGTGGTCTACACCGGGGGATTCCCGAGCCTCACCGTGATCCGGGCGTTGCGCCATCTGCTCCGCGCGGCCCCGACTCCACCCCGCCTGTTCCATTGGGGCGACGTCGACGCTGGCGGCGCGCGGATCGCCGGCCATCTGGAGGACAGCCTCGGGGCCGCGGTTGTTCCCCAGCTGATGGACGCGTCGACCGTCCGCCGCTTCGGGCGCGCCGGCCGCACCGCCGACCTGACAGCGCTCAGCCGCCGTCCCGGAGCGGCCGGGATCATCGCCCGGACGATTGTGGAAACCGGCCTCCTACTCGAGCAGGAGGCCGTGGATCCAGTGCCCGTTGGCAACGCTTTCGGGAGCGCCCCCCATCAGCGCGGCGGGTAGCGTCTGGCATCGTCCACGAAGGCAAAGGGTGACCGGACGCGCTATTCGCCCGGCGCCGGATCGCGCTCTGGCACCAACGGAGCGAAAGTCCAGGATGTGTAGCCCCGGCGATCGAGATAGTGTTTTCGGGCGAGGATTTCCGCCAGCTCGTGCCCGCTGATCTCATCCTTCTCCATGCGACGGGACAGGCTACGGAGCGCCTTGGTCAGCTCGAGCGATTTGTCCAGCGCCTGATTCAACCCCTCGAGCATTGCTTCGAGCGACTCTTCGTGTTTCGCCAGCGGCACGGCCGTCCGATAGACAGCCAGCATGGCATCAGCGGCTGCTTCACTCACCTTCTTCAGCGATTCCACATCACGCTTCAGCATGGCGACGAGGATCATGCACTCCGTGTCGATCGTGTTGGTCATGCGTTCCGTTCCTTACCGAGGGCACCACGTTCGTGCGGTGCCGGGAAGGGAAGATCGGTTCGCTCGTTGAGGACGGCCCCCAAAATCTGCGGAATCTTCCTCACTCACGCGCCCGGCGGCAGCACCAGGCACAGCTGGTCATCGACCACGGCCGTGTGGAGGCGGTAGTTGATCGACGCGATCGCCTCGGTCAGCTTCGCCAGCCGCGCGCCCTTGTAGTAGCGATTCCGGGTCTGCCCGTGCTGCGCGTGCCCCATCAGCTCGCTCACCCGGACATCCGGAACCTCGCGGTTGAACAGGTGCGTGTCGAAGGTGTGGCGAAACGAATGAAACGAAAGCCGTTCCCGCTTCATCCCGATGTATTCGAGGTAGCGGCTGAACCATTCCCCAAGGTTTTCGCCAGCGCGGGTCGCCTTTTCCGGCCGGAGGCCGGGGAACAGGTCCCGTTTGCCGGCGCGTTTCTGCGCGTCGACGTAGTCGAGGAAGCCGAGTTCGAGCAGCAGCGGGTGGATCGGAATGATCCGCTTCGAAGAGGGGGTCTTAACGCTCTTGCCGTCATCGGGGACGACGTCGATGCACCAGATGCCGACGGTCGGAACACCATCCTCATCCTTGGGCGAGAACCGCCGCAGGCGAGGCCACGGACCCGACGGATTGTCGAGATCCACATCCCAGTCGGTGAAGTCCTCCTGATCGAAGCAGCGCAGTTGGATGTCGGTGGTCAGCAACTGCGCCACTTCGCCGAGCCGCACCCCCTCGAGGGCAGCCAGCAGCGGAATCCAGAACTTGGCGTCCTTCACAAGATTGGCGCCTGGACGATGCCGGTAGTCGATCCCGGCGCAGCCGGTCCAGCACGGGCTGGCGAACAGCTTGCGGAGGTCCGCGCTCAAGAAGGCTTCCCGATCGGCGTTGGCCGCGCGTCCGATGTCCTTCTGATCGTAGCGGATCTTGAGGCCAAGCAGGTCCCGGTCGATCTCCACCTTCATTGTCGTCCGGAGCCACTTGAGCAGCCCCTTGATCTTGTCGAGATGCTTGTTGACGGTGTTCATCGACAGGCGCGGCACCTCCGCGTCGCGCATCTCGTGGGCCAGATTGTCGCGGTCGAGCTGTCCGTCCTCCGCACGCGCCATCACCGCAGCCTGCTGGGAGGCCGTCACCGCGTCGGCCCTGGCGACGGCCTCGGCGCCGGTCATGTTGCGATAGGCGCCACGGCCGAGCAGGTTCGGAACTCGATGCAGTTCGCCCCTGAACCGAAACAGGTCTTCTTCCGTCACCTCAACGGCTCGGCGGTCGCCGATGAGGCTGGTGAACAACTCCGCGGCAACGCGGTAATTCCGTTCCTCCTCCTTGCACAGAGCTGCGGTCTTGTGGGGGTTCGTATCCCGCTGACGGCGGCGGACCCATTCGGCCATGGCCTGCTGGACCGTCCAGTCCTTTGCCGGGCTGGACTTCTGCGGCTGGAGGCGTGCTTCCGCCGCCGTCGCTTCGGGCGTCCGGTCGACAACGCTGGCAGCGGGGCCGGTCGGGCCCGCTGAAGCCGCGGCAGAGGACGTCGTGACGAGCACGGACGCCGCCGCAGCGACGGCGGGCTGAGCGGCCTGGGAGTGCGGGTGGGCTTCCACCTCCGTCCGGATGGGTACCGGGCTGCCGTTGGGTTCAGCGGGGTCGATTGATGCCACAAGGGCAGCGGCCGAAGAGGACTGCGCCACCGCCTGCGCAGGCATGACGATCGGCACCGGCGCCTGCGGCGCCAGCACGATGACGGTCCGACCTTCGGCTCCGGGAACCGCAGTGCCCGACGGTGCGCCGGCCGGCATGCCGACCGCTATGCTGCTGGCCGGCAAGGGCGGCAGGACGTCCGCGAGGTCGTCGTCGTAGTGATTCTGCTCCCGTTCGGCGTTGATGCGGTGAATGCGGGGAAGCCCGCGCAGCACCAGCCGCGCGAGGTAGCTGTGCTCGGCCGTCTCCGCCGCCGGCACCGGCAGGCCGACGGTGACGGCGCGCTCGAGCACCGCGCGGGCGGCGTCGAGCCGGTTGTGCCGGACGGCGTCCTCGATGGTGGCGACGGCGTCGAGCTCGGCCTGGACCCGCCGGGCGATCTCCTCCGGCACCCGCTCCCCGCCCAGGGCACGCGCCACCTCCGCCCGTTCCAGCTCGCCGAGCAGGATCGGTTGGAGGAGGGCGCGGAGCGCGCTGGTGTCGATGGTGCCTGCCTGCATGACCTCGCCGAGGAGTGCGAGCACGGCATCGACCACGACGCTGAGACGCCGCCCTCGCTGCCGTGCGAGGCCGGGCATATTTGTCCGCAGGGAGAGGCGTATCTCCCGACCGACGATTTTTTTCGAAGAATTTTCCGGGGCGCCGTCATCCCCGAAAACAGCCCCACACGCCGGCAGGATCCGGCGCCACCAGTAGACGGATCCGCGGCGGTAGAGATGGACCCCAAGCGACATCCCCGGCACTCCCCGTGAAGGGCGCCGAACCGTCGATGGCACAGGCTGATGGCACAGTTGGGGGACAAGCCTGCTGGCTTCGCCCTAAGTGCCTGATGTACAAGAGCTTCTTGAAAAGGTTGGTTGGGGGACTAGGATTCGAACCTAGGCTGGCGGAGTCAGAGTCCGCTGTCCTACCGCTAGACGATCCCCCAGACCGTCACCGGGGCGGCGCGTCGCCGTGTCCCGTGGTGTGGACGGGCTTATAGCAGTGCTTGGCAAGCCTGCCTAGCCCTATTTGCACGATCTTTGCGATTTTCTGAAAAAACATCGGCCGGCCTCCGGGAGGAGGCCGGCCGATGGACTGGTCCGACAATGGTGCGAAGTCGGATCAGCTTTCGCCATGCAGGTGCTGCTGCTGGTAGCCGACCAAGCCGATGCGCTGGATCAGATCAAGCTGAGTCTCCAGCCAGTCGATGTGCTCCTCGGTGTCCGCCAGGATCTCCACGAAGATCTCACGGCTCTGGAAGTCCTTGACCGTCTCGCAATCGGTGATACCAGCCTGGAGGATCACGCGGTTGTGAAGCTCGACCCCCAGATCGGAGGTCAGCATCTCCGGCAGATCCTCGCCGATCTTCAGCTTGTGCAGGTCCTGGAGGTTGGGAAGCCCCTCCAGGAAGAGGATGCGCTCGACCAGCTTGTCGGCGTGGTGCATCTCCTCGATGGACTCCTGGTAGACCTTCTTGGCCAAACGCTGGAGACCCCAGTTCTTCAGAATGCGCGCGTGCAGAAAATACTGGTTGATGGCCGTCAATTCGTTTGTCAACACCGTATTCAGGTGCTTGATGATGTTGGGATCGCCCTTCATGTCTCCGTCTCCACTGTTTTCATGTCATCGACGCCAAGTTGCGAATGCGTCGCAAGTGCTTGAAACATCGAAGAGATTGTGTTGTTAACCCGCCCTTGCCGTCATTAAGCAACGCTCGTGCCGGGAAGGCCAGTGAGAGCGTCTCGCAAAGATGCGACAATTTGCCGCACTTCATTGTCTTCCAAAATTTCCTCGACTGGGCGGGACAGGCGGCGGCGCCAGTTGGGGTGCTGGTCGACCGTTCCCGGCAGGTTCGGCTGCTCGGTCTCCCCCAGCGCGTCCTCGATCTGCACCATGACGATGCGCGACGGCGTGCGCCCCATGTAGGCGTGGACGGCGGCGGTCAGTTCCGGCCTGTGGGATTGGTCGCCCTCGTCGCTGGGGTAGCTGGCCGGGCGCAGCCCCTCGCGCGACAGCGCTTGGAGAAGCCGCCAGCGGTCCACGCCGCGGTCCCAGCCATCCTTGTCACGGCTCGCCACGTCGGGGTAGAGGTCGAGGTTGCGGCGCCACTCCAGGTCGCGACCGGTCCAGAATCCCTTGAAGGTGGCGAGGTCGTGGGTGCTGACCGTCGCCATGGCGTCCACCGGATAGGCGCCGGGTGGAGTAAAGGATCCCTCGACACCGCGCTCGAAATACAGAACGCGGTAGCTGAGGATGCCGGCGCGCTCCAAGGCCGGGCGGAAGCCATCGGGCACGGTGCCCAGATCCTCACCGATCACGACGCAGCGGTTGCGCCGGCTTTCCAATGCCACGATGCGCAGCAGGTCGTGGAACGGGTATTCGACATAGGCGCCGTCGCTGCCGTCCTCCGGGATCCAGAACAGGTGCTGCAAGGCCATGACGTGGTCGATGCGCAGGGCGCCAGCGTGGCGCATGTTGGCCCGCAGCAGGGCGACGAAGGGGGCATAGGCAGCCTCGCGCAGCCCCAGCGGCGAGAGGGGCGCCAAGCCCCAGTTCTGACCATTCAGGTTGAACTGGTCGGGCGGCGCGCCGACGTTGGCCCCCTGGACCAGGATGGAGGAATCGGCCCAGGCCGCGCCGCCGCCGGGATGGGCGGCCACGGCGAGGTCGCGGTAGAAGCCCAGCGTCAGCCCGGCCGCGCGGCCCCGCGCGGCGGCCTCGCCCAACTGGCGGTCGGCCTCCCATTGCAGATAGGCGAAGAAGCCGACGCGGTCGGCATGGGCGACGGCGAAGGCTTGGACTTCCGGGCTGTCGGGGGCCTGGAAGGCAGCCGGCCAGCGGCGCCACATCCACAGCGACGGGTCCTGTCGGTAGAAATGCTCGTGCAGGGCCTCGAACAGGGCGTGGCGGTGCAGGCCGTCGCCCATGGCGTCTTGGAACGCCGCGAACGCTTGTCTGCGCGGGTGGTCCGGGTCGAGCGACCGGAAGGTGCCGTAAAGCGCCTCCAGCACCGGTAGCTTCAGGGCCGACACCGCCGGGTAATCGACCAGCTCGGCAGCGCGGGCCCGGGCCAGAGCCTCCTGGAACGGGGCCGAGGCGATGCGGGCCTGGGCGTCGGGGGTGCCGGCCAACTCGGGCACGGCCGGCACGTCGATGTAGAGGACGTTCAGGAAGCTGCGGCTGGACGGCGAATAGGGGCCGATGTGGTTCGGGTCGGCGGGGAACAGCGCGTGCAGCGGATTCAACCCCACCAGACCGGCGCCGAGCGCGGCGGCCGTCTCGGCGAAGCGCCCAAGGTCGCCGAAATCGCCCAGCCCCCAGTCCTGCCCGCTCTTCAGCGCATAGAGCTGCAACCCGATGCCCCAGCTGCGCCCGGCCGGAACCGCCTCCTGCACCGTCAGGCAGCGGTCGGGGGTGACGATCAGGGTCGTTGCGCCCTCCAGCGCCGCGCCGTCGGCGCCATGAGGGCGGACCGCGACCGCCAGCCGGTGGTAGCCGAGCGGCAAATCCATCGGCAAAAACTTCCCAAGCTCCCGCCGCTCGAAGCCCTGCCCGTCGATGAAGGCGCCATCGGACAGCGGCGCACCGGCGACCGTGAGCGTCCCGTCGCGGATCGTGCCGTCCTCCAGCGTCAGGGTCCAGGACAGGATGGCGTTGTCCAGGCTGGCCGGCAGGGTGATGGACAGGTCGGTCCCCTGCCCTTCCCCCAGCACCAGCACGGGCGGCAGCGGGCGACGCCACGCGCGGCCCTCCAGGGCGCGCAGGCTGGCTTCCGCCTCCCCATCGCTGGCGGCGGCGAGGCCCATGGCGCCGACCAGCGCCCGCTTGGTCGCCACGGAGGTCTCGCGCCGGTTGCCCCAGATGTCATGGTAGAAGCGTTCGAGTCCAACCAAGTCGGCCAGCCGGTCGAGAGCACTCATGCGGGGTCCTCACAGTCTGTTCGAAAAGACGGTCCAGCGGAAAAACCGACGCCGGGGATTCGGATCGCGCCACGGCACGGGCGCGGCGTCAGCCGGCCGACGCGGTGGCGGTGTGCAGCGGGGCTTCGGGCGGCACGGGCGTCGCCGCCGCAAGCGCGGCCGCCGCCTTGGCCTGGGCCATCTGCTCCAGCCGGCTGCGGTAGCCGTTGACGGCGGCGGTGACCTCGCGGGTCATCGCCTCCAAAGGGCGGTCTGGGTCGGTGGCCTGCATCAGCGCACGCACCATGGTCTGCAATTGCGCCACGTCGCCGGGCTCGACGGCGCCCCGTTCGGCCTGGGCGTGGATCGATTCGGCGAGCGACTTCACCGCGCGGGCGACCGCCTCGACATGGGCGTGGTCGCCTTCGTCGGACAGACGGCGCAGCAGGTCGTCGAGAAAGCCGCCGATGCGGCCGACATGCTCCGTGGCCAGACGGTCCGGCGTGGGCCGGGACAGACCGGGCATGGCGAACTCCGCCAGGAAGGCCACCTGGACGCTGGCGCGCACCCGCTTCTGCGTGGTGACGAAGCCGATCGCCTCGTTCAGCAGCATGCGCACGCCGGCCTGGTTCCATTGGCCGGTCGCCTTCAGGCGCAGCGTGTTCGGCGCGTCGAGGACCGGCACCTGGGCGCCCTCGCGCGGGGATTTGCGGCGGTCGGGGCCGGTGTAGTCGGCGGTCACGACGAAGCCCTTGCGCCCCTCGATCAGGCTGGCGATGCGGTCCTGCACCTGCTTGGGCGAGACCGGCTTCAGCAGCAGGTCGTCGGCCCCGGTGTTGGTGACGCGGGTCAGCAGGGCCGGGGTCGGCGCCCAGGTCGTCACGATCAGGCAGGCGAAGGGGTTGGGCACCTTCGGCTCGTTGCGCAGCGCGCGGATGAAGCGGAACGCGTCGGTGTCCTCGCCGTCGGCGTCCACCAGGATGACGTCCGGCGTCCCGGCGCTGAGCAGGCCGGAGGCGGCCTTGACCGAATCGAACAGCTCCATCCGGCGGAAGCTCATCCGCACCAGCACGTCGCGGAAGACGCGGGCGGTGTTCAGCTGGCTGTCGATGATCGCGGCGTCGACCTGGGAGAAATCGTAGTCCGGCATCGTCCTATCCGAATCGTCGCGGCGACGGCAAGGTTAACACGGCTTGGTCCCGTCCGTCGCGGTAGCATCGCGAGGCGGGGGCCGGCGGCGCCAGATGGCAAAGCGGCGCAGGGACCGGGCGCCGGCCCCGCACGTTTACTGTCCGGGCTGCTCGACCAGCGTGAAGACCAGCACCGTCCGCCCGTCCACCAGCATCGCGCGTCCGGGAAGCTGCATGCGCTCGTCCCCTGTCCCGTCCTCGACACGGGTGTCGAGGACGCAGCGCCAGCCGCGCCCGCCCGGGACGTCGGGCAGGGTGACCGCCAGCGTGTCGGCGTGGGCGTTCAGCACGATCAGCAGCACCCCATCGGTCAACGGCTGGCCGTCGGCCCCGATGTGGTGGCCGGCGTGGCCGTTCAGCAGCAAGGCGATGCAGCGCGCCTGGGTGTTCCGCCAATGCTCGGCGGTCTTCTCGATTCCTTGGGCGTTGTACCAGACGATGTCCTTCAGGCCGTTGGGCGCGGTTTCCCGGCCGTGCAGGAAGACCGGGCGGCGCAGCACCGGGTGCGCCCGGCGCAGCGCGATCAGGAGGCGCACGTAGGACAGCAGCGCCGGATCCTGGCGCGACCAGTCCAGCCACGTCAGGTCGTTGTCCTGGCAATAGGCGTTGTTGTTGCCCTTCTGGCTGTGGTTCAGCTCGTCGCCGGCCAGCATCATCGGGGTGCCCTGCGACAGCAGCAGCGTCGCCAGCAGGTTTCGCTTCTGCCGGGCGCGCAGCGCGTTGACCGCCGGGTCGGCGATCTCGCCCTCCGCCCCGTGGTTCCAGGAGCAGTTTGAGGAATGGCCGTCGCGGTTGTCCTCGCCGTTGGCCCAATTGTGCTTGTCGTTGTAGGAGACGAGGTCGTGCAGGGTGAAACCGTCATGGGCGGTGATGAAGTTCACGCTGGCCCAGCTCCGCCGCCCGCGCTTCTCGAACAGGTCCGAGGACCCGGCGATGCGCCCGGCCAGTTCCGGCAGCATGCCGTCGTCGCCGCGCCAGTAGCGCCGCACGGTGTCGCGGTAGCGATCGTTCCACTCGGCCCAGCCCGGCGGGAAGTTGCCGACCTGGTAGCCGCCGGGGCCGACGTCCCACGGCTCCGCGATCAGCTTCACGTCGGCCAGCACCGGGTCCTGCCGCACCGCGTCGAGGAAGCCCGAGCCGGGGTCGTAGCCGTAGGGCTCGCGCGCCAGCACGGTGGCGAGGTCGAAGCGGAAGCCGTCGACGTGCATCTCCGTCACCCAGTAGCGCAGGGAATCCATCACCATCTGCACCACGCGCGGGTGGGCGAAGTTCAGGGTGTTCCCGGTGCCGGTGTCGTTGATGTAGTAGCGCGGGCTGTCCGGCATCAGCCGGTAGTAGCTGAGGTTGTCGATGCCCTTGAAGGACAGGGTGGGGCCGAGGTGGTTGCCCTCCGCCGTGTGGTTGTAGACGACGTCGAGGATGACCTCGATGCCCGCGTCGTGCAGGCGGGCCACCATCGTCTTGAACTCCGACAGCACGCCGGTGGTCATGTAGCGCGGTTCCGGCGCGAAGAAGCCGATGGTGTTGTAGCCCCAGTAATTCGTCAGGCCGCGCGTGACCAGATGCTGCTCGTCGGCGATGGCCTGGACCGGCAGCAGCTCCACCGAGGTGATGCCGAGCGCGCGCAGATACTCGATGACCGAATTGACCGACAGGCCGGCGAAGGTGCCGCGCAGATGGGCCGGCACGTCGGGGTGGCGCATGGTGAAGCCGCGGACGTGCGTCTCGTAGACCACCGTGTCGGTCCAGGGGACGGAGCGGCGGCGGTCGTGGCCCCAGGTGAAGGCGCCGTCCACCACCCGGCATTTCGGCATGCCGCGCGCGTTGTCGCGCCGGTCGAAGGACAGATCCTCGCGCGTCGAGCCGACCCGGTAGCCGTAATGGGCGTCCGACCATTTGAAGCCGCCGAACAGCGCGCGGGCGTAGGGGTCGAGCAGCAGCTTGTTCGGGTTGAAGCGGTGCCCCTCCTCCGGCTCGTAGGGGCCGTGGACGCGGTAGCCGTAGAGCTGGCCGGGCCGGGCGTCCGGCAGGTAGCCGTGCCAGACCTCGTCGGTGTGTTCGGGCAGGGTGATCCGCTCGACCTCGCGCTGGCCGGTCTTGTCGAACAGGCACAGCTCCACCCGCTCGGCGTGGGCGGAGAAGAGCGCGAAGTTGACGCCGAACCCGTCCCAGGTCGCCCCCAGCGGGTGCGGTTTGCCGGGCCAGACGGTGGTGCGGGCGGGTATGGGGGGCATCGTCGGGCCGGGATCTCACACAGAAATCAACGGATCCAATAAGAAAGCCTCCCCCCACCTTCGTCAAGGGCGCTTGGCGGAATCGCCTATTATTAGAACCCGCTCATTCCTTGCGTCGCTCCAGGATCAGGGTGCCCAGCGGCGGCACCGTCAGGTTCAGGGAGTGGGTGCGGCCGTGCCAGGGCACCTCCTCCGCCTCCACCGCGCCGCCGTTGCCGACGCCGCTGCCGCCGTATTCCGGGGCGTCGGTGTTCAGCCGTTCCACGTAGCGGCCGGGCAACGGCACGCCGACGCGGTAGCCTTCGCGCGGGATGGGCGTGAAGTTGCACACCGCGATGACGAGGTGGTCCGGATCGTCGGCCTTGCGCAGAAAGGTGAAGATCGAGTTCTCGTTGTCGTTCGACTCGATCCACTCGAAGCCGGACGGGTCGCAGTCGGTCTTGTGCAGCGGCGCCAGCTCGCGGTACAGCCCGTTGAGGTCGCGGATCAGGTCGCGGACGCCACGGTGCAGCGGCTCCTCCAGCAGGTGCCAGTCGAGGCTGCGGGCCTCGCTCCATTCCCGCCGCTGGGCGAACTCGCCGCCCATGAACAGCAGCTTCTTGCCGGGATGGGCGAACATGAAGCCGTAATAGGCGCGCAAATTGGCGAATTTCTGCCAGTCGTCGCCCGGCATCTTGTTGATCAGCGAGCCCTTGCCATGCACCACCTCGTCATGGCTGAGCGGCAGGACGAAGTTCTCCGAGAACTGATAGATCAGCCCGAAGGTCATCTGGTGGTGATGGTAGCGCCGGTGGATCGGGTCGTTCTGCATGTAGGCCAGGGTGTCGTGCATCCAGCCCATGTTCCATTTGTAGCCGAACCCCAGGCCGCCCAGATAGGTCGGCTTCGACACCATCGGCCAGGAGGTCGATTCCTCCGCCACCGTCATGGCGCCGGCGTTCCGCTCGTAGACCAGCTCGTTCATGCGCTTGAGGAAGGCGATGGATTCCAGGTTCTCGCGCCCGCCGAACGTGTTGGGGATCCACTCCCCCTCCTTGCGGCTGTAGTCGAGGTAGAGCATGGACGCGACGGCATCCACGCGCAGCCCGTCCAGCCGGTACTGGTCCAGCCAGAACAGCGCGTTGCCGAGCAGGAAGTTCTGCACCTCCGTCCGGCCGAAATTGTAGATCAGGGTGTTCCAGTCCTGGTGGAAGCCCTGGCGCGGGTCGGCGTGCTCGTAGAGATGGGTGCCGTCGAACAGCCCCAGCCCGTGCTGGTCGGTCGGGAAATGGCCCGGCACCCAGTCCAGCAGCACGCCGATGCCGGCGCGGTGGCAGGAATCCACGAAGGCCTTGAAGTCCTCCGGCGAGCCGTGGCGGCTGGTCGGCGCGTACATGCCGATGGGCTGGTAGCCCCAGGAGCCGTCGAAGGGATGCTCGGTGATCGGGAGCAGTTCGATGTGGGTGAAGCCGAGGGTCTTGACGTAGGGGATCAGGCGTTCGGACAGCTCCTGGTAGGTCAGGAAGCGGTCCTCCTCCTCGGGCACCCGCGCCCAGGAGCCCAGATGCACCTCGTAGATCGACACCGGCGCGTTGCGGTCGGAGGTCGCGGCGCGGCGGCTCTGCCACTCGGCGTCGCGCCACTGGTAGGCGGGCAGGCCGTGGACGACCGAGGCGGTGGCGGGCCGCATCTCCGCCCGGAAGGCGTAGGGGTCGGCCTTCTGCGGCAGCAGGTTGCCGTCCGACCCGCGCACCTCGAACTTGTAGCGTTGGCCGGTGGTGGCGTGGGGCACGAAGATTTCCCAGACGCCCGCCTCGACCCGGCGGCGCATCGGCAGCCGGCGGCCGTCCCAGTTGTTGAATTCGCCGATGACGCTGACGTTGCGGGCGCTGGGCGCCCAGACCGCGAAGGCGACGCCGTCCACCCCGTCGACGGTGCGCGGGTGGGCGCCCAGCCGCTCGAAGGCGCGCAGATGGGTGCCTTCGGCCAGCAGATGGACGTCCAACTCGCCCAGCACGTTGCCGAAGCGGTAGGCGTCCTCGAACTCCTGGGTCGCCAGCGGGTATTCGGCGCGCAGCCGGTAGCGGAAACGCTGGGTGCGGTCGGGCAGCACGGCGTGGAAGAAGCCGTCCTCCAGCATACGCTCCGCCTCGCCCGCCGGCTGGCCGGTGGCGCTGTCGATCACCCACAGGCGCTGGGCGCCGGGCACGAAGGCGCGAAGCTCGACCGGAGCGTCGGGGCCGTTCTGGTGCATTCCCAGAACGGCGAAGGGATCGCCATGGTCGGCCCGCGCGATGGCCTCGGCCGCCGCCCGCAACGCCGGATCACGGGAATCGGTGGCGCGGGTCCTGCGCGTGTCCGTGCTGATATCGCTCGCCATCGGCTGAACTCCTGCCCTTCGTCTTGATCCGTGGTGAACATACAGAGGCCGGCATCGTCACACCATCGCCGGCGCATCGGCCAATCGGCCAGGGGGAGCGTAGGCCGCGTGCCCCCTCCCCGCCCCTCCCCCGCTTCGCGGGAGAGGGGGCCGGGAACTTTGCAAAGGTGCAGCGGCAGTCCCCTCTCCCGCGAAGCGGGGGAGGGTTAGGGAGGGGGCTACGGCGCCCCCACCCTCACTCCGCGTCGAGCAGCCCCAGCACGCCCTTGACCGGGATGCCGATCCAGCCCGGACGATGGGCCGCCTCGTAGGCGATCTCGTAGAACGCCTTCTCCAGCAGGAACAGCGTCAGCAGGCCGCGCGCCGAGCCATGGCCGGTCGGCCAGCCGGGGCTGCCCTCGATGGCGGTGCGGTAGCCGTCGAGGAAGGCGTCCACGCTTTGCCGCTCCCACGCGCGGGCGGCGGCGTGGACCGGCTCGCCGAGGTCGGTGGCGCCGTCCAGCCGGAACAGCGCCGCCCAGGCGGCGTAGTTGAACGACCGCATCATCCCGGCCACGTCGCGCAGCGGGCTGTGCTTGGCCCGGCGCTCCTCCAGCGTCTTCACCGGCTCGCCCTCGAAATCGAGGATGTACCAGTCGTTCTGGGCGCGCACCACCTGACCCAGATGGTAATCGCCGTGGGTGCGGGTCTTGACGCTGTCCACCGTCAGCGTGGCGAGCGAGTCCAAGTGCCGCAACGCCTCCTCGCGGCGGGTCAGCAGCCGTTCGGCGTCCGCGCGCACGCCGGGCGCCAAGCGGTCGAGCGCGCCGGGCAGCGCCGCGAAGGCCGCCTCAGCCTGGGTGCGGGCGTCGTTGGCCCAGCGTTTCAGGTCGTCGACGGTGATCGGCTCCGGATCGAAGGCCGCGTTGCCGGTGGTCTGCGCCAGCGCGCGGTGCAGTTCGGCGGTGCGCTGGCCGAGCGTGGTCATCATGGTCAGATGCATGTTGAACGGCTCGCTGACCTCCGCCGTCTCCTCGGTCGTGGCGCCGACGCCCAGGCGCACGTCCTCCAGCTCGCGCTCCAACGTCTCCACCGTGCTGGCCCAGCCGTCGCCTTGGTTGCGGACGAAGCTCTGCACCACCGCCAGCGCGGTCGGCGTGCCGTCGGCGGCGATGTGCTCCACCGCGCCCAACAGGGCCGGGGTGTTGACGAAGCCGGCGACCTCGGTCAGGTAGCGGCCCATCTCGATCTCGGGATGCTCGCCCTCGACCAGACGGCGCAGCACCTTGACCACGATCTGGCTGTCCACCAGCACCGAGTTGTTGCTCTGCTCGACGCCCAGGCGCCGCACCTCCGGCTCCGCCGACAGCTCGACGGCGGCGAGCTGCTGCGTGGGCGTGAAGCGGATCGTCCCGGTGCCGCCCGTGGCGGGCAGCGCCTTGCCCTGGCGCAGTGCGTCGAGCAGCGACAGGATGAAGCCGTCGGCCTGCACCGCGTCGTAGAGCGCGCCGGTCTTCGGCCCGCGCCGCACCTTGGCCAGCGTGTAGGGCAGCAGCGGCCAGCCGGTGGAGCCGGCGGCCCCTTCCCAGCTCATCGCCAGCGGCAGGAAATAGGTCTGCGGCGCGGTGTCGCCGCCGAGCGCGACCTCGACCCGCACCAGCATGAAACCGTCCGGACCGGCCTTCTCGCCGACCCCCTTCAGTTCGGCGGCCAGGGTGACGTGGGAAGAGGCGATGCGCTGGTCCTTGGCGGCGAACCAGCGCTGCTTGGGCAGGTAGACCTGAAGGATGTCGCGGCCCAGCTCGTCGCCCGCCCGTCCGACGGTCAGGCTCTTCCAGCCGTCGCGCATGACGACGGTCAGCAGGTCGGGCACCGGCTCCGGCAGGGTCTCATGCCACGTCGGCAGCTCGGCCTCGACGGCCAGGGTGAACCAGTAGAAGCCGTAGGCCGGCAGCGTCAGCAGGTAGGGCAGCTCGCCGACCGGCGGGAAGACGGCGCGGCCCAGCAACTCCACCGGAATGCGGCCCTTGAAGGTCTTGAGATCCAGCTCCACCGCCTGGGCCGAGCGCGACAGGTTGGCGACGCACAGCACGATCTCGTTGCCGTTCTCGGTCTCCAGGCAGCGGGTGTAGGCCAGCACCTTGCGGTTGCCGGGGTAGAGCAGGTTGAAGGAGCCGCGCCCGAAGCATTGGCGCTGCTTGCGCACCGCGACCAGCCGCTTCATCCAGTTCAGCAGCGAGGAGGGGTTGCGCGTTTGCGCCTCGACGTTCACCGCCTGATAGCCGTAGATCGGGTCGAGCACGGCGGGCAGGAACAGCCGTGCCGGATCGGCGCGCGAGAAGCCGCCGTTGCGGTCGATCGACCATTGCATGGGCGTGCGCACGCCGTCGCGGTCGCCGAGGTAGATGTTGTCGCCCATGCCGATCTCGTCGCCGTAATAGACGACGGGGGTACCGGGCATCGACATCAGCAGGCTGTTCAGCAGCTCGATCTTGCGGCGGTCGTTCTCCAGCAGCGCAGCCAGCCGGCGGCGGATGCCGAGGTTGATCCGCATCCGGCGGTCGGACGCGTAGAAATTCCAGAGATAATCGCGCTCGGTGTCGGTCACCATCTCCAGCGTCAACTCGTCATGGTTGCGCAGGAATATGGCCCACTGGCATTGGTTGGGGATGTCGGGGGTCTGGCGCATGATGTCGGCGATCGGGTGCCGGTCCTCCATCGCCACCGCCATGTAGATGCGCGGCATCAGCGGGAAGTGGAAGGACATGTGGCACTCGTCGCCGCCCTTCTCCAGGTCGCCGAAATAGGGCAGCACGTCCTCGGGCCACTGGTTGGCCTCGGCCAGCAGCATGCGGTCGTCGTAATGCTTGTCCAGCTCGGCGCGGATCGCCTTGAGGACGTCGTGGGTCTCGTCGAGGTTCTCGTTGTTGGTCCCCTCGCGCTCCTTCAGATAGGGGATGGCGTCGAGCCGCAGCCCGTCCACCCCCATGTCCAGCCAGAAGCGCATGACCTTCAGCACCTCGTCCAGAACCTCCGGGTTGTCGAAGTTCAGGTCGGGCTGGTGCGAGTAGAAACGGTGCCAGTAATAGGCGTTGGCGACCGGATCCCAGGTCCAGTTGGACTTCTCCGTGTCGCAGAAGATGATCCGGGTGCCCTGGTATTTCTGGTCGGTGTCGGACCAGACGTAATAGTCGCGGTGGTTCGACCCGGCGGGCGCCTGGCGGGCGCGCTGGAACCATGGGTGCTGGTCGGAGGTATGGTTGATGACCAGCTCGGTGATCACGCGCAGGCCGCGCTCATGGCATTCGTTCAGAAAGCGCTGAAAATCGTCCAGGTTGCCGTAGGTCGGGTTCACCGAGCTGTAGTCGGCGATGTCGTACCCGTCGTCGCGCAGCGGCGAGGGGTAGAAGGGCAGCAACCAGACCGCCGTGACCCCCAGATCCTGGATGTAGTCGAGCTTCTGGGTCAACCCGGCGAAATCGCCGATGCCGTCGTTGTCGGCGTCGAAGAACGCCTTGACGTGCAGTTGGTAGATGACGGCGTCCTTGTACCAAAGCCGGTCCTGGCGGTCGATCATGGGTCCAGCACTTTCACGTAGCGTGTTGCGGGGACACGTGTTGCGGGAACACCTCACGCAAACAAGCCAGACGGGCGAAGGTTTCCCCGACCGGCCGGAAGAATCCAAACTGGCGGCGGAACGGCCGGGTTCAAGACCTACGTCAAACGCGCCCGGCGCATCACCCGTTCGCGTGGGGCGAAACGGCCCTTCCGCTGGAACAAAGGCCGGACCTTCCGGGACCGGGGCCGCACGCGGCTTGACTTGGCTGGGTACCACCATCAGGCTGCGCCCCTCTTCCAAAGATTGGACGGCGACGCGCGGATCATGGCCCCACTCGGTTCCTTCATCATCGTCACCGGTGGCGATTCGCGGTACTGCCCGCTGATCCTCGAACTGGTCGCCTCACTGCGCGCGCTGAAGCCGGCGGCGGAGTGCCCCATCGGCGTGATCGACGCCGGGCTGACCGACGACCAGCGCGCCGCGATGACGGCCGACGGGCTGTCGGTGGTGACGCCACCCTGGCCGGTGGAGATCCCGGCGCACCGGCTGCGCAACCGCATCCACCTGAAGGCCAACCTCGCCAAGCTGCATCTGCCCAACTACTTCCCCGGCTACGAGACGATCATCTGGATCGACGCCGATGCCTGGGTCCAGGATTGGGCGGCGGTGGAGTTGCTGCGCCGGGGCGCGGCGCTCAACCGCTTCGCCATCGTCGCCCAGTTCGGCCGTTTCTCGGAGACCGAGCTGCGGCTCGACTGGCTGTTCGGGCGCTTTGCGCGGGTGCGCTCCATCCTGTTCAAGAACGCCACGCGCGCCGGGCTGACCACGGCGGAGAGCCGGACGCTGGCGACCCGCCCGACGCTGAACGCCGGGGCCTACGCGCTGAAGGCCGACGCGCCCCATTGGGCGGCGTTCCAGCGCTGGCAGAAAAAGGTGCTGGTCAAGGGCCGGCTGTTCACCTCCGACCAGCTCGCCATGGCCGGGGCGATCTATCTCGACGGGCTGCCGGTCGAGCTGCTGCCGGAATGGTGCAACTACATCGGCCCCTGGCGCTTCGACCCCGCAAGGAACGAGCTGGTCGAATACTACCTGCCGAACCGCCGCCTCGGCATCGTCCACATGGCCGGCGAGGACGCCATGCGCGCCGACCTCTCCGTGCGGCGCCCGGTGCTGGACATGGAGGACCGGGTGCACCAGCTCAGCCTGCGCCAGCCAGCCTGGACGGAGCCGGACCCGGCGCGGGAACCCGATCTCGTCACGGTGGGTGGGCTTCGGTAAGCCGCGCCAACTCGCCCACCGCCCGCTCCAGCGCCTCCACGCCGTGGGCGGCGAAGCCCAACACCACGCCGTTGCCGCCCGCCCCGTCCACGCCATAGCTGGACAGGGGCGGCACCGTCAGCCCGATGGCGGCCGCCCGCGCCGACAGCACGCGGTCCGGCACGGAGTCCGGCAGGCGCAGGAGGACGTGCATCCCGGCCTCCCCCGCCTCCGCCCGCCCCAGCCCGGCGAAGCCGCGCCCCAGCGCGTCGAGGATCGCCGCCCGCTTGCCGGCGTAGAGCGCCCGCATCGCCCGCAGATGCGAGGCGAAATGCCCATCGGTCAGGAAACGGTGCAGCGCCGCCTGCGGCACCACGCTGGTGCCCCCGTCGAAATGGCGCCGCGCCGCCCGCACCGGCTCCACCAGATCGGGCGGCACCACGACGTAGCCAAGCCGCAGCGCCGGGAACATCACCTTGCCGAAGCTGCCGACATAGACCACCCGCCCGGCCCCGTCCAAGCCCTGCAAGGCGGCCAGCGGCGGCCCGGCGTAGCGGAACTCGCTGTCGTAATCGTCCTCGACGATCCAGGCGTCCTGCTGCGCCGCCCAATCCAGCAGTTGCAGCCGCCGCCCCAGGCTCATGGTGACGCCGAGCGGAAACTGGTGCGACGGCGTGACCAGCGCCAACCGGGCGTCGGCGCCCCGCCGCACCCCCTCGGCCACGTCGAGCCCCTCCGCGTCCACCGGCACCGGAACCAGCCGCGCCCCCGCCCCCAGCAGCGCCGCACGGTTCCCCGGCCAGCCGGGGGTCTCCACCCAGGCCGAATCGCCGGGATCGAGCAGCAGCTGCGCCACCAGCGCCAACCCCTGCTGCGCGCCCGACACGATGACCACCTGCTCGGGCTCGCAGCGCACCGCCCGCACGGCCCGCAGATAGCCGGCGATCGCCTCGCGCAGCGGCGGGTGGCCCAGCGGGTCGGGGTCGGCCGCCAGACCGCGCCCACCGACCCGCCAGCTCCGCCCCAGAAGCTGGCCCCACAGCGCGAAGGGAAAGGCGCCCAGATCCGGCGTTCCCAGCGAGAAGGGCCGGACGAGCGGGTCGCGCGGCACCGCCGGCGCATCGGCGAGCACCATCCCGCGCCGCGACAGCCCGACGCCGCGCCGCGCATCGACCCGGCGCGCCATGCCTTCCGGCGGGCGGTCCGGCAGGGCGGTCGCCACGAAGGTGCCGGCCCCGATCCGGCCGGTGACGTAGCCTTCCGCCAGCAGCGTGTCGTAGGCCGTCACCACCGTGTTGCGCGACAGCCCCCATTCGGCCGAGAGCGCGCGGGTCGGCGGCAGCCGTTCCCCCGGCCGCAGCCGACCGTCCACCACCATCTGGCGCAGGGCGCGGTAGAGCTGCCGGTGCAGCGGTTCGGCGCCGGCACGGTCGAGCGCCATCGGCCCCAGGCTGGCGAGAACCGGACGGGCGTGGCGTCCCATGGGCGTAGCCTTTCGAATTGGACCCCATAAAAAGATCGAACCGGACCTTTCAACCGGACCACTTTGGCCGCAAAGCTCCGGCATCGCAACCCAGCTGGATCCGCCAGGCCATGCCCGCCCCCCTCCCGCCTTTCGAGGCGACCGACGACACCTCCGTCTTGGCCCAGACCCCGCGCACCCGCGCCGTGCGGCGGGGCGACCGCGGCAACCACGACGTTGCCACCATCCACGCCATCCTCGACGAGGCCCCGGTCTGCCACGTCGGCTTCATCGACGGCACCGATTCGCCGGTCCCCGTGGTCATTCCGACCGTTCCCTGGCGCGTCGGCGACGAGTTGCTGATCCACGGCTCCTCGGCCAGCCGGATGATCCGCCGCCTGCAATCGGGCGGCGAGGCCTGCATCACCGTGTCGCTGATCGACGCCTGGGTGCTGGCCCGCTCGGGCTTCAACCACTCCGTCAATTACCGGTCGGTGGTCCTGTTCGGCCGTCCGCGCCTGATCGACGACGAGACGGAGAAGCGCGCCGCGCTCGACGCCCTGGTCGAGAAGATCGAACCCGGCCGCGCCGCCAAGGTCCGCCCGGCCAACGCGCAGGAGTTGAAGGCGACCGCCGTGCTGGCCTTCCCCATCGCCGAGGCCTCGGCGAAGATTCGTTCCGGCCCGCCCTGCGACGATCCGGAGGACATGGATCTCCCGGTGTGGGCCGGTGTGGTGCCGCTGTCGCTGGTCGCCGGAACGCCCATCCGCGACGGGGAGTGACGGAACGCCGTCACACCAAGGCAAGAAACAGAAAAAGGCCGCGCCCGGACGAACCGGGCGCGGCCTTTTTCTGTGGAAGACAGGGCCGGCTCCGATACCCCCGGAACCGGCCCTGTTTCCCTCCGTCTTAGGACGACGGGGCGTTCACGCCGCGCGGCAGGATCTGCGCACGACGGTTCGACGGCTCGCGGACGTTCGGGCCGGTCTGGACCAGCAGCTGGCCCTCGCCCTTGCCTTCGGTCGTCACGTTGGCGGCCGGGATGCCCTTGGCAACCAGGGCGCGCTTGACCGCGTCGGCGCGACGGTTCGAGAGCTTCTGGTTGTAGGCCGGCGAGCCCGAGCTGTCGGTGTGGCCGACGACGTGGATGCGGGCGCCACCCGACTTGCTGATCGCGGCGACGGCGTCGCCGATCACGCGGTCAGCGGCCGGGGTGACCACCGACTTGTCCCAGTCGAAGAACACCAGGTATTCGTTCTGAACCTGGCCGGCCGGGGCGACGGCCGGAGCGGCGGCTTCCGGCGGGCAGGGGTAGCTGCCCTGGTGGATCACATAGCCGCCGCTGGCGGTGCGGGCGTCCGAAGGACCCCAGCCGATCACCGGGTTGCACCACTTGACGCCGGTGCCGACCAGGGCGGCGTCCTGGGCGTTGGCGGTGCCAGCCAGACCGATGGCGAGAACAGCGGCCGGCACCAAGGCCAAACCAGCGCGAACAAAAGTCTTCATCTCTTCACTCCCTTGCCAGAACCCTTCCCCATCAGAGTGCCTGCGGGGGATGAACCGTTCAACCGAAGCATCCGCCCACGTGCAAGCGCGGCAGCCACCGACCCAACATGTGGTGTTCGGAGTTGTTCCGAACCCTCAGCCGATCGTCCTGGCCTGCTCGTTCCTTGGGCCTATGCTCCTCTTCCATATCAGCTTTTCCGGTAGGTTTCCGCCAAATCGACATAGCGTCGGGCGGAGACCGGGAAAAAGCCGAGATCACGCTCGGAAAGCTCGCGAACCGGCCTTGCGGGACTTCCGGCCCACAAGAATCCCCGCTTCACCCGTTTGCCGGGAGTCACCAGGGCACCGGCGGCGACCATCGCCCCCGACTCGACATGAACGCCGTCCATGAGACAGGCTTTCATGCCGACGAAGCAGCCGTCCTCAAGCGTGCAGGCGTGCAGCAGCGCCATGTGGCCGACCGTGATGTCGTCGCCGATGTAGGTGCCCTGCCCCTCGGAGGCCACGTGGATCACGGTGCCGTCCTGGATGTTGGTGCGGGCACCGATCCGGATTTCGTTCACGTCTCCGCGCACGGTGCAGCCGTACCAGATGCCGCTGCCCGCCCCAATGACGACATCGCCGATCACCACCGCCGTTTCCGCGATGAAGGCGGTCGGGTCGATGGTGGGAAGCGTGCCGTTGAAGGCGCGAATGAGACCGGTCATCAAGTCGTGTCTGTAGCCGTGCGTGACGGTCGGGATTGAACCACCGTAAGCGTAAGGGTACCACCCGAATTCTCTATAACCCGCAAAGCGGATCGGCATTGCAGCGTCTGTGCAACACTGGGCGCCCGGCGACACAGTTTTCGCCGCCGGGCCTGGTGTTTTTACGGTGACCTTACGGGAAGAGCGGCGCCTGATCGATGCCGGTGGTCTCGCCCAGCCCCATCATGACGTTCATGTTCTGGATCGCCTGCCCCGACGCGCCCTTCACCAGATTGTCGATCACCGACACGATGATGGCGCCGCGCGGGGTGCGGTCGGCGACCACGCCCATCAGCGCGTGGTTGGACGCGCGGACGTGGCGGGTGGCGGGGACCACACCGGCCGGGGTCACGCCCACGAAGGGCTCGTCGGCGTAGCGGGCGGCCAGCGTCGCGCGCAGGTCGTCGGCGGTGACGCCCTCGGCCATGCGGACGTAGATCGTCGCCAGCATGCCACGGTTCATCGGCACCAGATGCGGCGTGAAGGACACCGTCACCGGACGGCCGGCGGCCAGACGCAGCTCCTGCTCGATTTCCGGCATGTGGCGGTGATGGCCGACGCCGTAGGCGTTGAAGCCCTCCGACACCTCGCAGAACAGGTTGGCCTGCTTGGCGTCGCGGCCGGCGCCCGACACGCCGGACTTGGCGTCGATGATGATCCCGCCCGGCTCGATCTGGTTCTCCAGCAGCAGCGGCAGCAGCGGCAGCAGCGACGAGGTCGGGTAGCAGCCCGGATTCGCCACCACCCGCGCCTTGCGCACGCCCTGGCGGTTGAACTCGGTCAACCCGTAGGCGACCTCCTTCTGGAGATCGGTGGCGCGGTGCTCGTGCCCGTACCACGTCGCGTATTCGGCCGGATCGGTCAGGCGGAAATCGGCGGAGAGATCGACCACCTTCAACCCGCTCGGCAGCCCGGCGATCACTTCCTGCGTGGTGCCGTGCGGCAGGGCGCAGAACACGAAGTCCAGCCCGTCCCACTTGACCTGATCGATCTTCACCAGATCGGGCAGGCCAAAACCGCCCAGATGCGGGAACACCTCGGCCAACGGCTTTCCGGCCTGTCGCTCGGCGGTCAGCGCGGCGATCTCGACGTTCGGGTGACGCAGCAGCATACGCACCAGTTCGGCGCCGGTGTAACCGGAGGCGCCCAGGATGCCGACGCGGATCTTCGTGCCGCTGGAGGTGCTGCCAAACGTGCTGATCAGGGCCATGAAACCGGTGTCCTTCGCTGGAAAAGTCATGGAAGAGACAAAAAGAAAGGGGCGCCCCTTTCGGGACGCCCCTCGCTTGTACCGTAGCGACGCGGGTCCGTGTAGGGCCTTAGCGCTTCGAGAACTGGAAGCTGCGGCGGGCCTTGGCGCGGCCGTACTTCTTGCGCTCGACCGTACGGGCGTCGCGGGTCAGGAAGCCGGCGGCCTTCAACGGCGGACGCAGGGTCGGCTCGAAGTAGGTCAGGGCCTTCGAGATGCCGTGACGGACCGCGCCGGCCTGGCCGGACAGACCGCCGCCGGCGACCGTGGCGACCACGTCGAACTGCTCGGCGCGCTCGGTCAGGCCGAACGGCTGGGCGATCATCATGCGCAGCACGGGACGGGCGAAGTAGACGCTCTGGTCGCGGCCGTTCACGGTGACCTTGCCGGAGCCCGGCTTGATCCACACGCGGGCGACGGCGTCCTTGCGCTTGCCGGTGGCATAGGCGCGGCCCTGGGCGTCGATCTTCGGCGCGGCCAGCTCTTCGGTGACGGTCGCGGTGGTGGCGGCGCCCGTCAGATCCTTCAGGCCGGAAAGGGTGGTGGTAACCTGAGCCATTTGGATTACGCGCTCCGCTTATTCTTCGGGTTCATCGAGCCGACGTCCAGGACGACGGGCTGCTGCGCCTCGTGCGGGTGGGTCGCGCCCTTGTAGACCTTGAGGTGGGTCATCTGCTTGCGGCCGAGCGGACCACGGGGAACCATGCGCTCCACGGCCTTCTCGACGACGCGCTCCGGATACTTGCCGTCCAGGATCTGGCCCTTGGAACGGCCCTTGATCCCGCCCGGATAACCGGTGTGCCAGTAGAAGATGTCGGCTTCGCGCTTGTTGCCGGTCAGCTTCACCTTCTCCGCATTGATGACGACGATGTGATCGCCGCAATCCATGTGGGGGGTGTAGGTCGGCTTGTTCTTGCCGCGCAGGATGTTCGCCAGGATGCTGGCAAGCCGCCCGAGAACGAGGCCGTCGGCGTCGACGACGTACCACTTCTTCTCGATGTCGGTCGGCTTCAGATTGAAGGTCTTCATCGCCACACTCGTTGAGTCAAACACAGATCGGCGGGCCGCCGAATCCGGGGCGCCGAAGCGGACGGTTTATTACGTTTTGGGCGACGCCCTGTCAACGGAAAAGTTTCTCTTTGATTTCAATGGCTTGTTTTCGCGGTATCATCATACCGCTTACTCAAGGCCATTGAAACCAAAGGATTTTTTATTCCGCCTCGGGAGGCTGGTATCCAGATACCGCGAGCTTGACCGGGTCGTGCGGCGGAATCGAATAGGTCCCGGTGGCGTGCGCCACGGGCTCCGGGTCGCCCTCGGAGAAGACCAGCACCTCGCCGTAGGCCAGCCGCTTGCCCATCTTCAGGATGCGGGCCTCGGCGGCGATGGCGACGGGGGGCGGGCGGCGCAGGAAGTTGATGGTCATGCTGGTGGTGACCGCCAGTTCGACCCGGCCGATCAGGCTCAACACCGCGCCGTACAGCGCCACGTCGGCCAGCCCGAACATCGCCGGCCCCGTCACCGTGCCGCCGGGCCGCACGAAATCGTCCTTGTAGGGCAGGCGCAGGCGGATCGTCCCGGCGCCCAGGCTGTCGATGACGACGCCGAAGCCGCCGACCAGCGGCACCCCCTCGCGGATCAGGACGTCCAGCTCTTCCTTGGTGATGGCGGGGGCGGTCGGCTCGGTCATGGATCCTCGGGCGGCGCACTGTTCGGTTGGCGTTCCGAACAGTGCGCGAAACCACCGGTCCAGGCAAGCCCGGCGGAGCGGCGTCGGTGGGACGCCGGCCCTCCCCTTACTCCGCGATCCTCACGGCATCGCCCGACGGCGGCAGGGGCGCGACGGGAGCGGGCACAGCCTCCGCCGCCGGAGCCAGACGGACAGGTCCTGGAGTTGCCGGAGCGGCCTCCGGGGCGGTGCCGGACGGCTGGGCGGGCGCGGAGGAGGGCGCGGGCGGAGCCTCCAGCGGCTCGGCCTTGATCTCCGCCTTCGGCTTTTCCGGAGCCGGGACGGCTGCCGGGGCCGGCGTTTCGGCGGGGGCCGAATAATCGGGAACGATGCGGGCCTGGCTGCCGGTGATGACCAGCACCTTCTGCCCGATGGGCAGCGGCTGGGGCTCGCGCTGGGTCAAGGACAGCAACTCGCCGTTCGGCTTGCGGACGATGTATTCCCAGCCGGTGGCGTCGCCGGTGATGTGCTCCATCGTCGTGCCGATGATCGTCCCGATGGCGGTGCCGCCGACGGTGCCGAGCGCCGAGTTGAAGCCGCCCGAGCCGACCTGCGCGCCCAGGATGCCGCCGGCCGCCCCGCCCGTCACGGCGCCGACCGTGCCGTTGGCGCTGATGGCGACCTGCCGATAGCCGGCGATCACCCCCGGCTCGGCCTTGTTGGCC
This sequence comes from Azospirillum doebereinerae, assembly GCF_003989665.1. Classification (GTDB taxonomy): domain Bacteria; phylum Pseudomonadota; class Alphaproteobacteria; order Azospirillales; family Azospirillaceae; genus Azospirillum; species Azospirillum doebereinerae. The sequence continues at coordinate 25,250 of NZ_RZIJ01000015.1, read as the reverse complement.
TGCTGCACGGCGTTGCTGGCGTAGGTGTTCGGAGAATAGTCCGAGGTGCAGCCCGAAAGACCGCCGGCCACGGCGGCGAGCAGGCAGAACATGCCAAATCGCGACAAGACAAAACTTCCGCTGAAAAGCTCGTTGGACCGTTGATAAGCGATCCGGGGCCACGCGTCACCCCGCTTTTTTCCGGGGGCAGACCGCCGCGCCGTCGCCGGAACCCTGAAAACAGGACCGGATCGGTCCTTTCCGATGGGATAGGTCGGGATAGGTATGAGTACCCGTTTTCCCATCCAGACTAACCCTCGCAACTGCGGTCAACCCAAATCGAAATGGGTATATTGAGTACCGACAGTCGATGAGAGCGGCGGTGGGCGAACCCTCCCCCTTCTTTCCCGCTGAACCCAAACCGGAACGGACGCTTCCCTTCCTCCATGCGCGACACGGTCGGGCCTGGAACCGCTGCGGCTTGGCCCCGATACGTCCGCCCATGGAACGAGGCACGCGATGTTCACCATCACCATCGGACCCGCCCGCCCCCGCATGACCGGCGAAAACCGGAAGAAGCCGCCGCCCTCCTCCGCCGCCATGCTGAACCTCGCCCGCATCGCCGCCCGGCATGCCCCGACGATGGTCCTGGATGGCTACGGCGGCGCCATGATCCTGGGCGCCACCAACGCCACCGCCGGCGGCAGCGTCGACCTCTTTTAAAAAGGTATCGTGTCATGACCGAAGAGCATCGCAACGAATTGCTGGACATGGTGCAGCGGCTGCGCGAGATCGCCGAGTTCCAGCCCAACGGCCGCCGGCTGGCCATGTACGCCATCGCCACGCACATCGAATACGGCCCGGCCCGCGCCGCCGTTGCCGTCGCCGCCACGGCGACCGGTGCCGCCGAGCTGCTGGCCCAGCCGGGCAAGCCCACACTGGAAAACAGCTTCCAGGAACATTGACCGGAACGCGTGCCGGCCCAGGGATACTATCCCCCCGTATCCCTTTTCCCAACCGGACTATCCGCCGACAAGCGTGCGATTTTCCTAAAATTCTTTCATTTTTGAATGGTCGGCGGGATGGATCGGACCACCGCCCGATTGCGAAACACCCCGGTTGCAGAACACCACCGACACGGCGCGGCCATCGCGATTTCGACCGGCCCCCACCTGGAAACCGACCCTGGAAGGATACGCCCGATGCTCGCAGTGTCGCAATTCTTCGGCTCGACGGACAAGCTGGTCGACGGTCTGGCCCAGGCCGTCCGCGAGGCCGGCCCCGGCAACCGGCTGTCCATCAGCCTGGACGGGATCGACTTCCTGAGCATGCCGGAGCTGGCCGCGATCCTCAGCGCGGTCTGCACCGCCGAGCGCCGGGGCATCGCCGCCGCCGTGTCGGATCTGTCGCCGTCCCTGGCCGCGCTGCTCGACATGGCCGGCGTCTCGCTGCCCTGAGCCTTCCCTTTCCCTCCCCGTCCCCTTCCTCTCCTACAAGGATGCGTCCCATGGCCCGAAACGTTCTTGCGGTCGATGATTCGAAGGTGATGCGCGACATGGTCCGCCTGGCCCTGAACGGCGCCGGCTTCACCGTCCGCGAGGCCGGCGACGGGGTGGAGGCGCTCCAGCGCATCAACGGCGACCCGGTGGATCTGATCATCACCGACGTCAACATGCCCAACATGGACGGGCTGACCTTCGTCCGGCACGTGCGCTCCAAGCCGGGCTTCCAGCGCACCCCCATCCTGATCCTGACCACCGAGGCCACCGACAGCAAGAAGGCCGAGGGCAAGGCCGCCGGCGCCACCGGCTGGCTGGTGAAGCCCTTCACGCCGGACAAGCTGCTGGACGTCGTCCGCCGCGTCTGCCCCTGACCGTCCTCCGCCTTCGCCGCACGGGAGCCGCAGCCGATGTCGTTTACCCCGGACATCATGGATGAGCTTCGGGTCACCTTCTTCGACGAATGCAGCGAGTATCTGCTGCGCAACGAGGAACTGCTCGGCACCCTGCGCGACGGCGCCCGCAACGGAACCCACGAACGCGAGACGCTCGACGCCGTCTTCCGCGTCGCCCACTCAATCAAGGCCGGCGCCGCCGCCTTCGGCCTGACCGCTCTGGCCGACCTGACCCACCGCATGGAGGCGGCGCTCGACCGGCTGCGCACCGGGCGGCTGGCGCTGACCCCGCCGATGCTGGCGCTGCTGCTCGAATCCGGCGACGCGCTGGCCGAACAGGTCGAGGCCGCGCGCGAGGGCACCGGCGCCGACGGCGAGCGCGCCCGCCAGATCGCCGAGCGTCTGGCCGAAGCCGTGGACGCGGCGGGAACCGCCACCACCGCCGTGACCGTGCAGGCGCCCGCGCCCCTGCCGGCCGATCCCGACGCGCTGCGCCGTTGGGCCATCCAGTTCCGCCCGACCGCCTATTCCGGCGGCAACGAGCCGCTGCTGATCATCCGGGCGCTGGGCCGGCTGGGCCGGCTGGTGTCGCAGCTCGACCTCACCCGTCTGCCGGACATCGAGAACTTCGACCCGACCGAGCCGGTGCTGGCGTGGCGGATCGAGCTGGAAACCGACCACCCCGAATCCGACATCCGCGAGGTCTTCGAATTCGTCGAGGACGAGGCCGACATCCGCATCGACCTGATGAAGGACGACGGGTCGGCCATGGCCGCGATTCCGGGACCGGCGCCGGCCACGCCCATCCCGCCGCCGCCCGCCACGCCCCGGATCGCGGCCCCCGTCGCCGCCCCCGCCAGCGCACCGGCCGCCGCTGCCGCCACCATGTCCACCGCCACGCCCGCCTCCGCCTCTGTCCCCGCCCCGACCCCGCCGCAGGCCGCCGCCGTCAGCGAGGACGCCACGGCGTCCGGCGCGCGCGGGGGCACGGCGCCGGGCGGCAAGGGGACCATCCGCGTCGACCTCGACCGGGTGGACCGGCTGGTCGACATGGTCGGCGAGCTGGTCATCACCGAGGCGACGCTGACCCAGCTGTGCCGCGAGCTGGATTCGCGCACGCAGCGCCGCATGATCGCCGCCCTGAAGGGCTTGAGCGCGCACAGCCGCAAGCTCCAGGACGCGGTGATGGCGATCCGCATGCAGCCGGTGAAGTCGATCTTCGCCCGCATGCCCCGGATGGTCCGCGATCTGGCCGGTCGTCTCGGCAAGACCGTCGAACTCAGCATGGCCGGCGAAGCGACCGAGGTCGACAAGACGATCATCGAGGAGCTGGCCGACCCGCTGACCCACATGATCCGCAACGCGCTCGACCACGGCATCGAACGGCCGGAGGACCGGCGCGCCGCCGGCAAGCCCGAATGCGGCACCGTCTTCCTGTCGGCCGAGAACAAGGGCGGGCGCATCGTCATCCGGGTCGAGGACGACGGGCGCGGCATCGACCGCCCGCGCGTTCTGGCCAAGGCGCGCGCCCTGGGGCTGGTCGCCGCCGACGCCGCCCCGTCCGACGACGAGATCGACGCCCTGCTCTTCGCCCCCGGCTTCTCCACCAGCGAATCGGTCACCGACGTGTCTGGACGCGGCGTCGGCATGGACGTGGTCCAGCGCAACATCCAGTCGCTCGGCGGCCGCGTCACCGTGCAGTCCGAGCCGGGGCGCGGCACCCGCTGGACCATGACCCTGCCGCTGACGCTGGCGGTGCTCGACGGCATGCTGGTGCGCGTCGGGACCGAACTCTACGTCATCCCGCTCGCCAACATCCTGGAAAGCACCCGCCCCAAGGCGAGCGACGTCCACGAGGTGGTCGGCAGCGGCACGGTGGTGTTCCTGCGCGGCGACTGGCTGCCGCTGGTCCGCATGGCCGAGGTCTTCCAGCTTCCCGGCGCCGAGCACGACCCCTCGCGCGGCATCGTCGTCCGCGTCGAGACCGACACGGCGGGCGTCATCGGGCTGGTGGTGGACGAGCTGCTCGGCCAGCAGCAGGTCGTCGTCAAGCCGATCGAACAGAACTTCACCCATGTGCGCGGCGTCGCCGCCACCACCATCCTGGGGAACGGGCGGGTCTGCCTGATCCTCGACCTCGACGACTGCGTGGCGATGGCGCGCGACCGGCGCCACGCCCTCCCCGACGCCGCCTCCGCCCCGCCCCCCCGCGCCGCCGCCTGACCCCCGACCGGATCGCCGCCATGATGAAACGCCCCGCCCCCGCTTTGGCCCAGCGTTCCCCCGCCCCGCCCGACGGAAACGCGGAGGACGAGCACCAGCCCGTCCAGTTCGTCGCGTTCAAGGTGAACGGCGACGATTTCGCCGTCGACATCATGGCGGTGCGCGAGATCAAGGCCTGGGCCGACGTGTCGTCGCTGCCCAACATGCCAAGCTACGTGCGCGGCGTTCTGAACCTGCGCGGCAACATCGTGCCGATCTTCGACCTGCGCTGCCGCTTCGGCCGAGGCGTCACCGAGGCCTCCAGGCTGCACGTCGTCATCATCCTGATCGCGCGCGGACGCACCATCGGCATTCTGGTGGACGCCGTCTCCGACATCCTGAAGGCCCGCGCCTCCGACCTGCGCGCCCTGCCCGAAAACGAGAGCGAGGGCGCCGGCTTCATCACCGGACTCCTGGCGCTCGACCGCCGGATGATCGCCATCCTCGATCCCGACCGGCTGCTCGACCAGTCGCTGGTCGCCATCGCCGCCCAAGCCGCCGCCTAACGCCGCCGTCCGACCGGCCCCCGACGGGCCTTTGACCAAGGGACCAAGCCCCATGCCCACCGCCACCGTCCACACCGCCCCGTCGGGTCCGTCCACCTCGGCGATCCTCGGCATCCTGCTCAGCGTCGCCGGCCTCGGCGGCGCGGTGGTCGCCTGCCTGACGATCCACCGTCCGGCCTGGGCGGAGTTCGCCCCGCTGGTCGCCTGCGTCCTGCTGGCCGGCATCGGCACCGCCTTGCTGCTGGCCGCCCAACGCAAGGCCCGCCTCCACGCCGTGGCGATCGCGACGGAATCCGCCCGCTACACCCGCTGGGTCCGCGCGATGCGCGACGTCGCCAACGGGGAGCCGACGGACATCGCCGACTTCACGGCGGAGCAGACCGCCGCGATCCGCGAGATGGAGGCCCGCACGCTGGAGGCCACCCGCCTGCGCGCCGCGCTGCAGACCTGTCAGACCAACGTCATGGTCGCCGACAACGAGCTCGACATCATCTACATGAACGAGACGATGCTGGAGATGCTGCGGGCCGCCGAATCCGACCTGCGCCGCGACCTGCCGGACTTCCGCACCGACAACCTGCTGGGCCGCAACATCGACGCCTTCCACCGCAACCCCGCGCACCAGCGCGGCATGCTCAAGCGGCTGACCGGCGCCCACCGCGCCCAGGTCGAGGTCGGCGGCCGCATCTTCGGCCTGACCGCCAGCCCGATCCTGAACGCGCGCGGCGAGCGGCTGGGCACCGTGGTGGAGTGGGACGACCGGACCGAGCGCCTGGCCCGCGAACGCGAGCAGGCCCGCATCGCCACCGAGAACGTCCGCGTCCGCGCCGCGCTCGACAACTGCCAGACCAACGTGATGGTCGCCGACGAGAACCTCGACATCGTCTACATGAACCGCACGATGGTCGAGATGCTGCGCGTCGCCGAGGAGGAGATGGCCAAGCAGCTTCCCGGCTTCCGCGTCGACACCCTGCTGGGCGCCAGCATCGACCGCTTCCACCGCAACCCGCAGCACCAGCGCAGCATGCTGGCCACGCTGACCAAGCGGCACGAGGCGGCGCTGTCGATCGGCGGGCGCAGCTTCGTGCTGATCGTCAGCCCGGTGTGGAACGACCGCAAGGAGCGGGTCGGCACCGTGGTGGAATGGTCCGACCTGACCGCCCAGAAGGCGATCCAGGAGGAGATCGGCTCGATGGTCCGCGCCGCGTCAAACGGCGACTTCTCGGTCCGGCTCGACCCGGCCGGCAAGGGCGACTTCCAGCGCATGCTGGTGGAATCGCTGAACGGGCTGTGCCAGCAGGTGGAATCGGCGCTGGAGGACATCGGCCAGCTGTTCAGCGCGCTCGCCGAGGGCGACCTGACCCAGCGCGTCCGCGACGATTACGCCGGCCTGCTGAAGGTCCTGTCGAACGACGCCAACACCACCACCGAACGCCTGTCCGACACCACGCGCCGGATCATCGCGTCGAGTTCGGAGGTCGCCGCCGCCGCCGACGAGATCGCCAACGGCGCCGTCGATCTGGCCGAGCGCACCGAGCAGCAGGCCTCCAACCTGGAGGAGACGGCGGCGGCCATGGAAGAGATCGCCTCCACCGTCAAGGCCAACGCCGAGAACGCCCAGCAGGCCAACAACCTGGCGCTCGGCGCCCGCGACGTGGCGCTGCGCGGCGGCGAGGTGGTGAAGAACGCGGTCGGCGCCATGGGGCAGATCGCCAGCTCCTCGCAGCGGATTTCCGACATCATCGGCGTCATCGACGAGATCGCCTTCCAGACCAACCTGCTGGCGCTGAACGCGGCGGTGGAGGCCGCAAGGGCCGGCGACGCCGGCAAGGGCTTCGCCGTCGTGGCCCAGGAGGTCCGCACCCTGGCGCAGCAATCCTCGGACGCCGCCAAGGACATCAAGTCGCTGATCCTGGAGAGCGGCGGCCACGTTCGCCAAGGCGTCGATCTGGTCAACAGCGCCGGCGGGCAGCTCGACGAGATCATCACCTCGATCAAGCGCGTCGCCGACATCGTCTCGGAGATCGCCGAGGCCAGCCGCGAGCAGACCGTCGGCATCGACGAGATCAACCGCGCCATCTCCAACATGGACCAGATGACCCAGCAGAACTCCGCCCTGGTGGAGGAGAGCGCCGGTTCATCCCGCACCTTGCAGGAAAGCGCGACCGGGCTGCTGACGCTGGTCAGCTTCTTCCAGATCAGCGACCCGCCGGTGCCGGTGCTCAAGGCCGTGCCCAGCGCCCCGAAGGCCCCGGCCCGCGTCGAGGCCCCGCGCAAGATGGCGGACCGTGGGGCCGAGCGCCCGCTGGCGCTGACCGTCGCCGGCAGCGGCAAGACGCCCGCCCGCGCCGTCAAGCGGGGCACCGACTGGTCGCAGTTCTGACGCCGCCACTCTTCCCTCGAACGCCACGGGTTGGGACGCCAGAGCGATGCCGCGGACGCTGAACGGAGCCGGAGCCTTGAAGAGCATCCATCTCGACGAGGGAGATTTCCGCTTCGTCGCCGAGCTGGCCCGGCAGCGGACCGGCATCCAGTTGAACGACAGCAAGCGGGGACTGGTGCAGTCCCGTCTGGTCAAGCGGCTGCGCGCGCTCAACCTGTCGACCATCGGCGAGTACATCGGCCTGCTGCGCTCGCCGCGCGGCGAGACGGAGATGGTCAGCCTGCTGAACGCGCTGACCACCAACGTCACCGCCTTCTACCGCGAGCGGCACCACTTCGCCCATCTGACCGAGGCGGTGGTCGAGCCGTGGCGGGCGCAGGGCGGCGGACGGCTGCGGCTGTGGTCCGCCGCCTGCTCCACCGGGGAGGAGCCCTACACGCTGGCCCTGACCCTGCTGAAGGCGGCGCCGGACGCGGGCCGGCTCGGCGCGCGCATCCTGGCGACCGACCTCGACACCGGGGCGCTCGACCGCGCCGAGGCGGGGGTGTACCGGGGCGAGGCGGTCCGCGACGCGGTGCCACCCGACCTGCGGCGCCATTTCCGGCCCCATGACGACAGCCGGGTGACGGTCGGGCCGGAACCGCGCGCCCTGGTCTCCTTCGGCCATCTAAACCTGCTGGAGCGCTGGCCGGTCAACGGGCCGTTCGACGCGATCTTCTGCCGCAACGTGATGATCTACTTCGACCGCGAGACCAAGACGACGCTGTGCCGCCGGCTGGCGGCGCTGCTGCGGCCGGGTGGCTTCCTCTATCTGGGGCATTCGGAGTCGCTGCTCGACCGGCGGATTCCGCTGCGCCCCATCGGCGGCACGATCTACGAGCGCGTTCCCAGCGAAGGAGAGGTCTGATGACGGCCGAAGCCCCCGGAACGCCGGTCCGCGTGGTGGTGGTGGACGATTCCGCCCTGGTGCGCCGGCTGCTGACCGCCATCCTCGACGGCGATCCGCGCACCACCGTGGTGGCGACCGCCAGCGACCCGATCCAGGCCCGTGCGGCGATCAAGGAGACCGACCCGGACGTGGTGACGCTCGACATCGAGATGCCGCACATGGACGGGCTGTCCTTCCTGGAAAAGATCATGACCCTGCGCCCGACGCCGGTGGTGATGATCTCCTCGCTGACCCAGGAGGGCGCTGACACGACCCTGCAGGCGCTGGAGATGGGAGCGGTGGATTTCGTGGCCAAGCCCACCGCCGACCTGCGCAACGCGCTGGGCGAGCTGGGGCGGGAGATCGTCGACAAGGTGGTGGCCGCCGCCGGGGCCAAGCGCCGTCTGGCCGCGCGCCGCATAGGCGGCCCCTGCGCGGCCGCCCCCGCCGTTCACCACTCCGCGCTGGCCCTGCTGGGCGTCGCGGGACACACCGGATCGGTGGTCGCCATGGGTGCGTCGACCGGCGGAGTCGAGGCGCTGCGGGAGGTCATCGCGACGCTGCCGGCCAACGCGCCGGGCACGCTGGTGACGGTCCACATGCCCAGCGCCTACACCGGGCGCTTCGCGCAGCGGCTGGACGCGCTCAGCGCCATGAGCGTCAAGGAGGCCGAGCACGGCGACCGCGTGCTCCCCGGCCATGTCTACATTGCCCCCGGCGGCCGGCATCTGGAGCTGGTGCGTGACGGCGGCGCCTACCGCTGCCGCCTGCACGAGGGCGAGAAGGTGCAGGGCCACCGCCCCTCGGTCGATGTGCTGTTCCAGTCCGTCGCGGCGGCGGCGGGACGGCGCGGCATCGGGGTGATCCTGACCGGGATGGGGCGCGACGGGGCCGACGGCCTGAAGCGGATGCGCGACGAGGGCGCCCGCACCATCGGCCAGGACGAGCGCAGCTGCGTCGTTTACGGCATGCCACGCATCGCCAAGGAGCTGGGCGGGGTCGAACGCGAGGTGCCGCTGTCCCGCGTTGCCGAGACGGTGATGGGGCTGCTTCCCCAGCCCGTCCCATGACAGGAACTTGCAGGGGGATGGACGCCATGGACGGCTTTTTCGGAAACGGGGCGCGGGCGATGGACAGTGAGATCGCCGACCGGCGCATCGCCACGGTGGACCGCGCGCTGGGCGGGCTGTCGGGCGAGATGGAGCGCACCTCGGCCATCATCGAGGACGGCGTCGCGACGCTGAGCGCCGATTTCGAGGAGCTGTCGGCGCTGGCCGTCCGCCAGTCGGCCATGCTGGAGCGGATCATCGGCCAGACCCGCCGCATGGCCGTGGGCGCCGACAGCGTCGCGTTCACCGCCATCGCCGACGAGCTGGCCGGCACCTGCCGCGCCGCCATCCAGCGCGCCGACCGCCTGACCGGCGGCGCCCGCGCCATGCTCGACGTGTTCGACGCCTGCGCCGCCACCGTCGCCCAGGTGGAGCGTCTGACCGCCCAGATCGACCAGTTGAACAGGCAGACGGTCATGCTGTCGCTGAACGCCAAGATCGAGGCGTCGCGGGCCGGCGAGCACGGGCACGGCTTCGGCGTGGTGGCCGACGAGGTCCGCGACCTGTCGCGCTCGATCAATTCGGTGTCCACCACGATCCGGCAGGCGGTCGGCGACATGGGCCAGGGCCTGCGCGGCGGCATGGACACCGTGCGCGACGTGCTGGCCGACAAGGGCGAGGCGGCGCTCGATCCCGAGCGCATCGCGGCGATCGGCGGTGCGCTGAGCGACCACACGGCGGCGCTGGCCCAGTCGGTCGAGCAGTCGGCCGCCGTCTCCGCCGACATCGGCCGGACGGTGCCCCGGATCATGTGCAACTTGCAATTCCAGGACCGCGCCAAGCAGCGGACCGAGAACACCGTGGTCGCCCTGTCGCATCTGGCCAACGCCTTGCGCGCCGTCCATCGGGGCGACAGCGCCGTCGATCGGCCCTGGGCGGAGGAGCTTCTGTCGAAAATCACGCTGGCCGAGATGGAGGACGCGTTGAGCATGGCGCTGCTCGGCTATGCGCGCAACACAAGCCAAGGCGATTCGTTCGAACTCTTCTAGGGAACGCGCAGAAATTGTCCGGGCCCGCCGCTTGGTTTTTGGGAGATCAAGGATAATCCCAAAGCGCCGCCTCCCGTCCGGGAGTGGCTGTCTGGATCGAAATCCTCCTCCTTTTCATCTCCCCGGAAAACATGCTTAATTATCGCAGGGCATACGGAGCTTATAGTTCCCTGCACTTAACAACATCCCGCAGAAGACAACGCGGGGAGGATGTTTCCCGAAAGTCACCCGCGCCAGGATAGAAATCATTGAGGGCGACTGTTCGGGAACCGATTACCTCTTATTAAGATTATCGGCAATAGGTTGATCCGGCAGAACAGGTTGGTTGGGAGGCCCTGTTCGAAGGGAGGCATGTTTTGAAGATCCTGGTCGCCGACGATCATCCGCTCTTTCGCGAAGCTCTGGAGCTGTCGGTCCGCTACCAATGGCCCAGCGCCGACATCGTCTTTGTCGGATCGCTGGAAGACAACGCCTTCGACGGGACGGGCGTCGACGACCGCGCCTTCGATCTGATCGTTCTGGACTGGCACATGCCCGGCGTCGGCGACAGCGACCCGATCTCGCGGTTGCGGGCGCTCGACGTTCGCGGCCCGATCGCGGTCGTGACGGGATCGGAACAACCCTCCATCGCGCTGGAGGCGCTGCGCTGCGGCGCCGCCGCCTTCCTGCCCAAGACGACGCCGCGCCGCGTGCTGGCCCCCTCGCTGAAGGTGGTCGCCGACGGCGGCACCGTCGTGCCGGCCGGCATCGCCCTGGCCCTGGCCGGCGAGGACCGGCTGCCCGCCGGGCTGGACGAGGAGGTCGGCGGCGACGAGGACGTGGTCGAACACGCGTCCCTGACCGACCGGGAGCGCGAGGTCTTCTCGCTGCTGTCCACCGGCGCCACCAACAAGGAAATCGCCCGGCGGCTCGAACTGGCGGAAGTGACCGTCAAGTTCCACACCCGCCGCATCTTCAAGAAACTGGGCGCCCGCAACCGCGCCGACGCGGTGCGGCGGGCGCAGGAAACCGGCCTGTTCGGCGGCAACGCCACGTGACGGCCGCCGCCTCCCCTTCTCCCGGACATGACTGAAATCGCCGCGGATCCCATGCCCTATTCGAGAGAAGCGACCGCAGGGGCTCCCGACAACCTCTCGAAGCGGCTGATCCGGGCGGCGGCCGTGACGGCCACGCTTCTGATGGTCGTCGTGCTCCTCGTGGCCCAGTGGACCAGCGCTGGCATGCTCGACCGCCTGTCGAGCGGGCAGGCGGACACGCTGGCGCGCGAGGTGCGGGAACGCATCGCCTCCCTCCGTTCCCAGACCCTGCAGGGCGCCGATCTTCTCGGGCTGGCGGTGGCGGCGCACAACGAGAATCCAGGCATCCACTCGGTGGCGCTGGAGGATCTGGGCCGCCGTGTCTTCGCCCGCCTGCCGGAAATCCCGAAACTGTGGATCGTCCCGCACCCGGTCGACCCCAGCGCGTGGTCCTCGCTCAGCGAAGTGAGCGTCGATGCCATGGTGTTCACCCGGCAGGACGGGCGGATCGACCGCACCGGCACGCTGAACGACACCGACCGCGCCCTGATCCTCAAGTCGGCGGAAACCGGCCGGCCCCAGGCCCAGCCGCCCAAGCCGAGCCACACCCTGGCCCCCGGCGCCAGCGCCTCCACCCATGTCGAGCCGCTGATGGTCGACCAGGAGATCATCGGGCTGGTCGGCTACGACATCGACGCCTATGACTGGGTCCGCATCGGCCTGTCGGTCGAACACACGGTGCCCGACACCCGGCTTTCGATCCTGACCCCGGACGGCGTCCACCTCTTCAGCGACGACGCCACGCAGATCGGGCACGAGACGACCACCGATCCCAGCCAACCCGGCTACGTCTCGGCCGAGGATTTGCGGGTCCTGCGCGCCGGAAGCGGCTTCTCCCACCTTCACACCCTGCCGTCGGGCGCCGAATTCCACCGGATCGGCATGGCGCTGCCCGCGCGGCCCGGCGACTACCGGCAGTTCCTCGTGTTGGACGTCCCAACCTCCGGCTCGGCGGCCATCCTCAGTTCCGGCATGCTGCTGTTCGGTGCCCTCAGCCTCGGCGCCCTCGCCCTCTTCCTGATCGCCCTGCGCGCCTTGGTCCACCGGATGGCCGGCGCGCCGCTGGAGCATCTGCACACAGCCATCCGCCTGCTCGACAGCGGCGACCACCACATCCCGCCTCCGGCGCATCTCGTCGAGCGCCGCGACCAGATCGGCGACATCGCCCGCGCGCTGGACGAACTGCGCCGCTCGGCCGGCGAACGGCGCGAGTTGCGCGAGATGGTCATCCGCAACGCGCGCGACGTCGAACGCATGATCGCCGCCATCGACGTGGCGTTGGACATGATCCTGGTGCTGGATGCCGACCAGCAGATCATCTACGCCAACCAAGCCGCCTGCAACATGGTGGGGGCACGGGATCCGGACGACATCCTCGGCCGCCACCTGCATTCGCTGGAGAGCATCGAGACGACGATCCGCCGGGTCGAACTCCAGATCACCGATTCATTGGAACGCGACGGCTTCTGGGAGGGGGTGATCGAGAACTACTGCACCTCCTTCGGCGAATGCATCGCGGCGATGGAGACCCGCTTCACCCAGCGCCCCAACGGCGACACCGTCATCATCGCCCGCGACGTGTCGGCCCGCCTGACCGCCGCCAGCGAGAAGGCCGACCTCGAACGGCGCCTGTCCCAGATGGACAAGATGGACGCGGTCGGCCGGCTGGCCGGCGGCATCGCCCACGACTTCAACAACCTGCTGGGCGCCATCGCCGGCTACGCCGACTTCCTGTTCTGCGACCTGCCGGTCGACAGCGCGCAGCGCGACTACGCCAGCCGGATCAAGCGGGTGTGCGACCGCGCCAAGGACATGGTGCACCAGATCCTCGCCTTCTCGCGGGCGGGCGACGTGACGCTGACGCCGACCTTGCCCAAGATCATCATGGGCGACGTCAGCATGCTGCTGCGCTCGGCGATCCCGTCCAGCGCGACGCTGGAGCTTGCGGTCCCCGACGACCTGCCCCGGATGATGGCCAACGGTACCCAACTGGTTCAGGTGTTGGTCAACCTCGCCATCAACGCGCGCGACGCCCTGCCCGCCGAAACCGGCCGCATCACCGTCTCCGCCCGGCTGTGGAACGGCGACAGCGACCCGGCCGAGGAATGCACCGCCGCCGGCTGGTCCGTTCACAAGGCCCTGCCCCCGCGCGTCGGCCACAAGCACGTGATGTTCGAGGTCAGCGACAGCGGCAACGGCATGACTCCCGACGTCGTCGCCAAGGTCTTCGACCCCTTCTTCACCACCAAGGATCTGGGCAAGGGCACCGGGCTCGGGCTGGCCGTGGTGTTCGGCATCGTTCAGGGGCACGACGGCGGCCTGATCGTGTGCAGCCTGCCCAACGCCGGCACCATCCTGCGCGTCTTCATCCCCGTCTGCCCGGACGGCGAAACCGCCGAGGACAGCGGCGACACCGCCGACATCGCGCGGCCCCGGACCCGGCGGCGCTGCCGCGTGCTGGTGGTCGACGACGAAGGCGACATGGGCGACATGGTGTCGGTCGGGCTGGAGCGGATCGGCCACGAGGTCGCGGTCTGCGAGGATCCCCAGGACGCCATCGACGCCTTCGAGGAGGAGCCGGACGCCTTCGACGTCGTCATCACCGACCAGACGATGCCGGGGATCACCGGCGTGGCGCTGATCGCGCGGCTGAAGGCGCGGCGCCCGGACCTGCCCTGCATCCTCTACACCGGCTACAGCCGCATGGTGGACCAGAACTCGGCCCTGGCGGCCGGCGCGGACGCGTTCTTCCTGAAACCGGTGAAGGTGTCCGCCCTGGCCGAGGCCATCGATCGGCTCTACGGCGAGCGGTCGTCATCGGCGCAGCCCGGCGCCGTTCCCCTGCTGGAGCACAGCGCGGACGAACCGCGCTGATCCGGACGCGCCGGATCAGGCCTCCGGCTCGAACCGCAGAAACAGGCGGTTGAGGCCGTTCCCGGATTCAAAACGGATCGACGCGAAGCATTGCCGCATCAGCCACAGGCCGCGCCCGCTCTCGGCCATCCCGTCGGGCACCGGGCCGGCGCCGGAGGCCGCCGCGTTCCGGTTCAGGTCGACGGCGGGCGGAAAGCCGTCATCCTCCAGCACCAGCGTCACCACGCCGCCGGAGACCGTGCATGAAAGGGAAAGGGTGTGGTCCTCGCGATCCCGGCAGGCGTGCTTGACGACGTTGTTTGCCGCCTCGACCAGCCCGATCTGGACCTTGATCAAATCCATGTCGCCCAGCACGGGGGCAAGCGCCCCGCAGGCGGCGTCCGCCAGCAGGCGGACGTTCTCCAGGCTGCTGGAGACCGCCGTCTGGAAAAGGGGCTGTCCGGCCTCCGGCTCGCGATCACTCGGCAAGGCTGGCGACCGCTTCGTCGACGGTGCCCCGCACCTTGAACACCTGGTCCATCCGGGTCAGGGCGAACATGGTCTGGACAGCCGGCTGCAACCCGCAGATGACCGGCCGGCAATGGTGACCGACCCGCTTGACGATCGACACCAGGGCGCCGAGCCCGCTGGAGTCGAGGAAGGTCACGGCCGAGAAATCGATCACCACCCGGCTGGGCTCCTCGGTCAGTTGCTGGAGAACCTCCTCGCGGAAGCGCACGGCGAGCGCGGCGTCGAGGCGCGGCACGTTCACGCTTAACACCAGCGTGTCTCCAATGGTCTGCGGCGTGATCATCGGTTCGGAATCCTTACGAAATCGGTGTCGGGTTCGTGATCTCACAGGCGACGATCGAAATGTCGTCGTCGAAGCTGTCGCGCTGGTGCCAGCCGCGCAGCTCGGCTTGAAGGGTCGCCACCATCCGGTCGAGCGGGGCGACGCGCGTCAACTCCAACACCTGGAGCAGCCGTTCCTCACCATACAGCGCCCCGTCGGCCGAGGTGCACTCGGTCACCCCGTCGGAGTAGAGGAAGACCCGGTCGCCGGGCTCCAGCGCGATCTCGATGGTCTCGTAATCGACGTGCTCGAACAGACCGACCGGGAAACCGCCGGTGCCGACCGTGTGGGGCCGTCCGCGCACCGGCAGGATCACCGGGTGCGGGTGCCCGGCCTGGCACAGGCGCATGGTCCGCCCATCGCGGCTCAGCACCCCGCAGATCATGGTGAAGTAGTCCGCGACGCTGTCGTCGGATTGGAACTGGCGGTTCAGGTCGGCGACGATGGCGTCCGGCGCCCTGGGCGTGACGCCGTCCTCCTTGCTGACGAAGGTCTCGGCGTTCAACAGCCGGCACAGCATCACCGACATCAGCGCGGCACGCGCGCCATGCCCGGCGACGTCGAGCACGTAGAACCCGACCGAGCCGTCCGGCAGGGTCTGGTAATTGTAGATGTCGCCGGAAATCGAGGTGGAGGGCGTCAGCGCCGCCGAGAAGCGGGCGGCCCCCAGCGCCAGCGAGGGCTTGGGCAGCAGGCTGCGCTGGGTGCGGGCCGCCGCCTCCATGTCCTCGTGCAGGCGGCGGTAGGCGGTGCGGAGCTTCTGGTTGGCCTGGGCCAGCAGCGAGTTGTTGCGCTGCATGCGCTGCTGGAGCGTCAGGATCCGTTCGGCGACCCGCAGGCGGGCCGACAGGGTCGGCATGTCCACCGGCTTGTTCAGGAAGTCGTCGGCGCCGGCCGCCATCGCCTCCAGGAAGTTCTCCTGGCCCTGCCGCGCCGTCAACAGCATCACATGGATGTGGTTGGGGCGCGGCAGGTCGCGGATTCGCTGGCAAAGCTCCACCCCGGTGATGCCGGGCATCATCCAATCGCTGATCACCAGGGAGATGCTGGGGTCCGAGCGCAGCGCCGCCAACGCCTCGTACCCATCGGCCACCGGCACCACTTCGTAACCAAGACGAACCAAGCTGGTAACCAGCATCTCCCGCATGCACGGGCTGTCATCGACACACAAGACGCGCAGTCTGTTGCTAGGCATGCAGGTAGTTTGTCGCGTTGTGGAGATGATCGTCCACGGGCGAGGACGTGGCCCCGCCGTCGGTGTGGCCGGCCAAGGCGTCGCCGAGCGAACCCAGATCGAGGCCCAACCCGGCCCCGGCCAAGCCACCCAACGCTCCGTCCACAAGCCCGAGCACGCCGCCCAGAACCGTGCCGGTCGCCGAACCGTCCAACCCGACGTCGAGTGTGATCGCCTGATGGCCCAGGGCGATAGCGTGCCCGTTGCCGTCGAGCAGGTCAATAGCGATGGACCGGCTGCCGCCGTCGTTCGACGGGTCGAGGTGGATGGACCGCAGCACCGACTCGTAGACCGACGCCGAAGCGTTGCCGCTGAGCGTCAGCGTGTGGTGCTGCGCGTCGTAGCCGCCACCCGTCACCTGGATGCCGGTGCCGGCGATCAGGAGATGCCCCGACGCGTCGGTCTCGGTGTGCAGGCCGCCCAGGGTCAGACAATCGCCGCTGTGGAGACCGCTGTCCAGGGTGATGGTCGCCCCGGCGACGATCTGGGTGCCGAGCACCGACAGCCCCAGCGACGGCGCGATGGCGAAGCCGGCGTGCAGCAACGAGCTGTCGCCCAGATCCGGAAGCACCGTGACGTGGAGCGACCCGCTGGTCTCCACCGCGGCGAGCCCGGCGGCGTGGGCCGACGCCGTGACCGTCAGGGTGAAGTCGGCGGTGCTGTCGAGCGGCGGCGTCAGCCGCAGCCCGGCCAGCTGGGCCGCCTGGATCGTCCAGCTTCCGTCCTGGTTGTGCGTCCCGGCCGACAGGCCCGCCCCCACCGGCAGCCCGGCGACGGTGACGCTGAGGTCGGCCAGGATGTTCAGGCCGTGCAGCCCGACCCCGAGGTCGAGCAGGACCGACGTGTTCTCCACCAGCGTCACGTCGGGCAGGGCCAGATGCGGCGCCGCGATCTCCGGCTGGACATGGACCGTCATCGTGGCCGTGCTGTCGGCCAGCGACTGGTTGCAGGGACCGATCCCGCCGTCCAGCGCGTGGGCGGTGACCGTGAGGTTGACGTCGCCCGAGAAGCCCGCCGCCGTGTGCAGCTTCAGCCCGGCGAGCTGGGCGCCGGTCAGGGTCCAGGTGCCGTCGCCGTTGTTCAGCCCGGCCGACAGGACGGCTCCGGCCGGCAGCCCGGCGACCACCACCGACAGCACCTCCGACGCGTCGGTGTCGACCAGCGACGCGCCGATGTTCAGCGCGATGTCATGGCCCTGCTGGCCGGTGCAGTTGGCGACCGTCAGGGTGGGCGCGTCGGCCACCGGCTTCACCGTCACCGACAGCGAGCCGCTGGCCGAGGCCGCGGCGGCGGCGCCGTCCTTGGCCGTGGCCGTGACGGTCAGCGCCAGGGTGCCGGCGTAGTTGGCCGGCGGCGTGATCGTCAGCCCGATCAGATCGGCGGTGGTCAGCGAATACGACCCGTTGCCCAGCGGCGTCCCGTGGTTCAGCGTGGCGCCGGCCGGCAGGCCCGACACCACCAGCCCGGTGATGGTCTCCGACCCGTCGATGTCGCCGGCGGCGACGCCGATGGTCAACGGGATGGCGCTGTCCTCCGACCCGACCGCCGTGGGAAGCGCCAGGACCGGCGTGTCGGTCACCGGGGCGATGGTGATGGTCAGCGGCTTCAGCGTGACGCCGGCCCCGCCCAGCAGCTCGGTCGCGACCGCCCCGATGGAGAGCGTGATCGTCCCGCTGTAGTCGGGCGGCGGCAGCAGCTTCAGGCCGACCAGCTCGGCGGCCGTCAGTGTCCAGGCGCCGCTGGTCGGGTTGACGTGCCCGGCGCTGAGCCGCACCCCGGCCGGCAGGCCGGCGACGGTGAAGGACAGCGCCTCCGACCCGTCGAGATCGACGAGGCCGCCGGCGATGTTCAGGCCGACCGCCTGGTCCTCGGTGCCGTTGATCGTCGCGCCGACCGTCAGGGTCGGCAGGTCGACCACCGGGGCGACGTGGATGTTGATGTCCTTGTTGAGCGTGATCAGGCCCCCGACCAGCTTGACCGTCGCCGAGATCTGGAAGTCGCCCGAGTAGTTGGCCGGCATGTTCAGCTTCAGCCCGCCGAGCAGGCTGGCGCTGATGTTGCCCGCGCTGATGTTGAGCAGCCCGCCCGACGACAGCGTGGCCCCCGCCGGGATGCCGCTGATCGACAGGCTGGCGATGCTGCCCAGGTTGAGCGCCAACAGCGTCCCGCCGAGGTCGAGGGCGACGTCCTCCACCCCGTTGAGCGGCACCAGGCCGGCAAGAGCCGACAGCAGGGCCGCGCTTGGGGCGGCCACGGTGACCCCCAGGACCTTCGAGGTCGAGGCGACGGCGCCGCCCGCCTCCTGCGACACGGCGGTGACCGTGATCGGCAGGCTGCCGGAGAAGCCGTAGGGCGGCGTCACCGTCAGCCCGGCCAACTGCGACGGCAGCACCGTCCAGGTGCCGTCGCCGTTGTTGATGCCCGCCGACAGATGCGCGCCGGTGGCCAAGTTCAGAATGTAGTGGAGATGCTCGGTGCCGGACGTGTCGGTCAGCGCCCCGGTGATGCTCAGAGGAATGGCGGAGGCGTAGGCCCCGGCGGCGGCCGACACCGACAGGGTCGGCGCGTCGGCGGCTCCGACGACGTGCACCCCCAGCGTCGCCGACACCGAGGTGCCGAGCTGGCTGCCGCCAAGGTTGACGGTGGCGCCCAGCGTGTAGTCCCCCGACACGTCGAGCGGCGGGATTAGCTTCAGCCCGAGCAGCTGGGCCGGCGTCAGCAGGTAGGACCCGTCCGACAGCTTCACCCCGGCGCTCAGCGTCGCGTTGCCGACACCGGTGACGACCACCGAGTCGAGCGTCGCCGATCCAAGCAGGCCGGTCAGGCTGCCCAGCAGGTTCAGCGTCACCGGGGTGTCCTCGACCCCCGCCACCACGCCGAGGTTCAGGTTGACGCCGGCCGAGGCGCTCGCCGCGCCAGACGACGTGACCGTCACCATCAGATGGCTCGCCGCGCTCAGCGCGCTGTCACCGTCGGATTCGGTGGCGACGGCGCGGACCGTCAGGTCCATGACCCCGGTGTAGTGGCAGGGCGGCGTGATCGTCAGCCCCGCCAGATCGCCGGCGGCCAGCGTCCACACCGTGAAGCCGCCGGCCGAGCTGGTCAGCAGGCCGTGCGACAGCCGCGCACCCGCCGGAACGCCCGCGATCCGCACCGACAGGCTCTCCGACAGGTCGGTGTCCTGGAGGGCGGCCGCGATGTTCAGGCCGATGGGGGTGTCCACGACGCCGCTCGCCGCCGACACGGAGAGCGTGGGGGTGTCGGCCACGCCCGCGACCGACACCGGCAGGCTGAGCACCGTCGCCGCCGCCCCGCCCCCGCTCTCGGTCGCCCGCGCGGTGACGGTCAGGCCGATGGTGCCGCTGAAGTCGTGCGGCGGCGTGATCGTCAGGCCCGACAGCTGGGCGCCGGTCAGCGTCCAGCTTCCGTTGCCGTTGTTCACCCCGGCCGACAGCACGGCGCCGGCCGGCATACCGGAGACGATGACGCTCAGGCTCTCCGAGCCGTCGATGTCCTTGAGATGCGCCGCGATGTTCAGGCCGATCGCCAGATCCTCCCGGCCATAGGCCGGCAGCACGGCCAGACTCGGCGCGTCGGCCACCGGGGCCACGGTGACGCTCAGCGCTTCGCTGTGACTGGCCTGGGTGCCGTTCACCGAGGACGTCGCCGTCACCGTCAGACCGATGCTGCCGCTGAAGTCGTGCGGCGGCGTGATCGTCAAGCCCGAGAGCTGCGCCCCCGTCAGCGTCCAGGTGCCGTTGCCGTTGTTCACCCCAGCCGACAACACCGCCCCGGACGGAACACCCGACACCGTCACCGACAACGCTTCGCCGGCCGCCGGAACCGTCAGGGCCGCGCCGATGCTCAGGGCAATCGGCTGGTCCTCCAGTCCGCTGGCCGGCAGCACAGTCAGGCTCGGCGCATCGGCCACCGCCGCCACGGTGACGCTCAGCGCCTCGCTGTGGCTGGCTTGAGTGCCGTTCACCGAGGACGTCGCCGTCACCGTCAAGCCGATGCTGCCGCTGAAATCATGCGGCGGCGTCAGCTTCAGGCCCGACAGTTGTGCGCCTGTCAGCGTCCAGGTGCCATTGCCGTTGTTCACACCCGCCGACAACACCGCCCCGGACGGAACGCCACCGATCACCACGCTCAGGGTCTCCCCCGCCGATGGCGCCGCCAGGGCCGCGCCGATGCTCAGGGCGATCCCTTGGTCCTCCAACCCGCTGGCCGCCACCACAGTCAGGCTCGGCGCATCGGCCACCGCCGCCACGCTGACCGTCAATGCCTCGCTGTGGCTGGCCTGGGTGCCGTTCACCGAGGACGTCGCCGTCACCGTCAGCCCGATGCTGCCGCTGAAGTCGTGCGGCGGCGTGATCGTCAGGCCCGAGAGCTGCGCCGCCGTCAGCGTCCACGTGCCGTTGCCGCTGTTCACACCCGCCGACAACACCGCCCCCGCCGGCACCCCGGCGATCACCACGCTGAGTACTTCGCCCGCCGCTGGGGACACCAGCGCGCTGCTGATGCTCAAGGCGATGGCTTGGTCCTCGCTGCCGCTGGCCGACGCCACGCTGAGGCTCGGCGCGTCGGCCACCGGAACGACCGTCACCGCCAGCGCCTCGCTGTGGCTGGCCTGGGTGCCGTTCACCAAGGATGTGGCCGTCACCGTCAAAGCGATGCTGCCGCTGAAATCATGCGGCGGCGTGATCGTCAGCCCCGAGAGCTGCGCCCCCGTCAGCGTCCAGGTGCCGTTGCCGTTGTTCGTCCCCGCCGACAGCACCGCCCCGGACGGAACGCCACCGATCACCACGCTCAAGGTCTCCCCCGCCGCCGGAGCCGCCAAGGCGGCGCCAATGCTCAAGGCGATCGCTTGATCCTCCAACCCGCTGGCCGGCAGCATCGTCAGGTTCGGCGAATCGGCGACCGCCGCCACGGTGACCATCAGTGCTTCGCTGTGGCTGGCCTGGGTGCCGTTCACTGAGGACGTCGCCGTCACCGTCAAAGCGATGCTGCCGCTGAAATCATGCGGCGGCGTGATCGTCAGCCCCGAGAGCTGCGCCCCCGTCAGCGTCCAGGTGCCGTTGCCGTTGTTCGTCCCCGCCGACAGCACCGCCCCGGACGGAACGCCACCGATCACCACGCTCAAGGTCTCCCCCGCCGCCGGTGCCGCCAGGGCCGCGCCGATGCTCAAGGCGATCGCTTGATCTTCCAACCCGCTGGCCGGCAGCACCGTCAGGTTCGGCGCATCGGCGACCGCCGCCACGGTGACCGTCACCGCCAGCGCTTCGCTGTGGCTGGCCTGGGTACCGTTCACCGAGGATGTGGCCGTCACCGTCAAAGCGATGCTGCCGCTGAAATCATGCGGCGGCGTCAGCTTCAGGCCCGAGAGCTGCGCCGCCGTCAACGTCCAGGTGCCGTTCCCATTGTTCACACCCGCCGACAACACCGCCCCGGACGGAACGCCCGACACCGTCACCGACAACGCTTCGCCGGCCGCTGGGGACACCAGCGCGCTGCTGATGCTCAAGGCGATGGCTTGGTCCTCGCTGCCGCTGGCCGATGCCACGCTGAGCGTCGGCGCGTCGGCTACCGGAGCGACCGTCACCGCCAGCGTCTCGCTGTGGCTGGCTTGAGTGCCGTTCACCGAGGACGTCGCCGTCACCGTCAAGCCGATGCTGCCGCTGAAATCATGCGGCGGCGTCAGCTTCAGGCCCGACAGTTGTGCGCCTGTCAGCGTCCAGGTGCCATTGCCGTTGTTCACACCCGCCGACAACACCGCCCCGGACGGAACGCCACCGATCACCACGCTCAGGGTCTCCCCCGCCGCTGGCGCCGCTAGGGCCGCGCCGATGCTCAAGGCGATCGCCTGGTCCTCCAACCCGCTGGCCGGCAGCACGGTCAGGCCCGGCGCGTCGGCCACCGGAGCGACCGTCACCGTCAGCGTCTCGCTGTGGCTGGCCTGGGTGCCGTTCACCGAGGATGTCGCCGTCACCGTCAGGCTCAGGGAACCGCTGAAGTCGGACGGCGGCGTCAGCGTCAATCCGCCGAGCTGCGCGCCCGTCAGCGTCCAAGTCCCGTCCCCGTTGTTCGTCCCCGCCGACAGCACCGCACCGGACGGAACGCCCGACACCGTGACCGACAGCACCTCCCCCGGCACCGGCGTCGCCAAGGCCGCGCTGATGCTCAGGGCGACCGGTTGGTCCTCCACGCCGCTGGACGCGGCCACGCTGAGCGTCGGTGCGTCGGCCACCGGAGTGACCGTCACCGTCAGGGCTTCGCTGTGACTGGCCTGGAGGCCGCCGTCCAACGCGATGGCGGTGACGGTCAGCGCCAGGGTGCCGGAGAAGCCGGCCGGTGGCGTCAGCGTCAGCCCGGCGAGCTGCTCGCTGCTCAGCGTCCAGCTGCCGTTGCCGTTGTTCAGGCCGGCCGACAATCTGGCCCCCGCCGGCAGGC
Organism: Azospirillum doebereinerae; assembly: GCF_003989665.1. Taxonomy (GTDB): domain Bacteria; phylum Pseudomonadota; class Alphaproteobacteria; order Azospirillales; family Azospirillaceae; genus Azospirillum; species Azospirillum doebereinerae. The sequence continues at coordinate 2,734 of NZ_RZIJ01000015.1, read as the reverse complement.
CGGCGACCGTGACCGAGAGAACCTCCGAGCCGTCCGCATCGACCAGCGCCGCGCCGATGTTAAGGGCGATGTCATGACCCGACGGACCGCTGCCGTCGGCGACCGTCAGCAGCGGCGCGTCGGCCACCGGCTGCCCCGTCACCGACAGCGACCCGCTGGCCGACGCCGCGACGGCGGTGCCGTCCTTGGCGGTTGCGGTCACCGTCAGCGACAGCGTGCCCGCATAATTGGCTGGCGGCGTCAGCGTCAGCCCGACCAGATCGGCCGTGGTGAGGGCATAGACCCCGTTCCCCAACGCGGTGCCATGGTTGAGGCTCGCCCCGGCGGGAAGGCCGGAAACCTGCAGGCCGGTGATGGTCTCCGACCCGTCGATGTCGCCGGCGGCGACGCCGATGGTCAGCGGGATGGCGCTGTCCTCCGATCCGGTGGCGGCGGGCAGGGCCAGCACCGGCGTGTCGGTGACCGGCGCGATGGTGATGGTCACCGGCTTCAGCGTCACGGCGGACCCGCCCAGCTGTTCGGCCGCGACCGCGCCGATGGTCAGCGCGATCGACCCGCTGAAGTCCGGCGGTGGCAGGATCGACAGGCCGACCAGTTCGGCGGCCGTCAGCGTCCAGGTGCCACTCATCGGATCGACGTGACCGGCGCTGAGCCGGGCTCCCTCCGGCAGGCCGGCGACGGTGAAGGACAGCGTCTCCGACCCGTCGAGATCGACGAGGCTGCCGGAGATGCCGAGCGGGATCGGCTGGTCCTCGGTGCCGCTGATCGTCCCCCCAACGGTGAGCGTCGGCTGGTCGGCGACCGGATCGATGTGGCCGGTCAACGGATACTCGAGAGTCACCAGGCCGCCGAGCAGCTTGATCCCCGCCTTCAGCTGGAAGTCGCCGGAGTAGTGGGCCGGCATGTGCAGCGTCAGGTTGTTCAGCAGGCCAACGCTGATGTCGGCGGCGTCGAGGTTCAGCAAACCGCCGGACGACAGCGTGGCGCCGGCCGGAAGTTCGGTGATGCCGATGCTGGCGATGGTCCCGAGGTTGAGCGACAGCAGCGTCGCTCCGAGGTCGATTGCGATGTCCTCCGTCCCATGGAGCGACACCGGAGTGGGCAGGATCGGCGCCGCGACGGCGACGGTCAGGGACTGCTGGGTGTAGGCGGCGTCGCCGTTGACCTCCTGCGACACGGCGGTGACGGTGATCGGCAGGTTGCCGGAGAAGCCGTAGGGCGGCGTCACCGTCAGCCCGGCAAGCTGCGACGGCAGCACCGTCCAGGTACCGTCGCCGTTGTTGATGCCCGCCGACAGATGCGCGCCGGCGGCGACGCCGATCATGTAGTGGAGATGCTCGGTCCCGCTGGTGTCGGTGAGGGCTCCGGCGATGTTGAGCGGGATCGCCGACGCATAGGCTCCCGCTGATCCCGACACCGACAGGGTCGGGGCATCGGCCACGCCGACGACGTGGACGTCCAGGCTGGCCGAGACGCTCGTCCCGAGCTGGCCGCCGCCGAGGTTGACGGTGGCGCCCAGCGTGTAGTCCCCCGACGCGTCGAGCGGCGGGATCAGCGTCAGCCCGGCCAACTGGGCCGGCGTCAGCAGGTAGGAGCCGTCCGGCAGCCGCACCCCGGCGCTGAGCGTCGCGTTGCCGACCCCGGTGACGATCACCGAGTCGAGCGTGGCCGAGCCCAACAGCCCGCTCAGGCTGCCCAGCAGGTTCAGCGCGACCGGGGTGTCCTCGACCCCGGCCACCACGCCGAGGTTCAGGGTGACGCCGGACGAACCGCCCGACCCGCTCGACGACCCGACCGTGACCGCGAGATGGCTGGCGGCACTCATCGCGCTGTCGCCGTCGGACTCGGTGGAGATCGCCTGGACCGTCAGGTCCATCACGCCGGTGTAATGGGAAGGCGGCGTGATCGTGAGGCCCGTCAGGTCGGCGGCGGACAGCGTCCACTCCGTGAAGCCCCCGGCCGAAGCGGTGAGCAGGCCATGCGACAGCTGCGCCCCCGCCGGAACGCCGGAGATGCGGACCGACAGCGTTTCCGACAGGTCGGTGTCCTGGAGGGCGGCCGCGATGGTCAGGCCGATGGCGGTGTCGGCAACGCCGCTCGCCGCCGACACCGCCAGCGTGGGGGTGTCGGCCACGCCCGCGACCGACACCGGCAGGCTGAGCACCGTCGTCGCCGACCCGCCCGTGGCCTCGGTCGCCTGGGCGGTGACGCTCAGGCCGATGGTGCCGCTGAAGTCGTGCGGCGGCGTCAGCGTCAGGCCCGACAGTTGGGCTCCGGTCAACGTCCAGCTTCCGTTGCCGTTGTTCACCCCGGCCGACAGCACCGCTCCGGCCGGAACACCGGAAATGATCAGGCTCAGACTCTCCGACCCGTCGATGTCGGCAAGATGCGCGGCGATGCTCAGACCGATCGCGTGATCCTCCAGGCCATAGGCCGCCGCCACAGTCAGGCTGGGCGCGTCGGCCACCGCGGCCACGTTGACCGTCAGCGCCTCGCTGTGGCTGGCCTGCGTGCCGTTCACCGAGGCCGTCGCCGTCACGGTCAAGCCGAGGCTGCCGCTGAACTCGGCCGGCGGCGTCAGCGTCAAGCCCGAAAGCTGCGCGCCCGTCAGCGTCCAGGTCCCGTCACCGTTGTCGCTGCCCGCCGACAGCACCGCCCCCGCCGGCACCCCGGCGATCACCACGCTGAGCACCTCGCCCGCCGCCGGGGACACCAGCGCACTGCTGATCGTCAA
>NZ_RZIJ01000014.1 GCF_003989665.1 Azospirillum doebereinerae | reverse complement strand
AGCCGCTTCCGCCGCCTGACCGTCCGCTATGAACGACGCGCTGATATCCACCAAGCCTTCTCAACACTCGCCTGCGCCCTCATCGCCTGTAGACGGCTCGAAAGGTTCTGTTAGGCGCTCTAAGGCCCGTTACTATTCCGCACCCCTCGCGCGCACCATCGCTTTTATATGGCCGGCGGCCCTCTTCTAGGGGATCGGCAAAAGCCGTTCCATGATTGGTTGCGAGGGTTCCATGTCTTGGAAATTGGATCACGCGGAACTTGATCGGCACGACCGGCAGCCGGCACCGTCGGGGACGGTGCCGGAGCCGTCTGTGGGCGAGGCGTTCCCCACCCCCGGAGACGTGTTCGGCGAAATGGCGGTGACCATCGCCGTGTTCCTGGCGATCGCGCTGGTCATGCATGTCCTGTTCGACAGGGTCGCGGTTTGAATCCCGCCTGACCGCGTGGGTCCCGACCATCCGCCCGGCGGCCGGAGGAGCATGGAACGCCCTCCATGACCGTCGATCATGCCTTGGGCTGTCCGCTCATCCTGCTGGTCGGCGCGTCCGTCCGGTATCGCGTGACCGAAAGGGCGGAGAGCACGACGGCGTCGGACCGTCGGTCGACGTGTGTATTGCCGCAGCCGCAACCGATCCTGTCATCGCCGCGTATATGGAATTTATACGCTGGCCGCCCGCCGCCCCTCCTCGAATTTATATGCGCTTCCGGCGCATCGTCGGTGGGCCGGGCATGCCTTCCACTCCGTGATCACGGGGCGGGCGGCGTGCCCGGCCTGTCCGCGTCTGCCCCCGCCGTCCCGCTCGCGGCGGCGTCGGGACGCGCCTTTTCGGAGACGAACCATGCTCGACATCCTTGTCCTGGCGCTCACCGTCGGCTTCTTCGCCGGGTCGGTCGCCTACGTCCACGCCTGCGACCGGCTGTGAGGAGGCATCCATGATCCTCGACCACGCGCTGGCCGGTCTCGTCACCGCCGGCCTGCTGGCGTATCTGGTGTACGCCCTGATCCGCCCCGAACGGTTCTGAGGAGCCTCCCATGACCGTCAACGGCTGGATCCAAATCCTCGTCTTCATCGCCCTCGTGGTCGCCGTGACGCGCCCGCTGGGCGGCTTCATGACCGGCGTCTTCAACGGCGGGCGCAACCTTCTCTCACCGGTGTTCGGCCCCGTCGAGCGTGGCCTCTACCGCATCGCCGGGGTGGACGCCAAGGCCGAGCAGCACTGGGTGACCTACGCCGTCTCCATGCTGCTGTTCAGCGTGGCCGGCATGGTGCTGCTCTACGTCCTGCAGCGCCTGCAAGGCGTGCTGCCGCTGAACCCGCAGGACATGGCGGCGGTGCCCGCCGACCTCGCCTTCAACACGGCGGCGAGCTTCGTCGCCAACACCAACTGGCAGAGCTACGGCGGCGAAAGCACCATGGGCCATCTGGTCCAGATGGCCGGGCTGACCGTGCAGAACTTCGTCTCCGCCGCCACCGGCATCGCGCTCGCCGTCGCGCTGGTGCGCGGCTTCGCCCGCGCGTCCGCCCGCACCGTCGGCAATTTCTGGGTCGACCTGACCCGCGCCACCCTCTACGTGCTGCTGCCGCTCGCCTTTCTGATTGCTCTCTTCCTGGTCTGGCAGGGCGTGCCGCAGACGCTGGCCGGGGCGGTGGACGCCACCACGCTGGAAGGCGCGAAACAGACGATCTCCCTCGGCCCCGTCGCCTCGCAGGAGGCGATCAAGATGCTGGGCACCAACGGCGGCGGCTTCTTCAACGCCAACTCCGCCCACCCCTTCGAGAACCCCAACGCGCTGACCAACCTCGTGCAGATGCTGGCGATCTTCGCCATCGGCGCCGGGCTGACCAACGTCTTCGGCCGCATGGTCGGCGACGAGCGCCAGGGCTGGGCGATCCTCGCCGCCATGGGCGTGCTGTTCGTCGCCGGCGCCGCCGTCTGCTACTGGGCCGAGGCCCAGGGCAACCCGGCCTTCGCCGCCTTCGGCGTCGACGGGCTGGCCGGCAACATGGAGGGCAAGGAGACCCGCTTCGGCGTCGCCGCTTCCGCGCTGTTCGCGGTGGTGACCACGGCGGCCTCCTGCGGGGCGGTCAACGCCATGCACGACAGCTTCATGCCGCTGGGCGGCATGGTGCCGATGATCAACATGATGCTGGGCGAGGTCATCATCGGCGGCGTCGGCGCCGGCCTCTACGGCATGCTGATGTTCGCGATCGTCGCGCTGTTCGTCGCCGGGCTGATGGTCGGCCGCACCCCGGAGTATCTCGGCAAGAAGCTGGAGGCGAAGGAGGTCAAGATGACCATGCTCGCCGTGCTCTGCCTGCCGGTGATGATGCTGGGCTGGACCGCCTTTGCCGTGGTGACCGACACCGGCACCGCGTCGATGGCCAACGCCGGCCCGCACGGCTATTCCGAGGCGCTCTACGCCTACGTCTCGGCCGCCGCCAACAACGGCAGCGCCTTCGCCGGGCTGAGCGCCAACACGCTGTGGTACAACCTGACGCTCGCCGTCGCGATGCTGGTCGGCCGCTTCCTGGTGATCGTGCCGATGCTGGCCATCGCCGGCTCGCTGGCGGCCAAGGCTCGCGCGCCCGCCTCGGCCGGCACCTTTCCCACCCATGACGGGCTGTTCGTCGGGCTGCTGGTCGGCGTCATCCTGATCGTCGGCGGCCTCACCTTCTTCCCGGCCCTGGCACTCGGCCCCATCGTCGAGCATCTCGCGATGTCCGCCGGCACCCTCTTCTGATCGGGACCCATCCCATGGAAGCCAAAACGAAAAAATCCGGAACCGAGAAAGCCAGCCGGGCGCAGGCGAGCACGCTGCTGGACCCCGCCATCCTCGGCCCGGCGGTCGCCGGGTCCTTCCGCAAGCTCGACCCGCGCGTCATGGCCCGCAACCCGGTGATGTTCTGCGTCGAGGCCGTCGCCGTCCTGACCACGATCCTGCTGCTGCGCGACGTGGCGACGGGGGCCGGCAACCCCGGCTTCGGCGTGCAGATCGTGGCGTGGCTGTGGTTCACGCTGCTGTTCGCCAACTTCGCCGAGGCGGTGGCGGAGGGACGCGGCAAGGCCCAGGCCGCCAGCCTGCGCAAGACCAGGACCGAAACCGACGCCAAGCGCCTGACCGACCCGGACGCCACGCTGGGGCATGGCTTCAACGGCGGCTACGACGTCGTTTCCGCCACGCGTCTCAAGCCCGGCGACGTGGTGCTGGTCGAGGCCGGCGACCTGATCCCGTCCGACGGCGAGGTGGTGGAGGGCGTCGCCTCGGTCAACGAGGCCGCCATCACCGGCGAATCCGCCCCGGTCATCCGCGAGAGCGGCGGCGACCGCTCGGCGGTGACCGGCGGCACCCAGGTGCTCTCCGACCGCATCAAGGTGCGGATCACGGCGGCGCCGGGATCGACCTTCCTCGACCGGATGATTTCGCTGGTCGAGGGCGCTCAGCGCCAGAAGACGCCCAACGAGATCGCGCTCAACATCCTGTTGGCCGGCATGACGATCATCTTCGTCATCGCCGTGGCGACCGTCCCCAGCTTCGCCGCCTACGCCGGCGGGTCGGTCGGCGTGCTGGTGCTGGTGGCGCTGTTCGTCACGCTGATCCCGACGACCATCGGCGCGCTGCTGTCGGCCATCGGCATCGCCGGCATGGACCGCCTGGTGCGCTTCAACGTGCTGGCGATGTCGGGCCGCGCGGTGGAGGCGGCGGGCGACGTCGACACGCTGCTGCTCGACAAGACCGGCACCATCACGCTGGGCAACCGGCAGGCGACCGAGTTCCTGCCGCTGGCCGGGGTGACCGAGCGCGACCTGGCCGACGCCGCCCAACTCGCCTCGCTGGCCGACGAGACGCCGGAAGGCCGCTCTATCACCGTGCTGGCCAAGGAGAAGTACGGCATCCGCGCCCGCGACATGGCGGAACTCCACGCCTTCTTCGTGCCCTTCACCGCCCAGACCCGGCTCAGCGGCATCGACGCCGAAGGGACGGTGATCCGCAAGGGCGCGGTGGACGCGGTGCTGGCGCATGCGCGGGAGCAGGCACAGGACAGCAACCGTCTGGTCGCCGCCGGCCGCGGCGCGGCGTTGCGCACGGCAACCCCCGCCGACCCGGCCGAGCGTGAAATCCTGACCATCGCCGAGCGGGTCGCCAAGGCCGGCGGCACGCCGCTGGCGGTCGCCCAGGATGGCCGGCTGCTGGGCGTCATCCACCTGAAGGACATCGTCAAGGGCGGCATCCGCGAACGCTTCGCCGCGCTGCGCCAGATGGGCATCCGCACGGTGATGATCACCGGCGACAACCCGATGACCGCCGCCGCCATCGCCGCCGAGGCCGGGGTCGACGATTTCCTGGCCCAGGCGACGCCGGAGGCCAAGCTCCAGCTGATCCGCGACGAGCAGGCGAAGGGCAAGCTGGTCGCCATGTGCGGCGACGGCACCAACGACGCCCCCGCGCTCGCCCAGGCCGACGTCGGGGTGGCGATGAACACCGGCACCATGGCGGCGCGCGAGGCCGGCAACATGGTGGACCTCGACAGCGACCCGACCAAGCTGATCGAGATCGTCGCGATCGGCAAGCAACTGCTGATGACGCGCGGCGCGTTGACCACCTTCTCCATCGCCAACGACGTGGCCAAGTACTTCGCCATCATCCCGGCGATGTTCCTCGCCTTCTACCCGCAGCTCGGCGCGCTGAACGTCATGGGGCTGGCGAGCCCGGAGAGCGCCATCCTGTCGGCGATCATCTTCAACGCGCTGATCATCGTCGCGCTGATCCCGCTGGCCCTGCGGGGCGTCCCGTACCGCGCGGTGGGCGCCGGGGCGCTGCTGCGGCGCAACCTGCTGATCTACGGTCTGGGCGGTCTGGCGGTTCCCTTCGCCGGCATCAAGGCGATCGACCTGCTCGTCACCGCCATCGGCCTCGTCTGAAGGAAACGGACATCATGCTGAAAGAACTGCGTCCCGCCCTGGTGATGACCGCCGCCCTGACGGTCGTCACCGGTCTCGTCTATCCGCTGTCCGTCACCGGCATCGCTCAAGGTTTGTTTCCCCATCAGGCCCAGGGGAGCCTGATCGAGCGCGGCGGGGCGGTGATCGGGTCGGAGCGGATCGGCCAGCCCTTCACCGGCGCGCGCTATTTCCAGCCGCGCCCGTCGGCGACCGGCGGCCCCGACCCGGCGGATCCGTCCAAGACCGTGTCCCAGCCCTACAACGCCGCGAACTCCGGCGGCTCCAACCTCGGCCCGACCTCCAAGGCCCTGGTCGAGCGGGTCCAGGCCGAGGCCGAACGGCTCAAGGCGGAGAATCCGGGCGTGCCGGTGCCCGTGGAGCTGGTGACCGCCTCGGGAAGCGGTCTCGACCCCGATCTGTCGCCGGCCGCCGCCGATTTCCAGGTGCCGCGCGTCGCCAAGGCGCGCGGAATGACGGAGGCGGCGGTCCGCCAGGTGGCCGCCGCCAACACGACGCCGCGCGCCCTGGGGTTTCTCGGCGAACCAACGGTCAACGTGCTGAGGCTCAACCTCGCCCTGGACAAGGCCGCCGGGGGACGGTAGCAGGGCCTGACGATGGCAAAGCCCTCTCCCGGGGCGGGAGAGGGAGCCCTTCCCGGATGAGAACGACGCGATGACCGAGGGCCATTCCGACCACCGCAACGGCCGGCCATCGCCGGACGCGCTGCTGCGCCAAGCGGCGCGGGAGGCGCGCGGCCGGCTCAAGATCTTCCTCGGCGCCGCCCCCGGCGTGGGCAAGACCTTCGAGATGCTGCAGACGGCGCAAGGCCGGCGCCGCGAGGGGATCGACCTCGTCGTCGGCGTGGTGGAGACCCACGGGCGCCGGGAAACCGAGGCGCTGCTCGCCGGGCTGGAGGCGATCCCGCGCCGCCGCATCGACCACAAGGGCCACGGCCTCGACGAGATGGACCTCGACGCCATCCTCGCGCGGCGGCCGGGGATCGCGCTGGTCGACGAGCTGGCCCACACCAACGCCCCCGGCAGCCGGCACGCCAAGCGCTACCTCGACGTCGAGGAGCTGCTGGCGGCCGGCATCGACGTCTACACGACGCTGAACATCCAGCATGTCGAGAGCCTGAACGACGTCGTCGCCAAGATTACCCGCGTGCGCGTGCGCGAGACCGTGCCGGACTCGATCCTCGACCGCGCCGACGACATCGAGGTCATCGACATCACGCCGGACGACCTGATCCAGCGCCTCCGGCAAGGCAAGGTCTACGTCCCGCGCACGGCCGAGCGGGCGATCCGCCATTACTTCTCCCCCGGCAACCTCACCGCCCTGCGCGAACTCGCCTTGCGGCGCACGGCCGAGCGGGTCGACGAGCAACTGCTGACCCACATGCAGGCGCACGCGATCTCCGGCCCCTGGGCGGCCGGCGAACGCCTGCTGGTCTGCATCAACGAGGACGCCACCGGCGCCGCTCTGGTCCGCTACGCCCGCCGCCAAGCCGAGCGGCTGCGCGCCCGCTGGGGGGCGATCCACGTCGAGACCAGCCGCGCGCTGCGCCTGAGCGAAGCCGAACGCGACCGCATCGCCGACACGCTGCGGCTGGTGGAACGGCTGGGCGGCGAGGCCGTGACGGTGCCGGGCCGCGACGTCGCCGACACCGTCGTCGAACACGCGCTCGCCAACAACGTCACCCATCTCGTCATCGCCAAGTCCGGGCGTCCGCGCTGGTCGGAGCTGCTGCACGGGTCGGTGGCGCACAGCCTGATCCGCCGGGCCGGCGACATCAGCGTCCATGTGATCGCCGCCACCTCCGGCGAGCCGATCCCGCCCAAGACGGTCAAGACCGCCACGGCCCGGCGGCGGCCCGGCGCGTGGTGGCCCTACGTCGCCAGCACCGGCTACGTCGTGGCGGCGCTCGGCGTCGGCGAGGCGCTGCAACGGGTGCTGGCGCTGAACAACATGGCGCTGGTCTTCCTCACCGCCGTGCTGGCCAGCGCGGTCACCGGCGGGCTGGGGCCGTCGCTCTACGCCAGCGTCGCCAGCGTGCTGACCTTCAACTACTTCTTCCTGCCGCCGCTCTACACGCTCGACGTCTCCGATCCCGAGAACATCGTCGCGCTGTTCTTCTTCGCGGTGGTCGCGGTGATCGCCAGCAACCTGACCGCCCGCGTGCGGTCCCAGGCGGTGACGGCAAGGGCAAGGGCGAAGACCACCGAGGACCTCTACCTGTTCAGCCGCAAGCTGGCCGGCGTCGTCACCATGGACGACCTGCTGTGGGCCACCGCCTACCAGATCGCGGCGATGCTGAAGGTCCATGTCGTGTTGCTGCTTCCCGATGGCGGCAGCGTGGCGGTGCGCGCCGGCTACCCGCCCGAGGACGTCATCGCGGACGCCGATCTGGCGGCGGCGGTCTGGGCCTGGGAGAACAACCGGCCGACCGGCCGGGGCGCCGACACGCTGCCCGGCGCCAAGTGGCTGTTCCTGCCGATGCGCACCGGGCGTGGCCCGGTCGGCGTCGTCGGCATCGACACCGGCGGAAGCGGGGGGCGGCCCGGCGGCTTGCTGACCCCCGACCAGCGCCGGCTGCTCGACGCGCTGATCGATCAGGCCGCCCTGGCGATCGAGCGGGTGACGCTCGCCGAGGACGTCGACCGCGCCAAGCTGGCGGCGGAGACCGAACGGCTGCGCTCGGCGCTGCTCACCTCGATCTCGCACGATCTGCGCACGCCGCTGGCCTCCATCCTCGGCTCGGCCACCAGCCTCAGCGGCTACGGGCCGATGCTCGACGAGGCCGCCCGCCGGGAGCTGGCCATGACGATCCAGGAGGAGGCCGAGCGGCTGAACCGCTTCATCGCCAACCTTCTCGACATGACCCGGCTGGAATCCGGGGCGATCCGGCCGCGCACCGGCGCGGTCGATCCGGCCGAGGTGGTCGGCAGCGCGCTGGAACGGGTGCGCCGGATCCTCGCCGGGCATCGGGTGGAGATCGACCTCGCCGCCGGCCTGCCGATGGTCGAGATCGACGCGGTGCTGTTCGAGCAGGTCCTGTTCAACCTGCTCGACAACGCCGGCAAATACGCGCCGGACGGCTCGCCGATCACGGTGCGGGCATGGCGGGAAGACGGGCGCGTGCGCATCGAGGTGCTGGACGAGGGCGACGGAATACCGCCCGAGGATGTGGACCGCATCTTCGACAAGTTCTATCGTGTCCACGCCCAGGACCGGCAGCGGGCCGGCACGGGCCTCGGGCTGGCGATCTGCCGGGGCTTCGTGGAGGCGATGGGCGGAACCATCGCCGCCGGCAACCGCCGGGACCGGAGCGGGGCCGTCTTCTCTCTGACCCTTCCCGAAGCCGCCGGGATGCCCGGGCTGGACCCCGAACCTGACCCTGGACTGGATGAGGAGGCCGCGTGATGAAATCGGAGTCCGCACCGTTGCGGGTGCTCGTCGTCGACGACGAGCCGCCGATCCGCCGCTTCCTGCGCACCAGCCTGTCTGCCCAGGGCTACGACATCACCGAGGCCGAGGACGGCGCCAAGGCGCTGGATGAGGTCCGGCGGCGGCTTCCCGATGTGCTGGTGCTCGACCTTGGGCTGCCGGGCGTCGACGGTCTGGAGGTGATCCGGCGCCTGCGCGGCGGCGGCGCGTCCCTGCCGATCATCGTGCTGTCCAGCCGGGCCGACGAGGCCGGCAAGGTCGAGGCGCTCGATCTCGGCGCCGACGACTACGTGACCAAGCCCTTCGGCGTCGACGAGCTGCTGGCCCGCATCCGCGCCGCCATGCGTCACAAGCTGCAGCAGCAGGGCGAGAAGCCGGTGTTCCGCAGCGGCGCCCTGGCGGTCGATCTGGTGCGGCGGATCGTGACGGTGCAGGGGACGGAGGTGAGGTTGTCGCCGCGCGAATACGACCTGCTGCGGCTGCTGGTGGCGCATGCCGGCAAGGTGCTGACCCACCGCCTCATCCTGAAGGAGGTGTGGGGCGGCGAGACCGACATCCAGTATCTGCGCATCTACATCCGCCAGCTGCGCCAGAAGATCGAGCCCGATCCGGAGCGGCCCCACCACATCCTGACCGAGACCGGGGTCGGTTACCGCCTGAGCGCGCCGGACTGACACCGGCGCGCCTCGGGGCGGCGCTCGGCGAATGCGACGAGCTGGACCTTTGCCAACGTCTCATCCCCGCGCGGGTCGTCACCGTACCGCGCGTCGTGGACAAGCCGCATCTTCTGGCCGAACTGGCGCGTCGGGCCGCCGATGCAACGGGTTTGCCGCAAGAAAGCATTCAGGAGAGAATCCTCGCCAGGGAAGCGTTGGGCTCCAGCGGAATCGGCGGGGGGTGGCTATTCCCCACGCCCGGCTCGCGGCTCTCGACCAATCCCTTGGCATCTTCACCCGTTTGGAACACGCGCTGGACTTCGATGCGATCGATGACAAGCCGGTAGACTTGGTGTTTTTGCTCCTGGTTCCGTTGACGGCAACGCACGAGCACCTGCAAGCCCTGGCCTGCGTGTCGCGTTCGTTGCGCGATCCCACCCTGTTGGCCGAGCTGCGCCGTGCGAGGATGCATCGGCCATCCATTTGGCACTTACGCGGCGCAACGGCAGCCACGCATCGCCTCGGCGGTGGCGGAGCGGCTGGGCATTCCGGCCGCCGCCGTCCGCGACGGGCTGGACTCGCGCATCGGCGACAGCGGCGCGGCGCACGCGCCGCTGATGCTGGCCCACGCGCTGGAGCAGGCGAAGGCGGGGGACCTCATCCGCGCCGTCGGCTTTGGGCAGGGCGCCGACGCGCTGGTCTTCCGGGCCACCGGCGCGGCGTGGTCCGGCGCGGGGGTGGAGACGGCGCTGGCCGCCGGGCGGGTGGAGAGCGGCTATGGCCGCTTCGCAGCCCTGACCGGCAGTGTCGAGCGCGATGAGGGCATGCGCGCCGAGCTGGATCTGCAAACCCCGATGACGGTGCTGCACCGCAAGCGGGACATGCTGCTGGGGCTGGTGGGCGGCTGTTGGCGAGCTACGCCGACGTCGATCCGGGCGACCTGTCGGTGGGGGCTCGGCTGCGCATGGTGTTCCGCGTCAAGGACCACGACCCGCGCCGGAATTTCCGTCGTTATTTCTGGAAGGCCGCGCCTGTGCGCGGCGGGGGGCTCTGAGCGATGGCGACGGGAATCCGGGACAAGGTCGCCATCGTCGGCATGGGCTGCACCCGCTTCGGCGAACGCTGGAACGACGGCGCCGAGGATCTGATGGCCGAAGCCTACGCCGAGGCACTGGCCGCTTCTGGTTTGGCGACCAGGGAGATCCAGGCGGCGTAGCTCGCCACCGCCAACGAGGATCTGCATGTCGGACGCAGCGGCATCCCGCTGGCGACCATGCTGCGGCTGCCGCGCATCCCGGTGACGCGGGTGGAAAATTCTGCGCCAGCGGCACCGAGGCCCTGCGCGGCGCGGTCTACGCCGTGGCGTCGGGCGCCTGTAACGTGGCGCTGGCGCTGGGGGTGGAGAAGCTGAAGGACACCGGCTACGGCGGGTTGCCGCAACGCGCGGGGCGCTGAACGCACTGTGGTGGCCGTCCTACACGGCGCCCGGAGCCTTCGCGCAGCTGGCCGAAGTCTACCGGGCCCGCCACGGCCTGTCGCGCGAGGATCTGAAGCGCGCCATGGCCCATGTCTCGGTCAAGAACCACGCCAACGGGGTGGGGAACCCCAAGGCGCATCTGCGCAAGGCCATCACCGAACGGGCGGTGCTCGACGCGCCCATGGTGGCCGACCCGCTCGGGCTGTTCGACTGCTGCGGCGTCAGCGACGGGGCGGCCTGCGCCATCGTCACCACGCCGGACATCGCGCGGGGGCTGGGCAAGCGCGGGACGGTCAGCGTCAAGGCCTTGCAGCTGGCCGTGTCGAACGGCGAGGAGATGGGCTTCGGCGCCTGGGACGGCAGCCATGTCGTGACCGCCCGCGTCGCCGCCCAGCGTGCTTACGCCGAGGCCGGCATCGCCGATCCGCGCCGCGACCTCAGCCTGACCGAGGTGCACGACGGCTTCTCCGTCACCGAACTGGTGACGATGGAGGATCTCGGTCTGTCGCGCGAGGGCGGTGCGGTGCGCGACGTGCTCGACGGGGTGTTCGACGCGGACGGCGCGCTGCCCTGCCAGATCGACGGCGGGCTGAAATGCTTCGGCCATCCCATCGGCGCCTCGGGCCTGCGGATGGTCTACGAGCTGTACCTGCAACGGCTGGGGCGCGCCGGGCCGCGCCAGCGCTCCGACGTGCGTCTGGGGCTGACCCACAATCTGGGCGGCTCGGCGAATGACGGGGGACAGCGGCATGCTGGCGGGCAAGGCGGTGGTGGTGACGGGCGCCGGGCGCGGCATCGGGCGGGAGATCGCGCTGGAGTTCGCCCGCCACGGCGCGCGGGTGGTGGTGAACGATCTCGGCGTCGCGGTGAACGGAACGGAGACCGACGGCGAAAGCCCGGCCGGCGAGGTCGTCCGCCGGATCCGCGAAGCGGGCGGGGAGGCGGTCGCCAACGCCGACAGCGTCGCCGACTGGGCCGGCGCGCATCGCATCGTCGAGACGGCGCTGGACCATTTCGGGCGGATCGACGCGGTGGTGAACAACGCCGGCATTCTGCGCGACGGCATGTTCCACAAGATGACGGAGGAGGATTTCGACGCGGTGATGGGCGTGCACCTGAAGGGTGCCTTCAACGTCGCCCGCGCCGCCGCCCCGCATTTCCGCAAGCAGCAATCCGGCGCCTACGTCCACATGACGTCGAACTCGGCGCTGATCGGCAACCTTGGCCAAGCCAACTACATGGCGGCCAAGCTGGGCGTGGTTGGCCTGTCCAGGTCCATCGCGCTGGACATGCAGGCGTTCGGCGTGCGCTCCAACTGCGTGTCGCCGTCGGCCGCGACCCGCATGGGCGACACCGTGCCGGTCGCGACGGAGGAGCAGCGCCTGCGCGCCCAGCGCCGCTTGAGCATGACCGCCGATAGGATCGCGCCACTGGCCGTCTTCCTGGCGAGCGACGCGGCCCGCGACGTCAACGGCCAGATCTTCGCGGTCCGCCGCAACGAGGTTTTCCTGATGAGCCAATCGCGCCCGTTGCGCGCCTTGCACCGGTCGGAGGGGGGGGACGGTGGAGACGCTGGCCGACCATCTGCTGCCGGCGCTTCGCCCGTCGCTGATGCCGCTCGACCGTGTGTCCGACGTCTTCGGGTGGGATCCGGTGTGACGGACGTCGGCTTGTTGCGCGGACAGAACGGAGCCTTGCCGCCGAGGACACCCGCCTCGGCGCTGCCGGCCAGCGGCGACACGCCGCCGAGCCTGATCCGGACGGAGCCGATGCCGCCGGACGATGTCATCGCCTTCTTTTCGGCCGGCGCTCCGGGATCCGCCCCGGAAGCCTCCGTCTCGCAGGCTGGGCGCCGTACCGATCCGGCGCCGTGACGCGGCGGACCCGTTCCGGCTCCATCTTGCATCTGTCCGGAAAACCCCGCCCATGCCACTGTGCGCGAAGCCCGCGTGGAGAAGGGCCGTTGCATGGGTGCGAACATGGATTATCCGGCGGACTCCGGTCCCGGCGTCATTATTCTGGGGAGCGATGGCGAGACCCGGCTTGCGCGGGTGACGCGCCCGGGCCAACCCTTTCCCATCCTGACCCGGATGGCGGAACCGGATGGCCGGGCGGCGGCGGTTCTGGACCTTCTGCAGCGGGAGCGCGATCTCGCCCGCCGTCTCGATCCCGCCTGGGCGGTCAAGCCACTCGATCTGGGGGATCCCCGCGATCCGCCGGTGCTGACGATGGCGGATCCGGGCGGGCAGCCGCTCTGCGCGCTCGCGCTCGCGACGATGACCTTTCACCAGCGGCTTGCCCTTGCGGTGCGGATCGTGGAAGCGGTCGCGCCGCTGCATCGGCGCGGGCTGCTGCACCGCGACCTGCGGCCCTTCAACCTGCTTGTCGGCGGCGACGGGGGCGGCGACGGGGGCGGCGCCGGCCGGATCGGCAACGGGTGGACGGTGCGGCTGACCGGCTTCGGCCGGGCCTGCGTGCCGTCAGCCGTCTCCCCGCCCGGCGAAGCGGTGGCCGAGTTTCCCCCCCAGCCCGCCTACATGGCGCCGGAGCAGAGCGGCCGGATGAACCGCCCGGTCGATCGGCGCAGCGACCTCTACACGCTCGGCGTCACCCTGTACGAGCTGTTCACCGGAGCGTTGCCCTTCATGGCGCGCGAGCCGATGGAATGGATCCATTGCCATCTGGCCCGCCCCCCGATTCCCCCGTCCGACCACAGCCCCGACCTGCCGCCCGCGATCTCCGACCTGCTGCTCCGGCTGCTCGCCAAGACGGCCGAGGAGCGCTACCAGAGCGCCGAGGGCCTCGGGCGCGACCTTGCCGAGGCGTTGCGGCTGTGGGAAACCCAGGGCCGCATCCCGTCCTTTCCGGCCGGCCTGCCTCCGGTTGGCCAGCGCGAACGGCCGGAGGGGCTCGTCCCGCCGCCGGCGCTCCATGGTCGCGAACAGCCGGTGTCCACCCTGCAGGCGGCCTTCGACCGTGTCGCCGGGCACGGCCGGATGGGCGTCGTCCTGGTCGCCGGCCGCTCGGGCATCGGCAAATCCTCCGTCGTCCGGTCCCTGGAGGAGCAGGTCGTGCCGCCGCGCGGGCTGTTCGCCGCCGGCAAGTTCGACCAGGGTCGGCGGGAGTTGCCCTACGCCAGTCTGGCCGACGCCTTCCGGGGGCTGGTCGACCGCATCCTCCACCAGCCGGCTCCGCAGCAGGATCATTGGCGGCGCGAGCTGCGCGAGGCGGTCAGCGACAACGGGGCGTTGATGACCGCCCTGATCCCGAACCTCGCCCTGCTGATCGGCGACTTGCCGGAGGCCGCGGCGCTGCCGCCGCAGGAGACGCAGAACCGGTTCGACCGGCTGTTCCGCCGGGTCCTCCAGGTCTTCGCCCGTCCCGAGCATCCGCTTGTCCTGTTCCTCGACGACCTGCAGTGGCTCGACCGCGCCACTTTCGATCTGCTCGACCGGCTGTTCGCCCAGGGCGGTGTCGCCCATCTGCTGCTGGTCGGTGCCTACCGCAGCGACGAGATCGGGGCCGGGCATCCGCTGCGGGCGCTGATCCAGCGGGTGGAGGCGGCCGGGCGCGACCTCGACCACGAGGAGATCGCGCTGGCGCCGCTGGCGCCCGCCGACCTCCGGCGGATGGTCGCCGACAGTCTGGGCCGCGTGCCGGAGGAGGTGGCGGCGCTCGCCGACCTGCTGCACGGGCGGACGGGGGGCAACCCCTTCTTCGCGGCGCAGCTCCTGATCGCGCTGGAGCGTTCCGGGCGTCTGCGCTTCGATCCGGAGTGTGAACGCTGGAACTGGGACATCGACGCGGTCCGGGACGCGATCCGGGCGGCGCGGCCGGGCGACGGCGTCGCCACGCTGATGACCGAACGGCTCGGCCGCTTTCCGCCGGTGACGCGGGATCTGCTGGCCCGCCTCGCCGGCCTTGGCGCCGGCGTCCGGCTCGCCACCCTCGCGCTTGCCAGCGGCCTGCCGGCCGACGCGGTCGAGCGGTCGCTGGAGGCGGTCGTCGCCGAGGGGCTGCTGCTGCGGAGCGGGGAGGGTTACCGTTTCCTTCACGACCGGGTGCAGGAGGGGGCCCTCGCCCTGGTGCCGGAGGCGGAGCGGGGCGCCCTCCATCTCGCCATCGCCCGCGCCCTGCGCGGCGGGCTCGCCGACGCTGCGGCGGCCGGTGCCGCAGTGGCCGGTACCGACGAGGGGCTGTTCGAGGTGGTCGGCCAGTACGACCGCTGCCTTCCCCTGGTCGAGGACCCCGTCGAGCGGGAGGAGGTGGCGGCGCTCCATCTGGCCGCCGGCCACCGGGCCAAGGCCGCCAGCGCCCACGGGTCGGCCCTGGCCTATGCCCTGGGTGGCCTGTCGCTGCTCGATGCGCCGCTGCCCGGCGGCGACCGCCGGCACCGGTTGAGCTTCGCCCTGGAGCATCTGCGCGCCGAGTGCGAGTTCCTGAACGGCGACCTGTCGCTGGCCGAGCAGCGCCTTCGCGATCTCGTCGGGCGGGCGGAGGCCCCGGCCGACCGCGCGGCCATCACCGCGCTGCTGGTGACCGTTCACACCGCCACCGACCGCAGCGACCGGGCGATCGACAGTTGCCTGGCCTATCTGCGGAGGGTCGGGATCGACTGGTCGCCCCATCCGCCCTGCGAGCTGGTCGAGCAGGAGTATCGGCGGCTGCGGGCGGCCATCGGCGAGCGGTCCATCGCCTCCCTGGCGGCGCTCCCCACCGCCGCCGACCCGGACATCCGGGCGACCCTGGACGTGCTGGCCGCCGCCCTGCCGCCCGCCTTCTTCAGCGACCGCAATCTGGTCTGCCTGATCCTGTGCCGCATGGCGAACCTGTCGCTGGAACGCGGCAAGAGCGAGGCTTCCGCCCTCGGCTTCGCCTATCTCGGCATGGTCGCCGGGCCCTATTTCGGCGACTACGCCGCCGGCTACGCATTCGGACGGCTCGGCTTCGACCTTGACGAACATGGCGGCCGGACCCGCTACCGGGCGCGGGTGCTGATGACCTTCGCCTATCACGTGGTGCCGTGGACGCGCGACGTCCGCAGCGAACGGCCGCTGCTGCTGCGCGCCTTCGAGGAGGCGCGCGAGACCGGCGACGTCACCTACGGCGGCTTCACCAGCGTCACGCTGGTCACCAGCATGCTGGCGGCGGGCGACCCGCTGGCGGCCGTCCAGAGGGCGGCGGAGACGCGGCTCGCCTATGTCCGGCAGGTCCGCTTCGGTCTGTGCATCGACATCCTGACCACCCAGTTGCAGACCGTCCGGGCCCTGCGCGGCCTGACCGGCGCGGTCGGGTCGCTCGGCGCGCCCGATTTCGACAACGCCGCCTTCGAGGCCCGGCTGCTCGCCAACCCCAGCCTGGACATCGCCACCTGCTGGCACGGGATCCGGACTCTTCAGCTCCGCTGCATCGCCGGCGAGCCGGCCGCCGCCGTCGAGGCCGCCGAACGGGCCGAACGGCTGCTGTGGACCAGCTCCGGCCATCTGGAGATGGCCGAGTTCCATTTCTATGGCGCGCTGGCGCGGGCGGGCCTGCTGGGCGACGGCGTGGACGCCGAAGCGTCCCGCCACGCGGCGGCCTTCGCCGGGCACCGCGACCAGTTGCGGGAGTGGGCCGGACACAACCCCGACGGCTTCGAGGCGCGCTTCGCCCTGGTCGAGGCGGAGGCGGCGCGGATCGACGGCCGGACCGAGGAGGCGATGCGCGGCTACGACCGCGCGGCGCAGGCGGCGCGCCGGAACGCCCTGCCGCATGTCGAGGCGCTGGCCCACGAACGCGCCGCCGGCTTCTACCGCCGGCTCGGCCTGGCCACGCTCGAACGCGCCTGCCTGCGCGAGGCGCGGGCCGGCTACGGGCGCTGGGGGGCCGTGGCCAAGGTCCGGCAACTCGACCAGCGTCATCCCGATCTGATCGCCGATCAGGGCGGAGCGGCGCCGCCGGAGCCGCCACGCACCCTCGACGGGGCCGATCTGGCGATGCTGCTGGAGACCTTGCGGGCGGTGTCCGATCAGGCGAGCGTCGAGCAGCTCACCACCACCCTGCTGACCCTGGTGCTGGAGCAGGCCGGCGCCAGCCGCGGGCTGCTGATCCTTGCCCGCGACGGCCGGCTGCGGGTGGAGGCGGAGGCGTCCACCGGCCTCGACGGGGTGTCCGTCCGTCTCGTGCAGGAGGACGCCGACCGCGTTCCGCTGCCGCACGCGATGATCCACGGCGCCATCCGCGACCAGGAGACGCTGATCGTCGACGACACGCGCGCCCCCGGCCCCTACGCGGCGGAGCCCTATGTCCGCGACACCGAGGCGCGCTCCATCCTGTGCATGCCGCTGGTCCGTCAGGCGCGGGTCGTCGGCCTGCTCCATCTCGAAAACGCGCTGGCGACCCACGCCTTCACCCGCAAGCGGGTCGACGTGCTGACGCTGCTGGGCGCGCAGGCCGCCGCCTCCCTGGAGACGGCGACGCTGGAGGAGAAGGAGGCGCTGTTGAAGGAGGTCCATCACCGGGTGAAGAACAACCTCCAGCTCGTGACCAGCCTCCTGAACCTCCAGGCGAACCGCATCGAGGATCCGGAGGTGGCGGCCCTGTTCGCCGACAGCCGCGACCGCGTCCGCTCGATGGCGCTGGTGCACGAGAACCTGTACCGGCTCGGCAACTTCGCGCGGGTGCCGATGCGGGCGCATTTGGAATCGGTGTGCGCCCATCTGCTGCGGGCCTACGCCCCGCGGACCGGGGCGGTCCGGCTGGAAACCGAACTGGAGGATCTGAAGCTCGACCTCGACCGCGCGGTGCCCTGCGGCCTGATCGTCAACGAGCTGGTCTCCAACGCGCTGAAGCACGCCTTTCCCGACGGGCGGGACGGGGTGCTGCGCGTCGCCCTTACCACGGATGGGGAGGTTGGCCGCTTGTCCGTCCGCGACGACGGTGTGGGCTTGCCGGGCGACCATGATCCCGATAAGTTGGACACCGTCGGCCTTCAGCTTGTCGATGATTTGACCAGCCAATTGCACGGAACCTTGCAACACAACTCCAGAGCGGGAACCGAGTTCGTCGTCACCTTTCCTTTGGAAGGTCGGAACCGGGGGGATGAATGAACGCGGCTCGTATTCTCGTCGTTGAAGACGACCGCATCGTCGCGCGCGACATCCAGCAGCAACTTGCCCGGATGGGCCATGTGGTGGTCGGCACCTCCGCCAGCGGGGAGGACGCCATCCGCCTTGCCGGCCGCCACCAGCCGGATCTGGTGCTGATGGACATCCGGCTGGAAGGGGAGATGGACGGGATCGAGGCGGCGCGCCGGATCCGCGACACCCACCGCATCCCGATCGTCTTCCTGACCGCCTACGCCAACGACGAGACCGTGCGCCGCGCCAGCCTGACCGAGCCCTTCGGCTATCTGCTGAAGCCGTTCGAGGAACCGCAGATGCGGACCGTCATCCAGATGGCGCTGTACAAGCACGCCAGCGACGCCAAGCTGCGGATGAGCGAGCGGCGCTACGCCACCACGCTGGCCAGCATCCGAGACGGCGTCATCCTGTGCGACGGCGACGGTCGGATCGGTTTCATGAACCGGGCGGCCGAGACGATGACCGGCTGGACGGCGGCGGAGGCGGCGGGCCTGCCGCTCGCCACGGTCTTCGTCGCCGTGGACGAGGAGACGCAGGAGCCGCTGGAGGATTTCGCCGCGCTCGCCCTGCGCAGCGGCCCGCTCGCCCCGCCGGAGCGCCTGTCCAGGCTGCTGCCGCGCGAGGCACCGGCCGGAACCGCCGGTGCCGTGGTCCCCGGCGTCGTGCTCCCAGGCGTGGTGGTGGAGGAGCGTTGCTCGGCCGTCATCGACGACCGGGGCCAGGTGGCGGGCGCCATCCTGGTGTTCAGCGACCTGACCCAGCGCCGGCAGATCGCCGAGGCCCTGCGCCGGGCCGAGGCCGACCTCGCCCATATCGGCCGCCTGACCATGATGGGAGAGCTGGCGGCGGCGATCGCCCACGAGGTCAACCAGCCGCTGATGGCGGTCGTCACCAACGCCGGCACCTGTCTGCAGCACCTTTCGAAGGCCAAGCCCGATCAGGGCAAGACCCGCGCCGTGGTCGAGCGGATCGTCCGCGACGCCCAGCGGGCGGGCGATGTCGTCCGCAGCATCCGCGCGTTGGCCCGGAGGACCCCGGCCGAACCCGGCTGGGTCGACATCAGCGCGCTGATCGCCGACACGCTGGCGCTGGTGCGGGCCGAGCTGCGGCGGGCGCGGATCCGGGTGGAAACCGACCTGATCCAGGGGCCGCCCTGGGTCCACGGCGACCGGGTGCAGCTCCAGCAGCTCGTGCTGAACCTCGTGATGAACGCCATCGAGGCGATGGCCGCGCCGGAGACCGACGACCGGCGGCTGCGCATCACCACCGACGCCGAAGAGGACCGCATCCGCGTCCGCGTCGAGGACAGCGGCGTCGGCATCGCCGAGGCCGACGCCGAGACCCTGTTCCGGGCGCTCTACACCACCAAGCCGGACGGGCTGGGCATGGGCCTGTCGATCAGCCGGTCCATCGTCGAGCTTCACGGCGGGCGGCTGACCGCGGAGCCCGCCGTGCCGCGCGGAAGCGTGTTCGAATTCGTGCTGCCTGTGAAGCCCGTGAAACCCGGGAGGGAATGATGGGAATGAGGGCCGAGGACAGCGCGACCGTCGTGATCATCGACGACGACGAGGCGGTGCGCGAGGCGCTGGAAGGGTTGCTCGATTCCGTGGGGCTTCGGGTAAGGAGCTTCGCGTCGGTGCAGCAGTATGTCGATCTCGGCCCGGCCATCGACGCCGGCTGCATGGTGCTGGACGTCCGGTTGCCCGGACGCAGCGGCCTGGATTTCCACGCCGAACTCGCCCGCTCCCCGGCCCGCCTGCCGGTGATCCTCATCAGCGGCCACGCCGACGTGCCGATGTCGGTGCGCGCCATGAAGGCCGGGGCCTTCGAATTCCTGACCAAGCCGGTCCATCACCAGGAACTGCTGGACGCCATCCACGCGGCCATGGCGAGCAGCCGCGAGCAATGCGACCGCGAGCGCGGCCTCGTCGCCCACCGCACCCGCTTCGACAGCCTGACGGCGCGCGAGCGCGAGGTGACGTTGATGGTGGTGTCCGGCCGGCGCAACAAGCAGATCGCCGGCGATCTCGGCCTCAGCGAGGCGACGGTGAAGCTGCACCGCGGGCAGGCCATGCGCAAGCTGGAGGCGCAGTCGGTCGTGGAGCTGGTCCGCATCGTCGACAGCCTGATACCGCCGGCCTACCGCCCCGCATCCTAGACCAAGGTCTAGGACCGCTCGCCCCAAGCATGGCGAAACCCAATCTCCGTTCAGTAGTTTTGCGCAACGACCATCGCTTACCCTGCGACACAAGGAAGCAGTCGGCCGCCGGGGCCGGAGGCGCCCGGACCGGACAAGGGAGGCAACGATGGCGACGGCGATGGCCGCTGGAAGCAATCTCGACCTGAGCTTCATTCCGGCGCCGGCCAAGCCGGAGGTTCTGACCCGCCGGCTCGGGCGGGGGACGGTGGGGATCGCGCGGGTCCGCTGCGCCACCGACGGGCTGGGTCCGCTCGACGCCCCGGCGATCGAGAACGCCTTCCTGATCAGCCACCACCTGTCGCATTTTCATTCCGACATCCGGGTCGACGGCAAGCCGGTGGTGAAGCCGCGCGACATCGCCGGGCTCACCACCATCCACGATTTCCGGCACGACATCGCCTGCCACATCCACACGGCCTTCGACACGATGACCTTCCACCTGCCGCGCGTCGTGCTGGAAGCGGTCTTCCCGGACGATGGGCCGGAGCAGTTCGAAGATCTCGACATCGAGCCAAGCGGCTGCGTCGCCGACCCGACCATCGCGGCGGTGGCCGCCGCCATGCTGCCGGCGCTCGCCATGCCGGAACGGATCAGCCTGCTGTTCCTCGACCATGTGAGCTGCGCCCTGGCGACGCACGTCGCCGCCGTCTATGGCCGGCTGTCCACGGCCCGGACCGGCGGCGCGCTCGCCCCCTGGCAGGAGCGCCGGGCCAAGGAGATGATCGCCGCCCGGCTGGACGGTGAGATCCGGCTGGCCGAGTTGGCGGCCGAATGCCGGCTGTCGGTCGGTCATTTCGCCCGCGCCTTCCGGCAGACCACCGACACCTCCCCCCACCAATGGCTGCTCCAGCGCCGCGTCGAGCACGCCAAGACGCTGATGCGGGACGGCGGGCAAACGTTGGCCGACGTGGCGCTCGCCTGCGGCTTCGCCGACCAGAGCCATTTTTCCCGCACGTTTCGGCGCCTGACCGGCGTCACGCCCCGCGCCTGGCGTCACCGCAACGCCGCCGCGGGGGCGACGGCGCACGCTTCGGCGAGGCCGGCGGACAGCCTGCCCGTCTGATTGCCCGTGTCCGACCGACCCGTCCGGGCCGGCGTGCCGCTCGCCGGAATGCGCGGAACAGTCAAAAGCCGTTCCGAAGAGGCAATCCGCCCGCCCGCCGCTTCGCTAGCATCGCCGAATCACGACAGGACCTGCCGGCCGCGTCTTCGACGCCGGGTCCGGCGACGCCTCAATGGAATCCGCATGGACAGCCACGATCTCCACCCGTCACGCCGGGCGGTTCTTTCCGCCGCCGCCCTTTCCCTCGCCGGCAGCGGGTTTCTGGGAGCGCTCGCACCCCCGGCGGCCGCGCAGACCGCGCCCGCCGGCCCCGACACCAAGGCACCCCACACCAAGCCACAAGGAACGCACGCCATGTTGCAGGGCAGCTACGTGACCACCAAGGACGGTGTCCAGATCCACGTCAAGCAGTGGGGGCCGCAGAGCGGTCAGCCGGTCGTCTTCAGCCACGGCTGGCCGTTGTCCGCCGACGCCTTCGAGGACCAGATGCTGTTCCTGGCCCAGCGCGGCTACCGCGCGATCGCCCATGACCGGCGCGGCCACGGGCGCTCCTCGCAGCCGGGCTTCGGCAACGACATGGACCATTACGCCGACGACCTCGCGGCCGTCACCGAGGCGCTGAACCTCAAGGGCGCCGTCCATGTCGGCCATTCCACCGGCGGCGGCGAGGTCGCCCGTTACATCGGCCGCCACGGCGTGTCGCGCGTCGCCAAGGCGGTGCTGATCGGCGCCGTCACGCCGATCATGGTGAGAACCGCTTGGAACCCCGAGGGGGTGCCGCCGGAGGTGTTCGACGGCATCCGCGCCGGCGTGCGGGCCGACCGCGCCCAGTGGTTCAAGGACTTCGCCCCGGTCTTCTACGGCTACAACCGCCCCGGCGCCAAGCCCTCGCAGGGCGTGATGGACAGCTTCTGGACGCAGGGCATGCAGGGCGGCCTGCTCGCCCAGTACGAGTGCGTCAAGGCCTTCTCGGAGACCGACCTGCGCGAGGACCTGAAGAAGATGATCGTGCCGACGCTGGTGCTGCACGGCGACGATGACCAGGTCGTGCCGCTGGCGACCACCGGCAAGGCCGCCGTCGCCCTGCTGCCGAAGGGCACGCTGACCATCGTTCCCGGCGCCCCGCACGGCCTGTGCGCCACGCACAAGGACGTGGTGAACGAGGCGCTGCTCGCCTTCCTCAAGGCCTGACCCTTCGGTTCGGCCGCCCCTTTTCCAATCCCACAACCCCGATCGCGACCACAAGGGACAGACACAATGACCTTCCAGGCCAAGAAGCTGCTGAGCGCCGATGACACCGTCTTCCTCTTCATCGACCACCAGCCGCAGATGTCCTTCGGCGTCGTCAACATCGACCGCCAGCAGCTCAAGAACAACACGATCGCGCTGGCCAAGACCGCCAAGCTGTTCGGCGCCACCACCATCCTGACCGCCGTCGAGACCGAGAGCTTCTCAGGCTACATCTGGCCGGAGCTGATGGACGTGCTGCAGCAGACGCCGATCGAGCGCACCTCGATGAACAGCTGGGATTCGGAGGCGCTGGTCGCCGCCATCAAGGCGACCGGCAAGAAGAAGCTGGTCATCGCCGCGCTGTGGACCGAGGCCTGCCTGCTGTTCCCGACGCTGTGCGCGCTGGAGGAGGGCTTCGAGGTCTACATCGTCACCGACGCGTCCGGCGGCACCTCGCAGGAATCGCACGACGCCGCCGTCCGCCGCATGGAGCAGGCCGGCGCCCAGTCGATGACCTCGGTCACCGTGCTGCTGGAGTTGCAGCGCGACTGGGCCAAGCGCGGCACCTACGACGGTGTCATGACCATCGTGCGCGAGCATTTCGGCGCCTACGGCATGGGCGTCGACTACGCCTACACCATGGTGCACAAGGCGCCGCAGCGGGGCGCCTTCCCGCACAAGGTCGTCGGCGCCGCCACGCACGAGCACGCCTGACCGGGAAAACTTGGGCCCTTCTCCCCTTGCGGGAGAGGGGCTTCCCGCCGCTCCCGGCTCCATCCTCTGCCGATCCGGCGGACACGATCCCAGGACGGAACGCCATGATGCCCTACCTTCTCTCCCTGGGCGCCGGCCTGCTGGTCGGCGTCATCTACGCATTGATCGGGGTGCGCTCGCCGGCCCCGCCGACCATCGCCCTGATCGGGCTGCTCGGCATGCTGGTCGGCGAGCAGGTCGTGCCGGTCGCCAAGCGGCTGATCGCCGGCCAGCCGATCCTCGCCTTCATCCAAGGCGACTGCGCGCGCCACGTCCTCGGCCCGCAGGCCGGGAAAACCGCAACTGCGGAGCAGCCTCACCCCGGCGGCCACGCATGAGCGGGCCGACCCGCCGCCGGGCGATGGCCGGAGCCGCCGCGACCTCCCTGCTCGCCGCGCCCATCCTGTCCTCCCCCCTGATCTCCCTCGGATCCCGCCCCGGAAGAGCCGCCATGCCGTCCACCGACCTGATCCCCGACCTGATCGTCGTCAACGCCAAGATCACCACGCTCGACCGCGCCAACCCGGTCGCCGAGGCGGTGGCGATCCGCGACGGCCGCTTCCTGGCCGTCGGCAGCGAGGCCGAGGCGCGCGCCGCCGCGACGCCCGACGCCGCCGTGATCGACGCCAAGGGGCGCCGGCTGATCCCCGGCCTGATCGACAGCCACATCCACGTCATCCGCGGCGGGCTGAACTACAACATGGAGCTGCGCTGGGACGGCGTGCCCTCGCTGGCCGACGCCATGGCGATGCTGCGCCGGCAGGTCGCCAACACGCCGGCCCCGCAATGGGTGCGCGTGGTCGGCGGCTTCACCGAGCACCAGTTCGCCGAGAAGCGCCTGCCGACCATCGAGGAGCTGAACGCCGCCGCCCCCGACACGCCGGTCTTCATCCTGCACCTCTACGACCGCGCCCTGCTCAACGCCGCCGCCTTGCGCGCCGTTGGCTATGGCAAGGACACGCCCAACCCGCCGGGCGGCGAGATCGCGCGCGACGCGGCCGGCAACCCGACCGGCCTGCTGCTGGCCCAGCCCAACGCGACGATCCTCTACGCGACGCTGGCCAAGGGGCCGAAGCTGCCGCCCGAGTACCAGGTCAACTCGACCCGTCACTTCATGCGCGAGCTGAACGGGCTGGGCGTCACCAGCGTGATCGACGCCGGCGGAGGCTACCAGAACTACCCCGACGACTACGCGATCATCGAGAAGCTCCACGCCGACGGCGAGATGACGCTGCGCATCGCCTACAACCTGTTCACCCAGAAGCCGAAGGAGGAGCTGTCCGACTTCGCGAGCTGGTCGAAACAGGTGAAGCCGGGCCACGGCGACGACACCTACCGGCTGAACGGCGCCGGCGAGATGTTGGTGTACTCCGCCGCCGACTTCGAGGATTTCCGGGTCGCCCGGCCGGAGATGCCGCCGAACATGGAGGCCGAGCTGGAGCCGGTCGTTCGCCTGCTCGCCGAGAACCGCTGGCCGTGGCGGCTGCACGCCACCTACGACCAGACCATCGGCCGCGCGCTCGACGTGTTCGAGAAGGTCAACCGCGACGTGCCGCTCCAGGGGCTGAATTGGTTCTTCGACCACGCCGAGACGGTCAGCGACCGCAACATCGACCGCATCGCGGCGCTGGGCGGCGGCATCGCCGTGCAGCATCGCATGGCCTACCAGGGCGAGTATTTCGTCGAGCGCTACGGCGCCAAGGCGGCGGAGGCGACGCCGCCGGTCGCCAGGATGCTGGCCGCCGGGGTGCCGGTCGGCGCCGGCACCGACGCGACGCGCGTCGCCAGCTACAACCCCTGGGTCTCGCTGTCCTGGCTGGTCACCGGCAAGACCGTCGGCGGGCTCGGGCTCTACCCGGTCGCCAACCGCCTGGACCGCGAGACGGCGCTGCGGCTGTGGACCGAGGCCAACACCTGGTTCTCCAACGACCAGGGCAAGAAGGGCCAGATCAAGGCCGGCCAGTTGGCCGACGCCGTGCTGCTCAGCGACGACTATCTGTCGGTGCCGGAGGAGCGCATCCCCCACATCCGCTCGGTGCTGACCCTGCTGGGCGGCAAGCCGGTGCACGGCTCGGGCGATTATGGCCCGCTCGCCCCGCCGCTGCCCAAGGCGATGCCCGACTGGTCGCCGGTCGCCACCTTCGGCGGCTACCACCAGGACCCCAAGGTGACGCAGAGGCAGGCAGCATCCTGCGGCTGCCAGTCCGGCTGCGCGGTGCACGGCCACGACCACGCGGCGGCGCTGGCCGCCGACGTGCCGGTGGCGGACGCCCGCAGCTTCTGGGGCGTCTTCGGCTGCGGCTGCTGGGCGGTGTGACGATGCGGACGGAAAGGGAGGCGCTGCGATGAGCGGAACCGTGAGCCGGCTGTCCGGCCAGCCAAGCGATGACGGCGCCCCGGCGCCCATCGCCGCGATCCTCGACTGGCCGGGGCTCGGGCCGCTGGCGCGGCTGGCGCTGGCCAGCCCCTACGCGGTCAGCGGCCTCGCGAAGCTGCTCGACTTCGGCGGGGCGACGGCGGAGGCCGCCGGGCTGGGTCTCGGCTCCCCCGCGCTGGTCGCGGCGGCGGTGATCGTCACGCAGCTCGGCGGCAGCGCGCTGTTCCTGACGCGCCGCTGGTGCTGGCTCGGCGCCGGGCTGCTGGCCGGCTTCACGGTGGTGGCGACGCTGATCGCCCACGCCTTCTGGACCTTCGAGGGGCTCGACCGGGCGCGGCAGGCCGCCACCTTCCTGGAGCATCTCGCCATCGTCGGCGGCTTTGCCGCCGCCGCCGCGCTGACGCATCGACGGAGGGCGTCATGACCGCCGACACCGCGCCCGGAACCGGCGCAAAGCCGCTCCCCTCCGCCTTCGCGCCGCTGCGCAACCGGCTGTTCGCCGTGCTGTGGATGGCGACGGTGCTGGGCAACGTCGGCACCTTCATGCGCGACGTCGCCAGCTCCTGGCTGGTGCTGGAGCTGTCGGGCTCGCCCGCGATGGTGGCGCTGGTCCAGACGGCGGGGACGCTGCCGATCTTCCTGCTGGCGATTCCCGCCGGGGTGCTGTCGGACATCATGGACCGGCGGCGCATGCTGATCATGATTCAGATCGGGCTGGCCTGCGTCAGCCTGACCCTGGCGCTCCAGGCGGCGACCGGGATGGCCAGCGTCACCTCGATCGTCGGGCTGACCTTCCTCGGCGGCGTCGGCGCCGCGCTGATGGCGCCGGTCTGGCAGTCCATCGTGCCGGAGCTGGTGCCGCGAACCGAGCTGAAGGGGGCGGTCGCCCTCAACAGCCTGGGCATCAACATCGCGCGCGCCATCGGCCCGGCGGCCGGCGGCGCCATCCTCACCGCCTTCGGGGCCGCCGCCACCTACGGCATGGACGTGGCGAGCTACGCCGTCGTGCTGCTGACGCTGCTGTGGTGGAAGCGCCGCCCCGACGCCCGCGACGAGCTGTCGGAGCAGTTCGGCGGCGCGCTGCGCGCCGGGCTGCGCTACGCCCGCGCCAGCCGCGAGCTGCACCGCGTGTTCCTGCGCGCCGGCCTGTTCTTCGCCGCCGCCAGCGCCCTGTGGGCGCTGCTGCCGATCATCGCCGGCCGCATCCTCGGCGGCGGCCCCGGCTTCTACGGCCTGCTGCTGGGCGCGGTCGGGGCCGGCGCCATCGGCGGCGCCGTGCTGCTGCCCCGGCTGCGCGCGCGGCTGGGCCAGGAGGGGATCATGCTGGCGGCGGCGCTCGCCATCGCGGCGGCGATGGTCCTGCTGGCGCTCGCCCCGCCGCGCTGGGCGGCGGTGCCGATCCTGCTGGTCGCCGGCGCCGCCTGGATCGCGGTGCTGACGACGCTGAACGCCACCACCCAGGCGATCCTGCCCAACTGGGTGCGCGGGCGTGGGCTGGCGCTCTACCTGACCGTCTTCAACGGCGCGCTCACCGCCGGCAGCCTCGCCTGGGGCGTGTTGGCCGAGGCCATCGGCGTCCCGGCCACCCTGTGGGCCGGCGCCGTGGCGCTGCTGGCCGTGGCCGCCGTCGTGCGCCGTCATCACCTGCCGTCCGGCGAGGCCGACCTGACCCCGTCGAACCACTGGCCGGAGCCGGCGGTCGCCGAACCGGTTCCCGGCGACCGCGGCCCGGTGCTGATCACCATCGAGTACCGGGTCGCCGCCGCCGACCATGACGCCTTCCTGGCGGTGCTCCACCGGCTGGCCGAGGGACGCCGGCGCGACGGCGCCTACGCCTGGGGCGCCAGCCAGGATTCCGGCGATCCGGAACGCGTCCTGGAATGGTTCTTCGTGGAATCCTGGGCGGAGCATCAGCGCCAGCACCGCCGCGTCTCCCACGCCGACGCCGATCTCCAGGAGGAGACCCGCGCCTTCCACTACGGCGACGCACCGCCGGCCGTCTCGCACTACCTCGCCTTCCACCGGCACGGCAAGCCGGCATCCTGAGTGCAGCATCCTGATCGCCAAGGTCCGCGCGGCGATCGGTCACCCTGTCCAGGGGCACGATCCGGAATTGCTAACTCTTCCGGGTGGCTGGTCCCGCACGGCGCGCTGGGCGATCCTCCGGCGTGGGCGTCGATGACGGAGGACAGGGCGTGGCAGTCACAATCGCTTCCGGCGGTGCGGCCGGACCGGGCCGCCGCGTCCTTCGTCTTCCATCGTGGATCACCCTCGTCCTCTGGATGCTGGTCGTTCCGCTGGCGCTTGTGGCGCTCGGGGGCTGGCAGGAGCGGAGGGGAGCCGAGACGCGCGACCATTACCGGCAGGCCAGCCAGGAACTGCCGGGGACGCTTGCCCAACTCCAGAGGATCGAAGCCGGAAATCCATCGGCCTTCGTCGCCACGGAGGGACCGGACAGCCGGAGGTTCCCCGTGTCCATGGCCGTCGCGCAGGTCCGCAACGCCATCGGCACGGTCGACGAGGGCGTCGAGGTGTCCGTGATCCGCTATCCTTTGAGCTGGATCACGATGGCCGGCGGCCTGCTGGCCTTCCTCGCCGGGCTCGTCGGGCTGGCGGCGGCGCGGATCGCGGCCGTCCGGGCGCGGCGGTCGCGCGACGCCCTGGTCCGGAGCTTCGACGGGTTGAGGCGGATCCTGCCCTTCACGCTGGGCGCCCTGCTCGTCGGCTTCAGCGTTTCCGGTATCGCGGCCGTGCTGTTCGAAGCGGCCAGCCTGTGGTTCTGGGACCATTTGTCCACCGGCAGCGCCAAGCTCTTCGGCCTCGGCGTGGTGCTCGCGGCTTTCGCCGCCTACAGCGCCGTGATGGCGATGATCGCGATGCGCCGCGTCTTCGCGCTCTACACCCTGGATCCGTTGGACGTCCGTGGCGTGGTGGCGGGCCGGGACGAGGCGCCGGGTCTCTGGCGCTTCGTCGAGGATCTGGCGGCCCGGCACAAGGCGCTGATGCCGGACACCATCCTGGTCGGCCTGATCGACGGCTTCTTCGTCACCGAGGCGCCGGTCCGGCTGGCGGGGCAGGAGCGGGTCCTGTCGGGCCGGATCCTCCATCTGCCGGCTCCCTACCTGCCGCTGATCGGGGAGACGGAACTCGCCGCCGTCATCGGGCACGAGCTGGCCCACTTCTCGGGCGAGGACACGGCCTACAGCCGCCGCTTCGCCCCGATCCACGCCGGGTTCTGGCGGACCATGGGCGCGCTCGACCGAAACACCGGCGCCGGCAGCTTCGTGCTTCACCCCGCCTTGCGGCTCGGCTTCCACACCCTGGAGACCTTCGACCTTGCGGTCGCCCAGATCAGCCGGGCCCGCGAGCTGGAGGCCGACCGCAAGAGCAGTCTGGTCAGCGGCCCGGAGAGCGTTCCCCTCACCCTGCTTCGCACCGCCGCCCTGGCGCCCGTCATCGTCGGGGTGCTGGACGACGCCTTCCACGCTCCCGAGGCGGGTCCCCCGGATCTGATGGCCGAAATCCTGCGGCGCGCGGGCAACGGCCTTCCCGACCCGGCCGCGCGCCTCGAGGAGCGCCAGCCTCACCCGACCGACAGCCATCCGCCGGCCGTTCAGCGGATCGATGCCCTCGGCGTCCCGCTCGACGACCGCCTTCTGGCGCGCGCCGCGCGCGGGCCGGCGGCGGAGGACACCCTCCTTCCCCACGCGCTGTTCTCGGACTGGAGCGGCCTTTGCCACGCACTGACCGCGGCGTTTCTCGGGGAGTCGCGGCAGGCGCACCAGTTGAACCGGCAGGAGCTGGAGGCGGCGGCCGCCGCCGTCCCGGCCGAGCACACGGTGCTTTACGAGAATGGAAAGCCGATGATGTGGGCCATGGCCTTCATCGCGGTCCTCTGCGTCGCCTTCGCCCTCTGCGCCACCTTTTTCGCGCCG
This sequence comes from Azospirillum doebereinerae, assembly GCF_003989665.1. Taxonomy (GTDB): domain Bacteria; phylum Pseudomonadota; class Alphaproteobacteria; order Azospirillales; family Azospirillaceae; genus Azospirillum; species Azospirillum doebereinerae. The sequence continues at coordinate 176,989 of NZ_RZIJ01000014.1, read as the reverse complement.
GTGCTCGGCCTCAACCATGATCCGGGCGCAACGGCGATCATCGGGGTGGTGACCGCCGTCTCGGCCGGCGGCGCGCTGCTCTACGCGCTCTGGATCCGCCACGCGACGAAGGCGCCGCTGATGACCTTCACCCCCGAAGGGCTGGTGTCGGCGCGGCTGCGGGAGGCCATCGCCTGGACCGATGTCGTGGCGATGCGGGTGACGGCGTCGCAACGGCTGGCGTTGGTGCTGGCGTTGCGCGATGAGGCGCCGCTGCCCAACCGGATCGGCTTCTCCCTCTACAACAAGGTGAATCGGCGCAAGCGGATCGTGGTGCTTGAGGCGATGGGCATCCGTGACATGAAGGCGGCCGATTTCGAGGCGCTCGTGAGCCGCTATCTGTCCGCCGCCTATGCCCGCCGCCAACTCGCGGGCGATTGAGTTCCCGATCCTGAGAGGCCGTCGACCACCATGCGATGCCTCTTGCGCCTTGCCCGGAGCCAAGCGGCGGCAGGGCGGTGCGTTTCCCCCCTCCAACGCCTGCGTCCGCCGCTCCGCCTTCAGTCCGATCCCGGAGGCCAGTTCCGTGTTGCCGGTCAAGCCGGCCCCTTTCAGCGTGAGAACCGGATGCACCAAGCCAAGTAAGCTGCCGGGCTGTTGCGACCTCATGGTGGAGAAGATCGCGTCGGACGGTCCGATGTTCATAAATCAAGGCCATCGGGGATTGCGACGCGCCAAGAAGAGGGTGAAGGGCGTGGGGTCGCTGGATCCGGCGCGGTTTTCGCCACCCTGACAGCGCCCCGGCGCTTGAACCGATAAATGAAATTTTTCAATGATGATCCAAAAATAAGATTGGACGCAATGAGTGATGGCTATGCCATCATGTCAAAAAAAAGACGTCCACACGAATTTCTGCATGAACATCACAGAAACCCAAAGCTTCACGGTCTATAAATAGAGTGATGAAGGAGGGATTTCTGAAAGTTATATACGGTTATATCGAAACCCGAGTCGTCATTCCGAATAGTTTAGCATAAGAAAATTTTTTCAAGAAAATAATGTTCGATCAATTTTAATCGTGTGCAGACGATGAATTCGTAGGCACGCGTTTCTCTGGCGTGCCTTCCACCGACACAGTGTCCGTTGATCACAACAAACAAGCGTCCAAGCGCCAACGGAATCAACCAGACGATCATCGGCAGACCCATACGCTGATAAAAGCAGCATAGGAGCGGAATGAGCATGATGAGCCTGTTGACGCGCACGCTGGCCCTTCGGGTGGTGATGCCGATCGCGCTGATGGTGACGGCGATGGCGGGGCTGGCCATTGCCGGGGTGGCGGCCATGAACATGAGCGACGCCCGTGCGTCGCTGGAGGAGCGCGCCGACGTGACCACCAAGGTCATCGCGGGCGGTCTGACCGAGGCGTTGTGGAACGTCGATCAGGACGCCGCCCGGTCTCAATTGGCGGCGCTGGCCAACGATCCCGACTATGTCGGCAGCAAGGTGATGGGGCCGAAGGGGCAGGAATTCACCCGGCACGGCAAGCCGGACGACGGCGACGCCCTGGTGCTGGTCCGCAAGGCGGAGGTGGTGCGCCGGGCCGATGGAAAGACCGCGCGGCTCGGCAGCGTCGAAATCCATCTGTCCGCCGCGCGGGCCGAACGGGTGGCCGTCGAACGCGCCTGGACGGTCGCCGCCATCGGCGGGATCGTGCAACTGGCGCTGTGCGGCGTGCTGTTCGCCACCGTGCGCGGCTCCACGCGGCCGATCGTCCGGTTGACGGCGGTGATGTCCCGGCTGGCCGCCGGGGACGGTGCCGTCGACGTGCCGTCGCGCGACCGCAACGACGAGATCGGCCGGATGGCCGCGGCCGTCCAGGTCTTCAAGGAACAGGGGGCGGAAAAGCAACGCCTTCAAGCCGAACGGGAACGGATGCGCCAACAGGCCGAGCACGACCGCCGCGCTACGGCCGCCAGCGTCGCCGACCATTTCGAACGGCAGGTCAGCTCGGTTCTGGCCGAGGTCCACGCGACCACGGCGCGCATGGACGGCTCCACCAGCCTGTTGTCCGCCGCCGCCGACCGCAACGGCCATGTCAGCCAGCAGGCCGCCGGCAACGCCGCGTCGGTCAACAGCAACGTGGACAGCATGGCGGCGGCGGTGGAGCAACTCGCCGCCTCGATCCATGAAATCTCCGACCAGGCGCAGCGCTCGCAACGGATGGCCGGCGAGGCGTCCCAACGCGCCGACCGGGCGGAGGAGCGGGTGGCCGGCTTGGTGCAGGCGGCCGACAAGGTCACCGCGGTGGTGACCCTGATCACGTCCATCGCCAACCAGACCAACCTTCTGGCGCTGAACGCCACCATCGAGGCGGCGCGGGCGGGGGAGGCCGGCAAGGGCTTCGCCGTCGTGGCCGGAGAGGTGAAGGCCCTGGCCAACCAGACCGCCCGCGCGACGGAGGAAATCGAAAGCCAGATCCGCGCCATTCAGGACTCCACCGGCGCCGCCGCCGCCGAGATCACCGAGATCGCCAGGGCCGTCGCCTCGGTCAGCGCCATCAGCGCTTCCATCGCGGCGGCGGTGGAGGAGCAGAACGCCGCCACCGGCGAGATCGGGCGCGGCGTGAGCGAAGCGGCGCATGGCGTGCGCGCCCTGCTGGGCGATGTCAACGCCACCACCTCGGCCGCCGGCGAGACGGGCGATGCCAGCCGCCGCCTGCGCGAGGCGGTCGACACGCTGCAAGGCCGCGTCACGGCCATGCAGAGCCAGGTCACCGGCTTCGTCGCATCGCTGCGGGCGGCTTGACCGTGTGACGCGTCCGTTTGGGGGGGCTTCCACCGCATCGCAGGGCCTCGCCCGGCCAGCCCCTTCAACCGACGCAGGCACGTCGAGGATTGGCCGGGACGTGGTCCTCGGGCATGGTATGATGGCTCGGCTCTGACCGCGTGGATAAGCGATGCTGGATCTGAAGTCTTTGGAGACCTTCATCTGGACCATGCGGCTGGGCGGCTTTCGCCGGGCGGCGGAACGGCTCAACACCACCCAGCCGGCCATCTCCGCGCGCATCGCGCAGCTTCAGGACGAGTTGGGCGTCCAACTGTTCGAGCGGGTCGGGCGCCGGGTCGCGCCGACGCCGCAGGCGATGATCCTGCTGACCTACGCCGAGCGCATGATGACGCTGCGCGCCGAACTGCTGGATGCCGTGGCGGACCGCAAAGCCATTCGTGGCGTCATCCGGCTGGGAGTCGCGGAGACCGTCGTCCACACATGGCTCAGCCGGCTGATCGAGCGGCTGAACCTCCTCTACCCGGCCGTGTCGCTGGAGATCGAGGTCGAGACGTCGCCCAGCCTGCGCGAAGCGCTGCTGCGCCACGAGCTGGACGTCGCGGTGATGCTGGGATCCTACACCGACATCCGCTTCAAGACGGTCCCGGTGGGCAATTACCCGCTGGGATGGGTGGTCAGTCCCTCGCTCGCCATCCCGCCGGAGCCGGTATCGCTTCAGGACCTCGCGGCGTGGCCGATCATCACCTTTTCCCGCACCACCCAGCCCTACGGCGCCATCCGCGAGCTGTTCTCCTCCGTCGGCCTGCCGGTGCGGATGTTCGGCAACAGTTCCCTCGCCAGCGTGGTGCGGATGGCGCTGGATTCGGTCGGGGTCAGCGTCATCCCCACCGCCATCGTCCAGCGCGAATTGAGCGAGGGGCGGCTGCGGCTGCTCCGTTCGCAGGCCCCGTTGCCGGGGCTGTCCTTCTCCGCCGCCTATCCGGCCAACCACGACAACCACATGTCGGCGGTCGTCGCCCAGCTCGCCGTGGAGGTCGCCATCGAATACGGCGCCCTGCAGGCCCAGACGGCCGACTGATAGCGCGCGCTTATCAATCCGGATCAAAAGAAACGATTGGACGGGATCAATAGGGTTCATGGCATCATTCGGTCATGGCGCAATCAGCACCAGCCGCAAAGGCAAGCGCCAGAGCCAGCGACAAAGAACGACGGCACTGAACAGAGGAGAATTCACGATGCGGTTTACGGTTGCGAAGGCCATGGGCCGTGGCGCCACCCGCCGGCAGACGATCAAGCGGATGATGGGGGCGGCGGCCTTGCTGGCGACCACGGCGCTGAGCGGCCTGACGCTGGGCGCCGGCAGCGCGCGGGCCGAGGACGAGATCCGGATCGGCGTGATCTACCCGCTGACCGGGGCGGCGGCCTCGACCGGGGTGGAGCTGAAGGCGGCGGCAGAACTGGCCGCCTCGATCGCCAACGGCGAGATCGCGGCCCCGCAGGGGCTGGTGGCCGGCGCCGGCATGCCCCGCATGAAGGGCGCCAAGATCAAGCTGATCTTCGGCGACCACCAGGGCAACCCGCAGGTCGGCGCGACGGAGGCGGAGCGCCTGATCACCAGCGAAAAGGTCGTGGCGCTGACCGGCGCCTATTTCTCCAACGTCACCGCCACCGCCAGCCAGGTCGCCGAACGCTACGGCGTCCCCTTCCTGAACGGCGAGTCCTCGTCGGCGACGCTGACACAGCGCAACTTCAAATGGTTCTTCCGCACCACGCCGCACGACGACCTGTTCGTCACCAACTTCTTCACCTTCCTCGGCGACATGGAGAAGAAGACCGGCAAGGACCTGCGCAGCATCGGCCTGTTCAACGAGAACACGCTGTGGGGCAACGAGACGACGAAGCTCCAGATCAAGCTGTCCGACGAACGAAAGTTCAAGATCGCCGAGAAGATCCTCTACCCGGCCAAGACCACCCAGATGACCTCGGAGGTGCAGCGCCTGAAGGCGGCCAACCCGGCGGTCATCATGCAGTCGTCCTATCTGGGCGACGCCATCCTGTCGATGAAGACCTACAAGGAGCTGGGCTTCTCGCCGAGCATGCTGCTGGCCAACGACGCCGGCTTCAACGACAGCGAGTTCCTGAAGACGCTCGGCAAGGATGGTGAGTACATCATCAGCCGCGAGGTCTGGGCGCTGGATCAGGCCGAACGCAACCCGCTGATCAAAAGCGTCAACGAGCTGATGTTCGCCAAGTCCGGGGTGAACTTCAATGGCAACTCGGCCCGCGCCTTCACCGCCGTCGCCGTGCTGGCCGACGCCATCGACCGCGCCGGGGCGACCACCCCCGACGCCATCCGCAAGGCGCTGCAGGAGACCGACATTCCGGCCAGCGGCCTGATCCTGCCCTGGAAGGGCGTCAAGTTCGACGCCACCGGCCAGAACGAGCTGGGGCAGGGCATCATCGTCCAGGTCCAGGACGGGAAATACGTGACGGTGTGGCCGTTCGACGTGGCGACCAAGGACATCGTCTACCCGATGCCCGCCTGGGACAAGCGCTGAGGCGCTGAGCACTTCCGCATGAGGGCGCGCCGTTTCATGTGACCGCCGTTCCGGCAAAGCCCCTCTCCCCTTGCGGGAGAGGGGTTGGGGTGAGGGGGCGCAAATCTTTTCGCCTACGGCGAATACCCCTCATCCCAACCCTTCTCCCACAAGGGGAGAAGGGCTCCGCACGCAAGGGCGGGAACGTGTGCCGGCACCACTCCTCCGGCCCACCCTTTTCGATGGGGGCGCGGCAATGACCGCCGACATTCTTCTCCAAGTGCTCGTCTCGGGCCTGCTGATCGGGCTGATCTACGCCCTGGTCGCCGTCGGCCTGACGCTGATCTTCGGCGTGATGGACATCGTCAACTTCGCCCACGGCGAATTCCTGATGCTCGGCATGTACGCCAGCTTCTGGGCCTTCGCGCTGTTCGCCATCGATCCCGTGGTGGCGCTGCCCTTCACGGCGCTGCTGCTCTTCGCGGTCGGCGTCGTCGTCTACCAGACGGTCATCCGCCGCATCCTGAAGGCGCCGATGCTGTCGCAAATCTTCGCGACCTTCGGCCTGATGATCCTGCTGCGCGGGCTCGCCCAGTTCTTCTGGAAGCCCGACCACCGGCTGATCCCGCACACGCTGGTCGGCGGCAACGTCGTCCTCGGTCCGGTCCAGCTCGGCCTGCCGCAGGTCGTCGCCGCGCTGGGCGCCGTCGGCGTCACCGGGGCGCTGTGGCTCTTCCTGCACCGCACCCGGCTCGGCACCGCCCTGGAAGCCACCGCCATCGACCGCGAGGCCGCCACCCTGATGGGCATCGACGGGCAGAAGATGTTCGCGCTGGCCTGGGGCATCGGGGCCGCCTGCGCCGGCGTCGCCGGCGGGCTGATCGCCACCTTCTTCCCGATCTTCCCGGAGGTCGGATCCAACTTCATCCTGATCGCCTTCGTGGTCGTCGTGCTGGGCGGCTTCGGCAGCGTCACCGGCGCCTTCCTGGCCGGCATCATCGTCGGCCTGATCGAGGTCATGGGCGGCTTCCTGATCGGCCCGGAATACAAGACCGCGCTGGTGCTGTCGCTGCTGCTGATCGTGCTGCTGGTGCGCCCGAAGGGCCTGTTGGGGAAAGCGTGATGTCGAACGGACCCCTCGTCAATCCGCGCAAGGCCATGGGGGCGCTCGCCCTCCTCGCCGGCGCCGCCGTCCTGCCGCTGCTGATCAGCGACCCGGCCCGGCTGAACTTCCTGGTCCTCATCCTGATGGCCGCCCAGATGGGCGTCGCCTGGAACATCGTCGGCGGCTACGCGGGGCAGGTCTCTCTGGGGCACGCGGTGTTCTTCGGCATCGGTGCCTACACCTCGACCATGCTGGGCCTGTCACTGGGGCTGTCGCCCTGGCTCGGCTGGCTGGCCGGCGGCGCCGTGGCGGTGCTGTTCGCGCTCGCCGTGGGCTGGCCCTGCTTCCGGTTGAAGGGCCATTACTTCGCCATGGCGACCATCGCGGTGGCCGAGATCGTCCAGATCCTGGTCACCAACAGCGACTTCCTGGAGGGCGCCGTCGGCCTCTCCCTGCCGCTGGACCGCAGCGGGCCGGCCGCCATGGTCTTCCTCTCCAAGCTGCCCTACTACTACATCATCCTGGGCCTGCTTGTGGTGACGGTGCTGGTCGCCTGGGCCATCGAGCGCAGCCACATCGGCTATTATTTCCGCGCCATCAAGGACGAGCCCGAAGCCGCCCGCGCGCTGGGCGTCAGCCTGACGCGCTACAAGCTGATCGCGCTCAGCGTGTCGGCCTTCCTGACGGCGATGGGCGGCAGCTTCTACGCCCAGAAGGAGATGTTCATCGATCCGGGCTCGGTGCTGGCGACGTCGATCTCGATCAAGATCGCGCTGGTCGCCATCCTCGGCGGGGTGGGGACGCTGCTGGGACCCGTGCTGGGCGCGGTCATCCTCATCACCATCGAGGAGTACAGCCGCACCCTGTTCGGCAGCACCGGGTCCGGCACCGACATGATCATCTACGCGGCCATGATCATCCTGGTCGCCGTGTTCAGCCCGTCCGGCGTGCTGGGTCTGCTGTCCGACCTGCGCCGCCATCTGCCGGGCGGCGGCGCCAAGCCCAAGAAGGCGACCAAGAGCGCGGAGATCCGGCCATGAACGCCCCTCATCTGCTGGCCGTGGACGGCCTGGGCAAGTCCTTCGACGGCCTCGTCGCCAACCGCGACATCAGCTTCGTCATCCACGCGGCGGAGATCGTCGGGCTGATCGGCCCCAACGGGGCGGGAAAGACGACGCTGTTCAACTGCCTCGCCGGTTTCCACACGCCGACCACCGGGCGCATCACCTTCGAGGGCCACGACATCACCGGCTCGACGCCGGAGGCGGCGGCGGCGCTCGGCATCGCCCGCACCTTCCAGATCGTCCGCATCTTCCACTCGATGACGGCGCTGGAGAACGTGATGGTCGGCGCCATGCTGCGCAACAAGCGGGTGCCCGAGGCGCGGCGCAAGGCGGAGGCGGAACTGGCCTTCGTCGGGCTGACCCACCGCGCCGACACCCAGGCGTCCGACCTGACCGTGTCGGAGCAGAAGCGGCTGGAGGTCGCCCGCGCCCTGGCGACCGAACCCAAGCTGATCCTGCTGGACGAGGTGATGGCCGGTCTCAACCCGACCGAGGTGCGCGAGGCCTCGCAGCTCGTCCACCGCATCCACCAGCGCGGCATCGCCAGCATCATCGTGGAGCATGTGATGGAAGGCATCATGCCGATCGCCCACCGCATGCTGGTTCTCGACTACGGCGCCAAGATCGCCGACGGCACCCCGGCGGAGATCGCCGAGAATCCCGCCGTCATCGCCGCCTATCTGGGGGAGTGACGCGCATGCTCGACGTCCGCAACATCCAATCCAGCTACCGCCGCGTTCCCGCCATCCGCGACGTCAGCCTGAACATCAAAAAGGGCGAGATCGTCGCCATCGTCGGCGGCAACGGCAACGGCAAATCCACCACGCTGCGCGCCATCGCCGGGCTGAACGCGCTCGACGGCGGCGCGATCTCCCTCAAGGGCCGGGATCTGGCGAGCGTCCCGGCGCATGACCGGGTCAAGCACGGTCTGGTGCTGGTGCCAGAGGGGCGCCGCCTGTTTCCCCGGCTGACGGTGGAACAGAACCTGATGCTGGGCGCCTTCGCCACCTCCGACGCGCACAAGCGGCAGGAGACGCTGCAATACTCTTACGACACCTTCACGGTGCTGGGGGAGCGGCGGCGCCAGCAGGCCGGCACGCTGTCGGGCGGCGAACAGCAGATGCTCGCCATGTGCCGCGGCCTGATGAGCCAGCCCGACCTGCTGATGCTCGACGAGCCCTCCTGGGGCGTGGCGCCCAAGCTGGTGACCCGCATCTTCGAGACCATCCACACCATCCGCGAACGCGGGATCACCATCCTGCTGGTCGAGCAGAACGTCCACCGCGCGCTGGAGATCGCCGACCGCGGCTACGTCATCCAGACCGGCCGGGTGGTGATGGAGGGCAGCGGCAAGGACCTGCTCGGCAACGACGAGGTCCGTCAGGCCTATCTCGGCATGTGACGCGGCGTCCCCGAAGCCCGCGACGAGCCCCTCATGCTTTTTGAAAACCCGATCCCTGGGACACCCACCATGACCACGCCCCTCATCTCCGCCGCCGAGCGCCAGCGCATCCGGTCCGGCGCCCACAGCGGCCCGACCGCCGGGCTCGCTCCCGGCCATGTCCAGGCCAACCTCGCCATCCTGCCGGCCGACTGGGCGGGCGACTTCCTGCGCTTCTGCCAAGCCAACCCGAAGGCCTGCCCGGTGCTGGCGGTGTCGGAGGTCGGCGACCAGGCGCTGCCGACGCTGGGGCGGGGCATCGACATCCGCACCGACGTGCCGCGTTACCGCGTCTACCGCGACGGCGTCCTCACGGAGGAGCCGACCGACATCGCCGCGCTGTGGCGCGACGATTTCGTCAGCTTCCTGATCGGCTGCTCCTTCTCCTTCGAGGAGGCCCTGCTGGCCGACGGCGTGCCGGTGCGCCACATCGCGCTCGACCGCAACGTCCCGATGTACGAGACCGGCATCGCCTGCGTCCCGGCCGGGCGCTTCTCCGGCAACATGGTGGTGTCGATGCGGCCGATGACGCCGCGCGACGCGATCCGCGCCATCCAGATCACCTCGCGCTTCCCGTCCGTCCACGGCGCGCCGGTGCATTTCGGCGATCCGGCCGCCATCGGCATCCGCGACATCGCCGCCCCCGAGCATGGCGAGGCGGTTCCCATCGAGCCCGGCGAGGTCCCGGTCTTCTGGGCCTGCGGGGTGACCCCGCAGGTCGCGATCCGCAACGCCCGACCGCCCATCGCCATCGCCCACAGCCCCGGCGCCATGCTGATCACCGATCTGCTGAACACCCAGCTTTCCGTGCTGTGACTGCCCGAGACCGACCGGACCGGCCGACTGGAAACGGCCGGCCGGAAGCGGCCATCCGACCCGACGAACAGCGGAGGTTCTCCATGCGCGCCGTCCTCATGACCACCGTCTTCGCGACCCTGTCCCTGGCCGCCCTGCCGGCCGCCGCCGACCAGCTCCGCATGGTGGCGCTCAGCTTCCCGCCCCTGATCCACGACGACGGCGGCAAGCCCACCGGCATCGCCTACGAGATCGTCACCGAGGCGATGAGGAAGGCCGGCCATACGGTGTCGGTCGAGATCATGCCCTGGGCGCGCGCCCTCGACACGGTCAAGGAGGGCGGGGCCGACGCGGTCTTCACCGCCTACAAGACGCCGGAGCGCGAGCAGTTCCTGAACTACTCGACCGAGGTTCTGGTCCCCCAGGTGGTGTCCTTCTTCGTCGCCAAGGACTCGCCGGTCGCCTTCGACGGCGACCTCGCCAAGCTGTCGGCCTACAGGATCGGCGTGGTCAACCAGATCAGCTACGGCTCGGTCATCGACGACGCGATCAAGGCCGGCGTGCTGCCCAACGTCGAGAAATCGAACGACAGCGACAGCAACGTGAAGAAGCTGCTCTCCGGCCGCTTCGACGTGATGCCGAGCAACCGCTACGTCGCCCAGTATTTCCTCAAGCAGCAGGGCGCGCTCGACCAGGTGAAGGAGTTGAAGCCCGAGGCGCAGACCCTGCCGAGCTACATCGCCTTCACCAAGGCGCGCGATACCTCCAAGCTCAAGGCCGATTTCGACGCCGGGGTGGCGGCGATGAAGGCGAGCGGCGACTACCAGCGCATCCTCGACAAACACGCGCGCTGACGCCGTCGACCCTTCCGCCCCCCTCTTCTTCGAGACCGACCATGAGCGAGACACCCGCGTCGCCGCCCGGCCTGTCCCCGCGCCTGCTGCCGGCCGGCGACGGCGCGCTGATCGTCGAACTGGGCGAGGGCATCGCCCCCGCCCTCAACGCCGCCGTCCACCGACTCGACCGCCGCATCGCCGACGCCGCCCTGCCGGGGGTGGTGGAGACGGTGCCGACCTACCGCTCGGTGCTGGTCGTCTTCGACCCGGCGCGGACGCATCCGGACCGGTTGGGCCAAGCCCTGCTGGGATTGACCGAGGGGCTGTCCCAGCCCTCGCCGGAACCGCAGCGGCGCTGGGTCATCCCGGTCTGCTTCGGCGGGATCCACGGCGAGGATCTGGACGACGTCGCCCGCCGCGCCGGCCTGACGACAGCCGAGGTGACGGCCCTGCACTGCGCCGCCGACTACCGGGTCTACATGCTGGGCTTCTCCCCCGGCTTCGCCTATCTCGGCGGGCTGCCGGAGGCGCTGCACCAACCCCGCCGCGAGAATCCGCGCATGATGACCCCGGCCGGCAGCGTCATCCAGGGTGGCGCCCAGGCGGCCATCTCCCCCATCGCCATGCCCAGCGGCTGGCATCTGCTGGGACGCACGCCCGTGAGGATCTTCGACCTGCGCCGCGACCAGCCCTTCCTGCTGGCGCCCGGCGACCGCGTCCGCTTCGCGTCGGTGCCGGTCGTCGAATTCGACCGGATGGCCGCCTGCGACGGGCTGCTGCCCGACAGCGAGACGGTCGCGGGCGACGTTGCGGGGGTGGCGGCATGAGCAGCCATCTGCGCGTCGCCGCCGCCGGTCCCAGCTCCACCGTGCAGGACCGGGGGCGGGTCGGCTACCAGCGCTACGGCGTCTCGGTGGCGGGGGCGGTCGATCCGCTGCTGCACGCCGCCGCCAACGCGCTGGTCGGCAACCCGGCCGGCGAAGGCGCCGTCGAGTTCACGATGGCCGGCGACAGCCTGACGGTCGAGGGCGGTCCGGTCCGCGTCGCGGTGGCCGGCGACGCCGCCCTCACCATCGACGACGAGCCGGCCCCGGCCTGGACCAGCCTGCGGCTGCGCGACGGCCAGACCCTGCGGATCGGGGCCCTGCGCGAGGGCACGCGCGGCTATTGGGCGGTGGAGGGCGGGCTTGCCCTGGCCCCCGTGCTGGGCAGCGTCGCCACCCACGCCCGCACCGGGCTCGGCGGGTTGGCCGGCGGCGCGCTGAAGACGGGTGACCGCCTGCCGCTGCGTCTCGACGACGCCGCCGACCGGGGCGAACTGACGCTCGATCCGTCCCTGCTGCCGGCGCGCGGGGCGGACATCCGCGTGGTGCTCGGCCCGCAGGACGACGCCTTCACCCCGGCGGGCATCGCCGCCTTCCTGGAGGAGAGCTTCACCGTCAGCCACGAGGCGGACCGGATGGGCTACCGGCTGAACGGCCCGGTCATCGAGCACGCGCGCGGCTTCAACATCACCTCGGACGGAATCCCGTTGGGGGCGGTGCAGGTGCCGGGCACCGGCCAGCCGATCGTGCTGCTGGCCGACCGGCAGACGACCGGCGGCTACCCGAAGATCGCCTGCGTGATCGGCCCGGACGTGGGGGCGCTGGCGCAGAAGCGGCCGGGCGAACGCCTGCGCTTCCGCGCCGTCGCCACCGCCGAGGCCCAGGCCCTGCACGCCCGCCACCGGGACGTCCTGGCGGGGCTGCCCGGCCTGCTGCGCCCGGCCGGCGCCTTCGCCCTCTACGGCAGCGAGCGGCTGCTCGGCTTCAACCTGATCGGCGGCGTGGTGACGGGCTGGGACTGATCCGTCTTCCCTGTCCCGCTCCGGGAGAGACGCACGCGAACGCAACAAAAGGACCATTTGCATGGCGGTCATCGATCTGAACTGCGACATGGGGGAAGGCTTCGGCGCTTGGGCGATGGGGGACGACCGGGCGATGCTCGACATCGTGACCTCCGCCAACATCGCCTGTGGCTTCCACGCCGGCGATCCGTCGATCATGGCGGAGACCGCCCGGCTGGCCCTGGAGAAGGGGGTGCGCATCGGCGCCCATCCCGGCTTCGACGACCGCGCCGGCTTCGGCCGCCGCACCATCCGGGGCGACAGCCCGGCGGCGATCGAGCGCATGGTCGCCTACCAGATCGGCGCGCTGCAAGGCTGCGCCGCGCTCGCCGGCCACCGCGTCACCCATGTGAAGCCGCACGGGGCGCTGTACAACATGGCGGCGGTCGAGGCGGATCTGGCGATGGCCATCGCCCGCGCGGTCAAGGCGGTGGACCCGGCCCTGCTGTTCGTCGTTCCGCCGCTCAGCGCGATGGACAAGGCCGGCACGACGCTGGGCCTGCGCGTCCTGCGCGAGGCCTTCGCCGACCGCACCTACGAGGACGACGGCACCCTGACCCCGCGTTCGGTGGCCGGATCGGTCATCCACGCGCCGGAACTGGCCGCGGAGCGGGTGGTCCGGATGGTGTTGGACGGAGCGGTGACCAGCCGCCACGGCACCCGCCTCCCGATCGTCGCCGACACCATCTGCGTCCACGGCGACACGCCGACGGCCGTCGCCATGGCCGGAGCGGTGCGTGTGGCGCTGGAGAAGGCGGGCGTTCTCGTCCGTCCCCCGCATCCGGTGCAGAGCGCGACGGCCTGAGGCCCGCCACCCAGAGGATCGGGCGAAGGAAGGTTTCGGCTGCGGGGTGACCGTGGGTGGTGCCGATGCGGACGTGAATCGGAGTGCCGTCGCGGTGCCGGGAAATGAAAGGTCGGTCTTTCCCAAGATCCATCGATTTCGTCGATGGATGGCATCAAGCAAATTCCTTTTACCTGTGTCGACCGGCGCCCTATCTTGGATTGGCAATCCTTGGGGCGCCCGTGGGGCAATCCAGCCCCGCGCACCGAAACCGATGACGTCGCTTGGTGTCGGACGGGTTTCGTCGAGCGCTCCTGGACCATCTGTCCACAGAGATGGTTGATGACTGCGGCTGGGGGAGTCCCCGATGGTGCCGGTGGCGGTCGTCGGCTGTTTGTGGTTGCAGGCGTGGGCACGGCAACGGGCCGCGCCGCCTTGGTGGGCGCGCATGGGAAAGGAGGGGGGTGATGCCATGATCGATGGTCAGGATTTCTCCATCGCCGCCGGTTGGGGGCTGGCTGGCCTTCTCTCCAGCGCCCTGGTCGTGACCATGCTCCTTCCCGGCCCATCGGCGGTGCCGGAACGAACGCTGACCGAGCGGGCCGTGCACAGCCTGAGCCGGGAAACCTGCCAGCATATGTTGCGGAGCTTTGCCGATGAGCTCGGCTCCGGCGATCCGGCGGCATGGCTTTGGACGGAGGAGTCCACGGCATTGGCCTCCCCGGCGGTCATGCGGACGAAACGTTCGGAAACGGCGGCGCCACCCCGCCCCTACGCCTTCCGGCCGGGCACCGGGGTCATTCCGGAGCAGGCCTGCTCCTTCCCCGCCAACTCGCTCTATGTCATCTCCTATGAGACGGTGGCGCAGCCGGGGGTCTTCGTCATGACGTCCCAGATCGAATGACGCCCGGCGCGACCGTTTCGACGCGCCGGGCGGAGCGGCCCGGCTTCCCGAGGAACCGCCGATGGCCGTGCCCCGTCCGGTCCCGGCAGGCTGCGCTGGCGCCTCCCGCCGGGATGCGATCCCCGGCAAGAACGGCCGTCAGGAGGCGGTGCGGATGGCGCCGACCCGGCCGTTCGTCGTGAAGTCCTCGGCCGCGCGCCCGCCGACGCGCAGGCCGCTGTCCTGGTCGAACAGCGAGAAGTCCTTCAGGTGGCAGTCGAGGCCGACCGCCTCGCCGACGCGCAGCTCGCTGTAGCCGGGGACCGACACCATCACCTCGTCGGTCGGGGCGCCGTCGTCGTCGTGCGCGGTGCGGATGCCGGACAGCTTCACCGAGATCAGCGATTCCGCACCGACATGCTCGACCAGGGTGACGGTGCCGGCCAGGCTCTTGCCCTGGCCCGGCGGCACGATGCCGAAGGCGCCGGGCCGCAGGCCGAGCCACACCCGGCTGCGCCCCGTCCCGGAGGCCGCCCCGGACACTGGTCTTTCGGCCCCGTCGGGTAGGGGGAGAACGCTGGTTCCGACGCGAACGGTCATGCCCTCCACCTCGGCCTCGATCAGGTTCATCGGCGGCGTGCCGATGAAGCGGGCGACGTAGGTGTTGGCGGGCTTCTCGTAGATCTCGCGCGGGGTGCCGAACTGCTGCAGCGACCCGTCGCGCATCAGCGCGATGCGGGTGCCCATCGTCATCGCCTCGATCTGGTCGTGGGTGACGTAGACGAAGTTGCCGCCGACCCGCTGATGCAGTTGCGTGATCTCCGCCCGCATGGCGGTGCGCAGCTTGGCGTCCAGGTTCGACAGCGGCTCGTCCATCAGGAAGGCCGAGGGCTGGCGCACCATGGCGCGGCCCAGCGCCACGCGCTGCCGCTGGCCGCCCGACAGGGTGCGGGGGTGGCGGTCCAGCACCTTGGTCAGGGCCAGCATGTCGGCGGTGCGCTCCACCAGACCGCGCACCTCGGGCGAGTTCTCGATGCGGCGCTTGAAGAGGTCGCCGATCACCGGAATGTGGAACCACCAGCGGAATTGCCGCATGATCAGCGGGAAGGCGATGTTCCGGCGCACCGTCATGTGCGGGTAGAGCGCGTAGGACTGGAAGACGAAGGCCATGTCGCGGCCGCTCGGCGGCAACTGGTCGACGCGCTTGCCGCCCAGATGGATCTGGCCGCTGCTGACGGTCTCCAGCCCGGCGATCATGCGCAGGATGGTGGATTTGCCGCAGCCGGACGGCCCCAGCAGCACCAGGAACTCGTCGTCGCCGACCTCCAGGCTGACGTTGTCGATCACCGTCAGGGCGCCGAACGACTTGGTCACATTCTCCAATTTGATAGCCATGGGCTTTTCCCTTCGAAGTCTTGCGGTCCGGCGCGGGCCGGGAGGATGGGGGAGGGGCGGGATCAGCCCTTGACGCCGCCGGAGGTCATGCCGGCGACCACGTAGCGCTGGACGAACAGGTAGAAGACGACCGCCGGCAGCGTGTAGACGATGCCGACCGCCATGACGGTGTGGACCGGGGTGCTCAGCTCGCCGACGAAGCTGGCCAGCCCGACCGAGGCGGTGCGCAACGTGTCGTCGCTGATGAAGGTCTGGGCGAAGACGTATTCGTTCCAGCCGTGGAAGAAGGCGATCACCGCCGCCGCCGCCAGCGTCGGCGCGATCAGCGGCAGCACCACCGCCAGCACGATGCCGAGCCGCGAACAGCCGTCGATCCGCGCCGCCTCCTCGATCTCCGAGGGCACGCCGTCGATGGCGCCCTTCAGGATCCAGGTCACCACCGGGACGGTGAAGGCCGTGTTGGCCAAGATCAGGCCGAGCAGCGTGTTGAGCAGCGAGAGCTGCGTGAAGATGTCGTAGAGCGGCACCACCAGCATCGCCTCGGGCAGCATCTGCGTCATGAACAGCGCGAAGCCCAGCAGCAGCTTGCCCCGGAAGTCCAGCCGCGACAGCGCGTAGGCGGGCAGCACCGCCAGACCGATGCTGAGCGCCGTCGTGCCGACCGCGACGATCAGGCTGTTGACCAGCCAGAGCCGCAGCGAGGTTTCGGTGAAGGCGTCGGCGTAGGTGGCGATCTGCGACAGCGTCGGCAGCATCCGGGGGGAGGGGGAGAAGAGCTGCTCGGACGGCGTCAGCGAGGTGACGAACATCCAGTAGAGCGGGAAGGCCGCGACGCCCAGCAGGGCCAGCACGGCGATCAGGCGGGCGGTATGGGTCTTGATCATGGGGTCACCGTTTCCCGCTGGCCTTTTCGGCGCGCAGCGACAGCCAGAAATAGGCGAAGGTCACCAGGATGGCGATCACCAGCCCGACGATGCCGACCGCCGCCGCCCGGCCGAGGTCGAGGTAGACGAAGGCGCGGCGGTACAGGTCGATGACCAGCGTGTTGGTCTCGCCCAGCGGGCCGCCCTGGGTCATCAGCCAGATCACGTCGAAGCGGCGCAGCGACCAGACGGTGATCAGCAGCGTCAGCAGCGCGACGGACGGGCGGATGGTCGGCCAGACCACCGCGCGGAACACGCTGAGCCGGTCGGCCCCGTCGATCACCGCCGCCTCGCGCAGTTCCGACGGCACGCCCTGGAGGGCGGCCAGGATGACGACGGAGGAGAAGGGGAAGATCTGCCAGATCGTGGTGATGAGGATGGCGGGCAGGGCGTAGGACGGCTCGTCCAGCCAGTTCGTGCCGCCCGAGGACAGGCCGAGGAACTGGGCCAGATGGCTGAACAGCCCGTACTGCGCGTTGAACATCCACACGAAGATCAGCGCCGCCGCGACCGGCGGGGCGGCCCAGGGGATGGTCACCAGGGCGCGCGCGAGGCCGCGCCCGGGAAACGCCCCGTCGAGCAGCAGCGCCGCCAGCAGGCCGAGCCCGATGGAGGCGAGGACGCAGACCACCGTGTAGATCGCGGTGACGCGCAGCACCTGATGGAATTCGGAATCGAGCAGAAGCTCGCGGTAGTTCTCGAAGCCGACGAAGGCATGCTTGGTCGGATCCAGCAGCGAGGTCGAGGTGACGCTCAGCAGGAATTCCTGGATCAGCGGGTAGCCCTGGAAGACCAGGAGATAGAGCGCCACCGGGGCGACGAAGAAGGCGGGAACCCAGCGGCCGTGGTCGAGCGGCGCGGCGCGCGGGACGGCCTCGGGCCGGGCCTTGGGTTGGTTCGCGGTCCTGCTCATCATGATGCGGTTTCCGGAAAAGGGCCGGCGGCGCCGGGGCGCCGCCGGCCGGAGCGTTACTTCTGGGCGAGGACGCGGGAGGTGATCTGGCGCTGGGCCTCGTCCATGGCGGCCTGCGGGGCGACGCCGCCCTGCAGCACCTTCAGCACCTGCTGCACCACGACCTGCTGGATCTCCGGCGCCTTGGTCTCCAGCCCCTGGGGCAGGGCCGGGACGCTGTTGGGGGTCTGCGCGTCGTAGACCTTCAGCCAGGGCATCGCCGCCAGCTCCTCGGGCGTGCGCTCCACCGTGATCGCGACGTTGGCGGCGCCGAGCAGGGTCTGCAACTCCTGCTGCTGCTGGGGTTGCAGGCTCCAGCGCAGGAACTTGCCGGCGGCCTCCTTCACCTTGGTGTTGGCGTTGATGGTGACCGGAGCCAGGATCATTCCCTGCTCCTTGTGCGGGAAGGGCGAGGGGGCGGCGGAGATCGGGTGCGCCTTGCCCTGCGAGGTCAGGATGGTGGCGACGCCGCCGTTGTCGATCTCCATGGCGACCTTGCCTTCCCAGAACATCCGCCGATAGGTGGCGGCGTCGGTGCCCTTGGGCGTCATGCCGGCGTCGTAGACGGTCTTGTAGGCGGCGACGCCGGCGACGACCTCCGGGCTGTTGAAGGTCGGGGTGCCGTCGGGCTTGGACCAGCGCCCGCCGAAGCCGTAGACGAAGTTGGTCAGGTCGTACCAGAAGCCGCCCCGCTCGGCCATGGTGGCGCGGTAGGCGTAGCCGTAGTTGCCGTCCTTGGTCGCCGCCTTGGCGAGATTCACGAACTCCTCGAAGGTCTTGGGCGGGGTGCCGCCCGGCAGCAGCGCCGCGTTGTAGACCATCGCGTAGTTGGCGGTGTCGAAGGCGAAGCCGTAGCGCTTGCCGTCGATCTTCATGTACGTGTCGGCGCTGGTGAAGTTGTGCTCGCCGTCCTTGACGATGTCGTCGATCGGCAGCACCGACTTGGCGGCGACCGCCGCGTAGAATTCGGGAAGATCGAAGCGGACGATGTCGGGGCCGCCGTTGCC
This sequence comes from Azospirillum doebereinerae, assembly GCF_003989665.1. Taxonomy (GTDB): domain Bacteria; phylum Pseudomonadota; class Alphaproteobacteria; order Azospirillales; family Azospirillaceae; genus Azospirillum; species Azospirillum doebereinerae. The sequence continues at coordinate 158,613 of NZ_RZIJ01000014.1, read as the reverse complement.
GCCCATCTGCGTGAAGATGGTGGTTGCGAAGGAGGAGAACGGGATGGTGACCGGCTTGACCTCGATGTCGGGGTTGGCCTTGTTGAACGTCTCGACCCAGGCCTTCAGCCGGTCGCCGCGTCCGACCTCCGCGAAGTGGGAGGCGGCGAAGGTCACCACGGTCTTGCCCGGCGACTGGGCCATGGCGCCGGAAGCCGTCGCCAGCGCCACGCCCGCCGCCAGGATGGGTGCCGCGCTCGAAATGATGGTCAGAAACGGCTTCATGCTGCGTCCTCCTCCGGATTTTCGTTCGATTTGTTCGGTTGTCGTGTCTCGGGCGGCGTTTTGGGGAGCCTACCAGAGTATGTCGCTCGTTTGTTGCGCCTTGGGATCGTTCGTGAATCCCCCGATCCCATCCCCCGCTTCAGGCCTTGGCGAGCGCGCCGTCGATCCGCCGCCAGAGGGCCAGCGGGTTGCCGTCGCGCAAGGCTTCGGGCAGCAGGGCGGCCGGAAGGTCCTGGTAGCAGACCGGGCGCAGGAAGCGCTTGATCGCTGCCGTGCCGACCGAGGTGGAGCGGCTGTCCGAGGTGGCCGGGAAGGGGCCGCCATGCACCATCGCGTGGCAGACCTCCACCCCGGTCGGCCAGCCGTTGGCGAGGATGCGGCCGGCCTTGCGCTCCAGCACCGGCAGCAGGGCCGCCACCGCCGCCGCGTCGTCCGCGTCCATCTGGAGTGTCGCGGTCAGCTGCCCCTCCAACCGTTCCGCCACCGTCCGCAACGTGGCGAGGTCCGGGCAGCGGACGACCAGCGAGGCCGAGCCGAACACCTCCTCCTGAAGCGCCGGGTCGGCGAGGAAGGCGGCGGCCGAGGTGGCGAAGAGGGCAGCCCGCGCTTGGTTGGGGCCGGAACAGGCCGTGCCGCGTGCCAGCGTTTCGACCGACGCGTTGCCGGTCAGAGCGGCGACGCCCTCGTCGTAGGCGGCGTGGATGCCCGGCGTCAGCATGGTCAGCGCGGCGCTGCCGTCCAGCGCCTCGGCGGCCGAGGCCAGGAAGCGGTCGAGGTCGGGACCGTCCACCGCCAGCAGCAGGCCGGGGTTGGTGCAGAACTGTCCGGCGCCCATGGTCAGCGAGGCGACGAAGGCCCGGCCCAACGCGTCGGCGCGGGCAGCCAGCGCCGCCGGCATCAGGAAGACCGGGTTGATGCTGCTCATCTCCGCGTAGACCGGGATCGGTTCGGGCCGGTCGGCGGCGACCCGCATCAGCGCGACGCCGCCCCGGCGCGAGCCGGTGAAGCCGACCGCCTTGATGCGCGGGTCGGCGACCAGCGCCGTGCCGATGCGGCTGCCGGCGCCGAACAGCAGCGAGAACACGCCCTCCGGCAGGCCGCAGGACGCGACGGCGGCCTGGACGGCGCGGCCGACCAGCTCGGACGTGCCGGGATGGGCGGAATGCGCCTTGACCACCACCGGGCAGCCGGCGGCCAGCGCCGAGGCGGTGTCGCCACCGGCCACCGAGAAGGCCAGCGGGAAGTTGCTGGCGCCGAACACCGCGACGGGACCGAGCGGGATCTGGCGCTGGCGCAGGTCGGCGCGGGGCAGGGGGCTGCGCTCGGGCTGGGCCGGGTCGATGCGGGCGTCGAGCCAGCTTCCCTCGCGCACGGTCTGGGCGAACAGGCGGAGCTGGCCGACGGTGCGGCCGCGCTCCCCCTCCAGACGGGCGCGCGGCAGGCCGCTCTCGGCCATGGCGCGCTGGATCAGGGCGTCGCCGATGTCCAGGATGTTCTGGGCGATGGCCTCCAGGAAGGCGGCGCGTTGTTCCAGGCCGGTTTCGCGGTAGGCGTCGAAGGCTTGCCCGGCGAGCGCGCAGGCGCGTTCGACCTCGGCCGCCCCGCCGCCGCCGAAGGCGGGGTCGAGCCGTTCGCCGGTGGCCGGGTCGACCGCGTAAAGGTCGCCGTCGCCGCCGCGCAGCGCGGTGGAGCCGATCAGCATGGAGCCGGTGATGGTGGCGGTGGTCATGGACGTCGTCCTTTTTCCTCGTTCCGGTCGCCCGGCCTCAGCCGAGCAGGCCCCGGCCGGCCAGATTGCGCATCAGGGCGCCGGCGCCGAACTCCCACGGCGCGCAGGCCGCGCAATGGCGGACCCGGTTGGACAGGGCACCAAGCGCCGGCGTGGCGACCGTCACCACGTCGTCGATCTTGTGGGTGAAGCCCTCGCCCGGCCGGTCGCGGTCCTGCACCGGCGCGAACATGGTGCCCAGCAGCAGGATGAAGCCGTCCGGGTACTGGTGGTTCTCGCCGATGGTGGCCGCCACCAGATCGACCGGGTCGCGGCTGATCCGCGCCATGGAGGAGGCGCCCTCCAGCCGGAAGCCGTCGCTGCCCTCCACCGTCAGCCCAAGCTCGGCGTTGCGCACCGAATCCAGGGTGAAGCGGTCGTCGAACAGACGGATGAAGGGGCCGAGCGAACAGCTCGCGTTGTTGTCCTTGGCCTTGCCGAGCAGCAGGGCGGACCGGCCCTCCACATCCCGCAGGTTCATGTCGTTGCCCAGCGTGGCGCCGACGATGACGCCCCGGCTGGACACCACCATGGCGACCTCCGGCTCCGGGTTGTTCCAGGTCGAGCTGGGCGGGATGCCGACATGGGCGCCGGTGCCGACCGCCGACAGGGGCTGGCCCTTGGTGAAGATCTCGGCGTCGGGGCCGATGCCGACCTCCAGGTACTGCGACCAGACGCCCCGCGCGATCAGCGCCTTCTTGACCTCCATGGCCTCGGGGGAGCCGGGCTTCAGGGTGGACAGGTCGCGGCCGATCAGCGCGTCGATGTCGGCGCGGATGGCCAGCGCCTTTTCCGGGGCGCCGCGCGCCTGCTCCTCGATGACGCGCTCCAGCAGGCTGACCACGAAGGTCACGCCCGACGCCTTCACCGCCTGGAGGTCGATGGGCGCCAGCAGCCAGGGCCGGTCGGTCCGGCGCATGTCCTCGTCGGCGTTGGCGAGCAGGTCGGCGATGCTTCCGATCCGTTCGCCGGGCAGGCTGCGCGCCAGCGCGGCGGCCTCGCCGGTCTCGATCAGGTCGCGCACGGTCGGCGCGTCGCGCGACGTGATGTCGAACACCCCGCCGTCGCGGATCGCGACCACCGACGGGCCGCCAAGCTCGGGCCGCCAGACGCGGCCGACCAGCAGGGCGTCGCGGTCGGCCGGCAGGGCGACGGCCGGGTCGAGGTGCAGAGGGCGCTTGCTCATGGTCCGGTTCCCCTCACTTGCGCCGGAAGACCGGCGGGCGCTTGTCCTTGAAGGCGGCGCGGCCTTCCAGCGCGTCCTCGGTGGCGAAGCAGATGGTCTGGAGGTCGCGCTCGTAGCCGATGGCCTTCTCGATCGGCATGGTGTGGGCGGCCTTGAGGTTCAGCTTGGCCGTTTCCGCCGCGATGGGCGCGCGGCTGGCGATGACGGCGGCGATCTCCTGCGCGCGGGCCAGCAGGCGGTCGGCCGGCACCACCTCGCTGACCAGCCCCCAGGCCAGCGCCCGGGCGGCGTCCACCGGGTCGCCGGTCATGATCATCAGCGCCGCGTTCGACGCGCCGATGGAGTGCGACAGGAAGGCCGCGACCCCGCCGCCGCCGATCCAGCCGAGCTTGATCTCCGGCGCCGCGAACTGCGCGTTCTCCGAGGCGAGGCGGATGTCGCAGCTCATCGCCGTCTCCAGCCCGCCGCCGAAGGCGTAGCCGTTGACGGCGGCGATGGACGGCTTGCGCAGCGCCCGGACGGCGTCGCAATAGTCTTCGCGGTTGCGGAAGTTCCAGGCGGTGTCGTAGCGGTCCAGGTCGCGGATGTCGGACCCGCAGGAGAAGGACTTCGGCCCGGCCCCGGTCAGCACGACGCAGCGGATTTGATCGTCTTCGTTGCAGCGGCGCACGGCGGCGACGAGATCCGCCGCCATCTCCGGCGTCACCGCGTTGAGTTTCTGCGGGCGGTTCAGGACGATGGTGGCGACGAAGCCGTCGACCGTGAAGGAGATTTCACCGGTGGCCGGGGTGGTGGCCGGCGGGGCGATGCTGGTGTCCATGGTGTGTTGCCTTATCGTTCGGTGCCGACGGTCCGGCTTTCGGCGTAGCGGCGTTGCAGGCGGTCGAGGATCGCGGCGTGCGGCTCGCCCCCGGCGAGGCCGTCGCGCAGGATGGCGGACGCCGCGGCCTGGAAGGCGATGTAGCCGTCATGGCGGGGGCGGACGTAGGCCGCTTCCAGCGTCGCCGCCGTGTTGCGGTAGAAGCCGCCCCAGCGCGCGTTGACCCGGTCGTCGTGCCACGCCGCGCGGCGGCTGGGCTGCCCGTCGTGATCGGGGATGAAGCGGTCTTGCGCCTCGGCGCCGAGCAGCCAGCGCAGATGGTCGCGCAGGGCTGGCGTCACTTCGCAGCGGATCGAGACGCCGATGCCGGTGCCGCCCAGCGTCGAGCCGGGCCGGCCATCGGCCGTGGCGCGTGGCGCGTCGGCGAAGGCGATGGCCTTGTCCGCCGGATCGGCCGGGGCCGCGTAGTTGACGTAGCCGTAGACCAGCGGGCAGAGCGCCACGTCGTCGTGGCGCGCCATGTGGCCGAGCAGGCCGATGGGGTTCCTGCCCCGCACCAAATCCGGAGTCCGTCCGGCCAGCAGCGCCATCAGGTCGAGCACGCGCTTGCCGGTCTCGGCCGAGACCAGCCGGTCGGGATCGGCCACGGCCGGCGGCTCGCCGAAGGCGGCGGCCATCGACAGGAAGCTCAGGCAGGCGTGCGGCCCGGCCAGCGACAGGGCGACCGGCGCCTGGTCCGACAGCGCGGCGACACCGTCCCAGGTGGCCGGCGCCGGCCCGCCGGTCAGGTCGGCGCGGAACGCCGTCACCTGCGTCGCCGCGTCCAGCGGCAGCGCCCAATGGCGTCCGCCGAAGCGGTAGCTGGCGAGGCTCGGCCCGATGCTGTCGCGTTCCCAGGCGGCGATCTCGTCTTCCGGGAACAGATCCTCCAGCGGCACGAGGCAACGCTGCGCCACCGCCTCGCCGATGTGGGGATGGTCCAGCACGACGAGGTCGTAGCGGGCGCAGAGGTCGCCGATCGGGTGCTCCTCGAAGCCCTCCAGCGGCTGCTTGTCCCAGGCGATGGCCAGCCCGTCGCGCTTCTCGTCCAACCGCGCGGCGGCGGCGGCCAGCGCGTTGTAGCCGCGTGGGTGGTCCCAGGTCAGGGCGCGGTAACGCATGCCGGCTCCTCTTCCGTCGCGGCGATGGCACCGGACGACAGCAGGCGGTCGATGTCGGCGGCGGAATAGCCGGCGGCCTCCAGCACCTCGCGGGTGTGTTCGCCGGCCAGCGGCGCGCCGCGCTCCACGGCCGACGGCGTCTTGGAGAACCTGATCGGGAAGCCCGGCGTCTTGACCCGCCCCTCGGTCGGGTGGTCGTACTCGACGAAGGTGCCGTTGTGCGCGATCTGCGGGTCGTTGACGAGGTCGGCGTAGCCGTAGACCGGCCCGGCCCAGATGTCGTTCGCCTTGAACAGCGCCAGCCATTCCGCCGAGGTTTTCGCCGTCAGCCGGGCGCGGGTCTTGGCGAAGATTTCGTCGCGGCGCGACCAGCTGTCGGTCTCGTCCACCATGTCGAGGAAGGACGGCTCGCCGATCAGCTCGCCCAGCAGCCGCAGCGAGGGGAAGGCGACGATGATGAAGCCGTCGCTGGTCGCGAAGGCGCCGTAGGGCGCGCGGATGTAGACATGGGCGTGCGGCTCGGCCGAGCGGGTCTGCGGCTTGGCCCCGACCGTGAAGACCGACAATTCCTGCATCTGGAGCGTGGTGATCGCGTCCAGCATGTTGACCTGGACCAGTTGGCCCTCGCCGGTGCGCTCGCGGTGGAGCAGGGCGGCGAGCGCGCCCTCGAAGGCGGTGTAGCCGGTGACGGCGTCCACCAGATACTGCCCGGCGGGGGTCGGCGCCTCGCCGTCGCGGCCGGCCGACAGCATGGCGCCGGACATGCCCTGGAGCAGCAGATCCTGACCCGGCCGGTCGACGTAGGGGCCGGTCTCGCCATAGCCGGAGATCGAGACGTAGATCAGGCGCGGGTTGATCGCCGAGAGCGATTCGTAATCGACGCCCAGACGCTTGGCCACGCCGGGCCGGTAGTTCTGGAGGAAGACGTCGGCCGTCTTCACCAGATCCAGCAGCAGGGCCTTGCCGTCCGGCTTCTTCAGGTCCACCGCCAGCGAGCGCTTGTTCCGGTTCAGCGACAGGAACGACACGTTCACCTTATTGCCGGTGATGCCGCCGGCCGCCGTGTGGCGCTGCCACTCGCCGGTCACCGGCTCGACCTTCACCACGTCGGCGCCGAGGTCGCCCAGGCGCTGGGCGGCCAGCGGGCCGGCCATCGCGATGGAGCAGTCCAGCACGCGGTAACCGCTGAGGATGTTGCGTTTGTTGTCCATGGTTTCCGGGTCTTCTTGCCTTGCGGTCCGCGCAGGGAGGCGCGGAGGGTGGGGTCGGGGCCGTTCCGTCAGACCGACGCTGCCGCCGCCGCCGGGGCGGGGGGCAGGAAGTTGCGGTTCCAGGTCGGGCTGATGAGGATCTCGTTGACGCAGACGTGGGGCGGCATCTCGGCGACGAAGCGGATGGTCCGGCCCAGGTCGTCGGGCCGCAGCAGGCGCGCCAGCTCGTCGGGCGGCGGCGGGGCGGCGCGCTGCGTCAGGAAGTCGGTCTCGACCTCTCCCGGCATGATCACGCAAGCGCGCAGGCCGTTGCCGCACTCCTCCATGTTCAGGGAGTGGCCGAGCGCCACCAGCGCCTGCTTGGTCGCGTTGTAGCCGGGGCCGCCCAGCCGCACCGCGTGCCGGCCGACCCAGGAGGAGATGAGGATGATCGTGCCGGACCGGCGCTCGCGCATCGAGGGCAGAGTCGCCTGGATGGCGTGCATCGCGCCGTTGAGATTGACGTCGACCAACCGCGCCCAGTCGCCGGGGCCGAGCGACTGGAAGCTGCGGTTGGGCAGGTTCAGGCCGGCGCTGGCGACCAGCGTGTCGATGCGGCCATGCGCCTCCAGGATCGCCGCCGCCGTGCGCCGAACCGCCGGCTCGTCGGTCACGTCGAGCACCGCCGCCTCGGCGTGGCCGCCGGTTTCGCGGATGGTGCCGACGACGCGCTCCAGCTCCTCCCGCCGTCGCCCGGAGACGACGACGGTGGCGCCGGCTTCCGCCAGCGCCCTGGCGCCGGCCGCGCCGATGCCGCTTCCTCCGCCAGTGATCCAGACGACGCTGTCCGCAAGGATGTTCATGGCTGCCTTCCGTTGCCGTCCGCGGCCGCCTTTCAAAGTGACCGCTAACGTGACCGGTAACATGGTTGGTTGGACGGATCAAGCGTCTTTGTCGATGGTGTGCGTTAGCGTTCGCGTGACCGCTAACATTTTTCCGGCTATGGTGGCGGGAGGTCAGCGCCCGGCTTGCAACCGCCGGCGGGGTCCTGCACAAGAAGGAACGCCGCCCCTCCGCTTCCCGGAGGCACCGGCGGCAGGAACGAGGTCATCCCACGTGTCGGACGAAGGACAGTTGTCGGTCAGGAAGGCGGACTCCCGGCGGAGATCCGCGACCCAAGCGGTGACGATGGCCGATGTGGCGCGGGCGGCGGGGGTCTCGACCCAGACCGTGTCGCGCGCGCTGCGCGATCCCCGCAGCGTCGGGCCGGACACGCTGGCCCGCATCGAGGAGGCGGTGCGCGAGACCCGCTACGTGCAGAACTTCGCGGCGAGTCACCTCGCCTCGAACCGCAGCATGACGGTCGCAGCGATCATCCCGACGATCTCCGCCTCGATCTTCGCGGAAACCATCCAGGGGCTGTCCGACGTTCTGCTGCCGGAGGGCTATCAGGTGTTCCTCGGCCACACCGACTACGTGGCGGCGCGCGAGGAATCGCTGGTGCGCAGCTTCAGCGGACGGCGGCCGGACGGCTTCTTCATCATCGGCACCCGCCACACCCAGGAGACCACGGCGCTGCTCAAGCGCACCGGCGTGCCGGTGGTCGAAAGCTGGAGCTGGACCCCGCGCCCGGTCGATCTGCTGGTCGGCTTCTCCAACCACGCGGCGCTGATCCGCGTCGTCGACCATCTGGTGGAGCGCGGCTACCGCCGCCTGACCTTCGCCGGGGTGATGAAGCCGGGCGATCACCGCGCCAAGGAGCGCCTGAAGGGTTTCCAGGATGCCCACGCCCGCCATTTTCCGGGCGAGACCCCACGCGTCGTGACCGTCGCCAGCAGCCCGATGGTGATGGCGACCGGGGTGGAGCTTCTGGCGCTGGTGCGCGCGCAGCACCCGGAAACCGACGCCGTCGTGTTCGCCAGCGACGTGCTCGCCTCGGGGGCCATCCTGGCCTGCGGCGGCCTCGGGATTTCCGTGCCGGGCGATCTGGCGATCACCGGCTTCGGCAACTACGACATCGCCGGGCAGCTGACGCCGGGGCTCACCACGGTCGCCATCGCCAGCAAAAGGATCGGGGTGGAGTCGGCCCGGCTGCTGCTGCGCCGCATGCAGGGCGCGACCGTCGACGACCGGGCGCTGGACGTCGGATTCGAGCTTCTGGTGCGGGGGAGCACCTGAACGGGGCGCATCCACCGGCTCGCGGTGGCGTCTGAGGGGGGCTGTCGGTGGGGATGGCGTAGGCTAACCGCCTGACGCAATCCGGAAAGAGCCGGTCAGAACCCTGTCTCGCGGATCAGCACGGAGGCGGCGATGCGCCAGAAGCGTTCGGCGATGCTTCGCGCCTCGCCCGCCACGCGGACGATGCCGCGGGTGACGCGCTCCGGTCCCTCCCGCGCGGTACTGGCAGCGGCCGGTTCGACGTCCAGGGTGATGCGGTAGACCGCCTCCACCGGGGCAAGCGCGCTGCGGCCGCTCCCGCCATGCTGCTGGCCCGGCTGGGGTCCCGCCTGCCCCTCCACCGCCACCGGGCCGCCATTGACCGAGGCGAGCGCCGGCACGTCCAGAACCGAGACGGCGACTGGATCGACCGCGCGCAGCTTCGCCGCGCGGCGGGGAGCCAGCGGGTCGTCCGGGTGGAACTGCGCCCCGGCCCCCAGGCTCAGCCGGTCGAAATCGCCCTCGCCGACATAGCCGACCAGCTCGCCGTTGCCCGGCGCCACCACCATCGCCAGCGGCAGCTTCGGCCCGATCCAGCGGCCGGGGGTCAGCGCATCCTCCATGTCGCGCACGGTGCCCGACAGCGGAGCCCGCACCACCAGCCGGTTGCGGCTGTCGAGAAGCCCCTGCCGCTCGGCCAGGGCGGCGGCCAGATCCTCCTCCATCGCCCGCACGCGGTCGAGTTGCTCGCGGCTGGCGGTCAGGCGGGCGATCTGCTCCTGCATCCAGGCGATGCGCAGCTCCGCTTGGCGCAGCTTGCCCTCCAGGTCGGGGGCGGTCAGGCGGAACAGCGGCTCGCCCTCCACCACGCTCTGGCCGCGGGCGACCAGCGCTTCCTCCAGCCGGGCGGGGAAGGGGGCGTAGACGGTGGCGAAGCCGGAGGCCCGCCAGACCACCGGCACCGACACGGTCGAGGTCACCGGCAGCAGCGTCAGCCCGACCGCCGCCGCCAGCCCGGCCAGCGTCAGCCCGGTGCGCAGGTTCACATGGAAGCGGTCGCGCAAGCCCCACCAAGCCTTGGTCTCGTTCAGGAAGGGGCGAGCGACGAACCAGCCGATTTCGATGGCGAACAACAGGATCCCCAGAACCTTGATGGCGACATGGTAGACCAGGAGCGCGATGCCGAGGAACAGCATCAGCCGGTAGACCCAGGTGACGTAGGAATAAGCCAGCAGGATGCGGCGCCGCGCCGCCGGCATCTGCTCCGGTGGAGCCATGCCAAGGCCGAACAGCCACTCCCGCAGCTTCCAGCGCGCCATGGCGAAGGCGCGCTCCTGCAGGTTGGGCACATCGAGCGCGTCGGACAGCAGGTAGTAGCCGTCGAAGCGCATGAAGGGGCTTAGGTTGATCGCCAGCGTGGTGATCCAGCTGACCGTCGCCAGGAAATAGGCGGCGCTGCGCAGCGGCCCATCGGGCAGGAAGCTCCAGGCCAGCGTGGCGAAGACCGCGATCATCAGTTCGGTCAGCATGCCGGCCGCCCCCACCGCCAGCCGTTGCCGGCGCGAGACCAGCCTCCAGGCGTCGGTGGTGTCGGTGTAGAGCACCGGCCACATCACCAGGAAGGCCACCCCCATGGTCGGCACCCGGCAGCCGAAGCGCTTGGCGGTGTAGGCATGCCCCAGCTCGTGACAGATCTTGGTGCCCAGCAGCGTAACGCCGTAGAGCGCCAGCCCTTCGGGGGAGAAGAAATGCTGGAAAGTGTGCAGGAAGGCGTCCCACTGCCGCGCCACCAGCAGACCGGCCAGCACGGCGGTCAGCAGCACCAAGCCCATCCAGCCCCGGCTGTAGAGCGGCGCCACCAACCCCACCGTCGCCGACAGGAAACGGTCCGGCCGCACCAACGGGATACGGAAGAACAGGTAGTTGTGGACCAGCCACCAGAACCAGCCGGTGTGCCGCGCCGCTGCTTGACGCGCTAGAAAGGCGGTGTCGACGGTAACGGTCAGGTTGTTGGCCACCAGGAACTGGTAGAAGCCCATGATGTCTTGGGCCGTTGGCTCGAACAGGCTGTTGTCGGCCACCGCCGCCGCGATCGCGCGCGGGTTGGCGTGGTGCCAGTGCGCGATCAGCGCGAAGGCCTCCGGCCCGATGCGGAAATAGCGGTTGCGCACCGGATCATGGATGGTCCAGCCCGGTGCCCCGTCCTGCCCCGCCGGCGCCGGCAGCAGGACCAGATCGTCGCGCAGCCCCGGCAGCCGCAGGGAGTCCAGCGGATCGGCCGGGGCGGAACCGACGGCGCGGAGACCGGCGGGGGGACTGGCAGCGGGGGGAATCGCGATGGACACGGGCGTCCTTGTGTTGCCTTGGGGGACATTGCCTTGGGGGCAGCCTCAGATCCCCATCGACTGGCGCAGCAGGGCCAGGGGGCGACGGAACAGGTAGAGGGCCAGCGGCACGCGGTCGCCCAGGATCTTGGCGGTGCCGCGCAGACCGATGCGCGGCGGGGCCTCCCCCGGACTCCGGCCCGGTTCGAGCGCCGCCTTGACGCGGTAGGACAGCACGCCGGCGGCCGACAGGCCGGCTTCGTAGCTGGCATGGGTCAGCCGCGCCTGCAAGGGGTGGAGCGGGTCGACGTTCAGGAACAGCTCCACCGGGGATCCCGGCTCGAGCACCAGGGCGTCGCCGACCGACACCATGATGTCGATCTCCGGCGCCTGCGGGTCGGCCAGGGTCAGCACGCGCTCGCCCACCGACACCGGCTTGCCCAGCCAGTCGTTGACGTCGGTGAAGACGGCGATGCCGGCGCGGTCGGCCTTCACCGTCACCCGGTCCAGCAGGTCGCGGGCGAGCGCCATTTCGGCCCGGCGCAACTCCACCTGGGCGCGGAGCTGGGCGACGCGGGCCTTGGTCTGCGGGTCGGCGAAGGCGGCCTGCGAGGCGGTCAGCAGTTCCGCCTCCGCCTGGGTCAGGCCCTTGCGCGCCACCTCGAAGCGGCTGCGCAGAACGGTGGATTCGAAGCTGAACAACGGCTGGCCAGCCGCCACCGCCTCGTTCGGCTGCACATGGAAGCGCTCGATCACGCCATCCAGCGGTGCGGCGACGATCACCGGGTTGCTGGTCTGGATTTCGGCCGGGGCCAGGGTGGACATCGGCACCGGGATGGCGAGCGCCCCGGCGATGGCCAGCAGCAGCACCAGAGGCAGCAGGGCGCGGCGCAGCCCTTGCCGCTTCGCCCGCTTGCCCGACAGCGCCCACCAGGCATGGCCGTAACCTTCGGTCAGATGGCCCAGCAGCAGGAGTTCGCCGTCGGTCCAGGGCTCGTCACGGCCAAGCCACAGGCCGGCCGGCGGCGGGACGGCCTTGTCCCGGCTTTCCGCCGCAGCGCCGGGCAGCACCTCCCGCGGGGCTTCCGGCTTGCGCAACGGGCACCACAGCACCTGCGCCGGCCCCCATTCGCCCCAGGCGGTGCGCACGGAGGCGGGCAGGGCGGCGGGATCGACGACATGGACGCTGTTGGCGTGCTCCCCGGTGGCGACGGCGCGCACCGCCTCCTCCAGCCATTGGGCGAAGGGGGTGTTCGGCTCCAGCACGGCGATGTTCGACACCGCCTCCAGCGTCGCCCGCCCCCGCTCGCCCACCGTCAGGAAGGCCGCCTGCCGATAGGCGATCAGCCGGCGCGTCTGGTTGACGATGTGATAGCGCAGCTCCGGCGCCGTCGCCTGCCGCCAGGCCTGCCGCTGCAGCTCCAGCAGCAGCAGCAGGCCGTTCACCGGCTGCGGCGCCCCTCCCTGCGGCGCCCCATGCGGCGTCCCCTGGGGAGCGCCCTGCGCCGGAGCCGCCTGCTGGGGAGGGATCTGGGCCATGGCGGCGCTCATGGCCTCACTGTTTCTGGCTTGGGAGTTCCCTGAAGCGACGATACGGCCGGTTCCGGGAAGATGGCGGTGCCGCTCATGCCGGCGATCATGCCGGCTGGAACGCCGTTGCCCGTCAGCTTGGCGGTGACCTTCACCGACTGGCTGGCCGGATCGACCTTGGCGCCGGGCAGCACCACTTCGCCGGGCAGGGTGGCCCCGGTCTCGTCGACGCGCAGGTCGAAGCGCTGCCCCGGCTTCAGCCATACCAGCCAGGAGGAGGGAACGATCAGTTCCACCTTCAGGTCGCGGTCGGACAGGATCTCCAGCAGTGGCGCGCCGGCGGCGACCGACTCATGCTCCTGGATGCGGCGTTCGACCGCCCGGCCGTCGAAGGGGGCCTTGATGTCGCAGCGCCGGGCCTGCACCTCGGCCTTGCGGACGTCGGCGCGGGCGACCTGGGCCTTGGCTTCGGCCAGCTGCACCTCCGCCTCGCCGATGGAGCGCAGGCTGTTCAGGCGCCGGTTGACCCGCGCCGTCACCTCGGCCGCGTTCAGCTGGGCGCGGGCGCCGTCCAGCTCCGCCTGATAGCTGGAGCAGTCGAAGGCGACCAGCAGGTCGCCGGCCTTGAAGCTCTGGCCGGCATCGACGCCCATGCGGGCGATGCGGCCGGGGATCTCGGACGAGAGGACGGCGTGCCGCCGCGCCTCGATCAGGGCGCGGACCTGTCCCTGCGAAGCGTCCTGGGCCGCTGCCGGGGTGGAGGCGAGGCCACCACCCAGCAGCACGGTCAGGAGGGCGGCGGCGCCGAACACGGCGCCGGGCCGAACTCTGGAACGGATCACAGCGACGCGAGCCGGTCGGCCGGCAGGCTGTCGGACGGCTGTTCCTGGGCCGAAAGGGTACGAACGGTGCATTCCCGCTGACTATCCTTGACACGATGGCAGAACCGCTCGGCCGCGGTGCGGTCGGCGAAGCCGCCTGCACGCAGCTGGACGATGGTCGTGCCGTCCTGGCTGCGCCGGCTGGAGACATACAGGGCGTCACCCCCGCTGCCGTCCGTTCCCAGGCGTTTGGCGATCATACCCCATTCCTGCTTTGCAAACCTGTGGCTTGCGTAAGCCCCGGGATTGACCTGGATGACGGGAGAGAAGGACGCCGTCGCAACCGAGGCTGCAACAGAAGCTTTGGTTATGCCGCCGGAGCAGGTGCCGAAGCGGCCACCGGAACCGGAGCCACCTGCTTGGCCGGCTCCTGTTTGGGAGCTTCCGGCTTCACCGTTTCGGTTCTTGAATCCTTTGGGGCATCCTTGGCGGCGGCCTTGGGCGTGGCCATCAGGTCCTTGACGCGCAGCATGCCGTTGGCGCGTTCCTGCCAGGAGGACAGGCCTTTGCCCACCGCCTGGGTCAGGCTGGCCAGGTCGTTGGCGGCCATCGTCTCCGGCAGCGGATCGACGCCGGCCGACACCATGACCCGGGCATAGGCGTTGTGCAGGTCGGCCAGCACCAGATCGCGGCGCAGGTCGGACAGCAGCGCCGTCACCTCCGACTGGATCACGCCCAGCTCGCCCACCTGTCCGGCCTCGCCGACGTTGGTGTATTGCGAGCGGATGCGGGTGTCGAGATCGGCCTGCTCGGCGGTCAGGGCGAATTCCTGCTTTAGTTCACGGAACTGGAGCACAGCCACATGCACTTGGCTCAGCACCGCCATGCTCAGCGCCTGACGGCGGAAGGAGACCAGTTCCTCCTGCGCCTCGGCGTAGGATTTGGTGGCGGGGGCGGAGATCAGGTTGATCAGGTTCCAGCTGATCCGCGCGCCGTAATCGGCCCAGCGCTGGTTCAGCAGGAAGCTGTTGCTGTCGTAGCGCAGGGCGGCGTTGACGTCGATGCCCGGCAGCAGCTTCAGCAGCGACCGCCAGGTCTCGTCGGCGGAGATGCGCTGGTTGTAGCTCTCCTCCAGCAGCTCCGGCCGGTTCAGCAGGGCGTAGGTCTCCAGCGCTTCGGTGCCGACGTCCAGCTTGGGCGGCGCCTGCATGACGCTGGCCGCCGGCATCTCGATCTCGAACGGCTCGCCCGGCGGCAAGCCCATCAGCGCACCCAGCTGCGACTTCGCCGCCACCAGCTCGCGGCGCAGCGACTGCAGCTGGCGCAGCGTCTCGACCAGGGTGCGGGTGTAGTTCAGCGCCTGCAGCGGCGCCTGGACGCGCAGCGCCTCCAGCGTGCGGGCGTCGCGGCGTGCGCCCTCCACCCGCTTCTCCAGAGGCGCCAGGCGCTTCAGCAGCCGTTCGGCGGCCACGGCGCGCCAATAGGCGGTGCGCACGTCCTGCATGATGCCCTGGACGACGCGGCGGCGGCGTTCGTCGGCGATCAGCACCAGATTGGCGTTCTGCCGCGCCCGCAGATAGCTGACGCCGAAGTCCAGAACGTTCCAGGTGAAGGCGAGGTCGCCGGTGCGGCGGTGCTTGTCGGTGGCGGTGGTGCTTTCGCCCGTCCGCCGGCCGGTGGCGAGGTTCAGGCTCTCCGACCCGGCATCGTTGTTGCGCCCGACATAGCCGGCGGCGGCCACGACGCGCGGCAGCATGTCATAGCGCGACAGCTCCAGCTGGTCGGTGGCGACCGCCATCTCCATCAGCTTCACGCGTTCGTCGAGGTTGTACTTGATGGCGCGGGCCATCGCCTCATCCATCGAGACCGCCTTGGTCAGCGGCTCCTGCGGGGCCAGCACGACGCCCAGATCCGTGCGCACGCGCGCCAGATTCTCCTCGGCCGTCAGCGGCTCGGGTTTGACCGCGCAGCCCGCAGCCAGCAGGGATGCCGTCAGGACGGCGACGGGAACCACCGAAGAAAGCAAGCGGCGGCGAAGGTGAACGGTCGAAGTCTTCATGGTGGGAGCAATTCCGTTCGGCGGAAAAGGATTGGACGAGGAAAGCGACGCTGGAAAGGAAAGGACCGGGAGGGGGTGGGCCGCCGTCAGGCGGCCCAGCTGTCGGGCAGAACGTGGCTCGCGAGTGCTGCCAGCAGGTCGGCGGCGCCGGCCGGACCGCCATGGGCGCGGGCAACCTGACTGGCGAAACCAGGGGAGGCCGGCATGATCTGGGCGCGATTGTCCGCCCCACGTTCCGCCGGCTGGCCGGTGCCGTCCGCCGGAGTGCCACCGCCATCCTGGGGAGCGTCCTGGTTCTGGGGCTGGCCCTGCGGCTCGCCCTGTCCCTGCTGACCTTGTCCCTGTTGGCCTTGCCCTTGGGTTCCCGGCTGTCCGGAGCCCGGCTGCCCGGCCGTCGGGCCGCGGCCCTGCCCGGTGCCATTGCTCCGTTCCTGGCCAAGACCCTGGCCCTGACCATTGTTCTGGCCGTTGCCCTGCGTGCCGGTCTGGCCGGGAGTACCCTGGCCGTTGGTACCGGTGCGCGTCGTGCCGCCCGTGCCGGTGCTGGTTCCTGTTCCGGGGCCGAAGCCTTGAGAGCCGCCCAAGCCAGCGCCGCCCAGGCCGCCGCCCAGGCCGCTGCCCAACCCGCCACCCAGGCCACCGCCACCCAGGCTGTTGCTGAGGCCGCTTCCTCCCAGTCCGCTGCTGGAGTTGGAAGAGCCGCCGCCGACGCTGTTGAGCGTCACCGACCGGCCGGCATCCGTGCTGGACGAGTTGCCGCCGACGCTGCCCAGCGTCACCGACCGGCCGGCATCCGTGCTGGACGAGCTGCCGCCGACACTGCCCAGCGTCACCGACCGGCCGGCGTCCGTGCTGGATGAGCTGCCGGGGAGCCCACCGCCGTTGGTGCCGACGCTGACGCCCGGCAGGGTGGGTCCGTACCCGCCGGTGCTGAACCCGCCCGACGAGCTGTTGGAGGAGGGACCGTTGGACGAGGAGCCGGTCACCGAACTGCTGGACTGCGACGGGCCGTTGCCGCTGCTGGTGACGGGCGTGGTCGTCGTCGGAGTGTTGGTCGTATTGATGTTGGTCGTATTGGTGGTCGTGGTCGTCGTCGTCGTGGTGGTCGTGGTCGTCGTCGTCGTCGTTGTCGTGACGCGGGGTACGGCGACCGTCACCGTTGCCGCGGTCGAGCTGTTGCCGACCACATCGCGGGCCTGGATGCTGATCGACCGGCTGCTCGCCGTGCCGGCGAAGCTCGGGTCCGTAGCGCCCGACCGCAGGGCGATCGCCCGCACCGCCGCCTGATAGTCGGCGGCGGATGCCACGCCGGTCAGCACGATGCTGTTGCCGTCGCGGGTCGCGGTGATGCCGGCCGGCAGGGCGCCGATCACCAGTTCGTCGCCGCTGTGGGCGTCGGTCAGGGTGACCGTCACCCGGTTCAGCGAACTGGCGTCCGACAGCGAGACCGCGGAGCCGAGCGTCGCCGTGCCACCGGCGTTCAACGTCGGGGCGGTCCCGCCGGTGGACACCGTCGGGGCCTGGGTGTCGACCGTCAGGCTCAGCGTGCCCGACCGGCCGATGTTGCCGGCGCGGTCGGTGGCGGTGGTGACGACGCTGTGGGCGCCGTCGGCCAGCGGAGTGGCGACGGCGAAGCTCCAGCGGCCATCGCTGCCGGTCGTGGCCGTGCCGACGGTGACGCCGTCCAGGATGACGGTGACCGTGCTGTTCGGATCGGCGGTGCCGGTCAGGGTCGGACGGGGGGTGGGGACGACGTTGGCCGCGTTGTCGACGCCGGAGATGGCCGGGGTCGACAACACCGGCGCCGTGGCGTCGATGGTCAGGGTCAGCGCCGCCGAGGTGCCGCTGCTGTTGCCGGCCCGGTCGGTCGCTTGGGTGGTGACGGCATGGGTGCCGTCGGCCAGCGGGGTGGTCGGCGTGAAACTCCAACTGCCGTCGGATCCGGCGATGGTGGTGCCGACGGCCACACCGTCGATCAGCACCGTGACGGTGGCCCCGGCTTCCGCCGTGCCGCCGAGGGTCGGACGGCTGATGCCGGTCACCCCGTCGGTGGCGGAGACTCCGGTGTCCTGTCCGGCCGCCAGTGCCGGGGCCGACGGCGTGTCCGGGGCCACGGTGTCGACCAGGACGTTCTGCGTGCTCGGCAGGCCGGTCAGCGTCGTTGGCAGCGGCATGCGGGCCTGGTCGGTGATGCTGCCGCCGTTGAGGTTCAGCCCGGTGACGGCGATGCCGTCGGTATCGCTGTCGCCAGCCTGCACCACATAGTCGAAGCGCAGGCTGGAACCGGTGCTGGCGGCCGCGTTGTACACCGCCTGGCGGGTCTGTCCGCCGATGTCGAGCGTGATCGTCGGGGTGCCGTTGACGAGCACCACCTCGCTGACCTGGACGAAGAAGCTCAGCGTCTTGCCGACGCCGTACGGGCCATCGTTGGGCACGACGACGCCGCGGATCGACGGCGGCGTGGTGTCGATGACGATGTCCTTGTTCTGCCCCAGCGAGCGGACGTCGCCCGGTGCCGTCAAGGTCAGGATTCCGGCGTTGCCGACGGCGTCGGCGACCGAGCCGGCGAGGGCACCGGTGCCGATCGCATCCAGGTCGGCCGAGGTGTCGCCGGCCTGCACCGTGTAGGTGAAGGTCAGGGTGTTGCTGCCCGACCCACCGCTGTAGGTGGCGGTGCGGCCGGTGTTCAGCGCCAGCGTCGGCGTGCCGTTGACGGTCACCGCCTCGCTGAAGGTCACCTGGATCGAGATGGTCTCGCCGGTGGTGTAGGTGCCGTTCGCGGTGCCCGACGTGACGTTGGTCACCGTTGGGGCGACGCTGTCGATCCGGGCGCCGCTGGTGTCGGCGACGTTGCCCGGCGTCCGCACCGCGGCGTTCCCGGCCAGGTCGGTGATCGTGCCGCCGCTCAGGGCCGAGACCAGGCGGACGCCGTCGGTGTCGCTCAGCCCGCCCTGCACCGTGTAGCGGAAGGTCAGGCTGGTCCCCCCGGATCCCGACACGTAGGCCGCCTGCACCACCGTGCCGTCGTCCAGCGTGATCGGCAGGGTCGGGCTGCCCGTCACCGTCACCGCCTCGTTGAAGGCGACGGTGAACTCCATCACGTCACCGGCCTTGTACGTGCCGCCGGTCGGCACCGACACCGACGACACGGTCGGGGCCGTGGTGTCGATGACGATGTTCTTGGTGCCGCCCAGCGACGATCCGCCGCCGACCGCCGGCAGGGTCGTCGCCGCGTCGTTTCCGGCGGTGTCGGTGACCGTGCCGCCGTTCAGCGCCAGCGCGGTGGTGGAGGCATAATCGAGGTCGGCGGCGGTGTCGCCGGCCTGCACCGTGTAGGTGAAGGTCAGCGTGCCGGTCCCTGACCCGCCGCTGTAGGTGGCGGTCCGCCCGTTGCTCAGCGTGATGGTCGGCGTGCCGTTGACGATCACCGCCTCGGACAGGCTGACCTGGATCGAGATGGTGTCGCCGGCCTTGTAGCTGCCGTCGGCGGTGGGGGAGGTGACGCTCGTCACCGTCGGCGCCGTGGTGTCCACCGTCACCGTCAGCCCCGGCGAGGCGGTGGAGACGTTGCCGGCCGCGTCCGTCGCCTTGACGGTGATGGTGTGCGGCCCGGTCGACAGCGCGGTGGCGACGGTGACCGAATAATTGCCGGAGCCGTCGGCCGTGCCGGTGCCCAGCACCGTGGTGCCGTCGGTGTCGTACAGCGTCACCGTGCTGTTCGGCTCCGCCGTGCCGGTGATCGTCGGGGTGGCGGTCCTGGTGATGCCGTCGCTGCCGGAGATGCCGGTGTCGCTCGCCGCCGGCAGGACCGGCGTGCCCGGTGCCGCCGGCGCGCTGGTGTCGATGATCACCGACAGTCCGCCCGAGACGCTGGAGACGTTGCCGGCCGCGTCCCTGGCCTTGACGGTGAGGGTGTGGGTCCCCGGCGTCAGCGCCGTGGTGGGGGTGACCGAGTAATTGCCGGATCCGTCGGTCGTGCCGGTGCCCAGCACCGTGGTGCCGTCGGTGTCGTACAGCGTCACCGTGCTGTTCGGCTCCGCCGTGCCGGTGAAGGTCGGCGTGGTGTTGCTGGTGACGTTGTCGGTGCTCGAGCTGCCGCTGTCGGTGCCCGCGGTCATGTCCGGAGCGGTCGGCGCGCCCGGCGCCGTGGTGTCGATGACGATCGCCTTGTTGGCGCCCAGAGAGTTCGCCGCCCCCGGCGCCGCCAGGGTCAGGAGGGCCGCCAGGCTGCTGGAGCTGTCGGCGATCGTGCCGCCGTTCAGCGCCAGCGCGCTGGTGGAGGCGTAGTCGAGGTCGGCCGAGGTGTCACCGGCCTGCACCGTGTAGGTGAAGGTCAGGGTGGTGCCGCCCGATCCGCTGGAGTAGGTGGCCGTCCGCCCGGTGCCCAGTGCCAGGGTCGGCGTGCCGGTCACCGTCACCGCCCGGTTGAAGGTGACGGTGATCGAGACGGTGTCGCCGGCCTTGTAGCTGCCGTTGGCGGTCGTCGCCGACACCGAGGACACCGTCGGATTCACCACGGCTGTCAGCACCGCGTCGTTGCCGGTGCCGCCCAGGTAGCTGACGGTGTAGATGTCGCCGTTGCTCGTCGTGTCGGTGCCTTCGGCGATGGTGCCGAAGGTGCCGGACGCGCCGGCGATCGCGTCGCTGCCGTCGTTGTCGATGATGCGGTAGGTCGCCCCGTTGGTCGACGTATATCCGTTGATCCGGCTGACGGTCAGCGGGCCGCCGTTCAGGCTGACGGTGCCGTTGACCACCACCTGGTCGTAATCGGTGCCGCCCACCCCGCCGCCGCCGCCGATCTCGGCCGCCAGCGTGCCGCTCAGCCGCAGGTTGCCGTTGATCGTCAAGGTGCCGATGCCGTTGTTGGTCCCGGCCACGCCCGGCGCCAGGGTGGCGCCGCTGTTGATCGTCACTTGGTTGGAGCCGGAGGAGAAGATGCTGCCGGTACCGCCCAGCGTCGCCCCCGACGCCACCGAGACCCCGCTGGTGCCGTTCAGCGCCCCGGTCACCAGCAGCGTGCCGGCCGACACGGTGGTTATGCCGCTGTAGGTGCTGGCACCCGACAGGGTCAGCGTGCCGCTGCCGCTCTTGGTCAGGCCGCCGCTGCCGCTGATCACGTTCGACAGCGTCACTGCAACCGAGGTGTCAATGAACCCGTCGTTGACGCCGAGCGTGATGGTGTTGTCGATCGTTCCCGCCCCGGTCACCGTCAGCGTGCCGCCGTTCAAGGTCACGGCGCCACTGCCCAGATTGGCGTCGCCGGCGACGCTCAGCGTGCCCTCCCTTACCGCCATGGTGCCGCTGAAGCTGCCGCTGCTGGTGCCCGACAGCGTCATCGTGCCGCTGCCCATCTTGGTCAGGCCGCCGGCCCCGCTGAAGTTGCCCGAGAAGCTGGTCGGAGCGTTTGAGCTTCCGACGGTCAGCTCCTTGCCGGAGTTGATGGCCACGGTGCCGGCACCGGCCAGCGAGCCGATCTCCAGCGCACTGGCACCCACCGTCAGGGTCGCGCCGGTCCCGACCGTCACCGCGTTGTTGACGTCGAGCGATCCGTTGATCGTCAGTCCGCCGCCGCTGACGGTGGTGGCGCCGGTGTAGCTGTTGTTGCCGCCCAGCACCAGCGTGCCGCTGCCGCTCTTGGTCAGCGCCGCGCCGCTGCCGGTCAGCGTGTTGTCGATGGTCAGCGTGTCGCCGGTGGCGACGCTGACGTTGAGCGTGCCGTTCATCGTCAGGCTGCTGCTGATGCCTTGGATGGTGAGCGACAGGTTGTCGGAGGTGCTGTCCATCGCCAGGGCCACCCCGCTCCTCACCGTCAGGCTGGAGGGCAGCGTGATGGTGCCGGTCAGCGTGCCGGCGAAGCGGATGGTGACGCTGCTCGACGGGTTTGCGTTGAGGAAGGCGTTGGCAAGGGTGATCGCCTCCCGCAAATCCAGGCCGCCGCCGTCGGCCTTGTCGGCGCTGTAGGTGCCGGCCGGCGCGCTGCTGTCGACGGCGAGTACGTCCACCACCAAGTCGTTGTTCACGCTGATGGTGAAGGATTTCTCGTAGGTCGCGGTGCCGTCGCTGACCTGCACGCGGACCGAATAGCTCTGCCCGGCGGTGAGGGTGGAGGCGTCGTTGGCCACAAGCGAGGTGCCGGAGACGGTGAACAGGCCGTTGTTGGTATCGCCGCCGCCGCTGACCAGCGTGTAGGTCAGGGTCTGGCCGGTATCGGCATCGGTCGCCGACAGCGTGCCGACCGTGGCGCTGCTGCCGTCATAGACGCTGACCGAGCTGTTCGACAGGAGGATGTCGGCCGGCGCGTCGTTGATCGAGGTGGCGGTGACCGCCGTGCTGCTGTTGGCGCTGCTGCTGGTCGTTCCGTCGCTGGCGGTCAGGGTGAAGCTGGTCGCCACCGTGGAGCCGGGCACCACTTGGTTGGCGGTGGGGGTGAAGACCAGCCCCTGCAGCAGGGTCTGCAGCCCGCCCGGCGTGGTGGCGGTCAGCGTGTAGTTGCCGGCGCTGCCGGTCAGGGCGCTGGGGGTGCCGCTGGACAGCGTGCCGTTGGCCGCGGTGTAGGTGATGATGACGGTGAAGCTGCCGGTGGTGTCGTCGGCATCGGCCACCGTCACGCCGCTGAAAGGCGTGGTGGTGGCGTTGTCGTTGACCGTGCCGGCGGTGGTGAAGGTGCCGCCCAGCGCCGGCGCCTGGTTGACCGGTCCGCTCAGCACGATGTCGTTGCTGCCGGTGCCGGCGGCATAGCTGACGGTGATCGACCCGCCGTTCAGCGTGATCGACGCCCCGGATGTCAGCCCGTTGAAGCTGCCGGTGACCGCGTCGCTGCCGTCGTTGGTGACGATGGCGAAGCTGTCGCCGCTGACCGTCTTCACCGGCGCGTAGCTGCCGCCGGTGGTCAGGGTGGCGCTGCTGACGTCGACCGCTCCGGTGACCACCACCTGATCGTGGCTGCCGGTGCTGACCAGATCGACCGCCAGGGTGCCGCCCGACTGGATAGTCAGGCCGCCGTTGACGGTCAGGGTGCCGACGCCGTTGTTGGTCCCGGCGATGCCGGGGGACAGCGTGCCGCCGGACTGCACGGTCAGCCCGCCGTTGACGGTGCCGGTTCCTGCCAGCGTGCCGCCGTTGCCGACGGTGACCGCACCGGCCGCGGCATCGTTCAGGGTGCCGGTGACGATCAGCGTGCCGGCGCCGACGGTGGTGGTGCCCGTATAGGTGTTGGTGCCCGACAGGGTCAGCGTGCCGCTGCCGTCCGTGGTCAGGTTGAACGCGCCGCCGATGGCGTTCGACAGGGTCAGCCCGGTGCCCGACACGCCGATCGTGGTGGCGCTGCTCATGGTGATGGCGCCGCTGACGGTGGCGCTGCCGCTGGTGACCTGCAGGGCGCCGGCCGATGACACGCCGACGCCTCCTATGGTCAGCGCCTCGGCCAGGGTGACGCCGTTGGCAAGCGCCAAGGTGGCGCCGCTGCTGACCGTCGTGCCGGCCGCGGTGGTACCGAGCGCGTTGTTGTGTGCGGCGACCAGCGTGCCGGCCGACACGGTGGTGGCGCCGGTGTAGCCGTTGTTGCCCGACAGCGTCAGCGTGCCGCTGCCGACCTTGGTCAGGGCGTTGCCGCCGCTGACCACGCCGCTGACGGTCAGGGTGCCCGCCCCGCCGATGCTCGCATCGGCCGTCAGGGTGACGGTGCCGCTGAGGGTGACGGTGGAGCCCGAAGCGACCGTCAGCGCTCCCGTGCTCGACACGCCGGTGCCTGCGATGCTGAAAGCCTCGGCGAGCGTGATGCCGTTGGCGATCTCCACCGCCGCGCCGCTGCTGACCGTCGTGCCGGCCGCGGTGGTGCCGAGCGCGTTGGCGTGTGCGGCGACCAGCGTGCCAGCCGACACGGTGGTGGCGCCGGTGTAGCCGTTGTTGCCCGACAGGGTCAGCGTGCCGCTGCCGACCTTGGTCAGGGCGTTGCCGCCGCTGACCACGCCGCTGACGGTCAGGGTGCCCGCCCCGCCGATGCTCGCATCGGCCGTCAGGGTGACGGTGCCGCTGAGGGTGACGGTGGAGCCCGAAGCGACCGTCAGCGCTCCCGTGCTCGACACGCCGGTGCCTGCGATGCTGAAAGCCTCGGCGAGCGTGATGCCGTTGGCGATCTCCACCGCCGCGCCGCTGCTGACCGTCGTGCCGGCCGCGGTGGTGCCGAGCGCGTTGGCGTGTGCGGCGACCAGCGTGCCGGCCGACACGGTGGTGGCGCCGGTGTAGCCGTTGTTGCCCGACAGCGCCAGCGTGCCGCTGCCCGCCTTGGTCAGGGCGTTGCCGCCGCTGACCACGCCCGACAGGGTGAGGGCGCTGGTGGCGGTGACGGTGGCGTCGGCGTTCAGGGTGACGGTGCCGCTGACCGTGTTGGTGCCGCTGGCGCTGACCAGCGCGCCGCCCGACGAAACGCCGCTGCCCGACAGGGTCAGGTTCTCGGCGATGGTGATGCCGCCCGACAGGGCGAGTGCGGCGCCGTCTGCCACCGTGGTGCCGCCGGTGGTGTCGCCCAGCGCGTTGGCGTTGCTGACCGTCACCGTGCCGGAGTTGATGGTGAAGGCGCCGCTGAAGCTGCTGTTGTTGCCCGACAGGGTCAGGTCGCCTGGTGCGGCCTTGACCAGGGCGCCCGACCCGCTGAGGACGCCGGACAGGGTGGCGCTGCCGCTGGGAGCGACGCTGACCGTGCCGCCGCCGCTGCCGATGGCGATGGCGTTGTCGATGGTGCCGGCGGTTCCGGTCAACCGCAGGGTGCCACCGTTCAGCGTCAGGGTGCCGGCGCCGAGATTGCTGTCTGCGGACACCTGCAGCCAGCCTTTGGTGACGGTGATGCCGCCGAGAAAGCCGGTGCTGTTGGTGGTGCCGTCCAGCGTCAGGCTCGTGCTGTTGACGGCGGCGTTCAGCGTCAGGCTGCCCGACGAGGTGCCGGTGATGGCGCCGCTGAAGGTCTGGCTGCTTGCCTGGGCGATGGTCAGCGCGTTGGCGCCCAGCGCCAGCGTGCCGCTGGCCCCGCTCAGCGTGCCGATGGTCTCGTTCGCCGACGACAGCTTCAGCGTGCCGCCCGACAGGGTCACCGCACCGCTGTCGGCGAGCGCGGTGCCGGCGCTGCTGTTCAGCTCCAGCGTGCCGGCGCCGACGGTGGTGGTGCCGGTGTAGCTGTTGGCGCCGGTCAGGGTCAGGGTGCCGTTGCCGGCCTTGCTCAGGCCGCCGGTGCCGCTGACGATGCCGTCGAAGGTCGTGCTGGTGTCGTCGCCGCCAGCGGTCAGCGTGCTGCTGCCGAGCGTCACGGCGCCGGCGCCGGTCAGCGATCCGATGGTCTCGGCGCCGGACAGGGCCAGCGTGGCGCCGCTCGCCACCGTCACCGCGCTGCTGTCGCCGATGCCGCCGTTGACCGTCAGCGTGCCGGCGCCGATGCTGGTGGCGCCGCTGTAGTCGTTACCGCCGCTCAGCGTCGCCGTGCCGGCGCCGGTCTTGGCGACGGCGCCGCTGCCGGTGATCTTGCTGGCGATGGACAGCGTGTCGCCGCTGCCGTTGGTCAGCGTCAGGGTGGTGCCGGACGCGACGGTGATCGTGCTGCCGGTGATGGTCAGGCCGCTTGCCGCATCGGCGTCGACGGTGATGTTCTCGCCGATCGCCAGGTCGGAACCCAGCGTGATGCTGTGGCCGGCCAGCCCGCCGCCGAAGACGATGGTCTGGGTGCCGGTCTGCCCGTTGGCGATGGCGACGGCCTCGCGCAGGTCGACGCCGTCGGTCGCGTCGATGGTGCCGCCGTCGCCGTCGACGGTGACGTGGATGACGTTGGTCGTCACCGTCACGTCGGCGGTGGTGGTGGCGCCGTGCCCGTCGTTCAGGGTGAAGCGGATCGTCGCGTCGCCGGCCGGCGTGTCGTTGCGATAGCTGATGCCGCTCATCAGCGCGCCGATCCGCGCCGCGGTGGCGTTGCCGTCGAAGGTGACGGTCAGCACGCCGCCGGTGTTGGTGTAGGTCGCGAACTGTGTGCCGCCGTCGGAGATGGTGTGCGCCGTCGTGTCGACGGTGTAGCCGCCGCCGAAGCCGAAGACATCGGCCAACCAAGCATTGCTGGCGGTGCCGCTGGTGGCCGACCGCTGCACGGTCAGGCTGGCGCCGCTCCAGTTGTTGGTGCCGTTCTCGGCGTCGGACACGGTGACGGCGGTGCCGGCATCCAGCGTCACCGTGCCGCCCACGCCAGCCCAGGCAACGCTGTCGGTGTTCAGGTCGCTGATGGCCGGGGCGGAGTTGTTGCCCGACACGGTGATGCCGACACCGGTGGAATCGGAGATGTCGCCGTAGATCGTGCCGTTCCAATTGTCGGCCGAGGTGATCTTGTAGGCGGTGCCGCCCGTGGACGTGCCGCCGTTCTTGTCCAGCTTGGCGTTGAGGCCGGTCTTGTCCGCGCCGGTCAGTGTCACGGTGAAGCTGGTGGCGCTGGTGATCTCCACCGCGCCGCTCAGCGTGACGGTTCCGCCCTGGCCGGCGATGGTCAGCTTCGACAGATCGATGTCGTTGCCGGCGCCCGCTTGGTGGACCAGGTTGGTGCCGGTGACCGTCAGCACGCCGGTGGTGGCGTCGTAGGTGACCGAGCTGATGGCCGGCTTCTGCGTGTTGGACACGGTGATGCCGTTGCTGGTCAGGTCGGACGCCGCCGACTGCGTGCTGTTCCAGTTGGCGGCGGCAGCCAGATTGTAGGCTGTGCTGTCCTGGGAGCTGGTGCTGTTCTTGTTCAACAGCCCTTCCACATAGGCCTGATCGGTCGCGCCCAGCGTGATGGTGAAGCTGTTGGAACCGGGAGTGGAGGTGACCGAGGAGTCGGATGTCAGCGTATAGGTGCTGCCGCCCTCGCCGGTCAGGGTGAACTTGGTGACGTCGATGGTGGCGCCGTCGGTGATGTTGGCGCCGGTCACCGCCAGCGTGTTGGTGCTGGCGTCGTAGGTGGCGGACGTGATGGTGGGGGCGGTGTTGATGACGATGTTCTTCGCCCCGCCGAGCGACGATCCGCTGCCGGTCGCCGGCAGGGTCAGCGTCGCATCGTTGCCGGCCGCGTCCTTGATCGTCCCGCCGTTGAGGGTGAGGGCGGAGATCGACTGGTAGTCGAGATCGGCCGACGTGTCGCCGGCCTGGACCGTATAGGTGAAGGTCAGCGTGCCGGTCCCCGATCCGCCGGCATAGTTGATCGTCCGGTCGGTCGTTCCGGTTTCCAGCGTCAGCTGCGGCGTGCCGGTGACGGTCACGGCCTCGGAGAAGTTGACCTGGATCGAGACGGTGCCGCCGATGCCGTAGGTGCCGTCGGTGGTGGACGACGTGACGCCGCTGACCGTCGGCGCGACGTCGTCGGTGACGGTCAGGCTGGCCGTGTCGGTGGCGGTGGAGAAGGCGGTGGCGGCCCCGTTCGTGGCCGTCGTCACCTTGCTTCCCGCCGTGCCCGTCGACTGGTCCCAGGCGCGGAAGGTGACGGCGCTGGACAGGGTGCCGCTGTACCCGATGTTCGCCTTGAAGAACAGGCGGGTGTTGGCGTCCGCCGCCAGCAGCAGGGCGCTGGTGTTCGACACGGTGCCGACCGCGGTCCAGGTCGTGCCGCCGTCGGTGGTGTAATACCAGCTGCCGGAGGTCGTGTCGGTCGCGGTGATCGCCATGCCCGGCGAATCGCCGTCGCCGTCGCTGAAGTTGGCGACGCCCGTCGTGTTGACCAGGGCCGACACCAGGGTGCCGACGGCGCCGGTCGGCACGGCGGTGGAGGTGGACAGGGCCTGCGTGGTGAAGGCCGGCGATTTGGAGGCGTCGAGCGCCGGGGCGGCGGTGTTGGCCGCGCGAATGGTCAGGGTCGTGGTCGACGGCGACGCGCCGGCAATGTCGTCCGTCGGCGTCACGGTGACGGTGCGGTTGCCGGCCGTCGGCGTCCCCGCGACGTTGCTGTAGAGGATCTGCCGCAGCACCGTCTGGTAGTTCGCCAGCGACGCGCCGCCGGACAGCGTCAGCGTCGCGCTGTCGTTGCCCGTCACCGTGATGTTGTTGAGCCGCGCGGCGGCGATCTGGGCCGCCGTCAGGGCGAGCTTTTCCGATCCGCTGTCCGCGACGCCGGTCAGCGCCACCGTGATGCGGGTGAGGTTGAGTTCGCTGTCGGGCTGGGTGACCGTCGCCGCGCCGTCGAACAGGGGCACGTTGGTCGCGGCGCCGTTCGCCACCGTCACCGTGTTGTTGGTGCCGCCGCCGGCGCCGTTCAGGTCGCTCGCCGGGCCGATGCCGGCGACGCCGGCGTTGGTGTAGGGGGACTCGTAGGCGCCGATGTCCACCGTCCCCTGGCGGATGCGGTCCATGCCGCGCACATCGGTGGAACCGGTGGCGTCGCTGCTGTTGCCCTGATTGAGGGCGTTTGAGGCCGTCGAAGCCAAGCGGTAGTCGTTGGCGCCGGCGTCGACGAAGTTGACCGCCGTGATGGCGCCCGTGGTGATGCTGTTCGTCGTCGCCGTGATGGTGCCCACCGTGTCGGTGGTGTTGCCGATGACGATGGAGTTTTTGACGTTGACGGTCGGTGCGACTGATCCGGCTTTGTTGACCGTTACGCCCGTATCGTTTTTGACAATGGTATCATTGATCAAATTGACCGTGAGATACGAAGATCCTCCAGTGGTTTCTTGAGAATCAATATAAACCGCCGAAGTGCCTGCCGCGTTGTTATAAATCAGAGAATCTCGAATGGTTGACGAAACGGTATTGCTTGAATTTGTTGGGCTGTCATTGGTTTTGATGTAGACAGAGTAAATAGCATTATCGTAAAATACACTTCGCTCGACTGTCAGGGATACCGCCCCCTTGCCCCTGCCATTATCCATCGCGCTGACGGTGCCATATCCTGAAAAGTCGTCGATGGCATTGTGGATGATACAGTCACGGACAATGGCGGATATCGAATAGCCGTCAGTATTTTGATTGTCTGCCACGCCAACGGCTGCGCTGGTATTGACAAATTCCACTTTTTCAACGGTGAGGGTAATGGACATTGATGACCCTGCTGGGGCGTTCTCAGCGAAGAAACCAGTGTATCCATTGGCGCCATCGATCTTGTGGTAATTCCCCTGGATCGTGATGCTTTTGGTTGCGGTGTTTAGGGCGCCGGTCAGCGTGATGTCCGCCGTCAGTTCGATGATGTCGCCGTCCGCCGCGTTGGCGATCGCGGTGTTCAGCGCAGCCTCGGTGCCGACCTGCGTGGTGCCCAGGACATGGTCGTAACCGTCGGCTTCTCCGGCGCCATAGAGGGCGGCCGTCTCGATGGAGCCGAAGGCCGATTCCAGCACCCAGTCGCCGCCCAGCCGGGCCGCGCCCGTTTCGTTGGTCGAAGCCGCCACGTCGGCCCTGGTGGCGGCGGCGACCGCCGCGACGAAGCCCTGACCGGCGTTGGTCGCCACGTCGCAGCCATACAGCAGCAGATCGCCGTTTTCGGTGAGCGCCGAACCCAGGGCCGCGAGATCGGCACCGCGCGCTTCGGCCGTCGCCGTGTCGAGGGTGAGCGCTCCCAGATAGATCCGCCCCTCTCCGCCATGGCTGATCACATGCACGGCGTCGTAGCCCGTATGGGTCTGCGCCCACTGCGCCATCTGCGACAAGCCATCCTGGCCACTGTCCAGCAGCACGACCTCGACGCCCGCCGCCACCCCGTTCATCAGGATCTGCCGATCGGCGACGTTGGATTCGATGAAGACGACTTCCCGTTTGCCGTCGTTCAACGCCGGTTCGGCGGCGCGGATCTCCACCGGAGCGGCGGCGGTTGCCGGGGGGGTGCCGACGGACGCGGCGGACGCGGCGGCGGCGGCGAGCGCGTCGTGCTGGGACTGGTCGGCCGTGTGGTCGGCCGCCGCCGGGTCAATGGCGTGATCGCTGGCGTGATCGGTCGCCGCCGGGTCTGCGGTTGCCGCGCCGGCGGCATCGAACATGAACCGCTGTTCCAAAGCAAAGGCCAGCGGCGGCCTGGTCGCAGCCGCTTCCGCCTTGTGCCCCGCCGTCCTGGCCTTCGTGCCCTTCGCCCGCGTGAACATCGACTTCATCACCACACCCGCCAAAAACCCGAAAATCGGGGGTTTAAGCCAATCATTGATTGATAGAAAAGAAACCCACCGCACACAACGGGGGAACATGTGCCGAAATGTATCATGCGATCCAGAATTATTCCCGTCATTTGACAACTGGAGAAGGAAAATCCTGTGACAAGTTCGGCATCAAAGGGGCGTCACTCACGGCCCCTCCGCGCACGGCGACGGCAAAGAATGCCGCGATGAATGACACGCTTCGCTGTTCTTGTTCCGCGCGCATCGAAGGATGCTGCGGAATGGTATGGTTTGTATCCTTAACAAGACGTGTAAGATTGCGAGCGTCATCGGGAAAGGGTGTTGCACCAATGAATGCGGCACTGCGAAAAATCATTGGGGTCGCCTGGCTGTTCGGAGGATCGTCACGTCCGTGCGAATCGGAGAATATTCTGCCTGCGCAAGCGTTTGCCAGTTCTGGCTGCTGGCCATGGCTCCCGTTTCGCGGAACATTGGAATGGGGATCGTCAACAGATGAGATGTCTTGCATCATCCGGCTTCAGCGATAGGATGACGGAGCTTGGACGTTTTCCTATCCTGCCGATACGCTTCGCCTTCAACCCCGCCAATCATACGGATGTATTGCGGCGGGACAGCCAAACCCTACGAGGTATGTGGTTTCTCAAGGCAGCCGCTTCAAAAATTATCCGGGAAGACAATCCGTTATTGTGACGGAAATGCAAATCATACGAGAAATTGTTGCAATGAATAGACTTAACAGAATATGTTTGATATGTAAATTCTATCTCTACGAATTTCAACCGTAGAGTGTCGTCAATCAATTGTGCGCGGCAGGAAAGCTCGCTGCAAAGGAGGAGATTTTTTATGGATCCGATGATCGGTATGATTTTCATGGTGCCTTGGAACTGGGCTCCGATGAATTACCAGCTCTGCCAAGGCCAGCTTGTGACCGTCCAGCAGTACGAGGCTCTCTACTCGCTGATGGGCTTCACGTTCGGCGGTAACGGCAGCTCGAACTTCAACCTGCCGAACCTTCAGGGCCGTACGCCGATCGGCACCGGCATCCTGAACGCGACCCAATACACCCTGGGCAACGCCGGCGGCACGCAGGCGACGACCCTGTCGCTGACGAACATGCCCGCCCACACCCACAGTGCCAGCTTCACCGGCACCGGCGGTGGCTCCGGCACCCCGGCGTCGGCGAGCGGATCGGTGACCCTGTCGGTTGCGGGCAGCCTCTCCGGCGCTCAGGCCACCGGCACGATCGCGCCGAAGGCCCTGTCGACCCAGATATCGGGTGGCGTCAACCTCCCGAACGCCACCAACAATGCCATCGGCCGGGTCTCCGCCAGTTCGGCGACCTTCTACACGCCCAACGCCTCGGATGTACCCCTGCAGAACACGGATGCCACCCTCACCGTGAGCGGCGGCAGCATCACCGGCAGCGCCACCGGCACGGTCACCCTGCCGGTGAGCGGCGGCGGCGGCGGCATCACCGGCGGCATCGTGTCGATCGGCCCGACCGGTAGCGGCCTCCCCTTCTCGACCATGCAGCCCTATCTGGCGATGAGCTTCATCATCGCCATGAACGGCCTGTACCCGGACCGCCCGTGACCGATCTGCGCTCCCTCTCGTCCGCCGACTTCACCCCCCATCTGAACAGCGTCTTCACGCTGGTGTCGGAAGAGGGGTTGGAGATCGCCGCGACGCTGGTCGTTTCCACGGAATACCCGCGCAACACCATGCGCGGGGCCGCCAGGACGGCCTTCGACCTGATCCTGGAATGCCCGGCGGACGGGGTGCCGCATTTCAACGGCGCCTCGTTCACGATCACCCACCCGGTGATGGGCAGCGTCGGGCCGCTGTATGTCGAGCGGGTCGTCTCCGCCGCCTCCGGCCCCGACGTGGCGCGGTTCCAGATCATCTTCAACTGACACGGTTCGCCCTGTCCCGTCCCTTGTCGGGCGGGGCAGGGCGAACGCCCTCAATCAAGGGACTGCCGACGCATGGCTGGTTTCGCCGGATCCTTCGCCCTGCCGGGCAACCTGTCGCTTCGCTTCGTCACACCGTCCGACGAGACCTTCCTGCTGGAGCTGTTCATCGAAGCCCGGCCCTGGCTGTCCTGGGCGGAAGGCGACCGCGACTTCCTGCGCAGCCTGTACGAACAGCAGTACAAGGCGATGCGCGCCGGGCAGGAGGCGATCTATCCCGAGCATGTCGATCTCGTCATCGAGAAGTCCGGCGACCGGGTGGGCCGGCTGGTGATCGATCTCGGCCGGTCCGACTGGCGGGTGTCGGAACTCCAGATCCTGGCCAGGGCGCGGGGCAAGGGCATCGGCTCCGACGTGCTGCGCGGCATCCAGGCGGCGGCGGCCAACATGCTGGCACCGATCACGCTGTCCACCCCGATCGTCGGCTCGCACGGTCGGCAGGTCTACGAACGGCTGGGCTTCCGCGTCACCGCCGTCGATCCCCCGCATTTCCACATGGCCTGGGCTCCGGCAGGCCATCCGCTGCACGCGGCCCTCAGCGCGATCCCGGTGACCGCCGACCCGCTTGCCGGATTTGCCCCTCCCGGCATGCATGCCTCTCCGGGCGCGGCGGCCTGACCGCCCGCCCGAATCGCCCGGTTGCTGATGTGATTCCCCCGTCCTCCCCACCCCGGTTTCCCATCGACGCCGCCCTGCCCGGCCTGCTCGATGCCCTGCGCCGGCATGGCGGCGCGGTGCTCCAGGCGCCGCCGGGCGCCGGCAAGACGGTGCGGGTCCCCCCGGTCCTGCTGGAGCAGCCCTGGCTGCCCGGCCACCGAATCGTCGTGGTGACCGCCGACGGGCTGGCCGCCCGCGCCGCCTGCTTGCGGATGGCCGCCCTGCTGGGAGAGGAACCCGGCTGCACCGTCGGCTTCCACACCCTGTCGGGCAGCGTGACCAGTCCCCGCACGCGGATCGATCTGCTCCCCGCCGCCGTGTTCCTGCGCCGCATCCAGGACTCCCCCGAGTTGGCCGACGTCGGCGCGGTGTTGTTCGATGGCCTCGACGGACAGCGCACCGATGGGTTCCCGGGTGACGGCCTGTTGGGTGCCGCCTTCGCGCAGGAGGCCCGCGAGGCGCTGTGCGGCCGCACCCTGCTGCTGGGAATGACGGAGCCGATGGCGGATGCTTCCCCGGCGGCTTCCCTGGCCTCCCTGCTGGGGGGCGCGGCCGGTCCGGTCCCCGTGGTGAGCTGTGCCGGAGCCGGCTTCCCGGTGGAGATCCGTCCCCTCGACGCTCTTGCCCCAGGCACCGCCCCAGGCGCCGCAGTGGAAGTGGCAATGGCGGCGGTGGTCCGGCGTGCCCTGCGGGAGGAGCGCGGCGGCGTGCTGGCGGTCCTGCCCGATGGCGGTGCGGTCCGCCGGGTCGCCGCCCTGCTCCGGGGGGCGGAGGAGGTCGGTCCGGACATCCTTCTCCTCGCCCTGGACGACGAGGCGGCGTCCGACTTGACGGCCGCCATCGCCCCGGCACCGCCCGGCCGGCGCAAGCTGGTGCTGGCCACACCGTCGGCCGAGGCGGGGCTCGGGATCGCCGATGTCCGCATCGTGGTGGATTGTGGCCTGACCCGGCTGCCGCGCCACGACCGCCGCCGCGGCATGGCCTATCCGGTCGCGCGGCCCTCCGGCCGCGACGCGGCGCAGCGCCGGGCCATCGCCGCCGGCCGGCGGGAGCCGGGGGTCTGCTACCGTCTTTCACCGCCCGGTGTTTTGCCGGAACCGCCCGCCCCCGAGCCGCCGCCGCTGGAGCTGGCCCTGGAACTGGCCGCCTGGGGGGAAAAGGACACCGATGTCCTGCCGGACGGCACCCATGCATCCTCCCTGCTCGCCCTGCTGGGAGCGGTCGGCGCCGACGGGGCGATCACCCCGCTGGGGCAGCGCATGGTCCGGCTCGGCCTGCATCCCCGGTTGGCCCGGCTGATCCTGTGCGGGGCGGAAATCGGCTTGGGCGGGCTCGCCTGCACGGTGGCCGCGCTGCTGGCGGAACCGGACCATCCCTGCGGCGGGGACGGCACCGACCTGCGGGGACGGGTCGACCGGCTGCTCGCCGAGGAAGGCGGGGGGGACTGCGCTCCGGATCGGGAATGGCCGATCCTGGAACGCGCGCAGGCTTGGCGGTGGCGGATCGGCATCCACCAGCCGGTGGAGCGCAGCGGCTGCGACCGGATCGGGGACTTGCTGGCGCTCGCCTATCCCGACCGTGTCGCCCGGCGCCAATCGGCCCTGTCGGACGGTGGAGCGGCGCTTTACGGCTTGGCCGACGGCAGCCTCGCCCGCTTGCCGGCCGGCGATCCGCTGGCGGCGGCGGAACGGCTGGCGGTCGCCTTCCTCGACGGCCCTGCGGACGACCCGTGGATCGCCCTGGCGGCCGCCCTGCCCGAACCGGAGCAGCATCGGGATGTGTGAACCCATGACCATGCAACCGCCGCAGCCGCAGCCCACCCTCGCGGAGGTCAAGCGGTTCCTGGCCGAGCATCCCGGCGATTCCGACGGCTTGAACTCGCTGGGCGTCCTGCTGAACCAGGAGGGCGAGCGCGAGGCGGCCATCCTGCATTACCGCCGTGCCCTGGCCGCGGCGCCCGACCATGCCGTGGTCTGGAACAATCTGGCCCTCATTTCGACGGCGACGGGCCGGCACGTCCGGGCCATCGCCTGCGCCCGCGTGGCGGTGGCGCTCGCCCCCGACCACCCGACCGCCTGTCTCAACCTGAGCGCGGCGCTGTACAAGTCGGGCGATTTCGCGACCGACCTCACGGTGCTGGAGCGGCTGGTCCGTCTGCAGCCGGACAATCCCAGCCTGGCCTGGGGGCGGGCGCAGGTCCGTCTGCACCAGGGCGACTATGCGCAGGGCTTCGCCGATTACGAGACGCGCTACTGGCTCCGGGAATACCATTACCGCATCCACCAGGGGCCGCGCTGGGCCGGCGAGCCGCTGGACGGGCGCTTCGTCATGGTGACGCTGGAGCAGGGCTTCGGCGACACGCTGCTGATGGCCCGCTACCTGCCGATGCTGAAGGCGCGGGGCGTCCGGCGCGTGATCGTGGAGCTTCGCGACGAGCTGCGCCGCCTGTTCGCGGCGATGGAGGGGGTGGACGCCTTCATCGCGAAGGACGCGGCGCCGACGCCGATCTACCACGTCCACACCTCGATCATGAGCCTGCCGCTGCGCTTCGGCACCACCATCGACAGCGTGCCGCCGCCGGTGCGCCTGACCGTCCCGGACGAGGCGCGGGCCAAGGCCGCGCGGCTGCTGGGGGCGGATGGCGGGGGGCTGAAGGTCGGCATCGTCTGGTCGGGAAGCGACGCCTTCGCCGACAACGCGATCCGCGCCACTTCGCTGAAGCGCTTCCTGCGTTTTGCCAGGATCCCCGAGGTCTGCCTCTACAGCCTGCAGAAGGGGCCGCCGGAAGAGGAGCTGAGCGCCCTTCCTTCCGGCACGCCGATCACGGCGCTGGGGCCGGAGCTGGAGGATTTCGCCGATACGGCAGCGGTGGTGGAGCAGTTGGATCTGGTCATCATGACCGACAGTTCGGTCGCCCATCTCGCCGGTTCGCTCGGCACCCCGGTGTGGACCCTGATCCAGCATGTGCCCTACTGGATCTACGGCATGTCCGGTGCGACGACCCCCTGGTACCCGTCGATGCGCCTCTACCGCCAGGGTCCCGAGGAGGATTGGGAGCCGGTGTTCGACGCGGTTGAACGGGATCTGCATGCCCTGGCCGAGCGCCGGGCGGCGGACCTGCTTGAGCCATGCAGCAATCCTTGACCACGAGAGACATCGATGTCCCAGACCTCTACCCCCGCGTCCATGCCCACCCTGTTCCAGACCGACCTGTTCATGCCGTCCTACCAGCCGCGCGAGGGCGCCAACTGGTTCCTGTCGGTGTCGCCGCTCAATCTCGGCGCCGGTTACTGGAGCGGCGGCGTCCTCATCCAGAACATGGCAGTCCTGGCGCGCAAGGAGGCCGACGGGCGCTCCAGCACCTGGATGTCGCTGTCGGCCCGGGAGGTCGAAAGCCAGGAGCTGGGATGCCGCGCCGCGGTCGGAGACACGGTGGTGATGGGGCTCGGCATGGGCTGGGCGGCGGCCAATACCGCCTTGCGCCCGGAGGTGACACGGGTCACCGTCGTCGAGCGGGACCCGGAAATCATCGGGCTGATCGATGAACTCGGC
This sequence comes from Azospirillum doebereinerae, assembly GCF_003989665.1. Classification (GTDB taxonomy): domain Bacteria; phylum Pseudomonadota; class Alphaproteobacteria; order Azospirillales; family Azospirillaceae; genus Azospirillum; species Azospirillum doebereinerae. The sequence goes on along the minus strand of NZ_RZIJ01000014.1, from coordinate 123,065 downwards.
ATCTTCGCCCAACTGCCGCCCGAGGCGGCGGCGAAGATTTCGGTGATCGAGGGCGACGCGATGTCCTACACGCCCGCCGCCCCGGCGGACACGCTGCTGGCCGATATCTGGATGCCGCTGAATGTCGAGGGCAGGGTGGCCCAGGTCCAGCGCATGGCCGCCAACACCGGGGCCAGGCGTGTCTATTTCTGGGGCCAGGAGATGGATATCGCCCGCCGGGCCAACGAGCTGGGGCTGGACCCGCTGGATGCGGCCGGTCTTGCCCGCATCGTCGACGAGTTCGCCCTGCCGCTGATCGGCCCCGAGATGCCGGCCTATCCGGCGCTGATCGCGGCGGCGGCGAAAAAATGGTTGAAGGATGTCGACGGCAATCCCTGACGACGCACAGGAATACGACGCGCAGGAACTGAACCGCCCCGGGTTTCCCGGAGGCCATTTGGATCGAGTCACGCCGCGATGGCGACGCCCTCGGTTCGAGCATAAGAGCGCGCTTCGGCCTCGGTGGGACGCTCGGTGTACCGGATGGCAACGGATCGCGACCCGCGGTCGCCATGGGGAATGAGGCCGCTGCCCTTGGCCGGACGGCGGTCGTGGAGCGCTTGGTCGAGCGCATTCAGGACGAGGCCGGCCGTGGGCCGCATCCCAGACCCGTCGGATAGCCCCCTTCAGCTCCGCGCCGCTTCGCAAACGGGCCGGCACCTTGGACGGATCGGCTCGCCGGGCGGCGTGAGCGGGGCCGGGCTGCTTGCCTTGTTCGCGCTCGGCCTGCCGGACCCAGCCCCGCTACGTCTCCGCCATTGCAGCCGATCTTCGCCGCGATCGAACCGGCCGCCCACGGCGAAGCGTGCTCGCTCTCATGCTCGAACACCATTCGTACCGCGTGTTCGCGGACTTCCGGAGCGTATTTGCGTGATGCCGCCTTCGTCATGATGCCCCCATTCTCTCAAGAAGCGGGGCCTTCGACAAACCCAGGGCAGTTCAGTTCAGACTCTCGGGACCGTGTTCCGCTCAAGAGTAATCATGTGAACGCTGACAATAATTATTGCCGAGACTTTGAATAATTTTATAATATCCTGAAATTATATTGCGAATTTTTTGAACATGGAAGCCGCATTGGTGCAATCACCAATCGCCGTTGCAAGGATTCGTCAACCATGAAATGCCACTCTGTGCGCCATCATGGCCTCTGACAGGCCCGATGGACGCTTCGAAGGCATGGTGTCTGATCCTTCACGACGAAAAGGCGAGCCCGATTATGAAAGTCCTGCTGGTCGATGACGACCCGACGGCTCTGCACATCGCAAGCTGCGTCCTCCGCCGCATCGACGGCGCCGATCCGGTTGCCATCGCCAACCCCGTCGAGGCTCTCGACTGGCTGAAGGAAAACAACCCAGACCTGATCCTGATCGACCAGATCATGCCCGCCCTCGATGGTCTTGAGATGCTGGAGCGCATCCGGTCATGGCCCCATCTGGCCGAAGTCCCGGTGGTAATGATCACCGCAGAAACCTCGGTCTCCTTGCGAGTCGCCGCCTTGGAGCGCGGATGCACCGATTTCCTGACCAAACCCATCATTGTTCCGGAGCTTCTGGTTCGGGCGCAGAACCTCCTGCGGCTGCGGACTGGACAGCGCCTGCTGAATGATCAGGCGGCCATGCTTCGCGTCCAGGTCGATGATGCCACGGCCTTGCTGCGCCAGCAGGCCCAGGAGTTGGTCACCCGACTCGCCCATGCCGCCGAGTTCCGAGATCCGGAAACCGGCGGGCATCTTGAAAGAATGGCCGGTTATGCGGGCCTGATCGCCAGAGGACTGGGCATCGACGAGGACGAGTGCAACCAGATCGTCCAGGCGGCCCCGATGCACGATATTGGAAAGATCGGCATTCCCGACGCCATCCTGCTCAAGCCGGGCCGGCTGAGCGGCCCCGAGATGCTGGTGATGAGGCAGCACCCCGCCATCGGCCATGACATCCTGCGCGGCAGCGCGCACAAACTGATCGAAATGGCGGCCGAGATCGCCCATGCCCATCATGAGAAGTTCGACGGCACCGGCTATCCCAGAGGGCTGAGCGGAACCGCCATCCCCTTGCCGGCCCGCATCGTCGCCGTCGCCGACGTGTTCGATGCCCTGACCTCGGCGCGCGCCTACAAACCCGCCTGGTCGCTGGAGGAGGCCCGGGCCTTCCTGATCGCCAACAGCGGCAGCCACTTCGATCCATCCTGCGTCGCCGCTTTCGTGGCGCAATGGAGCGCCGTGGTCGAAACCTTCCAGGCCATCCCGGATCGACTCGCCGAAGCGGCACAGGTCGCAACCCTCCAGGGTTTCCTTTCCGCGTAACGCGGCACCAACACCGGACAGCCCCCATGTCGAGCACGCCTCCCCTCTCAGTATCGGCTTCCATCCGCTCCGTGCTGCCGCCAACCGCCAATCGGAATGGCTCCGCCGCCTATCTGGCGCGTTCCAAGACGCTGATCGTGCTGGTGTGGCTGGCGACCGTCTTCCTTGGAGCCTCAACTTGGTGGGCGGCCTGGATGCTGTCCGAACGGGATCAGCGCGACGCCATGCAACGGGCCGAGAGGGACACCGCCAATCTGGCCCGGATCATCGCCGAGCAGACCACCCGCGCCATTTCCAGCGCCGACCGCATGCTTCATGTCGTCGGCTACGATCTGCAGCGCCTGCGCAACGACAACGCGCTGCTGCGTGATCTGATGGAGAGCGCCTCCCTGGACTCGGACCTGTTGCTCCAACTGGCGCACGTGGATCGCAACGGCGACCTGATCCAGACCAGCATCGACGGGGCTCCAGCCAAGGTGAATTTGTCCGACCGGGACCATTTCCGGGTCCACAAGGAAGGCACGGTCAACGGCCTGTTCATCAGCCGTCCGGTGTTCGGGCGGGCCTCGGGCAAATGGTCGATCCAGTTGAGCCGCAAGGTCGACGCCCCGGACGGTGCGTTCGGCGGCATCATCGTCGCCTCGCTCGACCCGTTCTATTTCAGCCGGACCTTCGACGACATCGATGTCGGCGAGCGCGGCACGATCGCCATCTTCGGGCGCGACGGCATCCTGCGGGCACGCAACGTTCTCACCAACGACATCATCGGCCATGATGTTTCCGCCTCTTCCGCCTACAAGGCGTCGCAGGAGGCGCCGGAAGGCTTCCTGCGCAGCACCAGTTCGGTCGACGGCGTGACCCGCCTGATCGGCTACCGCGCCCTTGCCTCCTATCCGCTGGTGGTCACCGCCGGCTTCGCCGAGGCCGACTTCATGGCCGAAACCTGGACCCGGCAGCGGGCCTACGTCATCGGCGCCACCGGCGCATCGATCCTGCTGGCCGTCCTGGCCAGTCTGGTGACGTGGCAAAGCCGTGTCCAGGAGCGCGTGAAAGCGGCGCTGGACGAGGCCATCCGGCATTCGAAAGTCAACAAGCAGAAGCTGAGGGACATCGCGGAAACCGCATCCGACTGGTTCTGGGAAATGGACACCGATCTTCGTTTCACCAGCGCTTCAGGGCCCGTCGACGGTCAGGCATTGGACGAGTCGGCTTTCCTCGGCCGCCGCCGGGATGAAATCGCCCTGCGCGTGCCGGGCGACGAGGCGATCTGGCAGGAACATCAGCGCTGTCTGGACGAGCGTCGCCCGTTCCGCAATTTCGAGGTCACCTGCGTCGAGCCATCCGGCATTGCACGCATCTGGTCGGTCAGCGGGAAGCCGCTCTTCAACGAAGCCGGACAGTTCGAAGGCTACCGTGGCTCCGGAACCGACATCACCAAGCGCTATCAGGCCGAGCGCTCGCTGGCGGCCAGCGAACAGCGCTACCGTGCCATGTTTCAGGCGGTCGGGCAGCCCATCGTCACCACCGACGAGGATGGCGTCGTCATCGGCTTCAACCCATCGGCCGAGCATCTCTTCGGCTATCGGGAAGAGGAGGTGGTCGGACAGAGCATCGCCATGCTGCTGCCCGAGCCTCATCGCTCCAGCCAAGGCGGCCTTCTGAAAGGCTGTCCGGTGGTTGGCCGTCCCACGCCGGACCTGGGCCGGCACGAGTTGACGATCCAGCGGAAGGATGCGACGAGCGTCTCCGTCGAGATCGCCCTGTCCAGTTGGCATAGCGACGGCGGCGAATATTTCATCGGGATCCTCAGGGATCTTACCTTGACCAAGCAGATCGAGGACAGCCTTCGTCAGGCGCGGGACAGCGCCGAGCACGCCAACCGCATGAAAAGCCAGTTTCTGGCGACCATCAGCCACGAGATCCGCACGCCGATGAATGGGGTGCTCGGAACGCTCACCTTGCTCGGCGACGGTCACCTGGCGCCTGAGGAGCGTCATCTGGCCACGGTCGCTCGGCGTTCGGCGGAGAGCCTGCTGCGGCTGTTGGATGATATCCTGGATTTCTCGAAGCTGGAGGCCGGTCGGATCACGATCGAGGAGGCTGACTGCATCCCGGCGCAGGTCACGGAAGCCGTTCTTGAGGTGTTTCAGCCGGAAGCCCGGGAGAAGGGCATCGCTCTATCCGTGTGTCTGGCGCCCTCCGTTCCGGACGCCGTCGTCACTGACGTTGCGCGGCTGAGACAGATCCTCTTCAACTTGGTCGGCAACGCTGTCAAGTTCACCGAGACCGGCCACGTCACCGTGCGGGCGTGGCGCGGCGAAGATCGGGAGGATGGTCGCTTCGGCCTGTGTTTCGAGGTGGAGGACACTGGCATCGGCCTTCGGCCCGAAGCGACCTCGACGCTGTTCGATCGGTTCACCCAAGCCGACAGTTCCATCACGCGACGGTATGGTGGGACCGGGCTGGGCCTCGCCATCTGCCGCGAACTCTGCGCTGCGATGGGCGGTGGCATCAATGTCCGGAGCGAGTTCGGGAAGGGAAGCGTGTTCGCATTCTCGGTCGCGTGCCTCCCCGCCGTCTCGCGCAGGAGAGTCGATAAGAGCCTTGGCGTGGAGACGGCAACGACGATGCCGACGCTTCCTCCTTCGCGAGTGCTCGCGGTGGATGACAACGACGTCAACCGGGACATCATAAGGAGGTTGCTCGAACGGAGCGGCCACACCGTCCTTACGGCGTCGAATGGTCGGGAAGCGCTCCGGGCGGTGGAGGAATCCGACATCGACTTGGTGCTGATGGATGTGCAGATGCCGGAAATGGACGGCTTGGAAACGACGCGCCGTATCCGCCGGCTTGCGAACCGGGGCAGCCGGGTTCCCATCATCGCGCTAACCGCCCAAGCCTCGGGCGGCACCCAATCGGAATGCCTAGCCGCCGGCATGAACGGCTTCCTCACGAAACCCATCCGTCCCCCCGCCTTGTGGCAGGCCATGGCGGACGCGCTTTCCGGAAGGATGGTGTTGACGGATCAGCCATTGGCTTCCGTGCCGGGCACAAGCCAACTCATCGACCAGGAGCAGATCGACTCCATCGCCGCTCTGCTGGAGGCGGATGGGTGGCAAGAGGCGCTCAATGGGTTTGCTACATCCGCGAGGAACCAACTCGTCACGCTCCGGCATATGCTGGACAGCAACGACATGAATTATCGCCGCGTCGCGCATGCATTGAAAGGGGCAGCTTGGAACATCGGAGCCAAGAGACTTGGCGGCATGGCCATGGAAATCGAAAGCACCGATTCACTGGGAGAAGCGCGTCGTCTTGTCGTTGACCTTGACGATATTTTCACCGAAACGCTCGAAGCTTTGCAGAGAACGGTGACTGTTTCTTAATGGATCGGTAATGTGAACCGTCCCGGGTTTGTCGGAGGCCTCGCTCCTTGAGAGGGTGGGGTCATCCTGATGAAAGCGGCATCACGCAACTACGGCCCTGAAATGCGCGGGCGCGCGGTTCGGATGGTATTCGAGCACGAGAGCGAGCACGCTTCGCCATTGCCGCCGATCGCTTCGATCGCGGCGAAGAGATCGGCGGCAATGGCGGAGACGCTGCGGGGCTGGCTCCGGCAGGCCGCGAGTGACCAAGGCAAGCGCTCCGGTGCAACAACGGACGAGCGGGAGCGGGAGCCGGAGCAAGGCGCTGGAGCGGAAGAACCGCGAACTGCGCCAGGCGAACGAGATCCTGCGCAAAACATCGGCGTCTTTCGCCCAGGCGGAGCACGCCGGCTTCGTCCTGGATGCCCTGGGGCAGGCGCTCCACGATCGCCGGCCAGCCCAAGGGCAGCGGCCTCATTCACCATAGCGAGCGCGGGTCGCGATCCGTTGCCATTCGGTACACCGAGCGTCTCACCGACGCCGGCGCCGAACCGTCGGTCGGCAGGGTCGGCGACTCCTACGAACCCGAAGGGGCAGCGCAGCAGCAACGCCTTGGCCGAGACCATCAACGGCCTCGACAAGACCGAGGGGATCCGGCGCCGCCTCGACCCCATCGGCAACATTCCGCCCGCTCTTATGCTCGAACCCAGGGCGTCGCCATCGCGGCGGGACTCGATCCAAATGGCCTCCGGGAAACCCGGCGCGGTTCAGTCTCCCGACCCGGCGCCGGTTTGCCTCCTTGCCTGGACGTTCACGACAGGCTCTCCGTCACCGGCAGCTCGACCCAGGCGGCGTCGCGCCGGCTCGAGTCCACGGCGGCGTGCATGAAGCGGACACCGCGCAGCCCGTCCTCCACCGTCGGCAGCGGCGCCTCGGCCGGTGCCGGGCGGCCTTCCAGCCGGGCGGCGATCCGGTCGGCGGCGTCGCGGTAGATCTGCGCGAACCCTTCCAGATAGCCTTCCGGATGACCGGCCGGCAGGCGCGAGATTTCCGTGGCGGCGGGCAGGCTTTGCGGCCCGGCGCGCTGGATGATGCGGGACGGCTCGCCCAGCGGGGTGAAGCGCAGCTCGTTGGGCTGCTCCTGATGCCAGTCGAGCCCGCCGGCCTCGCCGAAGAGGCGCAGGCGCAGTCCGTTGGTGGCGCCGGTGCAGATTTGGCTCGCCCACAGCGTACCGCGCACGCCGGACTCGTAGCGCATCAGGATGTGTGCGTTGTCGTCCAGCCGGCGGCCGGGAACGAAGCTCTGGAGGTCGGCGGCCAGCGCCGTGCAGCGCAGCCCCGACACGAATTCGGCGAGGTGGAAGGCGTGGGTGCCGATGTCGCCGATGGAGCCGCCGACCCCGCTGCGCGCCGGGTCGGTGCGCCAATCCGCCTGCTTGTTGCCGGACCGCTCCACCGCCGTCGCCAGCCAGTCCTGCGCGTACTCGACCTGGATCACCCGCAGCGCGCCGAGCACGCCCTCCGCGACCATGGCGCGGGCCTGCCGGATCATCGGGTAGCCGCTGTAATTGTGGGTCAGCACGAAGACGAGGCCGCTCCGCCGCACCAGCGCCACCAGTTCCTCGGCCTCCTCCACGGTGTGGACCAGCGGCTTGTCGCAGATGACGTGGATGCCGGCCTCCAGGAAGGCGCGGACCATCGGGAAATGCAGGTGGTTGGGGGTGACGATGGCCACCACGTCGATGCCGTCGGGCCGCGCGGCCTCGGCCGTCGCCATGGCGCGGAAGTCGGTGTAGCAGCGGTCGGGCGCCAGAAACAGCTCGGCCCCGCTGGCGCGCGCGCGCTCCGGGTCCGACGACAGGGCGCCGGCGACCAGCTCGTAGCGGTCGTCCAGCCGCGCGGCGATGCGGTGGACGGCGCCGATGAAGGCGCCCTGTCCGCCGCCGACCATGCCCAGGCGCAGGCGGCGCCGGGCAGGGGGAGCGGCGACGGGCGCCGCCGTGGGGCGGGGTGTGGAGGATGCGGAATCCCGGCTCATGATGCCCCTCGTTTCCTTACGCCAGTCCGAGGATGCGGCGGTTCGCCGCCTCGTCGCTTCCCGCCCCGGCGAAGTCGTCGAAGGCGCGGTCGGTGACGCGGATGATGTGATCCTGGATGAAGCGGGCGCCCTCGGCGGCGCCCTGCTCCGGATGCTTCAGGCAGCACTCCCACTCCAGCACCGCCCAGCCGTCGAAGCCGTGCTGGGTGAGCTTGGAGAAGATGCCGCCGAAATCGACCTGCCCGTCGCCCAGCGAACGGAAGCGCCCGGCCCGGTCCTTCCAGGGCGCATAGCCCGAATAGACACCCTGTTGGGCGGTCGGGTTGAACTCCGCGTCCTTGACGTGGAACATCTGGATGCGGTCGTGGAAGGCGTCGATGTAGCCGAGATAGTCGAGCTGCTGGAGCAGGAAATGGCTGGGATCGTACAGGATGTTGCAGCGCCGGTGCCCGCCCACGCGGTCCAGGAACATCGAGAAGGTCGTGCCGTCGAACAGGTCCTCGCCGGGATGGATCTCGTAGCAGAGGTCGCAGCCGGCCTCGTCGAAGGCGTCCAGGATCGGGCGCCAGCGCCGGGCAAGCTCGTCGAAGGCGGTCTCGATCAGGCCGGGCGGGCGCTGCGGCCAGGGGTAGAGGTAGGGCCAGGCCAGCGCGCCCGAGAAGGTGGCGTGGGCCGTCAGGCCGAGGTTGGCCGAGGCGCGGGCGGCGAGCCGCAGCTGTTCCACCGCCCAGGCCTGCCGGGCCAGCGGCCGGCCGTGCAACTCCGGCGGGGCGAAGCCGTCAAAGAGGGCGTCGTAGGCCGGGTGCACGGCGACGAGCTGGCCTTGCAGGTGGGTCGACAGCTCGGTCAGCGCGACGCCGGCCTCGGCCAGCACGCCTTGGATCTCGTCGCAGTAGGTGCGGCTGGTCGCGGCCTTCTCCAGATCGAACAGGCGGCGGTCCCAGCTCGGGATCTGCACGCCCTTGAAGCCGAGCCCGGCGGCCCAGCGGGCGATTCCGTCCAGGCTGTCGAACGGCGCCGTGTCGCCGGCGAACTGGGCGAGGAAGATCGCCGGGCCCTTGATCGTCTTCATCGGGAGGATTCCGGGTTGGAGGCTTGCGGAACGTCCCGCCCCGTCCCGCCGGAGGCGGGAGGGGCAGGGGGCGGCGCGTCAGTAGGGCGAATCGGGGAAGTAGAACTCCTTGGCGTTCTCCTTGGTGATCAGGGCGGACGGGATGATGTGGGTGGCCGGCAGCGCCTGCCCCTTCAGCCGGGCCTCGGCCGTCATCTTGATCGCGTCGTAGATGAACTTCGGCGAGTAGGAGACGTCGGCCCGGATCAGCGGGTTGGAGCCGTCGAGGATGGTCTTCACCATGGTCTTGGAGCCGGCGCCGCCGAACACCTCCTTGATGTCGGTGCGCTTGGCCTGCTCGATGGCCTTCAGCACGCCGAACGCCATGTCGTCGTCGGCGGCCCAGACGACGTCGATGTCCTTGAAGCGGGTCAGGAAGTCCTGCGTCACCTTGAAGGCGTCGTCGCGGTTCCAGTTGGCGTATTTGGCGTCGAGGATCTTGATGTCGGGGTGCTGCTTCATCACGGCGGTGAAGGCGTCCCAGCGCTCGTTGTCCAGCGTGGTGGGCATGCCACGCAGGGCCACGACGTTGGCCTTGCCGTTGAAGGTCTTGGCGATGTGCTCGGCCGGGATGCGGCCGAAGGCGGTGTTGTCGCCGGCGATGTAGGCGTCCTGCGCGCTCGGGTCGGTCAGGCCGCGGTCGACCACGGTGACGTAGACGCCTTTCTTCTTGGCTTGAGCCACCGGCTGGGTCAGGGCGGCGGATTCGAAGGGGAAGATGACCAGCGAGTCGATCTTGGTGACCGTCACCAGATCCTGAAGCTGGTTGGCCTGCTCCGGCGCGCCGCTGGCGGTCTTGACGGTGATCTTCAGGTTGGGGTGGGCCTTCTCCAGCTCCTTCTTGGCCTCGTTGGCCCACCAGACGATGCCGCCGGTGAAGCCGTGGGTGGCCGCCGGGATGCTGACGCCCAGCTTCACCGCATCGGCCGCCAGGGCGGAGCCGCCCAGACCCAGCGCCGTCGCCGCCGCCAGGCCGCCGCCGAGCACGGCGCGCCGGGTGAGTTTCGCAAATGCCGACATGACGTTCCTCCTCGAAATGTTCTTGTTGATGACAGGTGTCAGGGGGATGGCTCAGGGGCGCCGGCGCTGCAGGAAGGCGACGGCGATGATGACGCAGCCCTGGACCGCCGCGTTCAGGTAGACGCTGATGACGCTGGTGAGGTTGAGGATGTTGCTGATCACCGACAGCAGGATGGCGCCGACCACGGTGCCGGCGATCCGCCCCGCGCCGCCCTTGAAGGAGGTGCCGCCGACGATCACCGCGGCGATGGCCTCCAGCTCCCACAGCAGGCCGGTGGTGGGCGAGGCCGAGCCGAGCCGGGGGACGTAGAGCACGGTGGCGACGCCGACGCAGACGCCGAGCAGGCCGTAGGTCAGCAGCTTCACCCGGTCGACGTCGACGGCGGCGAAGCGCGCCACCTGCTCGTTGGACCCGATGGCCTGCACGTAGCGGCCGAACGCCGTGCGGTTCAGCAGCAGCCCCCCGGCCAGCGCCGCCAGGGCGAAGATCCAGACCGGGATCGGGATGCCCAGCAGGCTGCCGTAATAGACCGGGCCGTAGACGTCGGAGAGGGTCATGTCCAGCGTGATGGCGCCGCCGTCGGCCAGCCAGGTCAGCACCGCGCGGAAGATGCCGAGCGTGCCCAGCGTGACGATGAAGGGCTCGATCTGCCCCCGCGTGATGAGATAGCCGTGCGCCAGCCCGAAGCCGCCGCCGAGCGCCACCGCGAACAGCATGCCGAGCGCCACCACCGCGACCGACGAGAGGAGCAGGCCGGACAGCGCGTTCATCATCAGGATCGTGGCGCCGGCGATCAGCGCCGCCATCGACCCCACCGACAGGTCGATGCCGCCGGAGATGATGACGAAGCACATGCCGATCGCGATGATGCCGATGAAGGCCGTGCGCGTCAGCACGTTCATCCAGTTGTCCCAGGTCGCGAAGTCCGGGTTCAGCGCGGTGCCGACGGCGAGCAGAAGCAGCAGGCCGATGAACGGCCCGTAGAGCAGCGGGTCGAAGCGCCGGACCGGCCGGCGCGCCCCCGTTCCTCCGGCGGCCGCCCCGCCGGGGGTGTCAGTGACGGGTGTGGGTGCCGATGGCATGGGCAATCAACTCCTCCTCGCTGAGCCGTTCGGCGGGCACGGTGGCGACCGCCCGGCGACCGCGCATCACGATCACCCGGTGGCAGAGCCCGATCAGTTCGATCAGCTCCGACGAAATCACGATCACGCCCCGCCCTTGGGCGGCCAAGCGCGCGATCAGGAAATAGATGTCCCGCTTGGCGCCGACGTCGACGCCGCGCGTCGGCTCGTCCAGCACGAAGACGCGTGGGTCGGGCTGCAGGAACTTGGCGATGGCCAGCTTCTGCTGGTTGCCGCCGGACAGCGACGCCGCGACGCCCTGCGGGTCGCCCCGGATGCCGAAATCGGCGACGGCGCGGTCGAGCGCGTCGGTCTCCGAGCGGGACGACAGCAGCGGGCGGGCGTGGCGGGGCAGCGTCATCAGGGTCAGGTTGTCGCGCAGCCGCATCCCCACATGCAGGCCCTTGCCCTTGCGGTCCTCGCTCAGATAGGTCAGGCCGTTTCGCATGGCCTCGCGCGGGTTGCGCAGCCGCACCGTCCGGCCGTCGATCTCGATGCCGCCGCCGCTGCGCGGGCGCAGGCCCAGCAGTCCCTCGAACAGTTCGGTGCGGCCGGCGCCGACCAAGCCGGCGAAGCCCAGGATCTCGCCGGGCTGGAGGTCGAAGCTCACGTTCTCCGCCCAGCCGGGCACGGTGACGTCGCGCACCGACAGCAGCGGCCGGGCGGAGGGCTGCGGCGGTTGCCTGTCCGGGAACATGTCGGTCAGTTCGCGGCCGACCATCAGCGTCGCCATGCGCTGGCGCGATGTTTCCGCCGTGGGCGCGCGGGCGACGAAGCGGCCGTCGCGCATCACGATCACCTCGTCGGTGATCCGCTCGACCTCGTCCAGCTTGTGGGAGATGTAGACGACGGTGACGCCGTCGCGCCGCAACCGGTCGATCAGGCCGAACAGGCGTTCGCATTCGGAGGGCGTCAGGCTGGCGGTCGGCTCGTCCATGATCAGCAGGCGGGCGTTGCGCAACTGCGCCTTGGCGATCTCCACCAGCTGCTTCTCGGCGACGATCAGGTCGCCGACCTTGCCGTCGGGGTCGCCGTCGAAGCCGACCTGGGCCAGGGCGTGGGCCGCCCGCTCGCGCATCGCGCGCTCGTCGAGCAGCCAGCCGCGCCGCAGCTCGTGGCCGAGGAACATGTTCTGGGTGACGGTCAGGTCGTCGGCGAGGTTGAGCTCCTGGTGGATCAGGACGATGCCGCGCTCCTCGGCGGCCCTGGACCCGGCGAGGCGCACGGGTTCGCCGCCGATGGACAGCGTGCCGGTGGTGGGGGCGTGGTAGCCGGCGAGGATCTTCATCAGCGTCGACTTGCCGGCGCCGTTCTCGCCCAGCAGCCCATGGACGCGGCCGGGCTGGAGGTCGAAGCTGACGCCGTGCAGCACCCGCACGGCCCCGAATTCCTTGGTGATGCCGTCGAAGGCGACGTGCAGGCTCATGGCGCCGCACCCCGCAGCGACCGCCGCGCCGGACGCCGCGCGCACGCGCCGGCCGGACGAAGGACACCGTCCATGACGTTTCTCCCACGCTGGAGCGTGTCGTCCGGATGCCCGAGCCCGAAGCCCGAAAGCCCCCGTCGCCGCTTGTTTGTTGGGCTGATGATAGGAGGCTCGCTTTGGACAGGCAATGGTCAACTTCGAACATAATTTGGCAGAAGAGGGCGGCTGTGCTAAGAGTCGGATGGAAGCGCGCAAGGGGGGCTCGTCGGCGATGGTGGATTGGCAGCGTCTGTCGGACGGAGAGCGCACCCTGTTGGAGCGGCTGTTCTGGTCGGACGGGCTGTCGCGCGGCGAACTGGCGGCCTCGACCGATTTCTCCAAGAGCAAGGCCAACCTCGCCATCGCCAGCCTGATCGGCCGCGAGTTGATCGAGGAAAGCGGGGCGCAGCCCTCCTCCGGCGGGCGGCGGCCGGAGATGCTGCGTCTGAGCCACCGGATGGGGGTGCTGGCGGGAATCGACATCGGCGCCACCAGCGTCGACGTGGCGCTGCTGGCGCCCGACATGACGGTGCTGGATCACCGCTCGGAGGCCGCCGACGTTCGCGCCGGCCCGGTGGCGGTGTTCGCCCGCGTGCAAGCGCTGCTGCGCGAGGCGAGGGAGCGCTGTGGCGTCGGCGCCGCCCAGGTGCTGGGCATCGGCGTCGGCGTGCCGGGGCCGGTGGCCTTCGACAGCGGGATGCTGGTCAACCCGCCGCTGCTGCCGGGGTGGGAGAGCTTCTCCATCCGCGATTGCCTGGCGGAGGAGTACGCCGCTCCGGTCTTCGTCGACAACGACGTGAACATCATGGCGCTCGGCACGCATTGGCGCCTGCATGGCCGGCTGCAAAATTTCCTGGTCATCAAGATCGGCACCGGCATCGGCTGCGGCATCATCTGCCACGGCGCCATCTATCGCGGGATGGATGGGGCGGCGGGGGACGTCGGCCACATCTGTGTCGATCCCCACGGTCCCCCCTGCCATTGCGGCAACGCCGGCTGCGTCGAGGCGATGGCGGCCGGCCCGGCGATCGCCCGCATGGCGGAGCAGGCGGCCCGCGCCGGGGAAAGCCCGCGCCTGAAGGAGCTTCTGGACCGCAACGGACAGTTGACCCCCGTCGACCTCGGCAACGCCAGCCGGGCTGGCGATGCCGCCGCCAGCGCCATCGTCCAGCAGGCGGGCGGGCAGATCGGCCGCATGCTGGCGGCGGTGGTCAACTTCTTCAACCCGTCGCACATCTTCATCGGCGGCGGCGTCACCCAGATCGGCCCGCTGTTCCTGGCCTCGATCCGGCAGAGCGTCTACCAGCGCTCGCTTGCCCTTTCCACCCGGCATCTCGACATCCGGTACGTTCCGCAGATCGAGAACGCCGGCGTGATCGGCACGGGCGTGATGGCCGTCCAGGAAACCATGTTGGCGCGCGCCGCCCGGCTGTGAGCGGGTTGCTCGAAGCGTGACCGCAAACCCGTGGCGATTCAAAGCGGACGCCCGATGGTCGCCGTCCGGTTGAACGCCGAAACGCGTCCCGTCAATACTTCACCCGGATGATTTCAGTCCGGACCATCTTGGGAAACCTTCGTGGCCCGCAACCGCGAACGAATAACAATGCGTTGAAATCGCTTGGATCTTTTTCGATCGCTCTCCCCGGATTGCGGTCTTGTCGGGAAGCCGTCCGCAACGGCCTGACGCCGATGCAGCGGAGCGGCTTCGATGCAGCCGCTTGCGAGGCGAGAGCGACACGGGCGGTTTGCCCCGCCGCTCTCGTCAATGGGCATCAACCCATCATTACAGCTTGGACGCCGCGTCGAACACCGCGTGGGTGTAGGCGCCGTCCGGCTTCTTGGAGATCACCGGCGAGGACGCGCCCGACAGCAGGATGCCGACCGTGCGGTCGAAATCGGCCGGATCGAGGTAGCCGGTGCCCTTGGCGCCGCCCTCGATCAGCTTGGCGACCTCCTGCATCATGGTGGTCTGGTGCTCCTTGGTCTGGGCGCCGGTGGTGTCGGCGGCCAGCACGATGTCCACCGCCTCGGCCTGGTTCTTGGCGGCGTAGTCCCAGCCCTTGGCCGAGGCCTTCACGAACTTCGCCAGCTTCTCCACCGTCTTCGGATCGGAGAGCTGCTTGTCGGTGGTGTAGAGCCCATCCTCCAGCGTGGCGACGCCCTGGTCCTGGTACTTGAAGACGACCAGTTCCTCGGGCTTCATGCCGGCCTCGATCAGCTGCCAGTACTCGTTGTAGGTCATGGTCGAGATGCAGGCCGCCTGCTTCTGCAGCAGCGGATCGACGTTGAAGCCCTGCTTGAGCACCTTCACGTCGGCGCCGGAGCCGGAGGTGGAGTAGCCGAGCTTGCTCATCCAGGACAGGAACGGGTACTCGTTGCCCGAGAACCAGACGCCCAGCGTGTTGCCCTTGAAGTCCTTGGGATCGTTGATCTTCGCGTCCTTGCGGCAGGTCAGCATCATGCCGGACTTCTGGTAGAACTGGGCGATGTTGACCAGCGCGACGCCCTTCTCGCGGGTCGCCAGCGCCGAGGGCATCCAGTCGACGATCACGTCGGCGCCGCCGGCCGCGATGATCTGGGTCGGGTTGATGTCCGGGCCGCCGGCCTTGATCGTCATGTCCAGCCCGGCGTCCTTGTAGAAGCCCTTTTCCGCCGCGACGTAATAGCCGGCGAACTGGGCCTGGGTGACCCATTTCAGTTGCAAGGTCAGCTTCTCGGCGGCCGAGGCGGCGGTGGACAGGCCGGTCAGCGCGGCGGCGGCGAGCAGGGCGGCGGTGGCGAGGGTCTTCATCGCGGGTGGGATCCTTCTTTCGGGGCCGGGTTTCGAGGATGGGGCGACGGTCAGCGTTTGCGGAAAGACGGGTGCCAGGCGGTGACGCGGCGCTCCGCCAGGGCGAGCGCGCCGTAGAGGGCGGAGCCGGTCAGGGCGGCGACGGCGATCGTCGCCCAGACCACGTCCAGATTCATGCGGGCCACCTCGGTCGAGATTCGGAATCCCATGCCGACCACCGGCGTGCCGAAGAACTCCGCCACGATGGCGCCGATCAGGGCCAGCGTCGAGTTGATCTTCAGCCCGTTGAACAGGAACGGCAAGGCGCAGGGAAGCCGCAGCAGGAGCAGCGTGCGCCAATACCCCGCGCCGTAGGAGCGCATCAGGTCCAGTTGAATGCGCTCGGCCCCGCGCAGGCCCGCCAGCGTGTTGATCATCATGGGGAAGAAGGTCATGACGACGATGACCGCCGCCTTCGATTGCCAGTCGAAGCCGAACCACATCACCATGATCGGGGCGATGCCGACGACCGGGATGGCGCTGGCGAGGTTGCCGAGCGGCAGCAGGCCGCGCGCCAGGAAGGGCACCCGGTCGGCCAGGATCGCCACCGCGAAGCCGGCGCCGCAGCCCATCAGATAGCCGCGCACCACCGAGGTCAGCACCGTCTGGCCGAAATCGTCCCACAGTTCGGCGGCGTGGGTGGCGAAGGCGGCGAGGATGGCGCCGGGCGGCGGCAGCAGGATGGCCGGCACGCCGAGGCCGCGCGTCAGGATCTCCCACAGCAGCACCAGCGCCAGCCCGAACAGCGCCGGCCCGGCCAGCCGCGCCGCGCCGTCCGCGTCGGCCAGCAGCCGCAGCACCCGCCCCAGCAGCAGCGTCGCCCCCGCCAGATACACCCACAGCCCGGCGCCGGGAACCAGCCCCCGGCCCAGCAGCAGCAACGGCACGGCGTAGGCGGCGGCGACCCCGGCCAGCAGCAGCCCGGCCTCCGCGAGCGCCGACGGCGCCGCCCGCCGCAGCAGGATCGCGGCGAGGGTGAGGAGGAGTCCGGCGAGCGCCACCGGGCTCTGCGTCCACGCCAGCGCCCCGCCGCCGCCCGTCGCGACCGGCAGCACCGGGGCGACCAGCATCACCAGCGGCCAGGGGGCCATCGGGCGAAGCATTTGGCGGGCCATCGTCGTTTCCTGGTTCATCGCGTCGCTCCCGGCCCCCGCACCAACGCCCGTTCGGCGAGGCCCACCAGCAGGACCAGCCCGACGCTGAGCAACGCCGACATGACCAGCGCGCTCCAGATCTGCACGGTCTGGCCGTAATAGGACCCCGACAGCAGCCGCGCGCCCAAGCCGGCCTGCCCGCCGGTCGGCAGCTCGCCGACGATGGCGCCGACGACGCTGGCGGCGATGGCCACCTTCAAGCTGGCGAACAGGAAGGGCAGCGAGGCCGGCAGCCGCAGCAGCAGGAAGGTCCGGGCGGTGCCGGCGCTGTAGGTGCGCATCAGGTCCAGCGTCAGCGGATCGGCCGAGCGCAGCCCCTTCACCATGCCGATGGTGATCGGGAAGAAGCACAGATACATGCTGATGACTGCCTTGGGCAGCAGGCCGGTGAAGCCCAGATTGCCGAGGATGACGACGATCATCGGGGCGATGGCCAGGATCGGGATGGTCTGCGAGGCGATGACCCAGGGCAGCAGGCTGGCCTCCAGCGTGCGCACCTGCACGATCCCCGCCGCCAGCGCCACGCCCAGCACCACCCCCATGGCGAAGCCGGTCAGCGCCGATCCCGCGGTGACGCCGGTGTGGTACAGCAGGTTGCGGATGTGGGTGACCGGGTAGCCGGTCAGCGACTGGTGGAGATCGACCGCCACCTGGTCCGGCGTCGGCAGGATCGGGCGCTTCATGGCGAGCGTCTGCCGGACCAGATCGGCAAAGCTCCACTCCGCTCCGGCGCGGGTCAGGGCGTCGGCCGCCTGCGGGGCGTTCAGCCACACCGCCCCGGCGTACCACGCCGCCAGAACGAACAGCGCCATCGCGGCGACCGGCAGGGCGGCGGCGAAGAGGGCGCGGCCCCCAGCCGTCCTGGGATCAGTCGTCATAGGAGTGGCCCTCCATCAGTCCCTCGCGGACGCGGTGGGCGATGCGCTGGAACTCCGGACTCTCGCGGATGCCGAGCGTGCGCTCGCGCGGCAGGTCGCGGGCGCAGTCGATGACGTCGAGGATGCGGCCGGGGCGCGGGCTCATCACCACGATGCGGGTGGAGAGGAACACGGCCTCGGCGATGGAGTGGGTGACGAAGACGCAGGTCTTGCGCGTGCGCAGCCAGAGCCGGGTGAGGTTGACGTTCAGGTGGTCGCGGGTGATCTCATCGAGCGCGCCGAAGGGTTCATCCATCAGCAACAGGTCAGGGTCGAAGGCCAGCGCGCGGGCGATGGACACCCGCTGCTGCATGCCGCCCGACAACTGCCAGGGGAATTTCCGCTCGAAGCCGGCCAGCCCGACCCGCTCCAGCTGCTCGCCGGCGCGGGTCCGCCGCTCGGCGGCGGGCATCCCCATGATCTCCAGCGGCAGCGTCACGTTGCGCTCGACGTTGCGCCACGGGTAGAGCGCCGGAGCCTGGAAGACATAGCCGTAGGCGCGCTTCAGCCGCGCCTGTTCCGGCGTCATCCCGTTGACCAGCACGTCGCCGGAACTCGGCTGCTCGAGGTCGGCGATCACCCGCATCAGCGTGGTCTTGCCGCAGCCGCTCGGCCCGATCAGGGAAATGAAGTCGCCCTTGGCGATGGACAGGCTGACGTCGCTCAACGCGGTGACCGGCTGGTCGGCGGTCTGGTAAATCAGATTCAGGCGGCGGATGTCCACGATGGTGCGCGGGGACTCCGCCTCGGCCGCGGTCGGGACGGCGGCGAGCGGAGCTGGCTGGGCGGCTGGCACGGGCGGGGGTCCTCGCGTTGGCGTCTCTCGCGGCCATTGGCAGCAAGAAGCGCGCCAAGCCGGGCGATCCGGCGCGAAGCTTTGACCGGCAAGCGGCTCCTCAAAGGAAAAAACCTGTCCAGCAAGACAGGAACCGACGGAGTGGACAGGGCGGAAAACGCGCGAAACGGCAGACCGGCTGGCTGAAAAAGATGCCACCACGGATGTTGTGGTCAAATTTCAGGCAGGGAATGCCGCCAGCGAAAACGCCGCCGCACCGAAGTCTCAGGGGTGGAGCGACGGGCGCCCCACCCCTTTGGTGGCTGGATTTAAAGCCCGGCCGAGGCGAGCGCACCGCTCGCCGACGACGTCAGCAGCGTGGCGTCGGCCGTCCGCGTCGTGGTGGCGGCAAGCGGCAGCGCCGACCGTCCCTCGCGATACCCGGATGTGACGTAATGGGTCGCCGCCGCCAGTTCGCTGGAACCGACCGCCTTTTGAAGATCGGGGTTGCGCGCCAGATAGGCCGCCGCGTTGAAGCTGGTCGACCGCCCCTCGATCCGTCCGCTGGTGATGTAGTGCTGGGTCGCCGCGGTGGTGTTGGTTCCGAACACGCCGATCAGGTCGGGGTTCGCCGCCAGATAGGACGTGGCGTTGAAGCTGGTGCTGCGCCCCTCGATCCGTCCGCTGGTGATGTAGTGCTGGGTCGCTGCGGTGGTGTTGGTTCCGAAGGCCGCCGCCAAGTCCGGATTGGCCGCGATGTAGGCCAACCCGTCGAAGCTGGTCGACCGGCGCTCACGCGCGCCCGAACTCATGTAGTGCGCGATCGCCGCATCGCCGTTGGTGCCGAACGCGGCGGCCAGATCACGGTTGGCTGCCAGATAGGCGAAGGGATCGAACGCCGCCACGGTGGTGGTCGAGACGGTCTGGTCGTAGTAACGGATGTATTCGACACCGGCCGTCTTGTCGTACCCGCTGCTGTCGCCCACGTAGACATAGCCGTTGTAGGCCACCGCGGTCGAGGACGATTTCCAGGCACTTCGCACCACCGTATCGACGCCCGCGCCCCCGTCGATGTAATTGACGCCGTCGCCGCCATCGAGCAGGTCGTTGCCGTCACCGCCGTAGATGGTGTCGTTGCCGGAATAGCCCCGCAACGTGTCGTTCAAACTCGATCCCGCGAGCGTATCGGCTCCCGAGAGGATCGTGTTGCGCGCAATCGACGCCGCCCCGCTGTTGACCCAGCTCATGAACGTCGATGTGGGAATGCTCATGCCGCTGATCGAGTAGTTGACCTCGCCGGCGTACACGTCGCGAATCGCGTTCAACGTGCCGCTGTTCGGGAGGCCGGCCGCGCTGTAGCCGAACGTCCCATAAAACTCGGTCTGGTAGCCGGGGCCATAGGTGACGACGATTGCATTCGATGCCGTGTAGGCGATGGTTCCCGAGAGCAGGCTCGAGACATTGATGCTGTCCGTATTGATGGCGTAGCGGCCGCCCGCGATGATGGTGGTCACGTTGATTCCCCAAGTTTCTCTCCAGCCTGAGGCTATTATAGTCCACAGTTCTGGATTGTTAACCGGGTTGTACGATCATCGCGTGATTGCCGTTGCGGCACCCTCATCGCGCCTGCGGTGGCGGTGCCCGTTCAGCCGCTTGGCCTTCCACGCGAAGCGCCGGTCCGCTGCCGGCGAAAGGCCGGGTGGTCGCCGCCCACCCTTGATGATTTTCCGGACGTCCCGTGGATCGTCCTTGCCGTCCCCGAAAGCGGATGTCCGGCCGGAGCGTCGGCGCAAGGGGCCACGGAACAGTGGAGGGACACCGGCTGTTGACGCTGGAACCGGCCCCAGGCCTCAGCTCCCGCCCATGCTCCGGAGATCCCTCTTGTCCGCAACCGATTCCACGACCGCCCCCATTCCCGCCGGCCCCCTGCGCTACACCCCCTCGGTCGAGACCCCGCAAGCCGACGAGGCCGAAACGGCCGAGGCCCTGGCCGAAACCATGCTGTCGATCAGCCGGACGACTTACAAGGACGGCGGACACGCGCTGCGCAGCGTCCATGCCAAAAGCCACGGCCTGCTGGTCGGCCGGCTGGAGGTGCTGGACGGCCTTCCCCCGGTTCTGGCCCAGGGGCTGTTCGCGCAGCCGGCCGACCACGCCGTTCTCCTGCGCCTGTCCACCACGCCCGGCGACATCCTGCCCGACAGCGTCTCGACCCCGCGCGGGATGGCGGTCAAGGTGCTGGGCGTGACCGGGGCGCGGCTGCCGGGGTCGGAAGGGGCGACCACCCAGGATTTCGTGCTCGCCAACGGCCCGGCCTTCACGGCCCCCGACGCCAAGTCCTTTCTCGGCAACCTCAAGCTTCTGGCCGCCACCACCGACAAGGCCGAAGGGCTGAAGAAGGCGCTCTCCGCCACCCTGCGAGGCGCCGAGCGGGTGGTCGAGGCGTTCGGCGGCGAAAGCCCCACCTTGAAGAGCATGGGCGGCCATCCGGAAACGCACATCCTGGGCGAGCGCTTCTTCAGTCAGGTGCCGCTGCGCTACGGCGATTACGTCGCCAAGCTGTCGGTGGTTCCGGTCTCGCCGGAACTGGTGGCGCTGTCGGGAGCGCCTCTCGACCTGAACGGGGCGCCGAACGGACTGCGCGAGGCGGTGGTCGATTTTTTCCAGCGCCACGCCGGGGTCTGGGAACTGCGCGTCCAACTGTGCACCGACCTCGACAGCATGCCGGTCGAGGACGCCTCGGTGGTCTGGCCGGAGGATCGCAGCCCCTACGTCACGGTCGCCCGCATCGTCGTTCCGGTCCAGAACGCCTGGAGCGCGGAGCGGGCCCAGGCCGGCGACGACCGCCTGTCCTTCAGCCCCTGGCATGGCTTGGCCGCCCACCAGCCGCTGGGCTCGGTCATGCGGGCGCGCCGGCTCGCCTATGAGCGGTCGGCGGCCTACCGCGCCGAACGCAACGGCTGTCCCATGGCGGAACCGCAGAGCAATTACCGGATGCCGGGATAGGCCGCTCTGTCGAGGCCGGAGTCAGGGGCTGAGCATCCCTGGCCCATGGGGAGACGCCCGCCGCCCCATCCGTCCCGTCGTTGCCTTGCTGTCGGTTGGTAAGGAAAAAAACGGGCCGGCGGCGTCCAGGGATGCCGCCGAGAAGCCGCTTGCGATGCGGTTTCCGGCTCTCTCCAGACCTGTGGCAATCCGCGGCGCGGAGTTTTAAGGTGGCTGCGAGTTTCCCACCCGCATCGGACGTTTCCATGGCCCGCAGCAACCCGTTGATGATGTTCGCCAAACAGGTCGCCGCCGAAATGGCGTCCGGCGGGCCGGGGCAAGGCGTGGCGATGGCGATGGCGGCGCTCGACCGCATTCCCGACGCCGCCGAGCAGCTTCTGGGCCTGATCGTCGCCGAAAGCGGCGTGATGAACCCGGATGGGGAACTGATCGAGGCGCTCGCCCTGCTGCTGGGGCAGGCGCTGGAATCGCTGCGTTTCGCCACGGAGAGCGGGCACGGCGAGGCCGCGACGCGGCTGGACGGGCTGCGCGCCGCGCTGGTCGCGCTGGTCGGGCGCAACGCCATCGACGTCGACAGCCTGATGCTGGTGGTCCGTCAGTTCACCGTCGCCGGGGTCGATCCGGGGAACGAGCTGCGCAGCGCGATGGTCGAGCGGATGGGCGCGCTGGCCGATTCCGACGATCTCGCCGGGGACCCGCTGGAACCCCTGGCGCTGCTGGCGACCGAGGTGGAGGACGAGTTCACCCTGTTCGCCCTGATCCGGGAGATGACCGGGGCGCTGCCGGACGAGCACCGCACCATGCTGGCCGCCGCCGCCTTCGCGCCGGGCGCCGCGCCGCTGCCCGGTCTCGACCGGCTGCGCGAGGCGGCGTTGGGCCTGCTGTTCGACTCCGCCGAGCCGGTCCGCCGGGAAAGCGCCGCGCTGTTGGGCGCCGCCGCCGAGCGGGGGGAGCTGTCGGGGATCACGCTGCGGCGGATGATCGCGCTGCGCAACTGGGTGCCGGCGGGGGAGCGCGCCGCGCTGGACGACGCCATCCGCAAGGCCCGGCTGAAGGGCGTCGCCATCGCGCCGCTGCCGTCGGCCGACGTGCGGGAGGTCTTCGCCACCGGCTGGGACGGCGCCGGGGCGCAGTCCCTGTTCTTCGTGGTCAAGGAGGGGCGGCGCTTCGCCTTGGCGGCGCTGCTGCTCAAGCAGGGGTTCGGCGTCCGCGACGCCTGGGTCCAGCACGGCGGCACCAAGCGGGACGCCGACGGCCTGCTGGGCGAGGTCGAGGAGCAGGTCGGGCTCGTCCGCACGACGATGGAGTACGCGGCGGAGGCGGCGGCCTTCGCGCTCGGGATCAACGCCGCCTCGGGCGTCCTGCCGCCCTTCGGCCTGATCGACGCGGCGGAAACGGCGGGGCTGGCGAATCTCCAGCCGGAGACCGTCGCGGTCGAGGCGCTGGTGGAGATGCTGTGCGCGGATCTGCCCTCCGGACCGGAGGCGGAGTCGCTGGCCTTCGCCGCCAGCGCGACGTGGCGCCAGCGCCACCCCTTCACCCAATCCTGGTTCGAGAGCGGCGACGAGGTCGGCGAGCTGCTGGGGCGCAAGCGGCTGGCGAAGGGCAAGGCGGCCGACCTGATCCTCGACCAATGCCTGGAGGGCCGCCGCCGCCTCTGGGCCGAGCGCATCGCCTGGACCGCCGCCGCCCTGCGCCAGCCGCAGCAAGCGGGCCGCAAAACCAAGGCGGGGCTTCCCGGCGCCGCCGACTGGGCGGATTTCGCGCTGGTCGCCCGCGCGCTGCTGGCGGGGACGCCGCTGCGCGCGCTTCCCGTCATGGTCGCGGTCGCCCGCGCCAGCGTCGAGCACTTCGCGTAGGGGCCGGTCCGCCGGTCCTGGCCGTCGCGAAGCGTATCGTTCGAAAGTACAATTATCGCGGTAGCGGATCGTGTCTATCCTCCCCCGAGCCACGGGAACGGGGGAACGTCATGCGGGGGCGGGACGGAAGGGCAGGGGGCCGGGCATGGGCGGCGTTGGGCCTTCTCGCCGCCTTGTCGCCGTTTCCGGCACCGGCGGCCTCGCCGCCCGACCCGCTCGGTTCGGTCCTGTGGGACGCGGCGCGCGAGCAGTATCTCGGCGACGGGCCTCTGGTGTTCGACGACCGCGTCAAGGTCACCGCACCGTCCAACGCCGAGGACACCCGCGCCGTCCCCATCGCCGTCGACGCCCGCTCCCTTCCCGGCGTGACCGAGCTGGTCGCCATCGCCGACATGAATCCCTTCCCGCTGGTGCTGCGGATGCGCGTTTCGGGCGCCGTGCCCTACGTCGCCACCCGCATCAAGATCCAGCAGGCGACCGCCGTCCACGGCGCCGCGCGCACCGCCGACGGGGTGTGGCACGTTTCCGGCACGCTGGTGGACGCGGCGGGCGGCGGGTGCAGCGCCCCGCCGCTGTCCTACGCGCAGTCGGACTGGGCCGACCATGTGGGCGAGGTGCAGGCCCGCGTCTGGCCGCCGGACGCGGACGGCGTGGCGCGGCTGCGGCTGCGCATCCGTCACCCCAACGACACCGGGCTGGTCCCCGGCATCCCCGCCTTCTTCGTCGAGACTCTGAGCGTCCACGCCGAGAACGGTCCCGAACTGGCCCGCATCGACAGCCTGGAGCCGGTCTCGGAAAACCCGGTCTTCACCCTGGATCTCCGCCCGCCGCCGGGCACCGCCGCCCTGACCCTGAAGGGCCGCGACACCCAGGGCGGCGCCATCGCCGCCCGCGTCCCGGTGCCCGTTTCCACCGTCCAGAGGCCCGGCCAATGAGCGTCCGCCTGCTCGGCGCCGTCCTGCTGGCGCTCCTCGCCGCCCCGGCGCTCGCCGACGGCCCGTTGGTCTACGGGCTGACCCCCAGGCCCATCGCCCCTGACACCTACGTGTTCGAAGGCGCCATCGCGCATTTCACCCGCGAGAACGGCGGCAACATCCTGAACGCCGCCTTCATCGTCACGGCGGACGGGGTGGTCGTCCTCCAGACCGGTCCGTCCCGCCGCTACGGCGAGGAGATGCGCGCCGCCATCCGCCGCGTCACCGACCGGCCGGTCCGCAAGGTCTACGTCAGCAACCTGCACCCGGATTATTTCCTGGGATCGCAGGCCTTCGCCGACGCGACCGTCGCCGCCCTTCCCGGCACCATCGCCGGCATCCAAGAGGAAGGGAGCGGCATCGCCGAGAACATGTACCGCCTGATCGGCGATTGGATGCGCGGCACCCAGGCGGTGGCGCCGACCGAGCCGGTCTACGGCTCCACCGTCGCGATGGGCGGCCACAGGCTGCGCCTGATCCCGCTGGACGGCCACACCGCCGCCGACCTCGCCGTGCTGGACGAGACGACCGGCGTGCTGTTCGCGGGCGGGGTGGTGTTCTGCGACCGCACGCCGACCACCCCGCACGCCGACGTGGCGCGCTGGCTGGCGGCGCTCGACGCGCTGGAGGGGTTGGAGTTCCGGCTGCTGGTGCCCAACCACGGCCGCATCCGCGCCGACCGGGCCTGCATCGCGCAGACCCGCGACTGGCTGACTTGGCTGGACGGCCGGCTGCGCGCGGCGGTCGAGGCCGGGCTGGACATGACCGAGGCGCTCGACCTGCCGATCCCCGAGCGCTTCCACACCCTGGCCGTGCTGCGCGAGGAGTACCGACGCTCCGTCGCCCATCTGTGGCCCAGGATCGAGCAGGCTGCGCTGCCCCGCGTCGATTGATCCTATCCGGCCGGGCTTGCTCCATCCCAACCCCTGTCCGATGGGTAGGCGGAGCGGTCGGGTCAGGTCGTCGCCGTCACCTTGGACAGGTTGGCCGGCCGGTCGGGGTCGAGGCCCTTGCGGCGGGCCACGGCTTCGATCATCCGGTAATAGCAGGCGATCGACACCAGCGGGTCGATCAGGCCGGAACCGGTCGTCGGAACCGCGCCGCCGGAGCCGGGCAGGGGGGATGCCGACAGCGGCCGAGCGACGGCGCCGAGGGCCGCCAGCCGGTCCAGGGCCTGCCGGTTGTGATCGAAGGCCGCATCGTCGGGAACGAAGGCGACGACGGGGAAGCCGGCCCCCACCAACCGCAGCGGCCCGTGCATCAGCTCCGCCAAGGAGAAGGCCTCGGCGTGGATTCCGGTGGTTTCCTTGGCCTTCAGCGCCGCCTCCAGCGCGATGGCGTAACCGGGGCCGCGCCCGGCGGTGTAGAAGGAGGTCGCGACGGCCAGCGTGTCGGCGATGTCCGTGGTGTCGACGGCGGTCGCGGCGGCCAGCGCGCCGGGCAACGCGCCGACGCCATGGCGCAGCGCGTCGTCCCCGGCAACGGCGGCGACCATGGCGGCGAGCGCCGCGCCGGTGGCGATGAAGGATTTCGTCGCGGCGACGCTGCGCTCGGCCCCCGCGTGCAGCGCCAGCACGAGATCGGCCTCGCGGGCGAGCGGGCTGTCGGTGACGTTGACGACGGCGACGGTGACGGCGCCGCCGCGCTTGGCGGCGGCCTGGAGCGCCACGATGTCCGGGCTCGCTCCCGATTGCGAGACGGTGACGTGGACGCCGTCGTCGAGACGCAGGGGCGCGCCGTAGACCGACGCGACCGAGGGGCCGATCGAGGCGACGGGGATGCCCGTCCGGATCTCCATCAGGTATTTGAAGAAGGTCGCGGCGTGGTCGGACGAGCCGCGCGCGGCGGTGGTCACCACCGTCGGGCGCCGCGCCGCGAACAGGCGGGCGATCTCGGCGAAGACCGCCGCCTCGCGGTCGAGCAGGGCCGCGACCACGGCGGGCGACTCGTTGGTCTCGGTCAGCATCAGCGATTGCGCGGTCGTCATCGGTCGCATCCCGTCGTCAAGGCGAAGCGTCAGGGCGTGGGGCGCCGCCGGTACGGCCGACCGAGGCGCTGCCGGTGGCGATCGCCGCCGCAAGGCAGGCCCGGTGGCCGTAGCCGTCGAGCCAAGCGTCCAGGAAGCCGGCGTTGAAGGCGTCGCCGGCCCCGGTGGTGTCCACCACGGGGACCGTCTCCGCCGCCATCGACAGCCGCAGGCCGCCGGCTCCGGCCAGCACCGCGCCGTCTCCGCCGCGCTTCACCACCGTCAGGGGAAAGGCGTCGGCGAGGCGGTCGAGCCCGTCCTGGACGTCGGCGCGGCCGGTGATCGCCCGCAACTCCTCCTCGTTGGGAAGAAACAGGTCGATTCCGGCGCAGGCCGCCAGCAGGCCGGGGTCTCGGATCAGCGCGTCGTCCCAGCTCGGGTCGAGCGACACCGACAGGCCGCGGGCCTTGGCTTGGGCGACGAGGCCGGGGATCTCGTGAAGCGTGGCGTATTCGGCGATGTGCAGGTGGCGGACGCGCCGGTCGGCGAGGGCGGCGTCAAGCGTCGCCGGCCGCGCGGTGCCGGCGCGGCGCGACACGAAGGCCCGCTCGCTGCCCTGCACCAGGGCGACGGTCGGCTGCGGCCCGGCTTCGGCGGAGCGTTCAAGGTGGCCGAGGTCGACGCCGCTGGCCGCCAGCTCCGCCTCCAGCGCGCAGGACAGCGCGTCGAGTCCGAGGCGGCTGGCAAGGAAGGCCGGGCGACCGCGCGCCGCCAGATGCGCGGCGGTGATGTAGCCGCCGCCGCCGGCCGAGAGGGCGAACCCCCCGGCGAAGCGCTCCCGCCCGAGTTCGGGCATCTCGGCGAGGCCGGTGAACAGCAGGTCGCAATAGAGGCGCCCGAGGCACAGGATCCCGTGGGTGTCGGCGTTCGGCATGGGGTCAGGGCTGCTGGAGAAGGGGGCGCGGGAAGGCGCGTTCCGTCGCGGCGTCGAACAGGTGCAGCGCCGCCGGGTCGGCGGCCAGCGTCACCCGCTGGCCCGGCGACGGAACGATCCGGCCGGGGGCGAGCCCGACGACGCTGCGGCGGCCGATGTCGACATGGACCAGCGTCTCGGTGCCCAGCGTCTCGACGACGGCGACGGTGCCGGACAGGGTGAAGGCGGCGCTGTCCGGCGCCGCCTTCAGGAGCAGATCGTGCGGGCGGACGCCGAGCAGCACCTTCGGTCCGCCACCGCCCGCCCTGTTGCCGACGAGCGCGATGGGCGGGCGGACGAAGGCGTCGCCGTCCTCCAGCGCCACGCCGTCGGCGCCGTCGCGGCTGGCCAGCGCGCCGGGCAGCAGGTTCATCGTCGGGCTGCCGATGAAGCGGGCGGTGAAGACGTCGACCGGCCGCTCGTACAGCTCCATCGGCGCGCCGATCTGCAGGATGCGGCCCTCGCGCATCACGACGATGCGGTCGGCCATGGTCATCGCCTCCACCTGGTCGTGGGTGACGAAGACCGAGGTGGCGCCCAGCTTCTGGTGCAGCCGCTTGATCTCGATGCGCATCTGGCCGCGCAGCTGGGCGTCGAGGTTGGACAGCGGCTCGTCGAACAGGAAGGCCGAGGGGTTGCGCACCATGGCGCGGCCGATCGCCACGCGCTGGCGCTGGCCGCCCGAAAGCTGCGCCGGCCGGCGGTCGAGCAGCGCCTCCAGCCCCAGCGAGCGGGCGACCTCCTGGATGCGGGCCTGCTTCTCCGCCTTCGGCAGCTTGCTGGTGTAGAGCCCGAAGCCAATGTTCTCGGCGACCGTCACATGCGGGTAGATGGCGTAGTTCTGGAACACCATCGCGATGTTGCGGCCTTTCGGCTCGACCTGGTTCACCACCCGGCCGTCGATGCGGATGACCCCCTCGGAGGCGTCCTCCAGTCCGGCGATCATCCGCAACGTCGTGGACTTTCCGCAGCCGCTGGGGCCGACCAGCACGACGAACTCGCCCTCGGCGACGCTGAGGTCGATTCCCTGGACGATGGTGGCCGGGCCGTAGCGCTTGACCAGCTTTTCCAACGCGATCGTGGCCATGGGATCAGTCTCCGAGAAGGGCGGCGAAGCCGGCGGCGCGGCGTTTGGCGGCGTCGCGCTCGCGTTCGGCGTCGGCTGCCGCCGTGGTCTTCAGCGCGGCAAGCTCGGCCTCGTAGCGGGCGAAGGCGGCGTCGAGCGCCGCCGGGGCGGGGCCGCCCAGCCGGTCGCGCACGGCGATGAAATGCTCGACCGAGACGACGCCGGCGTAGTCCTCGGCGGACAGCAGGCTTTCCCGGCCCGTCGCCTGGGCGAAGGCGGCGCGGAACGGCGCGTAGCCGTCGGTCCCGATGTCGCCCTCCACCGCCACCACGGCGCGGGCGACGGCGGCGGCGATCTCGTGCGCCTGCCGGAAGGACAGACCCTCGCGGCGCACCAGGCTGTCGGCCAGCTCGGTGATGGTGATGCAGCTCCGTCGCGTGTTGCGGGCGACCTTGGCGGGGTCGATGCGCACCGCCTCGATCAGCGCGGTGTAGAGCGCCAGCACCCGGTCGGCCTGGGCGAAGGCCTCGTGGCCGAAGCCCTGGGACTCGCCCTCGCTGTCGTTCATGTCGGTGAAGGGGGTGTTGTGCATGATGGTGACGACCGCGTGGGCGCGCGCCGCCGTCTGCGAGGCGAGGTGGCGCAGATGCTCGATCGGCACCGGGTTGCGCTTCTGCGGCATGATCGAGCTGATCTGCACGAAGGCGTTGGGGGCGTAGACCTGCCCGACCTCGAAGGAGGTCCAGACCTGGAGATCCTGGATCGGCCGGCCGAGATGCAGCGCGAACAGCTCCAGCGCCGAATAGGTGGAGGTCACGTAATCGACGGCGGCGATGCAGCCGTAGGAATTCTCCAGCGGCCGGGCGAAGCCGAGCAGCTCGGCCATCCGCGCGCGGTCGATCGGGAAGCCCGAGGTGGTGATCGCCGCCGCCCCCATCGGGCAGCGGTCGACGATGCCGCGCGCCGCCGCCATGCGGGCGGTGTCGCGCAGCACCACCTCGATCACCGCCGACAGGTAATGGCCGAAGGTGGAGGGCTGCGCCGGCTGGCCGTGGGTGTAGGCGACGATGGGCGTGTCGCGGTCGCGCCGGGCGACGCGCAGCAGCGTCTCGGCCAGCGCGAAGGCACGGGCGAGGAAGCCGTCGATGCGGTCCTTCAGCGCCAGCTTGAACAGGGTGTGGTCGATGTCGTTGCGCGAGCGCGCGGTGTGCAGCCGCCCGGCGACGTCGGGGCCGAGCCGGGTCTTCAGCTCCTTCTCGATCAGGAAGAAGAAGTCCTCGACCTCGCCGGTGTAGGTCAGGGCGGGCACGTCGATCTCGCGGTCGATGGCCTCCAGCGCCCGGGCGATGGCCTGGGCGGTCGGCCGGTCGAGGATGCCGGTCTCGGCCAGCATCACCAGATGCGCGCGGTCGATGGCGCGGAAGCCCTCGACATGCGCCGCCTTGGCGCCGTCGAACAGCGGGCGCAGCACCGTCTCCTTGTAGACGGGGTCGGGAAAGCGGCTGTCGTCCGCGCTGCGTGGGTCGAGGCTGCGTGGGTCGGACATGGCGATCACCCTTTCAATCCGGCCAGCATGACGCCGCGCACGATGAAGCGTTGCAGAACGAGGAAGACGAGGAGCGTCGGCAGCGTGGCGATGGCCGCCCCGGTCATGATCATCTCCCAGGCCACCGACTGCTCGACCGAGAAGCTCGACAGCCCGACCGGCAGGGTGAACATCTCGGCGCGGGTGGAGACGATCAGCGGCCAGATGAAGGCCGTCCAGTTGCCGAGGAAGGTGAAGATCGCCAGCGCCGACAGGGCCGGCGTCACCAGCGGCATCGCCACCTTCCACCAGATGGTGAACTCGTTCAGCCCGTCGATGCGCGCCGCCTCCAGGAAATCGTCGGGCACGGTCTCGAAGAACTGGCGCATCAGGAAGGTGCCGAAGGCGGTCATCAGGCCGGGGAAGACGATGCCCCAATAGCTGTCGAGCCAGCCGAAGCGGCTCGCCATCAGGTACCAGGGGATCACCAGCATCTCGGTCGGGATCATCAGCGTCGACAGGATGGCGAGGAACACCAGCCGGCGGCCGGGGAAGCGGAACTTGGCCAGCGTGTAGCCGACCAGCCCGTCGAAGAAGACGTTGGACACCGTCGCCAGCACGGCGATGAACAGCGAGTTGAGGAACCAGCGCAGGAAGCGCCCGTCCTCCAGGATGGTCCGGTAATTGTCCAGCGTCGGCTCGGCCGGGACCAGCCGCAGGTCGAAGACCTGGGAGGAATCCTTCAGCGAGGTCGAGAACATGAACAGGATCGGCGTCACCATGACGATTCCGCCGAGGAACAGCAGGGTCCAGGCCACCACCCGGCCGGGGCGGGCCTTCGAAAGCGCCGTCATGTCGGTTGCCTCATCAGCCGGAGCTGGAGCAGGGAGATCGCCAGCAGGATCAGGAACAGCACCACCGTCTGGGCCGACGCGTAGCCGACGTCGTAGGACTTGAAGGCGGTCTGGTAGATCATGATCACCAGCGGCTTGGTCGAATCGAGCGGCCCGCCGGGATCGTTGGTGTTCATGTTGTAGACGTAGTCGAAGATGCGCAGGAAGCCGATCGAGGCGAACACCACCAGGAAGACCAGCGTCGGCTTCAGCAGCGGCAGGGTGATGCGCCACAGGATGGCGCGCTCGCTCAAGCCGTCGATGCGCGCCGCCTCGTAGTAGGAGGTCGGGATGGCGCGCAGCCCGGCCAGGAAGATGATGATCTGGAAGCCCATGCCGGCCCACACCGCCGGGACCAGGATGGTCGGCAGCGCCTGGAGGGTCGAGCGCAGGAAGGGCTGCGCCGGCAGGCCGAGCGAGGCCAGCAGGTTGTTGATCGGCCCGATCGGCACCGGCTGGAAAAAGTAGCGCCAGACCCAGGCCATCGCCACGGCGGTGGTCAGGAAGGGCAGGAAGTACAGCGCGCGCAGGAAGCCGTGCAGGAAGCGCACGCGGTCGAGATGGTAGGCGATGGCGAAGGACAGCACGAGGCTGACCGGCGTGCCCAGGATCAGGTAGAGGAAGGTGTTGGCGAACACCTTCCAGAACAACGGGTCGGCGAGCAGGCGCCGGTAGTTGTCCAACCCGACGAACTGGGCGGGGCGCAGCAGGTTCCAGTCGGTGAAGGAGATCCAGAAGGCCTCCGCCGTCGGCCAGAACCGGATCGCCCCGTAGAAGACCACCGGCACCGCCAGGAACAGCCACGCCCACAGCACGCGCTTGGCGGAGAGGGTCAGCCGGTCCGACAGGCGGCCGGCTCTCCTCTCCGTTCCAGGCGTTGCCGGAGCCTCATGCATGTCCAGCCTCGTCACTTCTTGGTCACGCGGTCGATCAGCGCCTGCTCGGCCGTGGCGGCGGCGGCCACGGCGTCGGCCGGGCTCTGGCCCTGGAGCAGGACGCGGTTGACCATGTCCATGGTGATCTGCCGCTGCGCGGCCTCGTCCACGAACATGGTGGTGTGGGCGTTGGTCAGCCCGGCCAGGAAGGGGCCGTGGATCGGGTTGGCGAGGTTGGCGTCGGTCAGCGCCACGGCGCGGCGCGCCGGCAGCTCGCCCACCACCTTCAGCCAGACCTCCATCGCCTCGGGCGAGGAGAGGTAGGCGAGGAACTTGGCGGCGGCCGCCTTCTTCTCGCCCTCGGCCTTGGCGGTGATGGCGTTGGCGAAGTAGCTGGCGTAGTTGCTGCGCACGCCTTGCGCGTTGGCCGGCAGTTCGGCCACCCCCCACTCGAAGCCCTTGATGGCGGAGAAGGCGCCGAGGCGGAAGGTGCCGTCGATGGTGAAGGTCGCCTTGCCGGCCTTGAAGGCGGCCTGCGCCTCGTCCATGAAGCCGAGCTGGCCGACCTTCTGCTTGAGCTGGAGGTCGGTGTAGAAGGCGAGCGCCTTGGCCCCGGCCGCGTCGCCGTAGGTCACCTTGCGGTCGCCCTCGGCGTAGGGCGCGCCGCCGAACTGGCGCACCAGCACCTCGCGCCACCACTGGTGGTCCTGCCCGGCCATGTCCAGCGCGAAGCCCTCGGACGTGATGTTGCCGGCGCCGTCGCGTTTGACGGTCTTCTCCGCCATGGTCACGAGGTCGTCGAGGGTCTTGGGCGGCGTGTTCGGATCGAGCCCGGCGTCGGCCAGCAGCTTTTTGTTGTAGAACAGAGCCAGCGAGCGCACCGCCGTCGGCAGCCCGTAGTAATCCTCGCCGCGCTTCATCGCCGAGACGATGGGGAAGAAGTCGGCCTCGATGGCGGCGCCTGGGAAGACGTCCTTGGGCAACGGCTGGATCAGCTTGGCGGCGACGAAGCCGTCGAGCCAGCCGTAGAAGAGCTGGACCACGTCGGGACCGTTGCCGGCGGCGACGGCGGCCGAGACCTTGGTCTGGTAGTCGGCGTAGGGGAAGGTGGTCTGCTTGACCTTGATGTCGGGGTTGGCGGCCTGGAACTTGCCGATCAACTGGTCCATCGCCTTGACGCGGGTGTCGAAGATGTACTGCCAATACTCGATCTCGACGGCCCCGGCCTGTCCGGCGAGCGTCAGCCCGATTCCGAAGGCCGCACCGGCGAGGAGCTTTTTGGTGAAGGAATTTCCGGCAATCCGTTTCGACATCCGCATGCGTCACCTCCATCGGGGCCGGCGGCGCGAGGCCGGGCCTGCGAGCGTTGTTGGTTCACCCACGGTCGCTGCTGCCGCGCCGCTGACACAAAAGTGACCCAGCCCCGCCGACCCTGTCAATAAGATAACTAACTTGAGTTATTTATGAGACGACCGCATCCTCAGTCCCGGGCCGATGGCTCCGCACCACGCCGCGAGGACCTTATGACGCCGGCATCGCACGCCATCGGCAACAACCCCGGACGCAGCCGGTCGCACAACCGCCGGGTCGTCCTGGAGGCCGTCCGCCTGCATGGCCCGCTCGGCCGCACCGACATCGCGCGGATCGCCCACCTGACAGCGCAGGCGGTGTCCAACATCGTCGGCGAACTGCTGGCCGAGGGACTGCTGGTCGAGGACGGCCGGCGGCGCAGCGGGCGCGGGCAGCCGCCGATCCAATTCGCGGTCAACCCGGACGGCGGCGTGACGCTGGGCATCGAGATCGGCGCGCACCGCCTGACCACGCTGGCGGTCGATCTCGCCGGGCGGCTGCGCGCCCAGCGCGAGCGGTCCATCGCCGCCACCGATCCGGCCCATGTCCTGCCGCTCATCGCGGGCGAGGTCGCCGCCATCCGCGCCACCGACTCGATCCGCCGCTCGGCCCTGCTCGGGGTCGGCGTCGTCATGCCGGGGCCGTTCGGGGTGGACGGACTGATCCCCGGCGGGCCGACCACGCTGGGGGGCTGGGACGGGCTCGACCCGGCGGCGCTGATCGAGGCCGCGCTGGCGGAGGCGGAGTTGGGCGAGCCGGTGCTGCTCGGCAACGACGCCACCGCCGCCGCCGTGGGCGAGCGGCTGCACGGCGCGGCGCGGAGCCTGCGCAACTTCTGCCACCTCTATTTCGGCCAGGGGCTCGGGCTCGGCATCATGATCGACGGGCGGCCGTTCGGCGGGGCCTTCGGCAACGCCGGGGAGATCGGCCATGTCGTCGTCGAGGCCGGCGGCCGTTCCTGCGCCTGCGGCAACCGGGGCTGTCTGGAGCAGTACGCCTCCCTCCAGGCGCTGGAGGAGCGGTTGGCCGCCGCCGGGATCGCCGCCGTGGACAGCGACGCCATCGCCCGGCTGCACCGGGAGGGCCATCCGGTGGTGACGGCGTGGATCGCCGAGGCCGCCGCCCGGCTCGGCCCGCAGATCGTCACGCTGGAGAACCTGTTCGACCCCGAGGCCATCGTCTTCGGCGGCGTCCTTCCGGATGGCGTCATCGCCGCCCTGATCGCCGCGCTGGAGCCGCTGCCGACCTCCGTCGCCGGCCGGCGCCACCGGAACGTGCCGCGCGTGATCGCCGGCACCACCGGCCGTCTGACCGCCGCGCTGGGCGCCGCCGCCCTGCCGCTGCTGGAGACCATGACCCCGAAGCTCGACCGCACCCCGCCGCCGGAGGTGACGGCGGCCGGTTGATGCCTTTGGCTGGCAAGCAAGGCAACGGCTCGAAGCTTTTCTGATGGCGGACAAGCCCTCTCCCCTCGCGGGAGGGGGACGGCACGGGGATTGGCCGGATCGCGCTTGCCTTGCCGGGAAGCGCATCGCGGTTTGAGGAAAGCCATCGTTTCGGGTTCACGGTCGAATGGCGCCCAGCCGCGGCGTCGGCTTCGGCGAATTGGTGGTGATGTCCTCACGCGTCGTTATTTTTTACACGCGGCGCCACCGATTGACAGGTCCATGACAGGTTCGCCTGATAAACAATCAAGCAAGCAAAGCAACGCTCCCGGACATGCAGGCCGGCGAACGCGTGTGGAAAAGAGGCGGAGGAAACATCATGGCGGTTCGTAAATCCCTGACGGGCATCCTCGCGGCGGCTGCGCTCACCGCCGGAGCGCTCTTCGCCACGCCGGCACCGGCCCAAAACAAGACGGCCGAAATCAAGGGGATCGAGATCATCGCCCCGGCCAACGCGGGCGGCGGGTACGACCAGCACGCCCGCGCCATGCAGCAGGTCCTGCAGAACCATAAGCTGGCGTCCAACGTCCAAGTGATGAACATTCCAGGCGCGGGCGGCACCATCGGGCTCAGCCAGTTCGTGACGAGCAGGAAGCGCAACCCCAGCCTCATGATCAGCGGCTTGGGCATGGTGGGGGCGATCCTCATCAACAAATCGCCGGTGACGCTCGACCAGGTGACGCCGCTGGCCCGCCTGACCGGCGAGTACCAGCCCATCGTCGTGGCCGCCGATTCGCCGATCAGGACGCTCGACGATCTCATCGCGAAGTTCAAGGCCGATCCCGGTTCGGTCTCCTGGGGCGGCTTCGCGGTCGGCAGCCCGGACCACATCCTCTACGGGCTGATCGTCAAGGCCATCGGCGGCGACGTCGCCAAGATGAACTACATCGCCGCGGGCGCCGGCGGCGAGATGATGGCGTCCGTCCTGGGCGGCCACATCACGGTGGCCACCGGCGGCTACAACGAGCTGGCGTCGCAACTTCAGGCCGGCAAGCTGCGGGCGCTGGGCATCTCGGCGCCGCAACGGGTTCCCGGGGTGGACATCCCCACCTTCAAGGAGCAGGGCCTCGACGTGGAACTCGTCAACTGGCGCGCGGTGATGGCGCCCGGCAGTCTGAAGGCGGCGGACAAGCAGGCCCTCGACGAGGCGGTCGGCGCGATGGTCCGGACGGACGAGTGGAAGCAGATCGCCAAGGAGCGCGGCTGGATCGACCTCTACCTGCCGTCCGACCAGTTCACCGCCCTCCTGAAGGACGAGCGCGCGCGGATCGAGGGCCTCATCACGGAACTCGGCCTCGTGAAGTGACGGCTTGAAGCGACGGCCTGAAGTCACGGCGGCCGTGCCGGACGGGGTACCCCGTGAGGACTGTTTGCCGGCCGCCGCCGTTGAGCCGATGCTTCTTGACAGCATTCTGACAGGAAAGCCTTTGCCCGCCCTTTCGGCGGAGTGCCCGGCGCCTTTCGAACCCACCAGCACGGATCGCGCCGAACCATAACAAGACCAAGGAGGAATCGCATGCGCGTCCAGCCGTCGGGTTTCCGTTCCAACCTTCTCAAAGCCTCGCTCGCCGTCCTTCTCGCGGCCGGGGCGGTCGTCGCAGGCCCGGCGCTCGCCGAGGTCAAGGGGCTGGAGATCATCGCCCCCGCCAGCCCCGGCGGCGGCTGGGACCAGCACGCGCGCACGCTCCAGCAGGTGCTCCAGAACCAGAAGCTGGCCTCGGGCATCCAGGTCGCCAACATCCCCGGCGCCGGCGGCACCATCGGGCTGGCGCAGTTCGTCACCGCCAAGAAGCGCACGCCCGTGGTCCTCGTCGGCGGGCAGATCATGCTGGGCGCCATCGTCACCAACAAATCGGCGGTCACGCTCGACCAGGTGGCGCCGCTGGCGCGGCTGACCGGCGAGTACACCGCCATCGTCGTGCCGACGGACTCGCCGATCCGCTCCTTCGGCGACCTCCTCCAGAAATTCAAGGCCGACCCCGGCTCGGTGTCCTGGGGCGGCGGTTCGGCCGGCGGCAGCGACCAGATCCTGGCCGGGCTGATCGCCAAGGCCGTCGGCGTCGATCCCGCCAAGGTGAATTACGTCGCCACCGCCGGCGGGGGCGAGCTGCTGGCGTCGGCGCTGGGCGGCCACGTCACGCTGGGCATGGGCGGCTACAACGAATTCGCCCCGCAGTTCCAGGCCGGCAAGCTGCGCGCCATCGCGGTGTCGTCGCCGCAGCGCCTGCCCGGCACCGACACGCCGACGCTGAAGGAGCAGGGCGTCGATCTGGAATTCGTCAACTGGCGCGGCGTCTTCGCCCAGGCCAGCGCCAAGCCGGCGGAGCGCAAGGAGCTGGAGGAGGCGGTGGCCAAGGTCGTCGCCAGCGACGAATGGAAGGAGATCCTGAAGCAGCGGGGCTGGATCGACCAGTACCAGCCGGCCGACCAGTTCGGCGCCTTCCTGAAGGAGGAGCGTTCCCGCATCGAGGGAACGCTCAAGGAGATCGGGCTGGTGCAGTGACGGCGCCGCGCGGGCGCCCTTAGTACGGCGCGGCGCCCGCCGGCCACGGCAAAAGCGAAGAGAACACGGGAGGACACCGATGACCACTGGCCGCACCCTGCGGGTCGGGGAGGCTTTGCTCGGCGGCGGCCTGCTCGCCCTGGGAATCCTGATCGCCGTCGAGACGATGCTGACGCCGTCCACCGGCCGCAGCGTCGTCGGCCCGGCCCTCTTCCCCTACCTGGTCGCCGGCGGGCTGGTGCTGGTCGCGCTGTCGCTGCTGCGCGAGGCCGTCGCCGGTCCCGTCGCGCACCAGGGCGGGTTCGAGATGGACGGCGCGGCGGTGGCCTTCGTCGCCGGCGGGCTGGTCGCCCAGTTCCTGCTGATCGAGTTCCTCGGCTGGATCCCGTCCGCCACCCTGCTGTTCGTCGCGGTGGCGCGCGCCTTCGGCAGCCGGCGGCTTGCGCTCAACGCGTTGCTGGGGCTGGCGCTCGCCGGAGGGACCTTCCTGGTCTTCAACTACGGCCTCGACCTCAACCTGCCGTCCGGCAGCGTCGTCGAGTGGTTCGCGCCGGACGAATAGGCTTCCCCCTCCCCGGAGGACGCATCCGGGCGGAAAAGAAACGGGACGGAAACGCCCCTCGCGTGACCACGC
Source organism: Azospirillum doebereinerae (assembly GCF_003989665.1). Classification (GTDB taxonomy): domain Bacteria; phylum Pseudomonadota; class Alphaproteobacteria; order Azospirillales; family Azospirillaceae; genus Azospirillum; species Azospirillum doebereinerae. Next base: position 85,861 of record NZ_RZIJ01000014.1, on the reverse strand, counting down.
GGCGGGTCTGCACGAAAGGCCATCACACCCATGGACACCCTCGCCGCGCTCGGCCACGGCTTCCTCGTGGCGCTCACGCCGTACAATCTCCTATGGTCGGCGATCGGCGTGACGGTGGGCACCGCCGTCGGCGTCCTTCCCGGCATCGGCCCGGCGCTGACCGTGGCCCTGCTGCTGCCGGTGACCTACCATCTGGAGCCGACCTCGGCCTTCATCATGTTCGCCGGCATCTATTACGGCGCCATGTACGGCGGCTCGACCACCTCGATCCTGCTGAACGCGCCGGGCGAATCCGGCAGCATCGTCACCGCCATCGACGGCCACGCCATGGCCCGCCAGGGGCGCGGCGCCCAGGCGCTGGCGACCGCCGCCATCGGCTCCTTCGTCGCCGGCACCATCGCCACCGTGGCGCTGACCTTCGTCGCCCCGCTGATGGTCAAGATGGCGCTGCTGTTCGGCCCGGCCGAGTATTTCGCGCTGATGGTGCTGGCGCTGACCACGGTCACCGCCGTGCTGGGCGATTCGCTGGCGCGCGGCCTGGGCAGCCTGTTCCTCGGGCTGGCGCTGGGCCTGGTCGGCATCGACATGCAGACCGGGCAGGCGCGGCTGGCCTTCGGCGTGCCGGAACTGCTGGACGGCATCGACACCGTGGTCGTCGCGGTCGGGCTGTTCGCCGTCGGCGAGACGCTCTACGTCGCCTCGCGCTTCCGCTTCGAGACCGAGGAGATCTACGCGCTCAAGGGCTCCAAATGGATGAGCCGGGAGGACTGGTCGCGCTCGTGGAAGCCGTGGCTGCGCGGCACGCTTCTGGGCTTCCCCATCGGCGCGCTGCCGGCGGGCGGCAGCGAGATCCCGACCTTCCTGTCCTACCTCGTCGAGAAGCGTCTGGCGAAGAGGCCGGAGGAGTTCGGCCACGGCGCCATCGAGGCCGTGGCCGGGCCGGAGGCCGCCAACAACGCGTCCGCCGCCGGGGTGCTGGCGCCGCTGCTGTCGCTCGGCCTGCCGACCTCCGCCACGGCGGCCATCATGCTGGCGGCCTTCCAGCAATACGGCCTGCAACCCGGCCCGACGCTGTTCGACAGCAACCCCGAGCTGGTCTGGGGCATGATCGCCAGCCTCTACATCGGCAACGTGCTGCTCCTGCTGCTCAACCTGCCGCTGGTCGGGCTGTGGGTGAAGCTGCTGCTCATCCCGCGCCCGTGGCTCTACGCCGGCATCCTGGTCTTCTCGACGCTGGGCGCCTACACGCTGAACAACAACGTCGTCGATCTGGTGATCCTGTGGGTCATCGGGCTGGTCGGCTTCGGCATGCGGGTGCTCAACGTCCCGGTGGCGCCCTGCGTGGTCGGGTTGATCCTCGGTCCGCTGGCCGAGCAGCAGTTCCGCCGGGCGCTGGCGATCAGCCAGGGCGACGCCAGCGTCTTCGTCACCCACCCGATCTCGGCGGCGCTGCTCGCCGTCGCCGTGCTTCTGGTCGCCGGGCCGATGGTGCTGCGCCACCGCCAGCGCATGGCGGAGAAGGCGGCGGAGAAGGCTGCCGCGAACAAGGCCGCCGGTCGTTCCGGCACCACCCCGGCGCTCTGATTCGATCATCGCAGAAGACTGACGCGCAAAGGACGGACGTATGGAAAGCCTCGATCTCTGGCCGCAGCTGGTCGCCCTGGGGAAGGTCGTCGCCATCGATCTGGTGCTGGCCGGCGACAACGCCATCGTGGTCGGCATGGCCGCCGCCGCGGTGCCGCTGGCCCAGCGCAGAAAGGTGATCTTCTGGGGCATCGCCGCGGCGATCGTGCTGCGCATCTTCTTCGCCCTCATCACCACCCAGCTTCTGGCGATCATCGGCCTGACGCTGGCCGGCGGCGTGCTGCTGCTGTGGGTGTGCTGGAAGATGTACCGCGAGCTGAGCACCCACGGCCGGGACGAGGTGGCGCCCGACGAGGCGCTCGAAGCGCCCGACGTTCCGGCGGCCGGCGGCGCGGGCGCCGTCGGCACCGGTGCCGCGGTCGCCGCCGGGGCCACCACGGTGGGCGCCGCGATCTGGCAGATCGTGGTGGCGGACGTGTCGATGTCGCTCGACAACGTGCTGGCGGTGGCCGGCGCCGCCAAGGACCACCCGACCATCCTGGTGATCGGGCTGGTCCTGTCGGTCGTGCTGATGGGGGCAGCCGCCAACATGATCGCCCACCTGCTGCACAAGCACCGCTGGATCGGCTGGGTCGGCCTGGCGATCATCACCTACGTCGCCCTCGACATGATCTGGCGCGGCAGCCGGGAAGTCCTCCAGCACACCGCGTGGCTGTTTCAGGGAGCCTGACCGATGAAGAAAATCCTCGTGCCCCTCACCGGGCGCCCGCTGGACCGCCGCGCGGTGGCCGCCGCCTTCCTGGTCGCCGAACGGTTCGCCGCCCATGTCGAGGGGCTCAGCGTCATGCCGCAGGTCGAGATCCGCAGCTCGGTCGAAAGCGCGGCCATTCCCAAGGCGCTGGCCGAACAGCTCATCCGCATCGGGCAGGCCGAGCAGAGCGCGGTGGTCGACGGGGCGCACCGGCTGTTCGACGAGTTCCGCGCGCGCCACGGCGGCCTCCAAAGCGACGCGGCGCCCGATGCGAAGCCGGATCCCGCCGGCAAACCGGGAGGAGGCGGGCTGTCGGCGTCCTGGCGGCAGGCGACCGGCCCGCTGGCGGAAACCGTCGCCGACGAGGCCCGGCTGGCCGACCTCGTCGTCATCGCCCAGGCGTCCGACGGCACCAACGCCATGGGGCCGGTGATCGAGGCGGCGCTGTTCGGCTCCGGCCGGCCGCTGCTGCTCGCCCCCCTGCCGGAGCCGGCCTCGGTCGGCACCGCCGTCGCGGTCGCGTGGGACGGCGGCTCGGCGGCGGCGCGCGCGGTCGCCATGGCTCTGCCCTTCCTGCACCGGGCGGACAAGGTGGTCATCCTCTCCACCGGCTCGGCCGATCCGGGCCGGGTGGCCGATCCGGAGCGGCTCGGCCGCTATCTGGCCCTGCACGGCGTCGCCGCCGTCCAGCACCGCATGGCGGTCTCCGGCCAGGCGGTCAGCCGGGCGCTGCTGGACGACGCCCGGGACCTCGGCTGCGACCTGCTGGTGATGGGCGCCTACGGCCACAGCCGCGTCCGCGAGCGGGTGTGGGGCGGCGTCACGCTCGACATGCTGCGCGAGCCGTCCGGCCTGCCGATCCTGATGGCCCATTGACGCGCGGGCGCCACGGCACGGAGGGATGACCCATGCGCATTCTCGTGGTCGAGGACACAGAGGATCTGGCCGACGCCATCGTCCACCGGTTGCGCAAGCTGGGTTACGCCGTGGACTGGGTGGCGAGCGGCGACGAGGCGGAGGAGTTGCTGGTGCAGGCGCAATACCAGCTCGTCCTGCTCGACATCATGCTGCCGGGCCTGGACGGGCAGGCGGTGCTGACCCGCCTGCGCCGGCGCCGCAACGCCACCCCGGTGCTGATGATGACCGCCCGCTCGCAGGTGGACGTGAAGATCGACCTGCTGGACCTCGGGGCCGACGACTTCATCGTCAAGCCCTTCGACCTGCGCGAGCTGGAGGCGCGCTGCCGGGCGCTGCTGCGCCGGTCGCACGGCATGGTGTCGTCGCGCGTGGAGTTCGGGAATCTCGTCTTCGACGCGGCGGCGAAGAAGGTGCTGGTGGACGGCCGTCCGGTCGATCTCGGCGGCCGCGAGTTCCGGCTGCTCGAACTGTTCCTCGCCAACCTCGGCGCCGTCATGGCGAAGGAGGAGCTGATGGACCGCCTGTTCAGCCTGGACCAGCCGACCGCGCTGAACGCGATCGAGTTGTATGTGTCGCGTCTCCGGCGCAAGATGCAGGGATCGTCCCTGGAGCTGCGCACCGTCCGTGGGTTGGGTTATGTGGCCGACATCCGCTCGGCCGATTGAAGGCTATTCGCTGCGCCGGCGTCTGTTCGTCCGGCTGTTCGGCGTGCTGGCGGCGCTGACCGGCGGCCTGTTCCTGTTCGTCGACGCCTACGCGCAGCGCGCCGCCGACGCCGCCTTCGACCGCCTGCTGCTGGCCTCCGCCCTGGCCATCGCCGACACGGTGCGCGTCCAGGATGGCCGGGTTCTCGTCGATCTGCCCTATTCGTCCCTCAGCATCCTCGCCCAGGGCGGGCGGGACCGGCTGTTCTACCGCATCACCGCGCCGGACGGGACGCCGATCACCGGCTACGACGACCTTCCGGTGACGGGCAAGGCGGGGGGCAAGGCGGATCAGGGGGAGGATCAGGGGGCGGGGCAGGGAGCGGTGCCCGGCTTCCGGAACGCCATCTACCGGAACGAGCCCGTCCGCGTCGCCACGCTCGGCCGTTTCGTGGCGCAACCGGGTTCGGCCGGCTGGGTGACGATCGCCGTCGCCCAGACGCGCGAGGAGCGGCACGCGCTGGCCCGCGACATCCTCGCCAACGCCTTCCTGCCGATCGCCTTCGCCATGCTGGCCGGGGCCGGGCTGATCTGGATCGGGGTCCGGCAGGCACTGGCCCCGCTCGGGTCGCTGGAGCGCATCATCCGCGAACGGCGCGCGCACGACCTCTCCCCCATCGCCATGCCGCCGCCCCAGGAGGTGTCGCAGCTGGTCCACGCCATCAACCAGCTGATGGAGCGGCTGAAGGCCAACCTGGACACCATGCAGACCTTCCTGGCCGACGCGGCGCACCAGATCCGCACGCCGCTCGCCAGCCTGCGCCTCCAGGCCGAGCTGGCGGCGGAGGAGGAGGATCCCGCCGCGCTGCGCCGCATCGCCCAGCGCGTCCACCGCAACGCCGTGGACGCCAGCCAGCTGACCAGCCAGCTTCTCAACCACGCCATGGTGATGCACAGGAGCGAGGCGCTGAAGCCCGAGCCGGTCGATCTCGGCGCCTTGCTGCAGCAGGTGATCCAGCGGGCCGAGGCCGTCGCCGGGGAGACGCCGATCCGCCTGGAGATCGACCACGCGCTGGAGCCGGCGGTGGTTCCCGGCGACGCCATCAGCCTGCGCGAGGCCCTGACCAACCTGATCGACAACGCGGTCAAATACGCCGGCGCCGCCGGTGCCATCGACGTGTCCCTGACGCGGCGGCCCGGCGACCGGGGGCTGCGGCTCGACGTCGCCGACCATGGACCCGGCGTCCCGGATGCGGAAAAGCGGGGGGTGCTGGCGCGCTTCGGCCGGGGCAGCTCGGCGTCCGGCGTGGCCGGCAGCGGGCTTGGGCTGGCCATCGTCCATTCCGTGACGGAGGCGCACGGCGCCGCCCTGGCCCTGCTCGACCGGCCCGGCGGCGGGCTGATCGCGCGGATCGATTTTCCGCCCTCCTCCTTTGGCAAGGAAGCCTCGGATGCCTTGGCCGGCCCCTTGAGCGGTTCGCCCCTGGGCGGTTCCCCCCTGAGCGGTTCCCCCCTGAGCGGTTCCTTGGGCGGCGGACGCACCCTGCCGCTGGCCATCGCCCTGCTCGTTCTGGTCTGGCCGCTGTTCTGGTCGCCTTGGGCATCGGCGGCGCAGACGATCACCTACTCCGCGCCCGGCACCGAAGGCGACCGGCTGCGCATTCATGCGGCCACCGACCGAGAGGCCATGGAACCGCTGGTTCTGGATTTTCAGCGGCTCCATCCGGATGTCACGGTCGAATATGTGGAGATGGGGACGGCCGAACTCTACACCCACGCCGTGAACGGCGATGCCCAACCCATGAGCGGCGGCGGGGACGGGCGGCCGGACCTGCTGATCAGTTCGGCGGCGGACCTCCAGGTGAAGCTGGTCAACGACGGCCACACACAGCCCCACACGCCGGCCGGCGAGGAGCTGGTGCCGGCTTGGGCCAACTGGCGGAACGAGGCCTTCGGCTTCACGTTCGAGCCGGCGGTGATCGCCTACGACCGCAACCGGCTGTCGGAGGACGAGGTGCCGCGCACGCGCGACGCGCTGATCCGGCTCCTGCGCGAGGATCCGGCGCGTTACGACCGGCGGATCGCCACCTATGACGTGACCAGCAGCGGGATCGGCCATCTGCTGGCCGCCCACGACGCCCATCTGTTCAGCCAGTTCTGGCAGCTCGTGGCGATGATGGGCAGCGTCCAGGTGCGGCTGGCCTGCTGCACCGCCGACATCCTCGACATGGTGGAGCGGGGCGAGGTTCTGATCGGCTACAACGTGCTGGGTTCCTATGCGCGGGCGCGTGCGGCGGCGGGGGCGCCCATCGGCATCGTGATGCCCGAGGATTACACCCTGGTCATCTCGCGGGTGGCCGTGATCCCGAAATCGGCGTCCCGTCCGCAGATGGCCGGCCGGTTCATCGATTACCTGCTCTCCACGCGGGGGCAGCAGGCGGTCGCGGCTCGTTTCGCTCTCCAGGCCATTCCCTCCTCGGTCGAGAGGGAGGCCAACCCACCGACGCTGCGCTCCGCCAGCATGGCGGCTCCGTTGCAGCCCATCGCCCTCAGCCCGGCCTTGCTGGTTTTCCTCGACCCCTTGAAGCGCGAACGTTTCTTGCAGCAATGGCGATCGGCCATCCAGTTGCCGTGATCGCGGGCCCGGTTCCGGTCAGGACGCGTCCGGGGCTGCCGAAGCCGCGGGGCGGCCCAGGTCCAGAAGCAGCGGGACCAGCCCGGATTCGCTGATGGAGGCCACGGCCTGCTCCGGAGGCATCCAGCAGCGGTCGCGCTCGGACCGCTCCGGCCACTCCACCAGTTCTTCCCGGACGTCCAGCAGATAGACGATGACTTCGCACTCCACGGTACGGTCCGCCGCCAGACGTTTGTGGTAACGGTACGAGCCGGCCGGATGCTTGCTGACCTTGCCGCGGATGCCCGCTTCCTCGAACGCCTCCCGGGCCGCCATGTCGCGTGGCTTGACCCGCTTCTCGGCCCAGCCCTTCGGAATGATCCAACGCCGCGTTTCCCGCGACGTGATCAGAAGCACCTCGAGGCGGTTCGCCAGGAACCGGTAGGGCAAGGCGGCGTATTGGGTGCGGAGTTTCTCTGTGCTCATCGATCCTATTTCGTTCGCCACACCGGCCACTTCAATCTATTTGGCGTCTGGGCCGTTTAACGTTTGACCGGCTTCATGGCGGCGGCACCCTCCCAAACCCGGCATTGGCCGGGCCGCATCGGGCGGTCGGCCTCGCAAGCGGTGCCGACACGTTGACGGTGCCTGCGTTTTCCGGGCAATTTCCCCGGCAACAAGGGCACCTTGACCCTCACAGCTTCGGACAGAACCTTCATGGCTGATTTTTTCCCGCGCTGGTCGCTTGCGGCAGGCCCCGTCGTCCAGCCGGATGAGCGGCTTCCCTGGGGCTCGACCGTGACACTCGGCATCCAGCATCTCGTTGCCATGTCCGGTTCGACCATCCTTGGACCGCTCTTGATGGGGTTCGATCCAAACCTCGCGATTCTGTTTTCCGGCATCGGCACGCTGCTGTTCCTCGTGCTCACCGCCGGACGCGTGCCGAGCTATCTCGGCTCCTCCTTTTCGTTCATCGCCGTGGTGATCGCCGTGACGGGATACGGCGGCCAGGGCCCCAACCCGAACATCGGACCGGCGCTGGGCGGCATCATCGCGGCCGGCGTGCTCTACACGCTCATCGGCCTGCTCGTGACCTACACCAGCACCGGCTGGATCGAGCGTCTGATGCCGCCGGCCGTGACCGGAGCGGTGGGGGCCGCGATCGGCCTCAATCTGTCGCCGGTCGCCGTCAAGGGGATCGAAGGGACGGGGCCACACACCCTCGTGGCGTTGTTCACGCTGCTCGCCACGGCTCTCATCGCGGTCTACGCGCCGCTCGCCATCCGGCGGCTCTCGATCCTTGCCGGCATCGCGGCCGGGTACGCCTTCTATCTCGTCCTGGCGAACGGGTTCGGTCTCCTGCCGCCCGTGAGCTTCGCGGAGCTGGCCGCCGCCCCCTGGTTCGGCATGCCGGCGTTCCACACGCCGACGTTCGAGCCCGCGGCCATGGCCCTCGTCGCCCCCATCGCCTTCATCCTCGTCGCCGAGAACCTCGGCCACATCAAGGCCATCGGCGCCATGACCGGGCGCAACCTGGACCGCTTCATCGGCCGCGGCTTCATCGGCGACGGTCTGGCGACGATCGTCTCGGGAAGCGGCGGCGGCACGGGGGTGACGACCTATGTCGAGAACATGGGGGTGATGGCCGTCACGCGCGTCTTCTCGACGCTCATCTTCGTCATCGCCGCGGTCGCCGCGATCTTTCTCGGCTTCTCGCCGAAGTTCGGCGCCCTGCTGCGGACGATCCCGGCCCCGGTGCTGGGCGGGCTCGCGACCATCGTCTTCGGCCTGATCGCCGCGGCGATGGTCCGTCTGTGGGTCGACAACCGCGTCGACTTCTCCGATCCGCGCAACCTCATCACGGTCGGCGTGACGCTGGTGCTTGGTGCCGGCAACTTCACCGTCTCGGCCGGCGGGTTCTCCATCGGCGGGATCGGCACGGCGACGATCGCCGCGCTTGCCCTCTACCAGCTTCTCGGAATCGGGCGGCCGCGCGAGGAGCCCCTGACGGCGCCTCAAGCCGCGCCCTCGACGCTTCATTGACCTGAAACAGGCCGCGCCACGCCGGGATTGGGCCTTCCCAATCCCGCTTGGGCGCCGGCCTTGTCAGGCCGCCATCGGACGAACGCTCCGCAACCGCTCCTCCAGCGCCCGCCAGCGCGGCTCGACCGCTTCCACCGCGCGCCGCTTGACCGGGCCGAAGCCGCGAATCTCCTGGGGCAAGGCGGCCAGTTCGATGGCGATTCCCAGTTTCTCCGCCGACAGGGTCTCGACGATGCCCGCCACCGTCGCCTCGTAGCGGGCGATCAGGGCGCGCTCCATCCGGCGTTCGGCCGTGTGGCCGAAGGGATCCAGCGCGGTGCCCCGCAGCCGCTTCAGCGCCGCCAGCCCTCGGAAGACCGGCAGGATCCAGCCGCCGAGCGCCATCTTGCGCGGCTCGCCCGCCGCGTTGAGCCCGCGCGCCAGCAGCGGCGGGGCAAGGTGGAAGACCGGTTTCCAGTCGCCCTCGAACCGCTCCTCCAGGCTGCGGCGGAAAGCCGGGTCGCTGTGCAGGCGGGCCACCTCGTACTCGTCCTTGTAGGCCATCAGCGCGAAGGCGCTGCGCGCCACCGCCTCGGCCAGCGCGGTCGAGCCGGGGGACACCCGCGCCTCCGCCGCTTTGGCGCGTTCGACCAAGGCGCGGTAGCGGTCGGCGTAGGCGCGGTCCTGGTAGTCGGCGAGGAAGGCGATCCGTCGCTCGACGATGGTGGAGAGTTCGGTGGCGGGCGCCTCCTCCGCGCCCAGCCCCGCCAGCGCGTCGGGCCGGTGCGCGGCCAGCCGGCCGAAGGCGAAGGCGCGCCGGTTGGCGGCGGCCCCGGTGCCGTTCAGGTCGATGGCGCGCTCCAGCGCCTCCAGCCCGACCGGCAGCAGTCCTTTCTGGAAGGCGAAGCCCAGCAGGAAGACGTTGGCGAGGATGCCGTCGCCGAACAGGGCGGTGACCGCGCGGTTCGCGTCCACCGTCTCGACCCGGTCGTCCCCGGCGGCGCGGCGCAGGCCCCGCAGCAGGGCGCCGGAATCGGGCAGGGCCGAGGCGTCGCGGGTGAAGGCCCCGGTCGGCGTCACATGGGCGTTGGCGACCACCCACGTCCGCCCCCGCGCCACCGTGCGCAGCGCGTCGGGCGAGGCCGCGACCACCGTGTCGCAGGCCAGCACGAGCTGCGCACGGTCGGGATCGATGCGCGCCTGGTTCAGCCGCGCCGCGTCGCGCGCCACCCGCAGGAAGCTGTAGACCGCGCCGCCCTTCTGCGCGAATCCCATGAAGTCCAGCACCGAGGCCGCCTTGCCCTCCAGATGCGCGGCCATGGCGAGCAGGGCGCCGATGGTGACGACCCCGGTGCCGCCGACGCCGACGATCAGAATTTCCGAGGGCAGGATCTCCGTCGGATCCTCGGCGACGGCGCGCAGCGGGTGGGGCAGGGCGGCCAGCGCCTCGGCGAAGCGCGCCTCCACCGTCGCCGGGTCGGGCTTGCGCAAGGTCCCTCCCATCACCGAGACGAAGCTGGGGCAGAAACCCTCGACGCAGGAATAATCCTTGTTGCAGCTCGATTGCTCGATCCGGCGCTTCAGGCCGAACTCGGTCGGCTTGGGCTGCACCGACAGGCAATTGGACTTGCGGCCGCAGTCGCCGCAGCCCTCGCAGACCAGATCGTTGATCACCACCCGGCGGGCCGGGTCGGGCAGGGTGCCGCGCTTGCGGCGCCGCCGCTTCTCGGCGGCGCAGGTCTGCTCGTAGACGAGCGCGGTGACGCCGGGGAGGTCGCGCAACTCGCGTTGCACGGCGTCGAGGTCGTCGCGGTGGTGCACCGTGGTGAAGGGGGCGAGACCGGCGCAGGTGCCGTATTTGTCCGGCGCGTCGCTGACCACGGCGATGCGGGCGACGCCCTCGGCGTTCAACTGCCGGGTGATGGCCTCGACCGAGATCGGGCCGTCCACCGGCTGGCCGCCGGTCATGGCGACGGCGTCGTTGAACAGGATCTTGTAGGTGATGTTGACCCCGGCGGCCACCGCCTGCCGGATCGCCAGGATGCCGGAATGGAAATAGGTGCCCTCGCCCAGGTTCTGGAACATGTGCGGGCGGGTGGAGAAGGGGGCCTGACCGACCCAGGCCACGCCCTCGCCGCCCATCTGGCTGAGGCCGCCGGTCGAGCGGTCCATCCAGGAGGCCATGAAGTGGCAGCCGATCCCGGCCATCGCCTTGCTGCCCTCGGGCACGCGGGTGGAGGTGTTGTGCGGGCAGCCGGAGCAGAAATAGGGCGTGCGCACCGCGTTCGCCATTGCCGCCGGGGCGGATGGAGGCTCGGCCGGGAGCAGCCCCGCCAGCCGGTCGGACAGGTCGCGCTCGGGAAAGCGGTGGCGGATGCGTTCCACCAGCGCGCGGGCGACGATCCAGGGGCGCAGTTCCCCGGTGGCGGGCAGCAGCGGGGCGCCCAGCTCGTCGGTCTTGCCGACCAGGGCGCGCGGGCGCTCGCCGTTGGGAAGATGGTAGAGCAGGGCCTTCAACTGGTCCTCGACGACCGGGGCCTTCTCCTCGACGACCAGGATCTCCTCGGCGCCGCGCGCATAGGCCAGGATGCCGTCGGGCTCCAGCGGCCAGGACAGCCCGATCTTGTGGACCGACAGCCCGATCTCCGCCGCCTCGCGCGCGCCGATGCCGAGCAGCCGCAACGCCTCCATCAGGTCGAGATGCGCCTTGCCGGTGGTGACGATGCGCAGCCAGCCGGCCCCCTCGCCCGAACGGTGGCCAAGCACGGTGCGGTCGATGCGGTTGACGCGGGCGAAGGCCTTCACCGCCGCGATCTTGGCGGCGAGCCGCTCCTCGATCCGCAGGCTGGGCAGGTCGGGCCAGCGCTGGTGCAGCCCCCCCGGCGGGGGTGTGAACGCCACCGGAAGGAAGGCGGCGTCCAGTGGCGGCAATTGGACGGTGGCGGCGCTCTCCACGCTCTCCGAGATCGCCTTGAAGCCGACCCAGCAACCGGAAAAGCGCGACAACGCGTAGCCGTAGAGGCCGAAGTCGAGATACTCGCGCACGCCCGCCGGGTTCAGCACCGGCATCGACCACGCGATCATGGCGAGGTCGCTCTGGTGCGGCATGCTGGACGACACGCAGCCATGGTCGTCGCCGGCCACCGCCAGCACCCCGCCATGCGCCGAGGTGCCGTAGGCGTTGGCGTGCCGCAATGCATCGCCGGCGCGGTCCACCCCCGGCCCCTTGCCGTACCACAGGCCGAAGACGCCCTGGACCGTCGCCTCTCCCGACGCCTCGACCTGCTGGCTGCCCATCACGGCGGTGGCGCCGAGATCCTCGTTGATGCCGGGGACGAAGGTGATGGCGTGGCGGTCGAGCCGCGCGCGGGCCTGCCACAGCGCCTGATCCAGCCCGCCCAGCGGCGAGCCGCGATAACCGCTGACGAAGCCGGCGGTGTTCAGCCCCGCCCGCCGGTCGCGTTCGGCTTGGAGCAGCAGCAGCCGGACCAGCGCCTGGGTGCCGGACAGGTAGACCTGGCCCTCCGCCCGGTCGTAGCGGTCCTCCAGCCGGTAGGTCCCGTCGATTCCGGCGGGATCCTCGAAGAGGCGGTTGCTCGGCATGCCGTCCATGGCGCGTTTCCCGGTTCCTGCATCTTGAACCGAGTGTGCGCCGTCCGGCCGCGAATGGTTTTGCGCGTTGGAGAAACAGCGACGCTATTTTTGGAAGGACCGTGCGGGATTTTAAAAATTCCGCAAAAATCATGCGCGATCCCGCGTGCTGTGCAAAAAACCTACCCCTGTTCGCTGGACTGACGGATCAAATCCGCGTACCAGCGGGCGCTGTCCTTGGGGATGCGGGCCTGGGTTTCGAAATCGACGCGGACGATGCCGAACCGTGTGCCGTAGCCGCCGCCCCATTCGAAATTGTCCAGCAGCGACCAGACGAAATAACCGCGCACATCGGCCCCGGCGGCGAGCGCGTCGGCCATGGCGGCGGTGTAATCGCGCAGATAGGTCACGCGGGCCGTGTCGGCGACCCGCCCCTCGGCGTCCGGCGTCTCGGCGGCCTTGGTGCCGAAGCCGTTCTCGGTGACGTAGATCGGCAGGCGGTAACGCCGGGTCAGGTCGAGCAGCGTGTCGCGGAAGCAGCCGGGGTCGTAGGGCCAGCCGATGTCGGTCCGCGCCATCTCCGGCGGGGGCGAGCCGAAGCCGAAGCCCCAGATCAGGCTGTCGTCGCGACGGCCGTAGACCGGGGCGTAGTGGTTCAGCCCGAACCAGTCGAGCGGGCGGGCGATGCGCGCCATGTCGCCCGGTTTCACGAAGGGCTCGATGGCCTGGGCGATGCGCGGCGGGTAATGGGCGCGCAGCTGAGGGTCGGGGAAGGCCCAGTTCCAATGCTCGTCGAACAGGGCGGCGGCTTCGACGTCCTCCGGACGGTCGGATTCGGGGCGCATCGGCTGCACGCTGTGGACCGCGCCGATGGAGGCGCCCGGCACGAGAGCCCGGATCGTGTCCACCCCGGCGCCATGGGCGAGGTTGACGTGGTGGATGACCGCCAGATGCGTCGCCCGGTCGGCGATGCTGGGCGCCCCCCAGCCGAAGGCGTAGCCGAACAGGGTGAAGACCGAGAACTCGTTGAAGGTCGCCCAGCGCTTGACCCGGTCGCCGTAGCGCCGGGCGCAGAGGGCCGCGTAATCGGCGAACCAGCCGGCGCTGTCGCGGTTCGCCCAGCCGCCCAGATCCTGCAACGCCTGCGGCAGGTCCCAGTGGTAGAGGCACAGCCACGGCTCGATCCCGGCCTCCAGCAACCGGTCGACGAGCCGGTCGTAGAAGTCCAGCCCCTTCTCGTTCGGCACGCCCCGCCCGCGCGGCAGCACGCGCGGCCAGGACACCGAGAAGCGGTAGGCCTCCAGCCCGAGGTCCCGCATCAGGGCCACGTCGTCCGGCATGCGGTGGTAGTGGTCGCAGGCGACGTCGCCGCTGTCGCCGTTGTCGACGCGGCCCTTCAGCCGGCAGAAGCTGTCCCAGACGCTGGGCGCCCGCCCGTCGGCCTCGGCCGCGCCCTCGATCTGGTAGGCGGAGGTCGAGGCCCCCCACAGGAAGTCTTTTGGAAAGGGGGGCGGAAAGACGGGGGCGTCGGCCATGCTGCGGTTCCGGCGGAAGGGGCTTGCCGTCAGCCTACCCGCATCCGCGCGGCGAGGAAGAGGCGAATTGCCGCCCGCATCGCGTTTGCCGATCATGAAGGTCTTTTCGAGAGCAGCGTCCGCGCGTTTTTCTCCGGACGCCATCCAAACCAATTCACAAACGCGGAGCGTGGCGGCCGGGCTGGAGCGCAGGGGCATCACCGCTGGAACGATCGAGACGGGAGCGGCGCCGACGAGACCGGCAGCGATCTCTGGTCCGGCCGTGCGATCCCGGTGTGGCGTCGAGCGGCGAGCGTCACGTTCAGGTCTCGTCGAAGGGCCTGCCACTGTTTGCAAGCCGTGTCCGCGCGGGATCGGCGCAAAAAGCAAAACGCCGGCCAAAGTGTGGCCGGCGTCGTCGCGCGGATGAGTGTACGGAGCGTCAGCCCAGATTGGCTTCGGCGAACTCGTAATTGGCCAGATTGTCGAGGAAGTTGGTCACGTAGTCGGGGCGGCGATTGCGGAAGTCGAGGTAGTAGGCGTGCTCCCACACGTCGAGGCCGAGCAGCGGCTTGCCCTCGTTGGACGCCACCGGGTTGGAGCCGTTCGGGGTCTTGGTGACCTTCAGGCGGCCGTCGCTGCCCTGCACCAGCCAAGCCCAGCCCGAACCGAACTGCGTCGTCGCGGCGGTCTTGAAGGCGTCCTTGAAGGCTTCGACCGAGCCGAAATCGGCGACGATGCGCTCCTGGAGCTTGGTCGGCAGCTTGCCGCCGGTGGGGGACAGGGCGTTCCAGAAGTGGATGTGGTTCCAGTGCTGGCCGGCGTTGTTGAAGACCGGGGCCAGGGCGTCCTTGCCGTAGGAGAAGGCGATGATCTCTTCGAGCGATTTGCCCTGGAGATCGGGGTTCTTCTCGACGAAGCCGTTGAGGGCGGTCACGTAGGCCTGGTGGTGCTTGCCGTGGTGCAGCTCCAGCGTCTCCTGGCACATGCCGCGCTCAGCCAGCGCGTTGGAGGAGTACGACAGGGCGGGCAGTTCGAAAGCCATTTTACGGATCCTCTTTGGTGAGTGTGCCGAGGCGCTTGTGTCTCGCCGTCAGGTTGGCTATTTTCCAAGCTGGGACTTTATAAATCGAGCTTCGGGGATATGTCAAACGCCGACTTGGAAAATACCTCCTCTTCCTCGCGCGGCTCCGCCGACCGCATTCTGATGGCGCTCAAGACGCAAGGCCCCCTGTCGTCGGCGGCGCTCGGCAAGCAACTGGGCATCACGGGCGAGGCCGCGCGCCAACAGCTTCTGCGCCTGGGGGAACAGGATCTGGTCGCGGCGACGAGCGAGGCCAAGGGGGTGGGCCGCCCACGGCAGCTGTGGCGGCTGACGCCGGCCGCCCAGGCGCGCTTTCCGGACACCCACGCGAGTCTGGCGGCGCAGGTGCTGGAGATCGTCCGCACCCACATGGGCCAAGCGGCGATCGAGACGATCATCGGCGTTCGCGAGGCCGAGACGCGCGCCACCTATGGAAGGAAGCTTGCGGACAAGACGGAGCTGTCCGCAAGGGGCGCGGCGCTCGCGGCGCTCCGCTCGGACGAAGGCTACATGGCGGACTGGCGCAAGGAGCCCGACGGTTCCTTCCTGCTGGTGGAGAACCACTGTCCCATCCGCGTGGCCGCCACCGCCTGCGCGGGCTTCTGCCGTGCGGAACTCGACGTGTTCCGCGCCGTGTTCGGGCCATCGGTCTCGATTGCGCGGACCGAGCACATCATCGACGGCGGTCGCCGCTGCGCCTACGCCATTCGGCAGAATCCGGCTTAGCCCGCTCATGGATCATGATCCCGGTCTTTGCTCGGCGCGGATGCGGATGGCGGTCGAGGCCGGCCGCGCACAGCCAGCCGCCGCTGTGGCCGCCCCCCTCGACGGGGGGATCATCCGGAATGGTCCTCGGCGGTCGCTTTCTCCGATGGCCGCGAGCGGCGGCGCTTCCCACCTGACGCACCGCAACATTGGACATCCGCGATGCCGTCATCCAAGTCCCACGTCGTTCCGCCCGACCAACGCCAAGCGGCCCTTGCCCAGCGGCGCAATCTGAAAATGGCCCAGTCCGCCCACGCCTATGTGCGCGGCAGCACCGTGAAGTTCTACGAATGGCTGGAGGCCTCGGCCGCTGGCGGGAAAATCCCCGATGGGCCGCCGGTGTGGATCTGCGGCGACTGCCACGTCGGCAACCTCGGGCCTGTGGCCAACGCCAAGGGGCGCATCGGCATCCAGATCCGCGACGTCGACCAGACCGTGATCGGCAACCCGGCGCACGACCTGATCCGGCTGGGCCTGTCGCTGGCCACGGCGGCGCGCGGCTCGGACCTTCCCGGCGTCACCACCGCGCGGATGCTGGAGCGGATGATCGAAGGCTACATGATGGCGCTGGACGCGGAGCTTGGCGGCGCCACGGTCGCCAAGAAGCCCTCGGTGGTGCGCATCGGCATGCGCGAGGCCATCGGCCGGACCTGGAAGCATCTGGCCAAAGACCGCATCAAGGACGTGCGGCCGACGATTCCGCTCGGCAAGCGTTTCTGGCCCCTCACCGAGGAGGAGCGCGCGGCGGTCGAGGAGCTGTTCAAGAAGGACCAGGTGCGGCGTCTGGTGACCGCCCTGCATTTGCGCGACGACAACGACCGGATCGAGCTGCTCGACGCCGCCTATTGGGTGAAGGGGTGCAGCTCGTTGGGGCGCATCCGCATCGCCGTGCTGCTGAGCGTCGGCGACGGCCATTACCACGAGGGCGGCCTCAGCCTGATCGACATCAAGGAGGCGGTGCAGGCGGCGGCCCCGCGCGCGCCCAAGACCCCGATCCCGCGCGACAACGCGGAGCGGGTGGTGGTGGGCGCGCAGAACCTCTCGCCCAACCTCGGCGACCGCATGCGCCCGGCCCGGCTGCTGGACAAGGCGGTCTTCCTGCGCGAGCTGCTGCCCCAGGACATCAAGCTGGACTTCGACCATCTGACGCGCGAGGAGGCGACGCGCGCCGCCTTCTTCCTGGCCGCCGTCATCGGCAAGGCGCACGCCCGCCAGATGGACGAGGAGACCCGCAAATCCTGGCGCGGCGAGCTCGGCCGCAACCGCACCAAGAGCCTGGACGCACCGTCCTGGCTGTGGTCGAGCATCGTGGACCTGATCGTCGGCCACGAGGCCGCGTACCTGGAGCATTGCCGCCGCTACGCCGAGCGGAACGACCGCTGACGCGCGGCGTCACTTCCGGGATGGCGCCGTCTTGATCCTCCGGCCGGCGTTCACGTTCGCCTCGACGGCGTCGAGGCAGCGGGCGGCGTTGGCGAGGAGGGCGTCGGCGTCCGGCGCCTCCAGAGCGGCGGTCACCCGGTCCTCGCGCGCCTGGAGCAGCCCGGCGGATTGTTTGGCGATCCGCGCGCCGCGCTCCGCCGCCCGTTCGCCGCGCAGGGTCAGCGCCACCCCCGCCGGCCCGGCGCCGAGCGCGGCGACGCCGAGCCGCCGGCAGCGGCAGCGCAGGGTGGCGACGGCGAGCAGCCGCTCCACCTCCTCCGGCAGCGTCCCGAAGCGGTCCTCCATCTCCTCGCGCAGGGCGTCGACGTCGGCGGCGTCGCGCATGCGGGCGATCCGGCGGTGCAGGCCGATGCGCAGCTCCGGTTCCGGGATGTAGGCGGCGGGGATGGTCTGCGGCACGGCCACGGTCACGTCCGGCGTCCAGCCCTCGTCCGGCTCGCGGCGCAAGCGCCGCAACGCGTCGGCGAGGATGCGCTGGTACAGCTCCGTTCCCACGGCGCGTCGGTGGCCGGTCTGGTCGGTCCCAAGCGGATCGCCGCCGCCCCGCTGGTCGAGGTCGAGCAGGCTCAGCACGAAGCCGCCGCCCAGGCTCTCGATCAGCTCCAGCGAGCCGAGCCGGCGGGCGGCGCGCTCCTCCAGCGGGTGGTCGGGGTCGGTCATCAGCCAGGCGTAGCCCTGGACCGCCCCGCGCCCCACCCGGCCGCGCAGCTGGTGCAGCTGGCCCAGCCCGAACAGATCGGGACGGAACAGCAGCAGCGTGTTGGCGCGCGGGATGTCGATGCCGGATTCGATGATCGGCGTCGCCAGCAGCACGTCGCTTTCGCCGTCCACGAAGCCCATGACGGCGTCGTCCAGCGCCTGCGGCCCGAGCCGCCCATGCGCCACGGCGATGCTCAGGCCGGGCGCCAGCGCGCGAATCCAGTCCTCCAGCGGCTTGAGGTCGGCGATTCGCGGGACGACGCAGAAGGACTGCCCGCCGCGCGCCCGTTCGCGCAGCAGGGCGGCGCGCGCGACGTCCGGGTCGCGCGGGAGCACGGCGGTGCGCACCGGCCGGCGGCGGGCCGGGGGCGTGTCGATGACGCTGAGGCCGCGCGTGCCGGCCAGGGCGTCCTGGAGCGTGCGCGGGATCGGCGTCGCGCTGAGGGCCAGGGCGTGCACCCCCTTGGTGCGGCGGCGCAGCGCCCGCTTCTGCTCGGCGCCGAAGCGCTGCTCCTCGTCCACCACCATCAGGCCGAGCCGGTGGAAGACGGCCTCCTTGGACAGCAGCGCGTGGGTGCCGACGACGATCTGGACGGAGCCGTCGGCCATCCCGGCGCGGACCCGCGCCGCTTCCGCCTCGTCCATGGCGCCGGTCAACGGCTCCACCGTCACGCCCAAGCCGGCGAAGCGGCGGCGGAAGACCTCCAGATGCTGGCGGGCGAGCACGGAGGTCGGCGCCATCACCGCCACTTGGAAGCCGGAGAAGGCGACGGCCGCCGCCGCCCGCAAGGCGATCTCCGTCTTGCCGTAGCCGACGTCGGCGCAGACGAGGTGGTCCATCGGCCACCCCCTGGCCATGGAGCCGATCACGGCGGCGGCGGCGCGGGCCTGGCCTTCCGTCAGGTCGAAGCCGAACCGCGCGGCGAAGCGGCGCATGCGGTCGGCGGGCGGGACGATGACCGGCGCCTTCTCCCGCGAGCGGCGGCGGGCGGCGGCGAGGAGCGCCTTGGCGGTGTCGGCGATCTCGCGCTCCAGCTCGGCGCGGCGGTCCAGCCAGGAGGCGTTCTTGAGGCTGTCGAGCTTGGCCCCGGTGTCGCTCGACCCGTGGCGCCACAGGCGGTCGAGATCGGCGGCGGGAACCAGCAGCCGGTCGTCGTGGGCGTAGTCGAGCACCAGGAAATCGGCGGTCTCGTCCCCCCTTTCGATGGTTTCCAGCCCGACCAGCCGGCCGATGCCGTAATCGAGGTGCACCACGAAGTCGCCGGTCGCCAGCTCCGACGGGGCGAGCGGCGTGCGGACCGGGGCGTCGGCGGCGCTTTCCGCCCTGCGCTGGGGCGGCACCAGCACGGTGACGCCGTCGCACGCGAACCCTTCCGCCACCCGCAGGGGCAGGACGGCGCAGGCGCCCGCCGGCAGGGTGTCGCCGGGCCAGCGGTCGAGGCAAGGCACGTCGACGCCCAGCGCCTTGGCGGCCAGTCCGGCCAGCCGTTCCGCCTCCGCGCCGCCGCCCGCCGCGATCAGCACGCGCGCGCCCTCGGCGACGAGGGCGGCGGCGCGGCGGAACAGCGTGCGCTCCGACCGCACGGGTTCGGCGGGCTTTTCCGGTGGCGCGGCCTCGACGGTGGTGACGGCGCGGCCGGCCAGCATCGCCTCGAGGGTGTCCACGTCGATCAGCCGGCGTTCGGGCGGCGGGGTGGGCAGCGGCCCGCCGTCGGTGCGGCGGAGCTGCCGGTCGAAGCGGGCCTCCAGCAGATCCTCGGCGCGCGCCTCGATGCGGTCGCGGGCGCCCTGGTCCAACAGGATCACGGCGTCCGGCGCGTGGTCGAGCAGCAGCGGACAGTCCTCGAAGGCGTTCGGCAGCTGACGGTCGAAGGCGTAGGGGCGGCGGCCCGCCTCCAACTCCGCGCGGAGCTCGTCGGCAAGGGTGCCGCCGCGTTCGGCGAGGCTTGCGGCCAGACGGTCGAGCGTCGCGGCGTCGGTGACGATCTCGCTGACCGGGTGCAGGGTGACGGAATCGACGGTCCCGGTGGAGCGCTGGGTCACCGGGTCGTAGAGCCGCAGCTCGACGACGACGCCCTCGGCGATCTCGCAGCGCACCGGCCGGTCGCCGTCGCCGGGGAAGACCTCCACCACCGCGCCGCGGATCGCGACCTCGCCCGGTTCGTCCACCCGGTCGTCCAGCACGTAGCCGGCGCGGGCGAATCCGGCGCGCCATGCCTCCTCGTCCACCGTCATGCCGCGCTCGATGCGCAGGATTCCGTTCGCCCAGGAGCCGGCCGGCGGCAGCCGCTGCAGGGCCAGATCGGCCGAGGCGACGATCAGCCGCCCGCCGCCGGGCGTCCGCGCCAGCGCCGCCAGCCCGGCGACGCGCCGCCCCAGCACGGCGCGCGACGACGGCGCCCGGTCCCCGGCGGCGGCCTCGTCGACCGGAAGCAGCACCACGTCGAGGTCCGGCGCCAGATCGCCGGCGGCCCGCGCCAGACGCGCGGCGCGGGTGTCGCTGCGCGCCAGGAACAGGGCGCCGCCGGGCCGCCGGGCGAACGCCACCAGCCGCACCGCCAGCTCCCCCTCGCTGAGGACCGTCAGGGCATCGCCGGGCTGCGCCACGCGCGATGGGGAAGGGGTGCCGTCGAACATCGTGTCGTCGCTCCGGTCATGTCGGCTGGGCGCGCCCAAGGGCGCTGCCGACAACAACGGCGCACGGGGCCGTCTGTGCCGTCTTGCCGGAACGTCGGACGGCGTGCGGCACGGCGATGCCGCGGACGGCGAGCGAGGCGATGGAAAACACGCACGCCCGCGCGGTGTCTGGCGGGGCGGCCGCGAGCCGTCCCGCCAGACCGTGTTTCCCTTACTTCTGGGCCACCATCTCCGGCTTGCCGTTGCTCCAGGTGTACATGACGTAGTTCGGCTTGGTGATGTCGCCCTTCTTGTCGAACTCCACCGAGCCGACCACGGTGTCGTAGCTGCCGGAATGCAGGGCGGTCGCCAGCTTCTGGCCGTCGACGCTGCCGGCCTTCTGCAGGCCTTGGGCGATCGTCTGGACCGCGGCGTAGCTGTAGAAGGCGAAATTGCCCGGCTCGGGCAGGCCCGCCGCCTTGAAGGAGGCGATCAGCTCCTTCGCCCTGGGATCGCTGGCGGCCGACGCGCTGTCGGTGTAGAGCGTGCCTTCGCCAGCGGCGCCGGTGATCGCCCAATATTCCTGATTGTTCAGGCCGTCACCGGCGATGAACTGCGGCTTCAGCCCCTGTTCCTGCGCCTGGCGCACGATCAGGCCCAGCTCGGGATGGTAGCCGCCGTAATAGACCGCCTCGACGCCCTTGCCCTTCAGGCTGGTGATGAGGGCGGAGAAGTCGCGTTCGCCGGCCGTGACCGATCCGCGGTAGGCGGCCTTGACGCCCGCCTTCTCCAGCGTCTCGGCCACGACGTCGGCCAGCCCCTTGCCGTAAGCCTGCTTGTCGTCGAGCACCGCGATGTTCTTGCCCTTGAAGGTCTGGGCCAGATAGTTGCCGGCCACCACGCCCTGCTGGTCGTCGCGGCCGCAGACGCGGAAGATGTTCGGATGGCCCTTCGCGGTCAGCAGCGGGTTGGTGGCGGTCGGGGTGACCATCACCACGCCCTCCTCCTGATAGACGTCCGACGCCGGAATGCTGGCGCCGGAGCAGAGATGGCCGACCACCGCCGCGACCCGGTCGCGCACGAACTGGTTGGCGACGGCAACCGCCTGGCGCGGGTCGCAGGCATCGTCGCCCACCTTCAGCACCAGTTTCTGGCCCAGCACGCCGCCCTTGGCGTTGATGTCCGCAACCGCCTGCTTGGCGCCGTAGACCGACTGCTCGCCCAAGGCCGCCACCGGACCGGTGGTCGCCGTGCCCAGGCCGATGACGATGTCCGCCTGCGCCGTGCCGAGGCCAGCCATGAGCGCCGTCGCGCTGACAAAGGAAATGGCGGTGAGACGCATGGTGATTCTCCCAGGATATGTGTGCCAGGCCATCTCCTCCGGCCAGGGCATCGGTCCTTTTTTGACCGAAGCGTCAGGAATTTGAAAGTGCAATCATGGGCTTTACCGCGCCCTGGCCATTCCCGCGGCCATGAGGGCGCCGACCGGCGGTTGACGCGTTGTCAGACGGTCGGGTTGAGCGCATCCTTTCCTCATCCACCCAGTTCGGAGGCCGGGATGACGCAGGACGATGCCTTGCGCGCGATCATCGAAGAGGCGATTGCCGCCCGATCGGCGCTGTGTGAAAACGAACTCGTCATCCGGCTCGACACGATCCTCGCGCTTGCGCGGCAGTCGCTCGGCGGCACGGCCCAACCGGAGCCTGCGGACGAACTGCATCGGTTGCGCGTCGAGAACGCCAAACTGCATGATCGGCTCTCGGAAGTCAGGCTTCGCACCCAAGAGGTGATTGCCGACCTGTCGTGACGGACAGGGCTACCCGTCCGCAGGCGTCGCCATACCGGTTTCAGTGGCGGTTGCGCTGGTGCGCGGCCATGGCTCCGAGCGCTCGTCCGGCGTTCCTGGCTCATATGACTGCGGACTCATGCCCGTCAGCGTTTTTATGGCTTGCGGCCCAGCGCTCAATGACGCTAGTGATAATTATTCTCATTGATGAAGGCCCGCCCGGTCTTGCCCAGCGCAACGGGGCCGGCCGGGCATCGTTGATTTCGATCCTCATCTTCGCCGCCGGACGCCCCATGCTGAAATGGTTTTGGTTTCAACTCCACTGGCTTCTTGGAATCACGGCCGGGACGGTGCTCTGCGTCGTCGGCGTGACCGGGGGGATGCTGTCCTTCGAGGACGAGATCCTGCGCCTGCTCAATCCGGGTGTCATGACGGTCGTCCCGCGCGAGGGCGGGCCGCTCGCACCGGACCAGCTCTACCAGCGGGTGACGGCGAACAACCCCGGCAAGACGATCACCGCCTTGAGGATCGCCGCCGATCATGAGGAATCCGCGACCGTGACCTTCGCGCCGCCTCCAGGCGCGGCGGGGCAGGGGGGGCGGGCGCCGCGCGGGGAAAACCGCTACGCCGATCCCTACACCGGCGAGCTGCTGGGTCAGCCGGTCGGCCAGGACGTTTTCCGCACCGCCATGCAACTGCATCGCTGGCTGCTGGCGGGCGATTTCGGCAAGCAGGTGGTCGGCGCCTCAACCATCGCGCTGATCGTGCTGAGCCTGTCCGGTTTGTACCTGCGCTGGCCGCGACGGCTGTCGAGTCCGCGTGTCTGGCTGACGCTCGACTGGACGCAGAAGGGCCGCAGCTTCCTGTGGAGCCTGCACGCGGTGTTGGGCACCTGGGCGCTGCTGTTCTACGTGCTGGCCAGCCTGACCGGCCTCTACTGGTCCTACGACTGGTACCGCGACGGCCTGTTCACGCTGACCGGCGCCCCGCGCCCGGCCGCCCAGGGCGGCGCCCCGACGGGGGGGCCTCCGGCGACCAGCCCCCAGGCCGGGAACGGTCAAACCGGGGGTGCTCAGGCCGACGCTACCCAGCCGGGCGGGCGACCGGGTGGCGGCGAGGGCCAGAGCCGGACGCGCGGCGAAGCGGGACGCAACGGCGGCGAGGGGAGGACCGGTGGTCAAGCGACCGCTCCCTTCGTCCCCGATGTCGCGGCGATGTGGCGGGCGTTCGAGCATGAGGTTCCCGGCGGCTACCTCTCGGCGACGCTGCGGCTGCCGCGCGGCCCCGGCCAGCCGGTCCAGATCACCTACCTCGACGCCGATCCGGCCCACCCGCGCGCCAGCAACACCCTCACCCTGGACGGCACCACGCTGGCGGCCTCCGCGCACAACCGCTACGACGCGCTGCCGGCCGGGCAGAAGCTGATGCGCAGCGTCTTCGTCCTGCATTCGGGCGAATATTTCGGCAAGCCCGGCCTGATCCTGATGATGATCGCCAGCCTGGGCATGCCGCTGTTTGCGGTGACCGGCTGGATGCTCTACCTCGACCGCCGCCGCAAGAAGCGCGCGGCCAAACAGGCCGCCGGCGCGCTGGCGGGCGCGGCCAACGCGCCGGCCAACGGCGAGGGCGCGGTGCTGGTCGCCTACGCCAGCCAGACCGGCGCGGCCGAACGGCTGGCGTGGCAGACGGCGGCGGCGCTGCAGGCCGCCGGCATCGCGGTGACGGTGAAGCCGCTCGCCAAGCTCGACGCGGCGGCGCTCGCCGCCCACGCCGCCCGACCCGGCGCCCGTGCCCTGTTCGTCGCCAGCACCTACGGCGAAGGCGAAGCGCCCGACGCCACCCGCGCCTTCGCCCGCAAGGTGATGGGCGGCACGGCGGCGCTGGCCGGCCTGCGGGTCGCGGTGCTGGCGCTCGGCGACAGCAAATACCCCCGCTACTGCGGCTTCGGCCTGGAGCTGGAGCGCTGGCTGCTGGCGCAGGGGGCGGAGAGGCTGTTTCCCACCGTCTGCGCCGATGAACTCGCGGCCCCCGCGCTCGCCGAGTGGCAGGCCAACCTCGGCCTGCTGGGCGGTACCGTCGCGGCGGTGCCCGCGTTCTGGGCGGCGCCCGCCTACGACCGTTGGCGTCTGGTCGAGCGGCACCTGCTGAACCACAACAGCAGCGGCCTGCCCACCTACCATCTGGAGCTGGAGCCCCCCGAGGGCCACGACCTCCACTGGGTCGCCGGCGACATCGCCGAGATCAAGGCGTGCAACGCCCCCGACCGGGTGGCGGCCTTCCTGGCGGCGGTCAGGCTGGACGGCGCCACCCCGGTGACCGGCGAGGACGGGACGGAGCCGCTGTCGGCCCGGCTCGCCCGCAGCCTGCTGCCGCCCGCCGACACGGTGGCCGGACAGACGGCCCAGCAACTGGCGGACGGGCTTCAGGAACTGCCGCGCCGCGACTACTCCATCGCCTCGCTGCCGCAGGACGGCCGGCTGCATCTGCTGGTCCGGCAGGCGCGGCTTCCCGACGGAAGCCTCGGCCTCGGCTCCGGCTGGCTGACCGAGCATCTGGAGCTTGGCGGCGCGCTGGACCTGCGGCTGCGCAGCAACCCGTCCTTCCACCCGCAGGCCGACGACCGGCCGCTGATCCTGATCGGCAACGGCACCGGGCTGGCGGGGCTGCGCGCCCATCTGCGGGCGCGGCGCCAGCAGGGCCACCGGCGCAACTGGCTGATCTTCGGCGAGCGCACCGCCCAGCACGACTACTACTACCGCCAGGAGATCGAGGGGCTGCGGCAGGACGGCTTCCTGGAACAGCTCGACCTCGCCTTCTCGCGCGATGGGGCCGAGCGCGCCTATGTGCAGGACCGGCTGCGCCAAGCCGGCGAGACCTTGCGCGAATGGCTGGCCTCGGGCGCCGCGGTCTACGTGTGCGGCAGCCGGCAGGGCATGGCCCCGGCGGTGGAGGAGGTGCTGCGCGAGATGGTCGGCGCCGCCACGCTCGACCGGCTGGCCGAGGAGGGACTCTATTGCCGGGACGTCTACTGATGCGGCGGCTCGCCGTCTGTCTTCTGGCCGCGCTTTCCCTGACGGGCGCGCGGCCGGGGATCGCCGAAACGGTCGCGGAGGCCCGCAAGGTGGAACGCCTGGAGATGCGCGCCGAGCGGACCGGGCTGGATTACCGCGTCTTCCTGCTCCACCCCACCGAACCGCCGCCGCCCGGCGGCTACCCGGTGGTCTATCTGCTGGACGGCAACGCCACCCTGCCGATGGCCGAAAAGGCGCTCGGCCCCAATCCGCCGGCCCCGCTCGGCTCGGCCGTGGTGGTCGGCGTCGGCTACCCGACCGACAAGCCCTTCGACGTGCCCCGGCGTTACCGCGACCTGACGCCCCTCACCCCGCCGGAACTGATCCCGCCGTCGCGCGAGGGCGGCGACGCCATCCGGACCGGCGGGCGGGACGAGTTCCTGGCCTTCCTTGAGACGCAGGTGAAGCCGGCCGTCGAATCCCGCCTGCCCATCGACCGCCAGCGTCAGACGCTGTTCGGCCATTCGCTGGGCGGGCTGTTCGCGCTCTACGTGCTCTACACGCAGCCCGCGCTGTTCCAGACCTACGTCGCGGCCGACCCGGCGATCTGGTGGAGCGGTCAGGCGATCCTCAAGGAGCAGGCCGCCTTCCTCGAAAAGGCCGCGCTCGGGGGCCTGCCCGCCGGGACCGCGCTGCTGGTCGAGACGTCGGGCAAGATGGTGGAGCGGCAACTGAGCGAGGCGGAGACGGAAAAGGTGCGGCGCCTGCGCGCCGGTCCGACCGGGCGGGAGGTCGCCGAGGCCCTGTCGGCGGTGCCCGGCCTGCGGCTGGCCTTCCGCGCGTTTCCGGACGAGAGCCACGGCTCGATGATCCCGCTGTCCGTCGCCGACGCCCTGCCCTTCGCCTTCGGCAAGGCACCCTGAGCGCTGCTTGGGACGACAGGGTGAAGAGCATCTTCATCCGAAAAGAGCCCTTCTCCCCTTGCGGGAGAGGGGCTTCAAGCGCTGGCCCTGGAAGCCGCGCTACACCGCCGGACGGGCGCCCGCCAGGAACAGGCGCACGGCCTTGGCGACGTAGTCGATGACCTCCGCCTCCGGCACCGGCTGATCGGGCAGGATCAGGCGGCGCACCAGCAAATTGCCGGTCGTCATGCCCATGAAGGCCTGGGCGGCGACCTCGGGATCCGCGATGCGCAGGATCCCGGCGTCGGCCAGCCCGCGCAGATAGGCCGCGAAGCGGCCCACCGCCGCGTCCGGCCCGTCGCGGAAGAAGACGTCGGCGATGTCGGGGATGCGGTTCCCCTCGGCGACCAGGATGCGCAGGATCGCCGTCGTCCGCGGATCGAGGATGCATTGCGCGAAGTGCAGGCCGAAGCGCGTCAGGGCGGCCTCCACCGGTTCGTCGCGCTCCCCCTCCGCCACCGCCGCCATCATGTCGAGAAAGCGGTCGCTGTTCTCCTCCATCATCACGCGGAACAGCCCGGCCTTGTCGCCGAAATGCTCGTACAGCGTGGTGCGCGAGCCGCCGGCGCGCTGGAAGATGTCGTTCAGGGTCGTCTGCTCGAACCCCTTCTCCATGAACAGAGCCGACGCGGCGTCGAGCAGCGCCTGACAGCGCGCCTGTCCGCGCGGCCCGATCGTCGAGGCGCCTTTCAGGCTCTTGCCGGCCATGCCGTTGCCGGACATCGGGAATCCCATTGCGTGACCTGCGCCAAAACTGTATTGTGCGTTACAGTGTACTGTATGTTACGGTATTCTTCAAGGACCGATCGGCGGCCGGGCACACGGATCGCGCGTCAAGGCAACGGCGCACGCGATCTCCGCGTGCTTTTGGCGCGTGCATGCTTGCCTGTGCCTGTTTGAACTGAGGAAATTCGGGATGTCGAAAGCCAACAGGATGACCGCCCTGGCCGCGACGGCGCTGCTGGGCCTCGCGCTCGCGGGCTGCCAGAAGCAGCAGGGACAGGCCAGCGCCCAGCCGGCGGCCCCGCCGCCCGTCGAGGTCGGGGTGGCGACGATCGAGCCCAAGCCCCTGCCCGTCATCGCGGAGCTTCCCGGCCGCACCACCGCCTACCGCGTCGCCGAGGTGCGTCCCCAGGTCAACGGCATCATCCTCAAGCGCATGTTCCGCGAGGGCGCCGACGTCAAGGCGGGCGACCAGCTCTACCAGATCGACCCGGCGACCTATCAGGCGGCGCTCGCCAGCGCCCAGGCCGACCTGCAGAAGGCCGAGGCCAACATGCAGGCGGCCCGCAACAAGGCGGCCCGCTACGGCGACCTGATCAAGAACAGCGTGGTCAGCCGGCAGGATTTCGACGACGTCAACGCCCTGCTCAAGCAGAACGAGGCGCAGGTCGCCTCGGCCAAGGCGGCGGTCGACCTCGCCCGCATCAACCTCGACTACACCAAGGTCTTCGCCCCCATCTCCGGGCGCATCGGCAAGTCGGCCGTCACCGAGGGCGCGCTGGTCATGGCGAACCAGGCGACCGTGCTGGCGACCATCCAGCAGCTCGACCCGCTCTTCGTCGACGTGACGCAGACGGCGGCCGAGTTGATGCGCCTGCGCCAGGATCTGGCCAGCGGCCGCATCCAGTCGCCCGACCAGGGCAAGGCGGCGGTCACGCTGTTCCTGAACAACGGCGGCGCGCCCTACAGCGGCAAGGGCGAACTCCAGTTCTCCGACGTCACCGTCGACCAGGGCACCAGCTCCGTGCAGCTCCGCGCGGTCTTCCCCAACCCGAACCTGAGCCTGCTGCCGGGCCTGTTCGTCCGCGCCCGCATCGAGCAGGGCGTCGTCGAGGGCGCCATCACGGTGCCGCAGGCGGCGCTGGCCCGGCGTCCGGACGGCGGCGCCTATGTCTGGGTGGTCGGCGACGACAACAAGGTCTCCCAGCGCAGCGTCACGACCGAGCGCGCCATCGGGTCGGTCTGGCTGGTGTCGGACGGGCTGAAGACCGGCGAGAAGATCGTCGTCGAGGGTCTCCAGAAGATCAAGCCCGGCGCCGAGGTGAAGACCGTGCCGACCCGCGTGGCGTCCGCCGCCCTGCCGCAAGCCCCCCTGCCGCAAGCCCGCTGAAGGTCGCCCGATCATGGCCCGTTTTTTCATCGACCGCCCGGTCTTCGCCTGGGTCATCGCCATCGTCATCATGATGGCGGGCGCGCTGTCGATCCTTGGCCTGCCGGTCGAGCAGTACCCGAAGATCGCGCCGCCCACCGTCTCGATCAACGCCAGCTACCCCGGCGCCTCGGCCAAGACGCTCGAGGACACGGTCACCCAGGTCATCGAGCAGAAGATGACCGGCATCGACCATTTCCGCTACATGGCCTCGACCAGCGATTCGTCGGGCAACGTCACCATCACGCTCACCTTCGAGCCGGAGGCGAACCCCGACATCGCGCAGGTCCAGGTGCAGAACAAGCTGCAGCTCGCCATGGCCCTGCTGCCGCAGGAGGTCCAGCAGCGCGGCATCACGGTGTCCAAGGCCGGCAACGACTTCCTGATGGTGGTCGGCTTCGTGTCGCAGGACGGCACGCTGACCCAGGGCAAGATCGCCGACTACATCACCTCCAACCTCCAGGACACCATCAGCCGGGTGGCCGGCGTCGGCGACGTGACCGTCTTCGGCCCGCAGAACGCCATGCGCATCTGGCTGGATCCGGACCGGCTGAACAGCCACCACCTGACCACGCTGGACATCACCAACGCGATCAAGGTGGAGAACGCCCAGATCTCGGCCGGCCAGCTCGGCGGCGCGCCCTCGATTCCCGGTCAGCAGATCAACGCCACCATCATCGCCCAGACTCGCATGCAGACGCCCGAGCAGTTCGGCGCCATCATGCTGCGCATCAACCCGGACGGGTCGCAGGTGCGGCTGCGCGACGTGGCGCGGATCGAGCTGGGCTCCGAAAGCTACGAGATCTCCGCCCGCTACAACGGCAAGCCGGCCGCCGGCCTCGGCATCAAGCTGGCGACCGGCGCCAACGCGCTGGACACCGCCAACGCCGTGCGCGCCCGCATTTCCGAGCTGTCGGCCTTCTTCCCGCAAGGGATCGAGGTGATCTACCCCTACGACACCACGCCCTTCGTGCGCATCTCCATCCACGAGGTGGTCAAGACGCTGGCGGAAGCCATCGTGCTGGTCTTCCTCGTGATGTACCTGTTCCTCCAGAACTTCCGCGCCACGCTGATCCCGACCATCGCGGTGCCGGTGGTGCTGCTGGGGACCTTCGGCATCCTGTCGGCCTTCGGCTTCTCCATCAACACGCTGACCATGTTCGGCATGGTGCTGGCCATCGGCCTGCTGGTCGACGACGCCATCGTCGTGGTCGAGAACGTCGAGCGCGTGATGAGCGAGGACGGGCTGCCGCCCCGCGAGGCGACCCGTAAGTCGATGGGCCAGATCACCGGCGCGCTGGTCGGCATTGCCTTGGTGCTGAGCGCGGTGTTCGTGCCGATGGCCTTCTTCGGCGGCTCGGCCGGCGCCATCTACCGGCAGTTCTCGCTGACCATCGTGTCGGCGATGGCGCTGTCGGTGCTGGTCGCCATGGTGCTGACACCGGCGCTCTGCGCCACCATCCTGAAACCGGTCCCGGCCGGGCACGGCCACGCCAAGCGCGGCTTCTTCGGCCTGTTCAACCGGGGCTTCGACGCCACCAGCCGCGCCTACCAGGGCGGCGTGCGCGGCGTGGTCAACCGGCTGTGGCGCTACGGCTTCGCCTATCTGCTGATCGTCGGCGGGCTGGTCTTCCTGTTCCTCAAGATGCCCACCGCCTTCCTGCCCACCGAGGACCGCGGCATGCTGTTCGTGCTGTGGAGCGCGCCGCCCGGCGCCACCATCGAGCGCACGCTGGAGACCAACAAGGCGGTCGAGACCCATTTCCTGGAGAACGAGAAGGACAACGTCGAGGGCCTGTTCACCCTGGTCGGCTTCAACTTCGCCGGGCGCGGCCAGAACGCCGGCATGGGCTTCATCCGGCTCAAGGACTGGAGCGAGCGCACGACGCCCGCCGCCAAGCCGCCGGCCATCGCCGCGCGCGCCACGGCGGCGCTGGCGGCGCTGAAGAACGCGATGGTCTTCACCATCATCCCGCCGTCGGTCCCCGGCATGGGCAACGCCACCGGCTTCGACCTCCAGCTTCTCGACCGCGCCGGCCTCGGGCACGAGGCGCTGCTCCAGGCGCGCAACCAGCTGCTCGGCATGGCGGCCGGCAACAACAAGCTGATCGGCGTCCGCCCCAACGGGCTGGAGGACAACGCCCAGTTCCAGATCGACGTGGACCGCGAGAAGGCCAGCGCGCTGGGGCTGTCGCTCAGCGACATCAACACGACGCTGTCGGCGGCCTGGGGCTCGACCTACGTCAACGACTTCATCGACCGGGGCCGGGTGAAGAAGGTCTACCTCCAGGCCGACGCGCCCTACCGCATGCTGCCGGGCGACGTGGAGCGCTGGTTCGTCCGCAACAACGCCGGCCAGATGGTGCCCTTCTCCGCCTTCAGCACCTCGCGCTGGATCTTCGGCTCGCCCAAGCTGGAGCGCTACAACGGTTCCTCCTCGATGAACATCCAGGGCGCCGCCCGGCCGGGCATCAGCTCGGGCGAGGCGATGACCGAGATGGAGGCGATGATGGCCAAGCTGCCGCCCGGCATCGGCTACGAGTGGACCGGCCTGTCCTACGAGGAGCGGCTGACCGGGTCGCAGGCCCCGGCGCTCTACGCGATCTCGATGCTGGTGGTGTTCCTCTGCCTGGCCGCCTTGTACGAGAGCTGGACGGTGCCGGTGGCGGTGATGCTGGTGGTGCCGCTGGGCATCATCGGCGCCGTGTCCGGCGCGCTGCTGGCCGGTCTGCCGAGCGACATCTACTTCCAGGTCGGCCTGCTGACCACGGTGGGTCTGGCGGCGAAGAACGCCATCATGATCGTGGAGTTCGCCAAGACGTTGCACGACCAGGGGATGAATCTCGTCGAGGCGACGGTCGAGGCGTCCCGCCAGCGCCTGCGCCCGATCATCATGACCTCGCTGGCCTTCATCCTGGGCGTGCTGCCGCTGGCGACCAGCAGCGGCGCCGGGTCGGAAAGCCAGAACGCCATCGGCGTCGGCGTGATGAGCGGCATGATCTCGGCCACCACGCTGGGCATCCTGTTCGTGCCGGCCTTCTTCGTCGCGATCACCCGGATGTTCGGCGGCAAGCGGCCGGAGACGCAGCCGGTCCCGATGCCCAGCCACGCCGCCGGCGACTGAACCCGACCGCGCCGTCCCGTCCGTACCGTTCGGCCTTGAGCCGGGCCACGCGGGCGGGGCGGCGCTTTCTTCTGTTTCACGACACTCCCAAGCGCAGCGGAACACAGCCATGAGCGGTCACCCATGAGCGGGCACAAGGACATCCTCGTCTTCCTGGAAGGGCACGACGCCGTCCAGCGGCTGGCCTTCGCCGCCGTCCAGGCCGCGCGCTGGAAGGCGCATCTCACGGCGGTGTTCATCGCGGCCCCGATGCAGGCGACGCTGGACATCGGCTTCGCCGTCGGCGAGGCGGCGATCCGCAGCGCCTTCGAGCATCACCGGGGGCTGGCCGAAACCGCCGAGCGCAACGCCCGCGCCGCCTTCGACGCGCTGGTGGCCGAGCACGGCCTGGAAGCCGAGTGGCGCTACTCCCACGACGAGCCGCTGGAGCGCATCCTCTCCCACGCCCGGCATTGCGGGCTGGCGATGATCGGCTTCCCCGGCCGCGAGGGCAACGGCCCGGCCTCGCTGTGCGAGGACATCGTGCTCGCCTCCGGCCGGCCGACGGTGCTGGTTCCGCCCGGCTGGCCGGCGGAGGTCTCGGGCCGGCGCATCCTCGTCGGCTGGAACGGCAGCCGGGAATCGGCCCGCGCCCTGTCCGACGCGATGCCGCTGCTGGAGGCCGCCGACGCGGTCAAGCTGGTGCTGGTCGCGGAGGAGCGCACCGCCGCCCTGCTCGCCGGGGAGGAGCCGGGCGCCGACATCGTCCGCCATCTGGCCCGCTGCGGCGTCAAGGCCTCGGCCGAGCACGTCGAGAAGGGCAACCCCGGCGACGTTCTGCTGGCCCGCGCCAAGGAGTTCGACGCGGATCTGCTGGTGATGGGAGCCTACGGGCATTCCCGCATCACGGAACTGGTGTTCGGCGGCGCCACCCGCAGCATCCTGATGAAGGCCGCCTTGCCCGTCTTCCTGTCGCGTTGATCCCCCACACAGAAGGAAAACCGCCAATGTCCCACCGGTCCAGCGTCGTCGTCTTCGTCGGCAGCCTGCGGAAAGGCTCCTTCAACGCCGCCATCGCCCGCGCCCTGCCGGATCTGGCGCCGGAAGGGATGACGGTCACGCTGCTGGACGGGCTCGGCAGCCTGCCGCACTACGACGCCGACCTTCAGGCGGAGGGCTTTCCCGACACCGTGCTGCGGCTGGCCGAGGCGGTGAAGGCGGCCGACGGCGTCGCCTTCGTCACGCCGGAGTACAATTATTCGGTTCCGGGCGTGCTGAAGAACGGCATCGACTGGCTGTCGCGCGTCTCGCCGCAGCCCTTCGCGGGCAAGCCGGTGGTCATCCAGTCGGCGTCGGCCGGTGTGCTGGGCGGCGTGCGCGCCCAGTACCATCTGCGCCAGACCCTGGTGTTCCTCGACGCGCTGCCCATGAACAAGCCCGAGGTGATGGTCGGTGCGGCGGGAACGAAGATCTCCGGGACGGGCGAGCTGACCGACCAGCCGACCCGCGACTTCATCCGTGGCCAACTGAGCAACTTCGCCGCCTTCATCGACCGCGTGCGCGTGTGAACCTTCCGGGCTGGGGCGGGCGCGAACCCGCCCCAGTCCCTTTTCAAGCGCTCAGCGCGCGACCAGACGGATCGCCACGATGTCGGACAGGCGTTCCGGCGCCAGCATCCCGGCGAAGGCGATCTGGGTGGAGTTCATCGGCTTCACCGGGGTGACCGACAGCTCCAGGGTGCCGGGCTTGGCGATGAAGCTCTTGAGCGCCGCCGCGATTCCGGGGTCGCGCGGGGACAGCCGCGCGAGGCTGCGGTCGACGTTCGCCGAGGCCTCCGCCTTCAGCGCCTCGACGGAGACGTTCTGCCGGCTGGCGATCGCCTTGAAGGAGCGCTCCATCAGCGACCGGTCCGTGTAGGAAATCCTGAGATCCTTGAGAAGCGCCGACGCGAGGCCGGGGATGTCCTCGCCGCTGCGGGGCAGGTCGAACTCCAGCATTTCAGCCGAGGTCTCCAACGAGCCGATCCGGTCGCCGCTCAGCGTGATGGGGCCGAAGGAGCCGCTGCGCGAGGCGCCGTCGTGCTTCATTTCGGCGGCGACGTTCAGGAGAAGCGTGTCGTAGCCGAGTTCCTTCATGGTCGCGGCGGCGTCGGCGAACTCCCCGTTCCGAAGCTGGGAGGATTGCGGGATTTCCAGGTCCTTGACGGTCGTCTTGACGTGCAGCCCCGCCGAGCCCGGGGCGGCGTTCGCCGTGTACTCGGCGTGGCCGACCGAGACCACCGCCGCGCCCCCGGCGGTCATCGCGAGCCGATCCACCGAAACGGCGCCGATGGTGTCGGCCTTGACGCCGCCCGCCGGGGACGCCCCGTCCATCAGATCGGCGGCGCGGGCCGACAGCTCGACGCGGTTGACGGTGAGGCGCCGCTTGTCCCCGCGCTCCTCCGCGACCTCCACCGTCTTGAGGGTCAGATGGGTCTGGCGCTGCTCGCCCTTCTGCTCCGCCTCCGCATCCTCGATCCTGACGGTGCGCTGGTCCTTGGCGTCCAGTTGGACGACGCCGTTGGCCGTGGCGCGGGTCCAGCGGACGTCCTTGAGATCCGCCGCCTGCATGCGCCCCAGATCGCCGCCCAGCCGCGCCGCGACCGCGCGGGCGTCGATCCCCTCCAGACGCAGACGCTTCAGGCTGACCGTCTCGGCCGTGTTGGGGTTCCCGACCGTCACCGTCTCGGCGTCGAAGGCGTCGAGCGTGTTTTCCCCGGCACCCGACGCGGTGACCCGCTCGGCCCGCGCCTCGATGCGCCCGTCGATCTTGAGGGCCAGCTTGGTCAGCGTGGCGCCCCGCGACAGGAGGCTGGCCTTGGCGGAGTCGTAGGTCAGCGACGCGCCCGGCGGAAGCCCCGCCCGGACGGCGTCGAGATGCGCGGCGAGCCGCTTGTCCGCTTCGCCCTGGGCATAGACGTACCCACCGCCAGCCGCCGCCGCGAGAGCAAGGACGACGGCCCCGCCAACCGCCAAACGGTTCGTCTTTCGGGGCTGCGAGGCATGGACCGGCGGCATGACGTCTCCTGGTTTATCATAAGGTTATCGAACAACCTCCAGTAGGACACCGGCAACGAATCCCTGTCAACGCGGAATTGTGCGGACGCGAAATGGTGAGGCCTGAACGTCCAGAACCACGATGACGAGGAAAACACGCGGTCGGTCCGGCCCCGCCAACCCCGGCGCGTCCCCCAGCCGTGACGGCTTGGCCGCCGGCAACATCGGCTTGACGCGCGGCGGGACGGGCCTCAGGCTGACGCGCGTCGACCCGCGCCGGCCGGACCCGGCGGCACGGAAAGCCGCCGGATCGGACCGGAAACCTTCTTTGGCCGCCATGAACCGACCGCAGCACCCCCACCTGAAACTGGCCGTCGACAACGCATCCGCGCCCGGTGTGCCTCCCGGAGCGGCCCGTCCGATCCCCGAGGACTACGGCCTGACGGCGGCGGACCTCCGCATCTGGTACGCGCCCGGCCGCGCCGGCGTGGCGGTGGCCCTGTTGGTTGCGGCCGTTGCCGCTCTGTCGCAAGCGATCGAGGGCGCGCGTTTCTCCCAGCCCTGGATCCTGGGTGCCCTCTCGGGCCTGCTTTACGGCGCGTTCATCGGCGGGCTTGCCGGTCTCGGCGCCATGGTGATGATCCTGTGGGCCGACCCGCTCGTCGCCCGGCTGTGGCCCACCTACGGGCGGCTGCGCCGGTACCGGGAAGCTCTGGCGAGCGCCCGGCAGGTGGAGGACGGCCGAAGCGAGGGGTAGCGCCGCCGGAACAGGTGCGGCTCAATCCAGCTGCTTGACGCCCTTCTTGGCGAGCGCCTGCTTGATCCCGAGCGCGTAGTTCCGCACGTCGCCGTTGGTCCAGGCGAATCGCACCCCGATGTTGATCTTCAAGCCCGGCGGCAACCCGGTCTTCAGCCCGCGCGCCACCACGCTGTTCGGGTTGCGGCTCAGCCCCATGTAGCGCGTGCCCTTGAACAAGTCGTCCGGCTGGTTCTTGCAGCGCTCCCACCACTCGATGATGGCGGCCTCGTTCAATCCCCAGATGTTGATCGACCACGCCATTGGTTGCGACGCGGTGAATTTTTCCGCAGCCTTTTGATAGTTCTGCCAGTCCTTTTCCGTCGCACCGTCGCCGGGCAACGCCGGGGACGGGTGCTTTGCCCAGAACTCCTCCCGCGAGCCGTCCTGGTGCTCAAGGGTCAATCCCGCCGGAAGAATCAGTTTTGTGCTGGGATAATTGTCGCGGACCTGGATCGCACCGGATTGAGGCATCTCTGTCTTCCCGCTTGCTTGGTTGGCCGGGGTGTGTTGGACAAAGACAGGATGATTGACGGAGCAACTTAAAAGATCAAGACCGCAACTACTGGTACGCGGTCGAAACGTGGACGGCCGGAGCGAGCCCGGCCGCGGCATCCTGACGAAGACGCCAATCGCACCGGCGGAACCTGCCCGATCGACAACGCGATCGAACAGGCTCCGAACCGCCCATCAACCGAGCTTCTGCTTGCCGAGCGCGAAGGCTTCCTGGTCGTTGGTGCCGATCACGCCAATGTCGTCGCTGGCCGCGGTCACGATGACGGCCTTGGGATCGGCGTCCTTGACCACGGGCCAGACTTCCAGAAGGCGAACCGGAGTGCTCCTGAGTTCATAGGTTCTGCCGGTATACAGGTGCGACAAGGTGAAATTCCTTCAATTGCAGGTCACGGTGGAGGCTATCACACTTCGGGCTCGAACTCTTGGCTAATGCTGGGAGATGGTGGGCGAGGGGATTGAAGGCCATGTCGGGCCGCGCCTGGACACCGCCGTTGACGGCCCGGCCCGCAGGTCCGTTCACGGTTTCGCGGCGGGGCCGACGCGCAGGATCTCGCCCCGGCTCTCGTCGGTCAGCAGGTAGAGCGCGCCGTCCGGCCCCTGCCTGACCTGCCGGATGCGCTTGCCCAGCCCGCCGAGCAGCCGTTCCTCATGCGTCACCCTGGTGCCGTCGAGTTCCAGCCGCACCAGCTCCTTCGAGGCCAGGCCGCCGTTGAACAGACTGTCCTTCCATCCCGGAACGGCGTCGGCCGTGTAGAACTCCATGCCCGAGGCGCCGATCACCGGGGTCCAGTGATGGATCGGCTGTTCCATGCCGGGCGCGCTCTGCTTGCCGGTGCCGACGGGCGTGCCGTTGTAGTTCACGCCGTAGGACACCACCGGCCAGCCGTAGTTCTTGCCGGCCTCGGGGATGTTGATCTCGTCGCCGCCGCGCGGCCCGTGCTCGCTCATCCACAGCGTGCCGGTCTGGGGGTGCAGCGCGGCGCCCTGGGCGTTGCGGTGGCCGTAGGACCAGATCTCCGGCAGGGCGCCGGCCTGCCCGACGAAGGGGTTGTCCGCCGGAACGCTGCCGTCCGGGTTGATGCGGACGATTTTGCCGAGATGCGAGTTCAGATCCTGGGCCTGGGTGCGGAACTGCTCGTCCGAGCGCTCGCCCAGCACGACGAACAGATGGCCCTGCCGGTCGAAGACGAGGCGCGAGCCGAAATGCTTGGTGCTGCGCACCTTGGGCTTCTGCGAGAAGATCACCGTGACGCTGTCCAGCGACCGCCCGTCCCCGCTCAACGACCCGCGAGCGACGGCGGTCGAGTTGCCGCCGTCCCCCGCTTCGGAAAAGCTGAGATAGACGAGGCGGTTGAGCTGGAAATCCGGGTCGAGCGCCACATCGAGCAGACCGCCCTGGTCGCGGTCGTCCACCGCCGGCACGCCGCGCAGCGGCTCCGACCGCTTGCCGTCGGCGCCGACGATCCGCAGATTCCCTTCCTTCTCCGTCACCAGCATTCGCCCGTCGGGCAGGAAGGCCAGCCCCCAGGGGTGTTTCAAGCCATCGGCGATTGTCCTGACCTGGACGGCCGCCTTCTCCGTCCGGAACGTCTGGTCGACCGCGCCGGCGTCGGCGACGGTCAGGCAGGCCGCGAGCGGCAGCGCAACGGCGGTCAGGGCGGCGGTTCGGGCGATGCGCATGCGTGTCCTCCCAAGGGTCGAGGTACAAGCCTAGGTGGGGGCGCTGCCGGTTCCGGCAAGGCGGGGTGCCGTTTGGGCGGCGGATGGCGTCAAATTTTGTCGACAACGATTCTTGCTTTCGTTGGGGGAACGGTCAGCGGCAGGGCGTTGCCCGGCGGCCCTTGGCCCCTCCTTCCATGCGCGCCCGGCGTCTGGTTTTCACCGATGCGCCAAGTCGGGAAAATCCTTGGATGAAAACAACCGGGCGGGACGTTCACACCAAAGCCGGCCGACCGGCAGCTTGAGTGTGGAGGTCCGCATGCGTCTGTTCGTTGTTTCCCTGATTGCCGCAAGTCTGTTCTCGGGTGCGGTCCTGGCCGAGTCACGGTCGCTCACGGACGGTTCCGGCCGTTCCGTCGGAGCCTTGGAAAGCGATGGCCGGGGCGGGTTTTCCAAGAGGAACGAGCGGGGAATGGAAACCGGCCGGTATGAAAACGACGGCCGTGGCGGGTTCATCGAGAAAAACGAACGTGGAATGGATGTGGGGCGGTACGAGAGCGATGGGCGTGGCGGCTTCACCATAAGAAACGAAAGAGGGATGCAGGTGGGGAAGCTCGAAAGCGACAGCCGTGGCGGCTTCACCATAAGAAACGAAAGAGGGATGCAGGCGGGGAGACTCGAAAGCGATGGGCGTGGCGGCTTTATCAAGAAGGACGAGCGGGGGATGGAGGTCGGGCGGATCGGGGCGCTGCGCTGAAACCTGATCCTCGCAAGCCACCCAGCCTCGGCGCGTGATGAAAGCGCGGAGAGCGCCTGCGAATCCTGAATGTTCGGAAACCCCAAAGACGCGATGAGGGGTTTTCCGGCCCGGCCGTGTGGGGGCAAGCCAGGGCCAGGACGTATCATGCTCAACACCGGCATCAGGGTCAATCCGGAGAGGAGCGAACCCGACAAGACTTCTCCAGTCGGTTGAAGGATGATGCCCCCAGGTTTCCTCCTGATGGTTTCCCCCAACTCGGGCGGCCGGTTCCTCCGGCCGCCCATTCCTTTTTCACCGCGTCAGCTGGGAAGCGGGGCCGCCTTGGCGACGCGGACGTGGTTGTCGTGGAAGGCCGCGCCGCCGAAAGGCGCGACCGCGTCGGCCCCGGTCAGGCTGTTGATCCCCCGGCCGCCCTCATGCGCGGCGTTCGGCCAGATCGATTCGGCGATCGCGACGCCGCGCCGCACCCCGTCGAACAGGCGGGCGTGCAGGATCACCGCGCCGCGCCGGTTCGCCACCTCCACCCGGTCGCCCTCGGCGATGCCCAGCGCCGCCGCGTCGTCGGGGTGGAGCATCAGCGACGGGCGCTTCTCCCGGTTCCGCGAGCCGGCGGTCTCGGTGAAGCTGGTGTTCAGGAACTGGCGCGCCGGGGCGGTGACCAGACGGAAGGGGTGCTCGGCGTCGGCCTCCTCGGTCACCGCCCAATGGTCGGGGAAGCCGGGCATCGCCGCCACCGGGCCGAAGGTGGACGGAGCGGGGTAGGGCACCGAGGCCCAGTCGGGCTTGAGGCGGAACCGCCCGTCCGGCCAGGCGAAGCCGTCGGTGTAATGCGCGGTGTCGAAGTCCGGCTGCACGTCGAGGAAGCGCGCCGCCTCCAACGCCTCCAGCGTGCCCCAGCCGGACGCCTGAAGGGTCGCGTCGATCAGTTCCCGCGCGGTCATGCGGAAGCCGGGATGCTGGTCGGCCCCCAGCCGCGCCGCGAGCGCGCCGATCACCGCGTGGTTGGAGCGGCACTCGCCCGGCGGATCGACCAGCTTGGGTCCCAGCAGGATGTGCTGGTTGCCGCCGGCCTGATAGAGGTCGTCGTGCTCCAGGAACATGGTGGCGGGAAGCACGACGTCGGCCATCCGCGCGGTCTCGGTCAGGAACTGCTCGTGGACGCAGACGAACAGGTCGTCGCGCGCGAAGCCCCGGCGCACGCGGGTCTGGTCGGGCGCCACCGTCACCGGGTTGGTGTTCTGGATCAGCAGCGCGGTCACCGGCGGCCCGCCGGCCAGCGCGTCGGCGTCGCCCTCCAGGATCGGGCCGATGCGCGACTGGTCGAGCATCCGCACCGACGGATCACGCAGGTCCGCCCCCTCGATCAGCGTCTTGTTCCAGTGGTAGATCGCCCCGTTGGTGTGGAAGGCGCCGCCGCCCTCGTGCCGCCACGCGCCGCTGACCACCGGGATGCAGGACGCCGCGTGCATGTTCACCGCGCCGTTGCGCGAGCGGGTGAAGCCGTAGCCCAGGCGGAAGAAAGTGCGCGGGGTGGTCCCGACCAGCCGGGCGAAGTCCTCGATGGCGGCGGCGGGAAGCCCGGTGATGACCTCCGCCCAAGCCGGGGTCCGCTCGGCGAGGTGGGCCTCCAGCCCGGCGGGGTCGTCGGCGTGGCTGGCGAGGTAGGCGCGGTCGGCCAAGCCGTCGCGGAAGAGGACGTGCATCACCGCGCAGGCCAGCGCCCCGTCGGTGCCCGGCCGGATCAGCAGGGGCAGGTCGGCCTGTTCCATGGTGGGCGTGCGGTAGACGTCGACCACCGCGATCCTCGCCCCGCGCTCCTTGCGGGCGCGGATGGCGTGGGTCATCACGTTGACCTGGGTGGAGACCGCGTTGGTGCCCCAGATCACCACGAGGTCGGATTTCGCCATCTCGCGCGGGTCCGCCCCGGCCAGCCGCCCGGTGCCGGCCAGGAAGCCCGACCAGGCCGGATTGGTGCAGATGGTCGAGAAGAATCCCGAATAGCGCTTGGCGTGGCGCAGCCGGTTGATGCCGTCGCGCTGCACGAAGCCCATGGTGCCGGCGTACTGGTAGGGCCACACGGTCTCCGGCCCGTAGCGGCGCTCCGCCTCCAGGAAACGCTCGGCCACGATGTCCAGCGCGTCGTCCCAGGAGATCGGCTCGAACTGGCCGGAGCCTTTCGGACCGGTGCGGCGCAGCGGCCGGGTCAGCCGGTCGGGGTGGTGGATGCGCTCGGCGTAACGGGCGACCTTCGCGCAGATCACCCCGGCGGTGTAGCTGTTGTCCGCCGCTCCGCGCAGCCGGCCGATGCGGTTTCGGTCGACGACCTCCACCTCCAGCGCGCAGGTGGACGGGCAGTCGTGCGGGCAGGCCGAGGCGTGGATGCGGGTCGCGGAAACGTCGGGCATGTCGGTCCTTGCGGGCAACGGAGATCGGCTTCTGGGCGGCGATGCGGTTCGTATA
This sequence comes from Azospirillum doebereinerae, assembly GCF_003989665.1. Lineage (GTDB taxonomy): Bacteria > Pseudomonadota > Alphaproteobacteria > Azospirillales > Azospirillaceae > Azospirillum > Azospirillum doebereinerae. The sequence goes on along the minus strand of NZ_RZIJ01000014.1, from coordinate 45,376 downwards.
CGGTCCGAACCATGCGTAGCACACCCCGGACCGTGAAGACGATCCCGCAGGCGCGGAGCCGTCCCGTTGGGGATGCGGTCCCAACGCCACCGGGTATGGGGGAAAACCCCAACAGTTCCGGTCGCAATTTCACACAAATTATAACCTTCCTGAAAGGCATATGCGCGTATGCTTTCCGGATGTTCGGCAGGGATATTGGTGGGTTTGGATCATGAATGCATTTCTGACGCGGATAAGCATCAGCCGGAAAATTTCCGTCGTGGTCGGTCTGATGACCGTCATCGCCGTCGTGATCGGAATCATCGGTTTCGTCGGCATGCAGACCTATGACGACCGGGTGGACGACATCCAGGACCGGTCGCAAAGGGCGCTGCTCGGCGAACAGCTCAGCGGGTTGATCTACAAGGTCGTCATGGACAGCCGCGGCCTCTACGCGGCCAAGACCAAGGACGACGTTCTTATGTTCGGCAAGGCCATCAAGGACTCGACGGCGACGATGGAGAAGCGCTTGGCGGCGTGGGAGCGCCTTCTGCCGCCGGACCGCAAGGCCGATTTCCAGAAGATGGCCAAGAGCGCCCAGGAGTTCGTCGCGATCCGCAACGAGGTCGCCCGCCTCGGCGTCGAGGTCAGCCAGGACGCGGCGGAAAAATACGGGAACACGCCCGAAGGCCGGGCCAACCGCACCGCCTTCGGCAAGGAGCTGGAAGCGATGGCGCAGCGGACCATGGACAGCATCCAGCAGGCCAACGAGGAGCTGGGGGTGTTCTATTCCCGCATGATCACGCTGATGCTGGTGGTCGGCGTCGGCGGCATCGGCGCGACGGTCGTCGCCAGCGTCCTGATTTCCCAATCCGGCATCGCCCGGCCCATCGCCGGGATCACCGACACGATGGAGCGTCTCGCCAACGGCGACCTGTCGGTGGAGGTGAAAGGGGCCGAGCGTGGCGACGAGATCGGCGGAATGGCCCGGGCGGTGGCGGTCTTCCGGCAGAACGCCCTCGACCGCGACCGCATGGCGGCGGCGGAGGAGGCCGAGCGTCAGGCCAAGGAACGGCGCAACGCGTCCGTCGAAGGGCTGATCCGGAATTTCGACTCCGGCATGTCCGGCATCCTGCGCACGGTCAGCGCCGCCGCGACCGAACTCGACGCCACCGCGCAGAGCTTGGCGCACACCGCCGAGCAGACCAACCGGCAGGCCGCCGACACGGCGACGGCGGCCGAACAGGCGTCGGCCAACGTGCAGACCGTTGCGGCGGCGAGCGATGAACTCTCGGCCTCGATCCGCGAGATCAGCGCGCAGGTCGCCCGCTCCACCGCCATCGCCGGGCAGGCGGTGGGCGAGGCGCTGGCGACCAACGGCCGGGTCCAGGGGCTGGTCGATCAGGCGCAGCGCATCGGCGACGTGGTGAAACTGATCACCGACATCGCCAGCCAGACCAACCTGCTGGCCTTGAACGCGACGATCGAGGCGGCCCGCGCCGGCGAGGCCGGCAAGGGCTTCGCCGTGGTGGCGTCGGAGGTCAAGAACCTCGCCAACCAGACCGCCAAGGCCACCGAGGAGATCGCCGGCCAGATCGCCTCGATGCAGCAGGCGACCAGCGAGGCGGCGTCGGCCATCACCGGGATCGGCAACACCATCGGCTCGATGAACGAAATCGCGACCTCCATCGCCTCGGCCATCGAGGAGCAGGGGGCGGCCACCGGCGAGATCGCCCGCAACGTCCAGGAGGCGGCGCGCGGCACGGAGGCGGTGACGGAGAACATCGCCGACGTCAACCGCGGCGCCACCCAGACGGGGGCCGCGGCGGCCCAGATGCTGGGCGCATCGGGAGAGCTGTCCCGTCAGTCGGAGATGATGAAGAGCGAGGTCGAGCGCTTCCTGGCCGGTATCCGCGCCGCCTGAGCGGTTCCAGGCGGCGGGGCGGGGGCTCGCTCACGCCGGCCGGGCCACGCCGTCGCGGCGCAGCGCGGCCTCCAGCGCGGTGACGAACAGCCGGACCTTGGGCGGCACGAAGTGGGACGAGGGGTGGAGCGCCCAGACCGCCAGCGGTTCGGGTTCGCCATCGCCGAGCGCCAGCGGGACGAGCCGCCCCTCGGCGACCTCCGCGCGCACGTCCCAGTCCGACAGGATGGCGATGCCGAGCCCGGCGAGGCAGATTTCGCGCAGCCCCTCGATCGAGTTGGCGCTGAAACGCGCCTGGACCCGCGCGCGAACGTTGCGGGTCTCCCCGACGAAGCCCCAATGCAGGGTGCCGGAAAGGGCGAGGCATTGGTGCAGGGCGAGGTCGGCGACGACGGCCGGCCGGCCGTGTTCCTCCAGATAGCCCGGCGTGGCGTAGAGGCTGCGCGGATTGAGGGACAGGCGGCGCGCGATCAGCCCGCTGTCCTTCAGCGGCGCGATGCGGATGGCGAGGTCGATGCCCTGCGCGACGATGTCGACCAGCCCGTCGCTGAGCAGCAGATCGACCGAGACCTGCGGGTTTGCGCGCAGGAACTCGGCCACCACCGGCGTCACCATCTTCCGCCCGAAGGCCGCCGACGCCGTCAGCCGCAGCAACCCCGAGGCGCCGGCGGCGGCGGGGCGGACGCTGGCCCGCGCCTGGGTCTCGGTTTCCAGCATCGCCTGCGCGAAGGGCAGCAGCGCCTCGCCCTCCGGGGTCAGCGACAGGGCGCGGGTGGTCCGCTGGATCAGGCGCGCGCCGACGTCCGCCTCCAGCGCGGCCAGCCGCCGCGTCGCCATCAGCGGGGAGATGCCCAAGCGCCGGGCGGCGGCGGCGAGGCTGCCGGCGTTGGCGGCTTCGACCAGGACGGCGAGGGCGGGCAAATCCATTGCATCGTTTCCTGAAGGACAGACACATCATTCTAGAGGACTGATGCGGATTTTGAAACGGCGTTAGGGTTGCGGTCACAGAAACGCCCCCTCCACGACGGAGTTCATGGAATGACGACCGATTTCGCCGGCGACGACCCTCTCTTCACCCCGGTCCGGCTGGGCGCCCTGGCGCTCGGCCACCGCGTGGTGATGGCGCCCCTGACCCGGATGCGGGCCAGCCAGCCCGGCGACGTGCCGCAGGCGATGAACGTCGAATATTACCGGCAGCGGGCCAGCCTGGGCGGCCTGATCATCACCGAGGCGACCGACATCAGCGCGCAGGCGCGCGGCTATCCCGGTGTGCCCGGCATCCACACCGAGCGGCAGGTCGCCGGCTGGAGCCGCGTCACCGAGGCGGTCCACGCCAAGCGCGGGCGGATCGTCCTCCAGATCTGGCACACCGGGCGGGTCTCGCACCCGTCGCTCCAACCCGGCGGCGTCCCGCCCGTCGCCCCCTCCGCCGTTCTTCCGGCGGGCTGGCGCCACATGGACGCGACCGGCGCCCCGGCCGACCCCGCCGTGCCGGCCGCGCTGTCGCGGGACGGGATCGCCGGCATCGTCGAGAACTTCGCGGAGGCCGTGCGCAACGCGCGCCGTGCCGGGTTCGACGGAGTCGAACTTCACGGCGCCAACGGCTATCTCATCGACCAGTTCCTCCAGGATTCCAGCAACCGGCGGACCGACGAGTACGGCGGATCGGTCGAGAACCGCGCCCGCTTCCTGATGGAGGTGGTGGACGCCGCGACCGGCTCCTGGTCGGCCGACCGGATCGGCGTCCGGCTGTCGCCCTGGGGGACCTACAACGGCATGGCCGACAGCGACCCCGCCGCGCTCCACGCCCATGTCGGCGCCGCGCTGGCCACGCGCAAGCTGGCCTATCTCCACGTCGTCGAGCCGCGCGCGGACCAGACCAGCGACACCAACGCGATCAAGGCCGACGCGCCCGACGCGGGGGCGTTGTTGAAGCGGGCGTTCGGAGGACCGGTGATCTCGGCCGGCGGCTATGTCGGCGACACCGCGCGGGACGCGCTGCGCGAGGGCCGGGCCGACGCCATCGCCTTCGGCCGCCTGTTCATCGCCAACCCGGACCTGCCGCGCCGGCTGCAAATCGGCGCCGCGATGAACCGTTACGATCGATCCAGCTTCTACGGCGGCGACGAGCGTGGTTATGTCGACTACCCGACGCTCGAACAGCAGACCGCCTGACCCCTCCGCCTTTTGACACAGGGACACTTCCCATGAGCACGACCGAAACGATGTCCTCCCATCCCCCCGCGGCGTCGCTCGGGCGTGGTTTGACCTTTGCCATGGCGGTGGCGACCGGCGTGGCGGTGGCCAACATCTATTACAACCAGCCGATGCTGGGCCTGATCGAGCGCGACCTGCCGGGACCGGTGGCGGGGATGATCCCCACCGCGACGCAGCTCGGCTACGCCGCCGGGCTTCTGCTGTTGGTCCCGCTGGGCGATCTGGTCGAGCGGCGGCGGCTGATCGTGGTGCAGTTCCTGGTGCTGGCCGCCGCCCTGGTGGCGACCGCGCTGGCGCCCAGCGCCGGTTTGGTCATCGTGGCGTCGCTGCTGGTCGGGGCCGCCGCGACCGCCGCGCAGCAGATCGTGCCCTTCGCCGCGCATCTGGCCTCGCCCGAGCGGCGGGGCGCCGCCGTCGGCACCGTGATGTCGGGGCTGCTCACCGGCATCCTGCTGAGCCGGACACTGGCGGGTTTCGTGGGCACGCACGCCGGCTGGCGCGAGATGTTCTGGCTCGGCGTGCCGCTGGCGCTGGGGGCCGGCGCGCTGATGGCGTGGCGCCTGCCGCGCAGCCAGCCGGACGCGGGCGTCGGCTATGGCGAACTGATGCGGTCGCTGGTCCATCTCTGGGTGGAGTTCCCGGCCCTGCGTCTGGCGGCGGTCACCCAGGCCCTGCTGTTCGCCGCCTTCACCGCCTTCTGGACCATCCTCGCCCTGCATCTGGAGGAGCCGCAATTCGGCCTCGGCGCGGACGTCGCCGGGCTGTTCGGCATCGTCGGCGCGGCGGGCATCCTGGCGGCGCCGATCGCCGGCCGGATCGCCGACCGCAGCGGCCCGCACCGGGTGATCGCGCTGGGCGCGGTGCTGACGCTGGCGTCCTGGCTGCTGTTCGGCTTGTGGTCGTCGATCGCCGGGCTGGTCGTCGGGGTGATCCTGCTCGACTTCGCCGTGCAGGGGGCGCTGGTCTCGAACCAGCACATCGTCTACGCGCTGCGCCCGCAGGCCCGCGCCCGGCTCAACACCCTGTTCATGGGCATGATGTTCCTGGGCGGCGCCATCGGGTCCAGCGCCGCGACCGTGGTGTGGAACCTGGGCGGCTGGACCGCCGTGTCCGGTTTGGGCATGGCCTTGGGCGTGGCGGCCACGCTTCTCCAGATGGCCAGCCTGCGCCGGGGACGCTGAGGGCGGGGATTGAACAGGCCGGCGTTTGACGTGTTTTGCAGTCAAGCCGCCCCCCGCGCGGGAACGTTCAATCGTGCCGGGTTTGCCGGAGGTCATTGTTCGTGAGCCATGCCCCTACGGGCATGGCCTTCTTCCAGAGCCACTGAAAACCTTCTCAGCCCTCTGTGACAAAATACGGACTTTTCCGGTTAATCAGTGATCGAAGAGCGCTCCGGAGGCTCCATGCCCGTAACGTCCAGCCACATCATTATCGCGGATGATGAAGATTTGGTCGCAACCTCGCTAGCCATCTTGCTGCGGGATCTGGGGCACCGCGTTACGGTAACTCATGACGGGCGAGAGGCTTTGGATGCCGATGAGGCGGACCCTGCCAACCTCTTGATTACAGATGTTCAAATGCCGGGGATGGACGGTCTTACTTTGGTGCGCATGATACAAGATCGGCGTCCAGAAATTCCTGCCATAGTCATAACTGGATATGGTAACACCGTACCTGTGAACAAAATAAAACCTCTGATTATACTTCAGAAGCCAATACACGATGATGCCATGGCCTTGGCCGTAGCGACCTTCCTTTCCTCGTCATGATTGCTTTTCAATCCAGAGTCTTTGAAATCCCGGGATCCACCGGGGATTGATCACGCCTTTGGAAGCGCCGCCCTTGTGTCCCGCCCGTCCTGGCTGAGCCTCCAAACGCCGGGTCAATATCCCGGAGTCACCAATCCACGGTCGTGGCATTCCTTGATCAGCCAGCCCGGAATCACCTTGTCAATCTGGGCCACCTCACCCGTTAGCGGATCGGCCGTCAGCAGACACAGAATTCGATCCCGCGACAGCATCGCTTGGAGATGGGTGCGGGCGTTGCGCTGCGGCTTGAGGATGCTGATCACCCTGGTCTGGATGCAATCTAGAATGCGTCATTGCTGTTTCTCCGACACCTCATCCATCTGCCCGTGCCATCCCGGATGCGGGAGTTCCCATTCCCACAGAAGGCGTTCTGTGGCGATCATATCCCCTTGGTGTCTATGGACCGGAACAGCCTCTTCCCAGCCCGGATGTCACGGACTTCGATAACGAACCCCACTCCCCCTTGCCTCAACTTGGCCTCCAGTTCCTTTCCAGCATCAATGAAAAATTGATGCCGGTCATGATTCCCATCTGGGCTGTGGATTAAGCATTGGATCTCATAATGCATGATTCGCTCCGTGTGATGTGGCTCTTCACTGCAAACACTCCATGAAGGAAAAAAGTTTAAGAAATTCTCGCCGTCTATCTTTAGGCAGAGTAAAATCAAATGGAACGTGTTCTTAAAAGCTGGCGATCAAGTTTCAGAAACCTCTGCCGTCCAGCATCCCGCTTGGCCGCTCGGCGTTACCGGGTGCGGGCAGGAAGCGGTGATTCCATGCAAGCTTGGCCGGCACCGCGAGACCGAGCTTTGACCGCGGAGGCACTGCCGATTACGCTCAAGCCATTGGCGACGGAGGCAAGACCATGGCTGATTTGATGGAATCTCTGTGGGACCTCCTTCTGGGAAACCGCATTCTCAGGTGGTTCTTCATCGGCCTCCTGATCGGCCTCGCCCTGGTCGGCTACATGGTGTGGGCTGGCAGCGACATAGAGGCGACGGACGCGCTGCTGGGGATCGTTGCCAGCGGCATCCTGGTCCTTGCGGCGCGGCTTCTCTATTGGTTCATCAACAACTAATCGGCTGTCCGGAGGGGCCAAAAATCGGCCGGCACCCTGAAATGAGTCTTCTTGTGGCTCGGCTCACATCGACGCAGCGGGCGCTTGGGTAGGGTCTGGTCATCGACCAACCGCCGGACACAGCGAGCCGGCCAGCCCCAAAGGAAACCGTCCCATGCTCCGCACCGCCCTGCTCTCCGGCTTCGCCACCCTCGCCCTGCTCTCCGCCCCGGCCTTCGCGCAGAGCGTCAGCTCGATCACCAACACGGCCGCCGGGGTGGGGAACGTCGCCTCGCAGTCGGCGATGACCAAGCAGTTCGCCGGGCGCGGCGTGCTGGGGACCTCGAACAGCGCCGAGGTCGGCAATCTGGCCGCCGGTGTCGGCAACGTGGCCCGTCAGGGCGCGACGGTGGTTCAGGGCGGCGGCTTCGGCGGTCCGATGGGAGTGCCGGTGCTGGGCGGCGGCTCGAACACCGCGCTGATCGGCAACACGGCGGCGGGGATCGGCAACACCGCCACCCAGAGCGGTCTGGTCAAGCAGTTCGGCGGCGGCGGTCCGCTGGGCGGCGGCAACATCGGCAACATGCAGAACCTCTCGGCCGGCATCGGCAACCTCGCCAAGCAGAGGGCCTTCATCCAGCAGCGCTGAGCCCCTGGACCCCAGCCGTCCGCTTTGAAGCGTCGGAAGCTCCGGCCGGATCAATTCCGGCCGGGGCCGCTTTTTGGAGACGAAACGCCGTAGCCTACCTGATCCCGCCCGCCACACGGGGCGTTGATGGAAAATAGGAATCAGAAGCTGTTGCGCTCGTGGTAGGTCTGGAGAAACTGCTTCAACCTCGGCTCGCCGCTCTCGTGGAAGACCTCGCGCGGCGGGCCGAAGGCGGCGATGCGGCCCCGGTCGAGGAAAGCCACCTTGTCGGCCACGTTGGCGGCGAAGCCCATCTCGTGGGTCACCACCACCATCGTCATGCCGTCCGCCGCCAGATCGCGCATCACCTGCAGCACTTCGCCCACCAACTCCGGGTCGAGCGCCGAGGTCGGCTCGTCGAACAGGATCAGGTGGGGCTCCATGGCGATGACGCGGGCGATGGCGACGCGCTGCTGCTGGCCGCCCGACAACCGCGCCGGGTAGGAGTCGGCCTTTTCCGCCAGCCCGACGCGGTCCAGCATCCGCCGCGCGTGGGCCACCGCCGCGGCCTTGTCCATGCCGCGCACCTGGATCAGCGCCTCGGCGACGTTCTCCAGCGCGGTCATGTGGGGCCACAGGTTGAACTGCTGGAACACCATGCCGACGTTGCGCCGCAGGTCGCGCAGCTCGCGGTTCGACAACTGGCGGCGCGGGGCCGCCTCGGTGTAGCCGACCAGCTTGCCCTCGATGCGGATCTCGCCCCGGTCGTAGACCTCCAGGAAGTTGATGCAGCGCAGCAGCGTGCTTTTCCCCGACCCGCTGGGGCCGATCAGGCAGACGACCTCCGACTTGTTCACCGTCAGGTCGATGTCGCGCAGCACCACGTTGGCGCCGAAGGACTTGCCGACGCCCCGGACGCTCACCATCGGGACGGCGGGATCGAGGCGGGGCTTGGTTTCGGTCTCGGTCATGGCCGGCATCAGGCCCTCGCGTTGGACGAATGGGTCAGGAAACGGGTCACGCGCGCCTCGGCCCGGCGGCCCAGGCGCGACACCGCCTCCACCAGCAGCCAGTAGAACAGCGCCATCCCCAGGATGGTCTCGAAGGTGGCGAAGGTCTCCGCCGCCATGGTCTGCATCTCGTACATCAGTTCCGGCACGGTGATGATGGAGAGGACCACGGTCTCCTTGGTCAGGATCGCCATCATGTTGACGATGGCGGGCAGGGTGGAGACCAGCATCCCCGGCAGGATGACCCGGCGCAGGATGCCGCCGTAGGGCATGCCGAGGCTGAGCGCCGCCTCCACCTGCCCCTTGGGCACGGCTTGGTAGCCGGCGCGGAAGATCTCGGCGAAATAGGCGCTGCCGTAGACGCCCAGGCCCAGGATGCCGGCGGTCGTCGCCTCCAGCCGCAGGCCGATGACCGGGCCGCCGCTGTAGAGCAGGAACAGCTGGATCAGGAAGGGCGTGCCCCGGATCACCTCGATGTAGGCGCGGACCGCCCAGCGCAGCGGCTTGAGGCCGGTCCGCCCCAGCAGCATCAGCGCGAAGCCCAGCGCCAGCCCGATGGCGCAGCCGGCCGCCCAGCACAGGATGGTGACGCCGAAGCCGCGCAGCAGCGCCGGCCCGTAATCGACCAGAAGGGTCAGGTCCATGGCGGCGTCATCCCTGCTGGAGCCGGCGTTCGACCAGCGCGCCGAAGGCGGCGAGCGCGCCGTTGATCGCCAGATAGATCAGGCCCGCCGCGAGGTAGATCTCCAGCGGGCGGTAGTTGCTGGCCGAGATGGTCTGGCTGGTGCGGGTCAGCTCCGCCACGCCGACGACGGAGATCAGCGAGGACGCCTTCAGCAGCAGGATCAGCTCGTTGACCAGCGCCGGGACCGAGATGCGGAAGGCCTGGGGCAGCAGGATGCGCGTCCAGATGGTCGGGGCGGGGAAGCCCAGCGCCAGCGCCGCCTCCGACTGGCCGTGCGGCACGCCGTTCAGGGCGCCGCGGTAGATCTCCGACACGTAGGCCCCCGACGCGAGGCTGAGCGCGCCGATGGCGGCGACCAGCGGCGGCACGTCGATGCCGATCAGCGGCAGCATGTAGTAGATCAGCAGAAGCTGGATCAGCAGCGGCACGCCGCGGAAGAAGCTGACATAGACCCCGCCGGCCATGTCCGCCGCGCGGCTGCCGGACTGCCGCGCCACGCAGACGAGCACGCCGATCACCTGCCCCAGCATGACGCCGAGCAGCGAGATCCAGACGGTCGTCACGGCCGCCCCGAGAAGATGGGGAAGCGCGTCGATGATGACGCTGAACTTCATGGATGGGCCTTGTTGAACGCCCTCTCCCGCCCCGGGAGAGGGAGGGGACCCGCCGCAAGGCGGGGAGGGTGAGGGGCTATCGGGCGTGGTGCTGACTCCATGTCCCGATAGCCCCTCACCCTTCCCATGCTGCGCATGGGCCCCTTCCCTCTCCCGGGGCGGGAGAGGGAAAGATTTGACGATCAGAGCTGCGGTTCGGGGACCGTGGTCGGCAGCTCGGCGGACAGGCCGAACCACTTCTTCTGGATCGTCGCCAGACGGCCGTCCTTCTGGATCTTGACCAGCGCGGCGTTGACCGCCTCGACCAGGCTCTTGTCGTCGTCCGCCGGGCGGCCGACCCACGAGAAGTAGGAGGGCTTGCCGAAGGGCGGCAGGACGACCGCGAAGGTCTCCTTGCGCTGGGCGGCGGCGAAGGCGAGGTTCGGCAGCGAGTTCACCGACACGTCGACCCGGCCGGCGGCCAGATCGGCGTAGGACTGGTTGCTGTCCACGTATTCCTTGACCGTCGGCGCGGGGCTCAGCGTCGCGCCGAACTCCTTCACCTGGGCCAGCTGCGAGGTGCCCTTGCCGCCGCCGACGTTCTTGCCGGCGATGTCCTCGGGCTTGTTGATGGTCTTGTCGTCGGCGCGCTTCATCATCGCCGCCGTCGCTTCGGAAATCGGCACGGTGAAGGCGTAGCGCTTCATGCGCTCCTTGGTGATCGTCACCGGGGCGATCACCAGATCGAACTTCTTGGCCTCAAGACCGGGCAACACGCTGGTCCAGGGCAGGTCGATGTACTTGGCCTTGACGCCCAGCTCCTTGGCCACCTCGTCGAACAGATCGCGGTCGACGCCCTTGTACTCGTTGTTCTCAAGGAAATCGAAGGGCGGGAACTGCATCTCGGTGGCGACGTTGATCGTGCCGGCCTTCTTGATGTCGGCCAGCGTGTCGGCCATGGCGCCGGCGGCGCCGGCCGCCAGCATCGCCGTGCCCAGCAGGGCCGCCCGCATCAGGGTGCCGAAACGTCCTGTCGTGTCGCCCGCGCGCTTCATGGTGAAAGACTCCATCGTTGAGAACCCCCTGTTGGCGGCCGGCGGCGAGGATAATGCCGCCGGCCTTTTTGTGTTTACAAATTGAGCTCGGTCGCGCTGTCGGTGATCGAGGACCCGCTGAGGCTGAAGCGCTCGCCCACCGACAGGAAATGCACCAGCGTGATCGGCCGGTTGAGATGCACCGTCTGGCGGCGCATCGACAGGCAGGCCGCGCCCGGCTCCACCCCCAGCAGCGCCGCCATGTCGGCGGTGGCGTTGACCGCGCGGACCGTGTGCTCGGCCGAGGACCACGGCACCCGGTCCACCAGCCAGCGGCCGGGGGAGACGCGGTCGAAGGGCTCCGCCGCCACTTCGGGCACGGCGTCGAGGTTGACGAGGCGGCGCTCGACCTGGATCGGCGTGCCGTCGCTGAAATGCAGGCAGTCCAGCGCCAGGATCGGCGTCCCGTCCGGCACGTCGGGCCAATGGATCGCCGCGCCGTTGCGCAGGGATTTGCGGTCCAGGATGCGGAATTCGTAGACGCGGCCCTCGCGCGCCACCACATCGCCGATGTCCTCGATGGGCAGGGCGAAGCGGTCGCTGCGCCCGGCGGCGACGAAGGTGCCGGCGCGGCGGCGGCGGACCAGGAAGCCCTCCCGCGCCAGCAGCGCGATGGCCTTGTTGACCGTCTGGCGCGACACGCCGTAGAGCGAGGAGAGTTCGGCCTCGTTGGGGAGCCGTTCGCCGGCCTGCCAGTGCCCGCGCAGGATCTGTCCGGCGACGGCGCGCTTGATCTGGCCGAAGAGGGGACCTTTCCCGTCGAGGCCGGGCTGCGGCCCGCTCGCGTGTCCGGTCAGGCTCTGTCGTGCCAATTCCACCCCGCTCTCCGCATCGTCGCTCGGTGTTGCGGGAATAATGTATGTACATAATGGGACGGTCAATTGGGAAATCGGCCGGCGAGGCGGCGGCCCGGCCAACCCGCTACCCCTTTCGCCGGGGTTGCGTTAACGTCGGCCCGGTCCAGTTAGGGGAAGGACGAAAGTCGTCCGGTTTTTGCCCGTTTCCGGGTCTCTGGAGTGCCGAACCATTTCCGACGTGCCGACCGAAGGCGGGGCATCGGTGCGCGACGACCTCGTCGCCTGTCCCGATTGCGGCCTTCTCCACCAGATCCGCCAGCCGCGCCCCGGCCACCGCGCCGAATGCACGCGTTGCGGGGCGGTGCTGTACCGGCGCGGCCGGGGCGGCGTCCACCACGCGCTGCCGGTGGCGCTGACCGGGGCGGCGCTGCTGGCGGTGATCGTGCTCAACCCGCTGATGGGGGTTCACGTCCAAGGCAACGACCGCGAGGGGCTGATCACCAGCGGGATCGAGGCGTTGGCCGACCAGGGCATGTGGCCGCTGGCCCTGCTGGTTGGGGCGCTGGTGCTGGCGGCGCCGCTGGCGCGGGTCGCCGGCGTGGTGACGGTGCTGGCCTGCCTGCACCAGGGGCGTGGCCCCGCCGATCCGCGCAAGGTCGCCCGCCTGTTCGCCTGGACCGAGAAACTGCGCCCCTGGGCGATGCTGGACGTCTTCCTGCTGGGGGTGCTGGTCGGCTATTCGCGGCTGAAGGGGTTCGCCAACGCCGAGTTCCTGGCCGGCGGGCTGGCGCTGGGCGGCTACGTGCTGGTCCGCACGGCGATGGACCAGACGCTCGACCGCCGCGCCGTGTGGACGTCCATCGACCATGTCCCCCCCATCGACGCGCCGCCGCCCGCCCGCTGGGTCGCCTGCGCGGTCTGCCAGCGGATCCACGGCTTCGCCGACGCGCCGCCGGCCCATTGCACCCGCTGCGCCAGCCGCCTGCACCGGCGCGAGCCGGACAGCCTGGGCCGCACGGCGGCGCTGGTGTCGGCCGGGGCCATCCTCTACGTGCCGGCCAACCTGCTGCCGGTGATGACCGTCGTCAACTTCGGCCAGGGGGCGCCCAGCACCATCGTCCACGGCGTGGTCGAACTGGCGGAGGTCGGGCTGTGGCCGCTGGCCCTGCTGGTCTTCGTCGCCAGCATCGCCGTGCCGGTCCTCAAGCTGGCGGGGCTGAGCTGGTTCCTCGTCGCGGCGCGGCGCGGTTCGGGCAAGCGGCTGCACGCGCGCACCCGGCTCTACCGAATCATCGACTCCATCGGCCGCTGGTCCAACATCGACGTGTTCATGATCGCCATCCTCGCGGCGCTGGTGCAGTTCGGCGCCGTCGCCTCCATCCGCGCCGACGCTGGCGCGGTCGCCTTCGCCGGGGTGGTCATCCTGACCATGCTGGCGAGCCACGTCTTCGACCCCCGCATCATGTGGGACCGGGCGGAACCGGAGGAGTCCCCGCATGGCCGCTGACGACCCCAAGCCACCGCCCGAGGTCGCCCTGCCGAAACGGCGCGGTCTGTCGCCGATCTGGGCGCTGCCCATCGTCGCGGCGCTGGTCGCCGGCTGGCTCGGCTGGCGCTGGCTGGAGGAGCGCGGTCCGGAGATCGTCATCACCTTCCAGACCGGCGAGGGGCTGGAGGCTGGGCGCACCCGGATCAAGCACAAGAACGTCGACCTCGGCACCATCGAGCGGGTCCGGCTGTCCGACGACCTGTCCTCGGTGATGGCGACCGCCCGCATGGACCGCGCCGCCGCCGAGCACCTGAAACAAAGCACGCGGTTCTGGGCGGTGCGCCCGCGGCTGGGGTTGGGCGGGGTGTCGGGGCTCAGCACCGTGGTGTCGGGCACCTACGTCGAGATGGAACCCGGCACCGGCGACGACCGCCGCGAGTTCGAGGCGCTGGAGGAACCGCCGGTCGTCCGCTCCGACGTGCCGGGGCGCGGCTTCACCCTGCGGACCGAGCAGTTGGGGTCGCTGACGCAAGGGTCGCCGATCTATTTCCACGGCGTGCCGGTCGGCGAGATCATGGGCTACACCCTGTCGCCGCGCGACCGCGCGGTGTCGGTGTCGATCTTCGTGCGGGCGCCCTACGACAACCTCGTCCACGAGACGACACGCTTCTGGCGGGCGTCGGGCATCCAGGTCTCCGCCGGGGCCGACGGGTTCAAATTGCAGACGGAGTCGCTGCGCACGCTGGCGCTGGGCGGCGTCGTGCTCGACAGCCCGCCGACCGATCAGGCCGGGCCGGCGGCGGGGGAGGGGGCGACCTTCACCCTCTACGAGGATCCGGTCTCGGCCGACGCCGCCCGCGAGCGGCTGCGGGTGCGCTACCGGCTGGAGTTCCCCGGCTCGGTCCAGGGGTTGCAGGCCGGCGCGCCGGTGCTGCTGCGCGGGCTGGCGGTCGGGCAGGTGGTCGGCGTGCGGCTGGAATACGACGTGGCGCGCGGCGACATCCGCGTGCCGGTCGACATCGAGATCGAGCCCGAGCGTGTCCAGCGCGTCAACGCGCCGCCCAACGGCCCAGCCACCGACGAGGCGACGGCCCGGCGCATCATGGCCGCGCTGGTGGAGAAGGGGCTGCGGGCGCGGCTGGCGTCGGGCAATTTGCTGACCGGGCAGAAGCTGGTGGCGCTGGATTTCGAGCCGAACGCCCCGCTCCCGGTGCAGGGCGTGCCCGGCGGGTCGGAGCTGCCGACGCTGGCCTCCAGCGATCTGGAATCGATCAGCCGCTCGGCCGGGGCGGTGATGGACAGCATCGCCGGGCTGCCGCTGGCCGGGCTGGTCGAGGATCTGCGCGGCACCATCCGTTCGGTCGGCGGGGTCGCCGGCTCGCCCGATCTGGCGCGTTCGCTGGCCGGGCTGGCGAAGGCGCTGGGCAGCGCCGACACGCTGATGCGCACCGCGAACACGCAAGTCCCGGCGCTGGTCGCCAGTCTGCGCGGGGTGGCGACGGCGGCGCAGGGCACGCTGACCGCCGCCAACGGGGTGATCGGCGGGACGACCGCCGGCACCGCCGATCTCGCCGGGGTCCTGAAACAGTTGAACGACGCCGCGCGCTCCTTCCGCGTGCTGGCCGACTATCTGGAACGCCATCCGGAGGCGCTGATCCGGGGCAAGACGGGGGCTTCGCCATGACGGCGTTTGAGACGGTGCTAGGGGGGATGCGGCGCGCCGCGCTGGCGGGCGTGCTGATGCTGCTCGCGGCCTGCCAGACGCCGACCGACCGGCTCTACACGCTGTCGGTGCTGCCGGGAGCGGGGGCGGCGGGGGCGACGCCCGCCGCGCTGGCGCTGGGCAGCCTGGAACTGCCGCCGCTGGTGGACCGGCCGCAGGTCGTCCGCCGGATCGACTCCAACCGGGTGGAGGCGCTGGAGTTCGATCGCTGGGCCGAACCGCTGGCCGATGGTTTGCGCGCGACGCTCGCCGGCGATCTGGCGGCGCGCCTGCCCGGACGCAACGTGCTGCCGGTGGCGGGGGCCGCGCCGGGACCGGGGGTGGCGGTCCTGTCGGTCACGATCCTGAAATTCGAGGGCGAGGCGAACGGCCGGGTGGTGCTGGACGCGCACTGGACGCTGGGAAGCGGCCCGCGCCGCCGCGACACGCTGGAGGTTCAAGGGGCGAGCGGCGAGCCGGCGGCCCTGGTCGCGGCGATGAGCCAAGCGGTGGCGTTGCTGGCGGACCGGGTGGTGGCGGGGCGGTGAGGTCAAAGAGAAAAACCTGTGCGCGGCCCCCTCCCTAACCCTCCCCCGCCGTTGGCGGGAGAGGGAACTCCGCCGTCTTCCCCTCCACCGCTGACAAGCGGGGGAGGGTGCCCGCGAAGCGGGTGGGAGGGGGCCGCGGGTCTGGGCCTCCGCAACGGTCTTCAATGCACCAGCGTCGCCCCCCGGTCGACCGGAGCCACCGCGCGGACGCTCGTGAAATCTACGCTGCGACGGGGGGCGGCCTTGACCGGCTCCTCCGGCATCGCGACCGGCATGCGGAAGCCCGCCTTGTCCAGCGCCCCCGCCAGGATGCACAGCGGCGCCAGCGCCATCCGCACCCCGGCCAGCGCCAGCCAGTCGGCCATCAGCACCCCGGCCTCGCCGTGGCGGCCCCCCTGCAACAGCCCGATCATGTCGAGCAGCAGCGCCTCGTCCTGACCCAGCATCGGGCATTGCGGCCGATGGATGTCGAGCGGCCGGGTCGCCGCCGCGATGGTGATGCGCATCACCGTGTCGAACGCCACCGCCGCGTCCTTGGACAGCCCCGCCGCCGTCAGCCCGTCCTGCCAGTGCGGGTGGATCTCCTCCGGCAGGCGCAACGGCTCGGCCCACAGCCGCAGCACGGAGACGACCAGCAGTTCCGCCGTCCGCAGGTCACGAACCCGCGCGGGACCGTCGGCCGGGAAGCGGCGGGTGGGGCGGGACGGCGTGGTCGGCATGGGGCGCTCCTGATCCGTGAACGGGGATCAGCCTACGCAGCGCTTTTTGATAATGCAAGTCATTCTCAATAACTCCCGCCTAGCGGTATTCCGGCCGTTTCGCCAGCCCCGCCTTCAGATGGCGGATGGCGGCGTGGACCTTGGGCGGGACGTGGCGCTTCTGCGGGTAGACCGCCCAGACGGCGGTGTTGGGCGGGCGGTGGACCTCCAGCAGCGGCACCAGCTTTCCCTCCGCGACGGGCGCCTTCACGTAATAGTCCGGCAGCTGGCACAGGCCGAAGCCGCGCAGTGCCGCGTCCAGCACCGAGAAGCCGCTGTTGCAGCGCCAGCGCCCGCGCGGGCGGAACAGCCATTCCCGCCCGTCCTCGTCAAACAGCCAGCTGTCGGAGGTGCCGATCAGGCAGTCGTGCTTGGCGAGATCGGCCAGGCGGATGGGCGTGCCGTGCCGCTCCAGATAGGCGGGGGAGGCGCAGAGATGCATGACGCGCGGCGCGACGCGGGTGGCGACGAGGCTCGATTCGTTCAGCCGTCCCAGCCGGATCGCCAGATCGAAGCCCTCCTGCACCAGATCGAGCGTCCGGTTGGTCAGCTCGACCTCGACGCTCAGCTGCGGGTGGCGTTCCAGCAGGTCGTTGACCAGCGGCACCACGAAGCGCTCGCCGTAGGAGGTGGCGCAGGTCATGCGCAGCCGGCCCTTGACCTCGCCCGGATCGGTGCCTTGCAGGTCGCCGACCGCGAGGAAGGCGTCGTCGCGCTCCTCCGCCAGCCGCTGGCAGCGGGCGAGGAAGGCGCGGCCGCTTTCGGTCAGGCTGACCTTGCGGGTGGTGCGGTAGAACAGCCGGGCCTGCAAGCGGTCCTCCAGCCGCGCCACGCTGCGGCTGACATGCGAGGACGACACCCGCAGCCGTTCCGCCGCGCGCGAGAAGCCGCCGGTTTCCGCCACCGCCACGAACTCGTCGATCCCGTCCCAGCCGCCGCTCATGCCGACATCCCCGTCCTGGCGCGCCATTATCCCCATATGGCAAAAATCTATTCCCGAATTCGCCGTTCTGGCAACGACCGCCGCCGGTCTACACTGGTGCCCAACAAACAACGCCCTTTCGGGAAGGAGACCGTCCATGGTCCTGTCACGCGCCGCCGTCGCCTGGGAAGCCAACCGTCCGCTGGAGATCGAGGAGGTCGAGGTCGCCGCTCCCAAGGCCGGCGAGGTGATGGTCCGCATCGTCGCCACCGGCGTCTGCCACACCGACGCCTACACCCTGTCGGGCAAGGATTCCGAGGGCGTCTTCCCCTGCATCCTCGGCCATGAGGGCGGCGGCGTGGTGGTGGAGGTCGGCCCCGGCGTGACCTCCGTCGCGGTCGGCGACCACGTGATCCCGCTCTACACGCCCGAATGCGGCAAGTGCAAATTCTGCCTGTCGGGCAAGACCAACCTGTGCCAGGCGATCCGCGCCACCCAGGGCAAGGGCCTGATGCCGGACGGCACCAGCCGCTTCTCGATCAAGGGCAAGCAAATCGCCCATTACATGGGGACTTCGACCTTCTCCGAATACACGGTGCTGCCGGAGATCGCGCTGGCGAAGATCGACAAGAGCGCGCCGCTGGAGAAGGTCTGCCTGCTCGGCTGCGGCGTCACCACCGGCATGGGGGCGGTGATGAACACCGCGAAGGTCGAGCCGGGCGCCACCGTCGCCATCTTCGGGCTCGGCGGCATCGGCCTGTCGGCGATCATCGGCGCCACCATGGCCAAGGCGTCGCGCATCATCGGCATCGACGTCAACCCGTCGAAGTTCGAGATCGCCAAGCAGCTCGGCGCCACCGACGTCATCAACCCCAAGGACTTCGACCGCCCGATCCAGGAGGTTCTGGTCGAGATGACCGACGGCGGCGTCGATTACAGCTTCGAGTGCATCGGCAACGTCAACGTCATGCGCGCCGCGCTGGAATGCTGCCACAAGGGCTGGGGCGAGTCGGTGATCATCGGCGTCGCCGGCGCCGGCGAGGAGATCGCCACCCGTCCGTTCCAGCTGGTGACCGGCCGCGTCTGGCGCGGCTCGGCCTTCGGCGGGGTCAAGGGTCGCACGGAGCTGCCGGGCATCGTCGAGCGCTATCTGGCCGGCGAGTTCGAACTCGACACCTTCATCACCCACACCATGGGGCTGGACCGCATCAACGAGGCCTTCGACCTGATGCACGAGGGCAAGAGCATCCGCTCGGTCATCCTCTACAACCAGTGAGCCTTGCCATGACCGAAGCCTTCACCATCCTGTCCGACACCCGCGTCTTCGGCGGTTCGCTGAAGCGGGTGCGGCATCCATCGGCGGCGCTGGACTGCGCGATGACCTTCGCCGTCTACCTGCCGCCGCAGGTGGAGGCGGGGGCCCCCGGTCAAACGCCGGTGCCTGTGCTGTACTGGCTGTCGGGGCTGACCTGCACCGACGAGAACTTCACTCAGAAGGCCGGCGCCTTCCGCGTCGCGGCGGAGCTGGGGCTGGCCATCGTCGCCCCCGACACCAGCCCGCGCGGCGAGGGCGTTCCGGGCGACCCCGACGGGGCCTGGGACTTCGGCCTCGGCGCCGGGTTCTACGTGGACGCGACGGAACAGCCCTGGGCCAAGCACTACCGCATGCACGACTACGTGACGCGGGAGTTGCCGGAATTGGTCGAGGCGAATTTCCCGGTGACGGACCGCCGCTCCATCGCCGGGCATTCGATGGGCGGGCATGGCGCGCTGGTCTGCGCGCTCAGGCATCCCGGCCGCTACAAGGCGGTGTCGGCCTTTTCGCCCATCGTCAACCCGGCGGCGGTGCCCTGGGGAGAGAAGGCGTTCGGCCGCTACCTCGGCCCCGACCGCGACCGCTGGCTGGAATGGGACGCCTGCGCCCTGATCGCCAAGGCCACGGAGCGCCTGCCGATCCTGATCGACCAGGGCGACCGCGACAGTTTCCTGGAGACGCAGTTGAAGCCGCAGGCCCTGGTCGTGGCGGCCGAGGCGGTGGGGCACCCGGTGACGCTGCGCATGCAGCCGGGCTACGACCACAGCTACTTCTTCATCGCCACCTTCATCGAGGACCATCTGCGCCACCACGCGGCGGCGCTGACGGCTTAGGCAGTCGGGTGGAGCGGCGTTTGCCCCCTCCCTAACCCTCCCCCGCCGTTGGCGGGAGAGGGAACTCCGCCGCACTTTGACAAGAGTCCGGCCCCCTCTCCCGCGAAGCGGGGGAGGGATGGGGAGGGGGCAAACGCCCCCCTTCCATCAATGCCCGCCGCTTTCCTTCCCCGTCACCTGACGGTACCAGCGCGGGTGGTGCTTCTTGGCCCAGGCGTGGGTGACGACGCCCTCGACCATCGCGCGGATGGTCCCCTGCACCCACAGCGCCGCGTAGACGTGGACGATGATGCCGGCGATGAGCGCCAGCGCGCTCGTCGCATGGACCAGCAGGGCCAGACGGATCACCGGGATCGGGAACAGCCCGGCGAAATACGGCCGCCACGCGATGAATCCCGAGCCGAGCAGCAGGATCATGCAGGCGACCATCATCCAGAACATGCCCTTCTGGCCGCCGTTGTAGCGCCCGATGTCGCCGACCTCGTTGCCCTTCATCACCTCGCGCACCGACATCATCCACTTGACGTCCTCCTTGTTGAGGAGGTTGTGGTGGGCGTAGCGGAAGAACTGCCGGGCGAAGGCGAGGAACATCACCACGCCGACGAAGGGATGGACGATGCGCGCCAGCTGCGGCGTGCCGAAGACGCCGGTCAGCCAGAAGAAGGCCGGGTAGAAGAAGGCCAGCCCCGAGATCGCCAGCAGCACGAAGCAGACCGCCACGATCCAGTGGTTGATGCGCTCGGCGGCGTCGTAGCGCCGGATCAGTTTTTCCTTCATGACAGCGCGTCCTCCGGTTGCTTTTGCTTTTCGACGAATTTCGGGCCGCCCTGGCCGCCGGCCGGGCTGTCATGCCCACCCGTGGGGCTGTCATGCCCGCCAGTCTCCTCCTCGTCCTCGTCGGCGCGGTTCGGGCCGACGGTGATGTAGTGGAAGAAGCCGAACAGGCCGGCGGCGGCGACGCCCAGCGTGGCGAGCGGCTTGAGGATGCCCTTCCACAGGCTGACCGTCAGGCTGATCGCCGGATTCTCGGGCAGGCCGGAATAGAGCTGCGGCTTGTCGGCGTGATGCAGCACGTACATCACGTGGGTGCCGCCCACCCCGGCCGGGTCGTACAGCCCGGCCTGCTCGAAGCCGCGCGACTTCAGGTCGGTGATCCGGGTCTCGGCGACCTCGATCATGTCCACCTTGGAGCCGAACTGGATGGCCCCGGTCGGGCAGGTCTTGACGCAGGCCGGCTCCTGCCCCACCGCGACGCGGTCGGAGCAGAGGTTGCACTTGTAGGCCTTGCTGTCGACCGTGCTGATGCGCGGCACGTTGAACGGGCAGCCGGAGACGCAGTAGCCGCAGCCGATGCAGTTCTCCTGGTGGAAGTCGACGATGCCGTTCTTGTACTGGATGATGGCGCCCGGCGACGGGCAGGCCTTCAGGCAGCCGGGGTCGGCGCAGTGCATGCAGCCGTCCTTGCGGATCAGCCACTCCAGCTTGCCGTTCTCCTCGACCTCGTTGAAGCGCATCACCGTCCAGGCCTGCGGGCCCAGGTCGACCGGGTTGTCGTAGACGCCGGTGCAGGTGCCCACGTCGGCGCGCAGCTCGTTCCATTCCGAGCAGGCGACCTGACAGGCCTTGCAGCCGATGCAGACCGACACGTCGATCAGCTTGGCGACCTCCTGCGGGTTGCGGGCCTGCGGGGTCTGCGTCGGCGTGGCGGAGCGGCGCAGGATGTCCAGGGATTGCAGTGCCATGATTTACGCCACTCCGATCTTTTCGACGTTCACCAGGAACGCCTTGTATTCCGGGGTCTGGGTGTTGCAGTCGCCCACCGCCGGCGGCAGGGTGTTGGACAGGAAGCCCTTCTTGGCCACCGTCTCCCAGCCCCAGTGCAGCGGGATGCCGATCTGGTGGACGGTGCGGTTGGTCACCGTCAGCGCCTTGATCCGCTTGGTCACCACCGCCTTGGCCTTGATGTGGCCGCGCTTGGAGCTGACCTGCACCCAGTCGCCGGCCTTGATGCCCTTCTCGGCCGCCAGCGCCTCGCCGATCTCGACGAACTGCTCGGGCTGGGCGATGGCGTTCAGGCGCACGCCCTTGGTCCAGAACTGGAAATGCTCGGTCAGGCGGTAGGTGGTGCCGACATAGGGGAACTGGTCATGGGTGCCCAGCCGCTCGCGGTCCGCCTTGAACATGCGCACCGCCGGGCTGTTGACGACCTTCGGGTGCAGCGGGTTGGTGCCGAGCGGGCTTTCCATCGGCTCGTAATGCTCGGGGAAGGGGCCGTCCACCAGCTTGTCGGTGCAGAACAGCCGGCCGACGCCCTCCGGATTCATGATGAAGGGGTTCATGCCCTCGCTCGGCGCCGAATCCACCTTGAAGTCCGGCACGTCGGCCCCGGCCCAGGCGGCGCCGTTCCACGAGATGAGATTGCGCTTGGGATCCCACGGCTTGCCCGACGGGTCGCAGGAGGCGCGGTTGTAGATGATGCGGCGATTGGCCGGCCACGCCCAAGCCCAGCCCGGCGTGTTGCCCAGCCCGGCGTCGGTGTTGTCGCGCCGCGCCATCTGGTTGCCGGCCTGCGTCCACGAGCCCGCGAAGATCCAGCAGGCGCTCATGGTCGAGCCGTCGGCCTGCAGGATGGCGAAGTTGGGAAGCTGCTCGCCCTTGCGGGCCAGGAACCTGGTCGGATCCTTGGGGTCGGGGATGTCGGCCAGCGCGCGGCCGTTCATCTCCTTCGCCAGTTCCTCCGGCGTCGGCTCCAGCGGGTTCTTGTAGGGCCAGGACAGGTTGAGGATCGGCTCGGGAACCGCGCCGCCCTCCTTGCGGTAGAGGTCGCGGACGGCGACGAACAGCTCGGCCAGGATCTCCTGGTCGGTCTTGGCCTCGCCCGGCGCGTCGGCGCCCTTGTAGTGCCATTGCAGCCAGCGCGCCGAGTTGACGATGGCGCCGTCCTCCTCCGCGAAGCAGGTGGAGGGCAGGCGGAACACCTCGGTCTTGATGCCGGCGGTGTCCACGTCGTTCATTTCGCCGTGGTTCTGCCAGAAGGACGAGGTCTCCGTGGTGAGCGGGTCGATCACCACCATGTATTTCAGTTTGGCGAAGGAGGCCGCCGTCTTGCGCGCGTCCGGGAAGGAGGTCAGCGGGTTGAAGCCCTGGACGATGAAGCCGTTGACCTTGCCGTTGTGCATCAGGTCCATGACCTGGAGCACGTCGTACATCTTGTCCCACTTGGGCAGCCAGTCGTAGCCCCAGTCGTTCTCCTTCGTCGCCTTGTCGCCCCAGAACCACTTCAGCAAGCTGACGAAGAACTTGGGCGTGTTGCCCCAGAAGTTCAGCTGGCCGTCGGCCTGCGCCTTGGGCGTGTTCCTGGCGATGTAGTCGGCGAAGGTCGGGTTGGCCTTCTCGGCCGGCAGATTGAGGTAGCCGGGCAGGCTGGTGGACAGCAGGCCCAGATCCGACAGCCCCTGGATGTTGGAGTGGCCGCGCAGCGCGTTGACGCCGCCGCCCGGCATGCCGATGTTGCCCAGCAGCAGCTGGATCATCGCCATGGTGCGGATGTTCTGGGCGCCGACCGTGTGCTGGGTCCAGCCCAGCGCGTAGAGGATGGTGGCGACCCGGTTGCGCACCGCCGTGGCGCCGAGCTGCTCGCAGACGCGCAGGAAGCCGTCCTTGGGCGTGCCGGTCAGGTCGGTGACGACGTCCGGGGTGTAGCGCGCGTAATGGGCCTTCATCAGGTTCCACACGCAGCGCGGGTTCTGGAGCGTCGGGTCGGTCTTGGCCTTGCCGTTCTCGTCGAACTCGTAGTTCCACGAGGCGCGGTCGTACTGGCCCTTGGCCGCGTCGAAGCCGCTGAACAGCCCGTCCTCGAAGCCGAAGCCCTCGGCGACGATGAAGCTGGCGTTGGTGAAGGCCTTGACGTAGTCCCACTGGATCTTGTCGTTGGCGACCAGCCAGTTGATGACGCCGCCCAGGAACACGATGTCCGACCCGGCGCGGATCGGCATGTATTCGTCGGCGACGGCGGCCGAGCGGTTGAAGCGCGGGTCGACGACGACGAGGCGCGCCCCCCGCTTCTTGGCCTCGATCGCCCATTTGAAGCCGACCGGGTGGGCCTCGGCCGGGTTGCCGCCCATGACCAGGATGAAGTCGGCGTTCTTGATGTCGACCCAGGTGTTGGTCATCGCGCCGCGCCCGAAGGTCGAGGCGAGCGCCGACACGGTCGGGCCGTGGCAGACGCGGGCCTGCGCGTCGGTGCCGACGATGCCGAGCGAGCGCATGACCTTCTGCGTCAGGATGCCGGTCTCGTTCGACGAGGCCGACGCGGTCAGCATGGCGGTGGACAGCCAGCGGTTGACGGTCACGCCCTCGGCGTTCTTGGCGACGAAGTTGGCGTCGCGGTCGTCCTTGATGTGGCGGGCGATGCGTTCCACCGCCTCGTGCCAGGAGATCCGCTTCCACGTGTTGGACCCCGCCTCGCGCACCTCGGGGTGCTTCAGGCGGTTGGGGCTGTGGATGAAGTCGAGCAGGCCGGCGCCCTTGGGGCAGAGCGAGCCGCGGCTGACCGGGTGGTCGGGATCGCCCTCGATGTGGATGATCTCGGCCTTGGCGTTCTTGGCCCCGTCACCCAGGCTGTACATCAGCAGGCCGCAGCCGACCGAGCAGTAGGGGCAGGTGTTGCGGATCTCCTTGGCGCGGGTCAGCTTGTACTGCCGCACCTCGGCGAGCGCCTCGGACGGGAGGAAGCCGAGCACCCCCATGCTGGAAGCGGCGAGACCGCCAGCCGTGACCTTGATGAACTGCCGCCGTGTGACTTGCATGGGCGTGATGGGCATGGAACCTCCCTCGGTGTTCGGTTGTGCCGTGACCGGGGCGTTGGGACCCGGAACTGGGGCGCCGGCCGGAACCGGCGCCCACGGCGCGACCGCCCTTAGGCAGATTCCGTGCCAAGACGGAAAGCCGTACGTATGTCATGGTTTTTTGTTTGGTCCCACAAGCAATGTGGACATTTTGTCCCGAACGCGACGGACAAAATGTCCCGTTCGCGCCGTTCATGGACATTTTGGACAGCGGGTCGAAGCGGACGGGGTAAGCCTTTTGCGATTGATTCTCAAGTGGTTGGCGGGTGAGCGGAATCAAGAAGCGTCGTTCGTCAAAGACACGGTTGGCTGATCCAGCGCAGGGTGGGCCACCGTCCCGGTGGGCTAGGATGGACGCCGCCGCCTGTCCCGCTCCGGAGCGGACGCGCCCGGATAGCCCTGTTCTTGCATACGGCCCCGCCGCCATCCTTCGACGAAGACGAAAGCCACCGATGATTTCCGTGCCCCATCCCGCCGCCGATTCCGCCACCGAGGCGACCACCGCCGCCATGGCCGCCGCCGGTCTGGTGCCCGGTCAATCCCCGGCGCCGCTGCGCCTGCCCGATCCGGCCCGCCTGTTCCAGCGCCGCGCCGCCCGCCTGCGCGCGCTCGCCTCCGGCCACAGCCTGGGCGGCTGGCTGTCCTTCGTCGCCACTTTGGCCGACGCCCAGCACGCGCTGGTCGCCGAACCGGCCTCGGCCCCGCCCGCCGCGCAATGGCGGGACGATCTGCGCGCGCTGCGCAGCCGGCTGGGCGACGCCGTTCCGGTCCCCGCCCGCCCGGCTTTGGACGCGCTGGTCCTGGCCGATGCCGAGACCCTGGACGCGCTCGCCGACCGCCTGACCGGGGGCCGGCTGGAGACCGCCGACCTCGCCGTCACGCCCTTCGTCGCCGCCGCGTTGCAGGTCGCCTGGACCCGCGACGCCGCCAAGCGGGACGCCGCCGCGACCGCCGTCCACGCCACCGCCCACGCCTGCCCGGTCTGCGGCGGCGCGCCGGTCGCCGGGGTGCTGCACGTCGGCATGGAGGCCGGCGGCCTGCGCTACCTCCATTGCGGCGTCTGCCACACCGCGTGGCACCATGTCCGGTCCGCCTGTGTGGCCTGCGGCGACGGCAAGGAGGTCAGCCAGCGCTTTGTCGAGGGGCAGGGGGAGGGCGAGAAAAGCCCGGTTCGGGCCGAGACCTGCGACGCCTGCCACAGCTATCTGAAGCTGCTGTTTTTGGAGAAGGCGCCGGACCTCGATCCCGTGGCCGACGACCTCGCCACCCTGGCGCTCGACATCCTGGTCGGCGACGAGGGCTACCAGAGGATTGGTGGGAATCCGTTCCTGGTGCTGGCGGGGTAGGCTTCGATTGCCTCCGCCCTGCCTTCCCCACCGGGCGCTGCGGCACGCAGGATCCCGCATTGGCAGCAATCAGCCGATGCTTCGAAGCCTCTGGCATGCGGCGGCCCCCTGAAAACCGCATTTTCTCAAAATCCTCCACGAAAGGAATATTTACCTATAGGCTGGGGCTCCCGTTCCCGTCCCCCCGGAGCCCCGCCATGCCCCTCGACGCGCCCGCCACCGACTTCCCCCTTCCCCGTTGGGCCGAGGAGCCTCCGGTCCCGCCGGACGGCTCCCTGGTTCCCGGCTCGCGCTTCGCCGAGGAGCAATGGGTGATGGCCGCCGGGATGCTGGCGCGCGGGTCCTCCTTCCTGCACGTCGCGCGCGCCCTGGGGTGCAGCCGCACCACGCTGTGGCGGGCCTATTACGGCTCGCAACCCCTGCGCGTGCGCGTCTGGTGGGAGCGTCAGGCGCTGAACCGCGAGGCGGAGCTGCGGCTGTCGTCGCTGCGCGATCTGGTGGCGCAGCAGGTGGAGCGGCTGGTGTCGGCGGGCGATCCGGCGACGGTGCGCTGGGCGGCCGACCGCCTCGGCCTGTTCGGCGCGCCGGACGCCGCGCCTTTGTCTCCCTCTCCCGTCCCGGGAGAGGGAAGGGGCCTGCCGCGCAGAGGTGGGAAGGGTGAGGGGCTATCGGAACATGGACTCAGTACCACACCCGATAGCCCCTCACCCTCCCCACTTCGTGGGTCCCCTCCCTCTCCCGGGACGGGAGAGGGCTTCGGCGCCACAGGTGATCGCACTGGCTTGCAGGATCGGGCGGCGCCCCCGATGCCCGCCCCGCCCTCCGCCTTCGACGACGACGCGGTTCCCGGCGCCTTCCGCGAACCGGTCCTGCCCGATCCCGCCATCATCGCCGCCATCCTGGCGCAGCCGGAAGCGGACGGCCCCAAGGGCGCCTATCCCTGGACCCTCAACCCCGACGACGCCTACCCCAGCCTCGGCTCGGCGGAGGAGCGGCGTGGCAAGGGGCCCTGCGGGTGGCTTGGCAGCGGGCGCGCCGGATGACCGCCGCCCGCCGGAACGGAACACGGAACGGGCCGGAAAAACGTTCCACGGTGTTTCAAACGTTCCAAACCGCCCGCCGCCCTTCACCCCCCGCCCGGTTTCAGCAGCCGCGCGGCGAACAGCGGGGCCGAGGGCTGTTCCGAATAGCGGGCCTGCCGGCGCAGCCACAGCGAGAATCTCGTGCGGCGGCCGGGGGTGCTATCCACCGTGATCCGCCCGCCGTAGCGCTGGACGATGGCGTAGCTGATCGACAGACCCAGCCCGGTCCCGGTCTGGTTCTTGGTGGTGAAGAAGGGGTCGAAGATGCGGTCGAGATCCACCGCCGCGATGCCGTGGCCGGTGTCCTCGACCCGCACCAGCGCGCCCTCGAAGGGGTCGCTGTCCGCCGCCCAGTCGTCCGGGTCGATGTCGCGGCTCTCCAGCGTCAGGGTGCCGCCGTCGGGCATCGCCTGCATGGCGTTGACGATCAGGTTGATCAGCACCTGCTGCAACTCGCCCCGGTTCATCTCGACGCTGCCGGCCGCCATCAGCCGGGTCTCCACCGTCACCTTGCCGCGGTTCAGATTGTGCCGGGTCAGCACGAGGCAGTCGGCCAGCACCGCGTTGACCCCGGTCGCCTCGGCGTAGCCGGCGAAATCGCCGGGGCGGGCGAATTGCAGCAGCTTGGTGACGATGGCGTGGATGCGCTGGGTCTGCTCGTCGATCAGGCGGATCTCCTCGCGCACCGGGTCGATGCCGTCGCCCAGCACCTCGCGCAGCAGGTCGAGGTTGCCCTGGATCACCGCCACCGGGTTGTTGATCTCGTGGGCGACCCCGGCGGTCAGCTCGCCGATGGCGGTCAGCTTCTCGTTCATCACCAGCTGCTGCTGGGCGCGGCGCAGCGTGGCGTTGGCCTCCTCCAGCGCCGCCGTGCGCAGCGCCACCTTGCGGTCCAGCTCCTCGGCCGAGCGTTGCAGCTCCCAGCGGCGGGCGGCGATGGAATCGAGCAGATGGTCGAAGGCGCGGGCCAGCCGCCCCAGCTCGTCGCGGCTGCTGGTGGGGCCGACGCGGGCGGATTCCTCGCCGGCCTCGATGCGGGCGATCACCCGGTTCATCCGCTCCAGCGGGCGGAAGATGGTGCGCGCCCAACGCAGGTCGGCCAGCGTGCCCAGCCCCGACACCAGCAGGAACAGCAGGAACAGCCCGGCCAGCGCCCGGTACAGCGCGACGCGCAGCGGCGCTTCGAGGAAGCCGACGTAGAGCATGCCGATCCGCCGACCGGCGGTGTCGGTCAAAGGCTGGTAGCCCGACACGTAGGTGTCGTCGACCACGAAGGCCGAACCGAGCCAGACCTCCCCCCGTTCCAGCACCTTGTCGGCCACCGCCTGCGACGCGCGGGTGCCCAGCGCCCGCTGGCCCTCGAACAGCCGCACGTTGGTGGCGATGCGGGTGTCGCCGAGGAACAGGGTGGCGGTGCCTTGGCTGCCCAGCGGCAGCGAGGCCTCCTGGTAGACGATGGTGTTGACGCGGTCGACGATGCCCTGGTTGCCGTTCAGCAGGACCCCGCCCTCCAGCGCGCCGGTCACCCGGCCGTCCAGTTCGGCGACGGGAACGGCGGCCTGGACCATCAGGCCGCGCTCCTCGACGCTGCGGCGGTCGGGCCGCGCGTTGCGGGTCGGCAGGAGGGGGGTGCGGGCGGTGTGGCGCAGCGCGGGGCCGAGCGAATCCAGCTCCGCCGGTGCGAAGACCTCCAGCCCGTGCCGGGCGTAGCCTTGCAGCGCGTCGCGCACCACGGACCAGTTGGACCGGTCCCGTCCGACCGGGTCGGTCTGGACGGCGAAGGCGCCGCCGACCCGGACGCGGCCCTGGGGGTCGAGCAGCAGCAGATAATCCAGCCCCTGCTCCTCGGCGGCCTCGTCGAGCAGACGGCGGATTTCCGTCTCGTTCCCCCGCTCCAGGGCGACGGCCAGGCGATGCGAGGAGGCGAAGCCCTCCAGCCGGGTGCCCAGCGCCGCCTGCACCCGGTCGAAGAACTGGCGCGCGGTGCCGAGGTCGGAGCTGACCTTGGTGACCAGCAACTGGTCGTAGCCCTGGGTACCCCAGAACCAGACGATCAGCAGCAGCACCGGCACGCCGAGCAGCAGCGGCGCCAGCACCAGGGTCAGCAGCTTGACGCGGACCGATCCGGCGAAGGCCATGACCGCGCGCTTGGTCCAGGCGCGCGGACTCCAGGCGTGGGGACCGGCCGGCGCCGTGGTCACGGCTCGACGCCCCATTCGGCGCATTTGCGGTCCAGAGTCTTGCGCGAGACGCCCAGCAGGTCGGCCGCGCGGGTCTTGTTGCCGCCGCATTGCGTCAGCACCGCCAGGATGTGGCGCTTCTCGACCTCGGCCAGCGGCAGGACCGCCAGCTCCGCCGGGGCGGCGTCCGGGCCGCTCCCGGTCAGATCGTTCAGGGGAAACTCCCCGAACAGCAGCGAGCGTTCCACGAAGTTGCGCAGCTCCCGCACGTTGCCGGGCCAGGAATGGGCCATCAGCGCCCGCGTCACCTCGGGCGTGACCGGAAGCGGCGGCACGGCCAGACGCAGCGACAGGTGGCGCATGAACAGCGCCGTCAGCTCCGGCACGTCCGCCACCCGCTGGCGCAGCGGCGGGATGGTCAGCGTCATCACCTCCAGCCGATAAAACAGGTCGGGGCGGAAGCGGCCCTTCGAGGCTTCGACCTTCAGGTCGCGGTTGGTGGCGGTCACCACGCGGACGTCGACCGGCACCTCCTGCTCGCTGCCGACCGGGCGGATGCGCCGCTCCTCCAGCACCCGGAGCAGCTTGGATTGCAGGGTCAGCGACAGCTCGCCGATCTCGTCCAGGAACAGGGTGCCGCCATGGGCGTAGTAGAACAGGCCCTTGCGGGAATCGCGGGCGCCGGTGAAGGCGCCCTTGGCGTGGCCGAACAGCTCCGCCTCGATCAGGTCGGCGGAGATGGCGGCGCAGTTCACCGCGACGAAGGGGCAGGCGGCGCGCGGCGACAGCTCGTGCAGGGCGCGCGCGACCAGCTCCTTGCCGACGCCGGACTCGCCTTGGATCAGCACGGTCGACGGGGTGGGCGCCACGCGGCGGACCAGGGCGCGCAGGCGGGCCATCGCGTCGGACTGGCCGACGATCTCGTCGCTGCCGGCCTTGCGCTTGGACAATTGCTGGCGCAGCGCGAAGTTCTCGCGGGTCAGCCGGGCGCGCTCGATGCAGCGGTCGATGGAGTTGAGGATCTGCTCGATCCGGAACGGCTTCAGCACGAAATCGGCGGCCCCGGCGCGCAGCGCGTCGATGGCGGTGTTCATGTCGGCAAACGCGGTGATCAGGATCACCTCGCCCGCGAAGCCGGCGCCAACCAGCTCCTTCAGCCAGTCCAGCCCGGAGCGTCCCGGCAGCGCGATGTCGAGGATGACGAGGTCGGTGTGGACCCGTTCCAGCAGGCGGGCGCCGTCCTCGGCGCTGCCGGCGGTCTCGACCCGCCAGCCGCGCCGTTCGAGCGCGCGCGACAGGAAGCTGCGCATGCCCTCCTCGTCGTCCACCACCAGCACCGACGGCTTGGGCGGGGAGTCCACGGGATCGAGGGGATCGGCGGATGCGGGGTCGGGAAGAGACTCGGGGCGCAAGGTCGTGGTGGCGGTGATTTGGGGCGGCGCGGGCCGGAATGTCCGGACGAAGGGTGAGACTATCCCGGATCGGCGCGTCCGCGCCAGCACCCAGGCTGTGGCGGATTGTCCGTTTCCGGCTGGAGAGGATGTGTCGGGCTCCAAGCCTTGACAGGGGCCGGGTTGATTGGGGAGAAGGGCGGGGAACGCGCGCGGGCATGCCGCCTCTCCTGGACACGGCCCGGTCATTCCCAGGCGCTGCGGCCCAGCGGCGACGCTTGTCCGGAGGAAACGGTTCGATGACCCTTCTGTCGTCCTTGCGGCGCCACTTCGATGCGGGCTCCTACGAGCGGGGCGAGCGCTACCAGCGCCAAGGCCGCGTCTCGGCGCTCCAGGCGGATCGGCTGCCGGACGGGACGATGCGCCTTGCCGCGACGGTGCAGGGCTCGCAATGGATCCCCTACGTGCAGAGCGTCCTGCTGCGGGTGAACGCCAACGCCGTGACGATGCTGGACGGCGAGTGCGATTGCCCGGTCGGCATCAACTGCAAGCACGTCGCGGCGGTGGCGATCGCCTGGGCGTCGCGGCCCGCCGAAGCGGGAACGGCTTCGCCCAAACCGGCACCGGCCGCGCCGGCGCTGTCGGCACCGATCAGCGATCTGCTGGAGCGGCTGGGCGAGGCGGCGGCGCGCGACGGCGGCGATTCCTATCCGGACACCGTGCGCAAGCGTCTTCTCTACGTGCTGCGGATGGAGGAGGGGCCGAACGGCCGCGAGGCGGCGGTGTGCCCGCTGTCCGTCTCGCTGCGAAAGGACGACCGTTTCGGTTCCGACGACAAGCCCTACGCCACGGGTTGGAACCAGGGACAGATCCCGGCGAAGTTCGTCACGCCCTCCGATCGGGCGATCCTTCAGTTCATGGCGCAGCAACTGTCTCATCCGTCGCATCCCGAAAAGGGCCGGGCGCTGCGCGGGGAGTGGGCGGCCGGGCTGGTCGAGCGGATGCTGCGCACCGGACGGCTGTATTGGGAGGATTTCCGCGCCAACCCGCCCTTGCGACCCGGTCCCGACCGCGCGGGAACCGCCCGCTGGACCGGCGACGACAAGGGGCGCCAGCGTTTCGACGTCGGGCTGGACACGCCGTCGGCGGTCGTGCTGCCGACGGTGCCGCTGCTGTATGTGGACGTGGAGTCGTGGGAGTGCGGATCCCTCACCACCGAGGTCGCGCCGCATCTCGCCGCCGCCCTGCTGGGCGCGCCGCCGCTGCCGCCGGCGGAGGTCGCCGCCTTCCGCAACGCCGCCGCCGTGCGGTTCGGCGCGCGGCTGCCGGTGCTGCCCGAACCGCCGGCCCGGACCGAGGCCCGCCGTGTCCGGCCACGGCCGGTGCTGCGCCTGCGCTGCGGCCGGACGCCCTACAGCCCTTTCGGCTATGGCGGGTCCATGATGGCGGTGCCGATTCCGGTCGGCGTGCTGGAGTTCGATTACGCGGGCACCCGCCTCGCCGGAAAAACCACCGCGCCGCTGCAATGGATGGAGGACGGGACCCTCGTCACGGCCGAGCGCATCCCGGCGGACGAGACGAAGGCCGCCGCCCGTCTGAACGGAACCGGCCTGATCCGCAACGAGACGCCGCTGAGCGTGGCGGGCGGACCGCCCGTCCGACGGGAGCTGTTCGTCGTGCCCGGCGACGCCTTCGAGGAATCGGCCGGCTGGCTGACCGTCTGCCACTCCGTGCTGCCCGCGTTGCGGGGGGAGGGCTGGATCGTCGAGATCGACCCGGATTTCCCCTATCAATTGGCGGAAGCGCCGGGAAACTGGTCCTTCGAGATCGGCGACGGCAGCGGCATCGACTGGTTCGGCCTGTCGCTGGGCGTCGACGTCGGCAGGGAGCGGGTCGATCTGCTGCCGGTTCTGCGGTCGGTGATCGCCGCGCTGGACGCGATCGATGCGGATGCGGTTTCGCCGGACGACGCGTTCTTTGACATCCATGACGATTTTCGGGACGGGAACGGCGCCTCCGAGGAACCGCGCGGCCTCGACGCCGCGCTGGACGCCCTGGCGCCCGACGGCATCCTGTTCGTTCCGGTCGCCGGCAACCGCTTCCTGCCGCTGGAGGCCGAACGGCTGCGGCCCCTGCTCGGCGTGCTGATGGAACTGTTCGGCCTCCAGACGGGCGACGGCGCGGTGCGGATCGGGCGGACGCATCTGGGCGACCTCGCGGCGCTGGAGGAGGCGGCCGAGGCCGCCGGGGTTCCGCTGCTGGGCGCCGATGCCGTGCGCCGGATGGCGCGGACCCTGCGCGAGGCCGGCGGCGTGCCCGCCGTATCGCCGCCGGCCGGCTTGCGGGCGACCCTGCGCCCCTACCAGCAGGCCGGGCTGGACTGGCTGCAATTTTTGGGCGCGCATGAGTTCGGCGGCATCCTGGCCGACGACATGGGGCTGGGCAAGACCGTGCAGGCGCTCGCCCATCTGCTGGCCGAGAAGGAGGCCGGGCGGCTCGACCGCCCCTGCCTGCTGGTGGCCCCGACCAGCGTGCTCGGCAACTGGCGGATGGAGGCCAAGCGCTTCGCCCCCGAGTTGCGGACGCTGGTGCTGCACGGCCCGCAGCGCAAGGCGGCGCAGGGCACGCTGGGCGACCACGATCTGGTGGTGACCTCCTACGCGCTGCTGCCGCGCGACCGCGCGATCCTGGCCGCCCAGCCCTGGCATCTGGCGATCTTCGACGAGGCGCAATACCTGAAGAACCCGACCTCTCAGGCGACGAAGGCGACCCACGGCCTCGACGCGCGGCAGCGCCTGTGCCTGAGCGGCACGCCGGTCGAGAACAACCTGGACGAATTGTGGTCGCTGTTCTCGGTCGCGGTGCCCTCGCTGTTCGGCGACCGCACCGGCTTCCGCCGGCAGTTCCGCACCCCCATCGAGAAGCATGGCGACGCCGAGCGCCAGCGGATCCTCGCCCGCCGGGTCCGCCCCTTCCTGCTCCGCCGCACCAAGGAGGAGGTGGCGGGCGAACTGCCGCCCAAGACCGAGATCCGGGAATCGGTGGAACCGCAGGCGGCCCAGCGCGACCTCTACGAGACGATCCGTCTGGCGATGGACCAGCGGGTGCGCGAGGAGATCGCCCGCAAGGGCATGGCACGCAGCCACATCACCATCCTCGACGCGCTGCTGAAGCTGCGGCAGGCCTGCTGCGACCCCCGGCTGGTGAGGCTGGAGAGCGCTCGCAAGCGGGTGGCGAAGGGGGCGGCCTCGGCCAAGCTCGACCGCCTGCTGGAGATGCTGCCCGATCTGCTGGCGGACGGGCGGCGCATCCTGCTGTTCTCGCAGTTCACCTCGATGCTGGATCTGATCAAGCCGGAGTTGGAGACGCTCGGCATCCCCTTTGTCGAGTTGACCGGTGAGACGCGGGACCGCGAAACCCCGGTCCGCCGCTTCCAGGCACGCGAGGTGCCGCTGTTCCTCATCAGCCTGAAGGCGGGCGGCACCGGGCTGAACCTGACGGCGGCGGACACCGTGATCCACTACGACCCCTGGTGGAACCCGGCGGTGGAGGACCAAGCCACCGACCGCGCCCATCGCATCGGCCAGGACAAGCCGGTCTTCGTCTACAAGCTGGTCACCGCCGGCACGGTGGAGGAGCGCATGCTGGAGCTTCAGGAACGCAAGCGCCGGCTGGGCGAGGCGGTCTACGATCAGGCCGCGACGGAGGCGGATCTGCTCACCGCCGCCGACATCGATTTCCTGTTGGCCCCCATCGACGGATGAGGCGGTCGCCGGACCCGTGGTCAGTAGGCGCCGAGCGAGCGGGCGAGCCGGCAGAACTCTTCGGCCAGCCAGCCTTCCTTCTGGATCAGATGCGTCATCAGGCGCTTCAGCGCGGCCTCGTGGGCCGCGGATTTGCTCTCGTCCGACAGGGCGTCGACCGACGACAGTCGGGCGATGAGCGCGTCGATCGCGTCTTCGGCCTCGCGTGGAACGGTGTCGGTCATGGCCGTTTGGAAACCTGGGCTGTGGCTTGGAGGGAGGGAACATGCCCTTCGTGGGGTGCACGGGCGGTGCGTCGCGTCGGGGATGATGAAGCCGCAGCCTCACCCTGTGAAGATGAAAATTAGCACTTAAATGTAATAAATTTATACGATATTTGATGCAAAATTTGCTGGGGACCCGTGGCCGGACAGGTTCAGGACCGAGGGAGCGACAGATTGCGTCACACGATATCGGTAGCCATATCGGTCACTTCTAATTAAAATGAGCGACGAAACCAGCGCCA
The DNA here is from genome assembly GCF_003989665.1 of Azospirillum doebereinerae. Lineage (GTDB taxonomy): Bacteria > Pseudomonadota > Alphaproteobacteria > Azospirillales > Azospirillaceae > Azospirillum > Azospirillum doebereinerae. Next base: position 10,903 of record NZ_RZIJ01000014.1, on the reverse strand, counting down.
ATGGAAGCCATGGTGGGCGGTCCCCCGAGCCCCGTCTTCACGCCCAGCCTTTCCCCCGATCCGGCCGACAGCCTGGACAGGGTGCGCGCGATTCTGGCTCCGCTCGACCGGGCGCAGAAGTCCGAACTCTTCGAACTGGTCCGCGCCGGCCATCTGGAAAACGCCCAGATGACGACCGAGGTCGGGCGTCTGATCGTCGCCATGCTGAACGGACCGCGCACGGAGCACGCGCGCCGCGTCTGGACCGGCTGGTTCGATCCCGTGTTGCTGCGCACCGACGCGCTGATCCTGGCCGAAGCGCGGCTTCCCGCCTGCCTGCACGTCCTCGACGCCGGGGCATGGTGGTTCGCCCTGCTGCCGCATCTGGGCGACCTGCCGGGGCAGGTGCAGACCGACATCGCGCAACGGGCCAGCGAGCGGCCGCTGGACGTCGTGCTGGGATCGTCGGCCGCCGGCCATTGGGCGGAGGAGCTGCGGGTCCGTTCGCTGGCCGTGCTGCGCCGACGCAGCGGGCTGGGCGCGCTGCTGGCCGCCGCCAACGCCGAGCGTGACGCGCTGCTGCGCAAGCGCGGCATCCGAGGGGCGCTGCCGCTGACCTTCGGCGATCTGGCGACGCTGGATTCGATGCTGGAGCACGCGCCGCTATGGAAGGCGGCGGCCCGCCCGCGCGACAACGCTTCGGCCGTCCGTCTCGTTTCCGGCATGGTGGAGCGCAGCGGTCTGCCGGACGGCGGGCTGCTCTACGCGCTGACGCAGCTCAACGCCTCGCGTGACGCCGACCAGGCGCTCGCCTTCCACACGCTCTTCCCCAGCTCTCCCGTGTTGGAGTCCTCGATCGGGCATCTGCAATTCGCGTGGCAGGCTCTGCGGCAGAAGCTGGAGGACATTCATCTCGGCCGTTCCGCGCCGCCGCAACTGACCGCCGGCGAGACGGCGGAACGCCTGCTGGAGCGCGCCTTCCGCTGGTACGACGCCTTGCAGGGGCTGGGCATCGGGCGCGGCGACCGCAACTGGGCGCTGGTGTCGATGGCGGTGGGGCGGGTGACCGGGCTGGTCGAGGCGGAGGTGATCCCGGCGATCAACCACCGGCTGCTGACGCTCAGCCTGTCGGCTTCCCCGGTGGTGCTGACGGAGCGGGTGCGCTTCATCAACCGCTTCAACCAGGGTCTGGCGCGCCGGGGCATCGCGACGTCCCCCAGCCCCTGGAGCGCCGCCGTCGGCGAGCACATCGCCGGGCTGTTCCGTCAGGTCGCGGCCGACGAACATGAGGACGCCTTGCCGTCGCTGGCCCGTCTGTGCGAACTGGCGGAGGAGGTCGGCCATCCCGTCGAGGTGACGGTGATCGACAAGACGCTGCTGGCCATCGTCGAAGCCGCCCTGCGCGAGGGGCGCGAGCTGGACGCCGGGGAAAGCCGCCTGATCGAGCGGGTGGTCGCGGTCTCGACGGAGGAGCGCCGCAAATGCCGCTGGTGGGTGTCGGACGAGTTGGTCAGCCTGCTCGACGCGGCGCAGCAACGCGGCATCGGGGCCGCGCCGGGCTGACACCTCACAGCCGGTGGGCGCCGTCGGCCTCCGTCGCCTGGAGCGAATAGAGCTTCGCCAGCAGTTGCGGGGCCGGCCGCTCCTCCGGACGGAGAGTGGCGGCGACTTCCGCCTCATGGACCGCCACCGTCTTCCGTTTCAACGCCTCGGCCATCGACGCGGCGGAGGGCAGGGCGGCATGGCTGACGTCTCCGTCCTCCTTCATCCAGGGCAGCGCCGTGTTGGCCGTCGCGGTGCCGGCGCCGGGCGGCGTCTCCTCCCCGCCGATCTCGTCGACCAGCGATTCCAGGTGGCCGAGCACGCTGTCGCCGGTGACCTCCTCGAACAGCGCCATGGCGGCGCTGCCGATCAGCCCGGCCGGGCCGCCGAACAGGAAGCCGCCGGCCAGCCGCGCCGGGATCGAGATGCTGTCGCCGGTCGCCTCGCGGTAGACCGACGATACCACCGGCAGCTGTTGCAGCGGGTTCACCACGTCGAGCAGATCCTCGAAGCCGACGCTCATCCTGTCGGCCAGCGTTTCGGCGGGCTCGGCCTTCGCCGCGACCTTCGCTTGGACGGGCGACAGGGCCTGGGCGGCCAGCTTGGTGTTGACGCTCATGTCCGGTCTCCGAGGTTGGCAAGAAGCGCGTCGAGCTGCGCGAAGGTGGCGGGGCTGGAGGAGCGGTCGTCCTTGCCCTGGCGCAGGAAGGCGTCCAGCCGGGGGTGCAGGTCGATGGCGGCGTCGGTGTCGGGATCGGTCCCGCGCTTGTAGGCGCCGAGCCGGATCATCTCGGCCATGTTGTCGTGGATCGCGGCCAGCGCGCGGGCGCGGCCGACCACGCGGTTCTCGGCCGCGCTGTGGCAGCCGGGCAGAGTGCGCGACACGCTGCGCAGCAGGTTGACCGCCGGATAGCGCCCCTGTTCGGCGATGCGGCGGTCGAGCACCAGATGCCCGTCGAGGATGCCGCGCACCGCGTCGGCGATCGGCTCGTCGTGGTCGTCGCCGTCGACCAGAACGGTGAAGATCGCGGTGATGTCGCCGCCGCCGCTCCCCTCCGGGCCGGGGCCGGCGCGCTCCAGCAGGCGGGGCAACTCGGCGAAGACGCTGGGCGGGTAGCTCTTGGAGGTCGGCGGCTCCCCCGCGGCCAGCCCGATCTCGCGCTGGGCCATGGCGAAGCGGGTCACGCTGTCCATCAGGCACAGGACATGAAGTCCCTGGTCGCGCAGTTCCTCCGCCACCGTCAGGGTGAGGAGGGCGGCCTGACGGCGCATCAGCGGCGGCTCGTCGGAGGTGGCGACGATCACGACGGAGCGGGCCAGCCCCTCAGGTCCCAGATCGTCCTGGATGAACTCGCGCACCTCGCGGCCGCGCTCGCCGACCAGACCGATGACGATGGCGTCGGCCTCGGCGTGGCGGGCGAACATCGACAGCAGGGTCGACTTGCCGACGCCCGATCCGGCGAAGACGCCCAGCCGCTGGCCCCGGCACAACGGCACGAAGCTGTCGATCACCCGGATGCCGGTGTCGAGCTTCGCCCCGACCCGGCGTCGCCCGCAGGCCGCCGGGGGCGGCTGGCGCAGCGGGCGGGCGTGCTCGCCGTTGCGCAAGGGACCCTGGCCGTCGATGGGCTGGCCCAGCGCGTCCACGACCCGGCCGAGCCAGCCGGCCCCCGGCCGCAGGGTGAAGGCGGTGTCGTCGGTGACCGCCGCGCAGCCCTCCGCCACGCCGTCGAGGTTGTCGAACGCCATCAGCAGCGAGCGCCCGTTGCGGAAGCCGATGGTCTCGCACAGCACGCGCCCGCCGCGCACCGTCTCCGCGTGGCATTTGTCGCCGACCGACAGCACGCGCTGAAGCCCGTCGACCTCCAGCGTCATCCCGGCGGCCGAGCGGATCTCGCCCCGCCACGTCAGGGTCGGCAGCCGTTCGATCTCCGCCGACAAGGTCGCTAAGGCCCGCATGCGCGGTGTCTCCGTCCATCCTCGATGCGGTCACCGTAGCGCGGGGAATTTAAATCCGGTTTTAAACGGCCGGGTTCACCTTGCCCCTGTCTTCGAAAGAGGACGCGGTGGAACGGGGTCGTCATGGATTTGAGCAAAATCGGTTTCTTTCAACTGGCCGGCACGCGCCTCGATTACTTGGCGCAGCGGCAGAAGCTGATCGCCGAGAACGTCGTGAACGCCAACACGCCCGACTACGTGGCGCGCGACCTGAAACCGTTCGACGCGGTCCTGAACGACGTCCGGCCGGTCGAGGCCGCGCGCACCTCCGCCTTCCACCTCACCGGCGGCAAACCGGCCACCGCCTTCCGCGAGGCCGGCAGGGAAGGGCTGTGGGAGACCACCCCATCGGGCAACGCCGTGTCGTTGGAGCAGGAGATGAGCAAGGGCAGTGACAACCGCGACGCCTTCGCCCTGACCACCAGCCTGTTCCAGCGCAACGTGCAGATGCTGCGCATGGCGTGGCGCAACGGCTGACCCGGATCGCATCGATAAGGACGACCGCCATGATGAACGACGCCCTGGGCGCGACCCTGAAGATCGCCGGCGCGGGCCTCCAGGCCCAGTCGACCCGGCTGCGGGTGGTCGCCGAGAATCTCGCCAACGCCGATTCCACCGCGACCGAGAAGGGCGGCGACCCCTACCGCCGCAAGACCGTGTCCTTCGACACCGCGATGGACCGCGCCGTGGGGGTGGAGGTCGTGCGGGTCAAGCAGATCGGCCGCGACCGCAGCGACTTCCAACTCGCCTACGACCCCTCCCATCCGGCCGCCGACGACAAGGGCTACGTCAAGCGCCCGAACGTCCAGCCGCTGATCGAGATGATGGACATGCGCGAGGCCGGTCGGTCCTTCGAGGCCAGCATGAACGTCATCGAACAGTCGCGCGCGATGATGAATCGCGTCGTCGACCTGCTGCGCAGCTGAGGAAACGTCCCATGATCGACATGCCCATCGGCCGCGTCGCCGCCGCCTACGCCGCCAACCGCGGCGCCGGGCCGCTCGCCCCCGGCCTGGCCGAGAGCCAGAAGGCGGCGTCGGCGACGGCCGGGCTGTTCGGCGCCGACGCGACGACCGCCACCGCCGAGACCGATTTCGGCAATGTCCTCGACAAATCCATCGCCCAGGCGGTCGATACGCTGAAGGACAGCGAGCGCGTGTCGATGTCCGCCGTCGCCGGCAAGGCCAGCGCGCAGGAGGTCGTCCGCTCGGTGCTGGCCGCCGAGATGACGGTCCAGAGCGTGGTCGCCATCCGCGACAAGATGGTCCAGGCCTATCAGGAGATCATGCGGATCGCCGTGTGAGGGAGACGCGCCATGAATCAGGCCGACGTGCTGGAGGTGCTGCGCAGCGGCATCTGGACGACGCTGATCATCGCCGCCCCGCCGCTGATCGTCGCGGTGGTGGTCGGCGTCGCCATCTCACTGGTCCAGGCGCTGACCCAGGTGCAGGAGATGACCCTGACCTTCGTGCCCAAGATCGTCGCCATCCTGCTCGTCACGGTGCTGTCGCTGCCCTTCATGTACGGGGCGCTCGCCACCTACGCGGAACGGCTGACCGATCTCATCGTCGCCATCGAGTAGGGCCATGCGTGCCCACGGCCAGAATTTTCTCGTCGAGACAGAGCCCCTCTCCCCTTGGGGGAGAAGGGGATTCAAGTGGCGCACCGCTTCTCTCATGACGCTCGTCATAGCGCTGGGCGTGGCGGTCTTGGCCACCGGAACCGCCCGCGCCACGGCGCCGTCGCAGATCGGGACCTGGAGCACAGCGCTCTACGCCCCCCCCAAGGCGCCGACCCCGCCGCCGGAACGCGCGCGCGGCCCCCTGCCGCCGGAAGCCCAGTGCATCGCCGCCATCCTCGACGCGGAGCGCGCGGCCGGCATCGCCGACCATCTGCTGCTGGCGATCGGCTTCACCGAATCCGGCCGGCGCACCGAGGACCGGCTGTTCACCGCGTGGCCCTGGACCGTCAACACCGAGGGACGCTCCCATTACTTCCCCACCCGCGAGGCCGCCATCGCCTTCGTGCGGGACGCGCAGGCGCGCGGGGTGCGTTCCATCGACGTCGGCTGCCTTCAGGTGAATCTGAAATGGCACCCGGACGCCTTCCCTGACCTCGACACCGCCTTCGACCCGGTCGCCAACGCGCGCTACGCCGCCGGCTTCCTCAACGCCCTGCGCCGCGACCACGGATCGCTGGAGACCGCCATCGCCCGCTACCACTCCGCCCAGTCGGAGCGCGGCGAGGCGTACCGGCAGCGGGTGTCGGGCAATCTGCGCTGGGTCGCCGGGGCGCTGGGCTATCTGGAGACGCTGGCCGCCGGTCCGAAGGCCGTGGCGGTCGCCGGCAGCCGGGCGGCGCCGGTCTGGACCAAGGCGGAGCGCGGCCATCTCGCCTTCCTGTCCGGCCTGTTCGCCGACGGCCCCGCCCGCCCGCTGCTGCCGGACGGCCAGCGTTGAGCGTAAATCCGGGTTTTACCGCGCCGGTCTACGCTTCGGCCCCATGACGCCTTCTCGTGCCGGCCCCTTTTCGCAACGCCTCGGGACACCATGACCTTAACGGATCACGTCCGCAGCCGGTTCGGCATTCTCGGCGACATCGGTCTGGCGAACCGCGACGTGCTGTTCGCGGTCTCCATCCTGCTGGTGCTGGCGGTGCTGTTCCTGCCGGTGCCGTCCTGGTTCCTCGATCTCGGACTGGCGTTGTCCTTCTCGGTCAGCGTGCTGATCCTGATGGTGTCGCTGTGGATCCCGCGCCCGCTGGACTTCTCGTCCTTCCCGACGGTGCTGCTGGTCGTCACCATGATGCGGCTGGCGCTGAACATCGCGTCGACCCGCCTGATCCTGAGCGACGGCCACAACGGCCACGGCGCCGCCGGCCATGTGATCCAGGGCTTCAGCCAGTTCGTCATGGGCGGCAACTTCGTCATCGGCGTGGTGATCTTCTGCATCCTGGTCATCATCAACTTCGTCGTCATCACCAAGGGCGCCACCCGCATCGCCGAGGTCGGGGCCCGCTTCACGCTCGACGCCATCCCCGGCAAGCAGATGGCGATCGACGCCGACCTGTCCGCCGGCATGATCGACGACACCGAAGCCCGCCGCCGCCGCAAGGAGCTGGAGGACGAAAGCACCTTCTACGGCGCGATGGACGGCGCGTCGAAATTCGTGCGCGGCGACGCGGTGGCCGGCTTGGTCATCACCGTGATCAACGTGCTGGGCGGCATGGCCATCGGCATCGCGCAGAAGGGCATGAGCTTCGAGCACGCCGCCGGGGTCTACACCACGCTGACGGTGGGCGACGGGCTGGCGACGCAGATCCCGGCGCTGGTCGTGTCGCTCGCCGCCGGCCTGCTGGTGACCAAGGGCGGCAACGTCGGCTCGGCGGAAAAGGCGGTCATCGCCCAGATGGGCGCCTACCCCAAGGCGCTGATGGTCGCGTCGGGGCTGCTCGGCGCGTTGGCGCTGACGCCGGGGCTGCCGATGGCGCCGTTCCTGATCATCGGGCTGGGCTTCGCGGCGCTCGGCTGGTACGCGCCGCGCCGCAAGGCCCGCGCCGCCGCGCTCGCCAAGCTGGAGGAAAGCCGCAAGCCCCAGGCCGCCGCGCCCGAGGAGCCGGTCGAGGAGATGCTCAAGGTCGACGACGTGAAGGTCGAGGTCGGCAACCATCTGGTGCCGCTGATCCTCAACAAGAACGGCCCGCTGACCAGCAAGGTGAAGACGCTGCGCAAGCGCTTCGCCACCGAGTTCGGCTTCGTCCTGCCCTCGGTCCGCATCAAGGATTCGAGCTTCCTGGCACCCAAGAGCTACGTCATCAGCGTGATGGGCGTCGAGGCGGCCAAGGGGGAGGTGCGGCCCAAGCACCTGCTCGCCATCGACCCGACCGGCGGCGAGGTGGCGGAGATCCCCGGCGAGGCGACGCGCGAGCCGACCTTCGGCCTGCACGCCAAATGGATCGACCCGGCCCGTCACGAGGAGGCGGTCGCCAAGGGCTACACCGTGGTCGATCCGGAAAGCGTCATCACCACCCATCTGACCGAGGTCATCAAGGACCATCTGTCGACGCTGCTGACCTTCGGCGCGCTCCAGAAGCTGATCGAGGGGCTGGGGCGCGAGTACCAGAAGCTCGTCACCGACATGGTGCCGAGCCAGATCTCGCTGGTGGTGGTGCAGCGGGTGCTCCAGGCGCTGCTGGCCGAGCGGGTGTCGATCCGCAACCTGCCCACCATCGTCGAGGCCATCGCCGAGGCGGTCGGCTGGACCCGTCACATCACGCTGATCACCGAGCACGTACGGACCCGGCTGGGGCCGCAGATCTGCCAAGGGCTGGCCGGGCCGGACGGCTTCGTGCCGGTGATCGCCCTGACGCCGCGCTGGGAGCAGGCGCTGCTGGAGAACATCGTGGTCGAGGGCGACGACCGCCGCTTCGTCATGCCGCCGAGCCAGGTGCAGGAGTTCCTGACGGCGGTGCGGCTGAAGATCCAGAAGCACGCCACCCCCCAGGTCTGGCCGGCCCTGCTGGTCGGGGCGGAGGTGCGGCCCTTCGTGCGCTCGCTGCTGGAGCGCGTCAGCCCGATGACTCCGGTGCTGAGCCACGCCGAGCTGCACCGCAAGGCGGCGCTCAAGACCATCGATCAGGTGTGAGGGCCATGGACCCGCTGACCAACCTGCTGACGCTGGAGATCTACCGGGGCTTCCTCGTGCTGGTGCGGGTGGCCGCCGCCATCGGGTTCCTGCCGGGCTTCGGCGAGAACGCCGTTCCGGTGCGCATCCGGGCGGCGCTCGCGCTGATCGTCGCGCTGGTCCTGCTGCCCGGTGTCGAGGGGTTGCCCGACCGGATGCCGGAGGAGCCGGCCGAAATGCTGCGCGTCTTCGCCGGGGAGAGTCTGGTCGGCGCGTGGCTGGGGATCGGGGCGAAGCTTTTCATGGCGGCGCTGCAGACGACGGGTGCGTTGGCGGCGCAGGCCATCGGGCTCAGCAACCCCTTCTCGCTCGACGCCGCCGGGTTCGAGGGCGGGTCGGTGCTGTCGGGGGTGCTGCTGATCGGCGGGCTGGCGCTGATGTTCGCCTCGGACGTGCATTATCTGATGATCGGGGCGCTCGCGCGGTCCTACGGCTCCTGGCCGGTCGGGGAGTTTCCGGAGATCGGGCCGCTGGTCGGGCGCTTCGCGCAGCTGCTCGCCACGACCTTCCGGCTGGCGGTCGGGCTGGCGGCGCCCTTCCTCCTCTACGGGCTGGTGTTCAACGTCGCGCTGGGGCTGGTCAACCGGGTGATGCCGGCGATGCCGGTCTATTTCATCGGCACGCCGATCCTGCTGGTGGCCGGGCTGGGGCTGTTCCTGATGACGGTCGGGGCCATGCTGACCGGCTTCGTCGCGGCGCTCGGCGGCTGGCTGTCGGGATCGTGAGGGGCGGACCATGGCCGAAGACCAGGACGATTCGCAGAAGACCGAGGAGCCGACCGAGAAACGTCTGCGCGAGGCCGAGGAGAAGGGCGACGTTCCCCGCGCCCGCGACATCGGCCTGCTGGCGGGGATGGTCGCGGCCTGGATGATCGTGCTGATGGCGGCGCCGGGCGCGGCGGGGCGGCTGTCGGAGCTGCTGCTGCCGCTGATCGAGAATCCGGACGATTTCCGGCTCGACGGCAGCGCGGTGGACGTGGTGCACGGGCTGCATTGGCTGATCCTGGGGGTCGGCGCGGCGCTGCTGCCGGTGCTGGGCATCCTGGCGACGGGGGTGGTGGCGTCGGCGCTGGGGCAGGGGCGGTTCCTGTTCGCGGGCGAGCGCATCCGGCCCAAGCTGTCGAATCTGTCGCCGGCCTCGGGGTGGAAACGGATCGTCTCGCGGCAGGCCTTCGTCGAGTTTCTCAAGAGTCTGGTCAAGCTGGTCATCATCAGCGCCGCGGCGTGGCACGCCCTGGCGCCCTACATCGCATGGACGGAGGATACTGTGGGCATGGACGTCGCCGGCTTGCCCGTGCTGCTGCGGGACGTGACCTTGCGGCTGCTGCTGGCCGTCCTGCTGGCGACCGTCCTGATGGCGGCGGTCGACGTGCTGTGGAACCGCCTGGAATGGCGCAAGCGCCTGCGCATGAGCTTCCAGGAGATCAAGGACGAGCACAAGCAGATCGAGGGCGATCCCAACGTCAAGGCCAAGCTGAGGGAAATCCGCCGCCAGCGCTCCAAGCACCGGATGATGGCGAACGTCCCGCGCGCCACCGTGGTCATCACCAACCCGACCCATTTCGCGGTGGCGCTGGAATACGACCGGGGGCGGATGGCGGCGCCGGTCTGCCTGGCCAAGGGGGCCGACCTGATCGCGCTGCGGATCCGCGCGCTCGCGCAGGAGCACGGGGTTCCCATCGTCGAGAACCCGCCGCTCGCCCGCGCCCTGCACGCCAGCGCGGAGGTCGACGCGACCATCCCGCTCCAGCATTACCAAGCGGTGGCCGAGGTCATCACCTATGTGCTGAAGCTGAAGGGCGGGCTGGCGCGGCGGGGGTGAGGAGAGGTTACGGCGTGTTCAGCCCGGCGGCGCGGAAGAGGTCGCGGACCTGGGCGGTGAAGGCCGGGTCGGGCGGCTCCGTGCCGGACAGCCGGTAGGGGCGGCCGAGCGCTTGCCATTTGTGCTCGCCCATCTTGTGGAAGGGCAGCACGTCCACCCGCTGGACGTTGCCGAGGCCGGCGGCGAACTCGGCCAGCCCGGCGATCTCGTCGAGGTTGTCGGTCAGGCCGGGGACGAGGACGTAGCGCAGCCAGATCGGCTTGTTCATCCCCGCCAGCCGCTCCGCGAATTCCAGCGTCGGGCGCAGCGGGCTGCCGGTGACCTCGCGGTAGGTGCTTTCCTTGAAGGCCTTGATGTCGAGCAGCACCAGATCGACGTCGGCCAGCAGGTAGTCGTCGGCGTGATTGCCGAGAAAGCCCGAGGTGTCCAGCGCGGTGTGCAGGCCCAGCTCCTTGCAGCCGCGCAGGATCGCCGCGCAGAATTCCGGCTGGACCAGCGGTTCCCCGCCGCTGAGCGTCACGCCGCCATGGCCGCGGCGCAGGAAGCCGGCGGTCGATTCGATGTCGGCCAGCACCTCGGCCACGTCGGTGCGGGTGCCGTCGTGCATGTGCTGGGTGTCGGGGTTGTGGCAGTACTGGCAGCGCAGTGGGCAGCCCGCGAGGAACAGCACGTAGCGGATGCCCGGCCCGTCGACGGTGCCCCCGGTCTCGACCGAATGGACCCAGCCGGAAACGGCGGGAGCCCGGCGGGCTCCTCCCGAGGGAAGGGCCGCGCCGGAGCGGTTGAAGGCGTCAATGCTTGTCATGGAACGTGCGGCTGATGACGTCGAGCTGCTGCTCGCGCGTCAGCTTGATGAAGTTCACCGCGTAGCCCGACACCCG
>NZ_RZIJ01000013.1 GCF_003989665.1 Azospirillum doebereinerae | reverse complement strand
CCAGGGTCTCCAGGGCCGACACGACCAGCGTGTTGCCGGTGTTGCCCAGGGTGACGGTGTCGATGCCGCCGGAACCGGTGACGGTCTCGAGGTCACGGACGATGATCGTGTTGTTGGCGCCGCCCAGGGTGACGACGTCGGTGCCCGTACCGCCGATCAGCAGTTCGACGGCGCTGACCAGCAGGCTGTTGCCGGCGGAGCCGAGGAACACCAGGTCGGTGCCAGCACCGCCCGTGATGGTCTCGAGCGCCAGGGCCAGCAGGGTGTTTCCGGCCGAGCCGAGGGTGACGATGTCGGCACCGGTGTTGCCGACCAGGGTCTCGACCGACGAGACCAGCAGGTCGCTGCCGGTGGTGACGCCGATGCGGATGACGTCGGTGCCGGCGCCGCCGGTCAGGGTCTCCAGGGCCGACACGACGAGCGTGTTGCCGGCGGAGCCCAGGGTGACGATGTCGGCGCCGGTGTTGCCGGTCAGCGTTTCGATCGCCGAGACCAGCAGGTTGCTGCCGGTGGTGACGTTGATGCTGATGGCGTCGGTGCCCGTGCCGCCGACCAGGGTCTCCAGGGCCGACACGGCGAGCGTGTTGCCGGTGTTGCCCAGCGTGACCAGATCGTTGCCGGCGGAGCCGGTCAGAGTCTCGAGGTCACGGACGACGATCGTGTTGCCGTTGCCGGCCAGCGTGACGACGTCGGTGCCGGTGTTGCCGATCAGCAGCTCGACGGCGCTGACCTGCAGGGCGCCGCCAGCGGTGCCGAGGAAGACCAGGTCGGTGCCCGCACCGCCCGTGATGGTCTCGAGCGCCGAGGTCAGCAGGGTGTTGCCGGCCGAGCCGAGGGTGATGGTGTCGACGCCGGTGTTGCCGGTCAGGGTCTCGACCGACGAGACCAGCAGCGCGCCGCCGACGGTGCCGATGGCGACGACGTCGGTGCCCGTGCCGCCGACCAGGGTCTCCAGGGCCGACACGACCAGCGTGTTGCCGGTGTTGCCCAGGGTGACGGTGTCGATGCCGCCGGAACCGGTGACGGTCTCGAGGTCACGGACGATGATCGTGTTGTTGGCGCCGCCCAGGGTGACGACGTCGGTGCCCGTACCGCCGATCAGCAGTTCGACGGCGCTGACCAGCAGGCTGCTGCCGGCCGAGCCGAGGAACACCAGGTCGGTGCCAGCACCGCCCGTGATGGTCTCGAGCACCAGGGCCAGCAGGGTGTTGCCGGCGGAGCCGAGGGTGACGATGTCGGCGCCGGTGTTGCCGACCAGGGTCTCGATCGACGAGGCCAGCAGGTTGCTGCCGGTGGTGACGCCGATGCGGATGATGTCGGTGCCGGCGCCGCCGGTCAGGGTGTCCAGGGCCGACACGACGAGCGTGCTGCCGGCCGAGCCGAGGCTGACGACGTCGGTGCCGACGCCGCCGGTCAGGGTCTCGAGCGCCGAGACGACCAGGGTGTTGCCGAGCGTGCCGAGCGTGACGGCATCGGTGGCGGTGCCGCCGACCAAGCTCTCGATGGACGACACGAGGAGCGTGTTGCCGGTGTTGCCCAGCGTGACCAGATCGGTGCCGACGCCGCCGGTCAGGGTCTCGAGGTCACGGACGATGATCGAATTGCCGGCGGAGCCCAGCGAGACGATGTCGGTGCCCGTGCCGCCGACGAGGATTTCCGTGCCGGTGACCAGCAGGGCGCCGCCAGCGGTGCCGAGGAACACCAGATCGTTGCCCGCCCCGCCCGTGATGGTCTCAATGCCCGAGGCCAACAGGGTATTGCCGGCGGCGCTGAGAACCGCGACGTCGGTGGCGCTGCTGCCGGTCAAGGTCTCGATCGACGAGATCAGCAGGGTGTTGCCAGCCGTGCCGCCGAGGGTAACGATGTCGGTGGCGGTGCCGCCGACCAGCGTCTCGATGGAGGCGACCAGCAGGGTGTTGCCGGTGTTGGCCAGCGTGATGGTATCGACGGCGGTGCTGCCGCCGACCAGGGTCTCCACGCCGCGGATGACGAGCGTGTTGGGCCCGGCAATGTTGGTCAGCGCGATGGCGTCGATGGCCGTGTCGCTGCCGACCAGGACATCGACGAAGCCGATGACCATGGTGCTGCCGGCGGAGCCGACATACACGATGTCCGTGCCCGCGTTGCCGCCCAGGGTCTCGACACCGGAAACCAGCACGGTGTTGCCGGCGGAGCCGAACCAGACGGCATCGAGGCCGAGGCCGCCGGTCAGGGTCTCGATGGCGTTCAGCGCCAGCGTGTTGCCGATCGTGCCCAGCGTGACGACGTCGCTGCCGGCCGTGCCGGTCAGGGTCTCGAGAGCCGAGACGAAGGTCGTGCTGCCGGTGCCGGTCAGCGTGACGATGTCAAAGCCGGCGCCCGCACCGATCAGCGTCTCGACCGCGGACACGCTCAGGGTGCTGCCGCCGGTCAGCGAGACGACGTCGTTGCCGGCGCTGCCGACCAGGGTCTCCAGGGCGGAGACGAGGAGCGTGTTGCCGGCGCCGGTCAGCGTGACGATGTCGACGGTGGCGACACCGCCGATCAGGGTCTCCAGGGCGGAGACGAGGACCGTGCCGCCGCTGGTCAGGGTGACGGCGTCGTTGCCGGTGCCGCCGACCAGGGTCTCGATCCCGACGACGACCGTGCTGTTGCCGCCGGCCGCGAACGTGACGACGTCCTTGCCGGTGCCGCCGACCAGGCTCTCCAGGTTGGAGGCGAGGATCGTGCTGCCGACGCTGCCGCCGAGCAGGATGGTGTCGGCGCCGGCGCCGCCGGTCAGGGTCTCGACGGAGAACACCACGGAGGTGTTGCCGCCGGCCGCGAGCGTGACGACGTCGGTGACGGCGCTGCCGGTCAGGGTCTCCAGGGCGCCGACGACGATGGTGCTGCCGGCGCTGCCCAACGTGATGATGTCGGTCGAGCTGCCGACGCCAATCAGGGTCTCCAGCGCCGAGACGAGCATCGTGCTGCCGGCGGTCACCGAGTAGACGTCGAGGCCGGTGTTGCCGATCAGGGTCTCGATGCTGGAAACCAGGATCGTGGCGCCGACCGTGCTGAAGGTCCCGACGACATCCAGAGTCGCACTACCCGTCAACGTCTCAATCAGGTCGACGAGGATAGTGTTGCCGGAAGTGCCGCCCAGGGTGGCGACGTCAGTGCCGATGGCGTTACCGATCAGGGTCTCGATGCCCGTCACCAGCAGAAGGCTGCCATCGGTCGTGCTGATGGTGGCGGCGTCGTTCGTGGTGGTGCCGATAAGGGTGTCGCTCAACGGAGGAGTCGACGCCGTTATGGACTGACCCGAGGTTACAAAGATAGTCGCCATTTACTTGATCCCCATGTCGTTTTTACCCCGGAACGGAAACTTCTTGGACGCTGATCAGCCATCGAGCAGGCAGCATTCGGGCATGGTCTGACCTGATGCAGCGTCCCTTTCCTATCCGAAGAGGTACGCATTGTGCAATCGAATTTGCGGGAGCGATGCTGTGGCATCGGGTCCTGGTCGGCCCCTCCTGGCGTCGGCCTGTTGCTGCACTGCAAAATATTCAATAAAGCTTTGATATCAAATGATTAAATCGCTATGGATTTTCGGCAACAGGTGCTGGAAATATGCGCTGTGGTGCCGGTCTGCGGGTGTTCCGGCCACGGAATTCACCTCCGCTCCTCCTGTGGAAAGCAAAGGATCGGCGGCATTCGGCTTGCCTTTCGGAGAGTTTGCCGAGTATGGAAGGCCACTTTATTAAGGTTTTGAAACAACACATCGGTCCGACGACAGAACCGGCAGCGACGGATACCTTCATGGCAACGATTCAAGAAGCCCTCGCCATCGCCGTGCGCCACCACCAGGACGGGCGCCTGGAGATCGCAACGGGCATCTACGGGCAGATCCTGCAGGTGGCGCCCCGCCATCCCGACGCCTTGCATCTGATGGGCGTCGCGTTGCGGCGCCGGCAGCCGGCCGAGGCGGCCCGGCTGATTCGGGAGGCGCTGACGCAGAATCCGGAACTGGTCGAAGCGCGCCTCAATCTGGGCAACGTCTTCCAGGATCTCGGGCTCTTCGTCGAGGCGGCCGCCCAGTACCGTCAGGCCGCCGCCCTGCGCCCCGACTCCGATGCCCCGCTGGTCGGGCTGGCCTTTTCCCTGAGGGTGCTCGGCCGTCTCGACGAGGCTGTGACAACGTACCGCGGCGCCATCGCCCTGGGACCCGCCGCGGCGGAGACCCGCAACGGCCTGGCCAACTGCCTTCAGGACCGGAAACGCTACGCCGAGGCGGCGGCCGTTTATGGCACCGCCCTGGCGCTCGACCCCGCCCACCCTTCCGCCGGCAACAACCTGAGCATCGCGTTGCGCGAACTGGGCCGGTCCGGCGAGGCGTTGCGGTGGCAGAGGCGCTCCGCCGCCCGCGACCCCAGCTTTGCGGCGGCTCACACCAGCCTGGGCATCACCCTGCAGGAACTCGGCCGGTTGGACGAGGCGGCGGCCAGCCACGCCCGCGCGCTCGTCTGCGATCCCGGTTTTACCGCCGGCTACAACAACCTCGGCAACGCGCGGCAGAGCCAGAACCGGCTGGAGGAGGCCGTCGTCCAGTACCGGCGCGCCTTGCGCACCGACCCGAAAAGCCCGGACGCCCACCGCAATCTCGGCATCGGGCTGCTGCTCGACGGCCGGTTCGAGGAGGGCTGGCGGGAGTACGAGGGACGGCTGCGCTGCAAGGACGTCCCCGTTCTCACCAACCTGCCCAAGCCGCGCTGGAACGGCGAGCCGCTGGGGGGACGCCGAGTCCTGCTGCACAGCGAGCAGGGGCTGGGGGACACCATCCAGTTCTGCCGCTACGCCCTGATGATCGCGGCGCGCGGCGGAAAGGCGGTCCTGGGCGTCCAGCCCAATCTCGGGCGTCTGCTGAAGCGGCTGCCCGGCGGCATCGAGGTCGTTTCCGGCGCCGCCCCACTGAGCGCGTTCGACCTGCACGTTCCCCTGCTCAGCCTGCCGCTGCTGTTCGGGACCGGCCTTGAGACGATCCCGGCGCCGGTGCCTTATCTGTATCCGGAGCCCGAGATGGCGGCATCCTGGGCCGAAAGGCTCGGCCGTTACCCTGGGCTGAGGGTCGGGCTGGTCTGGGCGGGTTCGCCGGGCCACGGCAACGACCGCAACCGGTCGGTGGGCCTGGAGGCCTTCGCGCCCCTGGCCGCCCTGCCCGGCGTGACCGTCTTCTCGATCCAGAAGGGCCCGACAGAGAGGCAGGCCGCCGATCCGCCCGCCGGGATGCGGCTGGTCAACCTGTCGCCCGAAATTGGGGATTTCGCCGATACGGCGGCGATCGCCGCCAACCTGGACGTGATCCTCTGCGTCGACACGTCGGTCGCGCATCTGTGCGGCGCGCTGGGCCGCCCGACCTGGGTGCTGCTGCCCTACGCCCCCGACTGGCGCTGGATGCTCGGCCGCGACGACACGCCCTGGTACCCCACCATGCGGCTGTTCCGGCAGAGCCGGCCCGGCGTCTGGGCGGATGTGCTGGTTCGGGTGGAGAAGGCTTTGCGTGTCCGGGCTGGCATGGCCATGGACGCGGTCCCGGCCTGAAAAAGGAGGGCTTCGCGCGAAGCCCCCCTCTCCCTGGACATCGTCCTGGCCGCTTTTCCTGCGGTTCCGTCCAGCCGCCTTAGTGGGGCGTGGCGGACGGTGCGCTCCGGCGCCATTCGTCGATCAGGAGGTCGGTCTTCTGGCGCTCCTCGCTCGTCATCTCCTGGAGCAGGGCGTCCACTTTCTCCTGGATCGGGCCGCGCTCTGCGTCGGGGGCCGCCGCCATCGCAAGGCTGTACCACATGCAGGCCTGCGGTGTGTTGACCGGCCCGCCCTGGCCGGTGCCGTAGACCGAGCCGAGGCTGAGCATGGCGCCGACATGGCCCTGGGACGCGGCTTTCCGCAGCCAGTCCACCGCTTCGACGGTCTCCGGCCGCCCCCCGGTGCCCTTGAGCAGCAGCAGGCCCAGGTTGACCTGCGCGCCGATGTTGCCCTGCGCGGCCGCCTTGCGGTACCACGCCGCCGCCTCGCCGAGATCGGGCTGGCCGGCCAGCCCGCGAGCGTAGATCAGCCCGAGGTTGAACTGGGCGCTGGAATTGCCCTTCTCACCCGACAGCCGGCACCATTTCAGGGTTTCGCGGTAGTCCTGCGGCACGCCGCGGCCGGACGCATAAAGCAGGCCGAGATGGAGCTGGGCGACCGGGTGGTCCTGCTCGGCGGCCTTGCGGTACCATTGCGCCGCCTTTTCCGGATCGGGCTGCACGCCTTGCCCGTGCTCCCAGGCCATGCCCAGGCTGAACTGGGCGCTGGAGTTGCCCTGCTCGGCCGCCTTCTCGTACCACGACAGCGCCTCGGCGATGTCCTGGGGAACCCCGTTGCCTTGGGCGTACAGGGTTCCCAGCTTGAACTGCGCCGTGGCGTGGCCCAGATCACCGGCCTTGCGGAACCAGGGGGCGGCGGCGGTGTAATCCTGCGGCACGCCCTGGCCGAAGGCGTGGAACAGGCCGAGATGGTAGACCGCCTCGGCATGGCCCTGGGCGGCGGCCTTCTCGTACCAGGACAGGGCCTCGTTCATGTCGGGGGCGGCGCCCAGCCCGTGCGGGAAGAGCAGCGCCAGATTGGCCTCGGCGGCCTCGCGGTTGTGGCGCGTGGCGCTGCGCAGCCAGCGGACCGGGGGAGCGTTCTCCTGCGGCGCGCCCTCGCCGTTGGCGAGGAACAGCCCCAGGGTGAACTGCGCCTCGACATGGCCGTGCTCGGCCGCCTTGCGGAGCCAATGGGCGGCGTCGCCGAAGTTGCGTGCCACGCCCTCGCCGCGGACGTAGGCCTGGCCGACGCGGAACTGCGCCTCGACGTCGCCCTGCTGGGCCAGCGGCAGCCAGTGGCGGAGCGCCGTGGTCGGGTCGCCCGCCTCCTGGGCGGCCAGGCCGCGCCGGAAGTCCGGCTTCTCGCCGGCCATCGCGGTTGCGGGTTTGCGGAACAGACGGGAGATCACGCTCATGGCTCGCGCATGCTTTCGTTGAGACCGCGCAGGATCGGCCGCAGGAAGTAGGAGATCACGCGGCGCTCGCCCACCTTGATGTCGGCCTTGAGCGGCATGCCCGGAATCAGGCGGAAATGGGCGGGAACGCCGCGCAGCTCGGTCTTGGTCAGCCGCACGCGGGCGCGGTAGAAGGGCTGCGCCCCGGTCTGGGTGTTGTTGCGGTCGGTAAAGGCGTCCTCGCTGATCGTCTCCACCACGCCTTCCAGCGCCCCATGGTCGGTGAAGGGGTAGGCGTCGAGCTTGATCTGCACCGTGTCGCCGATCTGGACGAAGGCGAGGTCGCGCGCGTCGATGCTGATCTCGGTGTCCAGCCCGGCGCCCAGCGGGAACAGCTTGAACAGCGGCTCGCCCGGCTGCGCCATCGAGCCGACGGAGGTCTTGGGCGACACCTCCAGCACCACCGCTTCCGTCCCGGCCTCCAGCTTGACCAACTCCTCGCGCTTGCGCGCCTTGCTGAGTTGCTCGCGCAGGGAGGCGGCCTCGTTGCGCTGCTTGACCAACTCCTCGATCACCGTCCCCTTCCAGTTCTGGATGTAGACGTTCTGGTCGGCGTAGAGCGACTGGAGCTCGTGCCGGCTCGCCGCCAGCTCGTTCTCATTGTAGACCAGCGTGCGCTCGATATCGATGCGGTCGTTGGTGGCGTACAGCATGTTCAGCTTGCTGCCGGTCTGCGACGCCGCCAGCGAGGACCGCATGCCCTCGATCTCGCGGACGACCTTCAGCCGCTCCGCCAGATGCTGGCGGTCGGTCTCGTTCTTGATGATCGTTGCCTTCACCCGCGCGATCTTCTCGGCGTAACTCTGCAGTTGGGCCCGGTACTGCGCCTGGCGCTCCTTCCACAGCCCGAACTGGAGGGCGGTGTTGCCCACGGTGTCGGCCGCCGGAAGGTAGGGTTGGTCGTTGTACTCCGCCTCCAGCCGGGCGATCTGGGCGTCGACGCTCGCCAGCCGGGCGTCGAGCTGGCCGACGTCGGCCTGAGCGAAGGTGGGATCCAGCGTGGCCAGGACGTCGCCCGGCTTCACCACGTCGCCGGCCCGGACGTTGACCGTCTTGATCATCACCGTGTCGAGCGGCTGCACGAAGACGGCGGCCTCCTGGGACACGATCTTGCCGGGCGCCATCACGATGCGGTCCATCTTGACGACGACCGCCCAGAGGACGGCGCAGATCACCATCAAGGCTAGCAGATGCACCATGATCCGCGCCAGAAACGGATCGGGGGCGGCGTCGATGGCCGCGGTGTCCCGCTGGAACTGGCCGATGACGGCTTCCGGCGAGGCTTTCTTGGAACCCTTGGCAACGTCTTTCGCCGGCACCTTGGCCAACGGGACCGAGCCGATCTGATGGGTCGTCACGGTCGCTCTCCTAAAGGTGGCGGTTCTGTTGATGCCAGAGGTGCTGATAGATTTGGCAGCGGTCGAGGAGCTGGCCGTGCTTGCCGAGATCGACCGCCTTGCCGCGGTCCATGACCAGGATGGCGTCACAGGGCACCAAGCTGGACAGCCGGTGCGAGATGATGATGACCGTGCGGCCGCGCGCGATGCTCATCAGGTTGGCCTGGACGATGGCCTCGCTCTCGGCGTCGAGCGCGCTGGTCGCCTCGTCGAGGATCAGCACGCGCGGGTCGATCAGCAGAGCCCGCGCGATGGCGAGACGCTGGCGCTGACCGCCGGACAGGTTGGCCGAGCCTTCCTCCAGCTTGGTCTCCAGCCCCTTGGGCAGGCGCTCGATGAACTCGTCGGCGCCGGCCATGCGGACCGCGCGCATCACCTCGTCGGTGGTGGCGCCCGGCTTGGCCGCCGCGATGTTCTCGCGGATGGTGCCGGTGAACAGGAAGTTCTCCTGGAGCACCACGCCGATGCTGGACCGCAGATGGTCGATGTCGAACTCGCGCAGGTCGTGGCCGTCGACGCGGATCAGCCCTTCCTCGGCGAAATGCAGCCCCTGGAGCAGGCGGGTGACCGTGGTCTTGCCCGAGCCGCTACGGCCCATGATGCCGAAGATGGAGCCTTCCGGAATGGTGAAGGACACACCGTCCAGCGCCGGCGAGGAGGTCGGGCTGTAGCGGAAGCGGATGTCCTGGAACTCCACCTTGCCGCGCAGCGGCACGCGCAGGCCGCGCCCGGCCCGGCCTTGCTCGCTCGGGTGGTTCATGATGCTGGCCAGCATCTTCACCGACAGCGACACTTCCTGGAACTGCTGGATGAGCTGGGCGAACTGGAGCAGCGGCTGCACGACGCGTCCGGCCAGCATGTAGAAGGCGATCAGCGCGCCCATCTGCATCTCGCCCTGGAGGGCCAGATAGCTGCCGAGGCCGAGCAGGGAGGCCATCATCAGCTTCTCCAGCGGGCCGGAGACCGTCTGGCTGATGACCATGACCTTCGCCACGTTGAAGCGCAGCTCGGCCGAGCGCGCCACCCGATGGTCCCACTCCAGCTTCTGCCGAGCGTCCAGCGCCAGGGACTTGACCGTCCGCATGCCGTGGATGTTCTCGATCAGGAAGGACTGCTGGCTGATTTCGGCGTCGTAGAGCGCCTTCAGCCGGTGGCGGAGCAGCGGGATGACGATGCCGATGTTCAGCGCCATCAGAAGGGTGAAGCCCAGGACCAGCATCGCCAGCGGGACGCTGTAGGCCATCATGACCGGCAGGAAGATGACCAGCGACACCGTGTCCAGCAGCGACATGAAGAGCTGGCCGGTCAGGAAGTTGCGGATGCGCTCCGCCTGCGACATGTTCTTGATGATCTCGCCCGATGGACGGCGCTCGAAGAAGTCCATCGGCAGGCTGACGACCTTGTTGAAGACCTGCACGTTCATGCGCGTGTCGATCTTCCGGCTGGCGTGCATCACCAGATACTGGCGCAGGTACGAGAAGCAGGTCTCGAAGACGATGACGCCGACCATGCCGACCATTAGGGCGTAGAGGGTGCCCAGGCTCTGGTGGACCAGGACGCGGTCGATGACCAGCTGGAAGAAGATCGGGACGGCCAAGCCCATCATGGTGAGCAGCAGGGCGGCGATGCCGATGTCGCGGAAGATGCGCTTCTGCCGGAAGATCTCGCCCAGGAACCAGCGCAGGCCGAAGGCCTGTTCGCCGTCGTTCAGCGCGTATTGCCGCTTCAGCAGGAAGGCCTCGCCGCCCCACGCGCCGGTGAGACGCTGGCGGTCCAGCGGCAGCATGATGTCCTGGTCGGCCAGGGGGTCCTGGACGATGGCGACCGGAACCTCGCCCTGCTTGCCCACGCCGACGACGACCAGCATGTTGCCGTTGCGCAGGCGCACCATGACCGGGAAGGCGTCACCGAGGGATTCCAGGTGGTCCCAGTCGAGGGTCGTCGCCGAGAACTTCAGGCCAAGCTGCTTGGCCATCCGCTCCATCATTGGCTCGCCGATTTCCTCGTTGCCGATGACGAAATCGTGCTGGAGCCGTTCGGCTGACACGTCGATGCCCCGCTGACGGGCGATGCTGGCGAAACAGCGCAACGCCGTATGCGCGCAGGGAGCTTCTGAAATCAAAGTCATAGGTCGCCTTAGCAGCGAAAGCCGAAGCCGCGTTCGAACAAGTTCAGGGACCAAACGATCATGGGCCGACTCGCCGTGCGGACGGCGGCCACACTATGCAATGAGGCCTCGGCGTTCAACTCCTAAGCGGGCCGGGCCGGGCCATCCCCCAAAATGATGCAGGCGCATTCCAACGGCGAATAGCGTCCTCTCGTCGTACGGAAAAGGCGATGGGACTTGCCATGCGTCCGTCTGGACTTGAGAGGCTTGGTTTCGTGGACGGTGAGGTTTCTAACGACCTTCCTGCGAATGTTGCCGGCCGCTTTCTTCAGTCTCGGTGTTGTGGAAGACGATTGCGGTTTCCCATCCCGGCGAAGGCCGGGAACGAAGGCTGGCCGCCGGAGCGGAACCGGCGAGGTTTGACTTGGACGGAGGGGGCGATTTCCCGGTTTCCTTGTCCCGCGCTGGGTCGGCA
The DNA here is from genome assembly GCF_003989665.1 of Azospirillum doebereinerae. Taxonomy (GTDB): domain Bacteria; phylum Pseudomonadota; class Alphaproteobacteria; order Azospirillales; family Azospirillaceae; genus Azospirillum; species Azospirillum doebereinerae. The sequence goes on along the minus strand of NZ_RZIJ01000013.1, from coordinate 198,332 downwards.
CGGCTCAAGCCCGGCTCAGGCCGCAGCCGAAGATTGCAAAACGAAGCTGCGGGGCCCCTGTCCCGCCTCGTGCAACCGCCACATGGTCTCGTAGGCCAGCTCGACGTGACGGGTGAAGCGCCCGCTGTCGAAGAGCGGCGACTGCCAGCGGGCATCTTCCAGATGGCGCCGCAGCCCGGCCAAGCGCAGGACATCCCCGGCCAGATCCACCGCGAGAGCCTCGTACCCCTCCAGCGTCGCGGTGGCGAGGCTTGGCAGTCCGGCGGCTCCCAGCAGGCTGGCGGCGACCCGCGAGGCGAAGGTCTCGCCCAGGCAGGTCACCACCGGGCAGCCGATCCACAGGGCGTCGCTGGTCGTGGTGTGGCCATTGTAGGGGAGCGTGTCGAGGCACAGGTCGGCAACACGGTAACGGGCCAGATGTTCGGCCAGCGGTGCCTTGGCGGCGAAGATCAGCCGTTCGGGCGCGACGCCGTGCGCGGCGGCCTCGCGCCGCAGGTTGCCGATCGCCTCCGGCACGCCGCCGTACAACCACAGCACGCTGCCCGGCACCCGCTTCAGAACCCGCATCCACAGGCCGAACAGGGCCGGCGCGATCTTGTAGGGGGCGTTGAAGGAGCAGAAGACGAAGCTGTCCTCGGGCAGGCCACATTCGGCCCGGCTTGGCGTGCGGTCCGGCAGGGGGCGTCGGCGATCATTGACTTGGTAGCTGTCCGGCAGCAGCACCAGCCGTTCCGAGTAATGCTCCTGGTGCTCGGGCGGCGTCACCAACGGATCGCCCAGGAGGTAGTCCATGTGTGGGCAGCCGCTGGTCCCCGGGTAACCGAGGTAAGCGACCTGCACCGGGGCCAGACGGCGCGCGAGCAGGTCGAAACGGGCCTGCTTGGTGTAGCCCTTGAGATCGACCACTATGTCCACACCGTCCTCCGCCATGCGGCGGGCAATGGCCTCGGCCCCGGCGGCCTGGACGTCGCAGAACTGGGCGAATGCCGCCTCCAGCCGGCGCCGCATCGGGCTGCCGTCGTTCGTACCGTAGGAATAGGCCAGCGGGGTGACGCGGTCGCGATCGTGCCGTTCGAACAACTCGGCTGCCAGATAGGCGGTGGCATGCTCATGGAAGTCGGCCGAGAGGTAGGCGACGCGCAACGGGCGGTCGCCGCGCGGGGTGGCTGGCGCGGGGCGGGCCGGGGGCGGCGCCAGGGGCGACACTATCCGGTCGTAGAAGAAACCGGCGGCGCGGCGCTGCTGGGCGGCGGTGGTGCCGATGGCGAGGATTCCCAGCGGAATGGCGATCCCGGTGGCGTGGTCGATGGTGTCGAGCACGGTCCGGCACAACGCCTCATAGCCGGTCCAATCGCACAGGGCCTGCTTCAGCAGAAGCTGGTAGCCCTGGATCGTGCTGCTGCCTGGGTCGAGCCGCCGCGCCCGGCCGTAGGCGGTGGCCGCCGGCTGGAATTCCGACAGCTCGCGCAATCCGTGGGCCAACTGCAGATGGGTTTCGGCTGCGGCGGGATCGCAGATCACGGCCTTGCGCAGGACGGCGACGGAGCGGGAAACCTCCGAGTTCTCGCGCGCCGTCAGCCCGAGACTGGTCCGGGTCGCCGCGTCCTGCGGATTCAGGACGACGGCGCGGCTGAAATCCCGGCAGGCGAGGGGCCGGCGGCCACCGGCCCGGTGCAGGGCGCCAAGGTTGGCGTAGGCCTGCGGATGGTCGGGGGCGATGGCGATGGCGCGCTTCAGGGCCTCGTAGGCACGGTCCGGGCGACGATGCCGCTCCAGCGCGGTGGCGAGGTTCCACCACGTGGCCATCCGCAACGGAGTCAAGGCGATGGAGCGGCGGTAGAGCGTAACCGCCATCTCCGGCAACCCCTGCGCGGTCCGGATGGTGGCGAAGAATTCCAGGAAGCCGGAATGGTCGGGCTGGTCCTCGAGGACCGCCCGGCAGATTTGGCCGGCCTCCTCGAAACGGCCCTGCTCGTAGCAGAGCACGGCATGGCCGGCCGCATCCTGCAGGGTGGTGATCATGGCCGGTCCGGGCCTCCGCCATCCTGCCTGGCGCACCAGTCCCGCCAGCCCTGTCGGTAGGCGCTCTCCAGGGCACGCACGAAGCGGGCCTCGTCGCACAGGGGCGAGCCGAGCAGCCGCTCCCGCATGCCTTTGCGCAACCACATCAGGCGGTTGAGGTCCCATGCCAGCGATACGGCGATGTCGACATAGCGTTCGGGCGTCGCCGCGATCAGTTCGGACAGGCCGACGGCACTCAGCAGGCTGGCTCCCACCCGTGCGGCGTGGCGGTCGCCCAGCAGGGTCACCATCGGAGCCCCCATCCACAGAGCATCGCAGGTGGTGATCGTTCCGTTGTAGGGCGTCGGGTCGAGCGCGATGTCGATCCGGTTGTAGAGGCCGAGATGCCCGGCCGGATCCTCCACCCAGCCCAGCAGGATCAGCCGGTCCGGATCGGCGCCGGCGCGACGGAAGCGGTCGCGGATGGCATCGGCGGTGCCCGGGTTGTCCAGCGACCTGTCCTTCAGCAGCAGCCGGGCGCCCGGCGCCCGGCGCAGGATCGCGGCCCACAGGCGAACGGTGCTGTCGGACAGCTTGGCCAACTTGTTGAAGGACCCGAAGGTCACGACCCCGGCCGTTCCCGCCGGAAGGGGGATCACGGCGGGTGCGTCGGCCGGCGGGCGGAAGCACAGGAAGGGGGCCGGCAGCCGAAGCAGCCGCTCCGACGCATGCCCTTCGGCGACGCCGGGCGGATCGGTGATCCCGTCCACCAACCGGTGGTCCATCGACCGCATGCCGGTCGTGTTGGGGTATCCCAGCCACGTCATCTGCACCGGTGCCGGGCGGCGGGCCAGGGCGGGCAGGCGGTTCAGGCCGGAATGCCCGGCGAGATCCACCAGGATGTCGATCCCGTCGGCGCGGATCCGGGCGGCGAGCGCCTCGTCCCCAAGGGAATCCACGGTGCGCCAGCCATCGGACTTTTCCTTGAAGGAAGCCGTCAGGCCGTCGGCGGCTTTTTCGGGCAGGATCGAATAGCTGTGGATCTCGAAAGCGGAGCGGTCATGGCCATCGAACAAAGGGGCCAGGAAATAGCCGCCCAGATGCGCGCGGAATTCCACCGAAAGATAGCCGATCCGCAGCTTGCGCTCCGGGTCGGGCGGGTTCGCGTGCGGCGGGGGATCGGGCTGGTCGAGCCGGCCATGAAGCGCGTCGAACCGGCGATGGTCGTCGAGAAGCTGTTCCCCCGGACGGTCGAGATAGTTCAGGCACAGCAGAAGCTGGCTGACCAGCCGAGGGTCGCCCGGCAGCGCTTCGGCCGCTTGTTGGAAACGCTCGGCGGCTTCCGGTGCCGCTCCTTGCTCCTGAAGCGCAATCCCCAGATTGAAGATCAACGCGCCTTGCCCCGGCTCCAGGCTCAAGGCGCGGCTCCAATGGAGGATGGCCTTGTCCGGACGCGTTCCGGCGTTGTGCAGGTTGCCCAACCCGATCAAAGGCCTCGCATATCCCGGCTTGACCGTGATCGCGGCATGGAAAGCGGCGGCGGCCTCGTCCTTCCGCCCGAGGTCGGCGAGGGCGAAGGCGAGGTTGTTCCAGATCTCGGGCACGAACGGCGTGGTGGCCAGCAGACTGCGGTAGAGCGCCACAGCTTCCGGCAGGCGGCCGGCCATGTGGGCATCCATGGCGCGCGGGAGCAGCGCCTCTCCGGTCGGTGGAGCGTCGGCTGTGGTCGTCATGGAGGGGAGCCCGGCCTGCCGCGTCAGCCCGCGAGTTGCGTTTCGACGCGCTCGCAGAGATGGTGGTAGAGGCAGATGTGCGCCTGCTGGATCAGCGGGGTGGAGCGCGACGGCACGTCGAGCAGGATGTCGCTGAGCGCGGCCAGCCGGCCCCCGCCCTCGCCGGTCAGGGCGATGGTGATCATGCCCATCGCGCGGGCCTGCTCGAAGGCGGCGACCACGTTCTTGGAATTGCCGCTGGTGCTGATGCCGAGCAGCACGCCGCCCGTCTCGCCGTAGGCCTCGACCTGCCGGGAGAAGACGGTGTCGTAGGAATAGTCGTTGGCCCAGGCGGTCAGCACGGCGGCGTTGGAGCTGAGGCATATGGCCTTCAACCCGCGCCGCTCCTTCAGGAAGCGGCCGACCAGTTCGCCCGTGATGTGCTGGGCGTCGGACGCCGAACCGCCGTTGCCGCAGACGAGCAGCGCGCGGTTCTCCCCTAGGGCCGTGGCGACGGCGGCGATGGCCGCGTCGAGCCGTCCCATTCCCAGGGTCTCGGCGGTGTTCCGCAGGACGTCGATGCTGGAGCCGACATAGTCGGAAAAGCTCTGGTTGACTGACGTTGCTTGGCTCATCGTTCACGGCACCCATAAAAGCCGGAAGGCGGCCGCTCCGGCACCGCCATTCCTAACGGACAGGCAGAACCTGTCAACCGACAAGCGCTTTCCGGAGCTTCCAATCGCCTGGGGACACGACGCTTTCTGCGACCGGAACGGGACAACCCTACAAGGCGATGCGGATGTCCGGATTGCCGTAGTCGACCGTCATCCCCACCCCATCAGGATAGGCCTGCATCACCACGGCTAGCTGTCCGGTCGCAATCTTTTCCACAGACTGCAGGATCGTGTGGATCCTGCGCTCATTGGTGTGGTTCTCCATGGCATAGGCATGGCGCTTCAGGATCCCTTCGCGCCCCTCCTCGTCGTAGGCCTGCATAGCCTTGCGCGCGATGGACTTGAGTTCCTCTGTGCCCGCAGACGGACTGAACTTAAATATACCGAGTTCGTCCCTAAGAGATGGCGGGAACACCATGTCAAGATCCTGGATCTCGTCCGACACAAGAACAGTCTGTCCGGCGCAAAGCCCCATAGCGATTCGCGGGGAAAGATCGCCATTGATCGGGATAGCGATTGACGTCTTGTAGGACAGCCATTGATTCAAGATATCTTCACGAGACATTTTGAAATATTCGGTATCTTTTTTCTCGCGAGAATTCAATTTGATGTCGAAAACATCGGCATGCTGGGAAAGACCGGACAAAAAATTTGTTCTTTTAGCAAAGCCATAGCTCATGTATCCACCGAACACTCGGGCCTGCCGCGGAGAATCCAGGGTCTGCCTTAGACGGGTTGCCATTTCGGCGGTTTCGTAGAGCATTTGCCATGGCACGGTCGGTCCACGCACGCTGCGGGCGTTGAGCAGGTAATTGGAGCAGCTGGAATGCGCGGGAATCACAAAGTCCGCCCCGATCACCGATCTTAGATTGGCCATTTCTCCAAGATGATTGTCTCGGCACCATATGACCCGAGTTCCAGAGAAGCCGGATTTGTCTATCAAGTGCCAAAGGTAACTGTTATCCAGTCCGTGATTGTTCAATATCAGAATATTGGCAAGCGACAAATCTTCGGTAATCTCGTATTTATCGTTCAAATTGCGTAAAATTTGAGGATTTTTCATCCCATAAAAAGAAATTTCATTGATTGAATCGCCACTGACCAATGAAAAATAAGTTTTCCCTCCATTGAATGCCCTGCTTGCAGTCTCAATGATTTCTGGAAATCTCTTGTATACACTCATTTTATAAATCCTTTTGGTTGCTTTTTGTTTTAATAAGTGGAATTTCCATCAATGTAAATATACTCCTATCACATATATTAATCAATATTTCTTACGAAGCAGTATTCCTATGCTGGCAGCAGTCAATCCATTGGGAAGGGCATGGGTGCCGTCGAATGGGCAGTCCCAGAATGTCACGACATCATGGCTCTTCAATATTTTGTCCATCCAGATATTGAGTGCACAAACTCGAACAGGTATTTGCCAGTTGTATGGATGGCCAACATTTTGGATGTGATACTGGTCGTCAACGTATGACGTGTTGTTCGGAACCAGAATTGGAAGGCGATTTATGCACCATATGGAGTGATCGATTTTTGCTATTTTATCTATTATTTTCCATGGATCATCAACATACTGCAAGGATCCATTCGAAAGTATCGCATGATAACTTGAAGACGTTTCATCAATGGATTCAAGAAATCGGAGGGCACCATGCTCGCAGTTGCGCTTTCCGGCCCTGGCCAGTTCCGGCAACTCAACAACATCCCACGATTCGACACGGATATCGCGATAAACCGCGGAAAAAATATCATAGTGGGTTCCTTTCCCACCACCAAAGTCCATAACCCTGAGAGAATCTTTCTCAGAGGGACAGGAGGCCATGACAGACATCAACATCTGTGTCTCGCATTCTCCTATCTTGAAGTTATTGGGTTTGGCGATGTTTGTCCTTGAAGAAAAACTATTGACAGCGTCTGCTCGCATCTTTTCACGCAAAACAGGATCGCAGTGATCCACTGCATCGCTGATGCTTTTGTACAGACCGCTGTAACGATTCATCGTCCCATGCCCTATGAAATTTGCAAGCAGCTGAAGCAGTAACGGCTTTGAGAGAAGGGTGACGGCACACCCGTTCAGCACACAAGAGGTCTGTTCACCTCATCGGCCCATTGCCGGCATGATCCAGCATCAGGCGCAGGCCGACTGGCAAATCGGTCATCGGTTGCCAGTTGAAGGCTTGCCGGAAACGACTGGCGTCGCACACGCAGTCGGGTATCTCATTCAGCCGCGCCGTGTCGGCACAAACGATGCGGCGCGGGCCGACCAGCGACACGACGGCGTCGACGATCTCGGCAACGCTGTGGCTGACGCCGCTTCCAAGGTTGTAGACGGCCGGGCCACGTCCGGAAACGTGGGTGGGAGCTGAAATGACCCGCAACAGCGCGTCCACCAGATCGCCGATCCACAGATAGTCGCGGCGGGGCGCCAGGTCGTTGACGCGAATGACCGGTTCGTCCAGCGCTTGGGCGAGGATGTGCGGAATCACTTGGTTCGTCCCCTGACCGGGACCGAAAATATTGAACGGCCGCAGGATGGTCACGGGGACCCCGAAATCCTGCGCATAGGCATGGCACAGCAACTCGCTGTGATGCTTGCTGTGGGCGTAGGGGTTGCGGCAGTCCACCGGATGGGTTTCGTCGATCGGCAGCCTCTGCGGGACGCCGTACATGTAGCTGCTCATCAGCACGAACCCGGCACCGCAGGCGCGGGCGTGCTCCAGGGCCGCCAAGGTGGTCAGCGTGTTCGTCCGATGGTACGCCGCAGGCTGGTCCCAGCTTTCCGGTACGCCTGCACGGCCGGCCAAATGGATGAGGATGCGGCAATCCGGAAGACGCGCGCCAATGGCGGCGTCTTCCAGATCGAAACCGCCGGCGCGCGATGCCCCGATCCACCCGATCCCGGCGGCGTCGAGCCCCACGCCCAGCGCCCGTCCGACGAAACCGGTGGCGCCGGTCACCAGCACGGGTTTGGATGCCTCCCCTCCCCCTTTCACGAGCGTCATATTGTGATCGCAGGGCGTTTCCAGCGCTCCGGAGTGTCGAGATCCGACACGCGGGTCTTTCCATCCACATATTTCGGGGCGACCACCGAACGCCCCCCCACCTGCACCGCATCGTCGTAGGTCTGCAATGGCAGATAGCATTGAGCGCAGGGGACGAGCTTGCCACAAGCGCGATGGGTCGCGTGCAGTTCGCGGATCCGGGTCATCTCGGGGCCGTGCCAAACCTCGTGGATGGTCTGGACGTTGGCGTCGCCGATGTCGACCTCCTGCCGCTCGTCGTTCGAGCACATCATGTAGCGGCCGTCGGCGCCCACCACCAGCCGCTGGTAGACCTGCGGGCAGCTGAAATCAGGGACCCGAGGCAAGTTGCTGGTGTCGTCGGTGTAACCGATCAGAGGGTTGGCGCTGACCAGATCGACGATGGGCGCAAAGATATCGTAATAGGCCTGGGGATCCGCTTCGATGGCCGGCAGGACGGTCTGGACTTTCACCACCGGTTTGACTTGGCCGGCCTCTTCCTTGATGCGCTTGAAGTTTCCCAACTTCTCGACCATGCGGTCGAACTTGAGCGGCCGACGGATCTCGTCATAGACCTTTCCAATGCCGTCGATGGAGACCGTCAGCCAGTCGAGGCCCGCCTCCATGATCTCGGTGAACATCGCCTCGTCCAGCCGGCCGCCGTTGGTCAGCGTCGAGACCTCCTTGATGCCTTTGGATTTGGCATAGCGGATGCAATCGACGATGCGGGGATGCAGGAAGGCTTCGCCGCGCAGGCTGAGCCGGATCGAGTAGACCCCGCCAGCCGCGCATTCGTCCACCAGCCGGGTGAACAGGTCGTAGTCCATCAGCTTGGCGTTCACCCGCCGCCGGAAGTCCGCGGTGATGGTGTAGCACATCGGGCAGCGGAGGTTGCAGAGCGAAGCAAGCTCCAGATCGACGTGCAGCGGATAGTCGGCCAGATGCCGCGTCCGGGGAAACTCCGCCCACTGTCGGCGGTTTTCCCGGTAGGCCTCCTCGCATCCCGCACCGCGGTGACGTTCGAATGCCGCTTCCCGTTCCGGCGTTTCCAGGGTGAACTGGCCCTTGTTGATCGGAATGTACGACATTCTATTGATCCTGCTCGCGGCTACCGAAAACAGAGTGATAATCTTGGTTGGCTTGTTGCAACTGCGCCGGCTGGCCGATGTCGATCCAGTATTCGTGCACGGGGAAGGAACCGATCCGTTCGCCGTCGGCGATGGCGCCGGCGATGAGGTCGGTCGCATCGAAGCGTATGTTCGGTGGAATGCGGGCCAACGCGGCGGGCGACATGACATAGACCCCGGCGTTGATGAAATGGGTCAGGGTCGGCTTCTCGAGCAAGGCGGTGATCCGCGTGCCCTCCAGGGTGGCGATGCCATAAGGCAGTTTGAACTGCACTTCCTTCAGGGCGACGGTGATCTCGTTGTCCTCCCGCGCGTGGAAGCGCAGCATATCGTCGAAGGGGACCTTGGTCAAAAGATCCGCGTTGGCAACGATGAAGGGCCTGTCCAGCCGTTCCGGCAGCAGCGCAAGCGCGCCGGCGGTACCCAGCCGTTCGGTCTCCCGGACGAAGCGCACGACCCCCTGGTAACGCGGTATCTTCGACACCGCATCGATGATGACATCGGCCTTGTAGTTCAGCATCAGGTAGATGCGGGTGAAATCGGCCGACAGCATCTGATCGAGCAGCGTGAACAGGATGGGCCGGTCGCCGACCGCCAGCATCGGCTTCGGTGTTTCCTCGGTAAGCGGACGCAGCCGTTCCCCCAACCCTCCCGCCATCACCACGGCGGTCTTCTCGTGGAGTCTGCTGCGCAGGGCGAGCAACTCCTCGATCAGCACCAGACGCAACACCCGCCCGTCGGAACCGACGACCGGCAACTCGTGGCAGTGGGTGCGCTCCATGAGCGACAGCATCTGGTCGGCTGACATGCCGGCGTCGGCCACCACCGGCTGCGTCGTCATGATCGTCGATACCGGAAGGCTCTGGTCCACCGGGGTGAGCATGGCACGCCGGAAATTGCTGTCGGTCACCACTCCAAGCAACCGTTGGTCGTCGGCAAGGATCAGCAGGATCCGCTTGTGCCCCCTGTCCAGGCAATCGAGCGCCTCACGGATGGACAGGGTCGGCGCGATGCAGACGGCTTCGAAATCGGCGGCTTGCGTCATACGTTGTACCTGTCGGACTTGTAGCTGGCGACGTTCTTGGGGTCGCGGAACCAGTCCACGGTCTCGGCAATGCCGCGCATGAACCCCGCCCGGCCGCCGTAGCGAGGCTCCCAGCCCAGAAGCACCCGGGCCTTGGAGTTGTCCGCCCACAGCCTTTCCACTTCGCTGTCCGCCGGACGGACGCGCGCCTGTTCGGAGAAGATGTCGAGCGGAACCCCGATCACCTCGGCCACCACGGCCACCGTCTCCGCAATGGAGATTTCGAAGTTGCTGCCGATGTTGATGGTCTGCCCGATGGAATTCGGACTGTCCGCCACCGCCAGGAAGCCGGCCACGGTGTCCTGGACATAATTGAAGTCGCGGGTCGTGTGCGCGGCCCCAAGCTTGATCCCCGGGCGCCCGGACAAGGCCTGGGTGATGATGGTGGGGATCACCGCGCGGGCCGACTGCCGAGGGCCGTAAGTGTTGAATGGCCGGGCGATGGCGACCGGGGTTCCGAAGGACAGATGGCAGGCCAGGGCCATCTGGTCCGCGCCGATCTTGCTGGCCGCATAGGGCGACTGGGCGCAGAGCGGATGCTCCTCGGTAATCGGAACGAAACGCGCGGTCCCGTAAACCTCGCTGGTCGATGTGTGGACCACCTTCGACACGCCGAGTTCCCGCGCCGCCTGCAGGATGTTCAGCGTCCCGGTGATGTTCGTGTCGATGTAGGTCTGCGGTGCTTGGTAGGAGTAAGGGATGGCGATCAGCGCTGCCAGATGAAAAACCGTGTCGCACCCCTTCATCGCTGCCCGGATGGAGGCGAAATCTCGGATGTCGCCGGCCACCACGTCCACGCCCCGCAACGCTTCGGGCGGCGCGTGGTCGAGCCAGCCCCAACTGTTGAAGGAATTGTACTGGACGAAGGCTCTGACGGCTTTGCCCCGTTTGACCAAGGCTTCGACCAGATGTGAACCGATGAAGCCGTCCGCACCGGTCACAAGAACAAAACCGTCGCTCACGATGCCCATTCCTTGAATTGACCGGCCTCAGGATACCCCGTCCATGAGACCGTCGAGCCGGTCAACAGAATGGAAGGATTGACGATCTTGATGCCGGGCCGATGCACCGCACCGACGTTAATCAGACCATAGCCTTTGGCATCTCGAATTTTCAACCCTCGTTGAGACACATCTCCGCGCTGTTTCCTGCAGGCAAAAAGAAAATTCGTGGAAATAACGCAAGCCGAGAGCGCAAACAAAAACAATCAACCAGCCCAGAAAAAGCCTAACTCGGAAATATGAAAATTTAGCAGAAGCAATATAAAATTCTACACTGATGTCTTCATAAGAATATTTGACAAAAATTGTTAGATCAGAATATATCTTCCCAATTCAATACGTCATCAGCCTTCAAATCACGACCGGCAGTCTTCCCAAGAATGGAATAATAATGCTCACATGGAATTCCGTAACCTGGCCGCATGATCGTCATGTTTGCAGGGTTGATCTTTTCACCGGCTTTCACATCGGCCGTCAGCACAAGACTTTTGCGGTTGTTGCGGCGGGTGTTCATTTCGGTCGCCATCGGGCGCTTCACCCCGTCCCCCAGAATGGTCGGCAGCACACGCACCTTGCGCACCAATTCCGCCGTCTCCGCCGGGTCCTTGGACAGCATGTGGTCGGGGCCTTCGGCGTTCTTGTCGTGGGTGAAGTGAAATTCCAGAATTGTTGCCCCGAGGACAGCGGCGGCATAGCTGACATCGGTGCCCAAGGTGTGGTCGGAATAGCCGACCGGCAGGCGAAACTCCCGCTGCATGGCCACCATGGCCCCCAGATTCACGCTTTCGGCATGGGTGGGATAGTTGGTGGTGCAATGGAAGAGGATCAGCTGGTCGTTTCCCTCCTCGAGGATGGCGTCGACGGAACGCCGCACCTCGCTCATGGTGCACATGCCGGTGGAGAGCAGGACCGGTTTGCCGGTGCGGGCAACATGCTTCAGCAGCGGTATGTTGACGGCATCGTCGGAACCGATCTTGTGCGCGAGCACCCCCAGCCCTTCCAGCATATCGACGTCGGTGGAATGCGTCGGGGTCGAGAAGATGAACATGCCCTTCGAGCGGGCATAGTCGAACACCTCGCGATGGGTGGCGTCGCTCAACTCGAATTTCCGGAACAACTCCCACTGGGACACCACGCCGGTGTTTTCCATGTCGAAGATGGCGGAGCGCGTGGTCAGGGTTTCAGCGCGGAAAGTCTGCACCTTGACGGCGTCGACGCCGGCCGCGATGGCCAAGTCGATCAGACGGAATCCATCCTCGGCTCGAATAAAGTTGCCACCGATTTCTGCGATGACGTAGACCGGTTGCCCCGGCCCCACCCTTTTGTCGCCAAGCGCTACCGTTCTCATGATCGACACCCGAAAAGCTCTCCAGACCGATGCAGTAACTCAAGAAAAATTCCTTGTCAAAGCCACGAGCTTCATGAGGCGTCTCTCGATGGCGCGGTGCGGCCAGAGCCCGGGCGTTTCCTCAGGGTGGAGGGATTGGTCGGCGAGGATCGGAGGGTCTGGTGGCGATTGGGCAAGCGGTCTATGTTCGGTGGCCGATTGCAGGAGCTGGAACGTACCCCTTGTGAAGGTCCAGCCCTAGGCGAATGATTCGTCGGGAAGCGTCACTTTTTCCCTTCAGGCCACAACGAAAGCCCCCGGCATGAGACGCGTTTGTATTCACCAACCAGATTTCCTGCCTTATCTTGGATTTTTTGACAGACTTATTGATAGCGACGTATTCATTATTCTTGATGACGTTCAATTCAGCAAGCATGGCTGGCATCATCGTGACAAGATAAAGACCGCTAATGGAGCGGCATGGCTTACACTGCCGGTTCAGGCCGCCAGTCTTGGCACCCTTATCATGAATATGGAACTGTCAAAAGACCGACAAAAATGGTCTGAAGCCCACGCCAACAAGCTCTATGAAAATTATAGAAAGGCAAAATTCTATACTGAATTTTCTGAAATCATATTCAGCATGTATAAAAACGGGGAAACATCTCTCTCAAAATTCAACGAAGAATTCATAAGATTTTTCCTTGATGTTTTTGAAATAAAGACAGAAATCATTCTATCTTCCAAATTAAAATGCTCAGGCGGAAAAAATGAACGGCTAATCGCGCTATTGCAAGCGGTTGATGGGACGCATTACATTTCTGGTACCGGAGCTGTGAATTATATGAAGCCAGAATTTTTTAGTGATGCTGGGATAATATTGGAAATTCAGGAATTTTCACATCCAATTTATCCGCAGCAACATGGAGATTTTCTGCCATTTTTGTCATGTCTGGATGTTTTGCTCAATTGTGGGCGGGAGTCTGCCGGGATTTTACGAAAACAGCGCGGGGGCAAACGGCCGTATTGATGCGCCGTTCTGCGCCCGGCCGTGGTGCGCGGCCCCGCCGGGGCGGCAAAGCGTCGGCTCACCAGCGGCCGGACAGGCGCGCGCGACGCCGGAGCATCTTCCGGCGTCGCGCCAATCCTCACACAGCGCGGGCGACGCCGATGACGTTCCAAGCCCTTTCGTCGGGCGCCGCCGCATAGTCGGGAAAGCCGCGCAGGTCGAGCAGTTGCAGCTTGGCGAAGCCAAGCGCCAAACCGAGCTCCTGCGGGAAAAAGAAGCGCATGACGTGCTCCTCGTCCTGCTCGTCGACGACCCGGTCACCCTTGATGCGCAACAGGTTGAAACGAACATGGCAGCGCTGGTGCACGGCATCCAGACGCGTCTCGGTGGTGCGCACGATGCGATCGTCGTTTTCCCGGACCGTCCGGATCCGTTGACCCGGCCGGTCGGACAGAACCGCCGCGCCGTTCCAGACGTCGAAGACAAACAGGCCTCCCGGCTCCAGATGCCGCCGCACCGTGGCAAGGGCCGCAAGGAGGTCGGCGTTCTCATGCTGGTAGCCCAGCACAGCGAACATCATCAGGACCGCTTCGAACCGGCGTCCCAATTCCAAGTCGCGGACATCGCCCTGATGGAAGGCCGGGGAGTCCACCCCGGCCGGCAGCGTCATCTGACCGGCCTTCTCACGCGCCTGCACCAGCATGCCTGGAGACCGGTCCACCCCGGTAACCCTGTGGCCGCGTTGGGCCAGGGGCAGGGCATGGCCGCCGGTGCCGCAGCCAAGGTCGAGCAGACGGCGAGGGCCGCCGCCGCCGTGTTCGGCCAGGATGCGCTCGATGAGATCGCATTCCCCTTCGTAATCCTTGCTCCGGTAGAGGTTGTCGTAAGCGGCGGCGTAACCCTCTCCAAAGACTCCGGTCATGACAGGACCTCCCGGACGGCGACGGCGACCGTATCGATCTGCTCCTCGGTCAGAGGAAGGCCGGAGGGAAGGTACAAGCCGCGCCGCGCCAACCGTTCCGTAACGGGGTAGCGCTCGTCCACGAACAGCCCGCGATCATGCAGGACCGGCTGCTCGTGCATGCCCAGGAAGAAGGGGCGTGTGTCCACGCCACGGCTGCGCAGGCGTCGGGCGAACTCCACGGCGTCGAAAGGCACGGAATCGTCCAGCACCACTCCATACATCCAGTAAACGTTGCGCACGCCGGGCCGCTCGACCGGCAGGGACAGGGGCAGGTCGCCGAGGCGGTCCTGGTAGAGGGCGGCCATACGCCGCTTGCGTTGCAGATGATCCTCGATCTGCTCGACCTGGGCCACGCCGATGGCCGCCTGGAGGTTGGTCATCCGATAATTGTGACCAAGTTCCGTGTGCAGAAAGCGGCGGTCGCGGCGGAAGCAGAGGTTGCGCAGGCTGCGCATCCGCTCCGCGAGGGCATCATCGTCCGTCACCACCATCCCGCCTTCGCCGGTGGTGATGATCTTGTTGGCGTAGAAGCTGAAGCAGCCCAGCGTGCCCAAGCCACCGGCCCGCCGGCCATGGTATTCAGCGCCATGCGCTTCCGCGGCGTCCTCCACGATCGCAAGGCCGTGACGCTCCGCAAGCTCCAGCAGCGGGGCCATGTCCACCGGATGGCCATACATGTGGACCGGCATGATCGCCCTGGTGCGTGGGGTGATCTTTGCGGCGACCTGCGCCATGTCCATGCACCAGCTGTCCGGCTCGCAATCGACCAGCACCGGCACACAGCCGGCCTCGATCACGGCCAACGCGCAGGAAATGATGGTCAGGCTGGGCATGATGATCTCGGAACCCGGCTCCAGCCCAAGCGCCTGCACCGCCACTTCGAGCGCGATGGTGCCGTTGCACACGGCCACTCCGTGCCGCACGCCGCAATACTCGGCCCAAAGCCGTTCGAATTCGGTGATGAAGCGACCGTCGGACGACACCCAGCCCGAGTTGACCGCCTCCTGAACATAGGTGAGGGCGCGCTCGCCGAGGAGCGGTTCAGAAACCGGGATCATAAGACGTCGACACTCCCACTCAGGGTTTGGTTATGCGTGCCTGGGCACCGTCGATACCGGAGAAGCGGGTCTTGTCGACATCGCCGGCGTAGGGCCCTTGCTTCACCTCGATCATCTCGACCTCTTCGAGAGTCTCGAAGCCATGACCACCGGTCGCCAGCAGTATGACATCACCCGGCCCCAGTTCACGGCTTTCCAGATAGACACCCGCCTCGGTGTAGAAATCCACCCGGAGCCGTCCCCGGCGCAGGAAGAGGACCTCCTGGGTGTACTGCACCTCACGTGGGACCGGGTTGTGGATGTGCGGCTGGATCACATGGCCGAGCGGATGCCGCATATAGGCAAGCTGTTGGGAAAGATGGCTTTCCGTGAAGAAATGAATTCCGGTCTCGTGAAAGCTGCTGCGCACGATCAAAGCCAGCTGTCTGCCGTCGAATTCGATACGTTCGATCATAGTCCCACACACCCAACGGCAAACGGAATCGTCGATCGCTCATCCTTCTTTCGAAATCGGCGCCGATACAAGGCTTTTATGGGAACGGCCGCACAGGATCAAAGCTCCGCCGCGGGATAGCGCGGGCTTCGGCCATCCTGGACGCGCGCACTGGCATCCGCGACGATGCCGCCCACCTGCCGGACGAAATCCGCCCAGTCACAGGCCGCCAGACGCCGCCGCCCGCGCTCGGCCAGCTCATTGCCGAACGCTTCGTCGCGCCAAAGCCGCAGCATCGCGGCCGCCAGCTGCTCCGGCGACCGTGGATCGACCAGCAAACCGGCATCGCCGGTCTGTTCGCGCAGACCTGGAATGTCCGAGGTGATGACGGGCCGTCCATAGTTCCAGGCCTCCAGGGCCGGAATGTTGCTGGGGCCGAAGAAGGTCGGCATGACCAGGCCCGCCGACAGCCTGTAGAGGGCCGGCATGTCCTCATCGGGAACCCATCCCAGGTAGGAGACGCGGTCGCGAACGCCGATCTCCACGGCGAAATCCATCATCTCCTTGAAAGCAATGGCGCGCACCGGATCGACGTAGGTACCGGACAGAACCAGGGGGATCGTCTCTCCCGTCTCCTCTTCGATCCGACGCAGCGCCTGGAGGATCAGCCGGTGATTCTTGTGGCGCCAGAACTGGGCGGGATAGAAGAAATAGCGCGGCGGCAGGCCATAGTTGGCCCTCACTCTCTGCAGGTCGCTCTCGCTCGGCATTCCTCCCTGCCGGATCGGCGGATACAGGGGCAGGACGCGGATGCGGTCCTCGCCGATGGCGTCGCCATAGAAACGCAGCACATCCTGCTTTCCATGCTCCGACTCCACCAGGATGAGCGTCGCGTAACGGCAGGCGTTCCGGTACAGATAGTCGCGATACCCCGTCTGCCCGTGGGCACTGACTTCTGGGAATTCCGGCTGCAGGCGGTGCTGCAGGTCATGGATCGGCATCACGAACGGCACGAGTGCGGAAAAAGCCGTCTCGCTCGGCTGAAGCTGGAACACCCAGTCGATCCCGGAGCTACGAAACAGCTTTGCCATGCCCCGGTCGAGGTAGATGACGTTCGAATCGAGCGCCGGCATCACCTGAGGGGGCTGATTGAGGTAGGTTTCCAGCGGCCGCTGCTGGAAAGACGCCGCCCCCAGGGACCGCAGAGGCAACCCTCTGTAGGACAGGCCGCCATCGACCACCAGGTTGTGGAGATTCTCATCGGGACGGGCAAGGCAGGAGATTTCGTCGGCGCTGGTGAGCGCTACCTCGGCAAGCGCGTCGAGCAGAACCTTTTCGTATTGGAACGCACCGCCCGCGTACCAAGGCATGGAGCGAAAGATCCCAACACGCATCGTCTGTTTCCGCCTTCTTGCTGTCGCCCCATCGAATAGCAACTTGGTGCCTCTATCTCAATCTTTTCCCCCAGGAATGCCCCCGAAGGCAAATGCCCGGACCGGCAAGAAAGCGATTCACTTTTCTCGCAAGCACTTCATGGAAAAATAGCAACCAGAAATTGACGAAATGCGCTGTATGCTTCTATTTAATCTTCTTCAGGACAAACAAATGAAATCCTGGTGGATGGATTTCGTCAGTGGAATTCTCCATCAAGCAAAATGGAGACACCAGAGGCATCATCGCCTCTACCCAACGCTCTTTTATATCAAGACGTTTCTCCGGCGGCAAAACGTTTGCCATCTCGATCAAGAAGGGAGAGATTGGGCGCAACCCGATATCCCAGGCTTCAAGAATATTCTTCGAGAGATAATTTCGGTGATGGACGATCCTCAAACCTTCATCAGAAAAAATCTCCTTCCATTCAGCATAAGTTTTGCATTCGGGTGACGCCATAGAACGGGCGAAAATATACGCTAAGCGGACAAAGCGGGAACATCAGGCGGCCAGGAGTTGGATTGGAGCGCGTAGCGAACGGTATCCCGACGTGTCCGGCACCCGGTCCGCACTCCAGAGATAGTCGCCGGTCAGGTTGATGTGTTGCCATCCGAGGGGCGCGAGATGGCTCAACAGTTCGTCGGAAATGCGTTCGCCGTCGGCGCGCAGAGCATCGATGGCCCGTCCCATGTAGACGGTATTCCAAAGGATGATCGCGGCCACGACCAGATTGAGGCCGCCGGCGCGGTGCTGCTGACTCTCCGGCGTCCGGTCGCGGATGCGTCCAAGGCGGTGGAAGCAGACGGCGCGGGCGAGCGCGTTGCGAGACTCCCCCTTGTTCAATTCGGTCGTGGCTTGGCGGCGAAGTGCCGGATTTTGCAACCACTCCAAGCTGAAAGCAGTCCGCTCGATGCGTCCGATCTCCCGAAGCGCCAAGGCCAATCCGTTCTGCCGAGGATAGGAGCCGAGCCGTTTCAGTATCAGCGACGCGGGCACGGTGCCGGTCCGGATCGAGGTGGCCAACCGCAGCAAGTCTTCCCAGTGCGCTTGGATCAGCGCCTCGTCGATCCGCCCGGCGATGAACGGCTCCAGGGTCGGCCAGGTTGCCGCCGGCCCGAAGGTGTAAAGGCGCCGATCGTGCAGGTTGGGAATGCGCGGCGCAAAGCGGAAGCCAAGGAGATGGCACAATGCGAAGACATGGTCCGAAACGCCGCCTCCATCGACATGGTGGACGGCGATCCCGATGTCCGCGCCATGGTAGAGCAGGCCGTCGATGACGTGGGCCGCCTCGCTCTCCGCCACCGAGATCGACTTGGTGTGGTAGGGCGCGTAACGGTCCGAGACGTGGGTGTAGAAGGAGATCGCCGGGCCGGAGCCCTTGTGGGGGTTGACGGCGCCGGTCACCTCGCCTCGCCCGCCAAGCGGGAAGTGCTGGCCATCGGAACTGGAGGCCGTTCCGCTGCCGAAGTGAGCGGCCAGTGGTTGCGCCTGCTGGACCGCCACGATCCGGCCCAGGGCCCGGCCGTAGGCGTCCTCGCTGACATGCCACCCCGCCGTCCAGGCGAGCCGCTTGTAGCTGGCGACGCTGCACGCCTCGGCCATGCGGGTCAGTCCAAGATTGGTGGCATCGGCCAACACGGCGGTCAGGATGACGCGACGGTCCTCGGCCGGCAGGCCGGTGCGCAGATGGGTGAAACAGTCGGCGGCGCCAGTCCACTCGGCAACCTCGTCGAGGAGATCGGTGATCCGCACCCGTGGCAGCAACGCATAGACTTGGTCGGCCAGCCGTTCCGCGTCTTCCGGCGTCGCCGCTTGCAGCGGGGAGATCTTGAGGGTGTCGCCGCTGAGGCGCACATCTACAAGCTGGTCCTGGGCGGCCTTGTCGCAGACCTCGCGCAGCCGCGCTTCCAGCATCCCCTTCCGATCCTGGAGATAGCGTGTGGCGTCGGTCGGCACCGCCACCGGCAGTGGGCCGGCCGCCTGCATGGTGGTGAACAGGGGCCTTGGGATGAGCTGGTCCTCCACCGCTCGGTATTGCCGGCTGCCGACCACCCAGACATCGCCGGCGCGCAGCCGGTCCCGAAGCTCCGCGAATAGGCACAGCTCGAAGGCCCGACCGTCGATCGCGCCGTCGCGAAGGACGACCGCCCGCCAACTCCGTCGGATGAAATTGGTCGGGATGTCCTTCGGCAGGGTTCGCCGACTGCCGGCATAGAAGGTGCGCAGCGTTGCGACCGCGCGAAGCAGCCCGGCCACGGCGGCGATGCCCTGGAATTCGAAGGCGTCCAGAAACAGCGGGCCGACCCGCCGCAGCAGGGCATGGTTCGTTTCGGCGAGAGCGAGGTAGTCCGGGCCATCGTCTTTGGTCATCCCCTTGGCGTCCGCGACGACCTCGGCGAACCGGTCCCAGGGGATCACCTTGTCCATCGCGGCGAACGCGTCGATTCCGGCTTTCCTGGCTTCGATCAGGGCGTCGCCGAGCTTGACCAGCAGGCGCACCTTGTCGTTCATGGACCGGGCGTTGTTCTGGAGTTCGGCCGAAGCGCGCCGTTCGGCCCGCCGGAACATCCGCCCGATTAACCGGTCGAAGAGGCCGATGGCCTCATCGGTGAGGCGGGTGATCGTGTCCAGCACCGTCACCACCAGGACGGCGTGGCGGCGGAGCGGCCCAAGCGCCCGGAGGTGCTGGGCGGTCAGGCGGCTTCCCTCGCGGGCGAGCTGCCGGATCCGGTCGGCATGAACGCCATCGGTCGCCGCAGGGTCGATCCCCACCTGCCGGAGATGCCGGAGTTGATCGACCAAGCGCGCCATGGACCGATGACCGGGCGTGCCGGGCGGTTGGCGGGTCCAGGTCAGGGAACTGACCGCGGTTCCTGGATGGTTGTCCAGCAGCGTGTCCAATGCCGAGCGGTGTTCCGGAGACAGGATGGAGTTCAGCTTGGCGGCAGCGTGGCGTTCTGCCTGCAGGAGGGCGGTGGCCACCATGCGCTCGATCGTGGTGGTCCCCGGGGCGGCAATGCGTCGGCGCCGCAATTCCGCCATCAGCGCCTCGGCGACCATGATCGCGCTGACCGTCGCCAGGGCAATCGGCACCAGCCACGCCGAGAGTTCCCTATGGTCGGGTTGGGTGAAGGTGCGGAAGCCGAAGGCTTCGCACAGCGCGTCCAGCTGATCGTAGCGGGTCGGGGCGCGGATTGCGTAGTCGGCAAGAGCGTCCGGATCCACGTCGAGCTGACCTGCCAGGAATGCGACAATCGCCGGCGGGACCAGTTCGCCGGGCCGAATCAGCCGACCGGGATAACGCAGGGCACAGAGCTGGAGGGCAAAGCCAAGGCGGTTGTGCGGCCGGCGGCGCCGGGCGATGACCGCCATGTCGTCAGGGCCGAGGGTGTAATGGCGGATCAGGTCCGGCTCGGACGTGGGCAGGGCGAACAGGGCGGTGGTCTGGGCGTCGGTGAGGACGCGGCGGCGCGGCATGGAGGGACTGTCCCAGTTGGAGTATAGTCTGTTTTGGATGGCTGCGACCCTAGCTGGAATACGGCTTTCAAGGCCATCCCGCCGGGAGGGTTCAATTGGGACAGCGAGCCGCGCTCTATTGCCGGGTTTCGACGGCTGACCAATCCTGTGCGCGGCAGGAACACGACCTTCTGGCCTTTGCTACCCGTGCAGGTTACGAGGTGATCGGCGTCTTCAAGGAAACCGGCTCTGGGGTCAAACTCAACCGCGTCGAACGGCGAAAGGTGATGGCGCTTGCCCAGGCCCGGAACATCGACGTCGTGTTGGTGACCGAGCTGTCGCGTTGGGGACGGAGCACGCTGGACTTGCTGGAAACCTTGCGAGAGTTGGAGGCACGGCGTGTTTCGGTGATCGCGCTGAGCGGCATGACTTTCGACTTGGCGAGTGCTGCCGGCCGTATGATGGCCACCGTCCTGGCCGGAATCGCCGAGTTCGAGCGCGACCTGCTGCGCGAACGGGTCCGGTCGGGCTTGGCCGCCGCCAGGGCACGGGGCAAGGTTCTGGGGCGCAAGCCGGGACAGCGGCCCAAGTCAGACCGGCTCGCGCCCAAGGTGCTGGCCTTGGTCGCGGCGGGGCGAAGCTATCGACTGATCGGCAGAGAACTGGGGCTCAGCAAAAATACGGTGGCGGAAATCGTCAAGCGGGACAGGGAGGCAAAAGGGCAATACGCTTCCGAAATGCCAGCCTAACGTGATTTTTCGCCCATTCTACGTCGTGCCCCCAAGAGGCGATCTGACAGCCCGAGCGCAAGGATGCCCTGCCAGCCCAAACCACGATCCTCTCTTGAGGTCGTTCCTCAAGTAGACTGGTCGCGGGTGGAGCACATTTCTACCCAGAGATGGTCGATCTGGATGTTAGACGTGATCCCTTTTGTCCGATCGTGGGTCGACGCGAGCGTGGCGACGCGCGTCGTCTTGTCGTGGCTTGCAAGCGTGAGCTTGTCGGCCACCGACCATCCAGTGACCGAGTTGGTCGCGAGGTCGTCGATCCACGTGCCCACCGTCTTGTGCCAATGGGTAACGTCGTTCGCCTGGACATACCCGATCATGGCGGCGCGTTCATGTTGGTCGCCGTGATGGCCCGCCTTGAAGCGCTGAATCCCACCGGTGGAGCTGCTACCGGTGATCACATATTCGCGTGGGTCACGGTCCTTGCCTTCCGGAGTAGGCAGACGCTTGCACTCGATTGGGAGCAGGTACTGAAAATCGTCATAGCTGCGGCCGCTAATCCAGATGATGGTGCCGGCCGGGCTTGCCACCAAGTCGATCGCGCGGCGGCCATCGCTCTCGTCGGGTTCTTCGCGGCGGAACTGCAAGAAGTTCCACCCGGGCGTATGGCGACACAGGCTGTTAAGGCGACCACATAGCTGCTTCGTAAGCTGGTTTTCGGCCGTCTCCTCCGCGCGGCGGGGGTCGTCGCGCCATGCCGGAAGGGCACCGGCGATAAACGCGATGAGAGACGAGATCCACTCCTTGGGCAGCAGCAGATCATCGGTGAGTGTGCCCAAATGGGCCGTGGTATTGCCTTCGTCTGCCAGCATATCAGTAGCCTTGCGCTCGGAGGTCAGCGAGCACATCGTCGGCGTCGCGCAGGGCAATTGACCGAGTCCAGAAGCGATGCCGATCGGGCTTCAGCAGGAACAAGAATTCTTTGTCGTAGAGGCGGACGATGCGAGTGATGTTCAGGCCGGACTTTCGGCGCTCGCACAGCAGGGCATCGAGCCTCTCGCGCAGTTCCTCGGCACCCGACCAGTCCACGGCGCCACTGCCGAAAGCATAGGCTTTGCAGACCGCGCCAGCCCAATGATAGGCGGATAGGGGACTTAGTGGCTTGCGACCATAGACTTGGCCGAGCTGGGTGGTGAGTACCTCATCGAAGGTCGCGAGCGCTGCCTCTGGCACCTTCTGCATGACCTTGGCGCCGGTCCCGAGCCGGATGAAGTCGCGCTGAAAGTCGACGATATCCTCGGCGACGATGCGCTCGTTTTCACTCAGGTCGAGGTCTTCGTCATCGGGGTACGGGAGAGCAAGAATGTCCGCTTGCAGAATTGCGCTGGCACGCTGCACAAATAGACTGGCGCTAATCCCCGCAATGTACGCCCTGAGAACGGTTCGTTCCTTGCGCAACCATGCCTCGATCGCCTCTAGTCTGGGCAGATCGTGTTCCTTTGCAGCAAAACCCATGATGCGGTGCTTGTAGGTTAAATAGTGACCGTTCCAAAGCCCATGGTGAATGTCCTCGTTTTCTTTTACCAATAGGAACGGAGGAGTGAAACGTTTCGCGGAACGAGGGCCTTTGATCGGTTGATCTGGCACTTTCTGCAGATAGGTGGCGTCAATTCCTGTGTCAGAGAGCGACTCCGTTGGAAGCAGCGGCTGACCAATCAAGTGTTCTGCAGACCGAGAAACGGCTCGGCCACCTGCAATAAAGCCTTCACCGAAGTCCCACTCGTGACGTATGGCGGCATCTCGCAGCGTTGGATATTGCCGAAGACGCTGAACCAGATCGCGTACACGGCTACCGCCGAGGAGGTTCGAGCGCCATATATCAGCGGCCTCCTTGGCCTCGGTGTTCCGGACCCAATGGAGATCGTAATAGTCGATGTCGAATCCCTGCTCGGCGGTCGCCCTTCCGCTGCGACGGAAGACGGCATGAAGAATACGGTTATTCGCCTCGGGCTTGGTCGCCTCGGCGATGACGACCACGATCTTGGGGTCGGCAGCGCCCTTTTTGAACATGCCACGGACCGACACGAAGTCGAGCAGTTCGCGCACGCGCCACTGCTCTAGGAATGCCCGCCGAAAGTTCTGTGCATTTCGGTTGTAGAGGAAGCCCGCCGGCTCGATCATCGCAAGGACGCCGTTCTGAGCGAGCATGCCCATCGCGTCGTGCAGGAACAGATAGGCCAGTTGGTTGTCGGCTAGCTGGCCGTGCTCCTCGCCATAGGCTGCTGCACTTCGCTTCGCGCCGTCCGTCGTGAGCACGGATTCAAATGGCGGATTGCCGATCACGATTGAGACGGGGGAGTTAACGAGGGACCGCCGCTTCGCGTCGAAGAAGCAGCTGTGGTGCAATGTTTCGCCGGCGAGCTGCGGGAACAGTTTGATGCTCGCACGGATCTCCATTGGTTCCAGCGCATCGCAAAGACTAAGGCACAGGCTGAACGCCGCGAGCTCGACCGCGCCGTCTTCGAGATCGATGCCATGAACGCGGATGAGCAGCTTGCGCAGCACGTCGACGCCCGGTCGGCCCCAGCCGTTGCGCGACCGCCAGTGAAGGACGAGCCGTTTATAGGCTTCGACCAAGAACACACCCGATCCGCATGCTGGGTCCAATATGACACCGTCGCCAGCCATCAGCTTGTCGATCCGGCCCCAATCCAGCACTTCCTCGAGCATCAGCCGCACGAGTGCAGGCGGTGTGTAGATCGAGCTGGATGCGTCCTTCACGAACAGCTGGTAGATATTGCTGATGAGCTCGACGGGGAGGTCGCGGAACGAATAGAGGCGCCAGAAGCTGATCTGGCCGTTCTCGTCCTCATAGCCCTGGACCAAGCGGGCATAACGGCCGAGTTCGGTGCTTGAGCTGAGCACGTTGCGGTCCGCATCGGTTAGCCGGAAGACGTGGCCGTTGAAGCGCTCCTCCAGCGTCTCGAGCAATTTGACGAGAGCCGGCCCATTGGCTAGCACTTGGAAGAAGCGCTCGGCGCCGGGTAGCGCCGCAGCGAAATCCTCGGGCTGTAGGACAAGCCGCTCTTCGAGATAGGCGATCAGCAGCGAGAGGATGAGAAGCCGCCGGCGCAGCCGCCCATCAAGGAGCCCGCTGTTCGAAAGCTGGATGGCGAGCGCCCGCACGCCGGCGACGAGCTGGCGATGCGCCGACTTCGAGGCGGACAGCATGAGGTCGCAGGCGTCGGGATCGTCCCAGATCGCACCGTTATGGATACGGTCGAAATCCCACCAAATCTCCCGTGCGGCGATGTCGGCGCCGACCTTTAGCGTCCGGATCGGGTTGATGATCGGGATGTCGTCATCGCCCAGGAAGTCGGGTTCGTGGACGCAGCGGAAGAGTTGGATAACGCCGGGACCGGTTCGATAGATGAGCGGGACGCCACCCCAGCTCCACAGACGCTTGTGGAGTTCGGCAAATTCGGCGTCATCGCTATGGTCCTGCTGATTGAACACGAACGCCTGCGCGACCGGCGCGCGGCCATGGCGCTCCGCTTCGAACAGCACGGCACGCGCGCCGTAGCTTTGCGCGCGCTCGACGACGGACACCACGTCGGGCAATTGCCCTTCTGGATTGAAGCCGTCGACCGCGACCAGCCCTTCGGTGAGCGGGAGGTTGCCGTTGCCAATGGCAAACAGCCACTGTGCCGCCGCGAAAGTGTCGTCGGGGGGGGGAATCGTCATCGCTGCGGCGCGTCCCAAGGCGCAGCCGCAAACTGTTCGGCGCGGGCAGTCATTTCTCTCGCTTCTTCTTCGAGAGAGCGAATCCTTCCTTGAGAAGCTCAGTCATCGTGATGCCCTGTGACACCGCGAAGCCCTTGAACTCCTTCTTGAAATCCAGGCTTACCTTGAAGTTCAGCGTCTTATTATCGCCGTCGGCCGCACCGCCACTATCCGAGCTGCCAGCCATCCGAAATCCCCTTATTCGCGGACACATGCGTCGATGCTCACAGTGGCAAGATAATGATTTCAGTATTTCTGGCAAGACCGAAAACCGGATAGCCAGGAATCCAGATAAGTTGGAATGGGGAGCGCGACCGCTGTAGCAGCTCGGCAGGCGATGATGTCAGCTTTCGGAATCGTAGAGGCTGAGCCAGAACGACCGGGCATAGGATGCAAACCGGAAATCCACCTCCAGTTGCTCGCTGCCCGTCAAACGGAGGTCTGATGGACAGCAAGAACCGTTCCTGCTTTGTCCGCTTAGCGTATATTTCCGCCCGTTCTATGGCGTCACCCCGCATTGGCGGATATTATCACTTCGTCCGCGATCAATAAGATGCAGCCATTCCCATGAAGGATCCCCGGTGCGGACGTAGAGCCGTTGAAAAAAGGAATAATCTCTCATCGTAATATTAGGAAGCTGCAGGATAATTTGACCATCCTCAGCCAATGCGCGACGCATCTCACGCAAAGTATTTCTATAATTATCAAGCCAATAAACAATATTGGAATATATTGTG
Source organism: Azospirillum doebereinerae (assembly GCF_003989665.1). Classification (GTDB taxonomy): domain Bacteria; phylum Pseudomonadota; class Alphaproteobacteria; order Azospirillales; family Azospirillaceae; genus Azospirillum; species Azospirillum doebereinerae. Next base: position 172,781 of record NZ_RZIJ01000013.1, on the reverse strand, counting down.
TAAAATCTTCCATCTTCCAAAGGTAAACTTTCATTGGCATCAGCCGGTCGGACTTCATTATACAATCCGAGAGAATATGCCTTCTTGAGAAGGGATAGTTTTTGATCGACTCCAACATCAATGTTATACAACGGCTTTTCAGTCACTATAGGAATAGTAGTATTCTCATCGAAATGATCATATATATCGACCTTGTCGAAAAATTCTTCCAGCTCGTTTACGGTTGAGAACATGTCGTAGGCTGAATTCAACCGCCCACCGGCGCGTGTAAAACTAAAAAGTCCATCGCCGCAACCTACGTCAGCAATAGGACCAGTAAATTCCACCTCATGCAATGCCAAGCAATCACAAGCGCGCCAAGCCGCTGTTTCTGGTCGCAGCCAAAAAATCTCCATAAGGGGGCGCAAATAGTTTTCGATTGTCATTTTTGCTTTCCCTTCAAATCAGCCAAGATCATTTGCGTCATTGCAACCATTATAACATAAAATCAAGCAAAACTTATCAAAGTGCTTGATCATGCCACAATAAACTAGAAAAGAGATTCTAACGATATTCTTTCAAATTCGTCCAACATACCGCCATTGGAGGAGTTGTATATTTTAATACCATTGCGATGCGCCAAAGATTTCATGACACGATATTGCGCCCAGAGACTGATCATACTGGTCATTTGATCAAACATGGACTCGGTGGGCCGACCGGCCGCATCGACACTGTGATCCGCATCCTTTACCGCTCTTGGTTCAAAAGGATATTTATAGACCCCCTTCTGAATTTGATCATGATCGGTGCCGATCAGATAAATCTCTTTGAACCCCATATACATCATGAGCATCAGGCAAAGGATTGGGGAGGACTGGATTGACGGGATCGTACGCGTGATATCGAAAATCGCACCATCCGTTGGCATTGCCATGCCCAAACGCATATCGACGTAACGAACATCACGACCCGGAAACAGCTTTTCCTCTTGAACAAGCGCACACTCTGAAGTACTCAGGAAAATAACTTCAGACAATAATTGAGCGTGCATTTCACGGAACCAAGACACCGTGGTCTCTCGAGTCCAGATCGATGTATAAGTAATCTGCGGCAAGCAATGATATCGGGGCCGAATAATCTCGTAATCGGTATGAAAATAGCCATTCGATACTGTCATGACGGTTTCATTGCGCAACGGGGTCAAATCCTGTTGCTTTATGCTCTCGCCATTGCATAGAATAAAGCCGCGCTGTCCGGCGTGAACGTCACGAAAACGGGCGTTTTCGCTCAGTATGCTTGCATATGGGTTTGCCGACAGTCGAACCGAGACGATCTTGTTCTCGGAATTGACCATCCGCGCCACGCCGTCGCTTGAACAGGATGCCACCAATTGAGAAAGCCGCAAGGCATGATGAATGGTTTCCGCATCCGACGATGTCTGAAAATGCCGGGTCAGATCATTCAGAATTCGGTTGACGTCGTCAGGAACCGGAATGTTGACGTTCTGCATGAATAATCAAGCCGTTGTGTTTGCGTTCAATAGAAACCGAATAAACCTATTTAAGAGAAAAGATGGACGACTGTCAATTGGGAGAAGGCACGGCTTTTGATGACGTAATTTCTTCCAGTCTCCAGCCACACACCGCCGGCAAGCCAGAAGACGGCCCTCGCATTGGTGACATTACCCCTGCCCCAGTCGAGAAAACATCGACGACAGTTTCCAGCCGGCAATCAGCCTCCGCCCCACTCCTCCACGGTTCCCATAGGATCATTCGGCTGCGCCGTCACCGGCGCCCTCTTCATCCACGTCCGAGAATCAGATCGAGCAACCGGCGAGCGCCTTGCCCGTCTACGGTCGCCCGCGCCGCTCCGGAGCACGCCCGCCGGCGGCCGGCGCTGCTCAGATCATCCAGCGCCGCCGCCAGACGCTGCCCGGTGTCGGGGCCATGACGGCCGAGATCGACGGCACCACCATGACGGGCAAGATCGGCGGTCGTTTCCAATTCCTTCTCTTCGCCGGTCGTCAGGACCGATGGCACTCCGACGGCAGCCAATTCGCAGGCCATCACGCCGCCAGCCGCAACGGCGACATCCATCCCCGCCATGAAGCCGGCCATGTCGGGCAGCCGCCGGTGCTGGACCACCGGCAACCCGGCGGAGGCCGCCGTCAATGCCGCCTCATGATGGAAAGCCGGGCCGGTGTGGACATGGACCGTCACATCGGGATGGCGGGCAAGCCAAGGCCGCAATTCCTGCAACAGGCAGGGGGTCAGGCCATACGTGTCGCTCCCGCCCTGGGTCAGCAGGAGCGCCGCAATGGTGGGGCGGACCTCGAAAGGTTGGGCGCCGAAGCCCGGAGCTATGGCAAGATAGGCAAGGCCGCCCACGCTGACGGTCCGGTTTCCGGCCGGGCGCGGGATAGGGCAACGATACAGCCCATTCACCGCAACATCGGCCACCCAATGGCCGAGGCCGGTATCGTCGAGCACGACCAACCGGCCGGCCCGCCTCTTCAGAGTGGCGAGGAGCGCGGGATCGTTGCTCAGTTGATCCACCACCAGCGCGTCCCAACGGCCGTCGGGCAGAGGGTCATCCTTCCAGCGCAGCACCGGCCCCAGCCCGCGCTCCCTCACCAGCGCGGACGCCACCTCGTCGCCGGTCATCACGAAGACGACGGGGACGCCGGTCTCCCGCAACAACTCCGCCAATGCCAGGCAGCGGAAGACATGACCCATGCCCGTCACCGGATCTCCACCGGTGAGAAAGCCGACGATCATGACACCCAGCCCCGGGTGCGGGCCGCCGCCACCAGCCAGGGCGTGTCGGGTTCGCCCTCTCCGCGCTCGGCGCCGTACGCCGCGTGCAGGGTTTCGGCGCGATGGAAATCTTCCGGCGTGTCGACCGTCAACCGCAGTCCCGGCGCCCGCTTGTCGGGCGGCGTGCCCGGAACCGCCTGACGGAACAGGGCTGGGCGCTCCTGTATGTATTCGTTGACGTGCTCACGATGGTTGGCGTCGCATCCGTGACGCCAGGAGCGGGACAGCGCCTCCGCCGTCATGACCTCCAGCCCGACCCCCACGGGAAGCCCGCTGCCGAAATCGGGAAAGGCGCAAGCGTAGTCGAGACCCTGTTCAAACAAGAAGGCGATCAGACGGTCGCCTTCCTCGGGATCGACGAACGGGTTGTCGCCGGTGGCGCGCACGACGACGTCGAAGCCGAAGGCGGCGGCGCATTGGTGATAGCGGTCCAGCACATCCGTCTCGGACCCCCGGAACAGGCCAACGCCGCGGTCGGCGACGAACGCCGCCACCGCATCGTCGGCCGGTCGGTCGCTGGTGGCCACGACCAGCCGGTCGACGGCACGGCAACGCCCCAGACGGTCGAGAATCCTCCCCAGCATGGGAACGCCGGCGAGTGGCCGCAGCACCTTGCCAGGCAACCGGGTCGACCCCATCCGGGCCTGCAGGATGACACCGACGCCCGCCATCAGGAGGCCGTGCCTAGCCTGCGGACACCGATGGCGGTCCGGGCGGTCCGCTTTTCACGAGTCATCGCCCCCTCCTCAATGCGCTTCCAGGATCTGCATGAGCACGTCCTTGTTCTTGTGCTCCGGTTCCAGCGCCAGGATGCGCGACGCGACGGCCCTCGCCTGGACGGGGCGGCCAGTGTGCAGGTAGGAGGCCCCGAGCAGGATCATGCTGCCTCCCTTCAAGGTCGAAGGCGGTACATCGTCCAGGAAATTCTCCAACTGGTCGGGATCGATCACCCGGTGCATGCGGAACAGGCTGTGGAAGCCGAAGGTCTCGATCGGGTTCGCCACCTCGTCGCCGGAAGCGATCCGCTCGACCGAAAAACGGTCGGCCAAATCGGCGGGGGCATAGGTGATGCCGTAACGCTCCTGCAACAGGGCCCGGTGGGTCCGGCACATGTGGTAGTCTTCCGGATGAATCTGGGTGAAGTCCGGATCGGCCGTCGCCTGCAGCAGGCGGCGCGAACGCAACGAGAAGCCCCCGTTGCCGACGTTCATGGCATCGTCGAACAACGTCCAGCGGGCGCCGATGTAATCGTAGGCCCGGTACTCTTCCGACCACAGCCGCACATCCAGGACAAAACCGTCCCATTGGGCAATCAGGACATGGGGCGTTTCGATGTGCCGATGCAGCTCCTTGAGGACGAAATGGCTGTAGGCCTCCGAGGTCGGCAGCCGGTCGATCACCCGGGACCGGATGGTCGGCAGTCCGAAATCGCGGTCCGTCAGGAAGAGCACGTCGTCGAAGCGGCACTGGGCCAAGCAATTCTTCAGAGCGACCAGGGCGTAGTCATGATAGAAGGTGTCGATGCAGCACAGGGTCACGCCCGACAGGTACGGGCGCAGCGACAGATCGGCTTCGGTGCCTCCTGTCCGGGCGACCAGACGGCAGCCGGGCCGCAGCGCGATGTCCGCGGCGAACAGCCGGGCCAGATGATCGAAGTCGCCACGTCCGCGGATGGGCTCCCCCAATTCCGTATCGAACAGCTTCAGCTTGGCGTTCTGCTCAACCGCCTGACGGCAGAGCAGATCCGCCATCGGCCGGTCGCCTCGCTGGCCGCGCGCCACCCCCCACAGATAGAGCGCGTCCGAGAAGCCGGGCACTTGCCGCAAGATGGCGTCATACACCGCCTCCGCCTCGCCGAGACGGCCTGCCTTGTGATGTTGAACGGCGATGGCAAGTGCCTGCGAGGGAGAGACCATAGGGCCCGATCGGCAAGAGAACGGAAAAGGGATCCGGCCTTTATACCCGCGATCCCCACCCGGTCAAACCTTGGGCTCCAGCCCGCTGTTTTTTGTCCGAAATCATCATGCCTGGACCCGGTCCCTGCCAGATGCTAGGAATTCGGCCGTTCTCCCGGTTGGCAAGGACGGTATCGGTGAGCAAGTCGGTGGAATTCTCTTTGGAAGGCAAGCGGATCTGGGTGGCCGGGCATCGCGGCATGGCGGGCTCCGCCATCGTGCGCCGGCTGGCCCGCGAAGGCTGCGAGGTCCTGACGGCCGATCGCGCCGCGCTCGATCTGCGCCGCCAGGATGCGGTCGAAGCCTGGGTCGCCGACCGCCGCCCGGACGTGGCCTTCGTCGCCGCCGCCACGGTCGGCGGCATCCTGGCCAACTCCACCCGGCCAGCCGACTTCCTCTACGACAATCTGGTCATCGAGACCAACATCATCCACGCCGCCCACCGGGCCGGGGTGGCGAAGCTGGTCTTCCTGGGGTCGTCCTGCATCTACCCCCGGCTGGCCGCCCAGCCGATGAACGAGGACGAACTGCTGACCGGCCCGCTGGAGCCGACCAACCAGTGGTACGCCATTGCCAAGATCGCCGGCATCAAGCTGTGCCAAGCCTACCGGCGCCAGCACGGCTGCGACTTCGTGTCGGCCATGCCGACCAACCTGTACGGCATCGGCGACAACTTCGACCTCCAGGGCGGCCATGTCGCCGCCGCGCTGCTGGCCAAGATCCACCGGGCCAAGGTGGAGGGGCTGGAGAGCGTCGAGATCTGGGGCACTGGATCGCCGCTGCGCGAATTCCTCTACGCCGACGATCTGGCCGACGGACTCGTCCATCTCGCCAAGCATTATTCGGACGAGCAGCACGTCAACATCGGCACCGGCAGCGAGGTGTCGATCCGCGGTCTGGCCGAGTTGATCGCCGACATCGTGGGCTACCGCGGCGGCTTCCGCTACGACGCCGGCAAGCCCGACGGCGCGCCGCGCAAGTTGCTGGACGTCGGGCGCATGACCGCGCTCGGCTGGACCGCCCCCACCCCGTTGCGGGAAGGCTTCGCCAGCACCTACCGCTGGTACCTCGACAGCCTGGGGGCCGGCGCCGATCTGCGCGGCCAGCCCGCCATCCAGACGCTCTGACCGTTTCCGCGCCGATACCTCCGTGCCGGCATTCTGCTCCGGCACGGGCCGACACTGGGTGATGCCATGAAGAAGACGTCCCGCAACAAGCCGGCCGGCAAGGCGAAGCGTATCCCCGCACCGGCGGCCGCCCGGAGCGCCGGAGCCTTCGCGCCGCGTGCCGCCGCCGATTTTGGAACGGCCTTGGAGCATCACAAGGCGGGACGCGTCGCCGAGGCCGAGGCCGGTTACCGCGCGGTCCTGGGGCTGATCCCGAACCATCCCCACGCCAACAACAACCTCGCGATGATCCTGCGTGCCCGCCACGAGCACGAGGAGGCGATCGTCTGCTACCGCCATGCGGCGGACCAGGCGCCCAACGACCCCCATGTTCACAGCAACTTCGGCTGCCTGTTGATGGATCTGGGCCGTTGGGAGGAAGCGCAGGCGCGGCTCCGCCGGGCCATCGAGCTGAAGCCCGATTACACGGAGGCCCATTTCAACCTGGGCAACGTGCTGCGCAGCCTCGGCGACGAGGACGGCGCCCTGGCCAGCTACACCGAGGCCTTGCGGCTGAACCCCGACATGGCGCCGGCGCTCTGCAACATGGGGGATGTCTTCAAGAGCCGGGCTGAACTGACCAAGGCGCTGAACTGCTTCGTCACCGCCCAGCGCAACGCGCCGCAGATGGCCGAGCCCTACAACAATCTGGGCGAAACCCTGAAGGAACAGGGACGGATCGCCGAGGCGGTGACCGTCTTCCAGAAGGGGCTGGCGATCCACCAAGCCCACGCGATCATGCATTCCAATCTGCTGCTGGCCTTGAACTACACCGCCGAGGCGCCTTTGGAGATGATCTATCGGGTCCACCGCCATTGGGCCGAGCGCCACGCCGAGCCGCATCTGCCCACCGGCGGCCATCCCAACGACCGCGATCCCGGTCGCAAGCTGCGCATCGGCTACGTGTCGCCGGATTTCTGCGCCCATTCGGTCAGTTTCTTCGCCGAGCCGGCGATCCGCGAGCACGACCGGACGGCTTTCGAGGTGTTCTGCTATCCCTGCTCCCGGCGCTCCGACGTGGTGACGGCCCGGCTGCAGGCGATGGCCGATCACTGGATCCCGATCGTCGGGATGAGCGACGAGGCCGCCGCCGCCCGGATCAAGGCCGACCGCATCGACATTCTGGTCGATCTTGCCGGCCACACCGCCGAGAACCGGCTCACCCTGTTCGCCCGCAAGCCGGCGCCCGTGCAGGTGACATGGCTCGGCTACCCCAACACCACCGGCATGCAGGCCATCGACTACCGGCTGACCGACGGCGTCGCCGACCCGGTGGGCGCCCATGACCATCTCAGCGCCGAAACCCTGGTGCGGCTGCCGCACGGCTTCCACTGCTACCTGCCGCCGGTCGACGTCGGCGCCCAGCCGCGCCCGCCGGTTCTGGAGAACGGCTTCGTCACCTTCGGCTCCTTCAACAACACCTCCAAGGTGACTCCGGACGTGGTGCGGGTCTGGGCCGAGATCCTGAAGCGGGTGCCCTCCTCCCGCCTACTGCTGAAAAGCCGGCAGATGGGCGACGACGAGACCCGCAAGCGCTACGTCGCCCTGTTCGCCGCCCATGGCATCGCCGAGGACCGGTTGACCCTGCTGGCCCGGATCCCGGCCGCCGACGGCCATCTGCGGGCCTACGACCGGATCGACGTCGGGCTGGATCCCTTCCCCTACAACGGCACCACCACCACCTGCGAAGCCTTGTGGATGGGGGTTCCAGTGCTGACGCTGGCCGGGCGCGGCCATGTCGCGCGGGTCGGCGCCAGCCTTCTGACCAACTGCGGACTGGGCGAGCTGATCGCCACCGACGAAGCCGACTACATCGCCAGGGCGCTCGCCCTGGCCGGGGACCCGCGCCGGCTGGTGGATTTGCGTTCCGGGATGCGCAACCGCCTGGAGGCGGCGCCGCTGACCGATTACAAGGGCTTCACCCTGGCCATGGAACGCGCCTTCCGGGAGATGTGGCGGGTCTGGACGAACCGCCCGAACTGAGCCGGCGAGCCTTCGGACCGGCAGGATCCGCGGACGGGCTGTGAACAGGAAAGCGAAGGACGAAGAAAGGACATAAAATCATGATATGTTTTTATGTCCTTTCTTCGCGATGCTCCTAGGCCCGGCGGAGCAGCAGTTCGTTGAAGACGGTCTCGATGCGGTCCACGCTGCGGCCCACGGCAAAGCCAAAGGCCCGTTCGCGCCCGGCTTGGGCCAAACGCGCCCACCGGGCAGGGTCCTCGACCAGACCACGCAGCTTTGCCGCCAGATCCTCATGATCCTCGGACGCGAAATGCAGGCCGTCGACGCCGTCGCGGACGATCTCGCCGCTGCCCCCGGTGGCGCTGGTGACGACGGTCAGCCCGGCGGCCATCGCCTCGACCTGGGAAATGCCGAACGGCTCCTGGAAGAGGCTGGGAAAGACCAGCACGTTGGTCCGGGCAAACAGGTCGGCCATCCCCTGCCGGTCGAGGAAGCCCTGGAAGCGGACCTTGCCGGACAACCCGTTCTTCGCGCAGAAGGCTTGCGACCGCTCTAGGAAATCGGCGTCCGGCGCCTCTCCGGCCATGACGCAGTCGAAGTCGACGCCGGCATGGTGCAGACGATTCAGCGCGTTCAACAGGATCTGGGGTCCTTTGTAGACCACGTAGAGGCTGGCGAAGGCGATGCGCAGCCGGTCCTGTGCCGGCATGATCGGCCGGTAGAAGTAATCGACCCGGGCGCCGGGATAGAGAACCGAGGTCTCCTTGAAGCCGAAGCCGTTTTCCTTCAGCCGCCCCTCCACCCAATGGCTGGCCGGCCCCGGCCGGTAGAGCGGCGAGCGCGGCGCGTCCTCCAAGCCATAGCCGGGATGCTGGTTGCCCAGACAATGCACCACGGGGATGCCCTGCGCGGTCAGCGCGGTCAGGAACTGGTGGCCGACCAGATCGAGGTTCCCGACCATGCAGACCTCGCTGCGGTGGCGGCGGGCGGCCTCCAGGATCCGGACAGCGTTCTCCCGGACGATGGCGACGCAGCGCCCGGTGTCCTCATGGTTGAAAGCCCGGCCATCCCGCCAATAGCCGTACAGGCCGAGCCCGCGTTCCACCCGCTTCTCCAGATCCTCGGTCCCGGCGACGCCGGGACGGGCAAGTTCCGGCACATCGGCGGTCAGGATGCGGACGTCGTGCCCCCGGCGCAGCAGTTCCGCCGAGAATTCCCACAGCTTCCGGCCATAGCCGCCCAACTCCTGGGGCGGGAACAGATTGGTGACGACCAGGACGCGACGCCCGGTTCCGGCCGGAATGGGGGCGAGGGTGGTCAGGGCCCGGTACCGGGCGATGCGGGGATCGTCCGCCGCCTGCCGGGCCAGCCGGTCGGCATCGGGGGCGCCCGGCAGAGCCCCGCCCCGCCCACCCCGTGCGCGCCGCCGTTCGCTGGTCAGGATGTAGGCGTCGCCGAACCGTCCGGAGGCCTCGGCCAAGGCCGCCAGCACCCGAAGTCCATCGTCATGGTGCCGGTCGAGCGCGATGCAGCGGTGGACACAGCGTTCCATCAACACTCCGTCGCCAAGCGTCTGCGCCAACCGGGCCGCCATCATCGCTTGGTCCGGGGTGGCGACGGTCTCCAGCAAGGCCGCCACCCGGCCGCGGGCGGTCGCCGCCGGCGCCAGCCGCACCGAGGTCTCGACGAAGCGCATGCGGTCGGCGCAGCGGTGCAGACCGGGCGTCCCCTCCACCGGGACGAAACCCCATTCAGCCAACCCCGCGGCGGCGGCGGTCCGCTCGCTCCACCCTTGCCCCCCGGCGATGACGAAACCCACGGCGGTTGCCGACAGCCACTGGTCGATGCTCTCCTTGATGCCTCCCGCTCCTTTCCCCCAGGGCAGAACGGCGACCCGCTCCTCCCGGATGGCCTCGCCACCCTCGGGCGGGGGAAGCGCCGGCCCGGCCACCTCCGTCGAGCCTTGCTCGACGGTCGCGACGCGCGGCAGGTCGGCGACGGCCGCCGCGATCCCAAGCGGATCGCCCGGCTCGACCAGAACCGACAGGCGGGTCGCGCGCAGGTGGAGGTGCTGGACGGCCTCGTAGGCAGCCACCCGATGGCGGAAGGCGTGCCCCCGTCCCGGCAGCGCGACCGGAGCCGGACGCGCCGTCACCACCAGCGTCGGGTCGACCGGCCCGCCGCCGAGCAGGCTGTAGAACTGGACGCGCTTGACCATCGGCCCCTGGGTGTCCAGCAGATGCCGCTGCCCGGCGGCGCGGATCGCGCGCGCCTCGTCGGGATGATCGAGGTAGTGGCGGATGGTCTCGACCAGCTCGCCCGGCGAGCGGTAGGTGACGAGGTGGCGGCCGGGAACGAACAGCCGCTCCAGCCCGGAGTCCGGCGACAGCGCGTCGGTGATCAGGAACCCGCCGCTGCCCAGCGCCTCGAACACCCGCAGGTTCAGGTCGCCGTTCAGGCTGCAGTTCAACGTGATGGCCGAGGCGGCGTAGAGGTCGGCCGTCTCCTCCGGCGTTCCCCGCAGGGTCTGCAGGGGCAGGCCGGCGCGCAGCACCTCGGTCAGGACATGGCGGCGGTAGGGGTGGAAGGCGCCGATCTGCCCGACGAAGGTCAGCGCATGGGTCGGCGCGGGCGGGATGTCGCGGCGTCGCAGCGCGTAGTCGAGCGCCGGGATCCAGTACACGCGGTCGAAGCCGGCCTCGACGAAGAAATGGGCGTGATGGCGCGTGTGGTCGACGACGATGGCGTCGAAGGTCTCAGCGGTGGCGTATTGGATCAGGGTCTGGACCGGCGCCGTGAAGTGATGGGTGTCGCCGACCAGGAGCAGCTTCGAGCAGGGGATGCGGTCGAGGTTGCGGGCCAGGTTGCGCCGGGTGGCGTCGGCCTTGACGACGATCAACTCCGGCTTCTGATGCGCCGGCAGGCGGGCGACCAGCGCCGCCATGTCGAAGTCGCCCGGCGGCGTCGCGATGGTGACGAAGCCGTCGCCGTCGGTGGCGGTCTGGCAATCGGGGCCGCAGAAAATCTCCCGCTGCGAAAACAGCGGACGCGGGTAATGGTCGGGACTCGCCAGTCCGCAGAACAGGACCTGCGGATTGGGCAGACTGTCCAGGGTCGGCGGCTGCATGCAAATCTCCGGCGAAGGCGGGGTGGCGGGCGAGGGTTGCTGCGCAGGGCGCGCAAGGCGCCGCACTTTAGTCGAAAGACTGAAACTTTGCCTACGGCTTGGCGGAGCCGCCGGGCGGGATCGCCGGCGCCGGGACGGTAAACGTTATTTTATGATTTTAAATCATGATTTACTTTAATTTTTTTACTTTATGTTTTATTATTTTGCGGGCGTGGCTGCTCGCACGTCACATCTCCCGCGGACCCCGTGCCGCCAATCCGCCTTCATTCCCGTCCCGTCACCCAGAACTGGTAGAGCTGGCCGAACAGGGCCGGGAACTCCTCCTCCAACTGGCCCCAGGCGGCAAAGGAGGTCATCGCCGGATCGTCCGGAAAGCGGCGGCGGTAGAGGGAATGGACCGCCGGATCCTCGAACTCGAACCCAAGCAGCACCAGCCCCAGCCCGTCCAGCGCCTGTTGCAGCCAGGGCAGGGTCGCCTGGGTCTCGTGGACGTGCAGAATCAGGTCGCGGCAGGCGCTGACCGTGAAGAAATCGGGTGAGGAGGCGACGGAGCGGACCGGGTCGTCGGCGGGCAGCGCGAGGATGTCCTGCCGCAGCCGCCGGATCCCCTCGGGCGTCGCGCCATGACCGCGCGCCGCGGCGAAATCGCGCACCGCCTGGATCGGGCGCCGGGCGATGGCGCTGTAGAGGCCCAGCTTCATCACGCCCCCCGGCGCCAGCAGCCCGGTCAGCACGCGCAAGCCTGCCAGCGGATCCCTCATGTGGTGCAGCACGCCGACGCTGTGGACGAGGTCGAAACGCCGCCCCATCCCGCCGAGCTCCAGCAGATCGGCCTGCGCGAAGGCGACGTTCCCCACGCCCAGCCGCCGGCTCTGCCGGGCGCCGTAGGACAGGCTGCGCCGGCTGAGGTCGACGGCCAGCACCCTTGCCCCCTCGATGTGCCGGGCGGCCCAGATCGCCTCCCGCCCGGTGCCGCAGCCGGCCACCAGCACCTCCGGCTCGGGCCATGCACGGTCTGGGACCGGAGCCTGCGGAAACAGGGTGCGCAGGGTGCGCGACAGGCTGAGCGGCGTGTCGCGCAGCCCGGTGGCGGTCCAGCGCGGGTAAGGGTTCTCCTCGTACTGCCCGCGCACCAGGATGGAAACGCCGTCGCGGATGGGGGTCAGGGCCGGCAACTCCGCGGCCAGCCGCGCCTCGTCCAGCGGTTCCGTCACCTGGAGTTCCAAAAGCCGCGCGATCTCGTCCGGCCAGGACCGCTCCGCCAAAAGCGCCGGCAGATGGTGGAGCGGACGGTAGGCGCCGAAAAGGGCGATCCAATGGTTCGGTACCGCCTCCCCCCGGTCGAGCCGCTGCCGTATCCCGTCTTCCAGCCGGGTAACCGCCGCGGTCTCTGCCGGGCTTTCGGCCAGGGCGTATTCACCGAGAAATCCCTGATGCGCGAGCCGCGCGCACAGCGTCAGCCAGGGATGCCCCCAGGAGGACAGGTCGAGCGGCTGCTCCGGCCCGGCGGTCACCCCCAGCAGCGCGCGGCGCAGGGCGGTGACGATCCGCTCCATTCCGGCATCGGCGGCAACGGCGCCCGACAGCAGGGCGTGCAGCAACGTGTCGCCGGCCAGCGGGGTCAGCCCGCCGGAACACAGCAGCGCCTCCAAAGCCGCGGGATCGCCGGCGACCTCGGCCAGCCGGGCCACCGCCGGCTCCGCCATCACGACGCCGGAGACGACGCTCACCAGATCGGCGGGATCGACGCCGGGCTGGGCGAAGGCCGACGTCAGATCCGCGCGCCATTCGGCGTCGGCTCCGGCGACGCGGACCCCGCGCAGGGCAAGCGCGAAGCCCGTCCAGAAACGGGATGTTCCGGGCGACAGCCGGACGGCGCGGCGCAGATAGGGGACGGCCAGGTCGCGCCGGCCATGGCGCAGGAACAGGGTCCCGATCTGGAAAGGTGTGTCGGCGTCGGCCGGCGCGATGGCAAGCGCCTCCAGCCCCAGCGGTACGGCATCGTCGGCACACCCCTCCTCGCAGCGCAGGGCGATCAAGGCCAGCCGGGCATCGAGATGGCGCGGGTCGGCGGCGGCCGCCGTGAAGTGGAGTTCCGCGCGGTCGCGCCGCCCGGCCCGGCGGTGCAGCGTGCCGAGCAAGTGATGGGCCGAAGCCAGCCGGGGACGCAGGGTGATGGCGCGCTCGGCCCTCTCCAGCGCCTCGGTCTCCCGGCCCAGCCGGGCGAGCAGGGCGGCGTGGTTGCCGAAGGCGTCGGCCAGGGTCGGGTTGCCGTCGGTCGCCCGCCGGAACAGCGCATCGGCGTCATCCGCCCGGCCCTCCACCATGCGGACCAGCGCCAGCGTGGCGAACGCCTCGGGATAGCCGGGCTGAACCGCCAGGGCCTCGGCGCAGGCCTCCCCGGCCTCCTGGGGCTGGTTCAGCCGCAACCGGCCAACCGCCAGGGCGCGCAGCGCCGGGGCCGAGCGCGGCGCCAACGCCACCGCGCGGCGGCTGGCGGTCAGGGCATCCTGCGCCCGTGGGCCGGCGAGCAGCGCCAGCCCACGCTCGGTCCAGGCCTCGCTCCGGTCGGGAGTCAGCCGAACGGCGCGGCCCGACCACGCGGCGGCATCCTCGGCCAACCCCAGGACACGGGCCAGTTCCGCGAGCGGCGCCATGGCGTCGACGGTGAAGGCACCTTGGGACAGGAGGTCGCGATACAGCCGTTCGGCCTCGTCCGGACGCCCGGCACGGCAATGGTCGAGGGCGGGCCGAACATCCTGGGGGCCGATCGTCATGGGGAGTACCACCTGCGGAACGAAACACCGACGCGAAGCCTCCCTTGTCCCCGATCCGTCCCGGGGTTGCAAGCGCGTCGCCACAGACCCCGGCGCTCGCTTGCGCGGGCGCGGGCCTGGGAGTTTCCGCGCGGATTCCAGTGGCGGCACGCCCCACCGCCTTATACTCATGCGCTTTCGGCGGCGATGCGTGACGAACCCAGATCATGACCCTCGACGATGTGGTGCAGCGCGCGCTCGATGCGCATCGGGCGGGACAGGTGGAGCAGGCGGACCGGCTGTACCGCTGCGTCCTGGCGCTGGTTCCTTGCCACGCCCCGGTCCTGCTGCATCGCGCCCAGCTCTGCGAGCGCAGGGGCGCATGGGACGAGGCGATCACCCTCTACGGCCGGATGACGAGACTGACGCCCGGCTTGGCTCTTCCGGCCACGCGGCGGTCGCTGCTGCGGATCCGGCGGGCGATCGGTCCGCCGCCGGCACCGAAGGCGCCGGACGCCATGACCGGGCGCGTCGCCATGACGAGCCTGGGCGCGAACGGGCGCTTCGGCAACCAGCTCCTCCAATACGGCTTCCTGCGGCTCTACGGCGAGACGCACGGCCTGCGGGTCGAAGCCCCGGACTGGATCGGCCGGGATCTGTTCGGTTTCGACGATCCCCTGCCCGGTTCCGGGTTGCGCGGAGTGCGCGAGGACGAGGCGGATTTGGTCGCCTCGCTGACCGGCGAGAGCGGCGACATCCATCGCGACGCCGATTTCTGGGGCTATTTCTGCGGACCCACCGGGCGCTGGGCGCGCCACCGCGACCGCTTCCGCGACCTCTTCCGCTGGCACGGCCCGGTCGCCGCTGCCGCCGCCGCCTTGCAGGCCCGCCTGGACGAGGTGGGGGGGGAACTGGTCGCCATCCACCTGCGGCGCGGCGACTTCGTCAGCGACGGGCATTGGATCCCGCCGGACGGCTGGTACCGGGATTGGCTGGCGGCGCTCTGGCCCACCCTCGACCGTCCCCGCCTCTACGTCGCCAGCGACGATCCGGCCACGGCGGCCGGCTTCGCCGACTTCGCCCCGCTCACCGAGCCCGATCTGGTTCCGCCGCCGCCGGGCGCGGAGTTCCTGACCGATTTCCTGGTGCTGACGCGGGCGCACCGGCTGGCGGTGTCCAACAGCAGCTTTTCCTTCACCGCAGCGATGCTGAACGACCGGTGCGGCGGTTTCGTCCGCCCCGATCCGGCCCGAGGGGCGCTCGTTCCCTTCGATCCGTGGGACGCCCCGGTCCTCCTGTAACGCAGGACCGGCAGCCGGCCGGCACCGTCAATGGGCCGGAGCGGCCGAGAGCCGGTCGACCATCCGCAGCAGCCCTTGGGCGAGCCGGATGATGGCGGGCGAGGCGATGAACAGCTCGCGCAGCGCCGCCCCTTCGCCAAAACGCAGGATGAAGCCGTTCGGATTGAAGATCAGGGCGACCTTCGCGGCATCGGACAGGACATGCTGGGTGCGGCCCTGAAACACGCCGTCCATCACCGCGCGCGCCAGTTCGCGGGCGTCCTCGACATCGAGCGTGGCGATGTCCGCCGGCTGACGGGATTCGTTGAACAGGAACACGGCCTCCAGCCGCACCCGCCCATCCTCTTCGAACACGGAGATGTGAGATAGGAATTTCCCGTCCGGAAACAGGACGGTCCGTTCGTCCATCTCCACGTTGATGAGCGTCCGGGGTTTCTGGAGGGCAGCCGGCATCGTTGCGAACCTTGGGAAGGGGGACGGACCCCGGAAGGGGCGGACCCTGCCATACCGTGGCGCGGAAGTCGAACCGCGCACGGCCTGCCGGCTTGGCAGTGCCCCGCGGGCGCCGGCCGTCAGGATCAGGAAGCGGCGGAGACCGGGGGTTCGGCAGCCGCCGGGGCGGGGGCTTTCATCGGCGTCCTGGGATCGTACAGGCCGAGCTGCTGGAGGTTGAGCATCATCCGTGTGCCGACCTCGTTCATCGAGCTGGCGACGATGGCGATCTCCTTGGCCGTCATCTCCGGGCTGTCGTAGGTGACGCGGCCATAAGCCCGGTAGTTCAGGCGGATCCCGACGTCCGGCGTCTCCCCCTGGAGCCAGGAGCCGTGTAGGATGCGGTTGCGCTCCTTGCTGAGCTGGATCGCCTGCTCGCAGAGTTCGATGGTCTGTGCGGCGGCTTGGTTCGACAGCTTCTGCCCGGCGAGCGCCTTGATGGAATCGAGCCGCGCCTTGACCTGCATGTTGGCGCTGATGGTGAGGAACTCCACATGCTCGACCCCCAGGAGCCGGGACAGGCAGAAAGATATGACCTCTTCCAGATGCGCCCAAGACACCGCGACCATGCCGATGGCACAATACATCTTGGTGCTGAGAGGCCCCTGCCGGACAACGAGCTTGGTCATGGGGCGATTGTTCCTGACGGTTTGTGTCTCTCAACCACTGCGAAGCGACAAGCGGCGAAAATCGTGCCGAATCACTTTGCCACCGCAATCATCAAGATACGGTGATTGCCATGCCGACGGCCAGCCCTTTTCCACTGCGGCCGCCCGGAAGGAGGAAAGCGCAGGACTTCTTAACATTCCCATATTTCATGATATGGAAATATTCTGCCGATCTCCTGCTTGGTAACGAACAATCGCGCTCGTTTGCAGGGGCATAGCATTCCATGGGTCTTTTGGCGAACAGCCAGCACAAGCATTTATAATCATTAAATGTTATCATGATACCATTTAATACGGTGCCTTCATATCGTGAAATCCCTTCCCTAATCCCTTTGATGCGCCTTACTCTGCGGCGCATCCGTCAATTGGCCCCCATGGAACGCCCATGACCCGCATCAGCAGTTTCGCCTCCACCAAGGGCGGCGTCGGCAAGACCAGCCTCGTCATGGCCTTGACCACCGAACTCCGCCGCCGGGAGAAGAGCGTCCTGCTGCTGGATTGCGATCCGAACCGGCATCTGGCGGAATGGGCGCGCCGCCGCCGCGACGCCGGCGTGACCGTGGTCGAGGAGGTCACCGAGGCCAACGTGCGTCAGATCGTGCAGGAGCGGGCGGGCCGGCACGACCACACGCTGATCGACCTCGCGGGCTTCGGCAACCTGACCATGCTCTACGCCTTCTCGGTCAGCGACGGGGTGATGATCCCGACCCAGCAGTCCTTCATGGACATCAAGGAGGCGGTGCGCACCTTCAAGGTCGTCGCCGATTCCATCGGGGTGCTGAAGCACACCCCGGTGTCGAGCGTCGTCATCGTCCGCACCCAGGCCGCCATCGAGTCCCGCGTCGACCGCCACGCCCGCGAACTGCTGGCCGAACACGGCGTCCCGACCTTCCGCACCGAGCTGATCGAGCGCTCGTTGATCAAGGAGATGAGCTACACCGGCCAAGGCCCCGGCGAGGTCAACCCGGCCAGCAACGCCGACCACAACGTGCGCGCCATGACCGACGAGTTCTTGGATTTCCTCGACGCCGCTCCCTGCAACCCGTTGGTGGCACGAGCGGCATGACGTCATGCTCTGATATGATGTCATGAAAAATAGGGCATTATAGATGCCGTCACTGTGACGCTTGACTTTCATAAAATCATGGCTTTGTTTCATGGCTTCATAACGCCCGACACCGGAACCGAGCCATGCCCCCCAAGACCACCCGCCCCCCCCTGGGCGGCATTGACATGAGCCCGGAGATCGACCCAATCCGGGAATACGGCCTGAAGAAAGGGTTCCTGCCGACCGATCCGGGCGAGCCCGCTGCCCCCCTTCCGCCCAAGGCGGCGGTCGCCCCGTCCGCCCCGGAAATCCCCGAGCCGCCCCGCCTCGTCCGTCCGGCCCCGACACGCCCATGGCAGGCGATGCTGCCCGACTACCTTATCGAGGAACTGCGCCAGGCCGCCGCGCGCGAGGGCACCGCCCAGAAGGTGATCGTGCTGCGCGCCCTGCGGCAGGCCGGCTACCGGGTCGACGACATCGACCTCCAGGATCTGCGTCGGCGCTGACGCCGTCGGTGCGGCGTGGCACGGCTGCATCACCGCCCGTGTTATTGCCGGAACAACCCGCCGAAGGGTGGGTTCGCCGGTTTGACTTCGCCCGGCTGTGAGTCTATCCCCTCCCACCAACCGCCACTTCCAGGGCTTTTCCATCATGGTGACCGAGACCGCGGTTGCGCCCAAGCCGGCCTCGGCGCCGGACCAAGGCCTGAGCATCGAGCTGTTGGAGCGCATGCTCGTGGAACAGCCCAGGGACCCGAATGTCTGGAGCGCGCTCGGCTCCCTTCTGCGCCAGCAGGGCAAGGTCCAGCAGGCCATCGCCTGCCAGCACCGCGCGCTGGAATTCGATCCCGAACACAGCGGGGCCTGGACCAACCTCGGCAACGTCCTGGCCGATCAGGAGCGATACGACGAGGCGATCGCCGCCCATGAAAAAGCGGTCACGCTGTCGAAGGGCGCCTTCTCCCACGTCGTCAACTACACGGTCGCCCTGCGCCACGCCCGCCGGTTCGAGCGCGCCGTCCAGGTCATCGACCACGCCCTGAAGGTCGCCCCCGGCAACGTGTCCCTGCGCTGGGACCGGGTGCTGACCCTGCTCCAGCTCGGCCGCTACGAGGAGGGGTTCCGCGATTACGACTGCCGGCTGGATCTGCCAAGCTATCAGAACCGCAAGCCGCCGGGCGTGCTGTGGGACGGAAGCCCGCTCGACGGGCGCACCATCCTGCTGAACACCGAACAGGGCTTCGGCGACGCGCTGCTGACCGCACGCTACGTGCCGCTGGTCAAGGCGCGGGGCGGGCGGGTCATCCTGGAATGCCATCCCGAGCTGCGCCGCCTGCTCGACGGGCTGCCCGGCGTGGACGCCTTCATCCCGGCCGGGTCCGAGCTTCCCCCCTACGACGTCTATTGCCCGCTGATGAGCCTGCCCGAGCGGCTGGGCACCACGGTCGACAGCGTGCCGCCGCCCACCCCGGTAAGCGTCCCGGCGGATGCCCGCGCCAAGGCCGCCACCCTGGTGCCGAAGACGCCGGGCATCCTGAACGTCGGGATCATCTGGTCGGGCCGCGTCACCTTCAAGGACAACACCCGACGCGCCACGACGCTGTCGCGCTTCCTCCGCTTCCTGGAAATCCCCAAGGTCCGTCTGTTCAGCCTCCAGAAGGGACCGCCGGAGGCGGAGCTGGAGACGCTTGGCACCACCACGCTGATCACACCGCTGGGGCCGCATTTCCAGGACTTCGCCGACACGGCGGCGGCGCTGGAGCGGCTCGATCTGATCATCATGACCGACAGCTCGGTCGCCCATCTCGCCGGCTCGCTCGGCCGTCCGGTGTGGAACCTGCTCCAGTACATGCCGTACTGGATCTACGGCGACAAGGGCTCCACGACGCCCTGGTACCCGTCGATGCGCCTGTTCCAGCAGGAGACCCCCGGCGACTGGGACGGGGTGTTCGCCGACGCCGGCCAAGCCCTCCGCCAGCTGGCCGCCAGCCAAAGCACCGGCTGACGCCGCTCCGTTCTGCGGGCTGGAGCCCGGATCCCCACCGCCATCGTCGAAACGCCCTCATCGCCATGGAGAGGATTGTCCCTCCCCGTGGCGATTTTTCACGTCCAGCCCTTTGAAAAGGCTTGGTTCATAGACCAGGATTATACAGAGCATGAGTTTTTCTTCCTTATCCCAAGGCTGAAGGTCACCGCTCTCACGGGTGAAAGCGGCCGCCCTTCGCTTTCGGCCCTGAATGTCGTTGTCAGGCAGTTGATGCGAAAAGCCGGATCCTGAGGGGTTTGGGGCCTCGCGTGCCGCAGCTTTGCAAACCGGTTCATGCAAAATGTCAGCGGTTCATGCGAAAAGCTGGTCGAAGCCCCTTCGCATCCGCTTCAACCAGCTGAAAAACAACAGTTCCCTTCAGGCGCTCGCCCCCTGTCCAGCACGGGGCGTGTTTTCGACCGCCTCGGCCGGCGCTTACCAGCCGACCATCCGGTTTGGCATCTTGTCTCGTTGCCTGCGGAGAGGACTGTGGCCGGCTTGGCGGTCAAAATTTTTCCGCTGATTTCCAACCGGACAGTTGTCAGCCTGCGCAATCCTTAAAAATATCGCCGGGCCAGCGATAGTGCGAGCGTGTGTCATTGCTGGGCTAATCAGGCAAATTTCGGGTTCTTTGGTCTTCCGGATGGCCTTCTGTTCTGCTTTGCAGAGCTAATCACGCCAAAATCTGCGGGCTGATCAGGCGAATTTTGCCCGCCCGCTTGGGTCGTATTTGAATCGGCGTCGGCCATCGGTGCGGATGGCAGTGCCCCGGCACCCGACTTTTTGCCGCCGAGCAACCTGACCCAGACCATTCGAACGCACACCGGAGGGGCGTTCCCCTTCGGTTTTAGCCTACGTCCGACAAGCGGCCTTTTTGGACACTGAAAACGAGCGAAAGTTCCAATACAGCTACCTCAGCGAGAATCGTCGGCGAAACCAACGACCGCGCCGACGGACCGACAAGGCAGGGTGCCTCTTGAACAGCCTCACCCCACTCCTCCAGGATCCCGACGGCACCGCCGGCGGTCTGGTCATCGCTACCGGCCTCTTCGGCGAGCTGGTGCTTCCGGCCGGCGCTTTCGACCCGGCCCGCGCCGACGAGATCCGCGCCCTCGTGTCCCAGGCCGCTGCCTACGCCACCCAGGCCCGCGGCGCCGGCACGCTGCGCGCCTACCGCTCGGCTTGGCGTCAGTACGAGGCGTGGTGCGCCCGCCTCGGCGTCGCCGCGCTGTCCGGCGACCCGCGCCTCGTCGCCATGTACCTGACCGCCGCGGCCGAGCGCCTCGCCGTCGCCACGCTGCAGGTCCACCTCGCCGCCGTCGTCACCGCCCACCGGCTGGTCGACCTCTCCCTCGACCCCAGCCACCCGAGCATCGCCTTCCTGCTCGACGGCATCAGCCGCCGCAAGGGCACCCGTCCGGCCCGCTAAGCCACCCCGCTCACCTCGGCCCTGCTCGCCGACCTGGTGCGCGCCCAGCCCAACGGCCCGCTCGGCCTGCGCAACCGCGCCCTGCTGCTCGTCGGCTTCGGCGGGGCGCTGCGGCGGAGCGAGCGTCGCCTTCGTCGACGGCAAGGGCATCGTGCTGACCATCCGCCGCTCCAAGACCGACCAAATCGGGGCCGGCGACGCGGTGGCCATCTGGGCCTCCGACGACGACGCGCTGTGCGTGCCGACCGCGCTGCACCGCTGGATGCGGCACCGCGCCGCCGGCTATGGCGAGGAGCCGCTGTTCGTGGGCTTGCGGGCGGGCGGAGCGATAATTGACAAGCGGTTGTCGGACAAAGCGGTGGCGCGGCTGGTCAAGGACAGCGCCGAGGCGGTCGGCGCCGGGGACCAAGGGCTGCTGGAGAAGACCTTCGGCGCCCTGTCCGGCGGCGTCGCGCGCCACTACTCCGGCCACTCCTTGCGCGCCGGGCTGGCCACCGCGGCGGCCGAGGCGGAGGCGCAGTTCCACGACGTCATGCGCCAGACCCGCCACAAATCGGTCGAGGTGGCCCGCCGCTACATGCGCTCCGCCGACCTCTGGAAGAACAACGTCACCGAAAAGGTTATGCGCCGCCGCTGAGATGCGTCGTGCGCTGTGATTTCGAACGCTATGGAATCACTCTGAACGGTGGCGTGAAAGCCATGCATTCACAATGACGTTTGGATGGAATCTTCCAATCAGGTATACACTTAGAAGCCCACCATTCGTGCAGTGCTCAACCCATGACAGAAGCCCCGCAGGTTCCCCCGGATGTTCGCTTGGCTGCGGCCTTCACGAGACTGCTCGATCTGCATGGCACAAGACGCGAGGCCGATGGCGAAGAGAGGTGGCCCCGTTTGTTTGGACAGATTGGCGGCCTGAATAAGCTATTCCCTGTTGTCTGTCATGCCGCCAACTGGATGGATGCCGTATCCGGGGCATGCCCCGGATACGGCGCAATTTCGTTTCCCCGGTACGCTTCGTCGGGCGTGCGTCCGCCAAGCGCCGAATGTGGGCGTCGTTCGTTATAAAGCCCGACCCAGCGGGACAAGCCGGCCCGTAGCTCCGATCCGGTCTCGAAGGCGTGCAGATAGACGCATTCGTACTTGATCGAGCGCCAGAGCCTTTCAATGAAGACATTGTCCATCCAGCGACCGCGCCCGTCCATGCTGATCTTGATGCCGGCCTCCTTCAGCACCCCGGTGAACGCTGTGCCGGTGAATTGGCTACCCTGATCGGTATTGAAGATCTCCGGCCGACCATACCGGGCCAGGGCTTCCTCCAATGCCTCGACGCAGAAATCCGCGTGCATGGTGTTCGACAGCCGCCAGGCCAACACCTTGCGGCTGTGCCAGTCCATGATTGCCACCAGATACAGAAAACCGCGCCGCATCGGCAGGTACGTGATATCGGCGCACCACGCCTGATCCGGCCGATCGATCACCAAGCCCCTGAGAAGATACGGATAAATCTTGTGTCCTGGGTGCGGTACGGTGGTCTTCGGCTTCTGGTAAATCGCCGACAACCCCATCTTGGCCATCAGCCTGGACACCCTGTTGCGGCCAACCGCATGGCCCTGGCGCCCAAGATGGCGGACCATCTGACGGGCGCCGTAGAACGGACATTCCGTGAAGGCCTCGTCGATCAGCCGCATCAGAGCCAGGTTGGCGGGGCTTTCCCCAACCGGTGTGTAGTAAAATGTCGATCGGCTGATCGCCAGCAGCTCACATTGCCGAGCAATCGGCAATCCCGGTTGCTCAGGCTCGATCATCTGCCGCCTACGATCGACACTCATCGACCGGAGGCCCTGACCAAAAAATCCCGTTCGACCACCAACTGGCCGATCTTGGCGTGCAGCTTCTCGAGGGCGGCCTCGTTGACCCCAGGGCTCGCCGCTTCCCCCTTGCCGGAAAACGTCGCCGCCATCCCCTCGATCGCCTGGTGCTTCCAGGTCGCGATCATCGTTTGGTGAATGCTGTGTTTGGCAGCCAATTCCGCCAGGGTCTGATCCCCCTTGAGCGCCTCAAAAGCGACTTTCGCCTTGAAATCAGCGCGGTAACGCTTGCGCGTAACCTTCCCCATCAAACCCCGTCCTTCTCATCGACGGGAATAGCTTAAACCACTGTCCAGTTTTCTGCGGCCACCTCTGGTGGAACTGGTCGCCACCATCCACAACGCCGCCGGGGATGGGAAGAAGCTCACCCTGGCACGCATCGGACGGCAATTGGAGCGCCAGGGCGTACTCACCGCGACCGGTGCCAAAACCTGGGCGCCGTCGAGCGTCAAGGCGCTGCTGGACCGGGCACGGGACGAAGGCCTGCTCGGCGATGCGAAAGCTCCACAGGCCCTCCGGACCGGCGACGGCCGGCCGTAAGCGGCTTTGCGGGCAACCCATCGGCCGGTCCGCTGCGCGGGTCAGGACGGAAACACGAACGCCCCGGACCACGATGCCGCGGTCCGGGGCGTTGCGTTCAGCGCGTCGTCACTCCGCCGCGACGGTCAGTTCGGCCTCTTCGGCCGGCACCGTGCGGATGAGGTGATCGAAGGCGGACAGCGCGGCCTTCGAGCCCTCGCCCATGGCGATGACGATCTGCTTGTAGGGCACCGTGGTCACGTCGCCGGCGGCGAAGACGCCCGGCAGCGAGGTCTGGCCGCGCGCGTCAACCTCGATCTCGCCGCGCGGCGACAGCGCCACCGTGCCTTTCAGCCATTCGGTGTTCGGCACCAGCCCGATCTGCACGAAGATGCCCTCCAGATCGACCTGGCGCAGCTCGCCCCCGACGCGGTCCTTGTAGGACAGGCCGGTCACCTTGGCGCCGTCGCCGTGCACCTCGGTGGTTTGGCCGGACGTGATGACCGTCACGTTGGGCAGGCTGTGCAGCTTGCGCTGGAGGACCGCGTCGGCGCGCAACTGGCTGTCGAACTCGATCAGGGTGACGTGCGCCACCAGCCCCGCGAGGTCGATCGCCGCCTCGACGCCGGAGTTGCCGCCGCCGATCACCGCCACGCGCTTGCCCTTGAACAGCGGGCCGTCGCAGTGCGGGCAGTAGGCCACGCCCTTGTTGCGGTACTCGGCCTCGCCCGGCACGTTCATCGAGCGCCAGCGGGCGCCGGTGGACAGGATCACCGTCCGCGACTTCAGCGTGGCGCCGTTGGCCAGCTTCACCTCGATCAGACCGCCCGGCACCGGGGCCGGCACCAGCGCTTCGGCCAGTTGGAGGTTCATGATGTCGACGTCGTAGTCCTTGACGTGCTGCTCCAGCGCGGCCGCCAGCTTCGGCCCCTCGGTGTGCGACACCGAGATGAAGTTCTCGATGGCCATGGTGTCGAGCACCTGGCCGCCGAAACGCTCCGCCGCGACGCCGGTGCGGATGCCCTTGCGCGCGGCGTAGATCGCCGCCGCGGCGCCGGCTGGGCCACCGCCGATCACCAGCACCTCGAAGGGGGCCTTGGTCTTGATCGCCTCGGCGGCGCGCGCGGCGGCGCCGGTGTCGAGCTTGGCGACGATCTGCTCCAGACCCATGCGGCCCTGGGCGAAGGGCTCGCCGTTCAGGTAGACGCTGGGCACCGCCATCACTTGGCGCGCCTCGACCTCCGCCTGGAACAGGGCGCCGTCGATGGCGACGTGCTTGATCCGGGGATTGAGCGCGCTCATCAGGTTCAGCGCCTGCACCACGTCGGGGCAGTTCTGGCAGGACAGCGAGAAGTAGGTCTCGAAGCGAAAGTCGCCGTCCAGATCCTTGATCCGGGCGATCAGGTCCGCCGCCTCCTTGGAGGGGTGGCCGCCGACCTGGAGCAGGGCCAGGACGAGCGAGTTGAATTCGTGGCCCATCGGCAGGCCGGCGAAGCGCACGGCGATGTCGGTGCCGGCGCGCTGGATCGCGAAGGACGGCGTGCGCGCGTCGTCGCCGCGCAGCAACGTGATCTTGTCCGAGAGGGACGCGATGTCTTCCAGCAGGCCCAGCATCTCCTGGGACTTGGGGGTGTCGTCGAGGGACGCAACCAGTTCGACGGGCTGCGTGATTCGCTCAAGATAGCCCTTCAACTGGGTCTTGAGGGTGGCATCCAGCATGGCAATGGTTCCCGAGCTTGTTGTTTTCGGAGCGAACCGGTGCGCACGTCGGCGTTGGTCCGGGCGGGGCAGGGGGTTGAGGAGAGGAGAGGAGAGGAGAGGAGAGGAGAGGAGAGGGGAGGCGGGCGGCCCCGGATCCGGAAAACGCCGGATGCGGGACCGTCCGCCGGTCAAAGACCTTAGATCTTGCCGACCAGGTCGAGCGACGGGGCGAGGGTCTTCTCGCCTTCCTGCCACTTGGCCGGGCAGACCTCGCCCGGGTGGGCGGCGACGTACTGGGCGGCCTTGACCTTGCGCAGCAGTTCCAGGGCGTCACGGCCGATGCCGCCGGCGGTAATCTCGACGATCTGGATCTTGCCAGCCGGGTCGACCACGAAGGTGCCGCGGTCGGCGAGGCCGACATCTTCGATCATGACCTCGAAGTTGCGGGTGATCTTGCCGGTCGGGTCGCCGACCATCGTGTACTCGATCTTCCCGATCGCCGGCGAGGTGTCGTGCCAAGCCTTGTGCGAGAAGTGGGTGTCGGTCGACACGCTGTAGATCTCGACGCCGAGCTTCTGGAACTCGGCGTAGTTGTTCGCCAGATCCTCGAGCTCCGTCGGGCAGACGAAGGTGAAGTCGGCGGGGTAGAAGAAGACGACCGACCACTTGCCCTTCAGATCGGCATCGGACACGTCGATGAACTTGCCGTTCTTGAAGGCGGTCGCCTTGAACGGCTTAATTTCGGTGTTGATCAAGGACATAGTGTTCTCCGGAAGAGCAATGAATGAAAGACGCGCCAGCTTGGCATCGCGGCCGCGGCGGCGCCCCTGCGGGCGCTTCGGGCGGCATGACGAGGTTCCTTGGACCGGCGCGACATCCCCTTGGTTCGTTGACCGTTGGAGGAATAGGGGAAATCTGTAATCAAGAGAAACACAAAATACCGATTGCAGTGATCGGAAAAAACGATCAATTATACCGGCATGACCCCGTTGCCCACCCTGCGCCAGCTCCGCTACCTCGTCGCCGTCGTCGACCGCTGCCATTTCGGCCAAGCGGCGGAGGCTTGCCTCGTCAGCCAGTCCACGCTGAGCGCCGGCATCCAGGAGTTGGAGGAACTGCTGGGCACGCCGTTGCTCGAACGCACCCGGCGCTCGGTGATGCCGACCACGCTCGGCCGCGAGATCGCCGACCGCGCGCGTGTCCTGCTGAAGGGAGCGGAGGATCTGGTGGACATCACCCGCTCGGCCGCCGACCCGATGGCGGGGCCGCTGCACCTGGGGGTGATCCCGACCATCGGGCCGTTCATGATCCCCCGCGTGATGCCGGATCTGCGCGCCGCCTTTCCCGACCTGAAGCTGTACCTGCGCGAGGACCAGACCGCCCGCTTGCTGGCCCAGCTCAACGCCGGGGAACTGGATGCCGCCCTGCTGGCCTTGCCCTACCCGGTGGGCGGCGACGTGGAGACGGTAGACCTCGCCGAGGACCGCTTCTCCTTCGTCTGCCCACCCGGCCACCGGCTGAGCAGCGGGGAAACGGCCCGCCCGGCCGAGGTGGCGCGGGAAGACATGCTGCTGCTGGAGGACGGGCACTGCCTGCGCGACCACGCGCTCGCTGCCTGTGCGCTGGAGAGCGCGCCGCGCAACACCACCTTCCAGGGCACCAGCCTGCACACGCTGGTGCAGATGGCGGCCAACGGGCTGGGGGTGACGCTGCTGCCGCAGATGGCGGTGGATTCGGGCATCCTGCGCGGGCTGGACCTCGTGGCGCGCCCGCTGGATGAGGGCAGTCCCGGCCGCCGCATCGCCCTGGCGTGGCGGCGGAGTTCGGGGCGGAAGGAGACGTTCCGGCGCTTGGCGGCAACCTTGAGGGAAACGATGGAAGAATAAATTTTCCTTGCTCACCAATCAGAGAAACCATGAAGTAAACATAAAAAATTTATTCCGATTATTAAAGTAATTATGAATATTAAATTTCATATAAATACTAAATCGATATAATTTAATAACAATATTGAGCAGCCAAAAGATTTCCCCTAGAAATGGCCAGGAATGGTGCATTGGAGTTTGTCTCGAACGGCGTGGTGGAACCATCTGACTGAAGATTTTTTAGGGTGAAACCCTCTTCCTCCAGACCAACGGCCACACTTGCGCGAGGGGCCGCTCCGTCGAAAATCAGGACAGGCTTCCGGGCACGCAACAGTTTGCGCGCGCCGGCAAGGACCGAGGCTTCGTCGCCTTGGACATCGATCTTGATCAGATCAATGGGGTTGTGGCCGTGGGTCTGCCACCAAGCGTCCAGTGTGGTGACGGACACCGGCCAAGGACGGAGGCGTGCAGCCCCGGCAGGCGGGGTCAAGGCGTTCCGGCCATTCTCCAGCGTCCGGTTGATGTGGAGCATCATGGTTGCTTCATGGCCGCCGATTGCCAGAGCCTCGATCTCAAGATTGTCCAGGCGGTTCAGGGCACGGTGCATGCGCAGCACCAAAAGCTCGCGAGGGCTTGGCTCGAAGGCGACGACATGCCCTTGCGGTCCCACCGCCCGAGCCGCGGCCAAGGCATGGCAACCATGATGCGCGCCAACGTCTAGAACCGTCATGCCGGGCTGCAGGCAGCGGGCCAGGAACCGCGTCACACCGGGTTCGTAGGTGTTATCGCACACACCGGTTCCAACCTCGCCCGGCATGGGAAGCCAAAGCGCTCCATGGGGAAGACACACCGTTCCCGGATCGCGCGGGTTCCGTCCGAGCGAACGAGCCTCGACCAAGCCGCCGTCCGGCAGAAGAACATGGGTGGCATCGTCAATTGTGAACGCCATACGATCAACGAAGCTCAGCATGCGGCCAACGTTCTGCTCGTCCGTGGCGTGAGGATCGGTTTCCCCAGGCGCCAGGGGAATGTGAGCGTAATCGTGGTTCTGGTGCCAGCAATCGACCGCGTCGGTCATGTCGATGACCATCGCGCCCATCGTCCGGGCAAAGAAGAGAATCCAATTGTCCCAAGCCACCCGGCCGATGGCGAAGGGAGGCATGATGCCGCGGTAAAGCCCCTTTGGATAAACGACGTAATCGATGCCGGTCGCCTCGTGCAGGCGCCCCCGGCTGCGCGCCAGGATCCGCAGCTGCTCTTCCCAGCCGTTCGTGAAGTCGAGTGGCTCGGTGATATCCACGTCCCAACGGCGGCCGACGGCGATCCAGGGCTGAGGCAATCCGGCCAGACTCTCCACCGACCGCGTGAACGCTTGCGACAGCACGATGTCGGCGTTGACGTAAGCCATCAGCGCGGACCGGCTTGCATCCTCCGCCTTGGCGAAGATGTCCGAAACCAAGGGCGTTCCCCACGCCGAGCACGCCACGCTGCCCAAGTGGAGCAGTCCGAACATTCGCGCCGCATCGGCTACCCCGGGATCGTCTCCCACGAGCATGGCCTCGACACCGGGGGACAGCCGCGCCCAGCTCGCAACGGCGTTCCGCTGGATCAGCCCGATATGCCCATGAAAAGGCTTGGGGGTGGAGAAGAGAGAAAGCATGCTCACCCGCGTTGCAACACGGAAAACAGGCGCACATCCAGGAAATTCGGGCGAGCCGTATTGAATTGGCGCGAATAAGCAGGACGACGTTCAACGACCTGCAAGAAGCGAAGCTTAGCCATTCTTTCCCTTCGAACCTGCCCTTCGCGCGGTGGAAATACCCTCTTTCAGGCGAGGCGGGAGTCGGAACAAACTTTCAGCAACAAGAGAGAGTTGTCATAACCCCTCCGTGCCTGTCAACAGAGCCGCCAGCCGCTCGCCACCTGAAGGGAGCCGGTCCACAAGGTTCGATGCCCTACGTGCCTCAGCCTCATAGAGGGGGTAGTGGTCCAGCCCATCCCGTATGGCGGCCGCCACTCCGGCTCCCGACCATTCCGTGAAGACCGGCATGGCAATCCCCAAAGCCGCGGCGTCGCAAGCGACCTGGGAATGCGCCGGCAGCACCACCGGCCTTCCGCGGTGCAACGCCTCGAACAGAATCCCCGAGTGCATTCTCCGGTACGACGGCCCGTAGGGCAGAACGGCCAGGGCACAACGACTGAGCTGCGCATCGTAATCCGCCGGCTCCAGCGGACCGGATGAGACGGTTACGGCGGAATGGTCGAGAACATCCCGATAACCGGCGAGCCGCCCACCGGCCGAGGCGGAAGCTGCGGCGGGTTCAAGTGAAAAGTCAATCTGGGTGAAGAACCGGACACCCTCCCTCTCCGCGAGAAGGATTTGCGCCGCCTCCAGAAAACGCTCCAGCCCTTTCTGCACCCAACCGGTGTTGCCGAACAGCCCGACCCGCGGCGGAACGGCGAGCGCCGCCACGACGCCGGTCGAGCGCTGGAAGGAATAGGGAAAGGAGCCGATCGCAACGTCCGGACCGAAAAGACTGGCCAAATGGTCCGTGTAGAAAGCCGACGGCGTGAAGAACAGCGGCGCCGGCATCCCCGTTCCGATGAAAAGGCCGGCGATGGCCCGGCAGACGGTTTGAAAGATCCGGCTGTTGCGATTGTGCACCGTGTCTTTGAAGTCAACGAAGCATTCCGCCGCCGCCAGCATCAACGCGACCCGCGGCCGGCGCTCCGGTTCCATCGCCTCCAACCATCCGAGGATGCCGAACAGGTTCCGATGGCCGGCCAGGGTGACGAACACAGTGTCGCCGGGCTCGATCCGCGGGGTGATGCTCTCCAAACTCTGCTGGAACCGGTAATTGACCGCGCCGATGTCGGCTTCGGGCATCGGATAGATTCGGATCCGCGGAAGATGATCGAAACAGGCCGCCGCCGCCATCGCCCGGATGGTGGGATCGCAATCCCGCGAAGCATACAGTTTCGCGTCCCACCCGCGCCCCGCCAGTTCCGCCCGCAAATCCACGACCATGTGATGGTGATGGCCGACACTGTTGATCATCATCGGATCGACGATGTGGACACAGCGTGGCAGTCTTGCGGATGGCGGGCTCACGGCAGGAACCACAGGCATGCGGGATTGATCGGATGGCTGCTGTAGACGCCCCGCCGCCCCGCCTTGGCCAACTGGCGCCTGATCTCTTCCCAGTGCTGGCTGGCAATCAGGATCACATCAGTTTGAGCGGAGGGAGCTTCGAGATCCGACGGCGGACGGACCGGCAATCCGTCGATGTGGCCACCACAGTGGGAATCGATGAAGCCGACAATGCGGCTCGCAAGCCCAAGCCTAGTCAGATGTCCCAGGGCCGCCCGGCCCGCGCTGCCGGCACCGAAAATCCAGATTCGGCCCGACGTCTCGGCGAAACGGCTCCAGGGCAGGCGCCAGCCTTCCGCAACCGCTTCCACGCGCAGGCCCAAGGGTGCGGGATAAGGACCGCCCGGCCATTCCAGGCGCAGTTCACCGGGAGCAAGCCGCAGGTCGCGCTCCACCAGGAAGCGATGGGCGATGCGCCAGCTCCGCCGCCCTGGTAGCACCGCCGGGACAGCATCGACGCGAAGCCCACAGCCATTGGGCAGCCGCACGCTCGCCGGCCGCTCGTCCGGAAGACCGTCGAAATACCACAGGGCTTGGTAGCCGCCCACGCTCAGGACCAGCGTTTCCCCGTTGGCGACGCCGTCCCCCATCGACACCGCCGGACCGTCAGTCGCGGGGCGCGCCTCGGCTGGCGGGACGAAGAGGATTTCGGGAACGCCGGTTCCCAGCGGGTGGTCGACGGATGGAAAGGGAACGCCCCCATACATCGCCCGCATCGCGGAAACCCGGCCCAGAACCCGCAGGCCGAGGCGCTCCGCGACCCTGTCCTCCACCGGACGCTCCCACCAACTCGATTGGCCCTCCCCGTGGAAGTGATAAACCGCAGTCACCTCGCAGGAGAACGCGAAGTCGCTGCGCTCCGCCAGGAGGTTCAGGAGGTGCGTGTCCTCTCCCACTGGCATCCGGCAGTCCATCAGCATGTCGTCGTCGATCAGGCGCGTCGCGGCCAGGAAGGCATGGGGCGGCATATGGACGGCAGGACTCCACAGGCGCGCAGGATTGGGAAAGAAGAAGGCTCCGGGACGCAGCCGGCGTGCTGGCACAGGCAGGGGAACTTGGTGGCGTGGCAAAGGCGCGGCCTTCTGATCCTCCACGATCTCCACAGAGCCGGCATAAGCAACCTCGGCCCTCGGAACCGTCAGACGCCTCCGCTGCTCCAGGCAGGCCAACAAGCTGCGGACATGGTTGGGATGCACCTCGTCGTCGTCGTCGAGGATCCCGAAATAGGCGGCGTCGCTGTCTGCGATGGCCCGCAACCCGGTCGCTAGGGTCCGGCTCCGATTGGCGCCGGTATCATGGACGACGACGATGGGGAACGGCCAAGGCTGCCCCAGAACCCCGTCCAATTCCTCCGATCCTTGCCACACGACCAGGACCACGCGCAGAGCCGGGTATCCCTGCGCGGCGAGGCTGGTCAGGGCGCGCTTTAGGTACCAAGCCGACCGCCCACCGGTCCGCACCAGATAGGCGACGGAAGGCTCGGGACCGGCGGCCGTGGGGCCGGGCCGATAGCCTTTGGCCTCGAGCGTGGCCTCGTGCAGCGCGCGAAGGGCTTGTGCGGCGGAATCCGAGTCCGCTTTCCGCTCCTCGACCTCCTTCGCCTCCGCTTCGATTCTCCGCAGCAGCACCGCGACCGGCGCGTCCACCGTTCCGTCGAGCAGGCGGCACCCCGCCTCGGCGATTGTCGCGCGCAGCAAGGCGAAGGGAAGGCGGCAGGAGGCCAAGGTGGAAAGCAGGAGCAGCGCCTCGGCATGCCCCTGCGCCAGGACGCTCAAGGCGCGGCCGTCGGCAGGAACCGGTTCGACCGCCGTGTCCAGCGCCTCGCTCACCGCCCCGGCGGCGGATTCGAACGCCACCACCCGCACGGCCCGCCGCGCTGCAAGCGCCTGCAGAAATGCCCTCTGCTCAGGGGACGGCGGCGCGGAGAAGGGCACCAGAAGGACTTCGGACCGGCGGGCTGCAAGCGCGGCCGGAACGGCAAGGACCGGCCAGGGCAGGATCCGGCTGCCGCGCTTTCGGGTGCCGAACAGCACGTCCGCCAGATAGGCCTCCTCCGCCGGACCGGTGACCAAATAGGCGTCATGGCTGAGAAGACGCCCCATCGCCTCGGCTCCCGGCACGTCGGCGAAATCAGCCCGGTCGAACAGCGCGTAGGACGGGCAGGCCGACAGTTTCGGCTGGAGCGCCGTCATCGCCACCACGAAATCGAACCCACCGTCGTGGACCGAGTCGGCATCGCAGAGAACCGCCGTGGCGAAACCGTGCGGCTCCAGCGCCCGGCGCAACCGGTGGGCCGTGTCCAGGCGGGCATTGTCATCGGGTGGGGTCAGGATGGCGCAGGAAAGGTTGCTTGGCGTTGCCATATGCGGTTCAGCTCTTCGGGCTGGCAATTCGCGCGTGCCAATCAGGGCCGTAAAGTGCCCCGAAGCTTCCCAACGCCACAGTCTGGCCGGTTTCAAGGTCCAGAACCGGCATATCGCGGATCAGCGCCGCGCGATCGAGTCCGTCCGCATAGGACAGCGCCCCATCCTCGTCGCGGGATTCGCGGATCAGGGACGGGCGCGCCCGGCGATCCTCGATGGACAGGGTGGAAGCGAGATCGCCGCGGACGAAGAAAGCGTTGTGACCGGCCAGGTTGCTGCCCAACAGAACATAGCCTTTGCGCGCCGCCGCCATTTCGAGCGCCCGGATCGAAGCCCCGAAATACAGCCAGGATGGATGGGCGATCCGACGCTGGAACGCCGGATCATACGGAACCGTCACCGCATGCAGGTCGCCGAAGACCGCGTTGTATTCACAAATCACGATGTCCGGTTTGACGGTCTCTATCGCGTCGAACACCCAATAGTCGTTTCCATCTATGTCGATGCTGAGAAGGCCGATGTCTTCGTTAAACCCAGATTCTTTCAAAATGTCGTTAATATTTTCTCGATCAATGAAATAAGATTTCGCGATGAGGCTATGTCTCCAGAAAATAGAATCCTTGGTGATTTCTTCCACATTCTGAATGCTGGCATCAATCACAAAGCCTTTCCAATTCCTGTGGCGCAGAAGATAGCGAGTATTGCTCTCCTTATAGTCTTCAACACCGAACTCGACAAATGATTCGGAGCGGATTGGAAGATTCTGAATCAGCCATTCGATGATGCCGTCCTCCCCCATCTGCGAGAATACCTGGAATTCGACATCGGAGAGATGCCGGATCTGCCGACGCGCCCGCAGCGCCTCGCTCATCGTGCTGGCGGTCAGCATGAGCTGGCGGTCGGCGATCGACAGGCGTTCCCGGTGTTGCTGCCAAGCCAAGGCGCGCAGTTGACGAAACAGGGGAGTAAGATCGTCCAATTCGACGGGCATGAAGAATCCTCTACGAAGCGGTTCAACGGGCGTCCCCGTCGACGGGTCATCAGCGGCAATGCGTCAGGCCCGAAGATACTCGCAGTTCCGGCACAAAGGGTTATCAACTTGATTATCAAGAAACTCCCGGCGCAAGTGTCGCATCGGTTCACCGTTCCATATCTCGGACAGAGACTGTTGGGACGCATTGCCCAAGACATAACGCTTGTCGTAATCGTAGCAGCAGGGCACCACGTCCCCATCCCAGGTCACCGTCATCTTGTCCCAGGGAAACTGGCAGGTCACATGGTCTTTCTGTGGCACCGGGCCATGCTCGTTCAGATTTTTGACATCCTGCGCATTACCATCCCAAGTGATGAACTCCTTATCCAGAAAATGATCGACTCCATCCATATTTGACCAGTGTTCACGCATCCGGTTGATGCTGTCTGCGTTAAGGCCGAAATGTATCATCGAGACAAAAATCTGAGTTTTCGATCCGAAGGATTTCTTCAGAGCCAGGAAATTCAGGAGATTCCGGACGGACGGCTCATAGGCGTCCTTGACGCCGCGGATTTTCTCGAACGACGCGTCGTCATGGCCATCGAGCGAGAAATAGAGCTTGCCGGGATCGGCGCGCAGCAGCGCCAATGCCAAGGGCCGCTTGAGCACCAAGGGATTCAGCGACAGCGCCGTGAATACGCCACGGGCCGAGGCATAAGCGATGAAACGATCGAAGTCCGGATGGACGAGGCTCTCTCCGAAATGGTGGAGCCAGCATTCCGACGATGCCGCGCGTTTCGGATTTGCCTCCACATACTCGTCGATGATCTTCCGGAACAAGGCGAAATCCATCACGCCCTGCGGGCGCGTCATGTTGTTGGTCCGGGCGCACATGACGCATTTGAAGGGGCAACGGTTGGTCAACTCGATGTTGAAGACAGAAAAGGGGCGCCCGATCAACGTCGGATCGGATGCCGGGCGCGGTTCGCTCGAAAGCGTCTGGAGTGCTTCCATCTTCAGCATGCCTTATGATTCCTGCACGAGGAGGCGGGGGGAGGGCGAGAGCATCAACCCGCCGAAATCCACTCTCTCAAATTCATCCAGCGCGCTTTCTGGCGATGCGTTGTAGATGCGGCACCCGTTCCTTTCGGCCATCATTCGGCACCGCCGGTACTCTCGCCACAGAACCGCATAGTTCTGCAAGAGGTCGTATGTCGTCGTTACGACCTCGCCGTTCGCTCCGACCGAAGGATCAACGAACTTGAAGCTTGGCTCATGGGCATAATAGTAGGTCCGTGTCCAAACCTCATCGTGATCGACACCTAGCAGATAGATGTCCTGGAAACCCATATACATTGCAATCATCAGCCCAAGCACGGGAACGGACTGGACGCTGGGGAGGCAACGGCAAAGATCATACATCCGGCCATCCACAGGGACAGGCACATCGTCCAGTTGATGCAGGTAATGCATAGTACGCCCCAAAAAAATTCCATTCTCCCGGACAATCGGTTCTTCCGATGTGCTTAAGAATAACTCAGCAGAACCAATTCTTCTATCCATATCAATAAAGAAATCTCTGATCTTAGTATCGCTCAAGTGCTCACGGAAAATGCGCGTTACGCAGTGGTAACGCGGTGCGATGGCGTCGAAATCGGGATGCGAATACCCGCGCGACAGGGTAATCACCGTTTCCCCAGCCAGGGCTTTCAGGTCGATCCGCTTCAGGCTCGGGCCGCTCGCCACGATGAAGCAGCGCTCTCCGGCATGGCGGTTCCGCAGGCGCTCATTGTCCCGAACCAGTTTGAGCAAGGGATCGGCAGGCAAATAGAGATCGAGCGCCCCGTTCTTGGTCATGACGGTGACGGTGTCTCCGTCGGCGTGGCGCGCGATCGCATCGAGAAGCATCAGCGCATGGCGCATCGTGTCCTGGCGTGTCCGGGTATGGAAGATCTCCTGAAGAGACGCGGCGATCGTCTCAAGGCCGTCCGACAACGTGATGGGGTATTGGGCCATTGCAGAAGGCTCCACCGGCTCGGTCTAAAGACGATATTTGACGACTTGAAAGGCTTCCGCGTAACGCACACCGCAGCGCCGTCCCTGGACTGCGGCCAGAGCGCGCGCGTGTTCCTGCCAGACGCCGCCGGTTCGTCCGTTCTCGGACTCGAAGAGTTCGATCAGCGCCAGCTTTTCCTCAAGCGTCTCCGATATGTCCACCGACATCCTGGGATCGAAGACCTCGGGGCTTACATACCAGTTGCTGGCATAGCCGAGCAGGCGGTGACAGCGACGGCTGGCGTGCGACGTGGCCAGAGACAGGGCGCGGTGGTCGGGATGGGTATCAGCGCTGTGGTGCACCAACGCCAGATCCGGCCGCACCTCTTCGAACAGCGCTGCCAGTGCCGTGTTCAGCGGCTCCGCGAAGGTGAGTTCCAAAGCTCGAAAGGGAGCGATCACCAGTTGGGCACCCAAGCGGCGGGCGGAGGCTTCCGCCTCGCGCGCCGCCGCTTTGGCGGTGCGGACGGGCCTGCCATCGGGGTCCGCATAGGCGGAATCCGTAGCCACATAGAGGACGATCTCATGCCCTTCCGCAGCCCAGCGCAGCAAGCTGCCGCCGCATCCCAGTTCGACATCGTCGGCATGCGCGCCAAGCGCCAAAATCCTCATACCCCCATCCCCTCGCATCCATGAACCGCCAACCACCGCATGGTCGGTTGCGATCCGCCCGTTTCGCGTCGCATCAGCGCCTTCATCCCGATATCCTCAATCACCCGAACATCATGCCCGCCCGAGACCAGCGGAGAAACATTGCGCGCAGCAGGGAGGGGGCTGTACCTGCATGCCTGATCGTCCTCGCAGAAATCCACACGCAAAACTCCACGCATCAACAGAAGGGCCTTCTGGTTGCAGCCGAATTCGCAACCCGATGGATTGTGATCATGCGGCACGATCGTCTTTCCTGCTTGTTGGCGCATGAAGCCAGGCCGCTGGAAAAGCTGGGCGGCGGTTCCCAGGCTCGCGGACACCGCAAGAGCGAGGGTTTCCAGGGCTTTTTCCTGGTGTTCGACCGTTTCGATCATAATTTGGCGGTTCAAGCTGAAGAAGAGGGGTGTCGAGCGAGCAAAAGGCCGATGAACCGCATTTCACTGCCGTCGTCGAGCGAATGCCATCCATTGAAGCCATCCGTCCAATGATAGACGGTGTCATGGGTGGTGCCAAAAACGGTTCGCCAGCGTTGTCGAGAGAAGCCCCAATGAGGCACAAACATGCCGTTTTCGATGAGCGTCATATCCTGAACGAGGCACGCATCCTCCAAGACCTCTTCGCTGCCCTCGCGGATCGGAAAGCGGTTCACGACCATATGGTGATGAGGCCGGCAGGCAAGCTGCGCAAAGGTTTTCCATCGGTTCGGGCAGATACTGGAATACGCCCGACACGATGATGACATCGTGTTCCCTGTCTCCCAAAGCGTCGATCGATTCGTAAAAGCGCAGACCTTTCTGGGCGAATTGTGCGCTCCCGGCGCGTGCCATGGCAGGCGTTTCGACGACATCCCATTCGAGTTCGATGCTGGGTCCCAGAATCGCGTCCAGAATCGTATAGGCGGCTCCCAAACCGCCGCCGAAGTCGCAGACGCGCAACGGCTTTTCAGCCGAACCTCCACGCAGCGCGCCCGCCAGGAGAGCTGCCGCAAGTTGCTGGTGCAGAGGGTGAAGCATCCCTTCCCATTGGAGGCTTGCCAGCCGCGTTTCCACCAATCTGGAAACGATTCGGTCATCGTCGTATCGTTGAGAGCGCGCCTCGGCTACCGCAAGGCTGGCGTAAGGACCACTGAAAATCCCCATCACTTCCTCTTCCTAGTCACTTCGCGCCACATTGGTTTCCCATCGGAAGGCATCCCCCGGCTCTACAGGAAAGACCTGTCTGTAAACACCGCACCCTTGTTCAAACCTCCGGGCTGCTCATCGGCGACGACAAGCGGATGTGCTTGGACGGGACATCGAAACGCCCGCGACATTGTTGGCCAGAAAGGTAAACAAATGTCTTTTCGCCGTTTTTCCGCCCCTTCTCTGACGGCGACCTGTCGGGCGAAGCGCCCCGTCGACACTCTTCGGCTCAGAACACCGGTCAGCGCCAAGCTCGAAAATTGAAAGCGGACCTCTCCCGGCAGGCTGGCGACGGTCACCGCATCGCCAGCCTGCCGGGGAGCGAGGGCATCATCGACCTGGAGCAACGGCATTTCCTTGCGGGAGTCCGAACACCACCGTTTCCGACCGTCGCCGCCATGATGCGGAAGCCAAGCCGAACATCATGCGAATCCAGAGCGTGCCGTTGTGGAAAAACGGTTAGGAAGCGTTGGTGCTAGGCCGTGCGGCATTCCCCATCAATTCGCTGTATCCGGCTGCGGACAACAGAGGCCCCAGCGCCTCGCCATGCCGTCCGAGCAGCCGGAGCGATGCCGCAATCAAGAGTCGCTCTTCGGCCAGAGCCTTGCGGATCAGTTGGTCGGCTTCCGCAACCTCTCCCAACCCGAGCAAGGCAAGAGCCCGCCCGAGACGGCCCAGCGCTAGATTATTGAGATCCCCGGCTTGGTCGGGAAGATCGTCGAGCGCTTCGCGGAAACAGCCTTGAGCAATCTTGAGGATGCCGGAGGCCAAACGCGGCAGCATGTAATTTGGAAGGTGCCTGGAACCCTCCTCAAAATCCGCGGCCGCCTTTTCGAAGGAGTCCATGGCAAGATGGGTCAGGCCACGATAAACGGCGACCCACGCAAAACCGGGATCAAGCAGGCGCACCGCCTCGCAGGCTGCCATCGCTTCGCCGCGACGGCCTGCCAACAGAAGCGTATACGCGGTCATCAGGCCGGCCCAGAGCCGCATGGGATCGCTGCTGTCCCGAACCTGGCCGTAAAACTCGAGCGCGGCGTCCAGTTCGAGCCCAATTCGGGAGTAGTGGCCGAGAAGGAACCGGGCGGGCGTCCGCTCGGGCGCCGCAAGGATCGCGGCACGGACCTCGCTCTCAGCCTCGTCATGACGCCCCTGCGTCATAAGGATCAGGCCACGCTGGTAGTGAAAGTGCCCACGATCCTGCGCGGAGGGGGTCGCGAGGTCGCACCATCGGAGCGCCTCGTCAAGGTGATCGCGATTCCGCAATTCCCCGGCAAGCTTGACGAGGCTGTCCGGCCTATGGGCCGCGGCCTGCGCGCTCATGGCAAGCGCCTCCCGCATAAGCGCGATCGCCTGGTCCACCTTTCCAGCATCGAAGGCATCGTCCGCGTCCTCGACCAGCGCCAGTGCATCGGCGGCGGGATCATGCGCGCGGGCCTGTTCAAGGACCACGCGCGCGCGGTCCGGCTGGCCATCGTCGACCAGGAGGCGGGCGAGATGCCGCGCGGACGAGAAACGCTGGGGATCCGTTGCCACGGCCCGTTCAAACGCGGCCAGAGCGGGTGCGCGTTCCCCCTGGGCGAGGAGGGCCACGCCCATCTGGTGGTGATAATTGCAGAAGGTGTCCCGGCGGATGGCCTCACGCCAACGCTGCACGACATCCTGGGAGATGCTGGCGTCCGGGCTGCTGTCAGTATCGCCGGAGGGCATGGCCGTGCCTTTGGTCATCCAGATGTCCGTTTCCCACCCACAAAGGGCTGCCCTGCACGTTCGCCAGCGTCATCGCACCCTTCCGGGAAGGACGTTGCGCGCATCATGCCAGCAGCCCGTCGGCGCGATCAAGCCATCCGTCGCAGGAGTTTGCAGGATCATCGAAGCGAACGCCGATGCTGCTCTTCTGGAACGGAAGGCATCGTTCCTTTTCAATCCGGCGGCGGCAGACGCCAGCGGGAGAGCGCATGGATCCGACACAGGCATGAAACGGCTTGCTTATTGGTGACCGGAGGCCTTTGGGAAACGGCCGTCCAGTGCTGCGCGCATCAGCCGGTCGAAACCGATCGCCCGCTGTTCAAGGGAATGATCCTTCAGGCAACGCTCCTGCCCCCGGCTGGCGATGGCATCGCGCTCCTCAGGATGATTTGTGTAATAGGTGATTTTGTCGATCAGTTCCTCTTCCGAGCCGTAGGTTTCTACCTCGTAACCCGCACGGAAGAATTCGGGAAGATTATCAAAGGGTTCGGTCAACAGCATGGCGCCGCAACCCGTCGCCTCGAATATCCGCATGTTTGCCGTTTGGCGTCCCGCGAGATCTATGGTGCCAGCCAAGCCCGGCTGCCCGAGGGTGATCTCTCCACGGGCGTCGAACGCGATCCGGGCGCTGCGCAGGCCCTGGAGCATCGCGTTTCCGTAGACCGGCGGCCGGCAACCGTCGCGCAGCGGCGAAGGCAGGATGGAAATATCGCCGGATAGGCAGAAGTGATAGTTGTACCCAGCGTGTTCGGCATGCGCCGCGACCGTGGCCAGCAGCCGGTTGCGGCGGGGGTGCTGACTTGCGGTGCATTGGCCGGAAAAGAAGACGTCGTGCACGCGGGCGACCGGCTCTGCCCTGTCGAGCAGGCGGCGTGGGAAACCGGGCATGAAGAAAGCCGACGCCTTGGCCCCGTGGATCCGGGTTGCGGCGTCGCGCAGACCGTCAAGCGGCGACAGGATAAGATCGAAGGCCGAAAGATCGAGGTCGGGACTGACATAAGAGGCGTGGAAGCCCGCAACGAGCGAGGGGCGTCGGCGCAGTTGCCGCACCATTGCGCTGCCGAAGACCTGCGTGTCGGTGATGTAGAGGATGTCCGGAGCGGTTTCGTCTATGCGCTGACGCACGACGTCCACCATGTCCGCTTCCCCAAGGGCGGGGAGAGTCATGCCCCGGGCAAAGGAACCGCTTTCGGCAAGCCAGCGGGCTTGAAGGGAAACGGCGTTTCCCGGAAGCCAATGCGCATCGTATCCCAGTTCTTCCAATTGAAAAGCGATGCGATGAACGGCGTCGGCGTGGTCGTTGGCAAGTGCAGCCTGTTGGATCTGTGAGGAGGCATCCCTCAAATTCTGGTGAGCCGTATAAAATTGGCGCAGATAGGCTGGATAGAGCCTGTCGATCTGCAAAAAGCGAAGCCGGCTCATCCCCTGCCTTCTTCATACAATCCGGGCAGGGTCAGGATGAAATCCGAACCCATTTTCCAAACGTCATCCGCATGCCGGAAAACCGATGCCACGCTCCATGGCGTGCACCAGTCGGAACGGAAGAGTGCCTCGAAGCAAGACAGAGCCATCATTCGCCCCTTTCTGTGCACGCTTGGGCCCAAGTGACCG
Organism: Azospirillum doebereinerae; assembly: GCF_003989665.1. Taxonomy (GTDB): domain Bacteria; phylum Pseudomonadota; class Alphaproteobacteria; order Azospirillales; family Azospirillaceae; genus Azospirillum; species Azospirillum doebereinerae. The sequence goes on along the minus strand of NZ_RZIJ01000013.1, from coordinate 132,361 downwards.
GGTAAGCCGGATTGCGGTTCCGGCGGACCCGGTCGACGCCCTCATCCAGGATAGTGCGCACAACGTTTGCGAAATCCTCGTAGGAATAGAGGGCGAGGCGTTGGGCTCCATTGGCTACCAGCTTTTCGGCCAAAGCATCGTTATGCCAGAGGGCAAGCATTGCCTGGGCCAATGAGGCCGGTTCTCTCGGATCGATGTAGAGGGCGCCATCCCCCAACTGCGCGCGGATGCTGGGCAGCCCGGTGATGATGACCGGGCGGCCGAAACTCCACGCTTCCAGTGGCGGCATGTTGGTGGGCCCGAAGAAGGTGGGCATGACGAGGCCGGCCGACAGTGTGTAAAGGGCCGGAATATCCCGATCGGGCACGAAGCCCAGATAATGGACCCGGGCAAGCACGCCCAGATTTTCGGCAAGCGCCATCGTCTCAAGAAAATTCCTTGCCCGCTCCCGCTCCGTGTAAGTGCCGGCGAACACGACGTGAAGCTGTTCCCCTTTCGTCTTTTCGAGAAGCGCGAGAGCCTCGACAATCAGGCGATGGTTCTTGTGTTTCCAGAATTGGGCCGGGTAAAAAAAGAAACGCTCGGGCAGGGAGTAACGGCTACGGACCCGTGCGATGTCCTTTGGCCCCGGTGACGGTACCCGTCTGGCAGGCGGAAAATAGGGCAGGACACGGATACGGTCACCATCGATCAAATCACCGTAGTAGCGGAGCACATCATTCCGTCCTGCATCGGAATCGACCAGCACCAAGGTCGCGTAGCGGCAGATGCGCCGGAAAGTCGCTTCGCGCGCTTCGGCAATTCCACCGGCGCTCACTTCTGGAAATTCAGGCTGAATGCGGTGTTGAAGGTCATGGATTGGGGCGATGAAAGGGAGCAGGGAGTCAGGACCGGCCGTCGTTGCATGGAGTGAAAACAGAAGATCGATGCCTTCATCCCTCAGGGCTTCTCCCACGATGGGATCGGGCACGATCTCGTCCGACAAGGTGAAGGAAGCCGGCAAGGCATCCTCATGAGGAGCCTGCAGGAAACTTTCCGGAGGGGGCTGTGAAATCCGGAACTCTCCCAGGGGCCGGAGCGGCAGGTTGCCATAACGCAACTGTCCGGATTGCAGAATGCCCCGCAAGCTCTCGTTCGCATGGTTGATGCAGACCAGTTCGTAAGAAACGCTTCCCGTTATGTCAGACAGAGCGTCAAGCAAGCCTGCCTCATATTGGAAGGCCCCTCCACTCGACATGGGAACCTGCCTGTAAACACCGACACGCATTTGCAAATCCCTGGCTGCCGCGACCGGAGTGGACGGGGTGGAATACACCGACGGTTGCTCGACTCAATCGGGCATGCTTGGCGACAAAGGTAAAGAAAATCTTTTTTTACTCACTCCCCATACCGCCGCCTTGGTGGAAAAACAGTTCCGCGAAGCCATCGAATGCCGCAGGTAGCATCGGCCGGCTTGGGTCCGCGCTGGTTTGAATCAACGCAAAACCGAGGCCGGTGCGGGGCCCTTCATCTTTAAGTCCTCGTTTCTCCAAGGGGTGCATCGACCCGCGATCCGTAGACAAGAGCGAACCATGTGGTTTGGCCCGCGTTGCGGAAGGGCGGCTTGCTTGCCGCGTTGGTTTCATGGTCGAAATCATGGACGAGGTAACGGAAGCCGTTCCGGTCGAGTAGATCGAGGACTGGCCCGAGCCGCTGTTCTCCCCCCGCCCAGCCATGATATTCGAGAACGAGCCGGTCAATGCTGGCGAGTTGCCCCACCGCCTCAAGCTCCCGAAGAACGGGCAGTTCCATGCCTTCGATGTTGAGCTTCAGAAAGTCGAGCCGTCCACCCAGCGCCGCGATGTGAGCGGACAGACGTTCGGAGTGTATGGTCATCGACCCGGACGGGGGAGCCGAGGCGTCGATCATCCGGCCCCCATCCGCGCCGTCGGCCTCGAAACGGCTCAAGCCTTCGCAGTCGCTCAACCCGCTTTCCACAACCTCGACGCTAGCGAGCCCGTTGCGTGCCAAGTTCCGCCGCAACATCGCACAAATCCCTGGATCGGGTTCGAAGCAGCGAATGCGGGCTTCCGGACAGAGGCTGTGGAAACGCAGGGCAGCAAGGCCAAGATGCGCGCCACCGTCCACAATCACCATGGAGCGCTCGGGAACAGGTCGAAAATCATAAATTCGATTCTCGAATATATTTTTTATTTCCATATACAACGACAGCAAATCATCATATTCAATCTCAAAATTTCTGAATACTAAAATCCCTGACTGCCTGCGCGGAGCTTGCATAGCAATGCTTCTCAGGTCGTCGAGAGAGTCTGTTTCAATTTTCATTTCTTTGTCTTCCTAAGAAAGCTGCAATCTCTGTGCATCATCGGGCCGTATATAGGGTCATATCGCCGTTCATGACAATCTCGCAGTCAGTCCAGCCATGCGGCAATTCTTGCGACCAGTTCCTCTGTCGGCCAATCACGGACGCACAGCCTGGGCACCAGCAAAGGATGATCCCCGTCCCGGACCGGATCCGGACGCGTGGTGACGGCGGCGGTGAAACCGAGCTTATCCAGCAAGGCGACGGTACCGGCATCGAAGCTGCCGGAATTTCCGAAAGGATAGGCAAAGGCGCGGATCGGGCGGCCGACGACACTGGCCAAATGTTTCTGGCTCCGCAGAATTTCTTCCCGCTGTTTGGCAAGCCCAAGGCGTCCGAGATTCAGGTGAGAAACGGTGTGCGCTCCGATTTCGATCAGACCCTCCCTCGCCAGGGAGCGTACGCCGTCACCATCCAGCGGACGGTGTGAGTCACGCCCACGCAGAGGGCAACCGGACCAATGGGCAAGGTCCAAAAGAGCCTGCATTCTTTCGTCCGCCTCGTTCAGGCCAAGGAGACAGGCGTGAAGCTTTCGGTAGAGTGCGGACCGCGGCGTCGGGCTGCCCTTATCCAGGACATTCCATCCCCCTCTTTCCGGTGGAGATGTCCCAATCCGATCAGCTTCGATCATCCCGTTGCCGATCTTCAGGTGCAGTGTCGACGGCAGGTGCTCGGGCAGCAGGATGAGGCGCTCCAGTTCATCCCACCAATATTCCGCCGCCGTTCCCAGCGTCCCGGTGGAAACGAACACTGTGGCCGGAATTTCGGCATCCACCAGCAGAGGTTTGGCGACATGGAGGTTGTCTGCGTAGCCGTCATCGAAGGTCACGGCGATGGCCCGCTCGGGCAGGGTGCCGGTGCGCAGCCCATCGGCGATTCGGGATAGGGGGACCGGAGTGCCGATGCTGCGCAGCGCCGCCATGTGTTCGCGAAAACGCTCCGGGTTTACCGCCAGGAGCTGTGGGTCGCTTTCCAGAAGGGCGACGCGGTGGTACATCAGGACCACCGCGCGCCCTGGGTTGCCGGCGCGCGGTTTTGGCGGCAGTTGGGCCTTTGTGACGGCGGCGGTGATCGTAACTTCATAATCGGGGTCGATCGGATCGAGGCTGCCGGGAGGCATGTCCTCGATGGCGAGGCCGTTGAGGAAGGCCGTGACGGCAACGGAATTGCCGAAACGGTCGATCCTCACGCCGTCCCCGATGAAGACGGCGTCGAACAGTTCCTGCGCGCTACGGATGGTCAATCGCCATTGGTCTCCCCAGCGATCCATGTCGTAGCGGCTGATTTGCGTGATGCCGGCCATTGTGGCGAGCAGCGTTCCGCCCGGTTTGAGGATGCGCCGCAACGCCTCCAAAGCGGCGCGCATATCATGGATGAAATGAAGGGTCTGCGTCAGGATGATGCAGTCATAGGTTTCGGAGGCGATTTCGAGGGCGCCGGTGGCCAGATCGCTGACAATGACGTCTTTGGTCCCGTCCCCCGTGGCGTGAAGAACGTCGGCCTGCGTCACCCGCTCGCCACCATAACGCCGTGTGTAGGTGGCGTCTCCAACCTCCAGCACCCGACCCCGGATTGCCGGCGCGTGGACGCTGAGGAAGTTCTCTATGTAATAGCGATCGATGGGGCGGCCCCGGTCGAGACCAAAGACGCGGCTAACGGGGCGTCCGTCCGCAAGGGCATCGGACAGGATTTCGATCCAGCGGCGGTCACGATTCATGCGCTGCCTCCGGATGAGGCCAGAATATCGGCGTAGAGTGCAAGATAGCGGTCGATCATCACACGCTCATCGAAATGTTCCAATGCCCTGCGACGCCCAGCCACACTCATCCGGCTCCGCATGGCGTCATTCTGCAACACCGTCAAGATGGCCTGCGCGAGCTTCAGGCCCTCACCGGGCGGGACGAGCAATCCAGTTTCCCCGGCAATGACCTGTTCTGGAATCCCATCGACGGCGGTGGCGACGACCGGAAGCCCGCAGGCCATGGCCTCCAGGACCACGGTCGGAAAGCTGTCCGCCCATGCCGGATGCACGAGCAGGTCGGCCGCGTGATAGGCATCCAGAAGCTGACTGGCATCATCCGTGAAGGCGCACTGCCAGATCTCTATGTCTTGCGGCGGGGTAAAGCCCCCTCCCTCCGCCGTGCCGCCGACGACGAGGAGGATGAGGCGACGCGGCGCCAGGGTGATCGCTGCGGCCATGATGGCTTGGCATAGGCTCTCTGGATCGCGCCAGGGGTTGGCGAGTCCGCCATTGGCGACATAGAGCGCGATAGCGGCATCCTTGGGCAACCCAAGGCGCGCGCGTGCCGCCGCTTGATCGGCAGGCCGGAAGACGCTGGTGTTGATGCCGTTCGGAACGGTAGCGGTGACGTGCAGAGACGATTTCGGAAGGCTGTCCTCCGCCCGCTTGCGCAGCCAGTCGCATGGTCCGATCAGGGAGAAACGGCTGGAGGCCAGAATTTCACGCTTGCGCGCCCAGTTGTTTGCCGTGTTGTCCCGGAGGAGCGGTGGATAGATCGACAGATCAGGACAGGCCCCGCATCCGCCACGCCACCGTTCGCAGCCGAGCGGATGGGCGCAATGCCCGCTCAACAACCAACAATCGTGAAGGGTCATCACCACGGGAACCTGCGCGCTCAACCAGGGAAGAACGCGGAGGTCGAAATAACCGGTGTGGAGGTTGTGCAGATGGACGAGATCCGGCCACCCATCCATGGCCTCCAACAGGTCCCAGCTCCCAGGATAGAAAAAATCTTCAACTCCGGCGCGCAGAGACCACTTGCGGTCGTCCGGGCCGGCAGGGGGCGGAGCATCCCGGTTGCGGGCTGGTTGGTTGCGATCTCGCGACAGAGGATGCACCCAGGGATAAGCGAGATGCTTGAAACCAACAGCCAGCACCGCTTCATGACCTGCATTTTGCAAACCGACGGTAAGCCGGAGCGCAATTCTTTCCGCTCCACCTCCCCGATCGGCCATGCTGACCATGAGAATGCGCATTCTGAACGAGCCTTCTTTTGAAAAGCATTAAAAATTATCATCACGGATTTCAAGTAAAATATATGATTTTTGCCCTAATCTTGGAAATAGAGAACCATTTTGAAAGAGACGGCAGATTTATCGACGGGAAGTTCAACCTTTCCTGCATATCCAACCCTTTCCCACTATCCCCTTGGTTCTTTTTCCAGCAGAAGCCTGGAGTTCCTATTGCAACTCCGGTCTGGCGGGCTGAAGTCTTTGATCTGCGCTTGCCTCCAGACCGGTTTTGATCCTTGCTTTGAAGGACCATCGGCCAGAAAACCGCGAATCAGTTGACGGTTGAGGCGCTTCAGTCAAGTCGTCGGAACGGCTTTCACACCACCAGCACCGGATAGCCCTCCGGCAGATCGACCACCCGAGGCTCCGGAATCGGCCCGATGTCGGCCACCATGGCGCCCCAGGACCACCCCACCCCGAAGCCGGCCATCAGCGTCCGGCGGCGGCCGGTCGCCACGCTGGCTCCCAGGCCGTTGCAGATGGCCAGCGGGATGGAGGCGGAGCTGGTGTTGCCGAAGCCCTGCATGTCGATCACGAACTTCCCGGCCGGCGCCTTCACGCGCTTGCGCAGGTGCTCCAGCATGAAGGCGTTGGCCTGGTGCAGGACGAACCAGTCGATGCCGTCGACGTCGGTGCCGGCGTGCTCCAGCGTTTCGCGCAGCAGCGGCGGGACAGCGCGCAGCGTGAAGGCGAAGACCTCCGCCCCGTTCAGGGTCAGGCGGGACTCGCGCTCCAGCCGGGCCTCGGCCTCCGGGTCGCGGGCGGTGGCGGCGGATGCGACCGGCGGGATCAGGGAATGCCGCTTGCCGCCGGCCTTCACGAAGATGTGGGGGGCGCCGGCGCCGTCGGTGCCGATCACCACCGGCATCGGCGTGGCGTCCGGATCGACCTCCAGGGCGGTCGCCGAGCCGGCGTCGCCGAACAGGGGCAGGGTGGCGCGGTCCTCCGGGTGCAGGTGGCGCGTCGCGTTGTCGCCGCACAGCACCAGCGCGCGCTTGGCGGTCGAGCCGCCCAGCAACCGAGACGCGATCCACAGCCCGTAGACGTAGCCGGAACACCCCAGCGGAACGTCGAAGGCCGCCGCGCTGGTCGGCAGGCCGAGCCGCTTCTGCATGATGCAGGCGGTCGCCGGCAGCACGTAGTCGGCGTCCTGCGAGACGAAGACCAGCACCTCGACGCTGGCCGGATCCCAGTCGAGCTGGGCCATCAGCCCCTCGGCCGCCGCGACGCAAAGGTCCGACGCGCAGTAGGGCGGGGGCAGGACGCGGCGTTCGTGGACGCCGATGGTCGCGGCCAGTTTCCTCACCTCCTCCGGCGTGAAGATGCCGGGATCCTCGACGAAGGAATGGCGCTGCGGCGGCACCACGGCGCGCAAGCCCGCGATCCGGACACCGTCGACGATCGCTTTCATGATATCATGTCCTTACGTATTGGAGCTTCCAGAGGAAGCTTGGTCGGAACCGGAGGCCAGCCTACGACAAAATGCCCTAACGACCGGCAAATATCGAACCCTCTATACCGTGACGGAAAGACCGCCTGTGCTAAGGTCGCCCATCCTCCACGTGACCGGATTCCGCCGCCCATGACGCCGCCCATGACCGCCGTCTACAACCCGATGGACCTGTCCGGCCGCCTGATGCTGGTGACCGGGGCTTCGGCCGGGATCGGCCGGGCGACGGCGGTGATGCTGTCGCGGCTGGGGGCGCGGGTCCTGCTGAACGGCCGCGACGCCGGACGGCTGGAGGAGACCGCCGGATTGCTGGCGGGGAAGGGCCACGCGGCCGCCCCCTTCGACCTGTCGGATCTGGAGGCGGTGCCCGGCTGGGTGAAGGCGCAGGCCGCCGCCTACGGGCCGCTGCACGGCATCGCCCATTGCGCCGGCATCCAGACCCTGCGGCCGATCCGCATCTTCTCCGCCGCTTTCTTCGACGAGGTGATGCGGGCCAACCTGGGCAGCGCGCTCGCCCTCGCGCGCGGGCTGCGGCAGAAGGGCTGCCACGCGGAGCGGGCGGCGATCGCGCTGATCTCCTCCACCGCCGCCACGGCGGCTTCGCCCGGCAACGTCGTCTACGCCGCCAGCAAGGGCGGCATCATCGCTGCCACCAAGGGGCTGGCGGTGGAGTTGCTGGGCGACGGCATCCGCGTCAACTGCGTCGTCCCCTCCATCGTCGAGACCGAGCTGATCGAGCGCGGCAAGCAGAAACTGACGGCCGAACAGTACGAGCATCTACGCACGCTCCAGCCGCTGGGCTTCGGCCACCCCGACGACATCGCCCACATGATCGCCTATCTGCTCGCCGACACCAGCCGCTGGATGACGGGGTCCATCGTCACCGTGGACGGCGGACGCACCGCCTGACCTCCCGCCCCCCGAACCGGACTACCCATGACCGAGGCCATGCCCGACACCCGCTGGTTCTACCTGTGCACCGAGGACGACCTCGCGGTGCCCAACGCCTTCGTCACCACCCGCGTCGGCGCCGTGCCGCTGGTGGCACAGAACCTGAAGGGACGGGTGGTCGCCTTCCGCAACGTCTGCACCCACCGCTTCGCCGTCATCCACGACGATCCGTCCGGCTGCGGCCCGCTGCGTTGCCCCTACCACGGCTGGACCTTCGACGCCGAGGGCGTGCCAGTGGGGCTGCCCTTCAACCCGACCGACTTCCAGCTTAACGCGGAGGGCCGCCGCCGGCTGGCGCTGAATCCGGCCTCGCTGGCGCGCTGCGGCCGGCTGGTCTTCGTCCGCGTGGCGACCGAGGGACCAAGCCTGGAGGAGCAGCTGGGCAGCGGCCTGTTCGCCCGGCTGTCAGCTCTGTCGGAGGACTTCCCCCGGTCCGGCGAACCGGGGGAAACCGGGGACGGTCTCGACGACGGCTCCGGCGAGGCTTGGGAGCGGTTCGAGGCCGCCAATTTGCGCGTCGCCTTGCGCCCCGGCCAAGCCCTGCGCCTGGAGGCCCTGCCGCCACCCGGCGCGGCCGAACGCTTCGCCCGGACCGGAAACTTCCTGCCTGCCCACACCGACACGGAGCGGCCCGCATGACCGCGCTCTTCCCCGAAGCGGGTGGCTTCCTGCCGCACCAACATTTCTGGACCGAGGAGGGCCTCGCCCTGGAGCGCGAGCGCGTCTTCGGCCGCTGCTGGCTCTACATGGGCGTGCTCGACGCGAGCGCCTCGCCGGCCGAGCTGACCGCCGACATGGCCGGGCTTCGCTTCACCGTCCGGCGCGACACCGCCGGCCTGTCGGGCGTCTGCCTCGACGGCGCCCAAGCCCGCCCGCTGGAGGTCGACCGCTGCGGCGCCCTGGTCTTCGCCCGCGTGGCGCAGGATGGCGGCCCGACCCTCGCCGAGCATCTGCACCCCTACGCCGAACGGCTCGCCACCATGTCGGTCAACTGCGTGAACCCCGAGCCGCCGGTCGGCATCCCCTTCCAGGCCAACTGGAAGGCGCTGATCGAAAACACGATGGACGACTTCCACGGCTCCACCGTCCATCCGGAGACGATCCATCCCGCCGTCCACCCGGACTGGCAGAGCCACCTGAAGACCGAACGCTTCGGCGCCAACAGCGATTCATGCTGGCGGCTGGCCGACGGCACCGCCGGCTGGTGGGCGAAGCTGGACGCCAAGATGCGCCTCGCCAAATTCGCCGAGGAAGCGACCTACCGCCACATCTTCATCTTCCCGAACTTCTATCTGGCGGGGTTCTACGGCGCGACGGTCATCCCGCACCGGGTCGATCCGGTGGCGCCCGACGCGGCGGTGCTGCGGTGGCAGCTGTTCCTGCCGACGACCCAGCTGGAGACGCCGCGCGAGCGGGCCTTCCACCGCTCGGCCGCCGCCTATCTGCTGGAGTCGGCCACGGGCGTGATCAATGAGGACCGCCCGGTCTGCGAGGCGGTGCAGCAGGGCCGACCCGGCATCCTCGGCAACGGCGTCTACGGCCGGCGGGAGCGGCGCATCCTGGACTTCCACGTGGCGATTCTGGCGCAGTTGGCCGAGTCCCCCGTGATGGAGCCTTGCGGGTGAGCGGCCTCAGTTTCATCGTCCCGACCGAGGAGCACGCCCAGCTCCTGCTCGACTGGCGCACCCGGCCCGACATCGCCGGCCAGATGCTGTCCGAGGTCCCCTACGACGTGGAGCGCCAGAAGGCGTGGCTGCGCCGCTGCGAGGCGCGCGACGATTACGTTCACCGCATCCTCTGCGTCGACGGGGCGCCGGCGGGCCACGTCTCGATCACCGTGACCGACCCCGCCTGGGGGATCGCCACGCTGGGCGTGCTGATGGGCGAACGGGCCGGGCGGACGGGGGCGGCGCCGCTGAATTTCGCCTACATGTTGAACCACGTCTTCTACGCGATGGGCCTGCGCAAGGTGGTCAACCACATCCTGGGCACCAACAGCCCGCGCCTGCTGAAGGGCCAGCCGTTGATCGGCTACCGTCCGGTCGGCGTGCTGGCCCGGCAGGTGGTGAAAGGCGGGCAGGAGATCGACCTGCACATCTTCGAGATGCTGGCCGAGGACTGGCGCGCCACGCGCGGGCGCTTCCGGATTTACGAGGACATGGACGGACGGGTCTGGGAGTGATTCACCGCCGGACCGGACGGGTCAGGCCCTTTCCATCGCGTCGCGCCAGACCGTGTGGAAATGCTGGATGCGCTCCTCGCCAAGCCCAAGCATCGCCGGGAAATCGACCTGCCGCACGCCCCGGAAGGCCTGCTCCGACTCCTCCTGGTCCTCGCGCAGCAGGGCGACGTTCAGGTCGCGGGCGGTATCCTCGATCAGCCGGCGCGCCGCCGTGCCGACACCCTCCAGCCCGGCGGGATCGGCCAGGAACAGCCGCAGGCGCAGCGCGCAGCGGGCCGGGTCGAGCGGGTCGTAGGTCTGCACGCTCATCACCGCGCCGCGGGTGAAGCCGATCTCCAGGTTGGGGAAGATGTGCAGGTGGTCGTACTCGCGCAGGGACCCGCTCGGGCGGAAGCCCAGCCTTTGCGAGACCCCGTCCCACCAGCGGGCGCTCTTGTCCGAGACGGAGGTGACGCCGCGCGAATGCGGCCCGGCTCCACGTGCATCCCCATCGTAGTCGCAGCGCCAGTCGCCCTTGACCAGCTTGCGGAAGGTGGTCGGGTGGACCATGTCGGCGTGGTAGACCTCCAGCACGCTCTCCACGCCCATCTTCCAGTTGGCCTCCCACACCGCCTCCCGCTCGTCGAAGGAGCGGACGAAGACCTCCGAAGCGTGGCGCAGGACCTCGGCGTAGACGCCCAGCCAGTCCTCCAGCAGCGGGCCGTCCGCCGCCACCCGCAGGAAGACGAAGCGCCCGCAGGTCGCCACCGCCACCGGGGTCAGCGCCCGCACGCAGCGGGCCGCCTTGTCGAGGCTGAACTGCGCCTCGTTGCCGGGGATGCCGTAGGGCACGCCGTCGCGGTCGTAGGTCCAGCCGTGATAGCCGCAGCGCAGCATCCCGTTGCCGCGCGCCTCCCGCTTCAGGATGGCGAAGCGGTGGGTGCAGACGTTGCGGAAGGCCCGCAGCTCCCCGTCGAAATTCTGCACGACCACGTCCAGCCCGCCGATCCGCCGGGTCAGGTAGTCGTTGTGGTGGACAAGGTCGTCGGTGAAGCCGGCGAAGACCCAGCAGCGGCGGAAGAGGCGCTCCTCCTCCGTCCGGAAGACCTCCGGGTCGTGGTAAGCGGCCGGGGGAATGCCGGGGACGGCCTTGGCGGGCGCGAAGCCCGGCGCGCGGGGGGAGTTGTCCATGGCGGGCAGGGTAGCGGCGGCGCGGCGGGCGGTCCAGGGCGCAGCGCCCGTCCCGGATGCGACCGCATGCCGCCCTCAGCCCGGCGCGAACAGGCTGGCCTCGATGCCGCGCACGCCCAGGGAATCGGCGATGTAGCAGGTGATCATCGCCCGGCCGTCCGGCAGCACGCCGGCCCAGGGGTAGCCAAGGTCTGGCGCCGGCCCATCGTCGCGAACAATGATCTCCGGCGCGTCGTCGATGGCCTGGGTCAGCGGGTCGTAGACGCGCGCCCGGATGCCGTAGGGCTTGTGCCGGTAGCCCCGGCAGACCAGCAGCCGGCCGTCCGGCAGCGGGCAGGCGTCGTAGGGGTGCCCGACCACGGCGTGGCGCCGCCACGGCTCCCAACTCCGCCCCAGATCGGTGGAGCGCGAGGTCGCCAGGGAATCCTCCAGTCCGGTGGTGCGGTGGAAGGCGGTCAATCCTCCCCCGGCGTCGAGATGCAGCGCCGTCTCGCAGAACCCCGCCTCGCCCTCCGGATCGAAGGCGATGACGGAGCGGTGCTGCCAGCTCTCCCCCCGGTCGGCCGAGGCGAAGAGGTGGCTGGCGTAGACGCCTGTGACCGGGTGATGGGTGTAGCCGGTCAGCAGGAGCGTGCCGTCGGGCGCCTCCACCGCCCGGCCGCGCACCGCGCCGCCGTGGAAGGGGCGCTGTCCGGGCACGAGGTCGGGGTGGCCGGGCAGGGCGGGCAGGAAGCGGTGCGGCGACCAGCTCCGCCCGCCGTCGTCGCTGTGGCGGGTGTAGCCGCCCCAGAACAGGTAGAGGTCCCCCGTCTTCAGCGGGCTGCCCACCAGCCCCAGCCCGAGGTCGCGCAGCGCCTGCCCGTCCTCCGCCGGCACCGGATACCAGCAGAAGCCGGCCAGCAGGATGCGCCCGTCGCGCAGCACCAGCAGGCTGGCGTCCTGGTCGGCCGCCTGGGGGTCGGGCGGAACGGTCCACGGTTCGCCTTGCGGGAGTCCGTCGGGACCCAGCGCCAGCAACACGGTCTGCGAGCGTGCGTCGAGATGGTCGACGTGGTTGAAGCCGTCCTCGCTGCGCCGGTAGGCCTCGCCGCGCAGCCAGCGGTGGTCGCGGGCGCGCCGGAAGGCGAGCAGCGTCGTCCCGTCGCCCCGCATCGCCACCGAGGGGAAGGAGGCGTAGAAATGCGGGTCGCGGTAGAGAACCCGATGCTCGATGTCCGGCGCGGAGGCCATGGCCAAACCCTTCCTAATCACCGCCACAGCCTTGCAGACCCGGAGCGGCCTTGCCAAGCGCCCTCTCCGTCCGGGGGCTTGTGCCGGGCCGGCCGCTCCGGTTAGGTCTCGGGCGTCCCGCAACCACGCCCGATAAGGACCGCGCATGACGCGACACCGCCCCTGGACCGTGCTCGACAGCCGCGACCTGGTCGACGCTGACCCGTTCCTGAAGCTGCGGGTCGAGACGGTGGAACTGCCCGACGGCCGGCGGATCGACGATTACTACCAACTCGACATGCCGTCCTTCGCCTGCGTCTTCGCCGAGACCGAGGACGGCCGGATCGTCGTCTACCGGCAGTATCGGCACGGGACACGCCGCGTCGGGCTGGTCTTTCCCGGCGGCCACCTGTCGCCCGGCGAGGATCCGCTGGACGCCGCCAAGCGGGAACTGCTGGAGGAGACCGGGATGGAGGCGGAAGCCTGGACCGACCTCGGCGGCTACATGGTGAACGCCAACCAGGGCGGGGCGGTGTCGCACATGTTCCACGCCACCGGCTGCCGCCGCGTCGCCGAGCCGCTGTCCGACGACCTGGAGGACACCGAAATCCTGCACCTGACCCACGACGAGCTGCTCGCCGGGATCGGCCGGGGCGAGATGCATCTGCTGACCCAGATCGCGCTGGTCAGCATGGTCTGGCAGACCGAGATCGCCCGCGCCGTCGCCCAGCCGCCCACCACCCTTGCCACCGCCCCCACCAACGCACTGGGAGACCCCGCATGACCCGCATCGCCGCCGCCTTCCTTCTGGCCGCCCTGCTCGCGGCCGGATCCGCCACCGCCGAGCCGATGAAGGGCAGCTACGAACTCCGCTGCCAGGACCCGGCGACGCGCCAGTGGAGCGTGTCCGGCCGCATCACCGATCCGGACATCCGGGACAAGCCGGCCGGCGGGCGCGAGGTTGTGGGCAAGGGACCCGACGGCAAACCGATGGTCCTGCCGATGCCGAACGACCGCACCTGCATGCTGAGCCAGTCCTGACCGGAAGCATCGCTTCTCGAAAATCCGAAAGAGGTAACCCTTCCAAGAAATACTTTCTCACCTAACTTTCATGAAGGTGGTAATCACCAATGGACCTAGGACCAAAAGGCGATGTTAACTCCTCGTTAACTGGCCGGATGGCTCAATGAGTTCATCGAGACCGCACCGGTCTTCACTTGAAACGCAGGGATGACGACCATGACGAAGACCGCTTTCTCCTCCGAGATCTTCAGCGCCGCCACCCTGCACCTGGACATCCTCGACCAGTTCGTCGGCATCGTGCAGGGCAAGCTGGCCGCGACCGACAACGCCTTCGCCCGCGACAGCCTGACCGACCTGCTCGCCAACCTGACCGAGCAGCGCGACAGCTACATGGCCTTCGCCGTCCCGATGGCGACCGCCGCCTGATCCTTTCCGCCGCCGCCGCTCCTTCGGTCAACGCCCGCCACGCACAGGAAGCCCCAGATCATGAAGACCGCCATCGCCTCCGAGATCGTCAGCGCCGCCGCCCTTCACCTGGACGTGCTCGACGGGTTCATCGCCGTGGTGCAGGGCAAGCTGGCCGCGACGGACGACGCCTTCCTGCGCGACAGCCTGACCGACCTGCTCGCCAACCTCACTGAGCAGCGCGACACCTACCTCGCCTTCGCCCCAATGATGAGCGCCGCCGCCTGATCGCCCCGGCCGGCCACCGATAAGCCGCGCCTTCCGGAAGATTCGTGTTGAGTTTGTGCGTCCGGGCGGGGAATCTCCCGCCACGCCGTCTCCACTGAATCGACCGTGACCTCCATCATGACCCACCCCCGCCGGATTTCCGTCATCGGTCTCGGCTATGTCGGCCTCCCGGTCGCCGTCGCCTTCGGCCGCGCCGGAGCCTCCGTGGTCGCCTTCGACATCGACGCCGGCCGCATCGCCGAGCTGCGCGAAGGCCGCGACCGCACCGGGGAGGTCGAACCCGACAAACTCGCCGAAGCCGGGCTGAACTTCACCGCCGACCCGGCGGCTCTGGCCGGGGCCGATTTCCACATCGTCGCCGTGCCGACCCCGATCGACGACGCCAAGCTGCCGGATCTGGGGCCGCTCCTGTCGGCGACCCGCAGCGTCGGGCGCCAGCTCAAGCGCGGCGACATCGTTGTCTACGAATCCACCGTCTACCCCGGCGCCACCGAGCGCGAGTGCGTGCCCATCCTGGAGCGCGAGTCCGGCCTGCGCTTCGGCGCCGATTTCGGCGTCGGCTTCTCGCCCGAGCGCATCAACCCCGGCGACCGCGAGCACCGCTTCGAGACCATCGTGAAGGTGGTCTCCGGCTCCGACGCGGCGACGCTGGACACGGTCGCGGCGGTCTACGGCAGCGTCGTCAAGGCGGGCGTCCACCGCGCGCCCTCCATCGCCGTGGCCGAGGCCGCCAAGGTGCTGGAGAACACCCAGCGCGACCTGAACATCGCGCTGATGAACGAGCTGTCGGTCATCCTGCACAAGCTGGGCGTCGATACCCAGGACGTGCTGGCCGCCGCCGGGACGAAGTGGAACTTCCTGCGCTTCTTCCCAGGTCTGGTCGGCGGGCACTGCATCGGCGTCGATCCCTATTACCTGACCCACCGCGCCCAGCAGGTCGGCCACCACCCGGAGGTCATCCTGTCCGGGCGGCGCATCAACGATTCGATGGGGTCCCGCATCGCGCGGGAAACGGTGAAGATTCTGCTGAAGGAGGGTGGGCGCGACCTGCGGGTGACCGTGCTCGGCCTGACCTTCAAGGAGAACGTCCCCGACATCCGCAACACCCGCGTCATCGACGTGGTGCGCGAGTTGGAGAGCTTCGGCATCGCGGTGGCGGTCCACGACCCCCACGCCGACGCCGAGGCCTGCCGCCACGAATACGGTCTGGAACTGGCTCCGGCCGACGCCCTGGCCCCCGCCGACGCGGTGATCCTGGCCGTCGCCCACGACGAGTTCCGGCGCGGCGGCTGGCCGCTGATCACCGGGTTGCTGAAGGACGGGCGCGGGCTGGCGGTGGACGTCCGCGCCTGCCTGGACCGCGCGGCGACGCCGGACGGCGTCCGGCTGTGGCGGCTGTAAAGGCCACCGGAACTCACGTCCGGGCAACCATCCCGTTGTCGAAAACCGCCGCCGGCCGCATCGCTCCCGCGGTGTCGGTCTCTTGCGGCTTACGGTCGATGCGCCCCGCCCCGGCCCTGTCCGCCCTCTTGAATGCGGGCAGGACGGGCGCACCGTCCAGCATTTTCACGCATGAGCCAAGCGTCCGAAAAGCCACTCGGCTGGAGCGGCGGCTTCCCCGCTCTTGACCCGAGATGATTTCGGCGGGCGCCAGAAAGCATAGCTGGCCTTCAAAAAGCAACCTGTGGTTTAATAACAGAACCATCCCTGCGGGGACAACCGGTGCAACGTCCGATCTGTCGGGGGGGGATAGCGATGGCGGCTTTCGACGAGCAGTTCTATCTGGCCATGTATCGGGATGCAGCCAACGCCGTCCAAGACGGGCTCGTCAACAGTGGCCTCGACCATTATCTCCGCATCGGTGCGGCCGAAGGGCGCTGGGGCAGCGGCACTTTGGAATACAACGAGGTCAGCTATCTTGCCGCCAACCCGGACGTCGCGGCAGCGGTGCGGGCCGGCGTCTACCAGACCGGCTATCAGCACTACACCACCCTGGGCAAGGATGAAGGCCGGCTATCCTCGCCATACGGCTATTTCGACGCCGCCTATTACAAAGTGGAAAATCCCGATCTTTTGACCAGAGACACCCCAGCGCTGTATTTTACCCAGAATTTTCTCACGGAGGGAAATTTCCAGGGACGTCTGCCGTCAGCCAAAGCGTTCAGCGAAGATGGGTATCTTGCCAAGAACCCCGATGTTGCAGCCGCGGTTTTTTCCGGTGCGCTGCCATCGGGCAAGGCGCATTACGACCTGTGGGGCAAGGCCGAAGGACGCAACGCCAGCGGCACCGCCTTCGACGAGGCGGACTACCTTCGGCGGCACCCGGACGTGGCGGCGGCTGTCCAGAGCGGCTCCTTCCAGTCGGGGCTGCAGCATTACGCATTGGCCGGTGTGCGCGAGCAGCGTGAAGCCCACTATCTGGGCCGTGCGATCGATGGAAGCATGGCCCAGCGCAACATCAGCCTGCTCGGTGCCGCAGGGAACGACACGTTGACCGGCGGCAGCGGCAACGACACGCTGCGGGGCGGCTATGGCAACGACACGCTGATCGGTGGAGCGGGAAACGACACCTTGATCGGCGGGCTGGGCGCCGACGTGCTCATCGGCGGCGATGGAGCCGACGTGTTCCTGTACGAAAGGGGCGACAGTCCGGCGCGCCCCCTGTATCCAGGCACCCCGCGCACCGACGAAGCGATCCTGGATTTCCAGTCGGGCATCGACAAGATCGACCTTTCCGAAAGCTTCGGGGGCGCCGTCGCGTCCGCCTCGACCGAAACGGAAATCCGCTTCCAAGGTGGTGGAAGTCTTACGCTTGAAACACGGCTCTACAATGGCGTGATCGAAACCAACATTCTTTGGGGAGCGTCCTACAACAGCCAGGGCGAGGTGAACTACTACAGCTCCGGCATCAGCCTGAAGAGCGTATCGGGCGTGTCCGCATTGGATTTCATCTTCTGAGCGCCCCCTCGCACACGGAGGTTTGCAACGCCCCGGACGCTTGGCGAGGCCACAACTCCGGGAGAGCGCGGGCGCAGGCCGATCGCCAAGGCGACCGGCATCAGAACGCCTTCAGCTTCTTCCAGGCGAAGACCACCATGCGGGCCAGCAGCCAGCCATGGGTGAAGCGCGAGATCTGCGTTTCCCCATAGCTGCGGTCGGCGTAGCGCACCGGGACCTCGACGATCTTCAAGTTCTGCTTGGCAGCGCCGAAGATCAGGTCGAAGTCGCCGAACGGGTCGAAATCGCCGAAGTAGTGGCGGTTCGCCACGATCTCCTCGTAATCCTTGCGCCACAGCACCTTGGTGCCGCACAGCGTGTCGGTGAAGCGCTGGTTCAGCAGGTAAGAGAAGATGCGCGCGAAGGCCCGGTTGGCCAGGAAGTTCAGGAAGCGCATCGCCTCGGCCGCCATCGGGTAGACCAGCCGGGTGCCGTTCACGAACTCGCCCCGGCCGGACACCATGGCTTGGTAGAACTTCCCCATCGTCTCCGGCGGCACCGTCAAATCGGCGTCGAGGATGATCAGGATGTCGCCGCGTGCCGCCGCGAAGCCGGCGCGCACCGCGTCGCCCTTGCCCTTGCCGGGCTGGCGCATGACCTTGATGTCCCAGTCGGGGTAGGCGTCGCGGACCCGCTCGCACTCCTCGAAGGTGCCGTCCTGGCTGTGGCCCTCGCAGTAGATCACCTCGATGTCGGGGGCGAAGGGAGCCAAGCGGCGGATGGCGTTCTCGATGTTGCCGCGCTCGTTGCGGCAGGGGATCAGGATGGTGACCGAGGGCGGCCTACCCTCCACCGTCACGGCGCCGTCCGGCTGCGGGCGGGCGACCACGTAGCTGCGCAGGCACAGCCGGCGGATGCCCGGCAGCGGCGCGAGGTAGCGGTTGACCAGCGTCCCCAGCCCCAGCAGGCGCTTGGGCACCAGCTGGCGCCACTCGCGGCGCACCGGCTCCCAGCCGGCCAGATCCAGCAGGTTGACGATGTCGGTGGTGGACAGCCAGTTCTGCTGGCCCTGCGGCAGGCGAAGGCCCAGCTTTTCCGCCGCCCACAGGATCGGCTCCCAGGCGCGGGAATGGTAGCTGACGACGATCCGGGTCTTGGGCGTGGCGAAGCGGCGCAGCAGGCGCAGCGTGTCCTCGATGTCGTCGAGGAAGCCGATGGTGCCCGACAGCACGATGTGGCTGAACGGCCCCTCGATGGCGTCGAGATCCGCCGGGTCCTCGGCGTTGCCGGCGTGGAACTCCAGATGCGGGTGGCGGGCCTTCGCCCCGGCCACCGTCGCCGGGCTGAGGTCGATGCCGACGCCGCGCGCCGGCTTCAGCGCCGCCAGCGTGTCGCCCAGCCCGCAGCCGATCTCCAGCACCGTGGCGCCTTCGGGCACCAGGAAGCGCAGATAGGCGCAATCGGCGTCGTGGAAATCGCGGTTGTGTCCGGCCCAGCGCTCGCGCTTCGTCGCCACACGGTCGAACAAGGCACGGATGCGCTCCTGCCGGAAAGACAAGGGGCGGGGCGCGGCCTCCGCGGCGGTCCGGTCGAGCGTGGTCGGGGTGGAGTCGGTCATCGGGAGGAATCCGGCAGGGAAGAGGTTTCGCTCCGCAGCAGCAGCCAGAAGACTCCGCCGGGAAGCGTCAGGACGGCGATCGACAGCCCGATCATCACCGAGACGAGGAGCGCCGCGCCGGCGTCGAAGCCGAGCAGCACGAAGCCGGCGACCATCGCCCCCTCGCGCACGCCCCAGCCGCCGAAGGAGACGGGCAGGGCCGACGCGACGATGGCGGCCGGCACGATGGCCAGCCCGTCGAGCCAGCCGAGCGGCAGGCCGAAGGCCCGAGCGAACAGGACGGTCGTGGCGATGGTGGCGAGGTGGACGCCGACGGCGTGGAGCAGCGCCATCCAGGCGGCGGGGCGGAGCGCCATGGCGCGCAGTTCCGCGACCGCCCCCCAGAGCGCCCGCACCGGCTTTCCGTCGCGCAGGCGTGCCGGCAGGGGAAGCCGCTCGCGCGGCAGGCGGGCGGCGACCAGCAGCGCCGCGACGCCGGCGCCCAGAACCAGGGCGGCGCCCAGCACGCTCCAGGCGACAGCGGGGGGCGCCACGGCGACCAGACGCGGCAAGCCGGCCAGCCCGATCAGCACGACGCCCAGCAGCGCCAGCAGCCGGTCGACCAGCAGGGTCAACGTCACCGCCCCCGCCGGATGGCCGAGCCGCCAAGTGAACCAGCCGCGCAGCAGATCGGCGCCGAGCGATCCTGGCAGGATCTGGCCGACGAAGCCGCTCGCCATCTGGATCCGGAAGGACATCCACCGGCTCATGGAGAAGCCGGCGGCCCGACCCACGGCCCGCCACCGCAGGGCGGCCAGCGGCAGGGTGAACGCCTTGACCGCGACGCCGGCGGCCAGCAGCCAGGGATCGGCGGCGGCCAGCCGCGCGGCGATGGCCGCCCAGTCGGCCCCGGCGGCCAGCAGCCCGAGGATCGCGACCGTCACCGCCAGCTTCACCAGGGTGGGCCAACGCCGGGCGGGGGCCGTGTCCGGCACCGCGTCCGAGCGGGTGAAGGGAGGGTCGAGAAGGGCCTGGGGCATCATCCCTGCGCAAAGCATGAGCGCCGCGTGAACGCGGCGCCGAACGCGCCGTTGTAGCCGCTCAGGCCCGTCCTGTCATCCCTGGCTCTTTCCCTACCTCCCGCCGGAGGCGGCGGCGAGCAGCCCGGCGGACGCCAGCACGTCAGCCGACTTGGACGACGCCACCGGCACGCTCAACGCCCGTCCTTCCAGCCGGCCCATCAGGGCGTAGTGCCGCATGGCCGCGCCCAGGTCGCCACCGGTCGCGGCGGCCACGTCCGGGTTGGCGGCCAGATAGGCCGTCGCGTTGAAGACGGTGCTCCGGTTCTCCGCCCGGCCGTTGGTGAGGTAATGCGTCTCCGCCGCCGTCCGGTTGGTGCCGAAGGCGGCGGCGAGGTCGGGGTTGGCCGCGACATAGGCCAGCGGGTCGAAGGTCACTTTGCGGCCCTCGGCCCGACCGCTCGCGATGTAATGCGCGGCAGCGCTCGTCTGGTCGGTGCCGAAGGCGGCGCCGAGGTCGGCGTAAGAGGCCGCGTAGGCCAGCGGGTCGAAGGTCACCGTCCGGCCCTCGGCCCGGCCGCTGGTGATGTAATGCGCCGCCGCGCTCGCCGGATCGGTGCCGAAGGCCGAGGACAGGTCGAGGTAGGAGGCCGTATAGGCCAGCGGGTTGAAGGTCACCGTGCGGCCCTCCGCTTGCCCGTTCGCGATGTAATGCGCCAGCCCCGCCGCCGCGTTGGCGCCGAAGGCCGCCGACAGGTCGGTGTAGGACGCGATGTAGGCCAGCGGCACGAAGACCGCCGCCGCCGCGACGGAGGCGGCGGCGGTGGGGGTGGCGCTTCCACCGGCCACCCCGCCCGTCCCGCCCGACGCGACGATCGACGGCGCCGGGATGCCCGGCACCGTCGCGGCGGCGGTGCCGATCCGCGCCCAGTCCAGGTCGTGGATGCCGAGCGACGCCGCCGCGCTGGAACTCAGCCGGTAGTCGCCGGCCGCCGCGTTGACGAACAGCCCGCTGCCGACGGCGTCCCCGCTGTTGAAGACGCGCGTCCCCTGCACGAGATTGCCGGTGACGCTGTAGGAGCCGGGGGTCCAGAACTCCCAGTAATCCACCCCGGTGGAGGAGGCGATCACGTTCCCGGTCACGCTGTTGTCGGCCAGCAGCCCAATGGTGCCGGCGTTGGGGCTCCATTCCAGGCGGATGAAGCGCTCGCGCGGGTTCGACAGCACGGCGACGTTGTTGGTGACCCGGTTGGAATCCCCGCCATGGACGAAGACGCTGGCCCAGCCGGTGTTCTGGATGAAGTTGTCCTTGACGGTGACGCCGTTGGCCATGTCGTCGAGGTAGACGCCGAAGCTCTTGTAGCGTTCGAGCCAGCCCGACGCGTTGCTCGCCAGACCGCCGACGTTGCGGATGTCGTTGCCCTGGATGACCGTGCGGGTGTCGACGTTGGACCGCCCCAGCATCTCGATGGCGCCGCCGTCGGCGGTCTCCAGCATCGTGTTCCAGATGCGGTTGTACTCGACGACGGTGCCGGTGTTGACGGTGGCGGAGTCCCAGTTCTTGAGCGACACGCCGTAGCGCGGGCTGTTGCGGATGTCGTTGCCGGTGATCCGCGTGTCGTTGGACCCGTAGACCGACACCCCGGCGACGCCTTTCAGCACCTCGCCGATGTCGGAGATGCTGTTGCCGGAGATCAGGTTGGCGTTGCTGCCGTAGCCGACCTTGATGCCGCTGGCGCCCAGATGCTCCAGCCGGTTGGCCTCGATGGTGTTGCGCGGCGAGCCGGTCAGCGTCATCGCCGTCCCGACGTTGACGAAGCGGTTACCAGCGACGCTGTTGTCGGCCGCGTTGGTCAGGGTCAGCGCCGACCCGTCATAGACCGTGTCCGAGAAGGTCAGCCCCTGGAGTGTCACCCCGCTGGCCCCGTTCAGCGCCACCAGCGTGCCGAGCCGCGACACCACGGCGCCCTGCGACAGCAGCGCCGCCGCGTCCTGCGGCTTCACGACCAGCCGGCCGTCCTCGGCGCGCCACGCGAATTCCCCGGCGTCGCGCAGAAAGGCGTCGTCGTTCAGCAGCCGGAAGGTGCCGCCGGTGCGCAGGGCGTATTGGACGCCCTGGGTGAAGCTGATGGTGCGGCTCGCCGTGTCGATGCCGGCGACGCCGACGATGTTGTCGGCGAGATGCTCGGTGTCGAAGGTCTGGATCACGGTGCCGGCCTGCACCGAGGCCGGGACCGACGCGTCGCCGGCGGTGTAGCGCAAGCTGGTCTTGCTGGCCCCGGTGGCAGCCGCCTCCAGGAAGGACCAGCCGGACTTGGCGTCCCCGGCATTCCAGTCGCCGCTCTGCGCCACCTTCTGGCGCACCCCGCCGATGCTGAGGTCGAGCCCGGTCGCCGACGCGACCGGCGCGGCGTAGAGCCCGCCGCCGAGGTCGGTGAAGCCGGTGACCCGCTGGCCGCCGCTCAGCACCGGGGTTTCCCCCGGATAGGCCATGATCCGCACGCCGTTGTCGGCCCCGGTCAGCGTGACCGTGTGGTCGAGCGCGTAGGTGCCGCCACGCACGTAGGTGTCGCGCACCCCGGTCGCCCGCATGGCGCTCTGGGCGCGGTCCAGCGTGGCGAAGGGGCCGTCGGTCCCCTCCGCGTTGGGAGCCGCCAGACGCCCCGACCACGAATCGTTGCCGTTGGTCGCGACGAAGAAAGCCTGAGATGCGCTGTCTGTCATTGCCGGATGCCTTGCCCGTATTGGGGCAATCACACGGCATAAACCTTAATAACGGATAGCCTTACCCCTTTCGGGTCATCACTTTCACCAAGACTGCGCGTGTTCTTTTCATGACAAAAGGTTACAGGGGAGATTTGTCACTTGTGGCTTCCGGAAATAAGGCTCACCGCAACTCGACGCTGCGCTCTTCACGGACGACAACATCCTTGCCGTGCGACAAGGTCACGGTCACCCGGTAGGAGCCGGGGGGCCAGGATTGAGGCGAGGCCTGAGCCGGCTTGGGAACGGTGGCGCCGACGAACAGCACGGCGAGCGGCTTGGGCACGACGCCGTTACTGGCGTACAGCCGCCGGCCATCCGGCCCGGTCACCTGGAGGGACATGCGGTCACCCTCCCGGCCGCCGAAGAACTCCGCCCAGACGCCGAGCGCAGGGGTGTCGGCCGGCAGGCGTTCGGCTTCATAGGCCCCGTCGCGCGCCTTCTCCGCCTTGGGCGGTTCCGCCGCGAAACCGGCGTTGAGCAGGCCGCTCGGCCGGTAGGCCAGGACCTCGCGGGCCTGCGGGCTCCACAGCCCCTCCGCTTCCGGCGAGCCTTTGGCTGCCTCCTCACCCACGAAGGGATCGACCACCCGCCCGTCGTGGCGAACGGAGAAATCGACGTGGGGGAACTCGGTGTTGCCGGACAGGCCGATCTCGCCCAGCGGCGCGCCCGCGTCCACCCGGTCGCCAGGCTTGACCGCCAGGCTGCCGCGCCGCAGGTGGCTGTACTGCGTCTCCCAGCCGTCGCCATGATCGACGACGACGGCGTTGCCGGCCTCGCGGCCGGGCTTCGCCCCGCCGCTCTGCCGGATGCTGACGTCCTCCTCCCCGTCGCGGACGCGCGCGACCACCCCGGGGGCGGCGGCGACCACGGCCACGCCGCGCCGCATCGCCCCCAGATCCGGCACCCGGAAATCGGTCCCCTTGTGCCCGTCATAGGTCAGCCGGCCGTCGGCGAAGTCCCGCGCGCCCGGCCCCGGATCGCGGTCGACGTAGTTCTGGACGACGCACTCCGCGCCGATCCGGCAGCGCACCGGCACCTGGAGCGAGGGCGGCTCCGCCCTCGCCCCGGCCGGCAACGCCGCGAAGGGCAGGAACACCGCGCCCCAGCGAAACAGAAAGGACAACGCCATCCTCGACCTCGACACGCCGTTTCTCCTTCAAAAGCAACAGGACGGAACGGAAAAGAGCACCGGAACGGCTCCGCCGCCAAAGGGACCCCCGCGCGGGTGCGCCTGATTTTCCGCGCGGCGCCCGCTCGTCGTTCCTTCCTTATCATCCGAAGGCCACACCCATCCGGCGATACTGCGCCCGATACGAACAGGGTTAATACGAAGGGCGAGGACCATGGCGAGCACCTACACCGGGGCCGGCGGAACGATCGCCGTCATCGACAGCGGCTGGTCGTCCAGCTGGAACGTCGGACGGCTGGTCTACCAGTACGACTTCGCCAACGGCGACGCCGACGCGCGCAACCCCAACGCCGACGCCCACGGCGCCCTGGTCACCTCGAGGATCCTGTCCCAGGCCCCCGACGTCGGGATCATTGCGCTGAAGGTGATGCCGGACGGCTCCAACTCGGCCGAGGGCGCCACCATCGAGCAGGCCCTGCAATGGGTCGCCGCCAACGCCTCGGCCTACAACATCGTCGGGGTCAACCTGTCGCTGGCCGGCGGATCCGCCCCGGCGGAGACCACCACCATCCTGTCCGACGAGCTGGCCAGCCTCGCGGCGCAACGCGTTCTGGTCTCGGCCGCCGCCGGCAACGCCGGGCAGAACGGCACGGCGACCGACGTGTCCTACTACGCCGCCGACCACAACGTGATCTGCGTCTCGGCCTCGACCGGGGACGGCGCCCTGCCGGGCTGGTCGCAGCGCAACGCCGGGATCACCGACCTCTGCGCTGACGGCACCGCCGTCGCGCTGACCGACCTGACCGGACGGACGCTGACGGTCAACGGCTCCTCCTTCTCGACCCCGACGGTGACCGCCGCCGTGGCGCTCGCCCAGCAGGAGGCGATCCAGCTGCGCGGCAGCGCCCTGACCCAGGACGAGTTCCTGTCGCTGGCGCGGCAGACCGGCACCGCCATCGGCACCACCGGCTACACCGACCTGAACACCCCGGCCCTGCTCGCCAAGATCGCCCAGCTCTACACCGCGCCCACGACCGAGACCACCACGGTCGCGGCCACGCCGGTCGCCCCGGCCCCCGTCACGCCGGTCTCCGCCATTCCGGCCCCGACCACCGCCGCCTCGACCATCGTGGTCAACGCCAAGGGCACGATGGCGGGCGGTGTGAACGCCCACTTCACCGTGCTGGTGGACGGCAAGACGATCGGCGAAGCGACCGTCGGCACCGCCGCGAAGAATTACAGCTTCGCCACCGAGCTGACCGCCGGCACCGACCACACGGTGCAGATCCGCTACGACAACGACGCCTACATCAACGGCCAGGACCGCAACCTGACGGTCGGCACGGTGACGGTGAACGGCCACAGCTACGCCGCCACCGACAGCGCGGTGACCTACGACAAGGGCGCCTTCGACGGCAAGGACGTGGTCGCCGGCCAGTCGAACCTGTGGTGGAACGGCACGTTGGCCGTCCACGCCGACAAGAGCCTGTTCGGCACCCAGGCCGCCGCCCTCCAGACGGCGGAGCTTCAAGCCGCCGACAGCGTGTGGAGCCACGCCGTCGCCGGTCACGCCTCCACCGACTCCGCCGCCGACTGGTCCGGGATCGCCGCCGTCCACGCGCAATACGCCGCCCATGACGGCCTGCTCTTCGACCCCTCGGCCGCCCACCACGATCTGGTGGCCTGAACCGGATAAAATGTCGGTACGCTTTCCCGTACCGGCTCTTTGATCTCGATTGAAGTCGCTACGGTTTTCCGTAGCACTCGAATCCATGATACGGTTTTCTGCACCGAAATGAGGAGATACTCTCCTCATGGTACGGAAAACCAGACCATGGCCGCGCTGCGCTACGGGATCGTCACCTACAAAAATCGGCGTGCGGGCGTCCTCCGTGAAGCCCCACACGGCGGTACCCGCTTCGACTACGACGAGAACTTCCCGGATACCATCGCCTGCGCCCTCCCGCGCGCCGTAGGAGGGGTCACTACACGAAAGTGATCAGATTGTCCGGGATCTGAGAACGGCCTGAGAACATGGGATATGTAACGTTCCTGCGACGGCTTCGTTCCTCGCAAAACTTCTAAGTTTCGCGACAGGTCGGTACCGGACTGGATCCCTAGAGCTTTTGATGTTGCGAAAATCTATCGCAAAAGGAAAGAGTTTTGCGATGGCTTTTGCGACGGATGCACCATGCTCATCGGCTATGCGCGCGTCTCCACTGACGACCAGGAGCTTTCGCAGCAGCGGGCGTCCCTACAGGCGGCCGGCTGTCGCCGGATCTATGAGGAGAAGGCCTCCGGGGCAAAGCGCGACCGGCCACAGCTTGCCCGGCTGATCGACCAGCTCCGGGCCGATGACGTTGTGACGGTCACGCGCCTCGACAGGCTGGCCCGGTCAACCCGTGATCTTCTCGATATTGCGGAGCAGCTCCAGGGAGCCAGTGCGGGTCTCCGGTCGCTGGCGGAGCCATGGGCCGACACCACCTCGCCGGCCGGCCGGATGGTCCTGACCGTGTTCGCCGGCATCGGCGAGTTCGAGCGCTCCCTGATCGCCGAGCGGACCGGCATGGGCCGCGTGGCGGCCAGAGCACGCGGCGTGCGGTTCGGCCGGCCGCCGAAGTTGACCGCCGACCAGATCGCTCTCGCTCGGCGCCTGGTCGATGAAGGGCGATCTCCCCGGGAGGCAGCCCGGATTCTCAACGTCCACGCATCGACGCTGTACCGGGCCTTTGCACTCCATCCCCCCGAGGATGCTGGCTCAGGTCCCTAACCGGGCCTATGTCGGCTTCCGTTCCTTTGCTAGTCGATCTTCGACCCGCCCCTGCCGAAATGCCGTCATGCTGTCTTCTCACCGCTCATCGCAGCGGCGGCCAGGGCCTGCGCCTCGGTTGCGGTCTTCTGCCCGGCCTCGCGGCGCTCGCTGTAGCGATCGGTCAGGTAGTCGCTGTGGTCGCGCACCAACAGGGTGAATTTCACCAGCTCCTCCATCACGTCCACCACGCGGTCGTAATAGGGCGACGGCTTCATCCGCCCGGCCTCGTCAAACTCCTGGAACGCCTTGGCCACCGACGACTGGTTCGGGATGGTCACCATCCGCATCCAGCGGCCCAGCACCCGCATCGTGTTGACCGCGTTGAAGGATTGCGAGCCGCCGGAGACCTGCATCACCGCCAGCGTCCGCCCTTGCGTCGGCCGGACACCGCCGCTTTCCAGCGGCAGCCAGTCGATCTGGCATTTCAGGATGCCGGTGATGGTGCCGTGCCGCTCCGGGCTGACCCATACTTGGCCTTCCGACCATTGCGACAGGGCGCGCAGTTCCGCCACCTTGGGATGGTCGGCCGGCACGCTGTCCGGCAGCGGCAGGTCGCGCGGGTCGAAAATGCGCGTCTCCGCTCCCAGGCGCTGGAGCAGCCGGGCGGCTTCCTCGGCCAGGAGGCGGCTGTAGGAGCGTTCTCGCAGCGACCCGTAGAGCAGCAGGATGCGCGGCGGGTGGGTCGACGGCCGCTCCGGTGTCAGCCTGTCGAGGTCAGGCACGTCGAAATAAGGCTCGTCCACGCTCGGCAAGGAGTCGCGTCCGGTCGTCTCGATATCATGCATGGGTGCGTCCCTCGTACCAGGGCTTGGTCGCCTTGACGATCTTCACCACCGACAGCATCACCGGCACCTCGACCAGCACGCCGACCACGGTGGCGAGCGCCGCCCCGGAGCCCAAACCGAACAGACTGATGGCGGCGGCAACCGCCAGTTCGAAGAAGTTGGAGGCGCCGATCAGTGCCGCCGGCGCCGCCACGCACCATGCCACCCCGAAACGGCGCGACAGCCAGTAGGCCAGCCCGGCGTTGAAATAGACCTGGATCAGGATCGGCACAGCCAGCAGTAGGATGACCAGCGGCTGGGCCAGGATCTGCTCGCCCTGGAAGCCGAACAGCAGCACCAGCGTGGTCAGCAGCGCCAGCAGCGAGACCGGCTGGATCAGGTCCAGCGTCCGCTTCAGCGCCGGCTCGCCGCCGGTCGCCAGCAGGCTGCGGCGCCAGAGCTGGGCACCGACCACGGGGATGACGATGTAGAGCAGAACCGACAGCAGCAGCGTGTCCCACGGCACGGTGATCGACGCAACGCCCAGCAGCAGCCCGACGAGCGGCGCGAAGGCGAAGACCATGATGATGTCGTTCAACGCCACTTGGCTCAGCGTGTAGTGCGGCTCGCCATCGCACAGGTTCGACCAGACGAAGACCATGGCGGTGCAGGGCGCCGCCGCCAGTAGGATCAGGCCGGCGATGTAGGAGGAAATCTGGTCCTGCGGCAGCAGCGGGGCAAACAGGTTTCCGATGAACAGCGTACCCAGCAGCGCCATCGAGAAGGGCTTGACCGCCCAGTTGATGAACAGCGTCACCCCGACTCCGCGCCAATGCTCCTTGACCTGCCCCAGCGCGCCGAGCTCGATCTTCAGCAGCATCGGCACGATCATCAGCCAGATCAGCACCGCCACCGGCAGGTTGACCTTGGCGACCTCGGCCGCGGCGATGGCATGGAACAGGCCGGGTACCAGATGGCCGAGCGCGATGCCGGCGACGATGCAGAGCGCCACCCAAACGCTGAGGTAACGCTCGAACAGGCCCATGGCGGGGCGGGCCGCCGGGGTGGCCTGGATGTCAGCGGTCATGATGCGTGTCCGTAAGAAGGCTTTGCCGATGCGGCGTCCGGCGGCGTCGACGACCTGCTCGCCGTTTTCCTTGGCGAAGGCGCCGCGCTGGGCATCGGGGAGGATGTCGAGCACCACCTCGGACGGGCGGCACAGCCGGACGCCGAGCGGCGTCACCACGATCGGTCGGTTGATCAGGATCGGGTGCGCAATCATTGCGTCGAGCAGTGCTTCGTCCGTCAGTGCGGGGTCTTCAAGACCAAGCTCGGCAAAGGGCGTGCCCTTCTCGCGCAGCACGGCGCGCACCGGCATGCCCATGCGGCGGATCAGGTCGGCCAGCTCGTCGCGCGTCGGCAGTGTCTTCAGATACTCGATCACCATCGGCTCGACGCCACTGTTGCGGATCAGCGCCAGCGTGTTGCGCGAGGTGCCGCAATCCGGGTTGTGGTAGATGGTGACCGACGTCATCGCGCCGCCTCCGGGGTGGCGTACGCCTGCCCCATATCGTCCAGCTTGCGCTTCAGCGCCAGCCGGTCGAGCGAGGCGATGGGCAGGCTGACGAAGGCCTGGATGCGGCGCTGGATTTGCCCGAACACCGTGGCGGTGAAGGCTGCCTTCTCCGCGTCGATGCCCTGGGC
This sequence comes from Azospirillum doebereinerae, assembly GCF_003989665.1. Taxonomy (GTDB): domain Bacteria; phylum Pseudomonadota; class Alphaproteobacteria; order Azospirillales; family Azospirillaceae; genus Azospirillum; species Azospirillum doebereinerae. Next base: position 103,560 of record NZ_RZIJ01000013.1, on the reverse strand, counting down.
ACTCGACGGGTCGGAGAAGCCCCAGTGCGCCGTCATCGGCTGGCCGGGCCAGATGGGGCAGACCTCGCCGGCGGCGTTGTCGCAGACGGTGAAGACGAAATCCATGTGCGGGGCGTCCGCCGCGGCGAACTCGTCCCAGATCTTGGAGCGCGGCTCGGCGGCCGGGAAGCCGAGCCGTTCCAGCAGGTCATGGACATAGGGGTTGATGCGCCCGGACGGCTGGCTGCCGGCGCTGAAGCCGCGGAAGCGGCCCTTGCCCTCGCGGTTCAGCAGGCACTCCGCCATGACGCTGCGGGCGCTGTTGTGGGTGCATAGGAACAGGACGGTGTAGATGCGGTCGGTCATCGCTGGATTGCCTTTCCAGGCTGCGGGACTTGCGGCGGTTGGGATCGAGGCCTCAGGCGTCGCGGTCACATCCGTCGGGACCACATGGGACGGCCTGCATCAGGTCGGGGGAGCAGAGTTCAGGGCGGCCCTGGCAGCAGTCCTCCATCAGGAAGGCGATCAGGCGGCGGGTGCCCTCATAGTCGGACGCGTAGAAGATCTGCCGCTGCACTCGCCAGGAGCGGAGCAGGCCGGCGCGTTCCAGCGTCGCCAGATGATGGGACAGGGTGGAGGCCGGAACCCCCACCTGCTGGGCGACCTCGCCGGCCGTCAGCCCGTTCGGTCCGACCGTGATCAGCAGGCGAAACACGGCCAGACGGGTTTCCTGGGCAAGAGCGGCAAAGGCTTCGACGGCAATCTTGTTTTCCATGATTCGACGATAGTCGAATTATCGATTTGAGGCAATCAGCAGTTTTGCGCGCCATGCGGTAAGGGGACGCGGGAAAACCGGAAGCAGCGCCTCCGGCCGCTCACTCCGTGACAGCCTTGGAACCGCATCACTATTCTCCCCGAAAACGAGGCGATGGGAGATTGGAAAAATGGCGCGTCGACGGTTGCTGACCGAAGACCAGTGGGCAAGGCTCCTGGCAGTGCCGGACGACGAACGCGCGATGGTGCGCCACTATACGCTCAGCAGGGACGATCTCGACATCGTCACCCTCCGGCGCACGGCGCACACCCGCCTCGGCTGCGCCATTCTGCTCTGCTATCTCCATCATCCTGGGCGGATTCCCGGGCCGGACGAGCGCCCGCCCATCGCGCTGCTGGCGTTCGTCGCCCGGCAGGTGGCGCCGAGCCCGACGATTTCATCGCCTACAGTCGACGTGACCAGAACCGGCGCGAGCAGGTTGCCGCGATCATGGCACGGACCGGCCACCGTGCCTTTGATCGAACCCTCTTTCGCGACCTTGCCGCCTGGCTGACCTCCAAGGCACAGATCGCACGGGACCCGATCATTCTGGCGACCACCCTGATCGATGAGTTCCGGCGTCGTCGCATCCTGATCCCTTCGGCAGCGATCCTGGAACTGATGCTCCATCAGGCTCGTGGCCGGGCCGAACGGGTTCTGCATCGTGCCCTTGTCGATGGTGTCGACCAGCGCACAACCGACGCGCTGGACCGATTGCTGACCCTGCAGGCCAACACCGAAACGACCATGCTCGCTTGGTTGCGTCGGGTGCCGGCGGCCCCCACCGCCCGCAACATGCTGGCGGTCATTGAGCGCCTTTCCGCCTTGAAGGAACTCGGCATCGATCGGTCGTTGCGCGCTCGCGTGCCGGAGGTCGCGTTCGAGCGACTCGCGGCCGAAGGCCTGCGGATGACGCCGCAGCATCTTCAGGATCTGGCGATGTCGCGCCGGCGGGCTGTGCTCGCAGCCACCGCGATCCGCCTGGAGATGGATCTGACCGATGTCACCCTGTCGATGTTCGACAAGCTGATCGGCAGTCTGGCACGGAAGGCCGAGCGCCGGACGGCGGAAAGCACCCTGCGTTCTGTTCGCGATACCCAGACCCAACTGCGGGTGCTGCTGACCGCGTGCAAGGCGGTGATCGGCGCGCGGGAGGCCGGCGCCGATCCCTACGAGGCTGTCGACCAGGGGGTCGGCTGGTTCCGCTTCATGAAATGCGTCACCGACAGCGAAGCCCTTGCGAAGCCGGAGATCACCGACCCGCGCACCGAGATGCTTGGCCGCTACGCGACCGTTCGAGCCTTTGCCCCCACGCTCCTCAACCGTTTCAGTTTTCTCGGCAGTCCATCGGTGACGCCGTTGCTGCGGGCGCTCGATACCATTCGCGTCATGTACGCCGCCGGGCGCCGCACTCTGCCCGAGAAGCCACCGACCGGATTCATCCGACGCTCCTGGCGCCCCTTCGTCATCAAGAAGGAGGGCATCGACCGGAAAGCTTACGAAATCTGCGCATTGTCCGAACTGCGTGACCGGTTGCGGGCAGGCGACGTTTGGGTGGAGGGGAGCCGCCAGTACCGGGACTTCGAGAACTGCCTCATGCCGCGTCCGACCTTCGATATCCTTTGCGAGGAGGGGGCGTTGCCCGTGGCCGTTCCACGCAGCGCCGACGGCCACCTTGCTGAAAGAGGCGCGGAACTCGACCGGATCGTTGCCGAAGTGGCGGACCTTGCCGAAGAGGGGTTGCTTGAAGACGTCGACCTGTCCGATGGCGAACTCCGCGTTACGCCGATCCGGGACACGACCCCACCGGAGGTCGAAGACCTTGACCGCCGAGCTTACGATCTCATGCCACGGGTCAAGATCACCGACCTTCTGCAGGAGGTGGATGGCTGGACCGACTTCTCCGGCTGCTTCACGCACCAACGGAGCGGCCGACCCGCTGACGACAGGGCGGCAACATTGACCGCTGTGCTGGCCGACGGCATCAACCTCGGGCTGTCCCGGATGGCCGAAGCCTGCCGAGGGGCATCCATGCGGCAACTGGCCTGGATGCACGACTGGCACATCCGCGACGATACCTACATGGTGGCGCTCGCCCGCATCATCGACACCCATCGAGCCTTGCCGTTGGCTGCCGTCTGGGGTGACGGGCGCACGTCATCCTCCGACGGGCAATTCTACCGTGCTGGCGGCCGCGGCGAAGCTGTCGGCGATGTGAACGCCCATCATGGCAACGAGCCGGGTATCGCCTTCTACACCCACGTCTCCGATCAGTACGGCCCCTTCCACACCAAGGTGATCGCAACGACCGCCAGCGAGGCACCCCACGTCATCGATGGCCTTCTCCATCATCAGAGCGGTTTGGACATCGAGGAGCATTACACGGACACCGGAGGCGCGAGCGATCACGTTTTCGGCCTGTGTGCCCTGCTCGGGTTCCGTTTCGCCCCGCGCATTCGCGACTTGAAGGACCGGAGACTTTACCTGCTGCCCGGCCGGGAAGCCCCCGCCATTCTGCGGCCCTTGGTCGGCGGAACCATCGACACCCATCATCTCACGGCCAATTGGACGGAGTTGTTGCGACTGGCAACCTCAATCCACTCGGGCACCGCGACGGCCTCGGCCATGCTGCGGCGGCTCTCGGCTTACCCACGCCAGAATGGCTTGGCCCTGGCCCTGCGAGAACTCGGCCGTATTGAGCGGACCGCGTTCACCTTGCAATGGCTGCGTGATCCCGCCCTGCGCCGGCGCGCCAACGCCGGCCTCAACAAAGGGGAGGCTCGGAACGCCCTGGCCAGGGCCATCTTCTTCAATCGCCTGGGTGAGATGCGCGACCGCAGCTTCGAGAACCAAGTCTTCCGGGCATCGGGGCTGAACCTGCTGGTGTCCGCTATCATCCTGTGGAGCACACGCTATCTCGAAGCTGCCTTCGCCGAACTGGCAAGCCAAGGGCATGGCGTAGCCCCCGAATTGATGCGGCATGTGGCGCCTCTGGGATGGGAGCATATCGGCCTCACCGGTGACTATGTCTGGGGAGCCGAACCCCTTCCAGAAGCCGGCCTCAGGCCATTGCGGAGAATGCAGTCCCTGCTCGCCACATAAGTTCTATTTTCGTTCCCACATCCTGGACAATCTGATCACTTTCGTGTAGTGCCCCCCTAGGAAGCTTCACCGACGATGCGGGGCTGCTCCCCGTCTTCGCCCATCTCGGCCCGGAAGGCTGGCTTCGCGACTGGCAATCGGCCTACGCCGACGTCGATTCCGCCGATGACTTCGGGCTTCTGCTGAGCTTCGGCCGGGATTGCGTCGGAGCCATCGGCGTCATCGATCCCGAACAGCGCCCTATCGGGCTCAAAGCACTCGGATCCCCCCTCGATCAGGCCGCCATCCGCAGCGAACGGACCATCAGCGGCGTCCAGGCCAAGATCCTGTGCGTCGAGGAGAACGGAACGACCCTTCCGGCCGGCGACTCCGGCCCGGCCCCGCTGATCGCCAAATTCCCCAAGCGCGACCTGCCGGGCATGGTCCGCAACGAGGCCCTCACCCTGGAGCTCTGCGCCGTCCTGCTCGGCAAGGGGGAGGTGAACGCGGTCCGCTTCGGGATGGTCGAGGGCATTCCGGGCGTCGCCCTGATCGTCGAGCGTTTCGACCGCCGCGACGGCGGGAACCTCCGCTGCGAGGACTTCATGCAGGTCCTGAACCGGCGTCCGGGCCGCGATCACCAGGGCAAGTACAACGCCAGCTACGAGGATCTGGGCGCGGCGCTGGAGTTCTCGTCGGCGCCGGTCCTCGACCGGCGGCGCGCCTTCCTGCGGCTGGCGGCCTATGTCCTCGTCGGCAACGTCGATTGCCACATGAAGAACTGGAGCCTGATGGAGACCGCGACCGGCCTGCGGCTGACGCCGGCCTACGATGCGCTGAACGGCTACGTCTACGGGGCACAGGGCTACACCACGCGCTTTGGTCTGCTCGCCGACGGGGAGCGGGCACAGTGGGACTCCCACGACCGGACCCGCCTGCTCGATCTGGCCGCCCGGATCGGTCTGCCCCGCAAGGCGGCCGAAGCCGCCCTGGACAGCCTGAAGCGGAAGAAGGAGGTGGTCTTCGCCCGGCTCGACCGCCCCCTCGGCCTGCCGTGAGGAACTGGCCCATCTCTACCGCGCCTCGGTGTGGGACGCCTGGGAGCGGATCCATGAATAATACCGGCTCACGCCTGAACTGACTCTGGGGGCGCAGGGGATTCCCAAATTATAGCGAGCATGATTCACTGAAGCTCCACCGGGAGTGGGGGTGACTATGTCGGCAAGCCTGAAGATCGCGGACGGGATGACGGCGGCGGCCCTGCGGCTGTGGGCACGGCGGTGCGGCAACGGTCGGGCGGCAGCGCGGGCGTATGCCATCGCCAACGCCTTGGATGGGCTGGACCGTGGAGGCCGCACGCTTGGCTGGGATGGAGCGGCAGGCGCTGCGGGACGCGGTGCTGCGCTACAACGTGGAAGAGGTCGCGGGCCTGTTCGACCGGCCCAAGGGGCACCGGGCGGAGTGGCTGACCGACGCGGAGCAGGCGGCCTTGGCGGCCGCGCTCTTCAAAGGACCGGCCCCCGCCGTGGATGGGGTCTGCACTTGGACCTGCGAGGCCTTGGCGGTGTGGATCGCCGCCAAGTTCGGCAAAACCTTCCATCCGCACAGTGTCGGTCGGACGTTGCGGCGGCTGGGCCTCTCGCGCCAGAAGGCCCGGCCCGTTCACCCGAAAACCGAGAGCAAAGCGCAGGAGCGTTTCAAAAAAGGGGGCTTCGCCGCGCCCTGACCGCGGCCGCCGAGGCGCACGTTTTTCCAAGATGAGGCGCGGTTCGGGCAGAAGGGGCGGCTGTGTCATCGCTGGTGGCTGAAGGGCCAGCGTCCGCCCGGCCTATGCGACCAAAGGTTCGACTGGACTTACCTCTATGCCGCCGTCGAACCCAAGACGGGGGACGGCTTTGCCCTCGTCCTGCTGACGGTGTCCACCGTCGCCATGAACCGCTTCCTCGCCGACTTCGCCGCCACCCTGGCCTCGGACGACCACGCCGTCATGGTCCTCGACGGCGCCGGTTGGCACGCCAGCAAGAGCCTGGTCGTGCCCGCCAATCTCACCCTCGTGCCCTTGCCGCCCTCTTCGCCCGAGTGTAACCCGGTCGAGCGGATCTGGCTCTTCCTCCGCGAAAAGCTGATGTCGCTGCGGGTCTTTCCCGATCAGGACGCCATAATCGACGCTTGCTGCGACGCCTGGAACGCGCTTGTCGCCGAAACCGGCCGCATCAAATCACTCTGCTTCCCGCCTTGGCTCCAGAAGGTCATTTCATAGGAGAGGGTCTGTTGAAAAAGGCGGCTTGGCGGAGGTGCCGGCAAGTTGGGTGAGGCGGCTCGCCATTATGCGGCTTTCTGCTGGAATCCAGTTGAACGCTGTCGGGCGCAAGCCAGGATCAGGCGAAGGACTGCGGCCAGCCGCTTGAGGTTGACAGCCGCGGCGGCGAGGTAGGCCTGGATGCGCATGTTGTCGAGGCCGCGCCGGACGGCGCGACCCAGGCCATGCCACGTCTTGGCCTCCCCATGATAGCCTTCGACACGGATGCGGTGGCTGCGGTAGACGCCCCGTTCGCGCTCCTGCCAGCGGGCGTATTTGCGCCGAGCACGCAGCAGAGCGGGGTGATCCTGATGCAGCAGAATGGCCCGCCGCTTCATCGTCGCGCCAAAACACTTCGGACGCAGGCGGCAGGCTTGGCACACCGGAACCCGCGCCCGGTACGCCTGAAAGCCATCGCTGTCGGGCTTGCCGTGCAGCCGCAACAGCCGCTTGGCCGGGCACCGGACCACCCGGTTCTTGGCGTCGAGCTTGAACCGGCGCACCGGGATTACGCCGCGTTTTGGTGGGTGCTCGGCCTTGGTCGGGATAATCGCCTCGATGCGGCGCGCCTCCAGTTCGGCGAACACGCGGGTGATGGCGTAGCTGGCATCCATGCTCGCCGTCCGGATGGCGGCACCAGTGGTCGCCGAGATGGCGTCCAGTTGCGCGCCGACCGTCTGGGTGTCATGGACGGCGCCGGTCGTCACCGCCACATCGAGAACCACGCCGCATCCGGCATCGACGGCGGTGTGATGCTTGTACGACGGCTCGCTGCGCCGCCCCTTGCGGTTGGTCGCCAAGCTGGCGTCGGGATCGGTGGTGCACGCGGATGGCAGCGCAACGCGTCGCCGGGATGTTCCGCCGTCAGGTGCCCCGCTCTCCCCGTCCTCGGTGTTGGCGCTCTCCACCGCCGCGACATGGCGCCGGGCGATGGCATCCCAGCTGACGTTGGCGCGGATCAAGGAGCTGTCGAGGTGGACGACCTCGCCGGTGGCGATCCGCGCTGCAACGCAGGCCTGGACGGTACGCCGGAAGATCCGTTCAAAGCGCTCGGCTCCCCAGCGTTGCCGGATCCGGGTGAGGCTGGAATGATCCGGCAGCGGCTCGTGCAGCCCATAGCCGATGAACCAGCGGATGGCCAGGTTGACCTGGGCCTCGCGCATCAGGCGCCGGTCGTGCACGATCCCCAGCAGCATCCCGGCCAGCATCAGGCGCACCGCCACCTCGGGCGCAATGCCGGGGCGGCCGATGCCCGCGTGGTAGAGCCCGGCCACCTCCGCCTCCAACCAGCTCAGGTCGAGCACCTTGTCAACCCGGACCAGCACATGGTCCTCCGGCACCAGATCCCTGAGCGATCCGGCAACGAACAGCTCGGGCTGGCGCCGATCCCGCTGACCCAGCATGGCGGTGTCCTCCCTCACACCGCCATCGAATCAGTCATTCACCGCTTTTTCAATAGACCCGGAGAGTCGGTATCAGTTGCCGTCCCTCAAGCGCATCGCCGCCCTGGCCAGGGAGCGCCGCGAGGCCGAGGGCCTGTCCCAGAAGGATCTGGCCTCGCTGGCCGGGGTGCATCACACCGTCGTCATCGCCCTGGAGAAGGGCACGGGCCATGTCCGCTTCGAGAACGCCTGGACGGTGCTGGGCGTGCTGGGCCTGCTCGACCGGCCGGAGTCCTCGATACCGGGCCACCCCCCCCTGACGGGACGTGGCCAGGGCAATCGGGTGAACCGAATTTTGGCCGATTGAAGCCCCTCTCCCGCAAGGGGAGAGGGGCTTCGAGCGATGCCTTGGAACGCAGCCCGCCTTCCGCCTCAGCGTTCGTGCATAGCCTCCTGGGCGCGGCGCGACAGCGGGGAGAGCAGGTAGTCGGCGATGCGGCGGCGGCCGGTCTTGATCTCCGTCGTCACCGTCATGCCCGGCGCCAGCCGGGTCGCGCGGCCGTCCACGTCCAGCGTGTCGCGGTCGAGCGCGATGCGCGCGGCGTAGACCGAGCCGGTCTCCGCCGCCTTCGCCGCCGTCTTGTCGGTGTTCTTGTCGGCCGAGGCCTGCTGCACCGCGTCGCCCGACAGCGAGGCGACCCGGCCGGGGATCAGCCCGTATTTGGTGAAGGAGAAGGTGTCGACCTTGACCTCCGCCACTTGGCCCGGCTCGATGAAGCCGATGTCCTTGTTCTGGACGAAGGCCTCGACCTCCAGCCGGCTGTCCTCGGGCACCAGCACCAGCAGCGGCTGGGCGGTGGTCACCACGCCGCCCACCGTGTGGACGGCGAGCTGCTGGACGTAGCCGTCGACCGGCGCCGTCAGCCGCTGCAGCGAGACGCGCTGCTCGGCCTTGGCGAGATCCTGCTCCAGCGAGGCGGCCTTGCGCTCGGCCTCCGCCAGACCGGTGTAGAGGGAGCGGCGGAACTCCGCCTCGGTCTGGTTGCGCTGCTCGGCGTTGGCGGCGAGCGAGGCGTCGGATTCGGTCATCCGGATCTTCTGGACCAGCAGCTCCTGCTCCTGCCCGACCAGATCCTGCTGGAGCTGGAGATACTGGAAGCGCGAGGTGGTGCCCTGCGCCGACAGCGAGCGCAACGCCTCCGCCCGCTCGCGGATCAGCGGCAGGGTGACGGTCAGCTTGTTGACGGTCTGCACCACGGTGGCGCGGTCGGCCTCGCGCCGGGCCTGCTCGCGGTCGATGGCGGCGAGCTTGGCACGCTGCTCGGCGATCTGGCTTTCGAGGAGCTGGCGCTGCATCTGGGCCAGCGACGGCGACAACCCGGCCGGCGGAACGAAGGCGCGCAGCGCGTCGAGCTTGCCGTTCTCCACGTCCAGCGCGGCGCGCAGCCGCGCCGCCTCGGCCCGCGCGGCGGCCAGATCGGAGCGGAAACGGTCTCGGTCGGCGGTGGCCTCGGTCGAGTCCAGCTCGATCAGCAGGTCGCCGGCCTTGACCAGTTGGCCGTCCTCGACGCGGATGGCGCGGACGACGCCGGCCTCCATCGGCTGGATGGTCTTGGTCCGTCCGCTCGGCACCACGCGGCCCTGAGCCACCGCGACCACGTCGATCTCGCCGAACCACGCCCAAGTCGCCGCCGCCGCGAAGGCCAGCATGATGACCGCGCTGAAGGTCCGCGCGGTGGGCGAGGGCGGGCGCTCCATGATCTCCAGCGCCGCCGGCAGGAAGTCGATCTCGTCGCGCCGCCGCGTCGGCAGGCGGCGGACATTGTTGGACGCCGGGACGGGAGCGGGAGCAGGGGCCGCCTTGGCGGTTGCGGGAAGGGTGGCGTTCTGGGCTTGCGTCATGATCGCTCTCCTCAACCCGCCTGGGTGACCAGGCCACCCGGCTGGGCGGCCACCTGCTGTTGCGCCACCGGAGCCGCCGGATGCCCGCCCATCTGGCCCCGGAACAGGGTGGCGTAGCGGCCGCCGCGCCGCAGCAGCTCGTCCGGCGCGCCGTCCTCGACGACCCGGCCGCGCTCGACGGTGACGATGCGGTCGGCGATGGCGACGGTGGACAGGCGGTGGGCGATGATCAGCACGGTCCGGCCGGCGCAGATGCGGCGCATGTTGGCCTGGATGATGCGTTCGGATTCATGGTCGAGCGCCGAGGTGGCCTCGTCGAAGATCAGGATGCGCGGGTTGGTGACGAGCGCGCGGGCGATGGCGACGCGCTGCCGCTGGCCGCCCGACAGGCTGGCCCCGCGCTCGCCCACCACCGTGTCGTAGCCGTCGGGCAGCTCGGCGATGAAGTCGTGGGCGCCGGCCAGCTTCGCCGCCGCGACGACGCGGGCCATGTCCATGGTCGGGTCGGTGAGCGCGATGTTCTCGCGGATGGTGCCGGAGAACAGCACGTTGTCCTGGAGCACCACGCCGATCTGGCGGCGCAGCCACACCGCGTCGGCGGTGGACAGATCGGTGCCGTCCACCATCACCCGGCCGCGCTCGGGCACGTGGAAGCGTTGCAGCAGCTTGGCCAGCGTGCTCTTGCCCGAGCCGGACGTGCCGACCACGCCGACGATCTGCCCGGCCGGGATGTGCAGCGATACGTCGCTCAGCGTCTCCGGCCCGTCGTGGCGGTAGCGGAAGGTCACGTGGTCGAAGGTCAGGTCGCCCTTGATCGCCGGCATGGCGCCCTTGCCCGCCGTCTGGAGCGGTTCGGGCGCGGTGTTCAGGATGTCGCCGATGCGCTGCATCGACAGCCGCACCTGCTGGAAGTCCTGCCAGAGCTGGGCGATGCGCAGCACCGGCTGCACGACGCGGCCGGCGAACATGTTGAAGGCGACCAGCTCGCCCACCGTCAGGCTGCCCTCGATCACCAGCTTGGCGCCCAGCCACAGCACCGCCATGGTCGACAGCTTGGAGACGAACTGCACGCTCTGGCTGGCGATGTTGTTCAGGTTGCCGGCGCGGAAGCCGGCGGTGACGTAGCCCGACAGCTGGTCTTCCCATTTGCGCTGCATGCGCGGCTCGACCGCCATCGCCTTGACGGTCTCGATGCTCGACACGGTCTCGACCAGGAAGCTCTGGTTCTCGGCGCCGCGCGCGAACTTCTCGTCCAGCCGGCGGCGCAGGATCGGCGTCGCGACCAGGCTGATGGCGATGTAGACCGGGAAGGAGGCCGCGACCACCGCCGTCAGCATCGGGCTGTAGACCATCATCACGCCCAGGAAGACCACCGTGAACAGCAGGTCCAGCACCAGCGTGATGGTGGAGCTGGTCATGAAGTTGCGGATCGTCTCCAGCTCGCGGACGCGGGCGACGCTGTCGCCGACGCGCCGGGCGGCGAAATAGCCCATGGGGAGCGACAGCAGCCGCTGGTACAGCTTGGCGCCGAGCTCCACGTCCAGCCGGTTGGCGGTGTGGGCGAAGGTGTAGGTGCGCAGGCCCCCCAGCACCGCCTCGAACAGGGTGACGGCCAGCATGCCGATCATCAGCACGTCGAGCGTGCCGAGGCTGCGGTGGACCACGACCTTGTCGACGACGACCTGGAAGAACAGCGGCGTCACCAGCCCGAAGAGCTGGATGAAGAAGGAGGCGAGCAGCACCTCGCCGAGGATGCTGCGGTATTTCCAGGCGACCGACCCGATCCAGCGGCCGTCGAAGCGCGCCTGCCCCATGCCCATGGCGCCCTTGCGGCCCAGACACAGCAGGCGGCCCGACCACAGCGGCTCGAAGGCGGCGCGGTCGATGACGCGGGTCTGGCCGCTCACCGCGTCGTGGACCAGCACGCGGTCGGCGTTGGCCTTGGCCAGCACCAGGAAGCCGCCGTCCGGACCGGGCACCAGGGCCGGCAGCGGCGTGCGCTCCAGCCGCTCCCACGAGGTCTTGACCACCCGCGCCTTGGCGCCCAGGCGCTGGGCCTGCCGGACCAGACCGTCGAGGCCCGGCGTCTCGCCACCGCAGGCGTGGCGGACGCTCTCGTAATCGGCCGGAACGCCCAGGATGCGCAACGCCGCCACCAGCCCGGCGATGCCCGCGTCGATCTTGGGACCGATCGCGGAGTCCGTTCCAGAGTCGATCCGGCCGGTTTGGGCCGGGCTGTTCTGGGTCGAGCCATTGTGGGTCGGATCGTTCGCCGGCCCGTTCTGCGTGTTTTCCATGAGGCTTTCCGGTTCCGAAAACTTTATGGGAGGCGCCGAAAGGCTGCACCATACCGAAAATGCGCATCCCCGGACCCCGCCACCACCTCGAACGATGGAGTAACACCCACCGGTCATCCCGGCTTTTCCTAGACCCGGACGCACCGATGGGAGTACGCATTCAAGCGCGATCCCTTCGCCGGAAAGGACAGCCCCGAACGTATTCGCAGGGTCTCCGGACCTTGTTTTCCCCGCCAACCGCCGGATGCGTCCGATCTTGTCGCTTTTGCCGAATATCCTTCGCCTTCTGCTGCTGTTGCTGACGCCGCTGTGGCTCTCTCTGGCGGCCCAGGGGCTGGGGCTGCGCTGGTCGCTGCCCGCGGTGCTGTCCGACTGGCTGCAGCTCGAGAAGACGGTCGATCCGGCCAGCCTGCCGCCGCCGGGCTGGCGGGAATCCGGCTATCTCGCCGCCAACCCCGACGTCGCCGCCGCCGTGCGCGACGGCCGGATGAGCAGCGGCTACGCCCATTACCTCCAAAGCGGCCGGGCCGAGAACCGCCCCGGCGGCTTCCGCACGGCTCCGGTTCCGGCTCCCCCCTCCGTGTCGGCTTCCGCACCGGCCCCCGCGCCGATCCCGGAGCCGCCGCCTCGAACGGCGGCCATCGCCGAACCGGCGCCGGCCGTTCCCGCTCCGCCCCCCAAGCCGCGCCCCGAACCACAACCGGATCCGGCCCCCCATTCGGAGCCTTCGCGCCCGGCTTCCCCGCCCGCACCGGCACCGGAGATGAGGGCCAGCCCGAAGCCGGCGACCGGCGTCCAGGTCGCCCGGATCCGCACCGGAAACAGCGACGGCGCGGTCCGGGTCGTCCTAGATCTCGATCGCGCGCCGCGCTTCGAGCCGCCGTCGCGCCGGCCGGACGGGTCGCTGGCGGTGACGCTTCCGGGCACGGACTGGCGGGCCGCCCCCGCCGGCCGGCTTCCCGCCACGGAGTTCACTTACCGGGTCGAGAACACCGGCACATCCAGCCGTCTCATCATCAAGGGACCGGCCCCCCTCGCGTCGAAGGGCATCACCGCCCTGCCGCCGGACGGCGAGCGGGGGCACCGGCTGGTTATCGACGTCGCCACGGCCAAGCCCGTCCAGGGCAAGCCCGCCCGGCCATGACGAAAGACGGCGCCGGGAGGACCCGGCGCCGTCGTCACGTCACGCTTGGTGGTGGGCTCGGCCGCGCCGTCAGGCGGGCAGATCCGCCCGGCGCTGCCCGTTGAGCCCGCCGTCGGCGGCCACCAGGGTGCCGAGCGACGCCGAGGCGGCGCTCTGGTCCTGGTGGAAGCCGTCGATCCCCTGCGAGGCCGACCCGGTCATCCCCGCCGCCAGCATCGCCACCGCGACCGGCGCCGCCGTCGAGGTGCTCTGCTGGATGTAGGCCAGTTCGACGGCTCCCGGCTCGGTGCCGAAGACGGCGCCGATGCTGGGGTTGCTGGCAAGGTAGGCCGCCGGGTCGAAGGCGGTCGTCGAGCGGTTCTCGGCGAAGCCGTGCTGGATGTAGTGCAGTTCGGCCGCCTTGGTGTCCGGACCGATGGCCTGGACCAGATCCGGGTTGCTGGCGACGTAGCGCAGCGCGTCGAAGCTGGCGGTGCGTCCCTCGGTCATGCCGCTCTGGATGTAGTGCTGCGCCGCCGCCGCCGGGTTGACGCCGAAGACCTGCACCAGGTCGGGGTTCGCCGCCAGATAGCCGTAGGCGTCGAAGCTGGCCGTCCGGCCTTCCGCCATGCCGTTCTGGATGTAGTGCTTGGTCGCGGCCACCGTGTCGGTGCCGAAGGCCGCCGCCAGATCCGGGTAGGAGGCGATGTAGGACAGGGCGTCGAAGCTGACGGCCCGGCCCTCGGCCATGCCGGTCTCGATGTAGTGCTTGGTCGCCGCCACCGTGTCGGTGCCGAAGGCCGCCGCCAGATCCGGGTAGGAGGCGATGTAGGCCAAGGCGTCGAAGGTGACCGTCCGGCCTTCCGCCGCACCCTGCGCGGTGAAGTGCTGGGTGGCCGCCGCCGTGTCGGTGCCGAGCGCCGCCGCCAGATCCTGGTAGGAGGCGATGTAGGCGAGCGGGTCGAAATTCGCCATCATGACCGCCAGCGGGGTGACCTCCACCGCGACGCTCTGGGCCGCGACGCCGCCCCGACCGTCGTTCACGCTGTAGGAGAAGGCGCCGGCGCTGCCGGTGACGCCGGCCGTGGCCACGAAGCTCAGCCCCGGCAGGTCGCCGGCCGTCAGCGTCTGGTTGACGGCGACCGTCGAACCGTCGGCCAGACGGACCACGCCGCCGGCCGGCACGCCGATGACCGTCACCGACAGCGCGTCACCGTTGATGTCGGTGGGCGCGGCGATGCCGAGCGACACGGCGGCGGTCTTCTCCCGCATCGTCACCGTCTTGTCCGCCTGGACCGTGGGGGCGTCGTTCACCAGCTCGACCGGCTCCAGCGTCGGCGGAGGCGGCGGGGAGACCGGCTCCGTCACCGGCGGCGGGGGGGGAGGCGGCGGAGACACCGGCTCCGACACGGGCGGGGGCGGGGGAGGCGGCGGGGAGACGGGTTCCGTCACCGGCGGGGGAGGCGGCGGCGGGGAGACCGGCTCCGTCACGGGCGGGGGAGGCGGCGGCGGCGGGGAGACCGGCTCCGTCACGGGCGGCGGCGGGGGCGGGGGCGGTGGAGACACCACCACTTCGCCCAGCGTCACGCCGCCGCCGGTCAGTTGGAACTGCGTCGGGTCGAAGGTCCCGGCCAGGGTGACGGTCAGGTCGGCGCCGGCCACCGCGTCGCGGCCGAAATGCAGCACCGTGTTGCCGCCGACCGTCTCGGCCTGGATGCCGCCGGCCAGCAGGTCGGCGCCGTCGCCCAGCCCCAGCAAGCCGTCGAGCGTCAGCCCGTCGATCACCAGCCGGTCGCCGATGGCGGCGTCGGTGATGGCGACGCTGCCGGTCGTGCCGGCGGCGATGTGGAAGACGTCCGCCCCGGCGCCGCCGGTCACGGTGGTGGCGCCCGTGCCGCCCACGGTGATGGTGTCGTCGCCGGCCGAGCCGGTCACCGCGACCCGACCGAAGCCGGCCAGCCCGGCGCCGCTCACGTCGATGGTCGCACCGCTCCCAGCGGCGCCGACCACCAGGCTGTTCCCGGCCCCGGCGCCCGTCACCGACAGGCCGGCGAGCTGGGCGGAGGACAGCGTCAGGGTGGAGGCCGCGTCGGTCAGGGCGATGGTCTCGATGCCCGACACCGCCACGGCGGACAGGTCGGCGCTGCCGTCGATGCGCAGCACGTCGGTGCCGGCGCCGCCCGTGATGGCCGTGAAGGCCTGGGCCTGCGCGCCGGTCAGGGTGACGTCGTGGCCCCGCGCGCCGGTCAGCTCCAGCGCTTCCACGCTGGTCAGCGTCATGCCGGTGATGTCGATGGCCGGCGAGGCTGCGATGGTGGACTGGTAGATGTCGGCGGACACATCGTTGTAGGTGAGGTCGTCGCTGCTGATCTCCAGCGTGTCGGTGCCGGCGCCGCCGTCGAAGCTGACCGTCCCGGCGTCGTTCTGGTTGACGACGAGGTAGCGGTCGTTGCCGGCGCCGCCCTCGATCACGTCGGCCTGGGCCTCCGAATAGCCGCCCGAAATGTTCTGGCCGGCCATGAACAGGTCGTTGCCGGCACCGCCGCGCATCGTGTCCACGCCCCAGCCGCCGATCAGCGTGTCGTTGCCGGCGCCACCGACCAGCAGGTCGGCGCCGCCGAGGCCCCAGATGCGGGCGCCGCTGTCGTCGGCGGTCAGCGTGTCGTTGTCGTTGGTGCCGGGCACCACGCCGCCGACGGTGCCGCCGGGCGGGGTTTCCTCACCGACCGGGGGCGGCGGGGGCGGGGGAGGCGGCGGGGAGACGACCGGGCCGGTCGGGGTCACGCCGAAGCCGATGCCCCCCGCGCCGAGCAGGATGTCGGCGGCGGTCAGGGTGCCGGCGATGGTGATGCTGAGGTCGGCGCCGGCCGTGGCGTCCGTGCCGATGTGCAGGACGGTGTTGCCGCCGACCGTCTCCATCGCGACCGCGCCGGCCGCAAGCGCGGCGCCGGTGCCCTCGGTGACCGCGCCGGACAGGGTCACGCCGCTGATGGTGAGGGTGTCGCCGGTCTTGACCCCGGTGATCCGCTCAAAGCCGGCGGCCTGCTCGGCGGTCATGACGATGTGGTGGGGGTCGGCGCCGACCAGATCCAGGTTTTCCACGCTGGTCAGCGTCATGCCGGTGATGTCGACCGTCGGGGAGGCCGGAGTGACCTTGTATTCGTAGTTGGTCAGGGCGACCGAGCTGATGCGCAGCGTGTCGGTGCCGGTGCCGCCGTCGTAGGTGACCGTGCCGGCCTCAAGCTGGTTGGCGATCAGGTAGACGTCGTTGCCGGCGCCGCCGTTGATGATGTCGGACTGGGTTTCCGAAAAGCCGCCGGACTGGACCTCGCCGGCCTCGAAGGTGTCGTCGCCGTCGCCGCCGTTCATCGTGTCGCGGCCCCAGTCGCCGAAGATGCGGTCGTTGCCGACGCCCCCGTCGATCAGGTCGTCGCCGTTGCCACCGCCGATGGTGTCGTTGCCGGCCTCGCCATGCAGTTCGTCGTTGTCGGCGCGGCCGTAGATCAGGTCGTCGCCGGCGCCGCCGAACACGGTGTCGTTGCCGTTGCCGGCTTCCAGCGTGTCGTTGTGGGCGCTGCCGTGCTCGACGTCGTTGCCGTCATGGCCCCAGAACCAGACCGGGCCGTCGCCGGCGGTCAGGCTGTCGTCGTGGTTGGAACCGATCCAGCGCTGGATGTCCTCGAACGTGTCGCCGGCCGCCTCGCCGGTGTTGTTCGACGGATTGCCCAGATCGAGGGTAATGCCGGTCGCCGCGTCCTCGTAGGTGACGGCGGTGAAGCCGTTGCCACCTACGTAATGGTCGGCGCCGAGGCCGCCGTTCAACGTGTCGCCCGCCAGACCGTCGTTGCCTCCGCCGATCAGCGTGTCGTCGCCCGCGCCGCCGACCAGGCTGTCGTTGCCCGTGCCGCCGACGATCGAGTCGTTGCCGGCGCCGCCGTTGATGGTGTTGCCGGTGTTGTCGCCGACCAGCGTGTCGTCGCCGTCCGTGGGGGTGCCGGTGTAGGCCAGCACATGCGTCCAGCCTTCGGTGCGGGCGAAGGGGGCCTTGGCCGGGACCGGCGCGGTCATGACGTCGAGATCCCAGGAACCGCCCAGATCGGCGTGGCCGACGGCCCGCGAGGACGCGGCGACCCGCGCGCCGGTCGCCTGGGCGAGCGCCTGGGCGAAGCGGCCGCCGTCGGCGCCGGTGTGGCAGGCGTGGATCAGGATCGCGGTGTCCGGAGCCTGCGGCCAAGTCCGGCCGGCGACCGAGCCTGCGTCGAGAACCTGCGCGCCGATGCGGACCGCGCCCGGTTCGCCATGCGCCAGAAGGTGAATGACCGCCGGGCGCCGGGTCAGCGCCTGGGCCAGGGCAGCGTGGGCATCGCCCGCCGCCGCGACCGGAACGACATGGACGTCCGGCCCGCATTGGCCGAGCAGAACGTCGAGATCGGCAAGGCCAGCATCCGCAATCAGTACGTCGCGCACAGGTCTTCCTCCTTGGGATGGCGGCCCATCGGAATGCAGGCAAGAAACGGCCCGTTCCGGTCTGGTATTCCCGCCGCTCACTGCTGACGAGTGTGTGTGAAAAGCGTTCGTTGACCCTAATGTGGCTGAAAAAACGACGTTAACAATCCATTAATGTGGGCTAGGCACGGCAAGAAGGGGGGAGGTAACTTTCAACATGTTCGGGGTATAATTTGTTGTTCCCGCTTTGATTTGCCGATTCGGGATGACGCTGAGGCGGTTACTCGAAAGGATAGTTTGCGAGCAAAGCATCCTGAAAAAACCCGCGAAAAAGGGGTGACCCTCCCCGTTCGGCGAGAGCCTCCTCCACTGAAATGAGGGGTTGTAAAAGCGGTCCTCAATCGCCCCGGCGGACCGACCGGGGATCCCAGATCATCGCCGCCATCAGCGCCCGCTGGGAGATCCGCCGGCTCGCCTGCACGGCGCGGCGGCGGCGCAGGACGCCGCCCAAGCCCGACAGGGCCGCGCGCAGCCCCCGGCGCACGGTGCGGGCCGGCGCGCCCCGCCAGCGGAACAGCAGCAGATAGGCCGTCGCCAGCAGATAGAGCGGCCCGCTCGCCAGGATCAGGGGAAAGGGCATGTTCTTCATCAGGATCCACAGCCCGTTGCGGGCGATGTGGAACAGGCTGAAATCGCCGTACTCCTTGGTGATGCCCGAGCCGACATGGTGGACCACCGCCGCCCCGACCTGACGGCAGCCGCCGCCCAGCAGCCGGATGCGGAAGCCGAGATCGACGTCCTCGCCGTAGCAGAAGAAGGACTCGTCGAAACCGCCCGCCTGCTCGAACAGATCGCGCCGGTACATGGCGGCGGCGGCGCAGGGCGAGAAAGTCTCCCCGTCCGCGAAGGGCGGCACGGCGGACTGCCCGACGCCGCCGCGCCAGAACAGCCCGAAGCCGGCGTAGCGGTCGCCTACCCCGTCCAGCCGCGTCGGATCGTCGGCCGAGAGCTGGGTCGAGCCGAACATGGCCACGCCGGGATGGGATTCCGCCGCCTCGAGCAGCGCGCGCAGCCACCCCGGCTCGGCGAAGGCGTCCGGGTTGAGCGTGACGATCCAGGGAGCCTCGGCCCCCCGCGCCCCGGTGTTGTTGGCGGCGGCGAAGCCGGTGTTCTCCGAGAGGCGGATCAGGGAAAAGCGCGGATCGTCCGGCACTTCGATGGCGTCGGCGTCGCGCGAGGCGTTGTCGACCACCACCGCCTCGAACCGGCGCTCGGTCTGCGTCCGCAGCGCGGCCAGGCAACGGTTGACGTAGGCGGCCGAGTTGTAGCTGACGACGATCACCCGAGCCAGCGGCGCGGCGCTGTCATCATTTATTTTCATGATCTCATGGCTTTAAAGAATGAAATCGAAGGCCGTGAAGCCGTAGTTGGCGATGTTCACCTGGATGCGGAAATCGGCGGCGCGATCGCCGTCCACATCGCCCTCGATCAGCGTGACCGCGCCGGACACCGTGTAGCGCAGTTGCCCGGCGGCCGAAAAGCCAGCCGTCCCGATGAAGCTGAAGGTGTCGTTGACGGTCGTGGCGGTGACCGCGTCGATCTCCGACACGTCGATGCGGTCGCCCTCCGCCCCGATGGTGCCATGGCCGGCCATCCCCAGCAGCGCCTGGGCGGCGACGGCGGCGCCGTTGAAGTTGACGATCACGTCGGGGCTGGCGAGCGTCGATTCGTTGGGGTTGCGCACCGAGAACCAGTCGGCGCCGGTGCCGCCGTCCATCAGGTCGGCCCCGATGCCGCCGATCAGCGTGTCGTTGCCGGCCCCGCCCAGCAGCACGTCGTCGTGGGACAGGGTCGAGGTCGCGGAGACCGCGATGGCGTGGGTGCGGTCGGAATAGACGTCGCCGAACAGGATGTCGTCGCCCTCGCCGCCGCGCAGAACGTCGGCCCCCATGCCGGCGTAGAGCGTGTCGTTGCCGGCCCCACCGTCCAGCCAGTCCATGCCCTCGCCGGCGTCCAACCAGTCGTTCCCGTCCTCGCCCAGCAGCGTGTCGTTGCCGGACACATTGATGACGTCACCATTCAGCCTGTCGTCGCCGGTCCCGCCGGACAGCCGGTCGTTGCCGGCGCCACCCTCCAGCGTGTCCATCCCGGCGTCGCCCAGCAGCGCGTCGTTGCCGGTTCCGCCGAGCAGCTGGTCGTTGCCCGCCAGCCCGCTGAGGGTGTCGTTGCCGGCCCCGCCGCCGAGCGCGTCGGCGTTGGGGGTGCCGACCAGGTAATCGTTCCCGGCGGTCGCCGCCGCCGACACGGGCAAGCCGCCGAGGGTGGGAAGGGAGAAGGTCACCAGCGACCCCACGGGAAACAGCCCGTCGGTCGCCTGGAGCATTTCGACCCCGCTGAGCGTGTCGGAGCCGTCGGCGCCGGTGACCACCAGATTGCCGCTGCCGTCGAAGGCAAGCGCGTAGCTTGCCATGGCGCCGGTCAGGACGAAGGTGTCGATCCCGCCCGACCCTTCGACGCTGTCGTTGCCGGCGGTGCCGCTGAGGGTATCGTTGCCGGTGGTGCCGGCGACCGCAGCGGCCACGGGGCCCAATGCCGAGGCCGCGCGCAAGGGACGGCGCTCGACGAAGCCATGGGCGATGTAATGCTCCAGCGCGGCGATGGCGTCGCCTCCGACCGCCGCCGCGACATCCGGGTTGGCCGCCAGATAGGCGGCGGAGTCGAAGCGGACGCTCCGGCCTTCCCGGGCGCCGAACTCGATGTAATGCCGGGCGCCCGCCACCGCGTCGAAGCCGAACACGGCGACGAGGTCTGGGTTGGCGGCCAGATAGGACCGGCTGTCGAACCGGGTGGTCCGCCCCTCGGCAAGGCCGTACCGGGCGTAATGGAGCAGCGCCGCCGCCGGGTCGGCGCCGATGGCGGCGCGCAGATCCGCGTTGGCCGCGAGGTAGGCGTAGGGATCGAAACCCGTGGTCGTCCGTCCCTCGCGCAGGCCGTTGGTCAGGTAGTGACGTTCCGCCGCAGGCCCGTCGATCCCGACGGCGGCCAGCACGTCGGGGTTCGATCCCAGATAGCCGTAGACGTCGAAGCCGGCGGCCGTGCGCCGCTCGTTCCGCCCCGTCTGGGCGTAGTGGCGGGCGGCGGCGATGGTGTCGGTGCCGAAGGCCAGGGCAAGGTCGCGGTTTCCCGCCAGATAGCCCAGCGCGTCGAAGGCGGCGTCGGCGGTCGCCGTGGTCCGCCCGTCGATGGTGACGGTCTCGACCCCCGCCAGGATGTCGGTGGCCTGGGCGGACACCGCCGCGTAGCGGCCGTCGCCCAGGGCGACGACGACCGGGGTCTCCGCCTGGTAGGCGCCGTCGCGCAGGGCGTAGCGCCGGGGGTCGGCGCCGTAGACCGCGCGGTCGCTCCCCGCCCCGCCGTCGAAGGAGCGGCCACCGGGAACGCCCATGTAGAAGACGTCGTCGCCTTCGGCGCCGACGATCTCGGTCAATCCCTGGAAGATGCGGACACCGAGCCGGTCGAGCTGGCCGGTAGGCAGGGCGACGTCGACGCCCTCGATCCGGTAGCGCTGGGCGCCTCCCGCGTCGCGGTCGATCAGGCCGGTGAAGCGCGCGGTCAGGCCGTTCCCGCTTCCCGTCGCGCTGTAGGTCAGGCTGGTGTCGTGCCACCGGCCGTCGGCGACGCGCGCGACGGTGACGGTGTTCGTCCCGGCGGCGAGCGCGCCGGACGCGGGCTGGGTCGTGAAGGCGTCGTGCACGAAGCCGTTCGCCAGCCGGGCCTCGTCGAAATCAAGCGCGAAGCCGGACCCCGCCACCAACCGCGACATGCCTCAAGCCCTTCCCAGAGATCGCCTGTGACACGGCGAAGCAGGCCGCTCCCGACGCGACGGCCGGGAGCGGAAACGGGTCAGACCACCTGGAGATAGGCCGGATCGAGCGCGCCGTGGCGGAACGGGATCCAGTCCTTGTGGTCGGCGCGGTACTGGAGACCGTAGGGGTTCTTGAAGAAGATCTTCTGGAGCGGCTGGCCGCCCTCGGCGCGGGTGCGGTCGATGTCGAGCAGCGGCGACGGCGCGAACACCTTCTCCCACAGCTCGGTGTTGTCGACCTCGCGGCCGGCGTTCTTCACGTAGTCGCGGGCGGTGTCGCTCAGCTGCCACGCCTCTTCGACCATCGCGTAATAGTCCACAGTTCCCTCGGCCATGGCCTTGCTCCAAACAAGCGTTGCAAAAGAGATTGCGCTCACATAGCGCATTTCCAGCGGCAAAGGAACTCCCTGCCGCCGCTCCGGTTCCCCGATCTTTAGACGGTGTCGACCAGCCGGTCCGGCACCATGTCCCGGCGGGGCTGGCCTATGGGCGCCGACAGCCGGGCCGCCGACCGTTGCGCTCCGCACAGACGTTTCCAGGACCGCGTGCCGAGCAGCCGGCGGACGACCCCCCAACCGACTGCGGCCAGCCCCAGCAGGCCGACCGACGCCCCGAACGGGCCGCCGATCGACAGCCCCGCCAGACCGGCCAGGCCGGCGGCCCCGGCGCGCAGCCCGATGGTCCGCGCCACGGCTCCGGTTCCCGGCGCCAGCCGGGGCAGCAGGACCAGCAGAAGCCCGCAATCGGCGGCGGTCCGCAGACTCCAGGCGATGGCCGCGCCGGTCGCGCCGTAGCGGTCGGCCAGGAACCACAGGACGCCCAGATAGACCGGCAGTTCGGCCAGCTGCAGCCGGGCCGTCACGTCGACCCGCCCGACCCCCTGGATCAGGGTGTAGGGCACATAGGCGGTCGCGTTGAAGAAGACGCCCAGCGTCAGGATGGACAGGATCGGTCCGCTGTTGGCGGCGAAGGCGGGCCCGAGCCACAGCTCCAGCACCCGGTCGCCGCCGACGATCACTCCCGCCTGGACCGCCAGGAACACGGCCAGCGTCAGGTGTCCGGCGGCGTCGAGCATGCGGGGCAGGGCGGCGGGATCGCGCCGGAACAGGCTGGAGGCCAGCGGGAACAGCGCCATCGACAGGGCGCCCGGAACGACCATCAGCCGGGTCAGGATCTCGAAGGGCGTGGTGTAGAAGGCCACCAGGGCGGCCGGCACCAAGCTGAGCAGGATGAAGCGGTCGGCGTACAGCATCGCCGGGCCGATCAGGTTGTTCAGCATCATCCAGGCGCTCATGGTGAACAGCCCGCGCAGGGATTGCCGGCCGTAGCGCGCCGGCCGGACCAGATCGGGCACCAGCCGGACCGCCAGCACTCCGTAGGCGACCATGCCGATCAGCCGTCCCACCGCGATGGCGGCGATGACCGGAACCAGGCTCTGGCTGAACGGCAGGACGCAGAGCGGGCTGAGGTAGTTCAGAACGCCGACGGTCATCCGCACCAGGTTGATCGGGCGGAAGCGCTGGTGGGCCTCCAGCACGCCGCGCAGGCCGGCGGACACGAGCGCGATGGGGACGATGGCCGCCACCACCATCAGGCTGTCGCGGATTTCCTGGGACGGCGTGCCCGACCCCAGGAGGAAGCGATCCGCCAGCCCCCCGGCAAGGCCGGCCACGACGCCGCCGGTCAGCAGGCCGAGCAGCGCCATGATGGCGATGGCCGGGCCGGCGATCCCCGCCGTCCCCTCGGCCCCTTCCCCGGCCGCCCCGCCCCGGCCCCCTCCCGTTCCGTTGCGCCCGACCCGCTCGGCGACGATCTGGACCAGCGAGCGCCCAAGCCCGAGGTCGAGCACGGCCAGATAGCCGAGCAGCGCCCAGATCAGGGTCAGGGCGCCAAAGCGCTCCATGCCGACGGCGGCGAGAAGCCACGGAATCGACAGGAGCGCCGCCAGCATCGGCAGCCCCTCGCCAAGCAGATTCCAGAGCGTGTTGCGAAACAAGGGCGATGTCCGTACGCAGCGCACAGAGAGAAGGCGGGCATGGCCGGGACCATCACACCTCTGGCTTTCGGCTTAGGCACTATAGCGTCCCGGATAACAATCCTTATCCGTCCATCCCGAAAAAAAGGCTAACGGATTCGCCATTCCGTCACGAGATGGCACCGGTGAGCGCCCGTTCAAGAGCGGCGGCGACCCGGTCCACGTCGGCGTCGGCCATGTTGGGGAACAGCGGCAACGACAAGGTCCGGCCGTAATGCGCCATCGCCCCCGGCAGATCCGCTTCGCCGTAGCGGCGGCGCCAGAAGGGCTGCCGGTGAACCGGGATGTAATGGACCTGGCTGCCGATTCCGTCGGCCCGCAGCGCCGCCATCACCCGCGCCCGCGACCGGCCGGCGGCGGCGAAGTCGATGCGGACCGCGCAGAGATGCCAGGCCGGGTCGCACCAGGGCACGGCGGCCGGGGGCTCGACCAGCGGCGCCAGGGGGGCCAGCCGCTCGGCGTAGAGCGCCATCAGCCGACGGCGCCGCTCGACGAACGCGTCGAGGCGCCGGATCTGGCTGAGCGCCAGGGCCGCATGGATGTCCGAAAGCCGGTGGTTGAAGCCCGGCTCCGGCATCTCGTAGTACCAGGGGTTCGGCGTGCCGTCCGCGTCGAAGGCCGCCTCGGGGTCGGCGAAGCCAGGATCGCCGTGCTGCGCGGCGCGCAGCATGCCGTGGTTGCACAGGCCGCGAACCCGCGCCATCAGGGCCGGGTCGTTGCCGGTCACCGCCCCGCCCTCGCCGGCGGCGATGGTCTTGACCGGGTGGAAGGAGAAGACGGTGAGCGCGCTTTCCGCGCAGGCCCCCACCGGGATCGCCGCCCCGCCGGGCACGCGGTCGACGCTGCCGACGGCGTGGCAGGCGTCCTCGACCACCGCCAGCCGCTCGGCGCGGGCGAGGGCGCCGAGATCCGCCATCGGGGCGGTCTGGCCGGCGTAATGGACCGGCGCCAGGGCGCGCACCCGCCAGCCGGCGGCCCGCCCGCGCGCGACGGCGGCCTCGGCCTGCTCCGCCCCCATCAGGCCGGTGGCGGGATCGACGTCGGCGAAGGCGACCTCCGCCCCGGCGTGGCGTGCGGCCGACGCCGTGGCCAGGAAGGTGTTGGCGGGCACCACCACCGCGTCGCCCGGCCCCAGATCCAGCACCGCGTAGGCCAGCCGCAGCGCCGCCGTGCCGTTGGCGCAGGCCACCGCCTCGCGGGCCCCGACCCGGTCGGCGAGCGCGCGCTCGAAGGCGGCGACCGCCGGCCCCTGGGTCAGCCAGTCGCCGCGCAGGACCGCCGCGACGGCGGCGATGTCCTCCTCGTCGACGCTCTGCCGGCCATAGGGCAGAAAAGGCGGGGCGGCGGCGGTCACGACGCCTCGGCCAGCAGGGCGCGCAGCCGGTCGCCGTCCAGCCAATCGTCGTTGCCGTCGCTGGCGTAGCGGAAGCCGTCGGCGACCGGGCGGGCGTCCAGCCCCTCGTAGGGGGCGTGCTGCCAGAAGGCGAAGGCCGGCTCGATGACGTAGCGGTCGGACAGCTCGTAGGTCTGACGGGAGTCGTCCTCGGTGATCATCACCTCGTGCAGCTTCTCGCCCGGCCGGATGCCGACCAGCTTGAGGGGCAGATCCGGCGCCATCGCGCGGGCGAGGTCGCCGATCCGCATGCTGGGGATCTTGGGCACGAAGATCTCGCCGCCCTGCATCATGGCGAAGCAGGACAGCACGAAATCGACGCCGTGCTGCAGGGTGATCCAGAAGCGGGTCATCCGCTCGTCGGTCACCGGCAGATGGTCGGCGCCCTGGTCGATCAACTTGCGGAACAGCGGCACGACGCTGCCGCGCGAGCCGACCACGTTGCCGTAGCGCACCACGGAGAAGCGCGTGTCGAGCGCGCCCGACAGGTTGTTGGCGGCGATGAAGATCTTGTCGGCCGCCAGCTTGCTGGCGCCGTAGAGGTTGATCGGGTTGGCCGCCTTGTCGGTGGACAGCGCGATGACCCGGCGCACGCCCGTCGACAGGGCGGCGCGCATCACGTTCTCCGCCCCGTAGACGTTGGTGTTGATGCACTCCATCGGGTTGTATTCGGCCGCCGGGACATGCTTCAGCGCGGCGGCGTGGACGCAGAAATCCACCCCCCGCATCGCCAGCTCCAGCCTTTCGCGGTCGCGCACGTCGCCGATGAAATAGCGCAGGGTCGGCGCCCAGTCCGCCGGCATGCGCTGCTGCATCTCGTACTGCTTGAACTCGTCGCGCGAGAAGACGATGACGCGTCGCGGCTTGGCGTGGCGCATCACCGTCTCCACGAAGCGCCGCCCGAAGGAACCGGTGCCCCCCGTCACCAGGATCGATCGCCCGTCCAGCATCCGCAAGCCGGCGGCGCGCGAGTCCTCGATGGAGGTGCCGATGAGGTCGCTCTCTCTTGTCTTCACCATCGGTTCCGCCTGCTGGTCATGGACTGGATCGGGAATGGAAGAGCTCACGGTCGACCGTAACCGGAGCTTCCTGAGCAGGGGGTTAATTCAGCGGGCCGGCGCGCGCAAGGCGCGTCTGCCGCGCGGACTCCCCTCAAGCTTCGGAAAGCGGCGGCAGACGGCCGGCGTGCAGATCCTCCAGCAGGCGGATCTGGGCCGGCAGGCAGACGGTCTCCAGGTCGAAGCGCTCGACCACCGTGCGCCGCGCGGCGGCGGAGATCCCCGCCATCCGGGCGGGATCGTCCAGCGCTTCCTCCACCCGGTCGGCGACCGCCTTGGCGTCGAAGAAGTCGACCAGCAGGCCGTTGCGCCCGTCCTCGATGACCTCCGCCACCGGCGGGGTGTCCGAGCCGACGATCACCGCGCCGCAGGCCATCGCCTCCAGCATCGACCAGGACAGGACGAAGGGGTAGGTCAGGTAGACGTGGGCGCGCGAGATCCGCAGCACCGACAGGAAGGACTCGTAGGGGATCTTACCCAGGAAATGGATGCGTTCGGGATCGGGCCGGACCTCCGCCGTCAGCCGCTCGCGCCAGGTTCCGCCCTCGGCCGGCTTGGTGCCGTAGCTGACCTCGTCGCCTCCGACCACCAGGATGTGGGTGTTGGGGCGGCGGCGCAGCAGATCCGCCGCCGCCCGCATGAAGGTCGGGAAGCCCCGGTAGGGCTCCAGGTTGCGGGCGACGTAGGTGACGACCTCGTCGGCGCGCGACAGGATTCGGCCGCCGGGCAGGGTGACGGTCGCCGTTTCGTCGGGCCGGCACAGCGCGGTGTCGACGCCGTCGTGGATGACCGAGATGCGCGGACGGAAGACGGCGGGGTGCTGGCGGCGCTGCCATTCGGTCGGGCTGATTCCCCAATCCGCCGCTTCCAGACCGGCCAGCAGGGCGGCGTTCTTGGCCCGGATCCGGCAGCGCGTGTCGAGGGTCACCGGCTTTTCCGGGTCGAACCCGACGTCGGATCCGTCGGCGCGGTAGAAGAACTCGCAGTAGAGCATCAGCTTGGCGTCGGGAAACACGTCCTTCAGGAACAGCGCCTCGCCCCAGCCGGGATGGGCGCAGATCACGTCGGGCGTGAAGCCCTCCTTCTGCAGCGCCAGCCCGGCGCGCACCGCGCCCTGCCCGTGCAGGATCTGCCCCTCGAACAGGGTGATGTAGGGGTGGGTGGCGCTGCCCGGTTCGCGGGCCGGACGGTAGACGACGCTCCGCACCCCCGGCAGGCTGCGCTGGACCTTGCCGATGAAGGCGACCTGGTGCGCCGGATCGGCGGCGAAGCGGCGGACCAGATGCTTGTATTGGCCGGGCGTGTTTTGGTGGACGAACAGAATCCGCATGGACAGGCTGCGCGAAAGTGGTGGAGGGCCGACAGCCTGCGTCCTTCGGGCGTGCTTGTCGATGCCACAAAGGGAAGGGGCGGCCATTTCACGCGCCGGCGGGGCCGCCTATAACGGAGGTTCGAGCCGTTCCCACCTTCCCGAGGCCCACGCCATGGACCGCCGCCACCGCATCCTCGCCCGCCGGGTCGGGCTTTCCAACAGCCGCTTCGACGTGATGCTCGACCATGTGGCGGGACCGGACGGGGCGGAGGTGCCGGATTTCCTGATGGTGCGGCCGAAGGTCCGGCTGGCCGGCGGCGTCGCCGGGGTCTGCGTGCTGCCGGTGCTGGAGGATGGCCGCGTCGGGCTGATGCGGGTCCACCGGCCCCATTTCGCCGGGCCCCTGTGGGTCGCGCCCTCCGGATTCGCCGAAGCGAACGAGATGGCGGAGGCCTCGGCCCTGCGCGAGTTGGAGGAGGAGGCGGGGCTGACCTGCGCGCCCGCCGACCTGCGCCCGCTGGGCCGCCTGCTGCTCGACCCCGGCGTGCTGGAGGCGAGCCTCGCCCTGTTCGCGGCGACCCGGTGCCGGCCCCTGCCTGACGGCGCCGCGGCCACCCCCGAGTTGGGCGCCGGGCGCTTGGTTATGATGAGCGCCGAGGAGGCCGAGGAACTGGCGCTGACGTCACCCGCGATGGATGGCGGGACCGTCGTCGCCTGCCTGCGCTGGATGGCGCTGCAACGCCAACAAGGGCAGTGAGGGGTCCCCAATCTCCTCTTTCCAGCGGCTGGTCCCTCACAGCCCGATCTGCGCCAACCCCTCACGCAGCCGCCAGAGCGGTATGCGGAAATGGGCATGCTTATCGCTGGGATCCCCTTCGGTTCCGCAGACGATTTTCGGATCGTACCCGAGCGCGCGCATCGGTCCGTAAAAACCATTGAGACTGAAGATGTTGGGTTGATTGAGAACGAGGAGCTTCACCGACGGATCCGCGAAAATCAGATTGACCAGGGACGAACCGCTGGGAGCGACAATCGCCTCGGCGTCCTGGAACAGGCGAACCTGCTCGACGAAGCTCAGTTCCTCGGGAAAGACGGTTTCGAAGCCTTCCGTGCGAAGATGCTCCGCAATCTCGGCGTCGTTCAGAAGATGGCGCCAGTGCCGTTTCCCGCGCGACAGGTAGATCCGCCGCGTGCGCGCACCGGAGGGCGGCAGGCTGGCGAAGATGCGATCCCGGAGGAATCGAAAGCATCGCGGCGAGAACGGCCCCTGCTCATGCGTCGGAATGTCATGATCCACGGCCCAATAGACCGGGAAGAAGGTCGGCGGCGGCGCCATCACCAGACGCCGGCAGCGAAACCCGCTCTTGCTTGGCAATAGGACGAGCTCGTTGTCGACAAGCTGCCGGAGGTAATCGAAATGACTGCCCGGCATGTCTTCGTCGACGATGATGGGCAGTTTCGCAAAGTCCGGATGCTGGACAAGGAAGGTAAGGCGGCACAGGAATTCCGGCACCCAGTGCCCAAAATGCTCGGACGCGCCGCCCGACAGCATGATTCCCTCGTCGAGGTCGGTGATCCGGTGCTGCTGCGGGTCGATGAGGATCTGTTCGCCGCGTCGACGCCGCACGGACTTGTCGTGATAAAACTCAATGAACCGGCCATAGCGGCTGTCCGCCGCGACGTCGTTGAGCGCGGCGCCGTCCGGGGTCAGCACCATGTCCGATTTCGACAGAACGACGGCATCGGACGCCGTGCAGACATAGGGGCGATAGCTGCGGACCATTCCCTTGAAGAGGGTGACCGGCGGACCGCCGATCAGGCTGGGATCTTCGACCGGGATGTCTTCGCATTCGTCGGTGAAATCCAACGCCACACCGGCCTTTTCGGCCCAATCCATCACCGAGGACAGTCTGGCGCAATGGTAATCCACCCCCAGCGCCTCGATCTCCCCACCAAGCCCGGCCTCGAAGAGCAGCGTCGCCCAGGTCTCGGTGAACGCTCGATCCGGCAGATTTCGCTCCGCATAGCTCTTGGTAAAATCATTGTAGAGCTTGCGCCCCCAATCGATGCCGCGTGCAGCGACGACCGTTTCCAGCAGACGGCACCCCGTTGCCACGTCGGGGCGGCAGTTGTAGGCCTTTATCAGCGCCACGGCCGCTTCGGCGGAACGCCCGAGCGCCTGCTGCGCCATGCCGAGGTAAAAATACGTCGCCCAATCTTTCGATCCGAGCCGAATGGCTTCGGTGCAAGCCGTTACGGCCTTTTCGAAATCGTCGGATATTTGTTTGGCTCTTATCCTGCCCATCCGGGCTGACCGGTCCTGTTCGTCCGCGCCCGATATTTGAAGAACGGCCCCTGTCATCATGGCAAACCAAGCGTTTTCAGGGAAGGCGGCCCGGGCCGCCTGCAGACGGGCCTTGGTCTCTTCGAAACGATGGAGCACGAGAAGTTTTTCTATCTCGAGTTTTCGCGAGTCCGCTGAAGCTTCGAGAGGCTGCTCGGATGCGTCCATGCCGTTGTCACTCCGTTCCAATGGACACGTTGGAAGGCATCCTCTGCGAAAGATGTCGTTTCCAAACGCGGGCCCTAACAGGATATTTACCGGGATTTATGCAAGGATCATAGGGCGGATGGCAACTACTTCAGACAGTGAGGGTGGTTGACTCTGCCAAAATTCTTTGTCATACAATCGCTTCATTACAATGGGCCCGACCGATAGGGTCCGTTCCGAAAAATGGACTGGTTCTGATCCTTTGGCTTGACAAGCGAGAAAGAAATCCGCTGCAGCGTCTGGATGATCAGTGTTGAACCAGGAATGAACAAGGGTGCGATCGACCGGGATGCATTGGATCGTCCATATCGGCGCGCCCAAGACAGGTTCGACCGCCATACAGCGGTTCCTGTTCGAGAACAGGGAGTCGCTTCTCGCCTGTGGCGTCCGGTATCCCGACGTCAGCCTCCGCGGCTACGGGCATCATGACCTCGCCTTCCTGCTCGGCGGCGGCTACCCCGTGTGGGCCACTCCGCAGGACCGGACGCTTGCGGAACTCGGTGCGGCTCTGCGCGACGCCGTGAGGGCGGGCGGGACGGATACCGTCCTTCTCAGCAGCGAGAATTTCTATCTCTACCCGGAGCCGGCGACGCTGCGCGGCCTGCTGCGCAGCGCGGGAATGGAGGCGGACGACCGGGTTTCCATCGTCTGCTATCTGCGCCGCCAGGACGAGGCGCATGTTTCCTGGTACAACCAGACCGTCAAGGCCCAGGGAAACTCGGCGGGCTTCGAGGCGAGCGTTCGCCGCGATCATGGGCTGTGGGACTACGCGGAGCGTCTGAAGCCCTGGCAGGCCGAGTTCGGAACCTCGGCCCTCATCCTTCGGGATTACACCGCGCTCGCCTCCGGCGACGTGCGGGGGGATTTCCTGACGGCCATCGGGCTGCCGCACGCGCCCTTCGCCCTGCCGCCGGTACGGCCGAACGAACGGATCAACCGGGACATCCTGGATTTTCAGCGGCTGCTCAATCGGCTGCCGCTGAAGGTCGCGCAGAAGAGACGCTATCACAAGCACCTCATCGCGCTGACCGCGGCCACGGCCGGGGACACCGTTTTCGACGACACCCCCTTTCTGTCGGCCTCCCAGCGCGCCGCCCTGGTGGATTCCTATGCGCAGGGCAACGCTTCGGTCGCCCGGATCTTTCTGGATCGGGAGGATTTGTTCGCCCCTGTTTCCGTTGAGGACAACGAGGCGCCGTCGGCAAGGCGCGGACTGACCCCGGCCAAACTGGCCTTCATCGTCCGGTGGCTCATCGCCCACCGGTTGTCCTGATCCGTGATCGTCCTGTTCCAAGAGGCACCATGTCTTCCGACAGCAGCCATTACATGTTCAAGCATCACCCCGAAACCTGCGATCCGGACGATCACTGGGGCCAGGTCAAGCGCACGATCAATGGCAAGCCGGTGTCGCCCGAGCAGATCGCGCTGATCGTCACGACCATCAAGAACGGCCTCTCTCTCGCAGGCGACGATGTTCTGCTTGATCTCTGCTGCGGAAACGGCGCTCTGACGACGCATCTTTTCGAGATTTGCCGTGGCGGTCTTGGCGTCGATTATTCTGATTTTCTGATCGGAGTCGCCAACCAACGCTTCACGCGTGGCCCATCCGAGCGTTATCGTCTTGCCGACGCGCTGGATTATGTCCGGACCGAGAGCGATCCCCAGGCCTTCACGAAGATTCTCTGCTACGGCGCCTTTCCCTATTTCAGCCATGACGCCGCGCATGGGCTTCTGCAGGGATTGAGCGAACGGTTCGACCGGGCGACCCACCTCTTCCTTGGCCAGATGCCCGACAAGACGCGCATGAAGGCCTTCTTCGCCGACCGCGATCCGGCGCCTGGGGAAGAGGACGATCCGGCGTCGCTGCTCGGGATCTGGCGCACGCCGGCCGAATTGGCGGCGTTGGCGGAGGCCGCAGGCTGGACCGCCCGGTGCGAGCGCATGCCGGCGCATTTCTTTGCCTCGCATTATCGTTTCGACGCGGTCCTGACGCGCTCTTGAGCGTGCCGGGGAACAGGGGACGGCGTATCGGAATGACAGAGTCGAATGAAGCGGGCAGCCTTGCGGAACTGGCCGTGTTCGGCGCCGCGCCGTTGTTTTCACGGGCGCGGACGACGGGCCAGTTGGCCAACCGCGACCCCGATCGGTTCTTTGCCTTGGCGTCCGGCGCCTTCGAGCGGCGTTGGCTGACCAACCAGGGACCGCTGGTGCAGGAACTGGAGGAGCGGCTGTGCCGGTTCCACGGGACGGCCCATTGCGTCACCTTCGCCAACGCCTGCTTCGCGTTGGCCCTCGCCCTCCGCACGCTGGCGCGGCCGGGGGCGAAGAGGGTTCTTCTGCCGGCGCTGACGTTTCGCGGCCTGCCGCACCTGATCCGCTGGGCCGGTCTCGAGCCGCAGTATTGCGACGTGGATCCGGTGACCCACACGCTGGCACCGGAAAGCCTCGCGCGGCACATCGGCCCCGACACGGCCGCGGTGCTGGCGGTGGACAACGTCAACGCTCTCTGCGACATCGACGCGATCGAGCGGCTGACCGGGGCCGCCGGCGTTCCCCTGCTGATGGATTGCGTCTATGGGATCGGCGGCTCCTATGGCCGGGACCGCGTGGGGTCGCGCGGAAGGGCCTCCGTCTTCAGCCTGCACGCGACCAAGCTGATCAACGGATTCGAAGGCGGCTATCTCACGACCGACGACGACGCCTTGGCGCTGGATCTGCGCAGCCAGCGGAATTTCGGATTTGGGGATGACGGCTTGGTGCGCCAGCTGGGTCTGAACGGCAAGCTCAACGAACTCCACGCGGCGTTCGCCTTGTCGAATCTGCCCCATGTCCAAAGCATCGTCGACGGCAACGCCGAGCGCTTCGCCGCGTATCGACACGGCCTCGCCGGCATCCCATGGGTGTCTTTCGCGGATTACAGCCGGTCGCCCGGCACGTACAGCCTGGTTCTCCTGAGGGTGGCGCCGGACGCGCCGTACACGCGCGACGCGTTGATCCGCATCCTGCGGGCGGAGAACGCGTTGGTGCGCCCCTATTACGCGCCGCCGCTGCATCGCGTGGATCCGGTCCCGGCGTCGGGCGGCGCCCCGGCGGTGGAGCTGCCGGTGTCCGATCAAGTAAGCCGAGAGTTCATCCAGATGCCGGTGGGCGATCTCGTCTCCGTCGAAGACATCGGCGCGATCAGCCGATTCTTCACCACGCTGGACCGCCGATCCGGCTCGATCGCCGGCCGCCTGCGGGAGTTGCCCCGATGAGCGATGAACGCACCCCGCCAAGCCCGGCGCCCCGTCCGCCGGAAGGCTTCGAGACACCCTTGCACGTCGGTCAGTTGAACCTGCCGGCGGCGGAAGCGTTTCGCGAAGCCTTCGACGGCATCTTCGACCGCCGGTTCTTCGCCAACCATGGCCCCCTGGAGCAGCGGCTGGACCGGGAGCTGGCCAGCCTGTTCGGCGTGCGCAACGCGGTGAGCGTGGTGAACGCAACCGCCGCCCTCATGCTGGTCCTTCGGGCGCTCGACCTCGACGGCGAGGTCATCGTGCCGTCCTTCACCTTTCCGGCGACCGTCCAGGCGGTGGTCTGGGCGGGGTTGAGGCCGGTCTTCTGCGACATCGACCCGCAGACGCAGACGCTGACCGCAGCGCGCGTCGCACCGAAGATCGGTCCGGCCACGGCCGCCGTTCTCGGCGTGCACATCTGGGGACGCGGCTGCGATCCGCTCGAATTGGAGGCGCTGACCGCCAGCCGGGGCGTGAAGCTGGTGTTCGACGCCGCCCACGCCGTCGGGGCCACCTTCCGGGGGCGGCGTTTCGGCGGATTCGGCAACGCCGAGGTCTTCTCCTTCCACGCCACCAAGATCCTCAACGGCGCCGAAGGCGGCTGCATCACGACGGACGACGACGATCTCGCCGCCCGGCTCCGGACGATGCGCAGCTTTCATGACACGGACGAGCGCGTCCCCGGCCTTCTCCGCCTGAACGCCAAGATTTCGGAGGCGCAGGCGGCGATGACCCTGCTCGGTCTCAGGAGCCTGGATTCCCTGATCGAGCAGAATCGCCACCGCTACGAACTTTACCGAAGCGGGATCGACGGCACGCCGGGGATTCACTTTCTCGACTACGCGGCGGGTGAGACGAGCAACCACCAGTTCATCGTTCTGTCGGTTTCGCCAGCGGAGCTCGGCCTGTCGCGGGACGAGCTTCTCGACCTGCTTCAAGCCAAAAACGTTCTTGCCCGCCGTTACTTCTTTCCCGGCGTCCACCGGACCCCGCCGTTCTGCGATGAAGGGATGGCCGAGCTTCCGATCACGGACCATCTCTGCCAAACCCTGGTCCAGTTGCCGAGCGGGCAGGCCGTGACCGACGCCGACGTCAAGCGCGTCTGCGCCATAATCCGCTGGGCGGCCACTCCGGAAGGCCGGATGGCGGCACGGGCATGACGACGCTTGGCATCATGCAGCCCTACTTCTTTCCGTATCTGGGCTATTTCCAACTCATCCTCGCCGTCGACCGCGGAATCGTGTTCGACGTCGTCAAGTACAACCGGAAGAGCTGGATGAACCGGAATCGCGTGCTCCACCCGAATGGCGGTTGGCAGTATGTGAGCGTTCCGGTCCACGCCCCCCACGGCACACCGATCAACGCCGCGACCGTGGTGGACGGCGAGGCCGCGGCGCGGCGAATTCTTGGGCAGCTCGAGCATTACCGTGGAAAGGCGCCGTTCTTCCAGCAAGTCTGTGGGCTGGTTTCGGAAGCCTTCGCCTCAACGAAAACCAACGGTCTCTGCGAACTCAATGTGCGTTCGCTTGCTGTGGTCTGCGATTATCTCGGCATCGCCTTCGACTGGAGCGTTTGTTCGGAAATGGCTCTGGAGTTGCCGACCATCGACTATGCCGGCCAGTGGGCACTGGAAATCAGCAGCGCTTTGGAAGCCCGGCGATACGTCAATGCGCCGGGCGGCCGTGAGATTTTCGTCTCGCATGACTGGGAATCTCGAGGGATTGATTTGTGTTTCTTGGAACCAAAATCTTATACTTATGACTGTTATCCTTACAATCATATTGAAAATCTGTCGATAATTGACGCATTGATGTGGAATAATAGAGAGGATGTTCTGCATTACATTATAGATACAATGAAAATATCAAAATAATATTCTTGTTTATTTTTCTTCTTTGTTCTTTCGGAGGAGGGTAATTTGCGAAGCTCCGCTTACTTCCTGACCGAAGGGTATGGCTCTGGCTGTCGACCGGGACCCTTGCCCAGTCTGCCCTTTCCGTTGCGGCCCGCTTCCCATGGAAAGACCGTTTTCTTGCTGCGAAAAGGCCGAGGCATGGCCTGGATCACCAGCCTTGCCGCAACGCTCGCGGCTTTGCTTGCAAACGGAGCCTTCGCCATGTCCCCCGTACCCTTTTTTCAGCAGGTGCGGCAGGTCGGCGTGCTGTGCGCGATGGATGCGGCTCCGGAGCGGGCTGGCGTCGCGCCGGACGAGGCCGCCTTGTGCGGCCTCGCCGTGGCGGAGATGAAGAGCCTGATCGGTGTCGAAGGGCCGACGACGACGGCGTTGGTCCGCAACGACGAACGGGTCGGCGATTCCGGCACGCTGGTCGTTCTGCTGCACGCCACGCTACGCGACGCGCCGCCGGGCAGTGTGCTGGCACTTTCCGCCAGCCTGTACCGGGCAAGGCCGGACGTGGGTGCTCCGCCCTTCTTCGTGGCTCCTCCCCAGGGGGTCGTCGCCGCTGGAGAGGCCGTGCCGCTGGAGGATGCGCGCGGCGCCCTGCGGCAACTTCTGGCGGGTGTCGCGCGGGCGATCCGAACCAACCGGTAGAGCGTGATGCGCCGACGGATCGGCTTCGGGTTTGGAGTCTTGTCGCAGCCCCCAATCCGTCGGTACCAGGTCCAGCTCTCAGCGGCAGAGCTGGGCGAATTTCCGTTCCGGGATCGGCGGGGCCGACGGGTGCAGCAGCAATCCCTGCTCCTCGACCTCGACGCGGGCGTCGGGGTAGACCGCGAGCGCCAGTTGAAGCGCCTCGATGAAGCGCTTGCGGAAATCGCGCAGGCGGCTGTAACCGGCGCCGAATTGCTCGAACACCGCCGGCCAGGTGATGGTCATCGAGCGCGACAGGCTGTGCAGCCGGTAGGCGAGCCAGATGTAGATGTCGATGCTGGTGCTGTTGTTCTGGATGTGGCGCAGGGCGGGTTCCCAGATCGGCACCGGGTGGGCCTTCAGCTCGCGGAAGAAGGCTTCCGAGAGCAGAACGCGGTCCTCCCACAGCGACCCCTGGTCCGATCCGGTGTTCGAGGAGAAGTGGATGCCGCCCTTGACGATGGAGCCCTTCTCGAAGCCGATGCTGTGGGCATCTTCCCAGGCGAAGGTCAGGTTGCAGGCGGCGATGCGCGACGCCTGCTCGCGGATGTCGCGGTAGGTCTGGCCGCCCACCGACAAGCCCATGCGGTCGAGCCATTCGTGCATGCTGCGGCCGAGTTCGACCTCGCGGCTGTCGGTCTGGATCGCGCGGGTCTGCAGATAGAGGAGGATCATGCGCGCGCGGCTGCCGTA
Organism: Azospirillum doebereinerae; assembly: GCF_003989665.1. Classification (GTDB taxonomy): domain Bacteria; phylum Pseudomonadota; class Alphaproteobacteria; order Azospirillales; family Azospirillaceae; genus Azospirillum; species Azospirillum doebereinerae. The sequence goes on along the minus strand of NZ_RZIJ01000013.1, from coordinate 67,465 downwards.
GGGCACGCCGTAGAGCTTGAAGCCCCCGTTGCGGATCGGCAGTCGTCCGGGCTCGATCAGCAAACGGATCTTATGACCACGGCGTTCCCATGGCTGGTCGTCGGGAAGACGACGATGGGGAAGAGCCGTCAGCGCGAAGCCCGAATAGGTGATGCCGAGCTCTTGGCGCTCCTCTTCCATGACCGCGGCGGCGACATCGACTAGCGACCGCTTTTCCGGATCGGGTTGGAGTGCCCTGGCTTGGTCGCGTCCAAGCTGGCTGATCAGGTTGTGTATCTGTCCCATAGCGAGCTGACCTTGGAACGACTTTGTGGAAAACCCTATATCACGCCGGGTCGACCCCAGCAATTTGGAGTCTTGTCGCTCAAACTATTTGTTAGGTTATTTGATTCAGTTATTAGTTTGCGCGACAAGACTCCAGCAGCGAATCGCGAGTCGCGCGACAAGACTCCAGAATTGCCGCGACAAGACTCCAGCGGATAGTCCACACGGCCTGTGGATTTTTCCTGGTACGCGACAAGACTCCAGGGGAAAAGCTTGGTTCTGGAGGCGAATCGCTTGCAAAGGGCTGTTTTCCGAGTCGCAACGCTGTTTTGGGCACCCTCCGTGTCTCTGCGAATCGGACGATGTTTGGAGTTCTGTCGCGCCCCCCCTCCCGCAGAGGGGCCGGGGGGGATCCGGCGCGGGGGGGCGCGACAAGACTCCAAGCCTGGGCGTGGCAATCGATCGGGGGGTTGGAGTCTTGTCTCTCCCTCCTTCGGTCGGTTCGCGCCGTCCGTTCCGGCCGGGATCCCCGGTCGGGTAGCCGCCGGAGGGGTGCTTGTGGTCGTGGAGGAGCGCGGTTTATAAGGGAAACGCTTGGGCGCGGGGCGGTGTCCGCCGTGGCGGCCGTGGCGTTCCTTGGCAAAACACGTTTCAAGGCGGCAGGATGAACGGCGTTTCCACGCAGAAGATCGTACCGGTGCTGCTGTCCGGCGGTTCCGGCTCCCGTCTTTGGCCCTTGTCCCGGGAGCTGTATCCCAAGCAGTTCCTTCCCCTGTGCTCCGACCGCACGATGCTGCAGGACACCGCGCTGCGGGTCGGCAACGCGGTCGCCTTCACGGCGCCGCTGGTCGTCTGCAACCAGGAGCACCGTTTCCTCGTGGCTGAGCAGCTCCGACAGTCTGGCATCGCGCCACGCGGCATCGTGCTGGAGCCGGTGGGGCGCAACACGGCGGCGGCCTGCGCCGTCGCGGCGCTGACCGTTGCCGCGACCGATCCCGACGCCCTGCTGCTGGTGCTGCCGGCCGACCACCAAATCCGCGACGTCGCGGCCTTCCACGAGGCCATTGGGATCGCGGTGCGCGCGGCGCGGGCGGACCGGCTGGTCACCTTCGGCATCGCCCCGACGGCACCGGAGACCGGTTACGGCTACATCCGCCGGGGCGGCTTCCTGGAGGACGCCGACGGCGCCTTCGAGGTCGCGGCCTTCGTCGAGAAGCCGACGCTGGAGGTCGCCCAGGGCTATCTGGCCGAGGGCGGCTACGTCTGGAACAGCGGGATGTTCCTGTTTCCCGCCGCCTTGCTGCTGGCGGAGCTGGAGCGCCACGCCCCGGCGGTGGTCGCCGCTGGGCGCGAGGCGCTGGAGAAGGGGGCGGCCGACCTCGACTTCTTCCGGCTCGACACCGACGCCTTCGCCAAGGCGCCCGGCATCTCCATCGACTACGCGGTCATGGAGCGCACCGGCCGCGCCGCCGTCGTGCCCTGCGACATCGGCTGGACCGACGTCGGCGCCTGGTCGGCCCTGTGGGACGTCGGGGCCAAGGACGAGCAGGGCAACGTCGTCGTCGGCGACGTGTTGCTGGATGGCGCGCGCGATTGCTACGTGCGCAGCGACAACCACCTGACCGCCGTGGTCGGGCTGGAGAACGCCGTGGTGGTGGTGGTCGACGACGCCGTGCTGGTGGCCGACCGCGACCACGCGCAGGACGTCAAGCGCATCGTCGACAAGCTGAAGGCGGGAGGACGAACCGAGTCGGTGAACCATCGCAAGGTCCACCGGCCCTGGGGGGCCTACCAGTCGCTGCACACCGGCGAGCGGTTCCAGGTGAAGAGCCTGACCATCGCGCCGGGTTCGCGGCTGTCGCTGCAGAAGCACCATCACCGGGCCGAGCATTGGGTGGTGGTCAACGGCACCGCCCTGGTCACGCGCGACGCGGAGCAGGTCCTGGTCTACGAGAACCAGTCCATCTACATCCCGATCGGCACGGTCCACCGGCTGGAAAACCCCGGCAAGGTGCCGCTGACCATCATCGAGGTGCAGTCGGGATCCTATCTGGGCGAGGACGACATCGTCCGGCTGGAGGATTCCTACGGGCGGAACTGAGCCGCCGCCCCGTCCGCCGGCGGTTGTCCGTCTGGCTTGGGCGTGGCTTGTGTCCCTTTGGGGACCCCTCAACAGTCGGCTTGGTTGTGGTACACCCTTCGGGTAAACAGGGATGATTGAGGACGGCCCGCCGTCCCGGCCCTGTTTCCCCGAAGGCCACCATGATTCGCGATCCGCAGGGCGGCCAGGACGACCGCATTCCCGAACTCTACGCCGACGGAATCCTCGACGTCGGCTTCGGCAACGGCATGGTTCGCATCGACCTGTTCAGCCTTTCCCCCCTGCGCAAGGACGAGAACGGGCAGCCCCTCCCCGCCATCCGGCAGCGCGTCGTCATGAGCCTCCAGGGCTTCCTGTCCAGCCTCGGCGCCATGGACGGCATGCGCCAGCGTCTGGAGGCGGCCGGGATTCTGGTTCCGAACGGCGTTCCCAACGTTGCACCCGCCGACGCGGCTCCGCGCCCGCCCGGCCCGTTCGCGGTCGCGGCCCCAACGGCGGCGATGACGGGTGGATCGCTGCCCTCCCCAGTGGCCGCCCCCGCGCCGTCGATGCCGGTCCCGCCCAAATCACCCAATTTCGGTTGACCGCCGTGCCGGACGCCAGCTCATCGCCGCTTGATCGGCGCGCCGCCGCGCCCCAGGACTCTGCCGCCGCCGCGCCGCCCCGGCCGGACAGCGCGCTGCGCTGCCTCGCCCTGGTGGCCCGCCACCACGGACTGCCCGCGCCGGCCCCGATCCCCGTCCCGACGGCCGGTGGTTCAACGGCCGGCGGTTCGGCCGAGCCGTCCACCGCCGCCCTGCTGCGCATTGCCGGCGAGGCCGGGTTGAAGGCGAGCGCGCGGCGTCTGGGCTGGAAGGATTTGCAGGCGCTGCCGCCGGTCTTCCCGCTGCTGGCCCGGCTGAAGAACGGCAACACCGTCATTCTGGTCGGCGTCTCCCGCCCGGCGGAGGGTGCTGCCGGGAGCGCCGATGCCGAGCCGACGGTCGGCGTGGTCGACCCGCTGGCCGACCGGTTGGACGTGATCGACGTGCCGCGCGACCGCTTCCTGGAGCGCTGGAACGGCGAGTTGATCTTCCTGAAGCCGCGCCACGGCATCGCCGACCCGCGCCAGCCCTTCGGCCTGCGCTGGTTCGTCCCGGAAATCCTCAAGCAGGGCGGCGCCTTCCGCGACGTCATCGTCGCCGCGCTGGTGCTGCACGGGTTGGCCCTGATCGTCCCGGTCTATTTCCAGATCGTGATCGACAAGGTGCTGGTGCACGAGGCGATCACCACGCTCCAGGTTCTGACCGTCGGCGTGCTGGCGGCCCTGCTGTTCGAGGCGGCCTTCCGCTTCCTGCGCCAGTTCATCCTGCTGTCGGCGGCCAACAAGATCGATATAAGGCTGCTCAACCGGACCTTCGGCCATCTGCTGGACCTGCCGATCACCTTCTTCGACGGCAATTCGGCCGGCGTCACCGTGCGCCATATGCAGCAGGTCGAGCGCATTCGCGAGTTCCTGACCGGCAACCTGCTGTCCACCGTGCTGGACGCACTGGTGCTGCTGGTCTTCCTGCCGGTCCTGTTCTTCTATTCGGTCAAGCTGACGCTGATCGCCCTGCTGTTCGCGGCGCTGATCGCCGGGGTGGTGGTGGCGCTGGTGCCTGTCTACCAGAAGCGTCTGCGCGACCTCTACAGCGCCGACGCCGAGCGCCAAGCCATGTTGGTGGAGACCATCCACGGCATGCGCACTGTCAAGTCCTCGGCCCTGGAGCCGACGCAGCGCCGGCTGTGGGACCGCCGCGCCGCCCGCGCGGTGACCAGCCATTACCGGGTCGGCCGCATCTCCATCGCCGCGCGCACGGTCACTGAGTTCCTTGAAAAGGCCATGCTGGTCGCGGTGGTCGCGGTCGGCGCCTTCGACGTCTTCGACCGCCAGCTCTCGGTCGGCGCCCTGATCGCCTTCCAGATGCTGTCGGGCCGGGTGGTGACGCCGCTGGTGCAGATCGTCTCGCTGATCCACCAGTACCAGGAGACCGCGCTGTCGGTGCGCATGCTGGGCGAGGTGATGAACCATCCGGCCGAGCCGCGTCGCGAGGGCACCGGCGCCCACCCGGTGCTGGCCGGTCGGATCGACATCGCCGATCTCGGCTTCCGCTACGACCGCCACCGCCCGGCGGCGCTGGAAGGGGTGTCGCTGCCGATTCCCGCCGGCTCGGTCGTCGGGCTGGTCGGGCGCAGCGGGTCGGGCAAGAGCACGCTGATGCGGCTGCTCCAAGGCTTCTACCCGGTGCAGGAAGGCTCGATCCGTTACGACGGCGTCGACATCCGCGAGCTCGACCTGTCGCATCTGCGGCGCTCCATCGGCGTCGTGCTCCAGGAGAATTTCCTGTTCCGCGGCAGCATCCGCGAGAACATCGCCATGACCCGCCCCGACGCCACCCGCGAGGAGGTCATCGAGGCCGCCCGGCTGGCCGGCGCCGACGAGTTCGTCCAGAACCTGCCCGACGGCTACGACACCATCGTGGAGGAGGGCGCCTCCAACCTGTCGGGCGGGCAGAAGCAGCGCATCGCCATCGCCCGCGCGCTCTTGCCGCGGCCCCGCATCCTGATCCTGGACGAGGCGACCAGCGCGCTCGACCCCGACAGCGAGGCGGTGGTGATGAACAACCTGACCCGCATCGCCCAGGGGCGCACCGTGCTGATCGTCACCCACCGGCTGTCCACCCTGACCGGCTGCGACAGCATCGCCGTGCTGGAGAAGGGCCGGGTGATCGACCGCGCCCCCCACGGCGTCCTGCTGGAGCGCTGCGGCGAGTACCGCCATCTCTGGCAACAGCAGAACCGGCGGGGGGGCTGAGCGCGATGAGCCTGTTCTCCCGCTCCGAAACCAGGCTGCCCGCCGGCTTCGCCGTCGATTTCCTGCCCGACGGAGCGGCGATCGAACACGCCCCGCCGCATTGGCTGGCGCGCTCCACCCTCTACGTCCTGGCGGCCTTGCTGGGGGCCGGGCTGCTGTGGTCGGCGCTGTCGCAGGTCGACCGGGTCGTCACCGCCGGCGGCCGGCTGATCACCACCGCGCCCACCATCGTGGCGCAGCCGCTGGAGACCGCCATCGTCCGCTCCATCGACGTGGCGGCGGGCGACGTGGTGCGGGCCGGCGACCGGCTGGCGACGCTGGATCCGACCTTCGCGGCGGCGGATTTGGCCGACCTCGCCGCCCGGCTGGTCAGCCTGGACGCCCACATCGGCCGGCTGCGCGCCGAGATCGACGGCGGCGTCTTCCGCGCCGAGGCCGGCAACGCCGACGCGGCGCTGCAGGACACCATCCTGGAGCGGCGGCGCGCCGAATACGTCGCCCGGCTGACCGCGCTGGACGAGAAGGCGGCCCAGGCCCAGGCGGTGATCGCCACCAGCCGCCGTTCGCAGAGCGGGCTGGCCGAGCGGCTGTCCGTGATCGAGGAGGTCGAGACGATCCGCCACCAGTCCCAGCAGCGCCAGACCGGCTCGCTGCTGAACCTGCTGGAGGCGCGCAGCGAGCGTCTGCGCGTGCGCGACGACCTCGCCGCCCTCCAGGACCGCGAGCGCGAGGCCGGGCACGAGCTGAAGGCGGTGCAGGCCGAACGCTCCGCCTTCATCGACGAATGGCGCCGCAAGGCGTCCGAGGAGCTGGTCGATCAGACCCGTCAGAGGGGCACGCTGGTCGAGCAGATCGCCAAGGCCGAGCGCCGCCGCTCGCTGGTCACCATGACGGCCCAGGTCGACGCGGTGGTGCTGGAGGTGGCGAAACGCTCGGTCGGCTCCGTCGTCAAGGAGGCCGAGCCGCTGGTCACCCTAGTGCCGAGCGACGTGCCGTTGGAGATCGAGGCCGAGATCCCGTCGCGCGACGTCGGGCTGGTCCGGGTCGGCGACATGGTGCGGGTGAAGCTGGACGCCTTCCCCTTCCAGCGCCACGGCACCCTGGCGGGCGAGGTGCGCACCATCAGCGCCGACGCCTTCCAGCGCGAGGCCAAGGACGGCACCAAGGAGGGGGGCGCCGCCGTGTTCCGCGCGCGGGTGCGCCTGCTGGCGACCCGGCCGGAGGGCGTTCCGGAGGGCACCCGCCTCAGCCCCGGCATGGTCGCCTCGGCCGAGATCCGCATCGGCACGCGGTCGGTGCTGTCCTACTTCCTCTACCCGGTGATCCGGGCGCTCGACGAGAGCATCCGCGAGCCTTGAGGGCGGACGACTCTCAAGAGAGCGCCGGAGGATCGCCTCAGGGCGTCGCGGCCTGCACGGCCGGCGGCCGGCGGTCGACCAGAAGCGCTTCCAGCCGGGTTTTCAGCCACCGGCGCGCCGGCTTTTCCAGGCAGACGAAGGTCACCAGCGAGGCGGCCACGGTGGCGGCGAGGTAGAGCGCCAGTTGGAGGCCATGGGGAAGGCCGAGCCCGGCGAGGCGCGGCTGCAAGGCCCTGAGCAGGAAGAAGTGCAGGATGTAGGTGGCGTAGCTGGCCTCTCCCAGCCAGATCAGCGGCCGGCTCGCCAGGAGGCTTCCCAGCCAGTCGCGACCGCCGGCGACCGAGAGGATCAGCAGTGCGAAGAGGGGCATCAGCAGGCCGTTGCTGACCATCAGGTCGGGCGTGCCGAGCGTCCGCCAGAAGCAGGCGAAGAGCACGGCCAGCCCCACCGCCGTCACGCCGCCCCAGGCGGGAACCCGCACCCCCATGGTGAAGACGCGCGCCAGCAGGATGCCAGCGATGAACTCGGGCAGGCGCAGCAGCGGCGTGTACTGGATGAAGGCGTTCGCCAGGACCAGCCGTTCCGGGCTCTGCGCGACCCAGTGCTGGACCGCCGGGCTGTAGCTGTAGAGGGCCGGCGCCAGCAGGGCCAGGGGATAGAGCAGCGCCGCGACGGCGACCAGCCGGCCGGTGCCGAGCCGCGCGACGGCGGCGGCGATCAGGGGGAAGCCCAGATAGAAGAAGGCTTCGGACGACAGCGACCAGCCCGGGCAGTTCCATTGGCAGGAGGTCCAGGGCGTCCAGGCCTGCAACAGGGTCGCGTTGCCGAACAGCGTTCCCAGAAGCTGTGCCTGCGTCCGCAGGCCGACCGAAATGAGATCGACGCTGTCCTGCCAGAAGCTCGGGAAGGTGAGCGCGAGGCCGAGCAGGTAGACGGGGTAGATGCGGGCGAAGCGGGCGATCATGAACCGCCGCCGTCCGGCCCGGCTGGTGCTGTCGCGGTCCGTGTACTGGTAGCCCAGGACGAAGCCCGACAGCATGAAGAACAGCCCGACGCCGACGAACCCCATGCTGACGAACTCGAACACCGGCGGGGAGGCGTCGGGCAGGAACAGCGGCCGGACGTGGAACAGGACCACCCAGAGGGCGGCGAAGAAGCGCAGGCCCGTGAGACCGTCGAGGCTGGGCTTGGAAAGGGCGTTGGTCATGGCGGAGCCTGCGGTGGTGGGCCTGTGGAGGCGGCGGGCGACGGGGGCAGGGCGTCGGAAATCAGAACGGGGCGCGCCTCACGCCATTTCGCTGGCGGGGGTCATGCGGCGAGGCAGGAGGATGGACTTCAGGCGCAGGGCCGGCTGCTCCACCAGTTTCCAGGACACCACCGCCATCGCCAGCGTGGCGACGAAGGACACGGCGATGAAGGCCGGCAGGCTGAGGCCGGGGGCGTGGTTCATCACGGTCTGTTGGATCGGAAAGGCGAAGATGTAGATGCCGTAGGAGACGTCGCCGTGCTTCGCGAAGATCCCCAGGCCGGGGATGCGGGCGAAGGCGACGAAGTGGACCAGATAGGGCAGCAGCAGGAAGAACACGGTCTCCCCGGCCGGGGTGTAGCGGCAGGCGACGATGGCGACCACGCAGAGCAGCGCCAGATCCCAGCGGACCGGAACCTTGTCCCGCGCCACGTAGAGCAGGCTGCCCATGAAGAAGAAGAAGGCGAGCCGCAGCGTCGAGTAGAGCGGGATGGAGCCGAGCAGGACGCCGCCCTGCTTCTCCCAGCGCCAGCCCCAATGGACGGTGAGGTTGAGACGGAGCAGGAACAAGGCCGCCACCAGCGCGATCAACCAGCGCACCGTCAGGACGCGGGCCAGCCCGAGCCCGACCACCAGCGCGTACATGAAGACCTCGACCGGCAGGGTCCACAGCGAGCCGTTGACCATGAAGGGGTCGGGCAGCGTCTCGAACACGCCCGGCAGCACCGCCGAGGACTGGAAGACCGTGGCGTTCAGCAGGTAGGCCGCCGTCAGCGGATGCCGCCAGTACTCGGCGAGCGGCAGCGTAGTGTTGAGCGGCCCGATCACCAGGATCGTGAACAGCACGGCGAAAACCAGCCCCGGCAGGATGCGCAGGACGCGCGCGAGCGCGTAGGCGCCGAGCGAGCGCGCGTTCTGGAAGGAGCCGGTGATCAGGAAGCCGCTGATGACGAAGAAGATGCAGACCGCCAGCCCGCCACCGGTGTCCACCCCCCCGCTCCACGTCGCGAAGAACTCGTTGGGCGTGCCGGAGAGCGGCCAGGAGTGGCTCACCAGCACCAGCGTGGCAGCGGCGAAGCGGATGAAATCGAAATTGTTGTGCCGGCTGCGCAGGGAAGCGCCGATCGCATCGTATTTGGATGTATTAGGAGAGATTTGCATTGGGGCGCTCTGGCTGACGCTGCAATGCGCAGCTATAGCACAGGCGCGCCCTTGCGCGAATCCCTATCCCCTGCGGATGCTGGGACAAGTCATGGCGTGTCTGCCCATGCGTCGGGACGCGCTTGGGAGCGGGCCGAGTTTGTCCTTGCGGCATGGAAGCCGGGTTGGATAAACCTTCCTCCAAAAGAGGAAGACCATGCGTATTGCGATGATTGGCACGGGCTATGTCGGCTTGGTGTCGGGCGCCTGTTTTTCGGAGTTCGGCGTTCACGTCACCTGCGTCGACAAGGACGCCGGCAAGATCGAGCGGCTGAGGCGCGGCGAGATCCCGATCTACGAGCCGGGCCTCGACGATTTGGTCGCCCGCAACGTCGCCGCCGGCCGCCTGTCCTTCACGCTCGACCTGAAGGAGGCGATGCAGGGCGTCGACGCCGTGTTCATCGCGGTCGGCACTCCCTCGCGGCGCGGCGACGGCCACGCCGACCTCTCCTACGTCTACGGCGCCGCCGAGGAGATCGCCGCCAACCTCGACCACTACACCGTGGTCGTCACCAAGTCGACCGTGCCGGTCGGCACCGGGCGGGAGGTGGCCGACATCATTCGCCGCGTTCGTCCAGACGCCGAGTTCGACGTGGCCTCCAACCCGGAATTCCTGCGCGAAGGCTCGGCCATCGGCGACTTCATGCGACCCGACCGCGTCGTCATCGGCGCCACCTCGGACCGCGCGGGCGAGGTGATGCGGCGGCTCTACCGGCCGCTCTACCTGATCGAGACGCCGATCGTCGTCACCTCGCTGGAGACGGCGGAGCTGACGAAATACGCGGCCAACACCTTCCTGGCGGCCAAGATCACCTTCATCAACGAGATCGCCGATCTCTGCGAGAAGGTCGGCGCCAACGTCCACGACGTGGCGCGCGGCATCGGGCTGGACGGACGTATCGGCAAGAAGTTCCTGCACCCCGGCCCCGGCTACGGCGGGTCCTGCTTCCCCAAGGACACGCTGGCGCTGGTCCGCACCGCCCAGCAGGTTGGCAGCCCACTGCGCATCATCGAGACGGTCGTCGACATCAACGACAAGCGCAAGAAGCGGATGGCCGAGCGAATCATCGCGGCCTGCGGCGGCAGCGTGGCCGGCAAGACGGTGGCTGTGCTGGGCGTCGCCTTCAAGCCCAACACCGACGACATGCGCGACAGCCCCTCGCTCGACATCGTCCCGGCGCTGATCGAGGCCGGCGCCACGGTGCGCGCCTATGATCCGGCGGCGATGCACGAGGCGGAAAAGCTACTTCCTGGCGTCGAGTGGGCCAAGGACGCCTACGGCACCTTGGAGGGGGCCGATTGCGTGACGATCCTGACCGAATGGAACGAGTTCCGCGCGCTCGACCTTCGCCGCGTCAAGGCTCTGCTGAAGGCGCCGGTGATGGTCGATCTGCGCAACATCTACAATCCCGACGACATGGCGCAGGCCGGCTTCATCTACACGTCCATCGGACGGACGGCGCCCGCGCTGTCCTGAGCCCTTCAGATAGGATCACCGTTCCCCATGCGCAGTTTGACCCGTAAGCGTGTCCTCGTCACCGGCGGCGCCGGGTTCCTCGGTTCGCATCTATGCGAGCGGCTGCTGGATGCCGGAAACAGCGTCCTGTGCGTCGACAACTTCTTCACCGGCAGCCGCGACAACATCGTGCATCTGCTGGGCAACCCGCAGTTCGAGGTGATCCGCCACGACGTGACCTTCCCGCTCTACGTCGAGGTCGACCAGATCTACAACCTCGCCTGCCCGGCCTCGCCTGTGCACTACCAGCATGATCCGGTGCAGACGACCAAGACCAGCGTGCTGGGCGCCATCAACATGCTGGGCCTTGCCAAGCGGCTGAAGGCCACCATCCTCCAGGCGTCGACCAGCGAGATCTACGGCGACCCGGCGGTGCATCCGCAGCCCGAGGAGTATTGGGGCAACGTCAACACGATCGGCCCGCGCTCCTGCTACGACGAGGGCAAGCGCTGCGCCGAAACGCTGTTCTTCGACTACAATCGCCAGCACGGCCTGCCGATCAAGGTCGTGCGCATCTTCAACACCTACGGCCCGCGCATGCATCCCGACGATGGCCGGGTCGTCTCCAACTTCGTCATGCAGGCGCTGCGCGGCGAATCCCTGACGGTCTACGGCAGCGGCAACCAGACGCGCTCCTTCTGCTTCGCCGACGACCTGATCGAAGGCTTCCTGCGCTTCATGGACACGCCGCCCGAGGTCACGGGCCCGATCAATCTCGGCAATCCCGGCGAGTTCACCATGCTGGAACTGGCCGAGCATGTGATTCGCCTGACCGGTTCCAGCTCCCGGATCGTCCACAAGCCGCTGCCGCAGGACGACCCGAAGCAACGCCGTCCGGACATCACCAAGGCCAAGAACCTGCTTGGCTGGGAGCCGACGATTCCGCTGGAGGACGGGCTGGAGCGCACGATCCGCTACTTCCGCGACCGCTTCTTTGCGTGATGCCGACGCCCTCCGGGTCCCGACCCGTCAGGTCGAGACCCGAGGCGCGCCGCTCAGTCGAGCAGGCTCAGGAGGTAGCGGCCGTAGTCGTTCTTCTTCAGGGGGGCGGCCAGCCGGGTGACCTGCTCGCCGTCGATCCAGCCGGAGACGTAAGCGATCTCTTCCGGGCAGGCGATCTGGATCCCCTGGCGGTTCTGGATGGTGCGCACGAACTCCGCCGCCTCCAGCAGGCTGTCGTGGGTGCCGGTGTCGAACCAGCCGTAGCCGCGCCCCATCAGCTCGACGTCGAGCCGGCCCATCTCCAGATAGGCGGCGTTGACCGAGGTGATCTCCAGCTCGCCGCGCTCCGACGGCTTCACCGAGGCCGCGATGTCGATCACTTGGTTGTCGTAGAAGTACAGCCCCGTCACCGCCCATTTGGAGCGCGGCGCCACCGGCTTCTCCTCGATGCTGAGCGCCCGGCCGTTGGCGTCGAACTCGACCACGCCGTAGCGTTCCGGGTCGCGCACGCCGTAGGCGAAGACGCGGGCGCCGCTGGTCTTCTCACCGGCCGCGCGCAGCAGCTGGGTCAGGCCGTGGCCGTAGAAGATGTTGTCGCCCAGCACCAGGGCGCAGGCGTCGTTGCCGATGAACTCGCGGCCGATGATGAAGGCCTGGGCCAGCCCGTCAGGCGAGGGCTGGACCGCGTAGGACAGCGAGACGCCCCATTGCGAACCGTCGCCCAGCACGGCCTGGAACAGCGCCTGGTCGTGCGGGGTGGTGATGATCAGGATGTCGCGGATGCCGGCCAGCAGCAGCGTGCTGAGCGGGAAGTAGATCATCGGCTTGTCGTAGATCGGCAGAAGCTGCTTGCTGACCGCGCGGGTCACCGGGTAGAGCCGGGTGCCGGATCCGCCCGCCAGGATGATGCCTTTCATGTCCGCCGCCTGCCTGTTCTGAAGTCTGGGTCTGTCGGGAAGGGAGAATAGCGGAAGGCCGTGGGCCGGCCCTCCGCGTCAGGATGCCGCCGTCACGGCGTCTTCGTGGGGGATTGGGCGAACAGCGCGTCCAGGACGCGCTCCAGGCTGTCCTCCCAGGCCGGCGGCTCGACGCCGAAGGCGGCGCGCAGGCGCCCGCAGTCCAGCCGCGAGTTGACCGGGCGGCGCGCCGGGGTCGGGTAGTCGGCGGTCGCGATCGGCTTCAGCGCCGGGCGCCGGCCCTCCTCGCGCTCCAGGCGCTGGAAGATGCGCTCGGCGAAGCCGAACCACGTCGTCTCGCCCGCTCCGGTCAGGTGGTAGGTGCCCCAGGGCACGTCGTCCGGCCGGCTTTGGATGCGCTCGACAATAGCAACGATGGTGTCGGCGATGTCGGCGGCGGCGGTCGGCGCGCCGGTCTGGTCGGCGACGACCCCCAGCTCCGCCCGCTCGCGACCCAGCCGCAGCATGGTCTTCACGAAATTGGCGCCATGGGCCGCATAGACCCAGGAGGTGCGCAGGATGACGTGGGTGGCGGCGGCGGCGCGCACCGCAGCCTCGCCGGCCTCCTTGCTGGCGCCGTAGGCGTTGACTGGTGCGACCGGGTCGCCCTCGGTGTAGGGGGCCGGCTTGGTTCCGTCGAAGACGTAGTCGGTGGAGATGTGGATCAGCGGCGCGCCGCGCGCGGCGCAGAGCGCCGCCAGCCGGGCCGGGCCGTCGCGGTTGATGGCGAAGGCGGCTGCGCGGTCGCTCTCGGCCTTGTCCACGGCGGTGTAGGCGGTGGCGTTGACGACCAGATCCGGGGCGTGATCCGCCATGGCGCGGTCGATGCTGGCGGGGTCGGCCATGTCCAGCGCCGGACGGGCGAGCCCGACGAGCGTGGTGCCGGCCGGCCAGGAGGCGTGCATCAGGGCGTCGCCGACCTGCCCGCTGGTGCCGAGGACGAGAACCTTCACGCCACGCTCCCGGTCTTGGCCGCGCTCTCCAGCCCCAGCCGTTCGCCGGAGTAGGAGCCGTTCTGCACCGCCTCCCACCAGGGGCGGTTGGCGAGGTACCACGCGACCGTCTTGCGCAGGCCGGTCTCGAAGGTCTCCTGCGGGCGCCAGCCCAGCTCGCGCTCGATCTTGTCGGCGTCGATGGCGTAGCGCTTGTCGTGGCCGGGGCGGTCGGCGACGAAGGTGATCAGGCGGTCGTGGGGGGCGCCGGCGGGCGCCATCTCGTCCAGCAGGGCGCAGATGCCGCGGACCACCTCGAGGTTGGTGCGCTCGTTGTGGCCGCCGATGTTGTAGCTCTCGCCGACGCGGCCCTTCTCCACCACCAGGCGCAGGGCGCGGGCGTGGTCCTCGACGTAGAGCCAATCGCGCACGTTGTCGCCGGCGCCGTAGACCGGCAGCGGCTGCCCCGCCAGCCCCTTGAGGATCACCAGCGGGATCAGCTTCTCGGGGAAATGGTAGGGGCCGTAGTTGTTGGAGCAGTTGGTCAGCACCACCGGCAGCCCGTAGGTCTCGTGCCAGGCCCGGACCATATGGTCGCTCGACGCCTTGCTGGCCGAATAGGGCGAGTTGGGGCTGTAGGCGGTCGTTTCGGTGAAGAAGCCCTCGGCGCCCAGCGAGCCGAACACCTCGTCGGTCGAGATGTGGTGGAAGCGGAAGCCGGCCTTGCGGTCGTCGGGCAGGGCGGACCAATGGCCGCGCGCGGCCTCGAGCAGGCGGTAGGTGCCGACGATGTTGGTCTGGATGAATTCCCCCGGCCCGTCGATGGAGCGGTCGACGTGGGATTCGGCGGCCAGATGCATGACGGCGTCCGGCTGGTGCCGGGCGAAGACCCGGCGCAGCGCCTCGCCGTCGCAGATGTCGACCTGCTCGAAGGCATAGCGCGGGTTGTCACCGGCGCCGGGCAGCGAGGCCAGGTTGGCGGCGTAGGTCAGCTTGTCCAGGTTGACGACGCGGAGGTCGGTTTCGGCGAGCAGCTGCCGGACCACGGCGGACCCGATGAACCCGGCGCCGCCGGTGACGAGAATGCACTTCATCAAAACACCTGCGCCCTATCGTGAGACGAACAGCCAAACCGGAAAAGACGTCGTGAAGCAAGGATCGTTTCGGAGCCGGTCCTTCAGAACAACTCCGTCGCCCCAGCCAGACGGGGATGGACGAGATCCTTGTCGGACAGGCGGGCCTTGCCAGCTTCGACCGGCCATTCGATGCCCAGATCCGGGTCGTTCCACAGGATCCCGCGGTCATGCTCCGGCGAGTAGAAGTTGGTCACCTTGTAGATGACTTCGGTGTCGGGTTCCAGCGTGCAGAAACCGTGGGCGAAGCCGGCCGGGACCAGGATCTGGTTCCACTCCGTCGCACTGATGATGGCCGAAACATGCTGGCCGAAGGTCGGCGAGCCCCGGCGGATGTCCACCGCGACGTCGAAGACCGCGCCGCGCACCACGCGCAGCAGCTTGTCCTGGGCGAAGGGCGGCAGCTGGAAATGCAGGCCGCGCACCGTGCCGATCTCGGCCGACAGGGACTGGTTGTCCTGCACGAAGTCGAGATCCAGACCGGCCGCCGCGAAGGCACGCTTGCTGTAGGTCTCCGAGAAGAAGCCGCGATGGTCGCCGAACTTCTTCGGGCGGATGATCTTCACGTCGGGAAGGGCGAGTGCGGCGATGTCCATGGCTCAAGGCTCCTGCTGCCGGTCGGTGCGGCGTTTGGATGACTTGGTATCGCCGGGCGCGGCCGAAGTCCATGGTCGAACGGTGTGCCCACCCCCTCCATCGGCGAGGAGACCGTGCTTTTCGGGGCTGCGCGAAAGCGCCGGGCGCGAACGCGGAAAAGATGGGGGGACCGCGCGGGGACGAACGATATTCTGGATCGCCCCCGCAACGCAGCAAGACTGGACCGTCATGGCCAACCCGACCTCCCGTGAAACCGCCCCGCGCGAGACCGTGCTCGTGACGGGCGGCGCCGGCTACATCGGTTCCCACGTCGTGCTGGCGCTGCGCGACGCCGGACGGGCGGTGGTGGTGGTCGACGACCTGTCCACCGGACGCCGCGCCGCCGTGCCGGACGGCGTTCCCCTGGTGGTGGGCAGCGCCGGCGACGCGGAGCTGGTGGCCGCCACGATCGCGGCGCACGGCGTCGGCACCGTGATGCATTTCGCCGGCAGCATCGTCGTCCCGGAATCGGTCGAGAAGCCGCTCGACTACTACCGCAACAACACGGTGAACAGCCTAGCCCTGGTCGGCGCCTGCGTGGCGTCGGGGGTGGAGCGCTTCATCTTCTCGTCCACCGCCGCCGTCTATGGCATGCCCGACGCCATGCCCATCGACGAGGAGGCCCCGACCCGGCCGATCAACCCCTACGGCCGGTCCAAGCTGATGACGGAATGGATGCTGCGCGACACCGCCGCCGCCCATGGGCTGCGCTACGTGGCGCTGCGTTATTTCAACGTGGCGGGGGCGGATCCGGCGGGGCGTTCGGGGCAGAGCTCCCGGCTGGCGACCCATCTGCTGAAGATCGCCGCCCAGGCGGCGACCGGCCAGCGGGCGGAGATCCAGGTCTACGGCGACGACTACCCGACGCCGGACGGCACCTGCGTGCGCGACTACATCCACGTCAGCGATCTGGCCGCCGCCCATGTGGCGGCGCTCGTCCATCTGGAAGCCGGGGGCGACAGCCAGACCCTGAACTGCGGCTATGGCCGGGGCTATTCCGTCCGCGAGGTGCTGGACATGGTGGAGACGGTGCTGGGCCGTCCGCTGCCGGTCCGGACCGCCGGGCGGCGGGCCGGCGATCCGCCGGCCCTGGTCGCCGGAACCGAGCGGATCGGCCGTACCCTGGATTGGACGCCGCGCCACGCCGATCTGGAAACCATCGTCCGGACCGCGCTCGCCTGGGAGGAAAAGCTCGTCGTTGCGGTTCCGTAACGGGATTAGGGTCGGAGCCGGAACGTTCCGGCTCCGATACCCGTGGGATCAGCGCGCGCCGACCAGCTCCGCCAGCTTGCGCAGGCCGGGGCTTCCGGTGCGCGACTGTTTCAGCGTGTCGTGGATCGACAGACCCTCGCGCGGGTTGGGCACGCCGAGCGCGGCCTGGACCTCCGGCGCGACGGGGGTGTTCTTCTTGCGGGCACGGATCCGGGCCTGGACCTCCTGGTAGAGGGCCAGCTTTTCCCCGTCCAGGCCGGACTGGGTCGCCACGGTGTTGCTGCCGTCGGTCTTGTAGAAGTAATACCCGACCGGCGTCCCCACCAGGGAGAAGTCCGACGGAAAGCCGGCGCAGATCCGCAGAAGAAGATCGTAATCCTCCTCGATGGTCAACCCGGTGTCGAAATGCAGGAGATCGGTCGGCAGTTGCGAGCGGTCGATGACGTAGCTGTGGATCGGGCAGAAGTTGTTCTTGAAGAGGTCGGCCAAATCCTGCCCCTTGTAGGGCGGGACCTTGGAGCCGACCATGTAGAAGAAATGGTCGTGGACCTCGACCTGCATCACCTGGACCGAGGCGAAGGCGATCGCGGCGCCGGTCTTGCGGAGCTGGCCGACCAGCATCTCGTAGGCTTCCGGGAACAGCACGTCGTCGTAGTCGAGGAAAGCCAGATAACGGCCCTGCGCCACGTCGAGCCCGCGATTGAGCAGATAGGTCCGGGCGTCCACCACCCCGGCCTCGTCCCAATTGTGGACCGACAGCCGGGGGGCGTTTGGAAGCTGGAGGAGTGGGGCCAACGCCGCCTCGGTCGCCGCGACCTCGTCCGGCGAGAAACGTTGCAGGACCAGAACGATGTTGATGGGCCGGTAACGCTGGCCGACCAGCGAGAACACGCAGCGCTCCAGCTCGGGCAGGCGCCGGGGGTCGTGGAAGCGGACGACGCAATCCAGCGTGTCGCTGGACTGGGTATTGCCCGGAAGGGAATGGTCGGTCATGGCGGGGGCTACCAACGGGGCTTCGCGAAGCTGAAGTGATGCGAGAAATCGGCGTAGCGCTGCCACGCCTCAGCCACCGGCTTGGGCCTTGCGGCGGGAAGTGGATGGCCCAGCGCCTTCAACTCCGTCGCCAGCCAGTCCTCGAAGGAGGCCGATCCCCATTTCCGGGCGAGCAGGACGCCGGATTCGAAGATCATGCGCAGAACCGCCGGGTTGCGGGGGCGGTTGGTGACCTCGTGCAGGAACAGCGAGGCCGGGCAACTCAACAGGGCGAAGCCGTTGGCGCGCGCGCGCCAGGACAGGTCGACGTCCTCGCAGTACATGAAGAAGGTCTCGTCGAAGCCACCGAGCTCCTCGTAGGCCGCGCGCGGGATCATCAGGCAGGCGCCCGACAGCCACGGCGTCTCGAAGGTGTAGGGGTCGTAGGGCTTGGGATGCTCGGACGGGAATTGCAGGCTCTCGATCAGCGCGCGGCCCTGGCTGGCCCGCATCATCCGCACGAGCGCCACGACGGCGTCGGGGTGTAGGGCGCCGTCCGGGTTGGCCGCGAGGTAGTGGTCGGCCCCGCGTTCGAAGGCCTTGGCCATCAGGCGGTTGTGCCCGGCGCCGAAACCGATGTTCCCGGCCCCGGCGACGCGCAGGATGGCGGGATCGCCGGCCGTCATCGCGTCGGTGGACGCGCCGTTGTCGATCAGCAGGATCGCGGTGTCGGTCGGACAGCCGGCCCGCGTCAGGGCGATCCGCGCGCTCTCGACGATGCGGCGGATGGTGTCCTCGTCGTGGTTGTAGGTGACCACGCCGACGGCGACCGCCGCCGCCTCGATGGGACGGTCGAGCCCCAGCGCGGTGACGTTGCGGCGTGCGAGCAGCCCCTGGGCCGGCTGGGCGACCGGGGTCGGGTGCACGCTCCGGGGGGCCGGCAGGTCATGGCCGGACAACAGCAGGCCATGCTCGGCGATGAAGCGGTCCAGACCGACCGGGCCGTCGATCGCGTCGATGCACGGCGTGTGGGTGAACAGCGGCGGGTGCGCCACCTTGATCCAGCGGAAGCCGGCCCGCTCGCAGACGTGGTAGTAGAGCCGCTCGACCGCGTGGGCGACGGTGCCGTCGATCTGCCCGGTCTCCTCGGCGAAGTCCGCGTAGGACAGGTCGAGGTCGAGCAGCGGCTTCAAGGCGGCCGACCGCGCCCAGAACATCGACCCGGAGGGGAAGTCCAGGACCTTGTCCTCGGACAGGTCGATGTCCATCCGCGCGGCGAGGGCTGCGGCCGGCGGGAAGTTGCCGCCCCAGTTGATCCAGTGGCGGACCGGCTCGAAATGCTGCGAGGCGACCATGCCGAGGTCGCGGCGCTGCTGGAAGGCGGCGATGATGCTCGCCACGATCTCCGGCGAGCCCAGCATGTTCTCCAGCAGGAAGCCGCGCCAGTTGGCCAGAACCGAGGCGTGGTGCGACTGCTTGGAATGGAGGTGCAGCACCAGCTCGTGGCTGTCGTAGACGTCGCGGAAGCCCAGCAGCTTGGGCGCGATGTCGCGGCCGCGATTCTCGGTGACGCGCACCTCGACCCGCCCGCGGTCCCAGCCGTGGAATGCCTTCTCGATGACCGCCTTCTTGGCCGCGCTGTCGGTGGAGATGAAGACGTCGAAGGGGACCGGGATGTTGGTGAAGTAGCGGCGGAACTCGACCGCCAGGGTCTCGTAGAAGACGTGGCAGATCACCGCCAGCGTCGGCGCCGGGCCGGTCACGGCGGGCCGGTGTTCGAAGGGAACGGCCACGCTGTGGTCAATCTCGATCGGCCGGGCGATCTCGCGCGGGGGCGTGTCGGAGGAGGCCGACATCAGCGGCGCGCTGTCCGGGATCGCCGTCCCGTTCCGCTCCGCCACCTTCTGGATGATGCGGCGCCAAGTTTGGCGCGGTCCCTGGCGCAGCAGGAAGCCCAGGGTGAGCCGGGTGCTCGCCGGATCCCGGACCAGCATCGGCAGGGCATGCCGGGCGATGCGGGCGATGAAACGGCCCTTCGCGGCGGCGTTGCGCGCGCGGGTCTGCCCCGTCCGCAGGCCGGCGGTGATCCGCCAGGAGCGCGAGGCGTAGACGCCGGCCAGTTCGGCGTTGACACGGGCGAGTTCGGCCTTGTGGAGTTCCAGCGCGTGGCTCAGCGACTGGATGTCCTCCTCCTGCCGGGCAACTCTCTGGTCCCGCTGGGCGATGGTCGCGTGGGCGTCGGCAAGGGCGCCGTTCAACTGCCGCACCTCCTCTTCCAGCGCCTCGTTGTGCTCCGTCAGGGCCTCCGCGTGGTTCTGGAGGCTGGCGAGGGCGCGGTCGCGGTCGGCGACCCAGCCGTGCAGCGTCTCGACCGTCCGTTCGCGGTCGGCGACCTGGAGCGTCAGTCCGCCGATGTGCTCGTCGCGGTCGGCGACCCAGCCGCGCAGCGTTTCGGCCGTCCGTTCGCGGTCGGCGACCTGGACGGAGAGGGCCTCGGCGTGGGTGGTGAGGTCGGCGATTACCGTGGCGCGGTGGCGCGCCCAGACATGGTCGATGATCCCTTGGCCCAGCCGGTCGAAATAGGCGCGGGCGCGGGCCAGCCGCTCGGGATCCTGCCCGATGCCGACAAGCCAGCGGAGATCCTCGGGCATCTCCTCGGTGCCGACATAGGCGACGCCCAGCCCGTTGGAGTGCAGGAAGGTGAAGGTGGGGTACTGGGCGCGGACCTCGTCCCACAGGCGCCAGACGCCGAAATCGCGCTCCCGCACGTTGGTGTCGTGGAACAGCACGACGCCGCGGGCGCTCATCTTGGGCAGCCAGCTGTGGAAGTCGTGGGACACCGCGTCGTAGGTGTGCAGACCGTCGATGTGCAGCAGGTCGATGCCGCTGTCGCTGTTGCCGCCGGCGGTGCGGTCGATGTCGGGGAAATACCCCAGCGCCTCGTCGAAGGTCATCCGCAGCAGGCGCGAGAAGCCGGCGTAGAGCGGGTCGTGGTGGGCCTTCAGGTCGTTGATGATGTCGTCGCCGTAGACGCCGGCGTGGGGGTCGCCCTCCCAGGTGTCGACCGCGTAGCAGGCGGTCGACAGCCCGCATTGCACGATGGCCTGGAGGAAGGCGCAGTAGGAGTTGCCGCTGTGCGTGCCGAGCTCCACCAGCGACCGGGGCCGCAGGGCGTCGACGATCCAGAAGGCGAAGGGCAGGTGGCCGGCCCAGGGCGGCGGGAAGACCAGCCGGTTCGGTCCGGTCAGGGCGATCGGCCGGTGCAGCCGCGCCAGATCGTCATGGGTCGTGTCGGTCTGGCTCTGCTTTGGCTGGGTCATGTCGGTCTGGCTGGGATCGGGTGACGGTGTCGAAGTCGGCGTGTCCGTCCGGTCGCTGCGGCCGCGCGGCGGGGTGCCGCGCCCGGCGCCCTTCCCGGCGCCCTTGCGTCCGGGATGGCGGGCGTGGCCTTCCATCGTGCTTGCGGGCGGCTGGGCCGGGCTGTTCTGCGGCGTTTCCATCGCGATGGGAAGCGTGGTGTCGTCCCGTGACGCCATAGCGGTTCGGATGCCCACCCGTTCAGAATTGAAACTTCCGGCAATGCGCCAAATGGCAAATCATCGACAGAAATGGCGCAGAAACGCAGCCCTTCGTGGTTTATAGCCTTAAGCCCACAGCTGTCAACACGCTTGCCGCACTGCATCGGAACGGGTGTGGCGATGTCACGGTCAAGCGTTGATATTCTCCAGATCGCGGATTTTCGCCTTTGTGTCCTTGGTGTTTCACTGTGAACGGGAAGACCCGGCCGTGCGATTTCACGCCAAGGTTTAGGTCAGCCGGCGGTCTCGATGGCGATGCCCAGCATCGGGATGCCGACCAGCCCCTGAACGACATGGCTGGAGTGGACCTTGAAGAACAGCGCGTCCTCGATCCAATGGTGCTGCACGTGGTCGGCCTGGGTGCCCTCGGCGATGGCGACGGTGACGGAGAAGTCGCCGCTCGGCAGATAAGGCAGCTGGAAGCGGAAGCCGGTGACGAAGTCGGTCCCGGCCGGGACGCGGACCGGGTCGAGCTGGTAGGTGAGGTAGGTGTTGTCGCCGAACAGGTTCTGGCCCAGCCGGTCGCGCACGTAGAAGCCGACGATGGGCTGGAACAACGCCTTCTCGGCGCGGCAGACGACCTGGAGGGTGACCTCCTCGCCGCCTTCCAGCGTGCTCAGCGGGTTGCGCTCGGCGTCGAGCAGCCGGACGCCGGTGATGCTGGCGCCGCGCTCCCCGAACCACGGGGCGTTGAGGTCGAAGTCGAAGATCTCGATCTCGTTGCGGTGCTGGGAGTTCTTCAGGACCTCCGCCCGGCTGTCCTGCACGGGGGCGTCGGCGATCTTGTCGGCGCGCTTGCGGCTGCCGCCGATGCGGAAGCTGCCGGCGTTCTCCGGCCCGTTGTAGAGGTCGGCGAGGTAGTCGTGGCAGACGTCCTTGGCCGGGCCTATGGCGCGCACCGTGCCGCTGTCCAGCCAGACCACCCGGTCGCACAGATTCACCACCTGCCCCGTGTCGTGCGACACGAAGAACAGGGTCCCGCGCTCCTTGAAGCGGTGGATGAAGCGCATGCACTTCTGGGTGAAGGAGGCGTCGCCGACCGCCAGGATCTCATCGACGATCATGATCTCGGCGTCGACATGGGCCGCCACCGCGAAGGCGAGGCGGGCGTACATGCCGCTGGAATAGAGCTTGACCGGCTGCTCGATGAAGTCACCGATGCCGGCGAACTCGGCGATGGAGGCGTAGCGCTCGTTGATCTGCTCGTTCGCCAGCCCCAGCACCGACGCGGCGAGGTAGACGTTCTCTCGGCCGGTGAACTCCGGGTTGAAGCCGGCGCCCAGCTCCAGCAGGGCGGCGATTCGCCCGTTCACCCCGATCCGGCCGGTGGTCGGCGTCAGGGTGCCGCAGAGCAGTTGGAGGAAGGTCGACTTGCCCGAGCCGTTGCGGCCGATCAGCCCGACCGTCTCACCCTTGCGGACCGTCAGGTTGACGTCCTGGAGCGCCCAGTACTCGTCGTAATATTTGCGCCGGCCGCGCACCAGCATCTGCTTCAGCCGGTCCTGCGGGCGCTTGAAGATGGCGTAGGCCTTGCCCAGCCCTTCCGCCTCGATGGCGATCTCGCCCAAGGGGGCGGCGGCATGGGCGGCGCCGGAAACCGGATCAGACGACATCGGCGAACCCCCGGCGGGTCTTCATGAACCAAGCGTAGCCCAGCCACGCGCACAGCCAGCCGGCCAACGTCGCGAGCGCCCATTCCAGCGGCGCCGGGACGCTGCCCCAGAACAGCAGCTCGCGCGCCTGCTCCAGGATCCCGGTCAGCGGGTTCAGGTGGATCACCCAGCGGAAGCGGTCGGGCACGGCGGAGATCGGGTAGAAGATCGGGCTGAGGAACATCAGCACCGACACCGCCACACCCACCACCTGCCGGATGTCGCGCAGGAAGATGCCCGACGCCGCCAGGAACCAACTGACGCCCAGCGTCATCAGGCAGAGCGGCGCCAGGACCAGCGGCAGCAGCAGGGTGGTCACCGGCGGCAGCCCCAGCACCACCAGATAGAACACCAGCAGGATCGCGAAGCTGAGCCCGGCGTTGAACAGCGCCACCACCAGCCCGACGACGGGCAGGATCTCCAGCGGGAAGACCACCTTCTTGATGTAGCTGACGTTTTCCAACAGCAGGCCGGGCGCCCGGTTCACGCATTCGGAAAAGACGGTGAACAGGATGAGGCCTGAGAACAGCAGCAGCGCGAATTCGCCGCTGCTGTCGCCGGCCTTGCCCCAGCGGGCCTGAAAGATGGTGGTGAAGACGAAGGTGTAGACCGCCAGCATCAGCAGGGGCGTCAGGACCGCCCACACCACCCCCAGCATCGAGCCGCGGTAGCGGGCGTCGACCTCGCGCTTGGAGAGCCGCAGGATCAGCCGGCGGTGCTGCCAGGCGGTCTTGAAGAGGGCGAGAGGCCCGGCGCCATGCCCGGCGTTTCCGGGCTGTGCCAGAGTGGATCCAAACACGTGAGGCTGTTCCCCGTCTGCGGACGGGGGACCATAGTCGGCACCCCGATGGCGTTCAAGCGTGGCGTTCGGGCCCAACCTTCAGGTCCGACGTTCAGGCCCAACCTTCAGGCGAGGCCCGCCGCGCCTGCGGCGGCCAGCGGGGCCGCCGCCCAGAGGGGAGCGGCGGCGGCGGCGCTCCCGGACACCGTCGCGGAGAGCGGCGACAGGGGCCGCTGCTCCAGCCGGCCGTGCAGGATGAAATGCTGGGTCGCCAGGGCCGTGTCGCTTCCGAAGGCGGCGACGAGGTCGGGGTTGGCGGCGAGGTAGGCGCCGGCGTCGAACCCCAGGCTCCGCCCCTCGGTGTGGCCCAGCGTCGCGTAATGGCGGGTTGCCGCGGCGGTGTCGGTGCCGAAGGCGGCGGCCAGATCGGGGTTCGCCGCCAGATAGGACAAGGCGTCGAAGCCGGTCGCCCGCCCCTCGGCCCGTCCCAGCGTGATGTAATGCCGCAGGGTGCTCGTCCGGTCGGTGCCGAAGGCGTCGGCCAGATCCGGGTTGGCCGCCAGATAGGCGTCGGCATTGAAGACGGTGCCGCGCCCTTCGGCGAGGCCGAGGCTCAGGTAATGGCGGGTCGCCGCCGTGGTGTCGGTGCCGAAGGCGGCGGCGAGGTCGGGGTTGGCGGCCAGATAGGCCAGCGGGTCGAAGCCGGAAGGGCTGCGGCCCTCGAAGCGGCCGGCGCTGAGGTAATGGCGCGCCGCCGCCGTCGCGTCGATCCCCAGGGCGCCGACGAGGTCGGGGTAGCGCACCAGATAGGCCATCGGCTCGAAGCTGGCGGTCGCCCGTCCCTCGAAGCGGCCGGCGTTGATGTAGTGACGGCGCGCCGCCTCGCCGTCCAGCCCGAAAACGGCGACCAGATCCAGGTTGGAGGCCAGATAGGTAAAGGGGTTGAAGCTGGCCAGCTCGGCGCCGAGGGAGTCGACCGTCAGCGTCACCGCCTGCCGGCTGGCGGCGCCTTGCGCGTCGGTCACCGTGTAGGCGAAGCGGCCGGCCGAGCCGGCGAAGCCGGCGGCCGGGGTGTAGGTCAGTCCGGCCAAGTCGGCCGCCGTCAGCGCCGATCCGGCGGTGACGATGGCGCCGCCGGCCAGCCGGACGGTGCCGCTGCCGGGCAGGGCGGTCAGGGCGACGGTCATCGCGTCCCCCTCCGGGTCGGCCGGGGTGGCGATGCCCAGCGCCGTGGCCCCGGCGCCCTCCTGGACGTGCAGGGTCTTGTCGGCCTGGAGCGCCGGCGGCCGGTTGTTCGGGATCGTCGCGACCGTCAGGGTGGTCCAGCCGCTCCACAGCGTGCCGTTGTTGACGCGGATCGCGATCCGGTCGGTGCCGAGCGCCGAGCCGGCGAAGGCGACGCCGCCGAGCCCCGTTCCCGAAACCGCGACGACTGTGTCGGCCGGCTGCGCGACCCCGGCCAGGGTTAGATACCCGCCGGCGGCGGTCTGGTCGACCAGCTCGTAGGCGGTGACGACGGCGGGGTCGCTGACGGTCAGCAGCGTGCCCGCCGCCACGGTGGAGCCGAGGAAGACCGTGCGGCCGGTGCCCGTCACCACCGGCGCCAGCAGGCTGACGCGGCGGTCGGCGAACTGGGCGTATTCGACGCCGGTCAGCCGGTCGGTTCCGTCGGCGCCACCGTTGCCGTGGGTGACGACCACGGCGGCGCCGTTGGTGGCGCCGTCCGCGGCGATGGCGTAGTCGGCGCGGTTGCCGGAAAAGACGGCCGTGTCGGTCCCCGTCCCGCCGTCCAGCGTGTCGTCGCCGGCGCCGCCGGTCAGGGTGTCGTCGCCGGCGCCGCCGGTCAGGACGTTGCCGGCGTCGTTGCCCACCAGGACGTCGTTGCCGGCCCCGCCGATGGCGTTCTCGATGACGACGCCATAGGCGATCGACAGGTTGTCGACCGCCCGGCCGCCGCTTCCGTTCGGCCCGATCGAGCTGAAGGCGCCGCCGTTCAGGTTGATGGTCACGGCGGCGGTCTGCTGGCCGGCGTCGAGGGTGTCGGTGCCGCCGCCGTCCCAGATGGACAGACTGAAGGCGGTGTTGGTGCTGGCGTAGACGGTGTCGCCGAGGCGGGTCTGGGTGTTGGCGCCGTACAGGTATTGGACCGCCGCGATGTCGTACAACGCCGGGCCCGTCCCCAGCCCGTTGAAGCCCAGGCTCGGGTGGCTGTTGTAGGACATCAGCGTGTAACGGTAATTGTCCTCGGCGCTGGACAGGTAGGGCCCCTCGCTGCCGCCTCCGGCCGCGTTGTAGTTGCCGGGGTGCTTCAGCCCGATGGCGTGGCCAATCTCGTGCAGGATCGTCTTGAAGCCGTAGCTGCCCGGCATGGCGCTGCTGTTGGTGGTGGCGTCGTTGGCCAGATAGACGTCGCCGCCGGTGCCGTAGAGCGTCCCGCCCGGGTAGTAGGCGTAGGCGGCGCTGGAGCCGCCCTGCCGGTTGGTGCCGAAGCGGATCGAGCCGCCGTTGCCGGTGTCGGCGACCTCGGTGAAGACGATGTTCGCGACCTCGCTCCAGGCGGCGAGCGCCTGACGCACCGCCGTGCGCTGGGCGGCGGACATCGCGGCGAAGCCCAGCCGGTCGGAGGACTGGGCGTAGGACGGCGAGGCCGCCATGAAGCTGTAGGTGACGGTGGCGGCGGTGCCGAGGCCGCCGCCCCAGCGCGGCGTTCCGGACGGCAGCAGGGCCGCGACCGCGCTCGACGGAACCGTCGCCGCCGCGAACTGGGGGGAGGCGGTGCCGTCCGCGAAGGCGCTGGACGAGAAGGTCCCGTCCACGAAGGCGGACAGGGCGCTTCCATCCGTGGAGGCGGATGTGAACAGGCCGTCAGGGACGGGGGACGCCGCTTGGCACAAGGGGCAGCCGCAGCTCAGGAACGGGTTGGCAGCGGAGGGGCGGCCGACAGAAAGGCGGCTTTGGGAGGCTTCGGCGGTCATCGCACCCCGGTCATGCCGCGGGATGCGGCGCGCATCAGTATAGGTTTCCCACCCTTTCGGGCAAGCCGCCCAAGGGGTTTCAGCGCGCCGCGCCTATCAATGTTTCAGCCAGACGGGGGACGACGGCCTGAAGGCTGTAGCGTTCCTCGACCAGCCGGCGGCCAGCGGCGCCCATGCGGGCGCGCAGGGCTGGATCCGCCGCCAGCCGGGTCAGCGCCGCCGTCCATTGCGCCGGATCCGCCGCCAGGAAGCCGTTCTCGCCGTCGCGCACCAGCACGGTGTTGACCCCGACCGGCGAGGCCACCACCGGCAGCCCGGCGGCCATGTACTGGATCAGCTTGTAGCCGCATTTCCCGCGCTCCCACGGGCCGTCGGCCAGCGGCATGATGCCGGCGTCGAAGCGTGCGAGCAGGGCGGTCTCCCGCTCCTCGCTCCACGGCTCGTGCTGAACGGCGATGCGGCCGGCGAGGCCCGGCGGTTCGGCCCCGTGCGCGCCGACCAGCAGCAGGCGGGCGTCCCCGCCCAGCGCCGCAAGCGCCTCGGCCGCCTGATTCAGATAGGGGGCGGAGGAGGGCGAGCCCATCCAGCCGACGGTGAAGGGGCGCCCCTCCGCCGCCGGGACGGGCGGTGGGTAGCGGTCGAGGTCGATCACCGTGGGGATCTCGACCACCGACCGGGCGCCGCTGGCCCGCGCCCAGTCGGCCAGATGCGCGTTGCCGGCCACCACCAGCCGGGCGTGGCGGGCGAGGCTTTCCAGCTTGCGCCCCAGCACCGCGCGCACCGGAGCCGCGCGGTGCCGGCCGTAGCGGTGGAACCACGCGTCGTCCAGATCCATGACGTAGGGCACGCGGCCGAGCAGGGCGCGCTCGATTCCCGCCGGCAGCCAAGGCAGCGCCTCCTTCTCCAGCCAGACCAGGTCGAAGCGCCGGGCGCCCAGCATCCGCCCGACCCGCCTTGCGTAGGCGGCGGCGAGGCGCGCCGGGCTCTGCCGCCGTCCGGCGTAGAGGTCGCGCAGGTAGGAATCGTCGAACAGCGGCGCCGCCGTCACCGTCAGGCCGGCGCGCTCCAGCGCGGGCAGGAAATCGAGGAAGCGCAGCCGGCTCGACGCCCCCAGCCGGTCGTAGCGGTTGAGCAGCAGGACGGCGGTCACGCGCGCCTCCGCAGCAGGCCGGGAATCCGGCGAGGCAGGTCGGCCCACAGCCGGGCGAAGCCGCGCAGCACCTCGGCGGCGTCGCCGGGCCTGCGGCGTAGCGCCGCCTGCGCCAGCCGGGCCATCGGCTCCAGCAGCAGCGTGGCGGCGCCCACCGCCAGCAGAGCCAGGGGGCCGTGATGCTTGGCGACGAATTGCAGGCGGCTGCGGAGCCCGTAGAACAGGCGGGTGCCGCGCACCTGGTCGGTGGTGCCGCCGCCGCGGTGGTAGGCCTCGGCTCCGGCGAAATGCACCACCCGCCAGCCGGCGCGGCGCACTTGGAGGCACAGCTCGACGTCGTCGTAATAGACGAAGAAGCGCTCGTCGAAGCCGCCCACCGCCTCGAACAGGGAGCGGCGGACCAGCAGGAAGGCGCCCATCACCTGATCGACGTCGCGGGTGTCGGCGTGGTTCCATTCGGTCATGAAATGCGGCGGGAACAGGCCGGGCAGGGCACGGTCGAGGCCGAGGCTCTGGGCGACCAGCCGGCCGGGGGTGGGGGTGCGGGCGCAGCAGCGCTGGGTGTGCCCCGCCTCGTCGACCAGCCGCACGCCGAGCGCGCCGACGCGCCCGTTGGTCGGGTTGGCCAGGAAGGCGAAGGCCGGGGCCAGCGAATCCGCCGACAGCCGGGTATCGGGGTTGAGGAACAGCAGCCAGTCCGCCTCCGACCCGGCCGCGCCCTGGTTGCAGGCGGCGGCGAAGCCCCGGTTCTCGGGGTTGCGCAGCATCGTCACCGGCAATCCGGGCGCCGCGTCCTCCAGGGCGTCGGCGGAGCCGTCGGCCGATGCGTTGTCGACCACGACCATGCGCTCCAGCGTGAATCCGCCGGTCAGCGCCCGGGGCAGGGAGCCGACGCAGTCGCGCAGCAGGTCGCCGGCGTTCCAGTTCACGGTGACGATGCGCAGGCTGGGACCGGTCATGGTTGGGCACCGCTGGGCGGGCGTTGGTAGATCATAACGCCGGGAACGTCCCGCCGTTCGTAGCCGTCGGCGACCAGCGCGTCGATGTAGGGCTTCGCCCAGTTCTGGAACCGCGAGATCTCGGTGCCGTGGATCGCCCAATCGACCACGATGACGACCGGGGGCCGCGCGTCGCGCGTCGTCGCGATGGCCCGGTCGATCCAGCCGGGGTCGCGCAGCAGGAAGGAGTCGTCGACGAAATACTCGCGCAGCAGCATCCGCCGCCCGGTCATGAAGGCCATGCCGGGACAATAAGGCACGCAGACGATGCGGTCGCCAGGGGCCGAGGCCGCCTCGATCAGGTCGCGCACGCCTTCCAGCTGCCGGCGCTCGCCCGGATTGAGGCGCACGCCCGCGACGTTGCGGGCGGTGAAGGGCTCGGTCCGGGCGAGGGACGCGGCGATGGAGCCGGTGCCGGGCGTCGTCAGCCCGACCCACAGATAGACAGTCGCGACGGTCAACGGCAGGACGGCCAGGATGCCGGCGGCGAGCCGGCCCCCGCCGCTTGGGGCCAAGGCGCGAAGCTCCGCCACCAGCGTGCAGCCCAACACCAGAAAGCCTGGCATGAAGTTCGCCACATGGGCCAGATCGGGCCGGAAGACGAAGTAATGCGGCCATGTCGCGAGGGCGCCCGCGAGCACCACCAGCAGGACCGGAAGCTTTTCGACCCCGTCCGGCCGAAACAGACGCAACGCGGCGATCAGGACGAAGAGGCCGATGACCACCACCGGGCCATAGACTAGGACCGCCATCGGGGCGTCGGACGGCCCCGACCAAGGACCGGACCACAGCGCCGACAGCGGCGGGCGGGGCAGGAGGGTGCCGGCGCCGCTGGCATGGGCCGCCACCGTTTCCGCCACGGTCACGGCGGGATGGAACACGGCCAGCAGGTAATCCAGGATGATGACCGGGTAGCGCAAGGTCTCTATCGCCACGAGGTCGAGATAGCCGCGTGCCGCTGCCCGGATCAGCACCGGAGCCTGGACGGCCAGGATCGTGACCAGCGCCGCTCCGGTCAGGAGCGCGAAATGCCGCAGCCGTCCGGCCCGCGCCTGCCCGCGATCCTGCCTACCCAGCTCCCGTCCGAACAACGCCCCCAGCAGCACCAGCCCGAACAGCGGCACGGCGAAGAGGAAGCCGAAATCGGGCCGGATCTGGAAGGTGACCGACAGCGCCGCCGCTGGAAGCAGCAGGTCGGCCGCCCGCATGGCGCGCCAGCGTTCGGCCAGCCGCACCTGGAGGAATACGTTGAGAAGCGTGCAGAAGGCGTAGAAGGCGGTGGGCGGAAAGGCCGGCGCCGCCACCGCGACCGCCGCCGCCGCCATGGCGAGGCCCTGGCTGCGGGTGACCCGCGCGACCGTGGCGTAGACCAGCAGCGAGGTGGCGGTGATCAGCGCGTAGAAGATCAATTGCACGGCGTGCCAGTCCGGTCCGCTCACCGTGAACAGCAACTGGCCGAGCTTGAACCACATCAGCCCGTAGGAATAGCTCATCGCGTGCGGGTCGGTGCCGAGCAGCAGCTCGTAGGCGACCTGGGCGTAATGGCCGTCGTCGGCGGTGTTCAGCCCGCTGTCGATGAAGAGCCGGTAGTAGCCCAGCGACGCGGCCAGCACCGCCAGCAGCCCGGCGGCCGTGGCGAGGCCCGCCGGACGGGCGGCGCGCCGGATGGGAAGGGCGTGGGTCATGGCGTGCGGTCGGCTCCGGGCACTGTCTTGGGGAGGGCGTCGCCTCGCAACATGCGCTTGATAGCATCCCCGGATGTCCGGCGCCGATCTTTACGAGCCCGACCGTGAAGCCGGGGAACGCTGCGGGAAGATTCGTTGGGACGCTTTCGAAGGGCCCGCATCCTATACGATACCGCTTCATGACGGGTCAATTGCGGGTCCCCGATGGTCGGCCCTTGCGCGAAGCAACGCTTGATCCGTCATTGAAACCGCCCGACGATGCGGTATTCCTCGCCCTTTCCGACGGACTTCGGCCGATGGGCTGCGGCCATCCATCCCGGTGCGTCGCGTCGGGGTGGCAGACTCTGAAAAATCGATAGGAAGCAGTGAACCATGTTGGCGAATATCGCGAATTCCCTTTTGCAGAGCGGCAAGGAGAAGGAGGCGGCCGTTCTGTATAGGATTTCACTGTGCTTCGATCCTCAGGATGGGGAAGCGCTTTATCGTCTTGGGCTTCTTCAGTTGAAGGACGGAGCCAATAGCGCCGGTGCTTGGCTGATCCGGCGGGCCATTTTTCTCAGAGGTATCGATCCGGCTTCGATAAAAGAAATAATGCTGTCCGTTAATGATATCTACGTCGCCTCTATGAAGGATTGCACGGGACAAGATGGTGCAATATACAGGATAAATACTCTTAATAAGATTGAAGCGCTGATCGGCGTGATAAATATTGTTCCAATATTGTACGTCGCTGCCGTTTATTTGGCAGGAAAAATTGGCAAATATGATATTGCTCGAAAATATTGCATGGAAAGTCTTTCGATTAAATTTTCTATCGATAGAGACAATTTGCTTACTTTGATGCGCTCAGGTCTTTATCTGATTTCCATGGCAGAGGCTGATGATGAGATTGTCGATTCTCTTTATAAAAGATCTAAAGCTCTTTTGAAAAATGGAGAAAATATCGATGTGGCGTATTTTTGTGTTCTCTATAAAAAATATTATGATGGGAAATATATCGTATCTCAAGGATTGGCAAAAAAAGCCAGGAAGAAACTTGGAGATAAGGAGTTTTTCGGAAGTAATTTAATGAATACATGGCATATATGTCGATATGATAACATTTTCTTTCAGAATATCAAATCCTATGATGTGATGGCCGCGCTCGTAGGGCCGATCAGGCATGAGAAGTGCCTTCCTGCGAGCGACAAGCCGGTGATCTTGGTCAGTTGCGACGCGCGGTATCTCGAATTGCTTGGCGTGAAGCTTCTCGAATCCATTCGTCTCGTCGGAGCGCATGGAAATGTCCATCTTCATGTTATCAATGCGACGGAGCGTTCGCGCGACATCGTCGCGGAGATCGAATCGTCATCCGGTACCAGTCTCGGCCTCTCCACCGAGGAGACGTCGAACATATGGAAAGGCTCCGCCCTTCATAAGCGCGCCGATTTCATCAAAACCTACTATGCGTGTGCCCGCTTCATCCGAATTCCGGAATTCTCCCGCCTTTACGGCCGGCCGATCGTTCAGATCGATACGGACTGCCTGCTGACCTCCGACCTGCTGGAATTGCCCATCTGCAACCAAGAGGCGGATGTGGGCTTCCTGTTCGACGGCATCAGGACGGGGCCGGCAAGGCAGTTCAACGCGACGTTCTTCTTCCTGAACAACCATGCCAAGTCCCTGGAATATGCGGAACTCGTGGCCCGCTACGTTGCGCATTTCATTGTGTTCGACCTTCCGCTCTGGGGGCTCGACCAAGCGGCCCTGTATTGCGTCTACCGATACATGCAGCGGCACGGGACCGAGCCGACGGCCGCCAGCATCCCGTCCTGGGAACTGTTCCAACACCTTGTCGCGTCCGGTGAGGACAGCATGGAGGGGAAGATCCGCAGACTTGATGAGCGGCTCGCGACCCTCCGCACGGACGTTGCCGCCGGCCGGGTGCCGGCGACCGTCCTGTCCTGAGCCGTGGAGGCTGTTGAAGCCTTTGGAACATCGGGATAGGGTGCCGCCCGCGTCGCGCGGCGCATTCCTCCAGTCCGATTGAGTCGTCATGGCAACCGTCGCCGAAGCCTTGCAGGTCGCAGTCGATCACCATAGGGCGGACCGCCTCGACCAGGCGGGGGAGATCTACCGCCGCATCCTGGCCGTGGATGCCCGCAACGGCCAGGCCCTGCATCTGCTGGGGCTGGTTGAACGCCGGCTGGGCAACGGCGAACGGGCGATCGAATTGATCGCCCAAGCGGCCGGCATCCTGCCCCACGTCGCGGAGATCCCCGCCAACCTCGGCAACGCCTACCGCGCCGCCGGGCGCATCGACGAGGCCGCCGCCGCCTACCGCCGCTCGATCGCGGTCCAACCCGACCTGTCGGGCGGCTATTACAACCAGGGCGTCCTGCTGTGCGGCCAAGGGGGGCCCCGGGCTCAGGCGGAGGCGATCGTCGCGCTGCGGCGGACGTGCATCTTGGTCCCCGACAATCCGGACGTCCATCACGACCTCGCCATCGCGCACAAGCAGGCGGTGCGGTTGGACGAGGCGATCGTGGGCCAGCGGCGTGCACTGGCCTTGCGGCCGGACTTTGCGGCGGCCTGGATGACCCTGGGCAACGCCCTGACCGAGTTCGGCGACATCGACCGGGCGTTGGCCGCCTACGCCCGCTCCTTGCGGGTGCAATGGTCCTCCGGCGACGTCCATTACAATTACGGCAACGTCCTGTACGCGGCCGGCCGGCTGGAGGCCGCCGCGGTCCATTACCGGCACGCCATCGACGGCGGCCTGGCCGCGGCCCTGGTGCGGGAGGCGGCGGTCTTCATCGACTTGGGGCGGGATGCCGAGGCGGAGGCCAGCCTGCGCGCCGCCCTGTCGGTCCCCGGCGGCGACGTTCCGACCGCCATCGACATGCTGGCCGCCCTGTTCATCCGGCAGGGACGGCTGGACGAGGCCCGGCATTTCTTCAGCACCTTCCGCCATCCTTATTCCAACCCGCCGACCATCTTCGCGGCGGAGTGCCTGACCGCCCTTGCGGAAACCTATCTGGCGGAAGGGCGCGACGCCGATGCCCTGGCGCTGCTGAACCGGGTCAACAGCCACGGCAGCCGCTATTTCACGGTGAAGTCGGTCGCCAGCCTGCGCCGCACGCTGGCCGGGATGAGCCTGGAACTGAAGCGTCCCGTCAATCCGGCCCCCGGCCGTCGGCGCGTCGGCTCCTCCTCGCTGGCGACGCATGGGCGCTTCGCCCACAACGTCTTCGAATACATGCTGGTGCGGCTCTACGCCGAGACCTACGGCCTGACGGTCGAGACGCCGGACTGGGTCGGCGGTTATTACTTCGATGTCAACGACCCGGCCCCGAGCGGTCCGCTGCGCCCGCGCTTCTTCCCACGCCGGATCGTCAACGAGCTGATCGAGCGGCCCTCCGACACGCCGCTGATCGACTGCGACATCCTGTCGCCGCTCGGCCCCTACCGCTATCCGGAGCGCCACCGCGCGCGCATCCAGTCCTGGTTCCGGCCCCGGCCGGTGTGGACGCCCTGGATCGCCCCGGCGGTGGAGCGGTTGCGGGCGATGGGAAACACGGTCGTCGCCCTGCACATCCGGCGCGGCGACTTCGTCCTCTTCCGCTACACCATCACCGAGACGGACTGGTACGTGGACTGGCTGCGGACGATCTGGGACGGGTTGGACAAGCCGGTGCTCTATATCGCGTCGGACGATCCCGCCATCGTCGCGGACTTCGCCGCCTTCAACCCGCTGACCCTGGCCGACGTCGCCGAGCCCTGGGCGGGGCTGGAGTATCTCCAAGACTTCCATGTGCTGGCCAATGCCGACATCCTGGGGGTCAGCGCGCAGAGCGGGTTCAGCCGGCTGGCGGCCCTGCTGAACACCCGCGCCCGCCTGTTCGTCGAGCCGGAGGCCGAGGCGGGGCGCGTGCAACCCTATTCCCCCTGGACGCCCGACGACGTTCCAGGTGGTGCTCCGGACGGCGTTGCCTGACTGGGCGGA
Source organism: Azospirillum doebereinerae (assembly GCF_003989665.1). Lineage (GTDB taxonomy): Bacteria > Pseudomonadota > Alphaproteobacteria > Azospirillales > Azospirillaceae > Azospirillum > Azospirillum doebereinerae. The sequence goes on along the minus strand of NZ_RZIJ01000013.1, from coordinate 33,357 downwards.
TCCGAAGAAGACAGTATGGATGATGGAACACACCACGCAGCACGCCGCCGGGCTCTACCGGGCAGGACAGATCGAACAGGCGCTGACGGTGCTGGACATGGTCCTGCGGGCGGCCCCACAGGACTGGATGGCGCACAACATGCGTGGCGTGATCCTGTGCCGGCTGGGCCGGCCCGCCGAGGCGGAGCCCATCTTCAAGCGCATCCTGACGGTCGATCCCGGCTTCGCCGAGGGTTGGTTCAACCTGGGGCTCGCCCGCCGCGCCCTGGGCGCGGTCGAGGGCGCGGTGCGCGGCCTGCGCACGGCCGTGCTGCTCCAGCCGGCGCAGCCGGCCTTCAGTTCCGAGCTGGGGGTTTTCCAGCACGGGCAGGGCGTCCTCGACGATGCCGTCCGGCATCTGGGGCGTCTCGTCCTGCTCCGGCCCGATCAGGCTCCGGATTGTCTGAACGTCGCCGTCTCGCTGATGTCGAACAGTTTCTACGCCGAGGCGGAGCGGTTCCTGCGCCGTGGGCTGGCGCTCGATCCCGACGGGGTCGACCTCGCCATGCGGCTTGGGCAGGTCCTGCTGTCCCAAGGCCGCAGCGGCGAGGCGCGTGACCTTCTGGAGCCGCTGGCGCGGCGGGTCCCCGGCAACGCCGAGGTCGACCGCACCCTGGACCGTGCCCGCCTCGCTTGCGCCATATCCGGCGACCAGGGGCGGCCCGAGCTGCCCGGCGGGGTGGTGGTGCGCGGCCCCTTTTCGGTCCTGTCGGGCTACGGCGACCTTGCCCAGCGCTTCGTGCGCAGCATGGCCGGGCAGGGCACGCCCCTCCGGCTTCTGGGCCTGACCGGGACCGAGGGCTGGCGTCCGCCGGAAGGCGGAGCCGACACGCCCATCCGTCCGCGCGCCGCGTTGAGCTTCCTCACCCCGCTGCTGGTCGAGCCGATCCCCGGCGTGCCGACCGTCAACTACACCATGTTCGAGGGCACCAGCATCCCGCCCAGCTGGGCGCGCGCCAACGCCGCCCACGATCTGGTGGTGGTGCCGACCGAATCCTCGCGGCTGGCATGGATCGAGGCTGGGCATCCCGAAGACCGGCTGCGGGTCTGCCCGCCCGGCATCCAGCCCCATCCGGGCGACGAGGCCGAGGCTCCGCGCGGGATCATCGGGCCCGGCGGACGTCCCATCGCCGATTTCCGGGTGCGGATTCTGAACATCTCGGACTTCATCGCCCGCAAGAACATCGACGGGCTCCTGCGGGTCTGGCTGCGGGCGACGCGCGCCGACGACGATGCGATCCTGATTCTGAAGCTTGGCAAGGGCGGTCCGACCCTGAACCAGGACGTTGGCCGCATGCTGGAGCGGACGATGCGCCACGTCGGCCGCCGTTTCGAGGAGGCGGCCCCCATCGCCGCGATGATGGGGCGTTACGACGAGAACGGCATTTCCAGCCTCTACGCGCTCGCCACCCATTACTGGAGCCTGTCGCACGGCGAGGGCTGGGACCTGCCGATCACGCGGGCCGGGGCCAAGGGCCTGGGGCTGATCGCACCGAGGAACAGCGCCTACACCGCCTATCTCGACGACGAGATCGCGCATCTGATCCCCTGCACAACCGGTCCGGCCTGGATGCCCTACAGCGATGCCATCTATCCGCCGTTCCAGGGAATCGATTGGTGGCATCCCGACGAGGACGTTGCCGCCGACCTGCTGACCAAGGTCGTGCGCGGCGGGCTGGAGCCGCGCGACCCGCGCCCCTGTCTTCTCGAACGCTTTGCGTGGGAACGCCGGACGCGCGATCTGCTCGGTGTCCTGGACGAGGTCTGAGAGGACTTGGGGGCGGGCTTCGGGGGCGCGCGGCCGGGATCAGGCCGCGTCTTCCCCATGGCGCCGCCGCATCTCGGCTTCGACCAGCCGGGCGACGACCCCCGGCATGCGGGTTCCGGCCTCCCAGCCCAGCAGGCGCCGGGCCTTGTCCGGGTTGCCGACGCTGCGGCTGATGTCGGACGGCCGCAGCAGCGCCGCGTCGGTCTCGACATGCCGGCGCCAGTCCAGCCCGAACTGGGAAAAGACCTGCTCGACGAAGGATTCCAGCGTGTGGAGCTCCCCGGTGGCGATGACGAAGTCCTCCGGCCGGTCGAAGGCCAGCATGCGGTGCATGGCGTCGACATAGTCCGGCGCCCAGCCCCAATCGCGCGCGATGGCCAGGGCGCCCAGCGTCAGGGTCTCGGCCTTGCGTTCGGCGATGTCGGCGGCGCCGCGCACCACCTTCTGGGTGACGTAGCGAGCCGGGCGCAGCGGCGATTCATGGTTGAACAGGAGGCCGGAGCAGGCGAACAGCCCGTAGGCTTCGCGGTAGTTCGCCACCGCCCAGAAGGCGGCCGCCTTGCCGACCCCGTAGGGGCTGCGGGGGTGGAAGGGCGTCGCCTCGTCGCCGGGCCGGTCGTCGGTGTTGCCGAAGCACTCGCTGGACGAGGCGTTGTAGAAGCGGGTGTCGAGCTTCAGGAAGCGGATCGCCTCCAGGATGTTGATGGTGCCGCCGATGCTGCCGTTCAGGGTTTCGACCGGCTGGTCGAAGGACAACCCGACCGACGACTGACCGGCGAGGTTGTAGATCTCGTCCGGCCGGACGCGGGCGATCACCTCGACCACGCTGCGGAAATCGGTCAGCACGGCGGAATGAAGGCTTGCCCGCCCCCGGATGCCCAGCCGCGCCAGATTGCCGAAGCCGGACATTTCGCGGTCGCGCGAGGTGCCGTGGACGCTGTAGCCCCGCTCCAGCAGATGACGGGCCAGATAGGCGCCGTCCTGGCCCGAAATGCCGAAGACCAGGGCGATCCTCGGCGTCTCCCGGAGCGGGCCGGCCATGGTCAGCGGCCGGCGGTCTGGCCGGCGGCGACAGCCTTCAGGTCGGCGTCCATCATCTCGCGCACCAGCTCGGCGAAGGCGGTCTTGTGCGACCAGCCCAGCTTGGCGTGCGCCTTGGACGGGTCGCCCAGCAGCAGGTCGACCTCGGTCGGGCGGAAATAGCGCGGGTCGATGCGGACCACCGTCTTGCCGGTCTTGCCGCAGACGCCCTCCTCGTCGACGCCCTCGCCGCGCCATTCGATCGGGCGGCCGACATGGGCGAAGGACAGTTCGACGAACTCGCGCACCGAATGCGTCTCGCCGGTGGCCAGCACATAGTCGTCGGCCTGTTCTTGTTGGAGCATCAGCCACATGCCCTCGACGTAGTCGCGGGCGTGGCCCCAGTCGCGCTTGGCGTCCAGGTTGCCCAGATACAGGCAGTCCTGCGTGCCGGCGTGGATGGCCGAGACGGCGCGGGTGATCTTGCGGGTGACGAAGGTCTCGCCGCGGGTCGGGCCCTCGTGGTTGAACAGGATGCCGTTCGAGGCGTGCATCCCGTAGGCCTCGCGGTAGTTCACCGTGATCCAGTAGGCGTAGAGCTTGGCCGCCGCGTAGGGGCTGCGCGGGTAGAAGGGCGTCGTCTCGCGCTGCGGGGTCTCCTGGACCTTGCCGTACAGCTCCGAGGTCGAGGCTTGGTAGAAGCGCGCGGTCTTCTCCATGCCCAGGATGCGGATCGCCTCCAGCAGGCGCAGCGTGCCCAGGCCGTCCGAGTTGGCGGTGTATTCCGGGGTCTCGAAGCTGACCTGCACGTGGCTCTGGGCCGCGAGGTTGTAGATCTCGTCGGGCTGGACGTGCTGGACCAGCCGGATCAGGTTCGTAGCGTCGGTCAGGTCGCCGTAATGCAGGAAGAGCCGCACGTCCTTTTCGTGGCGGTCGCTGTAGAGATGCTCGATCCGCCCGGTGTTGAAGGAGGACGACCGGCGCTTGATGCCGTGGACGATGTAGCCCTTATCGAGCAGCAACTCGGCGAGATAGGCACCGTCCTGCCCCGTGGCACCCGTGATCAAAGCGACCTTCGACAAAACGGAACCCCTTCTTCGCGTCTCTGCGGCTTCGCTTTCCAGCGTTCTGCCGGCTGCGCAACGGCGCGCCGTCGCTGTTTTCCGGACATCGGATGTTGAAATCCTGTCCTATGCCATGCGGCGCACTATCATCAAGGAGCAAGGGGAAAGCAAGGTTTCCGAAGCGTGGGTGCAGGACCCCGTCCTTCTCCGGGAAAAGGGTCTCGCGCCGGGTCCGGATAAGGGAATGTTCCCGGTTGTCTTGTGAAGCTTCCGCCTGGAATCCCTGCTTTCAAGGAAGCGGCGCGTCCGCGTCCTCGAACACGAAGGGCGTGACGAAGTCATCCCAGCGAGGGTGGCTGGCGTCCCTTTCCGAGACGACCGGGTTCGCATCGGGAAACGCGTCCGCGACGCTGCTCCAGTGAATGCCGGCGTCGTGCTGGGGGGAATGCACCGTCGTAACGTTGTAATGCACGGTGGCCGTGTCGGAGACGACGTAGAAACCATGCGCCAGTCCGCGTGGGATGTAGATCTGATCGCAGAAGCCGCCGTCGAGAACGAAGGAGGCCGACCGTCCGTAGGTCGGCGATCCCCGCCTCATGTCGAAGACCACATCGAGGATTTTTCCCCGCGTGCAGAAGACGAGCTTTTCGTGGTCGTGCCCGGGACGCTGGAAGTGTAGGCCTCGCAACACGCCCTTATGGGAAACGGAATAGAATTGCTCGGCGAAATCGTGTTTCAGACCGTGCTCCGCAAACATGTTCGCATGAACGTTCTTGACGAAGCAGCCACGGTGATCGGAGAAGACCTTCGGCCGGAGCCGGAAAAGGCCGGGAATCTCCTGCTCTTCAAAATCAAACATCGTTCCAGACCTGCCTTATTCCGGTGTCGAGCGGTATCCTTGCCTGCCAGCCCGGCAGGGCAAGGCCCTGCGACCACGGAAGCATCACCTCACGGGCGCGGTAGGGACGCTCCCCCCAGCCGATGTCGAGGGTCGTGCCGGTGCAGCGCTCGAACAGGGCCACCAACTCGCGCACGGAGATCGAACGCCCGCTGCGGATCGCGAAGGTCCGCGGATCCTCGATCCGGCTTGCGAGCAACCGGTCGCCGGCGGTTTCGAAGGCGTCCAGCACGTCGTCGATGTGGACGAGGTCGAGCTTCTGTTCGCCGGGGGACATCGCCAGCCGCTCGCCGGAACGGGCGATGCGCTTGAGCAGTTGGAGAAGCTTCGGCCTCGGATCGCCCGGGCCGTAGGTGTCGAAGAGATGAAGGTTGACCATGCCGAGGCCATGCGCGCGGACATGATACAGGGCGATGGCCTCGAACGCCTGCTTCGTCGCCGCGTAGAGGTTCGCCGGTTCGTAGTCCCGGTCTTCGAAATGCTGCCAGTAGGTTCCCACATTGACCAAGAAGCGCGTCCCTGCGGCGGCCATTCCCTCCAGAAGCCGGGTCCCGAACAGCAGGTTGGAATCGATCAGCGGGCGGACATCCTCCACGGCGTGCTGCGCGATGAATTTCGAAGCGAGGTGGAAGACGATGTCGGGGCGGATCGCCTTGCAATGCCGGATGACGTCCATGGTGTCGTCGGCGACGCAATGGATGTGAAGCCTTCCGTCCCCCGCCGGCAGAACGTCCGTCTTCGATCCGGGCCGGACGAACGCATCGACCACGGCTCCGCGGGCGAGCAGCCGGGCGACCAGCCGGCGGCCGACATAGCCTGTGGCGCCGGTGACCAGACAGCGCGGAGCCTGACCGGGCGACGCGAAGGAGAGCGGCTCAGTGTTCCCCATGACCTTCTCCATAGCGCCGGATTTGCTCGACCGTGACGGCGGCCTGGGCGTCATGCGCATGCGCCGCGCTGTGCCGGTACCACGCCATGGTCATGTCGATCAGTTCCCTGGAGCCGATCCGCGGTCTCCAACCCAGCTTCGAGCGCGCGAGCGCGCAGTCGAGGCGCAGCATCGTCGCCTCGTGGGGGCTCTGCGGGTCGGGGCGCGCGTCCCAGCGGAAACCTTCCAGCCCTGCGGCGAGCCGCTCCATCAGGTCCTCGACGGTCAGAGTGAGATCGTCGGCCGGTCCGAAATTCCAGCCATGCCCGACCTCCGGGCCACGCTCGATGCAGGCCTCGGCAAGCATCAGATAGCCGCGCAAGGGCTCTAGGACGTGCTGCCAGGGCCGGACGGCCTTTGGGCTGCGGACAATCAGCGTCGTCCCGTCCAACAAGGCGCGCATGGCGTCGGGGATGAGCCGGTCGGGACTCCAGTCCCCGCCCCCGACGACGTTGCCGGCGCGGGCCGAGGCGAGGACGATTCCGTGCTGGGCATGCCGGTCGAGCGGGAAGAAGGATTGGCGGTAGGCCGCCGCCACCAGTTCGGTGCAGCCCTTGCTGTTGCTGTAAGGGTCGTAGCCGCCCATCGGGTCGCTTTCGCGATACCCCCAGATCCATTCCCGGTTCTCGTAGCATTTGTCGCTGCTGACGACGACGATGCTCCGCAGATCCGGGCTGTGCCGGCAGGCTTCCAGCAGATGGACGGTGCCCATGACGTTGGTCGCGTAAGTCGCCACCGGGTCGGCGTAGGAGGCGCGCACCAGCGCCTGGGCCGCCATGTGGATCACGACGTGCGGCTTGAAGTCGGCGACCGCCTCGGCCAGCCGTCCGCGGTCCCGGATGTCGCCGACCTGATGGTCGAGCCGTCCGGCCAAGCCGAGCTGGTCGAAATGGGTCGGTTGCCCGTCGGGCAGGCCGGTGCGGTCGGGTTCCAGGGAGAACCCCCTCACCACCGCGCCCATCCGGAGCAGCCACTCCGCCAGCCAGCTTCCCTTGAAGCCGGTGATCCCGGTGACGAAGACCCGGCGGTTCCGCCAGAAGGCTGGCGAGACATCACCACTCGGGGCTGCGGCCACGGGCGTCTCCCGGCCGCGATCCGGGGCCGGGGTCACGACCATTTCCGCCATGGGGCGCTCTTGCTCTGCCAAAGCTCCTCCAGGTGGGTCTTGTCCCGCAGGGTGTCCATCGGGCGCCAGAAGCCGTCGTGGCGGAAGCTGGCCAACTGCCCCTCCGCCGCCAGCCGCTTCATGGGCTCCTGTTCCCAGATGGAATCGTCGCCTGCGATGTAGTCCAGCGTTCTGGGATCGAGGACGAAGAAGCCGCCGTTGATCCAGCTTCCGTCGCCCAGCGGCTTTTCCTGGAAGCCGGTGACCCGGTTGTCCTCGATCTCCAGCTGGCCGAAGCGCCCCGGCGGGCGGACGGCGGTGACCGTCGCCAACCGGCCATGGCTCCGGTGGAAATCCACCAGCTTGTCGACATCGACGTCGGCGACGCCGTCGCCATAGGTCATGCAGAAGGGCTCGTTGCCGACATAGTCGCGGATCCGCCGCAGCCGTCCGCCGGTCATGGTCTCCTCGCCGGTGTCGACCAGCGTGACCTTCCACGGCTCGGTGCTCGACTGGTGCGTCGACATGGATTTGTTGGCCATGTCGATGGTCACGTCGGACATGTGCAGGGCGTAGTTGAAGAAATACTCCTTGATCACATAGCCCTTGTAGCCCAGGCAGATCAGGAAGTCGGTGATGCCGTAATGCGTGTAGATCTTCATGATGTGCCAGAGGATCGGCCGGCCGCCGATCTCGATCATCGGCTTGGGCCGCGTCGAGGATTCCTCGCTGATGCGCGTGCCGTATCCCCCGGCGAGAATGACGGCCTTCATGGGACGAGTTCCTTGATCATCCGGGCGAAGGTGTCGGCCATGTACTCCGTCATCTGATCGTCGATGCCGGGCCAGATGCCGACCCAGAAGCTGTCCCGCATGATCTTGTCCGTGTTCTCCAGGCCGCCGAAGACGCGGTATTCCACGTCCTGGAAGGCGGGCTGGCGGGTAAGGTTGCCGGCGAAGAGCAGGCGCGTCCCGATGCCGTGATCCTCCAGATAGCGGACGACGGCGTTCCGCTTGAGCGGCGCACCGTCCCGGATGGTCAGGAGGAAGCCGAACCAGCTCGGCTCCGAGCCGGGCGTCGCCTCGGGCAGCAGGAAATACTCGTCCAGCCCCCTGTCCTTGAACGCGCGGGACAGGGCCAGATGGTTCTCGCGCCGCTTGCCGATGAAGGCGGGCAGTTTCTCAAGCTGGCTGAGGCCGATCGCGGCCTGCATGTCCGTCGCCTTCAGATTGTACCCGAGATGGGAGTAGACATACTTGTGATCGTAGCCTTCCGGCAGGCCGGCGAATTTCTGGCCGAACCGGTTGCCGCAGGTGTTGGACTGCCCGGGCTTGCACCAGCAGTCGCGGCCCCAGTCTCGGAAGGATTCGATGAGGGTGGCCAGCGACTTGCGGTTCGTCATCACGGCGCCGCCCTCGCCCATCGTGATGTGGTGCGCGGGGTAGAAGCTGAGCGTCGCGATGTCGCCGAAGGTGCCGACGGCCTTGCCGTTCAGGGCGGCGCCGAAAGCGTCGCAGCAATCCTCAATGAAGTACAGATCGTGCCGCTTGGCGAATGCGGCGACGGCGTCGGCGTTGAACGGGTTGCCCAGGGTGTGGGCGATCATGACGGCACGGGTCTTGTTGCTGACCGCCCCCTCCAGCCGGTCGATGTCCACGTTGTGGGTCGCCAGATCGACGTCCACGAAGACGGGAACGCAGCGGTTCTGGACGATCGGCGCCACCGTGGTCGGGAAGCCGGCGGCGACGGTGATGACTTCGCTGCCGGGGGCGATCCGCTTGTCCTGGAGACGCGGGGAGGTCAGGCATGAGAAGGCCAGGAGATTGGCCGCGGAACCGGAAACCGTCAGCTTCGCGAAGCGCGTGCCGAACGTTTCGGCGAGCTGGCTTTCGAAACGGTCGGCAAAACGGCCGGTCGTGAGCCACATGTCCAGCGAGGCGTCGATCAGGTGCACCAGGTCGTTGGCGTCCAGCACCTTGCCGCTGGGCGGGATGTAGCTTTTCCCCGGAGTGAAGGATCCGGGCTCGATCGCATCGAAATACTTGCGGGCGAGAGTCTTGATCTCTTCCCGGATGGATTGCGGATCGTTCTCTTTTCGATGGTCCGGACCACTCACTTCCATGCCCTCCGCTTTGCCGCCTACGTCGCTCAAGATCAGACTCTCTCAATGATCCGGAGAGATGGTGTCCGTTCGTATTGCCGTGCCGAGGACGGAGAAAAACTCTCGTCCCGATCAGAAGCATTCATATTATTCTTCCAAGGGAAGAATATATCCCATCGCCAAGATGATCGACATAGTTCACCACCGGCAGATCGATCAAGCCGATCTCCGGGTTCGCCGCCGCGTATTCTATGATGATCATGGCCATCAAACGTTCCGCGATGTAGGCCAGCGACCGTTCGAGTTGCAGCCCTGCGGAGAGATCGATGTTCCTCTCGACTTCGAACATGATGTCGAAAAGGCTTTCCAGAATCTGGGAGAAGACTTCGGTCCTGGCGATGAACATGTTGCAGTAGGGGGCCCACTTGTTGTGGACAGCCTCACCGGCGATGATGGGATAGTTCCCGCCCTTCTTATGCAGGATGGAAACCAGGAGATCCCAATGCTCCTTGTCATGAATGCGCTTGAAAAGCTCGACCATGCCTTCGTTCGTGACGAGCCGCCGGTTCACGATGATGGACGAGGCGGTCGCCTTCTCTATGTAGGACGAGATCTCGTCCGTCGATTGGTCGAGGGCCTGGATATACCTTTCGAAGCCGCTGCGGCCCGCGTTTATGAAGATGCTGGGATGGCGGAGGGTTGCCCGCGTCATCACTTCCGTTTCCGAAAAAAGGCGGCGCATCGTCCGGTTGTCAAAAAAATACAATCGACGGTATTGCTGAAATCCGATGACGTCGTATTGATTGATGCTGTTCTTCCAGACGCTGAACTGCGCCCGCAGGTCGCCGTAGGACCCCGCGTTGTGCCCGAGCGAGCCGAGCGACACCCCCGCGTGATCGCCCATGAAGCCGTCGGGAGGCGCGCTGGTGCAACCGACCATGAAGGGGACGAACGGAGCCTGCGTCGGCGTGAGGATGCCTTCCTTATGATGAACCGTGAATATACCGATGCGCATGTTCATTGTCTCCGGAAGGAAATCACGCAGGGCAAATAAAGGAAGGCGATGAACCGGTTAATGCCGTTCGCCCTGAAATCTTATGTCAGCGCCATAATGTGGTTCGGCTTGGGTCATGAAGGGGTTCACGTTTGCCGCTCGGCCGCAAGGAACAGCGTGGAGGCGAAGCACCGGCCGAAAGCCAGGCCATGTTCCAGCGCCGTCGACAGGGGCTTGTTGCCGAGCGCCAGATGCAGCCCGATCGGCAGGGTGAAGATCGGCGTCGCGTCGATCACCCGCAGCCCTTGGCGTGCGACGCTGCCGGTCAGGGCGCGGTCGTCGAAGCAGCGGTAGACCTCGCCACCGGTCCGGGCGCGCAGCGCCACCAGCAGCCGGTTGGGGCTGGCCCGGCGGGGCGCGTCCAGCACGATGCCCTTGCGCGACAGGGCCGCCATATGGCCGATCATCGCGTCGGGGTCGGCGACGTGCATCAGCACGCGCGAAGACACGGCGGCGTCGTGCGTCGGCTCGACCGGATGGTTCGGCGCGTCGGCGACGATGTCGCCCAGGCGGCAGGCGATGCTCAGCCCCTCGGCCCTCGCCTTGGCGTCGAGCCGCTCCAGCATGGCTTCCGACTGGTCGAAGGCGGTGACGGCGTAGCCCAGCCGGGCGAAGGCCAGCGACAGCTTGCCGGTCCCGGCCCCCATGTCGACGATCGAGCCGGCCGGGCCGACCAGACAGCGGATCTGGGCGGTGAAATAGCCGACCTCGCGGTCGTTGACGTAGTCGTCCTTGTCGATCCGACGCTCGGCGTCGTAACCGGCGACCAGCGCGCGCGACCGGTAATTGGCCTTGTTGTCGATCGAATCCATCACCGGACCTGCTACCGCTCCACCCGTCGCGGAACAAACAGCAGCCGGGGGAGCGGGTCAAGGGACGAATTGCCGGCTTGGGGGCGCCTCAGACCCGGGCGTGACCCCAGAAATTGGGGTAGAGCACCATCGGGAAATGGTTGGAGGCCTGGAGGATCAGCAGGCCGGGCCAGCCCAGCGACTGGCGGACCAGCGTCTTCTTGAACTCGGTGTCGCTGCGGTTGCGCTCGATCCGCACGTCGCGGAAACCGGCCCGGCCAAGCAGGCGGCGCAGGCTGCCGTAGGTCTGCAACGAGCAATGCTCGCGGAAGATCATGGCCAGCTTCTCGCGGTTGAACGCGCGCAGGGCCAGGATCCAGTAGGGTGCATCGACCAGCAGGTTCGGTGTCTGGAAGACCAGCCGTCCGCCCGGACCCAGCAGGGTGCAAAGCTCGGTCAGGTAGGCCTCGACGGGGGGGATGTGCTCGATGACGTCGAACATGGTGATGACGTCGAAGCAGCCCTTGGCGAAGGGGAAGATCGTGCCGTCGTAGACCTGCATCCGGCCCTTCAGGTCGGGGTAGGCGGCTTCGCCCTTGGCAATGGCGGCGGCGTCGATCTCCAGCCCCTGGACGTCCGCGTAGCCCTGCCGGCGCAGATTCTCCAGGAAGCTGCCGTGGCGGCAGCCGACGTCGAGGATGCGCGCGGCCGGATCGATGCCGAGCGATTGGAAGTAGCTCAGGCACGAGGCCGTGTCGCCCCGCTCGCCCTCAAGGGAAACCACATCGGTCGCTGCCATGTCCCGCCGCCCGTCCCGTTCGCCCTGGAGCCCCGTTGATACGGACCACGGCCCCCGATTGCAATGAGTTGTGACGGGTGTCGCAGCGCCGGGGCGGCCGTTCCAGCCGCCGTCGGGTTCAGGGGCAGGGCCCGGCCGATGAAGCCGTTGCGAATGAGGCGCCGCGGGAAGGCGGCCGGGGTGGTGGAGGAGAGGGAGGCACCGACGCCGCGCGGGCTTGCTCCCGGTTTCCGCATGAGCTAAAGCATGGTGGGATTTTATCCGCATGTTTTGCCGATGCCCTATCTATTCTTCGGGAGCGCCACACGAATGTCGTCTTCATTGGCCGGACAGCCGGATTTGGTGCGTGCTCCCGCCGGTGTTCTGCGCTGGTTGGCGCCAATTCTTGTCGCGGTCCTTTTCCTGGTCTTTGCCGCCGGGTCGTTTTGCTACTACGCCCAGCACGCCTTCATCAACGCCGACGCCTGGGCCGTCTACGACATGGCGCGCAGTTTCGACGAGCGTTTCTACCACGGCACGCTGATCCGGCAGTTCCAGTTCGATCTCGATTACGGCTCCAGCTACGCGTTCCTGGGGCCGGTCCTGGTTTACGCCGCGGATGCGCTGACCGGGCTCGGCATCTACGGCCACTACATCGTGACCGTCCTGGCCGGGCTGGGCTCCCTGCTGCTCGGCTGGGTGATCCTGGGCAAGGCGGCGGGGGGCATGGCGGACGAGAGGCGGCCCCCCGCCGTGGCGCTGTCGGCTCTGCTGCTGGCCGTCGTCGCCTTCAACATCTGGGAGCTGTACCGGGACGTCTACCGCGCCTCGACGATCCCGATCGCCCTGTTCTTCATCCTGGCGGCGCTTGCCCTGCTGCCCCGGCGCGGCGACCTGACGGCCAGCCGGGCCTTCGCCGTCGGGGTGACGATGGGGCTGGCGGCGATGACCCGCTTCGACGTCAACCTGCTGGTGCTGGCCTTCGCGGGGGTCGTGCTGGCCACCGCCGGCCGCCGCCGGATCCGGGCGACCGTGCTCTATGCGGCCGGCGTGCTGCTCACAGTTTCGCCCTGGATCGTCTTCTCGCTCGCCGTGTTCGGAAAGCCCTACGCCTCCGACAACGCCATCGTCGCGGTCGCCGTCAAGCAACTGCATTCCCTGGACCTGATCCTGCCCGGCGAGCCGACGCTGTTCAGCGACTTCGACGGCTGGCTGGCCCGCGTCTCGCTGACCGCCGCCGATTTCCTGAACATCCTCCACGTCATGCTGGCGCGCAGCCCCTTCGCCTGGGTCTTCCTGGCCGGCGTCCCCGTCCTGGCGCTGTTGCTGACGGGTTGGGGGCTGGCCGGCGGCCGGCGCGGCGGGACGGCGCCGGAGGCGGACGGCGCGGTCGCGGCCCTGCGATACCCGGCCGCCGTGACGCTCACCGCGCTCGCCGGGCTGCTGCTGTTCGTCGGTCCGGTGGCCACCGGCTACCAGATGAACACCCGCTACTATTCGATGACCTTCCTGCTGGTGGCGCTCGCGCTGCTGGGCTGGACCCTGGCCGGGATGGCGGCGGCGGAGCAGCGGCTGGGAAGCCGTGGGCCGCGCCTTGTGCTGGAGGCGGGGTTGGTCGGACTGTGCCTCGCGGGCTTTCCGACGATGCTCCGCGAGGCGTTCCAGGAGGGCTGGCCGCCGCTGCGCTTCAACGAGGCGAACCGCCACGCCGAGGCGCACCCCGACCTGATGCGCTGCGTCCCGGCGGACGGCCGGACGCTGCTGCTGTTCCGCTACACCAGCCAGACCTTGCAGGACGGCATCCGCTTCGGCGTGCTGGCGCGCCGCGTCGTCCTGATCATGCCCAACAACTGGCCCGAGGTCCCGGCGGCGCGCAAGCTCGCCTTCCTGCGCGAGGCCCGTGTCAGCCACGTCTGGCTCGACGAGGCAGAGTCGCGCGTGGAGCTGGTGGACGAGGGCATGGTCCTCCAGCCGGTGGCGGGCTGCACCGGTTTCTACAGCGTCGGCACGCCCTGATCCCTGCCGGGAAACGGGTCGAAAAAGGGGAAGGGGAAAAGCCATGAGGCACATCGTCGTCGGGTCCAGCGGCTTCGTCGGTCAGCGGCTGGTGCAGGCCCTGCTTGAGGCGGGGGAGCCGGTCGTGGCGTTCAGCCGCGCGCCGGTGGCGGGTGGCCCCACGCCGGAAGAGGGGGCCGGCGGCGTCTTCGTGCCGGGCGACATCCGCAGCGCGGAGGATCTGGCCCGGCTCGATCTGCGGCCGGACGACGTGGTGCATCATCTGGCGGCCCGCCATTTCGGCAACGGCGTTCCGCTGCACGGGCGGGACGCCTGGTTCGAGGAGGTCAACGTCGGCGGGACCCGCCAGCTGCTGGCGGCGATGCGCCGGGCCGGCACCGGGCGGATGGTCTTCTTCTCGACCGACATGACCTACGGCCTGCCGGAACGGCTCCCGGTCACCCCCGACCATCCGCAGAAGCCGCTCGGTCCTTACGGCCGCACCAAGCTGGAGGCCGAGGCCCTGATCCGGCGGGCGGCGGCGGAGGACGGGCTGCGGGCGACCATCTTCCGCCCCCGGCTGATCAGCGGGCCCGGCCGGCTCGGCACCCTGGCGACCCTGTTCAAGCTGATCCGCAAGGGCCTGCCGGTGCCGATGATCGGCAGCGGGAGGAACCGTTACCAGATGATCTCGGTCGATGACTGCGTGCGCGCCGACCTGCGCGCGGTCGCGGCGGGCTGTCCGCCCGGCCCCTTCAACCTGGGCTCGGAAACCCCCAAGACCGCCCGCGACCTGCTGGGCGCGGTGATCCGCCACGCCGGCTCCTCCTCCGTCCTCGTGCCCACCCCGGCCAGGCTGGTGACGGCGACGCTGGCCCTGCTGGACCGGTTCGGCCGCCCGCTCATGTACCCCGAGCAGTATCTGAGCGCGGACGCGGACTTCGTCTTCGACACGCGGACGACCCGGACGGTCCTGGACTGGCGGGCCGAGGACGACGACGTCGACGTGATGATCGCCGCCTACGAGGCCTTTCTGCGGCTGTGACCCCGTCCCGTCAGGCGGCGCCCTTCAGGACGCCGGCGCAGATGCGCAGGGCGTTGGCCATCACCGTGTAGGTGGTCGGCGTGCCGGGGATCGACGGCAGGACCGAGGTGTCGACCACATGCACCCGGCCCGAGCCGAAGGGGCGGCCGAGCACGTCGGTCTGCCCCGGTTCCGGCGCCCGCGCCATTGGCAGGGACCCGCCGAAATGCAGGCTGTGGCCGGGCGGGCTGCTTTCGGCCAGGAAAGGCAGCGGCCGTCCGCCGAACACTCCGCCGAAGCGGCCGAGCCGCCCCATGAACTCCTTGAAGATCGGGCGGGTGTCCGGGCGCGGCCCGGCCTCGACATGGCCGATCCCGTCCTCCTCGTTCGCCGAGACGCGGTAGCGCAGGGTGCCGGAATCGTTGGAGTGGAAATAGACCATCCCGATCATCATGCGCTCGAACATGGGCGTGCCCAGCCGCATCAGCGGGTGGGCCAGGGCCCCCAGCTTCGCCTTGAGGGATTCGAAGAACAGGTCGTTCACCCCGTAGAGCTGGCAGTGGAGCGTGTGCGGGGTGGAGCGCAGGCCGACGTCCTGGATGTAGACCTGCGCCAGCGTGTTGGCCCGCTCGTCCACCGCCCCCTTGACCCGCCGGTAGCGCAGATAGGGGAAGTAGTATTTCTGGCTGTCGTGGATGATGAAGTCGCGGTCGCACAGGCCCTGGGACCGCGCCACGATGGCCGTGGAGCCCATGACGCCGCAGGCGACGAACAGGCGGTCGAAGCGGTGCTCCTCGCGGGGGCCGCCGTCCGCCGGCCGGCAGACGGCGGCGACGCCGTCCGGCCCCTCGGCGTAGCGCAGGACGTGGCGTCCGCCCAGGTAGCGGAAATTGGGCCGGCCCGACAGCGAGCGGATGACGTCGGCCGCGTTGAAGATGGCCCGGTGCGGGCAGCCGTGCATGCACAGCCCGCAGGAGGTGCAGCCCATGCCGCCGACCGAATGCTTCGGCCCGACGGCGATCTTGGCGCGCCCGCAGCGCAGGCCGGCGGCCGCCAGCCGCTCCCGCCCGCGCGCCACCCCGGCGAGGATGCGCTGCCCGTGCAGGCCCAGCGGGTAGTTGGGCCGGGCGTCGAGGCGGGCGTCGTACAGCTCGTCGATGCCGTCGCCGGCGTCGCCGCTGACGTCGAGGATGGCGTCCAGCTCGGCGAAATGCGGCGTCAGGTCGCCGGCCGGGAAGGGCCAGTCGGCCATGTCCCGCTGCGACACGGCGCAGACGTTCGCGCCCCAGGCGTTGCTGAGGCCGCCGAGCGCCAGGGAGGTCTCGACGTGCAGGCCGGCGCCGCTGGACAGGCGGTTGGGCGGGATCGACCGGTAGACGAAGTCGGAGCCGAAGGGCAGCTTGGGAGGCAGGACGGCGGTCTCGCCGACCACGCTCTTCCGCTGGGCGGTGACCGCCTCCATGAAGCGGTCGCGGTCGACCGCGTGGTCGGCCTGGGTGAAGGGTGCCAGATGCGGCTCGATCTCGAAACCGACGTCGATGACGGTCACGTCGAAGCCGGCCTCGACGAAGCGGTGGGCGACGGCGGCGCCCGAGGGGCCCGAGCCGACGATGCCGATTTTTCGGCCGTTCAAGACGCGTCTCCCCGAATGAGCCAGCCGGTCTCGGCCGCGCGGGTGTCCGGCGGCGCGATGTGCTGCTTCATGCAGATGTTGTTGCCCCGGCAGGGCGCGGTGTCCATCGTGTGGACGCAGGGCGAGCAGAAGCACTTGCGGTAGAGCACGGTCTCGCGCGTCGTGTCCGTGAAGGCGGCCAGCCGGCGGTAGGGATCGGTCGGCCCCCAGTAGGAAGTGATGGGGACCGGCAGCAGCCGCGCGATGTGGTTGACGCCGGAATCGATGGTCAGCAGCTCGTCCGCCATCGTCAGCCAGCGGGCGGACCCCGTGAGGCTCTCCTTGCCGGCGAGGTCGACCACCCGCCAGCCGGGCAGCGCGGCGCCGAGATGGGCCTGGGTGCGGGCGGCGCGGGCCTTGTCGGCGGGACCGCCCAGGACCAGGACCGTGCCGGTCGCTTCGGGATGCCGGGTCTTCAGCACCACGGCCCATTCGGCGTCGCTGAACTCGCGCTCCGGCACCAGATCCGAGCAGTAGGGCGCCAGGGCGACGATGGGGCGCGGGCAGTCCGGCGGGGCCGGCGGCGCCTCTTCCAGCCCGTTGCGGGCCCGGAAGCGGCGGGCGGTCTCCTCCATCGACGGGATGGTGCCGCCGAGCGCGCGGGCGATCTGGAAATAGGCGAGGTAGATGGGCGCGCTGTCGTTGTAGAAGAAGGAGTGGGTGCTCAGGTTGTTCTGCCACTGGTTCCAGCTCAGCGTCAGCCCGATGCGGTTGCGCGCCAGGGTCAGCAGGCAGAAGACGCTGGTCAGCTTCGAGTGCATCTCGAAATTGATGATTGTGTCGGCGCGGAAGACCATGCGCAGGATGTGCAGGCAGCTCAGCAGGAAGCCGCCGGCCCGGTCGGTGGAGATCACGGCGTAGTCATCGAAGACCCCCGCCAGCTCGGCGAATTTCTTCACCGCCGGGGAGCAGAGCAGGGTGATGCGCGTGTCCGGGTAGCGGTCGCGCAGGGCCAGCAGGGCCGGCAGGGCGATCAGCAGGCTGCCGCCGCCGAGAATCTTCACGACCACCAGCTGGCCGCGGACCTCGGGAGCGTGGTCCCGCCGCGCCAGCTTGCGCGCGACCCAGGCCAGGGGGGTGAAGAGGATGGCGAGAACCGACCCGATCCAATAGTCGGCCTGCTTGAGAGCCTTGAGATTCATGGCCCACGCTCATAGCACGGTGGAAAGGGCCGCCACAACGGAGGCGGCCGGAGGGGCAGGTCACCCGAAACAGCCGGGGGCAAGGCCTATGACGGGCGTTCCGGCGGCTTGAAGAACCACAGGAGTCCGCCGGGCAGCGAGGCCAGGAGCAGCGCCGTGCCCAGCAGCACGGACACCAGGAAGGCGTCGTCGACGCCGACGCCGTGGACCTGCAGGCCGGCGACCATGGCGCCCTCCCGGATGCCCCAGCCGTTCAGGGAGATCGGCATCGAGGCGAGCGTCAGCGCGATCGGCACCACGGCGAAGCCCGCCTGCACGCCGATCGGGGCGCCCAGGGCGCGGGCCAACAGCAGCACCGCCCCGACGAACAGGATCTGGACCAGCAGGGACAGCGCCAGGGCGTTGAGCGAGGCCGGGGTGGTCAGCCCCTTCTCGGCGCTGCGCAGGATCGTCCGCAACGTGTCGAACAGCCGCAGCCTCAGGCGCGCCGGCAGGGGGATCCGGTTGAGGAAGAGGACCGCGGCGAAGCTGCCGACCATCACCGCACCGGCCAGCAGCCCGGCCAGGGCAAAGTCGGGTGCGATATGATAGAGCAGGGTGACGGCGGCGACGATGTCGAGGAGGAGAAGGCCGAGCAGCCCGGCCAGCCGGTCGATCAGCAGGCTGGCCACCACCCCTTCGGCGGGGTGGCCGGACCGGTAGGCCAGCCAGCCGCGCACGGCGTCCACCCCGACCCCGGCCGGCAGGACCTGCCCGAAGAACTGGCCGACCAGGCTGTGGCGGACGGCCTGGTTCAGCGGGAGCGACAGGCCGACGGCGGCGCCGGCCCATTGCCAGCGGATCGTGGTCACCAGCAGCGCGCCGCAGACTAGGGCGAACCCGCCGAACAGCCAGCCGCCGTCGGCGTGCCGGAGCCGGTCCGCGGCCAGCAGCCAATCGACGCGGCGCAGCAGCCACGCCACCAGCAGGACGGTGACCGCCCCCTTGGCCGCGAGCATCCATTTCGCCCGCCCGCTGAACTGCCCGAGCGGAGGCGCGCTATTCTCGAAGGAAAACGGCATCCTGGGTCTTCCGGCCTCCGTGGGGACGGGGTCGGCAATATCCCATACCCTGTGCTTTTGCAAGATTCCCCGCCCCGCCCCGCCCCGCCTCCGCACCCGGCCCGGTTGCGGGCGGTGGCCTTCAGATCGGCCGGGCCATGGGTTGGACCACCGGGCGAACGGCTTCCAGACGCTGCCGGAGCGCCTCGGCCATGCGGTCGAAGACCGCCGACCAGGGCTCGTCCGGGGCCTGCCGGAACAGGGTAGCGCTGTCGTAGAAGGGCGTGTCGGTCCGGTCGACGAGCCAGCGGCAGTCGGGCACCGGCTTCAGCGCCACCCAGGTCTTGGCCCCGACCGCGCCGGCCAGATGCGCGATCACGCTGTCCGCCGTGACCACCAGATCCATCTGGTCGATGACCCAGGCCGTGCTGACGAAGGCGTAAGCCGGATCGGCGAAATACGAATCGAGCGGCCGTTCGACCGTGAGCCCGCTCTCCGCGTCCGGTGGTTCCGGCTGGAGGCTGACCAGACGAATGCCGTCCCGCAGCAGCAGCTTGGCGAACAGCGCCAGCGGCAGGTCCTTGGTGGCGTCGGTCGTCGTCCACTTGATGCCGATCAGAACATCGCCGTCCCTGCGTTCCAGCGTCGGCGCCCGGTGAGGACTCTTCGCAATCTCGATGTACGGGCCGCTGCCGAAGCAACGGGCGGCGTCGGTTTCGAGCGTGTAGAAGAGGTCGAACGACTGCGCGCGGAAATCGACGGGGGGAAGCCGGTCTCCTTGGGTGAGGGCGCTCGTCACCCCCTTGCCCAGCGCGCACAGAGCTTTCAGGCCGGGAACGCAGACGATGTGCACGATCATGCCACGCTGGCTGAAGTAATCGGCGTAGCGCAGGCATTGGATGACGTCGCCGAAGCCCGATTCCCCGTTGATGAGGATGCGTGCGCCTTCCCGGATGGTGCCGTCCCAGATCGGAACGGGCAGATGGGTCTTCCACCAGCCCACCACGTCGTAGTCGTATTTGTGGGCCAGCAACCCCTTGAACTCCGACCAGCGTCCGAGCCGGAAGGCGAGGTGCATCGACATCATGCAGGCGTGCGCGTGCTGGCTGCGGTCACCGGCCGCCGCCGCATGCCGGTACGCCGCCGCCGCGCCTTCGAAGTCCCCGTCCGCCTCCAGGAAGAAGCCGAGGTTGAAGAGGATGTCGAAGCGGCCCGGCTCGATGAGCGTAGCGACCTTGGCGAAGCGGGCAGCGGTCCGGTAATGGCCTTCCCTGCGCAGCTTCGGGGTGGCGCCGCCGAAATGGAAGAACAGCTGTTCGTAGGCGGCGGGCGATTGCCGGAGCTTCGGCATCAGGGGGGCGATCACGTCGATCCGCCGGGAGAGGCCGTCCGTCGGCTGGACGAAACGCTCCAGGTAAAACCTGGTCAGGCGGGCCAGCGTGCGGTCGAGATCGTTGGTCATGCCGTGGCGGTCCACCGCCCGGCCGATCAGGTCGAGGCCGCCCTTCACGTCGCCCCACTGGACCAGGAGAACGGCAAGGCCATGCAGGGCGTCGTGATGCGTCGGCTCAACGGCAAGTATCGCGTCGTACAGGAGGCGCGCGACGAACAGACGCCCCTCGCTGTGATGGTGCCGTGCGTCCAGCATCGCGGTCGCCGTATCCAAAGCGCCGTGGCCCAATGCCTCCAGGCCCCGGGGCGGGGCGTCCGTGCGGAGGGCGGCCTCCATTCCCTCTCTGGACGGGAGGGCCTCCACCGTGATCGGAAAGGAAGGTGTTTCGTTCGACATCATGCACCGTGGAGGCGGCCGCGTTCGGAAAGGCAAGGGCGTGTTTCCGCAGGAGGACGCTCATATCATCGCCGAACGTCAAGGGCGAAGAGAAAGCGTTCGCCGCGTCGATGCCGACGCCTGACGGCATGGACAGCAGGTGACAGGCCGATCCGTCGTGGTCTAGGATCGGCGGCGCTGGGTAGGATTTGAATAAACTTAGAGAATTCGAACTGTCGCCCCTGTGCAGGATAAAGACGTGATCAACCGTACATCAGCATTGACGCACGCCTCCCTGGCGGAGCACATGCCCTTTCGGCTGTTTCAGCGCGCCTCCATTCGGCGCCGGGCGGAGCAGGGGCACAACATCGGTTTCGACGCGCCCGTCCCGTTCTTCCCCTCCATCCCGGATGCCGAGGCGTGGCGCAACGTCACCTTCCTGGTGCATGACCCGAACTACATCGGCCATTATTTCCACTTCATCGAGATATTCCTGGCCCTCCATGCCTTTCACCGGAGCTATCTGCCGGACGCGGCGGTGGCCCGGATCGTCTTCACCAGCCGGAACTGGACAAACCCGGCCCAGAACAACATCCAGAAGGAGCTTCTGTCCGCCATCTACCCGAACGTCGAGGTGATGACCCCGGCCGACATGACCGATGTCGACCTGACCAACGTGGTCCTGATCGACCGTACCCTGGCCGTGACCCGGATCAACAAGTTCCTGGAGCCGGTGCTGCCGATCGCGGGCGCCTGGACGGGCGGGCTTGCGGACGTGCTTTTCCGCCACGTGGCGGCCTCGCCGAAGCCGCCCCCCGCGCCGGGCGAGGTTCGGCGAGCCCTCTATGTGAAGCGGAAGCCGCCGCGCTGCCTGTCCGGCCCGCTCGAGGCGCAGCTTCTACGTACGCTGGAGGAGGGCGGCATCCAGGTGGATGCGGTGGATTACGCCGAGCTGCCCTGGCACGAGCAGGTGCGGAGAACCGCGGGCTACGATCTTCTCGTCGGCGTGCACGGCAACGGGATGACGAACCTGCTGTGGCTGCCGCCGCACGGCGCCGTGCTGGAGATCTTCCCGGCAGGCGCGCATCATTACGACTACCAGATCCTGGCGGAACTGAAGCGTCACGCCTATTTCGGCGTCGAGGGCCGTGCCGACGGCTTCGTGTTCCGTGAGCACAGCCGGCATGGCGACGCCTTCGGGCATGGGGCGGACAACAACAAGGAGATCGCCGAGATCTCCTGGTCCGCCGTCGCCCGGTTCATCGACGCCGCCCATGGGCAGTGAGGCTACGGGCGGCCATTCCTCCGGCCGGCCGGGCCTTGTCCGGTCCCAGAGATTGCGGTTGACTTAAGGGGGGGAGCCGCTAGGAAAGGGCGGCGGCGGGACTCTCATTGCCGCGCAACGGCCGGATGGGACCTGCGCTGCTCCGGCGGGAAGCTGGTGAGTTCATGAACACGCGGATGGTTTCCGTCATCGCCCCCTGCCACAACGAGGAAGGGGTCATCGCCGAGTTCCATCGGCGTCTCTGCGCGGCGCTGGATGGCATCGAGGAGGAGCTGGAGGTCGTCTACATCGACGACGGCAGCACCGACCGGACCCCCTTCATCCTCAACGAGATCTGCAAGCGCGACCCCCGCGTCGCCGTGCTGCGCCTGTCGCGCTGCTTCGGCCACCAGATGGCGCTGACCGCCGGGCTCGACCATGTCGAGGGCGACGCCGTCGTCATCATCGATTCCGACCTCCAGGATCCCCCCGAAACCATCCTTCCCATGCTGGAGAGATGGCGCAGCGGCGCCCAGGTCGTCTACGGGCAGCGCCTGTCGCGCGACGGCGAGAGCCGCTTCAAGCTGGTCACGGCCAAGGTCTTCTACTGGCTGATCAACGCCATCTCCGACGTCCACATCCCTTCCAACGTCGGAGATTTCCGACTGATGGACCGCACCGTCATCGACGCGCTGCGCTCCATGCCGGAGCAGCACCGCCTGCTGCGCGCCATGATCAGCTGGCTGGGGTACCGGCAGGAGGGCGTCCCCTACCACCGGGAGCGCCGTTACGCCGGGGTCACCAAATACCCGCTGCGCAAGATGATCCGGCTGGCGCTGGACGGCTTGGTGTCGTCCTCGGCGATGCCCCTGCGCATCATGTCGATCGTCGGGTTGATCACCTTCGTGTCCTCGATCGTCGGGGCGGTCTCGGCCCTGTCGTGGTGGGCGTGGACCGGAACCTGGGTGCCCGAGCCGCTGTCGGTCTTCCTGATCGGCCTGCTGTTCACCGGCTTGCAAATCTTCTGCTTCGGCATCATGGGCGAGTACATCGGCCGCATCTACGGCGAGGTGAAGAGCCGGCCGCTCTACCTGATCGGCGAAAGGCTGGGCAAGGGCAGCGAGGCCGCCAACCGGCCGCACGCGCGCCGGGGTGCCGGCCGCGCGGTCGGGGAGGTGCATTCGATGGCCGTGGTCGACCATGGCCGGTAAGGGGGCGCTGAGGGGCGCTACGACGGGGTCCGCGCCATGAAGCTGCTTTTCCTGAATTACGAATACCCGCCGATCGGCGGGGGTGCCGCCACGGCGAGCCGGCACCTGATCCGCGAATGGACGGCCATGGGCTGCGAGGTGCGGGTGCTGACCACCCATTACCCCGGCCTGCCCTGGCGCGAGGAGACGGACGGCGCGGTCATCCACCGCCTTCCGGCCTTCCGCCGCCGGCCCGACCGTGGCCGCATCGGCGAGATGGCGCTCTACATGGCGGGGGCCTCGCTGGTGGCGCCGGTGCTGGCCGCTCGCTGGCGGCCCGACGCGGCGCTTGCCTTCATCGGCATTCCCAGCGGCCCGGTCACCTGGCTGCTGCGCCAGCTGACCGGGGTTCCCTACGTGGTCTGCCTGCGCGGCGGCGACGTGCCGGGCTTCCGTTGCGAGGGGGTGGACCGCTTCCACCGGCTGCTCGCCCCCATGACGCGGACGGTGTGGCGCCAAGCGGCGGCGGTCACCGCCAACAGCGCCGGCCTGGCCGATCTGGCCAAGGGCTTCATGCCCGGCCTGGACATCCCGGTCATTCCCAACGGCGTGGACTCCACCCTCTTCCACCCCGCCGCCCCGGCCCGGGCCGTTGCCGAAGGGGCCGCCCCCACACGCTCTTCCGATGGGCCGGTGCGCCTGCTGGCGGTCGGCCGGCTGGTGGCGCAGAAGGGGATCGACGTGTTGATCGACGCCCTCGCCCGGCCGGGCCTGGACAACGTCGCGTTGGACGTGGTCGGCGACGGCGAATGGCGCGACGCGCTGGAAAGCCAGGCCGCCGGCCTCGGGCTGGCCGGTCGGGTGCGCATCCATGGCTGGCTCAGCCGCACGGCGCTCGCCGATGTCTACCGCAAGGCCGACGTCTTCGTCCTGCCCTCGCGCGACGAGGGGATGCCCAACGTGGTGCTGGAGGCGATGGCGAGCGGCCTGCCGGTCGTCGCCTCGGCCGTGGCCGGCGCGTGCGATCTGGTGGTGGAGGGCGAGACCGGCTTCCTCGTCCCGCCGGAGGAGCCCGACGCCTTGGCCGCCGCGCTCCGCCGTCTGGCCGGGGACGCGGCGCTGCGCGCCGGGTTCGGCGGGCGGGGCCGGGCGCGGGTCGAGGAGAGCTTCTCCTGGCGGTCCGCCGCCTTGTCCTTCCTCACGCTGGTCGAGGAGCGGCGGGCGGGCGGCGGAACCATGGTCCGGGATACCGTTTGAGAGCGGTTGCGGAGGCTCCGGCTCAGGGGCGCCGGGCCAGAACGAAGACGTAGTCGCCCCGGTCCCAGCGGTTGGACAGGAACAGGGTGTAGAGCGCCTCGGCGACGAGGCGGCGGACCGGTCCGTATTCCCCCTCGGTGCCGCGCGCGCCGGTCAGCGTCAGAAGGTCGCGGTAGAGCGGCGAGAAGAAGGGGAACCCCCACTGCACCACCCGGTCGACCACCAGCCCGGTGGCCTCGACCTTCGCCTTCAGCTCGCCGTAGCGGTAGTTGCGGACATGGCCGACGCCCTTCTCGTAGGCACGCATGCGGCCCTGCATGGTGGCGACCAGCAGGTGTTTCCCGGTCATCCGGGCGAGGTTGGCGATGGCGGTTACGTCGTCCTCGATGTGTTCGACCACGTCGGTGCACAGCACGAGGTCGAAGCGGCGGTCGAGCGCCCCCTCCGTCAGGTCGAGGCGGAAGAACTCGGCGTCGGGCGTCCGCTGGCGGGCGATGCGCAGCGCGCTCTCCGAGAAGTCGGCGCCGCTGTAGACCGCCGGCTTCCCGGCGCGCAGCGCCTGGATCAGCGAGCCCTCGCCGCAGCCGACGTCCAGCACGGTCTGCGCCGGCAGGTCGGCGATGATGCGGGCGATGATCCGGCGCAGATGCCGGCCGGTCGGCCCGTGACGGCGCATGTCGGTCCATTTGCTGTCCCAGCCCTCGTCGTAGCCGGCGAGCTCCAGGGCGGCCAATGTGGGGGCCGTGGCGGGGGTGGGCGGACGGTCTTGCGGCAGGGCCATCGGCCTCTCCTAAGGGGATGGCGGGCCGGCCGGGCGGGCCAGCAGCACCATGCGGAATTCGCCGAACAGGACGGGGCTGACGCTCTCGATGAGGCGCAGCGCCGAGGCGGTGACGCCCCGCGCGATGTTGCGGCGGTCGGGGTTGAACTTGACCATGGTGAGGGCGCCCGGCTCCAGCCCGGCCCGGCGGACGGCGTCGTGCAGCGTCTCCGGCGTGAAGAAGACGATGTGGTCGCAGTCGTAGATGCCGCGCAGCGGCCCCTGGACCCGCCCGAGGGTCAGCCCGTGGGCGAGCGCCGCGACGCGGGTGATCAGCCCGGCGTGGTTCGGGGTGTAGACCAGCAGGACGCCGTCCGGCTTCAGGAAGCTGGCGGCCTCGCGCAGCAGGCGGACGGGATCGAGCACATGCTCGATCAGGTCGAGCATGGTGACGACGTCGTAGCCGCCTTCGCGCCCGGCCAGGAGCCTGGGTAGGGCGAGGGCGTCGCCGGCGATCACCTCGGCCCCGCTGGCGGTGCGGGCCAGCTCGGCCAGGCCGGCGTTCAGTTCGACCCCGGTGACGTCGTAGCCGGCGCGCACCGCGGCGCGCAGGAAATTCCCGGGGCCCGAGCCGATGTCGAGCAGACGGGCGCCGGGTTGGACGCGGCCGCGCAGGATCTCCAGGATGCGCGCGAACTCCTTGTCGGCCTCGGCCTCGTCGTCGCGGTGCTGGTAGAGCCCCGTGTCGGCGTAATAATCGGCGAGCGGCACGTCGGGACGCGCGGCGATCTTGAACTGCAGGCCGCAGCCCCGGCAGGTGACGACCCGTCCAGGCACGGCGCCGGGGGTGGAAGTGACGGAGAAGTCGTAGTCGTCCCGGTGGTCCGTGCCGCCGCAGGCGGGGCAGACCGTCCAGGGGCGCTGGGGGGCGGGGGCAGACACGGACAAAGGCTCTCCGGTTTCCGGCGGAACCGCCGGGGTGGCGATCATACCGCGCGAACGGTCGAAATCAACTGTGGGACGCGGACGGGGCGCGGCGCCCGCCCGCCGTCGTCTCCGCGATTCCCCGCGCCAGGGCGATGAGTGGCGCGGTCGCCCGTCCCAGCAGGGGCAGCAGCAGGATCTGCGCCACGGTCAGGCCGAGCGCCCAGGCAACCCCGACCCAGGCGGGAGCGCCGTCGGCGATGACGCGCTTCAGATGGGGCTGGACGAACTGGAGGACGAAGCCGTTGACGATCAGCAGGTCAAGCGTCCGCGCCCCGAGGGCGGAGAGCGCCGTCGCTACGCCCCCACCCCGTTGCGCGAGGGCCTGCGCGCTCCACAGCACGCCCAGGCTGCCGAGCAGGGCCGTGACCAGGAAGGCCGGAGCGAAGCCGATCGCCCCGAAGGCCATCCAGACGGCAAAGCCCCCGTTCAGCGCCGGGATCCCGCAACGCGCGGCCGGATCGAGCAGGCAGCCGTTGTTGAGCGGGGCGAGCAGCAGCGTCGCCGCGATGGCGGCGGGGATTACAAACGGGCGCAGCCGGGCCGACGGGCCGGCGTGGTCGGAGCGCGTCAGCCAATGCCCGATGGCGTAGAACACCGCCCCGGGCAGCAGCGCCCCCATCTGGAAACGATAGGTTCCCGTCGTTTGGGCGGCGACGAAGGAGGCGGCGAGGAGCGCCGCGACGGCGGCCCGGCCGGCCGGCCCGCTCCGCGCCATCGCGTGATGGGCGAACTGGACGAAAGACAGCGCGACCAGGAACCAGACGACCGAGGTGTAGAAGCCGTAGCCGTTCAGCAGGGGGAAGAGGAGGCTGTCGAGCGTTGCGCCGGGATCCCCGAGGCCCCACGTGCCGAGCCAGCCCAGCGCGTGGACGGCAGCCGCGAGGAGCAGGAGGAAGAGCGCGCTCGCGATGGCGTCGCGCGTGCGCCGCTCCCGGAACAGCATGCCGGAGACGAGGAAGAACAGCGGCATGTGGAAGCTGTAGAGAAAACGCCACTGGGCGAAGGCGAAACCCAGTTCCTGCGCCCGCCCGAGAAAGGCCATCTCCAGGGCGTGGCCGTAGAGGACGCACAGGATCCCGATGGCGCGGGCGATGTCCAGCTCGGGCCGGCGGTGCGATGCCGGGCCGGTCATGTCACGCCCGCCGTTCGCGCAGAACCAGCAGGTCGACAGCGATCCCGAGCACCGCCACCATGATCTGGAACGCGAAAATGGCCAGGGACAGGGCGAGGGCGCGGTCGGGCGCGACACCGAAATGCCCCAGCATGCCGACCAGCGAGATTTCGCGCAGACCGAGGCCGCCGATCGTCAGAGGAGCCAGCAGGACGACGGTCAGCATGCCGATGATCACGCACCAGATCGCGTAGCCGAGATCGATCCCCAGCCCCATGCCGAACAGAACGCAGCCGGCGACCGTCAGCGTCTGGGACAGCACCCCGTAGGCGAGGCAGAGCGCCACGGTGCGCGGCTGCATCGCCTGGGCGCGCCAGGACTCCAGGAAACGGGACAGATGCCGGCCGATCCAGCCGCGCCAGCCATCGGCATCGCTTCGGAACAGGCGCAGGAGGACCGTCTGGACCGGATGGACGGCCAAGGCGGCGACGGACAGCAGCAGGATGCCGAGGGCGGCGGCGGTCGCCCAGACGGCGCCCCCGCCGCCGAAGCGCGTCGGTTCGGTCAACAGGCCGGTCAGGGACAGCAGCAGGATGGCGAAGCCGCCGACCAGCTTGTCGAAGACCACGGCCGACACCACCCCGCCCGCCTCGGCCCCGTTCCCCCGGCTGAGGCGGTAAGCCTTGACGGCCTCGCCGGCGATCTGGCCGGGCAGCAGCAGGGCGTAGGCCTGGGCGATCAGGGTGTAGGCGAACAGGGAGCCGACCCGCCGCTCCGGCAGCAGCACCCCGAGCTTCAGCGCGTTGACGGCGTGCGTCGCGGCAAGCAGCGCCATGGCGGCCGCCGCGAGGGATGGCTGCATGCCGCCGAATTCGTGCAGCACCTCCACAAGGTCGATCCGGCTCAGCAGAAACAGCAGGATGCCGGCGCTGACCAGAAGCTTGAGGGGATAGCCCAGCGATCGCAACGGGGGGAGCGTCAACGCACCGTCTCTCCGACATCGGCGACGGCTGCGGCTGCGGCTGCGGCGACGGCGGCCCAATCGACCAGCGGCGACAGCAGCGCCGGTTCCCCGTGGGTGGAGCGGCCGGGGACGGTGGTCAGCACGGTGCGGCCGCGCGTGATCAGGTTGATGAAGACGGCGAAGTCGTCGGGGTGCCGGCTGCTGGTGAAGCGATCGAACAGCGGCTTGTCCTGCCGCAGCGTGCCGACCCGCACCGCGAAGGTCATCGTGGTGCTGGTGGTGAACTTCCAATGGGACGAGGCGGTCAGGATCAGGCGGGTCACCTCGCCGCCATGGCTGACCACCGGGTTTCCGGCGAGGGCCGGCGCCTTGTACTTGTCGGCATGGTCGTAGAGGCTGACGTAATCGGCCCGTTCCAGCCCCTCCAGCAGGGTGGCGCCGGCACCTGGCAGGTGCAGGTAGTCGTCCTCGATGAAATAGAAGGGCTCGGCGTCGTCGTGTTCCAGCGCCAAGTCGCGGGCGTGGATCCAGGACGGGCCGTTGCCCAGGCTGGTGCGCTGGATGCGGATGGCGTCCTTGCGTCCAAAATGTTCGGCGGCTTCCCGCTCGATCATGACCACCGTTTCGTCGTGGCAGTTGTCCGCCACCACCGTCATCCGGCCGGGCAGAGGCCCCACCGTTTGCAGGAAATTGCGCAGGCAGGTGCGCTTGTCGGCGATCTTGGGCTTGGGATAGCCGCCGTCGCTGATCCGGTAGATGACGTTGAGCGGCCCGGCGCAGGGTCCGCGCCGCCCGGCCATCGCGTCGTGGCTGGACAGGGCGCAATGGAGGTCGGAGAGCCGGACCGGCTGGTGCGGACCCTGGCCGGTGCTGCGCCGCAGCCCCTCGATGGCGGTTTCCGCGTCGCCGCCCAGCGCGCTGAGGTTGCCCAGCGCCTTCCAGCCTTCCAGCCAGTCCGGGCGCAGGGTCACCGCCCGCCGGAAGGCCGTGGCGGCGTCGCGGTAGCCGGCGGTGCGCTGGTGCGCGTTCCCGGCACCGGCGTGAAGTTCGGCGGCGTCCGGTTGCAGGGCGATGGCCGAACGGTAGGCGGCAAGTGCCGCCGTCGCCCGATTCTGAAGGAGCAGCGTCTGGGCAATGCCGAGCCGGACAGGGACCAGATCCGCGCGCACCGCCAAAATCTGGCGATAGACGGTCTCCGCCTCCGCCAGCCGGCCGGCGTCGCGGTGCCCGTGGGCGAGCGCCAGGGCGTCCTGGATGGTCATGGTCTGGGGTGCTCCGCCGCCCATGGCCGGCGACGGTGCCGCCGGGCCCTCCCGGCGATCGGCGGGGGCAGAATCGGAAACGGCCGCGGCGGCCGGATCGCCGGAGACGGCGACGAAGGCCTCGGCGAAGGCGCGCCACGTCCGCTCGCCGCGGATGAAGCGTTCGGCGCGCGCGCCGCGTGCCTTGGCGGCGCTGCGGTCGGCGTAGAGGGTTTCCAGCCGCTCGACCAGTTCCTCGACCGAGGATTCGCCCCAGCCGACACGGCTGCCGTTGCGGTCGGGCACCGGGCGCTGGTCGTCGAGCGTCAGGCAGACGTCGCCGACGACCAGGTCCATGTGGCCGGTGTTGGCCGACAGGATGACGGGAACGCCGCAGGCCATCGCTTCCATGGCGACGAGGTTGGTGGCGCCTTCGCAGCGGTTCGGGAAGACGGCGGCGTGGCATTCGGCCAGCACGCCGGCGATCTGGTGACGGCCGAGGAAACCGAGGTCGAGGAAATTGCTCTCGTCGGCGCCGTTCTCGAACGCCCAGCTGCGGACGTCGATCCGGTTGTCGCGCACGCGCGGAGGATGGGGGACCAGGGTGGATTCCGCCATGCCCATGCCGACCTCGGTCCAGGCGTTCTGCCACGCGGTGACGAGCAGGGCGTCGGGGTGACGGGCGTGGAAGCGCAGGAAGGCGGCCAGCACGATGTCCTGCCCCTTGCGGAACTCCAGCTTGCCGCCCGAGAAGATGACGAAGCGGTCGCCGAAACGCCCCGAGGGCGGCGGCACGACCAGTTCGCTCGCGTCGATGCCCTGGAGGGCGCAGCCGATGTTGGTGAAGCCCTGGTCCTCCAGAAGCTTCCGATTGTAGGTGGAGTGGACGACGATCCGGTCGTAGCGGCGCGCCCGTTCCAGGATGGCGCCGTCGAAGCGGGTGTCCT
Source organism: Azospirillum doebereinerae (assembly GCF_003989665.1). Lineage (GTDB taxonomy): Bacteria > Pseudomonadota > Alphaproteobacteria > Azospirillales > Azospirillaceae > Azospirillum > Azospirillum doebereinerae. Next base: position 3,449 of record NZ_RZIJ01000013.1, on the reverse strand, counting down.
CGTAGGCGATGACGCCGATGTTGCGGCGGCCTTGGAAATGTTGGCTCGGCGGGCCGGGCACAAAGCCGTTGCCCAGCGCGTGCATCACGTCGCATTCCCGAAGCTTCAGCGTCTTGCCGGGATTCTGTTCGGTCAGGGCGAGGGTTTGTTCATACGACGCCACCAGGGGCTGGAGCCGCGCCCGGTTTTCCGGCCGCAGGCTGCTCATCAACGGCTTTTCCAGAAGCAGCGGCGGGCGGTCCTGCTCGACCAGATACAGGGCGGTGTGGACCCCGACCAAGCCCCAGCCATGGATCTCCGAAAGCTGCCAAGTGAACGCCAGTTGAGGAAGCATGACGATGGTCCCGGTTTTCCTGCGATAGCGATGCTGCGACCGCCAAGGCTCGACTGTCCGGCAACCCGCGGGGGGACCATTCCGCGCCGGGTCGGCGCTTGTCAAGCCGTGTCGGGTTGGCCGGAGCCTTGGCACGGAAAGGGTGAGCAAAAAAGAAAGGGGCGCCCGAAAGCGCCCCTCCCCTTGTCTTCAGGCTTTCGCCAGGGATCAACCGAGGTTGACGTTCCCGGTGCCGAGCAGGACACCGTTGAAGCGCGCCAGCAGGCGGGCTTCGGTGGCGGCAACCTGACCGTCTCCGTTCGCGTCGATCACCAGGTAGAGCCCGGTGTTCGTCCCGTCGTTCGCCAGCACCAGGTTGCTCGCGTTCGCCGAGGAACCGGTCAGCGAACCCAGAGCGGTGCGGAAGCTGGCCAGCCCAGCGTCGGCCAAGTCCGACACGGCCGTGGACAAGGCGACGACCTCGTCCGTGGTCATGTTCACCGCACCCTGCGCACGGGTCGCCCCTTCGAGGGCACCGGTGCCGTTGCGGTCGACGAGGGTCCCCAACGCACCCGAGATCACGACGCGATCCGTGGTCTGGAAGTTGTTGATCACGTCGAAGCCGGTGTTGGCACCGGCCGCACCACCGTCACCACCCGTCGTGAAGACGATCTGGTCGGCGTTCACACCGGCCTGCAGCGTCACCGTGTCGGCACCCGCGCCGCCGACGAAGCGGATGGAACCGCTCGTCACCGTCACGACATCCGAACTGGTGCCGCCGAACAGGGTCTCGACGCCCGACACCGTGAGGGTGTTGGCCGTGTCGCCCAGACGGACGATGTCCGTACCGGCGCTGCCCACCAGCGTTTCGACACCGCGGGTGATCAGCGAGCCCGCCGTACCCAGGGTGACGACGTCGTTGGCCGTGCCGCCGATCAGGATCGACACGCCCGACACCGTCAGCGTGTTGCTGGTGTCACCCAGGAACACGATGTCGCTGTTGGAAGAGCCGACCAGCGTCTCGACGTCGCGCAGGGCGATCGTGTTGCCCGATGCGCCCAACCGGACGATGTCGGTGCCCGTACCGCCGACCAGAACCTCGACGCCGCTGACGGTCAGGTCGTTGCCGGCCGAACCCAGGAAGACGATGTCGGTGCTGGTGCCGCCGGTGAGGGTCTCGACGCCCGACACCGTAAGGGTGTTGGCCGTGTCGCCCAACCGGACGATGTCCACCGCCGCGCTGCCGATCAGGGTCTCGACGCTACGGGTGATCAGCGTGTTGCCCGACGTGCCCGTCAGGCTGACGATGTCGTTGGCCGTGCCGCCGATCAGGATGTCGACCTGGGAGATGGCCACCGTGTTGGCGCCGTTGCCCAGGAAGACGATCTCGGTGCCGGTGTTGCCGATCAGGGTCTCGACGTCGCGCACGGCGATCGTCGTGCCGGAGGAACCCAGCGTGACGACGTCGGTGCCCGCGCCGCCGACCAGAACCTCGACCGCGTTGACGATCAGGTTGTTGCCGGCCGAACCCAGGAAGACGACGTCGGTGTTGGTGCCGCCGGTGAGGATCTCGACGCCCGACACCGTGAGGGTGTTGGCCGTGTCGCCCAACCGGACGATGTCCACCGCCGCGCTGCCGATCAGGGTCTCGACACCACGGGTGATCAGCGTGTTGCCCGCCGTACCGCCCAGGGTGACGATGTCGATGGCCGCGCCGCCGATCAGGATGTCGATCTGGGTGGCCACCAGGGTGTTGGCGGTGTCGCCCAGGAAGACGATCTCGGTGCCGGTGTTGCCGATCAGGGTATCGACGTCGCGCACGGCGATCGTCGCACCAGCGACGCCCAGCGTGACGATGTCGGTGCCCGCGCCGCCGACCAGCACTTCGAGCGCGTTGGCGACCAGGGTGTTACCAGCGGAGCCGAGGAACACCACGTCCGTACCCGCGCCACCCGTCAGGGTTTCCAGCGAGGAGACCGTCAGGGTGTTGCCGGCGGAGCCGAGCACGACGAGATCGGTGAAGGCGCCGCCCGTGATGCTCTCCAGGCCGGAGGTCAGCAGGGTGTTGCCCGCGGTGCCGGCGAGGGTGATGACGTCCACGCCCGTGCCGCCGGTCAGCGTTCCGATGCTGGAAACCTGAACGACGTTCCGGGTGTTGCCGAGAATGACCAGATCGGAGGTGCTGCCGCCGGTCAGGGTCTCGATGTCACGCATGACCAGCGTGTTGCCGGCCACACCGAGGAGGGTGACGACATCGACGTTCGCGCTGCCGACCAGGACTTCCACCTGACCAACGACCAGCGTGCCACCGGTGCCGCCGAGGTAGACGACGTCGTTGCCGAAACCGCCGCCCAGGGTCTCGATCGCCGAGACCAGCAGGGTGTTGCCGCTGGAGCCGAGGGAGACGCTGTCGACGCCCACGCCACCCGTGAGGGTTTCCAGGGACTGGACGACCACCGCGTTGCCGGCGGAGCCGAGCGTGACGACGTCGGTGCCCGTGCCGCCCCAGACCTGTTCGACCAGGGTGACCGCTAGGGTGTTGCCGCCGGCGCCGAGCGTGATGATGTCGGTGCCGGTGTTGCCGGTCAGGGTCTCGATCGCCGAAACCACCAGCGTGCTGCCGGAGGTGATGCCGATGGTGATGACGTCGGTGCCAGCACCGCCAGCCAGGGTCTCCAGGGCGGCGACCAGCAGGGTGTTGCCGGTGTTGCCCAGCGTGACCAGATCGTTGCCGGCGGAGCCGGTCAGGGTCTCGAGGTCACGGACGACGATCGAGTTGCCGTTGCCGGCCAGCGTGACGACGTCGGTGCCCGCACCGCCGATCAGCAGTTCGACCGCGCTGACCAGCAGGTTGTTGCCGACGGAGCCGAGGAAGACCAAGTCGGTGCCCGCACCGCCCGTGATGGTCTCGAGCGCCGAGGTCAGCAGGGTGTTGCCGGCCGAGCCGAGGGTGACGGTGTCGACGCCGGTGTTGCCGATCAGGGTCTCGACCGACGAGACCAGCATCGCGCTGCCGGTGGTGACGCCGATGGTGACGACGTCGGTGCCCGTGCCGCCGGCCAGGGTCTCCAGGGCCGACACGACCAGCGTGTTGCCGGTGTTGCCCAGGGTGACGGTGTCGATGCCGCCGGAACCG
>NZ_RZIJ01000012.1 GCF_003989665.1 Azospirillum doebereinerae | reverse complement strand
ACCGATACGGTCGGCATCACCACGACCTCGCTCGGCCGCTACGGCTGGGCCATCAACGCCGAGGAGCTGATCTGATGCCGATGTTCAACGGCCGGAACTGGACGCTCGCCGACTTCCAGCCCTTCAAATATTTCGAGAATTGGACTCCGTTCTTCGGCGATGTCCTGACCGAGCTGGACGCGCGGGCCGCTGGGATCGGCGATGCCGTTGCCTCGGCCCAAGCCTCGGCCTCGGCGGCGGCAACGGATCGGGCGACCGTGGCAGCCGACACAGCAACGGTCGCGGCCGATAAGACCGCCACCCACAACGACCGGGTGGGCGCTGATGCCGCTGCTGCTGCGGCGCAGGTCGCCGCCGCGTCCGTCCTCCCCGGCCAGCCGGGCGGCATCTGCGAACTGGACGGCGACGGCAAGGTGCCGACCAGCCGCTTGCCGGCGGCGATCCTGGGCGCCCTCAACTACCAGGGCACCTGGAACGCCGCAACGAACACACCGGCCATTCCGGCGGCGGCCTCGGGCAACAAGGGCCGCTACTACGTCGTCTCGGTCGCCGGCACCACCGTGATCAACGGCGAAGCGGATTGGCAGGTCGGCGACTGGATCGTCTCCTCGGGCGCCAGCTGGGGCAAGGTGGACAACACCGACCGCGTCCGCTCCGTCGCCGGCCGCGTCGGGGACGTCGCCCTGACGGTGGCCGATCTGCCCGATCTGGCCGAGTTCATCCGCGACACGGTCGCCGCCTTCATGGTGGGCGGCAACGGCGTGGCCATCACCCACAACGACGCGGCCAACACCCTGACCGTCGACGTGACCGGGCACGGGCTGGTGGCGGGCCGGTACTGGCGGCTGCTTTCCAACGGGGCGCCCTACACGGGGGCCGGCGACTACACGGCCCTCTTCGAGCTGGAGATGTTCTCGGCGAGCGACGGCTCCGGCAGCGACCTCACGACGGGCAAGACCGCGACCGCCAGCAGCGTCTACAGCGGGTTCCCGGCGAGCCGCGCCCTTGATGACAACACCTCGACGGAATGGTCGACCGCCGATGGGGCGGCGAGCAACGCCTGGATTTACGTGGACTTCGGGACGGCGGTGACGGTGCGATCCCTGTCGATCACCCCACAGACCGGCCGCATCAGCGGGACGGTGTTCGTGCAGTATTCGAACGATGCGTTGGCCTGGGCGACCTTGGCGACCATCGCCCCGGTCAACGGGGCCGGCAAGCAGGTGTTCACCTACCTCCAATAGCCCCGCGACAACAATCCAACCTTGATTGACTTGGCTGCCGCATGCAGCGTTTTATAGGCGGATAAGATCGCGCTCTAAAACAGAGCGCGATCTTCATTTTATTCGGCTATAGAAAAATAAAATGGATATGCGCCGTTAAATTTTTTAACAGATGAAGCAAAGCACGCAATCCAAACGGAATTTGCAAGTTTTGTCTTGTCTTTTTCATCTCTCCATTCAAATGGATTTATCCCATATGACAAAAAATGAGATCCTGTCGGAGGGTGATCATAATACATTTTTTCAATTGATTGATTTGTCATGTCTAAGTTGCTCCCCACAATTTCGGAAAGATCGTTCCTAATCAATATCGCATCGTGAGTAAGTGGTGTTATATTGTCTAGATAGGCGATATGATAACCAAATTTTCTTGCAATTTTTGCAAGAAAAGAAAGCGACATGCCATAGAATGGGCTGAACATCCCATCGCTATCATGCACTTTATAGATAGAATGGTACATCACACTAAATTCAATCGGAGGGGGTATTTCGTGATTGATCTCAGCTTGTATTAGCTTGGGTCGATATCCGGCAGACAGAATTGCATCCAAAACTGGTCCGTCATAGCCATCTATATCAATTTTTAGCATATCAAAATTTACCGGAGTTTTGTGCTGTTGGAGCAGTGCTCCAGCATTGAATGGATTAATAAAAGTATTTGTAAGTGTGGTTATGTTTTCAGATGAAAGATTTTTGTGAAGTAATTCATTTTTTTCTCCTTCTATGGCAAGTCCGCCATACCCTATTTTGTATAACGGATAACAAGGATCATTGCATTCGACGCCATCCCCAGCGCCAATGTTCACAACAAACTTAGAGGAAAAATTCGGTTGTTCGCTATTTATTATCTCGCAAACCTTCCAAGACTCATAGAGATATCCAACAAATGTTCTATCGATTCTATCAAATCTGCGTTCAACAATTTCGCTTGGTTGTATTTTCATCGTATTTTTCCTGAAATCCTGGCCGTGAAAGGAGGCGCAACCATTGTGTATAACCCCTCCGCCAAGAAACGCAAATCTTAGCCAAACGCTAGGGGCCATACAACTGACAAGGATCCCAACATTGGGGATTATTTCTGATCTTGCGACACCAATCCGGTGCGACCCGGTCGCCGCGTGCGGCCTTTTTTCATGCCCGGCTAAAAAGGGGCGGGCGGCTCCGTGGGGCAAAGCCGCCCGAGTGTTCCGGTTCGATCAGCTGTCAGCCTCCAGCGTCCACCCAAACCTGTGCCTTGGCTATTCGCTCAAAAGGGGTGCTCACCTTGCCCGACCGACCCGAGACCGCCGAGGAGGCGGTCACCCGAACCCTCGCCGATTGCGAGGGCAACCGCGACGCCGCGCTCCTCGTGCTCGCCCACAGCCTGATCAATGCCCGGCGCGGCCTGTCTGCCGGGCTGCTGCGGCTGCTGCCGGCCGACCGCCGGTAATCGCGTTACAGCCGACCTGTAACGCATAATTCCCACATCATGGAGGCCACCATGCCCACCACGCCCACCGGCGCGGCGATCCCGCGCGCCATCACCTCCGCCACCGTCGATCTGGTGAAGCGGTTCGAAGGCCTCTACCTGACCGCCTACCGCTGCCCGGCCGGTGTGCCGACCATCGGCTACGGCCACACTGCCGGAGTCCAGATGGGCCAGACCATCACCAAAGCGATGGCCGACATGCTGCTGGCGGCCGACCTTGCGGCGGCTGCGGCCGACGTCGACCGGCTCGTCAAGGTGCCGGTGGCCGACGATCAGCGCGGCGCGCTCGCCTCGTTCACCTTCAACCTGGGGGCGGGCTCGCTCGCCTGCTCGACCCTGCTGGTGATGCTCAACGCCGGGGACTACCAGAGCGCCGCCGCCCAGTTTGGGCGCTGGGTCTACGCCACGGTCGATGGGGTGAAGACGCAACTGCCGGGCCTCGTCGCGCGTCGGGCTGCCGAGGCGGCGCTGTTCCGGTCGGCTGCCGTGCCGGTCGCGCGGGTCTCGCCGCTGCCCATGCCGCAGATGGGCCGCGCCCCGGTCGGCGCCGAGCAGGACCGGGTGCGCGCCATCCAGCGGATCGTCGGCACGGAGGTGGACGGCGTCTATGGGCCGGCGACCAAGGCCGCTGTGGCGATGTGGCAGCGGGCGCATGGGCTGGTGGCCGATGGGGTGGTCGGAGACCTGTTCCTCAGCGATGCAGTGCGCCAACTGGTGCCGGTGCCGCTGGGGCAGTAGGCACAACCGTTGGGGGCGCTTTTAGAGAGGCGGCCCCCGCGTTGCTTAGTGTGTCGCTTCGCTTGGCGTGTAGAGATCAATGTGATTATTGCCAACATATACGCGAATTTTTGATCTAATAAATCCTCGATCAAGGATCGAGAATTGTTGGCCACTTATAGGTATGCATTGTTTACCCATAAGTGAATTAAAAAGGCGCTCATCTTTTTTGACTGCTGCCTGGGTGGCTTGATCCAAAGCCTCTTCAGTGATGCAGCCTACGTAATTGCCCCGCACCGTCCCGGTTTGTGCGTGGGAAGCGCTGGCAATACCCATAAGGCTGGCAAATGCTGTGATAGCCAGCATTTTCGCGTTCATCGCTATCTCCAAGTTTCTCGTTCGGCGACTCATGCAGAATGGTTTCGTTGGTAGGTTGATGTCAACTTAGTTGGTACCCACTTTGTTTGAAGCATTCGCACTGGTCAACTCTCTGCATTCTGAGGCCCAATCGCCCTCGGCGAGCGCCACGCGTGCCAAAGCCGTCCGTAAGTCGGTAAGGGCAATCTTTCTGTCCCGATGCTGACTGGCCACGAGGGTACCGATCATCTCAACGGATACCCCAGTGCCTCAGAAGCTTCCGAACACGTCTTCGTGCCCATGGCTTTTATCCAAGCCCGGAAGTCTTCCTTCGGCATCACCGCTTGCCCCATCACCGAGCTGACCGTTGGTTGAAGGCGGATGCTCGACCACCCCGAAACCGTCAAGGGGGCGGTGATGGCGCCTTCTCGTGACCCTAAGTGGCTGAAAATAGGCTGGCTCCCTAAAATGGACCTCCCTGTGGCTCGGCTCACATCGGCGCAGCGGGCGCTTGGGTAGGGTCTGGTCATCGACCAACAGCCGGACACCGAGAGCCGGCCAGCCCCAAAGGAAACCGCCCCATGTTCCGCACAGCTCTGCTCTCCGGCTTCGCCACCCTCGCCCTGCTGTCGGCCCCGGCCTTCGCACAGAACGTCAGCTCGATCACCAACACGGCCGCCGGGGTGGGGAATTTCGCCTCGCAGTCGGCGATGACCAAGCAGTTCGCCGGACGCGGTGTGCTGGGAACCTCCAACAGCGCCGAGGTCAGCAACCTAGCCGCCGGCGTCGGCAACGTCGCCCGCCAGGGCGCGACGGTGGTCCAGGGCGGCGGCTTCGGCGGCCCAATGGGGGTGCCGGTGCTGGGCGGCGGCGCCAACACGGCGTTCGTCGGCAACACGGCGGCGGGGGTGGGCAACACCGCCATCCAGAGCGGTCTGGTCAAGCAGTTCGGCGGCGGCGGCCCGCTGGGCGGCGGCAACATCGGCAACATGCAGAACCTGTCGGCCGGCGTCGGCAACCTTGCCAAGCAGAAGGCTTTCATCCAGCAGCGATGAGTTGGCGGGGCATCCCCGCCATCAAGTGGCGCCTTCTCCGGCCGGCGTCAGGCGCCGCTTCTCCAACTCACGGATCTCGTCGAGCAGTGACGCCGGAGGTGGCCGGCACCCGCAGGCCTGGGCATGCTCCAGATGCCATTCGACTCGCTGCTGCCGGGTCGCCTTCGGCGGCATGGGGTGGGCTTCGTGCCAACTCCTGTTCATCGTGCATTCCTTTGGCTGGGGCGGTTCGGCTGGGAGTGCCCTTCCGGATCGCCGAAGTGGTCGGTGCCGGTCATCGTCTGCGTCAAAGAGGCGACCGATGGCCCACCGCCCAAGGGGTGAGGTGGGGCGCCGGCGAGTTCGATATCTCCCGCCAAGCTGTTGAAGTTATTAGCGGGCATTGCGGGTTCTTACCAGCTGTCAGCACCCCTTTCGCTCCGCTTAACATTTTGAAAATGCTGGAAAATTAAGCCGTTATCCGCACATTCCGCCGCAGCAGGAGCCGGACCGCCGCGCCACCAGCCGTTCGAAGGCGAGGCTCTGCTGCCCGGCCGGCGGGATCACGCCGTGCATCAGGTTGAGCACCTCCGCCGTGGTCGTGCCCGGCGGGCAGTCGGTGATCGCGCAGACCAGCGCGCCGTCCGCCGCGCCGCCGAGCGCTTCGTCGGGGTCGGCGAGCGAGACCGCGCCCTCGCGCGCGATGCGGACACGGACGGTGGAGGCCGCGTTCGTTTCGGGCTTGGCGATGCGCACCCACCAGCGGTCCGGACCGCGCTCCAGATAGCTCCAGGTCACGGTGTTGCCGAACAGCGTCTGGATCTGGTGGTACAGGGGACGCGGGTCGTGGTCGTTGACCAGCAGGAAGCCGCTGCCGGGCTCCAGCGCCCGCGCCGTCTGGAGGATCAGCGGCTGACGTTCGTGGGGCGGGATGGTCTGGACGTCGATGACCGGTTCGAGCGTGTCGGGCTGGGCGGGAGTCGTCATGGCGGTTTCCAGTGCGAGGATGGATTTCGAACGGATTTTCGAAGGGGGACGGACGATCCCCGGCGCAGTCTTTAAGCGGTGGGACCGGCGGGTTCTTTGTTCCAGCACAAATGGCGGTCAGGCCGGTTGCGGCGCGGCGCGCGAAGGCGCATTTAGGACATCCCCCGTTCCATGCCGGTCCTCCGCGAGGGGAGCCGGTTTCCCAGCCGGACGCCCATGACTCCGCTTGCTCCCGATCCCGACGTGCTGCGTGGCCTGCGGCTTTTTGCCGGGCTGGACGCGGCGGCGCTCGCAGAGACCGTCCGTTCCGCCCAGACGCAACGGGTGGAGAAGGGCGCGACCATCTTCTCCCAGGGCGATCCGGCGACGCTTTGCCACGCGCTGATCGACGGGCGGGTCAAGATCGTCCAGACCGGGGCCGACGGGCAACAGATGGTGGTGCGCTACATCGGTCCCGGCGAGATGTTCGGCACGGCGGCGGTGTTCGCGGGCGGGGTCTACCCCGCCGACGCGCTCGCCGTCGCCGATTGCGTCGCCATCCACTGGTCGGCCGCCGCGATGGGCGTGCTGATGGAGCGGCACCCGCGCGTCGCGATGAACGCGCTGGACATCGTTGGCCGTCGCCTGCAGGAGGTGCAGACCCGCCTGCGCGAAGTGTCCACCGAACGGGTGGAACGCCGGGTCGCCCACGCGCTGCTGCGTCTGGCCCGGCAGGCGGGACGCCGGGTGGAGGGCGGGGTGGAGATCGACTTCCCGCTGTCGCGCCAGGACATCGCCGAGATGACCGGCACCACGCTGCACACGGTCAGCCGCATCCTCAGCGGGTGGGAGGCGCAGGGCATCGTCGAGGGCGGGCGCCAGCAGGTGACGATCCGCCGGCCGCACGCCCTGGTCGCCATCGCCGAGGATCTGCCGCGCCCCCTGCCGCCGGCCTGAGGCGAAAGACGGCGTCCGGTCCCGCCGGTTCGCTCGGGCAGTTTGCGCGGGCGCAAAGAGGCGCGGGGGCGGCGGCGCTAGGGTCGCGCCATGATCCACGCGCCCCAGCAATCCGGCGTTTCCACCCCGTCCGCCTCCGATCTGGTCGAGGCGGTGATGGAGCGCTGGCCGCAAACCATCGCCGTGTTCGTGAAGCACCGGATGGCCTGTCCCGGCTGCCTCATGGCGGGGTTCCAGACCGTTGCCGAGGCGGCGGAGATCTACGGGGTGGACAGCTCGAAACTGCTGGACGCCTTCGCGCAGGCCATTGCCGGGGGGCTTTCACCAGCCAGTCCACGACACGGACCCAGGCCGTAGGCCACGGCATCCGCCGCAGCCCATGGCGATGGGTCAGGCGCGCTCAGGACTTCGGGCGGAAGGTGCGGCATTCCACCGGGTCGGTCTCGATCCGCCCGGCGCCGATCAGGTCGAGGCAATAGGGGATCGCGGGGAACACCGCAGCCAGACAGTCGTGGATGGCGGACGGCTTGCCCGGCAGGTTGAGGATCAGGCTGGAGCCCCGTATGCCCGCCGTCTGGCGCGACAGGATGGCGGTCGGCACGACCTCCAGGCTGACCTTGCGCATCAGTTCGCCGAAGCCGGGCATCATCTTCTGGCACACCTGTTCCGTCGCCTCCGGCGTCACGTCGCGCGGGGCGGGGCCGGTGCCGCCGGTGGTGATCACCAAGCCGCAGCCGGCCACGTCGCACAGCTCGACCAGCGTGGCGGCGATGCCGTCCAGGTCGTCGGGGATGACGCGCGCCTCGGCAATCCAGGGGGAGGACACGATGCGGGTCAGTTCGTGGTGGATGGCGGGGCCGCCCTTGTCCTCGTAGACGCCCTGGCTGGCGCGGTCGGAGATGGTGACGATGCCGATTTTGACCGGTTCAAGTGACGTCATGGCGTGCGGTCCTTGCAAGGTTGGGGCTTCCGTTGAGGGTGGGACGATACACCCGGAAGCCCCCCCGGCCGCAAGGCGGCGCGACCGGCGCTTCGCTCAGCGCAGGCCGGTCTCCAACTGCTCCACCATGCGTCCCAGCGCGATGTCCATCGCGGCGGGCGGGCCGCTTTCCAGGCTGTCGAGGACGATCAGCCGGGCACCCCCGGCCGTGATCGCCTGCGCGATCTCCGGGGCCGGTTGGCGGTGGTGCAGCACCGCCGGGATGCGTTCGGCCTTGAGGAAAGCGGTCAGTTCGGCCAGCCGCTCCGGCGTCCAGTCGCGGTCGTCGCGGGTCCAGACCTTGCGGAGATCCAGCCCCAGATCGGCGGCCAGCATGGCGAAGCGGTCGGACAGCGCCGCCACCGAGGGATCGGGCAGGCCCGCGAACGTCCGCACCGAAGTCGACGACAGCGTCAGCAGCGCGCGCTTCAGGTTGGCGAGATTGCCGTCGATGGCGGGGGCGGCGTTGGGATAGAGGCGGCGCAGGTCGGCCGCCACGATGTCGGCCATCCGCCCGGCGTTGGCGACGCCCAGCCAGGGGAAGGCGGCGCCGTCGCGCAAGGCGACGCCCGGCAGCGCGCCGTCCACCGGCCGGGCGGCGTCGATCTCCACCAGCCGGATGTTGTGGCGCCGGGCCAAGGGATAGACCGGGTCGTCGATCCAGACCGACCGCAGGGTCAGCACCGCGTCGGCCTTTTTGGCGGCGTCGGCCAGCTTGGCCTCGCCGCGCCCGGTCAGCAGGGCGTTCTGCCGGCCCATCGGGATGGCGTCGGGAACGACCTTCTCCACCGTCAGCGCCGTGCCCTGCGTCAGCGCCTGCGCGAGACCGGCGGTGACGGGATGCCCGGCGAGGATGGTCTGCGCCCAGGCCGGGAGCGGCAGCAGCAGCAGGAGCGCCGTGAGCGCGAGACGCCTCATCCTTCTTCCCCTCTCGTGACCAGACGCACCAGCAGCGCGCCGAGGAACAGGGCTCCGGCGGCCAGGATGATGGCGCCGCCCGACGGCACCGGCAGCGACAGTTGAACCGGCAGCAGGATCCCGGCCACCGCCGCCACGCTGGCGAAGGCGATGGACAGCAGGAAGAACCCCCGCAGGCTGGACGCCACCACCCGCGCGGCGGCGGCGGGGATGACCAGCAGGGCGCCGACCAGGATGGCGCCGATGATCTTGACCGACGCCACGGTGACCACGGTGATCAGCACGATGAACAGATAATCCAGCCCCTTCACCGGCACCCCGCGCACCCGCGCCAGGGCCGGGTTGAAGCTGGCCAGCAGCAGTCGGTTGAACAGCGGCAGCATCACCAGCACGACCCCGGCGGCGACCGCCAGCAGCACGGTGAGGTCGCGGTCGTCCACCGTCAGGACCGAGCCGAACAGCACGTTCTCCAGGATGTGGATGTTGACCCGGCTCGCCAGGATCAGCAGCAGGCTGGCGCCCAGCGCCAGCGACACCGACAGGAACACCCCGATCAGCGTGTCGGAGGTCAGGTCGCTGCGGTTGCGCGTGTAGTTCACCAGGATGGCGAAGAGCAGGCAGTAGCCGAACAGGCTGGCGTAGGGGCCGGTGTAGGGCTCCCCCACCAGGATGCCGATGGCGACGCCGGTCAGCGCCGCGTGGCCCACCGCCTCGGAGAAGAAGGCCAGCCGCTTGGTCACCACCAGCGTGCCCAGGCCCCCCAGCACCGGGCCGATGACCAGCCCGGAGAGCAGCGCGTTGACGAGGAAGCCGTGAGCGAGGCCCGAGGGCAGCAGCCCGGCCCCGGCCCAGCCCTGGATCAGCAGGCGCAAACCGTCGAAGCTCATAGCGCTGCCCTCTCGACCACGCGCGCGTCGCCTGCGTTGCCGGTCGTGCGGCGGGGAACGGCGGAAAACAGGTCCAGCACCCGGTCGGGCGACAGCATCGCCGGCGGCGGGCCGTCGAACAGCACCCGGCGGTTCAGCCCCGACACCCGCGTCGCCAGACGGCGCACCTGGGCCAGGTCGTGCTCGACCCACAGGACGGTCGTGCCGGCGGCGCGGAAATCGGCCAGCAGCTCCTCGAAGATGGTGCAGCCGGTCTCGTCGAGCGCGGTCATCGGCTCGTCCAGGATGACGAGATCGGGGGCGGGGATCAGCGCCTGGGCCAGCAGCACGCGCTGGCGCTCGCCCCCCGACAGCGCGCCGAAGCGCCGCCGCCGCTTGCCCGCCATGCCGACGCGCTCCAGCGCCGCGCCGTAGTCGATGCGGCGGTCCGGCCCCAGGAAGGCGGGGCGGCGCTGGCACAGCACGGCCAGGAAATCCTCCACCGTCATCGGCAGGCCACGGTCGAACTCGACCGCCTGCGGCACATAGGCGGTGACGCCCGGCGCCTCTCCCGGCCAGTCCAGCCGGACCATGCCCCGGTGCGGCGCCTGCCCCAGCAGGGCGCGGATCAGCGACGACTTGCCGCCGCCGTTGGGGCCGACCACCGCGTGGACGGCGCCCGGCTCGACCCGCAGCGAGACCTGGTCCAGGATGACGGTGCGGCCGAGCGTCAGATCGACCCGGTCGAACAGGATGGCGGGGCCGCCCTTGGGGGTGCCGCCGGTGTTGCCGCTCATGGCTTGGCCTCCAGCATGGCCTGGACCAGCGTGTCCATGTTGCGGGTCATCTCGCGTTCGAACAGGTCGGCGGCGTAGTCGCCGTGCGCGATGTGCGAGAAGGCGTAGAGCCGGATGCCGGTCTCGCGGCGGATGGTGTCGACATAGGCGCTGGGGAAGTTCAGCTCCGAGAAGATCACCTGCACGTCGAGCGCCCGCATCGTCCTGATGGTCTCGGCGAGCTGCGCCGGGCTGGGCTCGATGCCGTGGGCGGGCTCGACCACGGCGGCGACCTCCAGCCCGAACTCGCGCAGCAGGTAGTCGTAGGCGCCGTGGATGGTCGCGACCCGCAGGCGCGCGTCGCCCGCCGAGGCCAGCTTGCCCAGCGCGTCGGCCCGCAGCAGCCGCAGACGGCGGGAGTAGGCGCGCGCGTTGGCGGCGTAGGACTCGGCGTTGGCCGGGTCCAGCCGCCCCAGCTCGCGGGCGATGGTGGCGACCTGGAGCACCGCTCCGGTGATCGACAGGAAGGTGTGCGGGTTCACCACCTTGCCCGAAGCCCGCGCCGCCGATCCTGCGGCGGGCAGCAGGGGCACGTCGGCGTTGGCCTCGACCACCGGCAGCGCGGGCTTGGAGGAGGCGGCGATCATGCGTCCGGCGAAGTCGTCGTGCCCGATCCCGTTCAGCACGATGGCGTCGAGGCTGCCGATGCGCAGGATGTCCTCGGGACGCGGTTCGTAGGCGTGCGGGTTGAAGCCCGAGGGGATGATCGGCACGACTTCGGCCAGATTGCCGACGACGTTGGCGACGTAGGAGTAATAGGGGTGCAGGGTGACGCCGAAGCGCTGGGGAACGGCGGCGCGGGCTCCCCCGGCGGCACCGACGAGACCGGTCGCGGCAGCGGCGGCGAGAAAGCGGCGGCGGTTCATGGTGGTGCCGTTCATCGTGTCACTGGTCATCGTGTCACTCCGGCGGTGAAGGTGGCGGTGACCTGCTTCCAGCCGGCGGCGGCCAGCGTCTTTTCGTCCAGGCCGGGGGGCGGCGCCTCGGCGGCCCGTTTCAGCCAGACCTGGGGCTCGGCGTGGTCCTTGCCGTGCGTGTCCAGCACCAGCACCATCGACCCCGCCAGCTCGGGCGCGGCGGAGACGCCGGCATAGGCGACGCCGTGGCCGGCCTCCGCCAGGGTCCAGGCATGGCTGCCGCGCGCCGTGGCGCTGGTGTCGCGGGCGAAGGGCGGCAGGGCCTGGGCGGCCAGCTCCGCCGGCTTCGGCGCGGCGCCGGTTTCCCGCAGCAGGGCGGCGATCTCCGCCCCCGCCACCTTGAGGTCGGCGTGGAGGCCCTGCTCGGCGCTGGTCAGCCCGGTGCGGGAGTCGATCTGGTGGGCGGCGGCCACCGGCTCGGGCGGCGGCGCCGGGCGCAGGCCGACGGCGGCGACGGCACAGGCGATAATCGCGGCGGAGGCCAGCAGGACCCACGCGGTCTCGCGCTCGGCCCCGGCACGGCGGACGATCTGATGATGCATGGTTCCGCTATTTGATCGAAGTGTGCTCGACCTCGACCGTATGGCCGGGACCGGCGTCGAACAGGACGTAGAAATCCTGCGCGGGACGCGGGAAGGAGAGGGTGGAATCCTCCCCCAGCTTGCCCTTGACCAGGATCTGCTCGTCGTAGGCGATGACGTCGAGCACCACGCCCACCGCCTTCGACCCGTCGGAGAAGCCGCCGGTGCAGACCACCGTCTGGCCGTCCGCCATCCTGCATTCGCAGATCGGGTAGTGGGCCTGGGCCGTGGAGACGGTGAACAGCAGGGTGGACAGGGCCAGCCCCGCCGCCGGCACCAAAACGCGCGGACTCATCGCTTTCCTCCCAAGACCTCGGCCAGCGGCAGCGATGTCTGATGCACCGTGCCGGTCCAATCCTCCACCGTCAGCCACAGCTCCTCCGTTCCGGTCGGATTCGCGGGCATGGCCACCTCGGCCTCCCGTTCGTAGGGGTTGCCGAAGCCCAGCGCCCCGGCGGCGCGCAGATTGCGCGGCTTGCCCACCCGCAGGAAGACGCCGCGCACGCGGTCGAGGTCGGCGGGCTGGAGACGGATCGAGTAGTCCTTCACCAAATCTCCCGCCGGTCCCCGGTGGGGCGCTTGGTCGAAGGTGACCAGCGTGATCGGGAAGGGGCCGACGCTGACCGCCCGGTGGATCTCGGGCGGCGCGAAGATCGGTTTCGCGCTGAAATAGCCGGGCAGGAAGGGAAGCGGCACCAGCATCATCAGCGCGCTGAGGTGGAACTTGTTGCGCTGCCAAGCCTTGCTCGCCAGGAGCTTACGCATTGGACGAGCCCTCCGCCAGCTTGACGCGGCGCACCGCGTCCACGGTGGCGCGCGCCGTCCGCTTCACCCAGATCAGCATGCCGCTGAACACCAGGGTGGTCATGACCAAGCCGAAGACGAACCAGATCAGCTTGATCGGCAGGCCGCCGAAATCGCCGGTGTGCAGGGCGCGCATGATGGTGCGGGTCAGCTCGATGCCCGACGCGCCGTCCAGCCCGCCCTCCACCTTGATCACCGTCGCGGTGAAGGGGTTCAGCCGGATGAAGTCCGGCAGCAACGGCGTCTGGCCGCTGGAGCCGATCACCGACGCCGGGTCGTAGGCGGTTCCCGGCAGACCCAGGTAGCGCAGCCGCATGTCGGGCAGAGCGGCCGTGGCGGCGGCCAGGATGGCGTTCGGGTTCACCTTGGGCGGCGTCGCCGCCACCGGGATGTCCTCGCGCGCGACCAGCACCGGCGGCTTGCCGCCGCCCAGACCCATGCCGAGATGGATCAGGGCGAGGTAGATCAGGAACCACAGGCTGGTGACCGACATGATGGCGATGAACCAGATCGACCACGTCCCGGCGACGCGGTGCAAATCGCCCAGCATCACGCGCGGCGCCTGCCTCCAGCGGATGCGCGGCTGGTAGAAGGACTTCCAGAATTTCTTGTAGACCACCAGCCCGGTGATCAGCGAGCCCAGCAGCGGGATCGCCAGCAGGGTCACCAGATACCAGCCGACGGGGAAGGTCAGCAGCCAGCCGTGCAGGGCGCGGACGAACTGGCGGAACGAGTTGTTGCCGGACAGGCCCTGCACGACGCCGCTGACCGGGTTCACCCAGGCGGTGGCGAAGGTGCCGTCGGGCAGCGCTATCCGGGCGCCCACCGCCATGTGGGATCCGCCCCAGGTCAGCGAGGTCACCCGCGCGCCCGGCGTCGAGCCCTCGGCGGCGGCGATCAGCGCGCTGGGCGGCAGCGGCTCGCCCTCGCCCGACGCCCGCATCGAGGGATCGACCAGCCACATGATCTCGGTGCTGACCACGGCGATGGTGCCGGTCAGGCAGACGAAAAACAGAAACGCCCACAGGGGCATGGCCAACCAGGAATGCCACAGGAACCACAGCCGCGTCCGCGACTTGCCAGCGCTCATCTCATACTCTCCGGAAAGCGACCCGCGCCCTTCCTCCTTAGACGAACGGGAGGGGAGGGATCCGCAGCATAAAAATGCGAAGGCTTCTCATTCCCATCCGTTCGCGTCGAATCCGGGGACGACGGCGCCCACTGCGCAAACGTTTGCGCAGCACGCACAAAGTTGCGCACCCGCCCTCCGCCCATCCTTCACACCCGCCCCGCCGGATCGGCGCGTTTGCTGGATTTCTCCTTTTGGAACTACCCCTACGCCTTTTGGCACAACGCTTGCGTATGTGTGATCGACCCTCAGCGCTCCCACTCGGTCCAGCCAGAACGCCGACCGGCGCGGCGCCCCTGAGGTCTCAGCGCTACGAATCAACGAATGGGCGTCGGCGCCCAGCGACCGGTTGACGACCGGTGGAACGCGCGCCAATGCCACGGGATGTTGCGCGGACAGGCGTCCGCAGCACCCCGATGCCCAAGGGGGACGTCTAATGAGCAAAGTGCGAAAACTGGAAGAGGCCGTCGCGGCCATTCCCGATGGCGCCGTTCTGATGATCGGGGGCTTCATGGGCGTCGGCACGCCGCCCCGCCTGATCGCGGAGCTGCTGCGCCAGGGCAAGCGCGACCTGACCGTCATCTGCAACGACACCGCCCGCCCCACCGTGGGCATCGGCAGGCTGGTGGCCGCCAAGGCGGTCCGCAAGGTGATCGCCAGCCACATCGGCACCAACCCGGAAACCCAGCGCCAGATGATCGCCGGCGAGACCGAGGTCGAACTGGTCCCCCAGGGCACGCTGGCCGAACGCGTGCGCGCCGGCGGCTTCGGCCTGGGCGGCATTCTGACACCGACCGGCGTCGGCACCGTGGTGGAGGAGGGCAAGCAGCGGGTCGAGGTCGACGGCGTCGTCTACCTGCTGGAAAAGCCGCTGAAGGCCGACTTCGCGCTGATCGCGGCCAAGCGCGCCGATTACCTCGGCAACCTCGAATACGCGCTGACCGCGCGCAACTTCAACCCGCTGATGGCCATGGCGGCCGGAACGGTGATCGCGGAGGCCGAGGACATCGTGCCGGTCGGCGTCATCCCGCCGGATTCCGTCGTGACCCCGAACGTGCTGGTCGACTGCCTGGTCGCCAAGGAGCAACGCCATGGATGAGAAAACCCTGATCGCCAAGCGCGTCGCGCTGGAACTGCGGGCGGGCAATCTGGTGAACCTCGGCATCGGCCTGCCGACCATGGTGGCGGCGCATCTGCCGGCCGGCGTGAACGTGTTCTTCCAGTCGGAGAACGGCATCGTCGGCATGGCCCCGGTGCCGGAGGCCGGCGCGGAGAACTGGGACCTCAGCGACGCCGGCGGCAGCCCGATCGGCGCCGTGCCGGGCGCGGCGGCCTTCGACAGCGCCATGTCCTTCGGCCTGATCCGGGGCGGGCACCTCGACGTGACGGTGCTGGGCGGGTTGCAGGTGGACGAGGAGGGCCGGCTCGCCAACTGGATGGTGCCCGGCAGGATGGTGCCCGGCATGGGTGGCGCGATGGATCTGGTGTCGGGCGCCAAGCGCGTCATCGTCGCCATGCAGCACAGCGCCAAGGGCGAGCCGAAGATCGTCAAGCGCTGCGCCCTGCCGCTGACCTCGGTCCGCCGGGTCGATCTCATCGTCACCGACCTGGCGGTGATCGAGCCGACCGAGGCCGGTCTGGTCCTGAAGGAGACCGCGCCCGGCGTGTCCGTGGCCGACGTCCTGGCCGTGACCGGCGCCGAACTGATCGTCCCGGACAGCGTCCCGGAAATGCCGATCGGCGCCTGAACCGCAGTTTGACCGCACACGCCGCCCCCGCCCGCCGATCCAAATCGCGGCGGGGGACGGTTGGAGACCCGCCATGAGCGTCAGCGCAACCCCGAGACCGTCGCCCGGACCATCCTCCGACGAGGGCGCCCGTTTCAACCCGATCACCCCGATCTCCCGTGGCCTGACCTGGCTGGTCAGCCGCTACCTTCCCGATCCGCTGGTCTTCGCCATCCTGTTGACCGTGCTGACCTTCGTCCTGGCGTGGTGGCTGACGCCGAGCGGCCCGACCGACCTCGTGCAGATGTGGGGCGGCGGATTCTGGAACCTGCTGGCCTTCTCGATGCAGATGGCGCTGGTGCTGGTCACCGGCCACGCGCTGGCCAGCTCCGAGCCGATCCGCAAGGTGTTGGGGCGGGTGGCGTCGATCGCCAAGACCCCGGCCCAGGGCGTCATGCTGGTCTGCTTCGCCGCCGCCGTCACCAACATCGTCAATTGGGGCTTCGGCCTCGTCGTCGGCGCAATGTTCGCCCGCGAGGTCGCCCGCCGCGTGCCGAAATCGGATTACCGGCTGCTGATCGCCTCGGCCTACATCGGCTTCATGACGTGGCACGGCGGCTTCTCCGGCTCGGTGCCGCTGGTCGCCGCGACCAAGGGCAACCCGATGGAGAAGACGGTCGGGCTGATCCCGATCAACGACACCCTGTTCACCGGCTACAACATCGGCATCACGCTGGCGCTGATCGTCGTCCTGCCGCTGATCTGCTGGATGATGCACCCGAAGGCGAGCGACGTGGTGGCCGTCGATCCGGCGCTGCTGAAGCCGGAGGAATCGACCCGCCGCATCCTCGGCCCCGACGCCAGCCCGGCCGAACGTCTTGAGGAAAGCCGCATCCTGGGCTTCGTCGTCGGCGCCTTCGGTCTGGTCTACCTGTTCCTGTACTTCCGGGCCAAGGGCTTCGACCTCAACATCAACACCGTCAACCTGATCATGCTGATCGCCGGCGTCATCCTGCACGGCACGCCGATGGCCTACGCCCGCGCCGTCGCCAACGCCGCGCGCGGCACCGCCGGGATCATGGTCCAGTTCCCCTTCTACGCCGGCATCCAGATCATGATGGAGCATTCCGGCCTGGGCGGGCTGATCACCAACTGGTTCGTCGACATCGCCACCAAGGAGACCTTCCCGGTCCTCGCCTTCCTGTCCTCCGGCCTGATCAACTTCGCGGTGCCCTCGGGCGGCGGTCACTGGGTGGTGCAGGGTCCCTTCGTGATGCCCGCCGCGCAGCAGTTGGGCGTCGATTTGGGCAAGGCCGCCATGGCCATCGCCTACGGCGAGGAGTGGATGAACATGGCGCAACCCTTCTGGGCGCTGCCGGCGCTCGCCATCGCCGGGCTGGGGGTTCGCGACATCATGGGCTACTGCGCCACGGCGCTGATCCTGACGCTGCCGATCTTCCTGATAGGCCTCTACCTCTGACCGCTTCCTGAAGCCCCTTTCCCCTCGCGGGAGAGGGGCTTCGAGACTCCCGACCAATCCCAGAGAACCGAACGTTCCGGAGGAACCTCCATGACCGAGATCGTCATCGCCAGCGCCGTCCGCACACCCATCGGCGCCTTCAACGGCGGGCTGTCCGCCGTCGCCGCCCATGAGTTGGGCGCGGCGGTCATCCGCGAGGCCGTCGCCCGCGCCCACACCGACGCCGCCGAGGTCTCCGAAGTCATCCTGGGCCAAGTGCTGACCGCCGGCCAAGGTCAGAACCCCGCCCGTCAGGCCGCCGTCGCCGCCGGCATCCCGGTGGAGGCCACCGCCTTCGGCATCAACCAGGTCTGTGGCTCGGGCCTGCGCGCCGTGGCGCTCGGCCATCAGGCGATCCGCAACGGCGACGCCGAGGTGATGGTGGTCGGCGGGCAGGAGAGCATGAGCCTCTCGCCCCACCTGATGCACCTGCGCAGCGGCACCAAGATGGGGCCGGCGGAGATGCTGGACAGCATGATCAAGGACGGGCTGTGGGAGGCCTTCCACGGCTACCACATGGGCGTCACCGCCGAGAACGTCGCCCGCGCCTTCAACCTGACGCGCGAGCAGCAGGACCTCTTCGCGCTGGCCTCGCAGCAAAAGGCCGAGGCGGCGATCAAGGGCGGCCGCTTCACCGACGAGATCGTTCCCATCACCATCAAGGGCCGCAAGGGCGACACCGTGGTCGCCGCCGACGAGCATCCCAAGTTCGGCACCACGCTGGAGTCGCTGGCCAAGCTGCGCCCGGCCTTCGCCAAGGACGGCACGGTGACCGCCGGCAACGCGTCGGGCCTGAACGACGGCGCCGCCGCGTTGGTGCTGATGACGGCGGAGAACGCGGCGCGGCGCGGCCTGACCCCGTTGGCCCGCATCGCCTCCTGGGCGACGGCCGGCGTCGATCCGTCGATCATGGGCACCGGCCCGATCCCGGCCTCGCGGCTGGCGCTGAAGAAGGCCGGCTGGAGCGTGGACGACCTCGACCTGATCGAGGCGAACGAGGCTTTCGCTGCTCAGGCGCTGGCGGTCAACGCCGGGCTGGGCTGGGACCCGGCCAAGGTCAACGTCAACGGCGGCGCCATCGCGCTCGGCCACCCCATCGGCGCGTCGGGTGCCCGCGTGCTGGTCTCGCTGCTGCACGAGATGGGCAAGCGCGACGCCAGGAAGGGCCTCGCCACGCTCTGCATCGGCGGCGGCATGGGCGTCGCGCTCTGCGTCGCCCGCGACTGAGTCCCCCCAACGGCGCGGTCCGTTCCGGGCCGCGCCTTCCCTTTTCTGCTTCCCCATCAACGAGCGGTTCCATGCCACAGATCATCGAAATCCCCGTCACCCTGCGCGTCGTCATCGCCGATCCCGTCGACGGGACGCCGAGCGGTGCGGAGGCTGCCGCCATCGCCGCGCTCGCGGCCGAGCATTTCACCCATGTCAGCCACGCCCAGATCGCGGCCTTCAACGAGGTGAATCGCGTGCATCCGCAGGGAAAGGGCGTCGTCGAGGCGGTGACCAGCGTCGTGCATACCGCGGACCGCGCGGCTTGAGGCCGCCCAGTCCCTTGTGAGTTGGAGTTCGTAAAATGCGTTTATCGGAGCTGCCCTTACGCTGGCGTATCGGTTTCCTCGCCTCCCTGTCGATCATCGCGGCAGGGTTGGTGGCCGCCGTGGGCGGCTATTTCGTCAACCAGGCTCTGGTCGAGCAGCGCATGAACAGCGTGCGCTTCATCGCCGAGAGCGGCGCCAGCATCGCCGCGCGCTATCACAAGCTGGCGCAGGACGGCGCGATGAGCGAGGCGGAGGCGCAAGAGCGGGCCAAGACCGCCATCGGCGCCATCCGCTACGCCGACAACGAGTATCTCTGGGTCTGGACCTCGCAAATCATTGGCGTGATGCACGCCAACAGCCAGCTGATCGGCAAGAGCGGCGCCGAGATCCGCGACCGCAACGGGGTCTACGTGATCCGCGAGGCGGTTCGCGGCGCGCTGGCCCCGGTGCCGGAATTCGTCCATTACGAATGGCCGCGCCCCAACGCCCCCCAGGGGCCGACCTATGAGAAGCTCAGCTACTCGGTGCACTTCAAGCCGTGGGACTGGGTGATCGGCACCGGCGTCTACACCGACGACCTGAAATCCGCCTTTGCCGGCATGATGACGGTGTTCGGGCTGGTGGTGGCCGGTCTGTCTTCCGTTGCGCTGCTGCTCGGCTGGGCGGTGGCGCGCAGCGTCACGCTGCCGCTGTCGCGGGTCCACGCGGTGATGGTCCGGCTCGCCGACCACGACCTGGACGCCGAGGTGCCCGAGCGCGGGCGTCGCGACGAGATCGGCGGCATGGCCCGCACGCTGGAGGTCTTCAAGGAGAACATCGCCCGCAACGACGCCATGGAACGGCAGACCCGCGAGGCCGAGACCCGTGCCGCCAGCGAACGGCGCGCGGCGATGCTGGATCTGGCGGCCCGCTTCGAGGGCACGGTCGGCCGCATCGTCGACACCGTCGGCAGCGCCGCCACCGAGTTCCAGGTCTCGGCCACGCAGCTCTCCGGCGCCATCGAGCGGGTCGGCGGCGAATGCGCGGCCGGCGCCGCCGCGTCGGAGGAGGCCTCGGCCAACGTCCAGACCGTCGCCGCCGCGTCGGAGGAGATGTCCACCGCGATCCGCGAGCTGTCCAACCGCGTGGCGCGCGCCGCCGAGCGGTCCAAGGCGGCGGCGGCCGGGACCGAGCAGGCCCAGACGCAGCTCGACGCGCTGTCGGCGGCCATCGAGCAGGTGGACCAGATCGTGTCGGCCATCAACGCCGTCGCCTCGCAGACCAACCTGCTGGCACTGAACGCGACCATCGAGGCGGCCCGCGCGGGCGAGGCCGGCAAGGGCTTCGCGGTGGTGGCGCAGGAGGTGAAGAACCTCGCCAACCAGACCCACGCGATGACCGAGCAGATCGGCGCCCAGATCGGCGCGGTGAAGGCCGCCTCGGGCCGGACGGTGGAGGCGATGCGCGGCATCATCGGGCAGGTCGAGGAGATCGACCGCTCGACCGCCGAGATGGCCGCCTCGGTGGAGCAGCAGAGCGCCGCCACCGCTGAGATCAGCCGCAACGCCCAGCAGGCGGCGGTCGGCACCTCGGAGGTCGCGCGCAACGTCGACGGCATCCAGCGGGCCGAGCGCGAGACCAGCGCCGCGACCCATGGGGTGAAGCGCTCGGCCGACGGGCTTGCCGGTCAGGCCGTGCTGTTGAAGCGCGAGGTGGACGGCTTCCTGGCCGAGATCCGGGCGGCCTGATCCCGCCCGGCGTTTACATCTGGATGGTGGCGCCGCCGTCCACCACCAGGACGTGGCCGTTGACGTAGGAAGCCGCCGGGGACGCCAGGAACACGGCGGCCCCGGCGATCTCCGCCGGGCGGCCCCAGCGGCGCAGCGGGGTGCGCTCCTCGAAATAGGCCGAGGCGCGCGGGTCGGCGACCAGGGCGGCGTTGGTCTCGGTGGCGAAGAAGCCGGGGGCCACCGCGTTGCTGGTCAGGCCGACCGGCCCGTATTCGGCGGCCAGCGCCCGCACCATGCCGGTCAGGCCGGCCTTGGCGGCGGTGTAGACCGCGTCGTTGGCCTTGGCGATCTGCCCGGCGACGGAGGTCACGGCGATCAAGCGGCCTTCGCGCCGGGGCACCATCAGCCGCGCCGCCTCCCGCGCCAGTATCAGGCCCGAGGCGAGGTCGACGTCCAGCAGATGCCGGATCTCCTCGTTCGCGAACTCGGCCAGCGGCTTGCGGTTGCGCTGGCCGACGTTGAGGACCAGCACGTCGAGCTGTCCGTGCTCCCGCTCAATATGATCGAAGGCCTCGCGCACCGCCGCCGGGTCGGCCACGTCGAAGGGCAGGGCGGACGCCTTGCCGCCGGCCGCCGTGATGGCGTCGGCCTGCGCCCGCAAGGGTTCTGGGTTGCGGCCGTTGAGCAGGACATGGGCGCCGACGCCGCTCATCGCGCGGGCGATCTCCAGCCCCAGGCCACGGCCCGAGCCGGTCACCAGCGCGACCTTGCCGGCCAGGGAGAACATCGAGAGAGAGGGAAACGCTGAATCCGTCATGCCGCACCCGCCGGTCGCTGTGTTCGATCCGGCTGGGATCATACGGATTTCCGCAAGAAAATCATGGGGTATGCGTCGCGTCTTGCTCATTTCTTTCCAGCGCGCTACATCGGCGGCACGGACGGGCCGTCGATGCGGCGGCGTGAAATGAACGGATGTCAGCGGAGTTTCCCATGGATGCGTTGCCAAAACGGACGGCGAACCACGTTCCGCTGACTCCGCTCGATTTCCTGCGCCGCGCGGCCCAGGTCTACCCGGCCAAGACCGCCGTGGTGTACGGCGCGCTCCGCCGCAGCTACGCGGAGGTTTACGCCCGCGCCCGCGCGCTGGCCGCCGCCCTGACCGACGCCGGGGTGGCGCGGGGCGACCGTGTCTCGGTGATGCTGCCCAACACGCCGGCCATGCTGGAGGCGCATTTCGGCGTTCCGGGCTGCGGCGCCGTGCTGAACAGCATCAACACCCGGCTGGACGCCGCCACCGTCGCCTTCATCCTGGAGCACGCCGAGAGCAAGGTCCTGATCGTCGATCGCGGCTTCTCCGATGTGGTGCGCGCCGCCTTCGCCGCCGGGACGGCGCGGCCGCGCGTGGTCTGGGTCGACGACGAGGCCGCCCAGTCCGTCGAGCCGGTCGGCGAGCTTGAATACGAGGATTTCTTGGCGACCGGCGACGCCGAGCGTCCCTTCGTCATGCCGCAGGACGAGTGGGACGATCTCGCCCTGAACTACACGTCGGGCACCACCGGCAACCCGAAGGGCGTCGTCTATCACCATCGCGGCGGCCACATGAACGCTCTGGGCAACGCGCTGACCTTCGGGCTGGGGCCGCGCAGCGTCTATCTGTGGACGCTGCCGATGTTCCATTGCAACGGCTGGACCTACCCCTGGGCGGTGACGGCGGTCGGCGGCACCCATGTCTGCCTGCGGCAGGTCGACCCGGCGGCGATCTTCCGCCTGATCGCCGAGGAGAAGGTGACGCATCTCTGCGGCGCCCCGGTGGTGCTGACCATGCTGATCCACGCGCCTGATACGGCGAAACGGTCGTTCGAGCATGGGCCGGTGTCGGTGGCGACCGGCGGTGCCGCGCCGCCCAGCGCGGTGATCGACCAGATGGAGCGGCTGGGCTTCGCGGTGACCCATCTCTACGGCATGACCGAATGCTACGGCCCGGCCAGCGTCTGCGCGTGGCAGGACGAGTGGGCGGATCTCGATCTGGCCGAGCGCGCGGTGATGATGGCGCGGCAAGGCGTGGCGATGGTCACCATGTCGGAGCAGACCGTGCTCGACCCGGCGACCGGGCTTCCGGTGCCGGCCGACGGCGTGACGATGGGCGAGTTGGCCCTGCGCGGCAACACGGTGATGAAGGGTTATCTGAAGAACCCCGTCGCCACCGAGGAAGCGCTGCGCGACGGCTGGCTGCACACCGGCGACCTCGCGGTGCTGCACCCGGACGGCTATGTCGAGATCAAGGACCGGTCGAAGGACATCATCATCTCCGGCGGCGAGAACATCGCCTCGCTGGAGGTCGAGGAGATGTTGTACCGCCACCCCCACGTGATGGAGGCCGCCGTGGTGGCCCGCCCGGACGCCAAATGGGGCGAGACGCCCTGCGCCTTCGTCACCCTGAAGCCCGGTTCCGAGAGCGCGGTGACCGAGGCGGACATCCTCGCCTATTGCCGGGCGAACATGGCGCATTACAAGGTGCCGAGGACGGTGATCTTCGGGCCGCTGCCCAAGACCTCGACCGGCAAGATTCAGAAGTTCATGCTGCGCGATCAGGCGAAGGCGCTGTAGGGCGGCGCGGCTGTTCGGGGGCCGGCTGCCCGGCCATCACGCGGAACGCGGTGTGGGTGTCGAGGGCGTGGAGTTCGGCGTCAGGGGCCTCGGCGTCGGACAGGGCGACGCAGTCGTCGAAGGTCAGCATGGTGGTTTCCTTGGTTGTGGGGAAGTGGTCGGGCGGGTTGCCCCCTCCCCATCCCTCCCCCGCTTCGCGGGAGAGGGGGCAGGAGGCTTGCCAACGTTCGGCGGAGTTCCCTCTCCCGCCGCAGGCGGGGGAGGGTTAGGGAGGGGGCAAGCGCCCTCCGAACTAGTCCAGCGTCAGCACGGGCCGGAAGGCGATTTCCAGGCTGGTCTCGTGCAGGCCGTTCTTGGCAGGATTGCTAGGCGTGATGTTCACGGCGCGGATGAAGCGGCGGAGGATCCGCCCGTCCGCCACGTCGACGTCCAGGATGTTGACGCAGCCGTAATCCTGCTCGAACGCCGCCAGGGCGCCCAGCCCGGCCCCGCAGGCCCAGGCCATCAGCATGCGGTTCACCCCGTCATGGGCGAACAGCGCGAGATGCGTCCAGCCGGGCTCCAGCACCAGCCGCTCGATGCCCGCAAACACCCGGTCGCGCACGGCCGCGAAGCCGTCGCCCCCGGCGAAGCTGGCCCCCTCGGCCCCGGCCCCCTCGAAGCCGTAGACATAGGCGGCCTCACGCTCCGCGCGCGGGATCGTCGACAGCCGCCCGGCACGGATCTCCAGGAAGGCCGGATCGTCCTCCACCGTCAGGCCGCGCCCGGCGAGCGCCAGCTCGGCGGTCTGCCGCGTGCGGGCGAGGCCGGAGCAGACCACCCGGTCGAGCGGCACCCCGGCGAGCAACTCGCCGACCGCGCGGGCCTCCTCCCGGCCGCGTTCGGTCAGCTCCGCCAACTTCGGATTCAGCGGACGGCCCTCGGCGTCGTAATAGGCGACGTGGCCGTGGCGCATCAGGTAGAGGCGGCGGCGCGCCACCGTGCCGGCCAGGGGCGTGAAGGGGGGAGGGACGGCGCTCATCGCCCGGCCGCCAGCAGCTTCGGGTTGGACACGGCCATCCGTGCGCGGGTCAGGTCGAACAGCACCCGGCGCAGCGCCGCCTGCGGTTCGTCGTCGTCGAAGCGGCCTTCTCCGATGGCGGCGCACAGGCGCGGGGCCAAGGTGGAGAGATCGCCGGTCTCGCCCAGCAGTCCGCCGACGGCGGCGGCCAGCGCCGGTTCGGCCGAGGCGCCGGCGGCCAGTTCCCGCTCGGCGGTCGCCAGCGCGTTGGCGATCATCAGGGCGGTGAAGCGCTGTTCCGCCGGGACCAGCGGCAGGATCGTCTCGCGGAAGCTCCGCAACGCGATGGCGACGAGGTCGCGGGCGTCGGGTTCGTCGTTGATCATGGCTTGGCCCCCCACATCCCGGCCACGGCGTCGAGGTGCCGCAGCAGGTCGAGTTCGATTTCCGGCAGCATTCGCCCGGTCAGCGCCAGCTCCAGCGACGGTTCGGTGCCCGAGCTGTGGCGCATGCCCTGCTGGAGCGCCACGGTGGCCCAGCGCAGGTAGCCCGCCGTCTCCCAATAGGCGACCGCGCGCTCGTCCACCGTGCGTCCGGCGGTCTCTTCATAACCGGCGTAGAGGTCGGCGCGGTCGGCGATGCCGCCGGCCTCGCGGTCGTAGCGGCCGAAGCGCCAGCAGGCGGCGCAGAACCAGGCGAGGTCCTCCATCGGGTCGGACCAGCCGGCGAACTCCCAGTCGATGATGGCGGTCAGTTCGCCGTTCTCGACCATGTAGTTGCCGGTGCGGTAGTCGCGGTGGCACAGCACCAATTCGCCCGGCTCCGGCGCGTTGACCGTCAACCAGCGCAAGCCATAGGCCAGCACCGGGTCGGTGTCGGCGAAGCGGCCCATCCAGCCCCGGTAGTCGTTCACGCATTGCATCGCCGCGCTGGGGGCGGGCAGGGGCAGGAACTCCAGCCCCGGCGCCCCCGGCCGCACCTGATGGATGCGGCCGAGCTGCCGGCCGAGTTCACGCGCCAGCTCGCGCTGCGGCGCCTCGGTCTTGACCACC
This sequence comes from Azospirillum doebereinerae, assembly GCF_003989665.1. Taxonomy (GTDB): domain Bacteria; phylum Pseudomonadota; class Alphaproteobacteria; order Azospirillales; family Azospirillaceae; genus Azospirillum; species Azospirillum doebereinerae. Next base: position 185,280 of record NZ_RZIJ01000012.1, on the reverse strand, counting down.
CGGAAACCGGCGGCGACGCCGCGCGCCCGGCGCATGATGTAGAAGGGCGCGCCGAGCAGCGCCGGATCGGCGCCGATGAACAGCGGCTCCGGCACCGTCGCCCCGGTGGCGAAGGCCAGCCGCAGGACGGCGGCCTCCTCCGCCTTGTCCAGGCTGGCCGAGACGCCCGAGGCCGAGCCGGTGCGCAGCACCGCCGCGTGAGTGCCGTCGAGCGGCCCGCCGTCGATCTCCAGGGTCACGCCGAGGTTCAGCGAGATCGCCCCGCCGCTGAGGCGCCCGTCGTCGGTCACGGTCACGCGGCGCGCGCCGGCTTGCGCCGTCAACCACGCCTCCAGCGCGGCCTTGCGGTCCGCGTCGAGGAAGGGCGCGCCGCTCACGCCCAGCTCCAGAAATCGTCGCCCTCGGCCAGATAGCTGCGGCTCAGCACCATCTTGTGGACCTCCGACGCGCCGTCGACCAGCTTGGCCTGACGGGCGTAGCGGTAGATCCACTCCAGCACCGTGTCCTTGGAATAGCCGCGCGCCCCGCAGAGCTGGATCGCCGTGTCCACCGCCTTGAACAGCGTGTCGGCGACCTGCACCTTGGCCATCGAGACCTCCTTGCGGGCGAAGCTGCCGTGGTCGAGCGCGTGCGCCGCCTTCATGGTCAGCAGGCGGCCGATCTCGATCTGCATCGCCGCCTCGCCCAGCATCCACTGCACGCCCTCGTGCTCGGCCAGCGGGATGCCGAAGCTCTCGCGCTCCTTCACGTAGGCGCCGGCGATCTCCAGGCTGCGCTTGGCGAGGCCCGTCCAGCGCATGCAGTGGGTCAGCCGCGCCGGGCCGAGCCGGATCTGCGTGACCTTCAGCCCGTCGCCGACCTTCATCAACACGTTCTCGTCGGGGATCTCCAGCCCGTCGAAGATCAGTTCGCAGTGGCCGCCATGCTCCTCCGGCCCCATGATCGGGATGCGGCGCTCGATGCGCCAGCCCGGCTGGTCCTTGTCGAACAGGAAGGCGGTCAGCCCCTTGCGCGTGTCGTCGGAGGTCCGCGCCATCAGGATGAAGTGCTGGGCGGCGTCGGCGCCGGTGATGAACCACTTGCGGCCGGTGATCACCCAGCGGTCGCCCTTGCGCTCCGCTTTCGTCCTCATCATGCCGGGGTCGGAGCCGCTGCCGGGGTTGGGCTCGGTCATCGCGAAGGCGCTGCGCACCTTGCCGTCGATGATCGGCTGCAGCCAGCGCTCCTTCTGCGCCTCGGTGCCGACCATGTTGAGCACGCGCATGTTGCCGTCGTCGGGCGCCGAGCCGTTGAAGCAGACCGGCCCGAAGATCGAGCGGTTCATCTCCTCGTAGCAGGCGGCGACGCCGACCAGAGGCAGGCCCTGGCCGCCGCGCTCCTTGGGCATCGACACCGCCCACAGCCCGGCGGCCTTGACCTTGGCGCGCAGGGCCTCCAGCGGGGCCTCGGCGATGTTCTCGTGCTCGTCCCAGTTGGCGCGGTCGGCCTCGACGGGCAGGATCTCCTGCTCGACGAAGGCGCGGACGCGGCGGCGGTAGTCTTCGAGTTCGGGCGGCAGCGTGAAGTCCATGGAATGCGTATCCTTGCGGCTAGAGCGAGGAAACCAGATGGCCGCCGTCGACGGCGAGCACCGACCCGGTCATGTAGGAGCCGGCGTCGGACGCCAGCAGCAGCAGCGGTCCGTCCAACTCGTGCAACTGGCCCAGCCGCCGCTGCGGGATGCGCTTGATCAGCGCCTTCCCGGCGTCGGACGCGAAGAAATCCTGGTTGAGGTCGGTTTCCAGATAGCCGGGGCACAGCGCGTTGACCCGGATGTTGTGGCGGGCCAACTCCAGCGCGACGACCTTGGTCATGTGGACCAGCCCGCCCTTGGAGGAGACGTAGGAGGAGATGCCGCCGGCGACGCGGATCCCCAGGATCGAGGCGATGTTGACGATGCTGCCGCCCTTGCCGCCGTCGCGCATGCGCCGCGCCACCGCGCGGGCGACCCGCGCGCAGCCGGTCAGGTTGGTGTCGATGACCCGGTCCCAGTCCTCATCGTCCATGTCGAGGAAGGAGCGGCTGACGGTGATCCCGGCGTTGTTGACCAGGATGTCGATCCCGCCCAGCGCGTCCGCCGCCTCCGCCACCGCGTTCTGCACCGAGGCGGTGTCGGTGACGTCCATCGCCACGGCGACGGCGCTGCCACCGGCCGCCTCGATGGTGGCCTTGGTCTCGGCCAGCGCGTCGGCCCGGCGGGCGGCCAGCGCCACGCGGACGCCGGCCTTCGCCAGCGTGATGGCGAAATGGCGGCCCAGCCCCCCGGACGCGCCGGTGACCAGTGCCGACCGGCCCGTGATGTCCATGCTGGCGCTCATGCGTCCTCCCCTGGAAAGGCGTCCGCTTGACGCGGAACAAAAAACGAGCGAACGCTCGATATATACAGCCGAGCGGTCTCGCGCACAACGATGATTCGTGCTACGGAGCTTTTTGCAAGGAAGGGCGCATGGGCGGTTCGATGGGCGGTTTGCAAGAGTTCCAGTCACGCGTCGATCTGTCGATGGAGGCGCTCTGCGCCCGCATCCTGGAGCGCCACGCCGCGACCATCCGGGTGAAGAAGCCGGCGGTCGCCATCGCCAATCTGGCGCGCATCGTCGACACGACGCTGACGCTGGCCAACCGCAAGGGCTTCCATTCGATGAGCCTGCGCGATCTGGCCGAGCAGTCGGGGTTGAGCATGGGGGCGCTCTACGCCTATTTCGACGGCAAGGACACGCTGCTGATGATGATCCTGGGGCAGGTCGTCGGCGTCGTGGAGGAGGTGCTGGGCCACCCGCCGGAGGAGCTGGTCGAGGACCCGGTCGGCCGGCTGCGCTGGCTGCTGGAGACGCACCTCTACCTGACCGAGACGATGCACCCGTGGTTCGTCTTCGCCTACATGGAGGCCAAGGCGTTCTCCAAGGAGGGCCGCGACCTCGCCGTGACCAGCGAGCTGGCGACCGAGCGGCTGATGGCGGACGCGCTGGCCGACGGCGTGCGGCGCGGCCTGTTCACGGTGCCGGACGTGGAGATGACGGCGGCGCTGATCAAGCCGCTGTTGCAGGACTGGTACGTGAAGCGTGGCAAATACGCCCGGCGCGGCGTGACGCCGGAACGCTACGCCCAGTCGGTGATGGGTTTCGTCGAGGCCGCCATCGGTTTGCGGCAGACGGTGGCGGGAGGCGTCTGATCGTGCCCCCGGTGGGGCGTGGGAAAGAACAAGATCTCCGTCAAGCCCCTCTCCCGCAAGGGGGAGAGGGGGCTCCCGGTCCGCTTGCGGAACTCCCTTACCAGCTGGCCTTGAGGGACAGCAGGACGTTGCGCGGTTCGCCGTAGTAGCCGTTGTTCTGGATGCTGGTCAGGTACTTCTTGTCGAACAGGTTGTTGAGGTTCAGCGTGGCCGCCACCTTCTCGGTGACCTGATAGCGCGCCATCAGGTCGACCACGGCGTAGCCGTCCTGTTCGTAACGGGTGCGGCCGGTGCCGTTGTGGATGCCGCCGTCCCACTTGACGTTGCCGCCGAGGGTCAGGCGGTCGAGCGCGCCCGGCAGGCGGTAGGTGGTGAACAGCTTGAACGAATCCTTCGGCACGTAGGTCAGCAGTTGCTGGCCGCTGGCGTCCTTGACCTTGGTGTGGCTGTAGCCGCCGCCGATCTGCCAGCCCTCCAGAACCTCGCCGGACACCTCCAGCTCGAAGCCCTTGCTCTTGGCGCCCTTGGCGGCCTTGTAGGCCTGCCCGCCGTCGGGGGTGAAGCGGCCGGTGTCGATGACCGCCAGATTGTCCTGCTGGATCAGGAACACCGCCGCGCTGGCGTTCATCCGGCCGCCGAAGAACTCGGCCTTGACGCCGGCCTCGTAGGCGTCGCCGTCGATCGGGTCGAGGGTTTGGCCGCTGACGTCCTTGTAGTCCTGCGGCTTGAAGATGCTGGTGTAGCTGCCGTAGACCGACCAGATGTCGCTCAGGTCGTAGACGGCGCCGGCGTAGGGCGTGACCACCCCGTTCTTCGAGCGTTTCTTGAAGGTCCCCGCCACGCCATTGGCGTGGGTCTCCTCGCTCTGCTCCCAGCGGCTGACGCGGCTGCCCAGGATGACGGACAGGTCGTCGGTCGGCTTCAGCCGGGTCGCGGCGTAGGCGGCCATCTGGCGTTCGTTGGTCTGCGACCAGCCGGTCGGGTTCAGTGTCGGCTGGGCGATGTTGCCGTTCCAGGTGAAGTAATTGGGAATGTTGTAGTTGTAGCCGGTCAGGTACCAGAGCGGGTAGTCCAGCCCGCTGCGCTTGGCGTAATAGCCGCTGACGCCGGCCATCACCTCGTGGCGCCGCCCGAACAGCTCGAACGGGCCGGTCACGTCGGCGCTGACCGAGGTCTGCTGCAGGTTCGAGTTCCAGCGGCCGGGCCAGATGCCCATGCCGGTGCCGTCGCGGTTCAGGCTGCCGCGCACGCCGTAGCCCATCAACCCGTCATACTCGCGGTTGCTGTGCTCGACGTTCAGCGTCGCCGTCCAGCCGTCGCCGAAGCGGTGCTTCAGCTCGCTGAAGACGGTCAGGTTGTCGTGCATGAAATACGCCCAGTTGGCGCCGCTGTTGTAGGAGCGGGAGAAATCGGTCTTCGTCCCGTCCGCGTAGAACAGCGGAAAGCCGGCACGCGAGGCCTCGTCGGACTTGTGCTTCTGGTACTCCACCCCGACCGTCCAGGTCGTATCCTCGGTGAGGTCGGCTTCCAGCACGCCGTAGAGCACCTTCTTGCGCTCGTGCAGGCGGTCGATGAAGGTGTCGTTGTCCTGGTAGGCGCCGACGACGCGGCCGCGCAGACGGCCGTTCTCGACCAGCGGGCCGGACAGATCGGCCTCGCCGCGGTAGCGGTCCCAGGAACCGACCTGCCCCTCGATGGTGCCCTGGACGGTGGAGGTCGGACGCTTGCGGACGAGGTTGACCGAGGCGGAGGGGTCGCCGACCCCGTTCATCAGGCCCGACGCCCCGCGCACCACCTCGACGCGGTCGAACACCGCCATGTCGGAGATGGAGTCGCCGAAGCCGTACACGGTTGAGCGCGGCGTGCCGTTGACCTGGAAGTTCTTGACCTCGAAGCCGCGCGCGTAGATTTCGGATCCGTCGCTGCCGAGCGCGCCGGACTGCATCCGCGTCACGCCGACCGTCTGGTCGAGCACGTCGCGGATCTCGTTCAGGCCCTGGTCCTCCATGCGCTGGCGGGTCATGACGCTGACCGACTGCGGCGTCTCGCGCGGCGTCAGGGTCAGCTTGGTGGCGCTGGCGGTCGTGCTGGCGGCGTAGGAGCCGGTGCCCTCGGTGCGGCCGGCGTCACGGCTGCTGGAGCCTTGCACCGTCACCGGGTCGAGCACCGTGGCGCCCGCCGCCACCGGCTTTTCCAGGGTCACGGTGCCCCCGTCCACGAAGCGCGCGGTCAGCCCCGTGCCCGACAGCAGGCGGATCAGCGCCTCGCGGTGGGTCAGGGTGCCGGTCACGCCGGGCGAGGCTACGCCGCGCGCCATCTCGGCGGCGTACAGGATCTGGAGGCCGCTGGCCTGTCCGAAGGCGGCGAGCGCGCCCGACAGCGGCCCGGCGGGAATGGCAAAGCTGACGGTTCCGGCCGCCTGCGCCACCGGCTGGCTGTCGGCGGGCTGGGCCGCCGAGACCGTCGCCGGCACCGCGCACAGCATGGTCGTCGTCAACAGGACCGCCGAAAGCGCCGGCCTCCACTGGCTTCGCGGTCCCCCGACCGAACGCGCCGCTTCATCGAACATCGCCATGACCCCCGTCGTGCGAATAAGTATTATTTGCCGATTGGCGAAGTCAGGACGACGGCCGAAGGGTGCCCCCTCACCCCTTCCGGATAAAAAATCCTTCAGATTTGAATTATGCCGAATGGAGGAGGACCAGATAGGGCGAAAGTTGTACCGTCCGCACGGGCAGCGTGCGGGTGATCGCTTTCAGCGCCGCGTCGGGGCGGGCGATGTCCACGCTCCCCTCGACCCGCAGCCCGGCGATGGAGTCGTCCCACAGCAGGATGTGGGCGGGGTGGTAGCGGTTGAGGTCGGCGACCACCGTCTCCAGCCGCTGGTCCTGGAAGACCAGCCGGCCTTGGCGCCACGCTGTTTCCATCGCCACGCCGCCGTCGATCGGCGGGCGCAGGCCATCGGCGCAATAGGGCCGGCACTGCCCGGCCGTCAGCCGTTCCGGCGCCCCGTCGTTCACCGAGAGGGCGAGCGTCCCGTCCTCCACCGCCACCACGGCGCCGTCCGGCCGTCGGTGCACGACGAAGACCGCCTTCGAGGTCTCCAGAACGCCGTTGGCGCTGGACACCACGAAGGGCCGCGCGGAATCCGGGGCGACGACGAAGCGCGCCCGCCCCGCCGTCAGGGCCACGCGGCGTTCGCCTTCCGAAACCTCCATGGTGAGCGCGCTGCCGGCGTCCATCTCGATGGTCGAGCCGTCGGTGAGCGCCAGCGTGCGGCGCTCGCCGGTGCCCGACCGCACCGTGTTCCGCCATGTCGGCAGCACCGTGACGGCGGCCAGCGCGGCGGCGCAGGCGACCCCGCCGGTCAGGATGCGGCGGCGGGACAGGACGGGGGATGTTGTCGGTTTCGGGGCGCGCCGGACCGGTTTGGTCCGGCGCGGGTCGGGGAGGGCGCCGATGTCGGTCCATAAACCGGCGAGCCGGTCGTATTCCCGCCGGTGACTCGGATCGCGCGCCAGCCAGTCCTCGAAGGCCGCCCGCTCCGCCGGGGACAGGGCCGTGTCGGCGTCCCCCGACTGCCGACGGACGAACCACGCCAGCGCCTCCTCGCGCACGGCGTCGCCGTTCGAGACCGGTCTGTCGCCGTTCCGATCCATCACGCCGCCAGCCGGTCGCGGCAATGGGCCAAAGCCTTCATGACATGCTTCTCCACCATGCTGCGCGAGATGCCCAGATGCGCGGCGATGTCGGCATGGCTCATTCCGTCGAATTTGTGAAGCACAAACACTTCCCGGCAGCGCGGCGGCAACTCGTCCAGTGCGCGGGACAGGCAATCGAGCCGTTGCTTGTGCTCCAGCGTCGCCTCCGCGTCGGGTTCGTCGAGCGGGCGCTCCAGCCCGAGTTCCTCCGGGGCGAAGCGCTTGCCCATCCGCGTCTCCGCCCGGATGCGGTCGAGCGCGATGTTGTCGGCCATGCGGAACAGGTAGGAGCGCGGGTTGTCGATCTCCGGCAGCGCGCCCAGGCTGCGCAGGCGCAGGTAGGTGTCCTGCACGACGTCCTCGGCCAGGCACAGCGAGCCGAGACGGCGGGCCAGATGGCCGGTCATCTCCTCGTAATGGGCGATCAGCAACCGCAGCAGGGAAGACCGGTCTCTTTCGGCCATGACGACGACAACACCCGTTCCAGCGATCCGACGAGATCCATACCTAGCGAAGAATAAGAATGATTCGCAATCTCGTTTTGACGGCGCGGAATTATCTTTTCAAACCGGGGTGAGGGAGTGGGGGGCGCCGTTCGTCTCTTGAACAGGGGTGATGCGCCCGATCGCCGTGGTCGCCGGAAAAACCATTCCCTGCACGCGGTTGTTGAGGCTGGCGCCTTTCCCAAACGTCCTGAATGCGGAAGACCGCGCTTCGAGGACACCGACCACCGCCATGACCAGACCGCCATCCACCGTCCGCTCCAGCGTTCGCTTCCGCCGCCGAGCGCTCCTTGTCGTCGCGATTCTCGGGGCCGGCTTCGCCTCCGCCGCGCTGTGGCGCCCCGCCGACCCGCTGGCCTCCGCCGAGTTGGCTCGGATCGGCCGGGGAACGGTCGAGGACACCGTGACGGCGCTCGGCAAGCTTCAGCCGCGCGCCTACGTCGACGTCGGCGCGCAGGTCTCGGGGCAACTGATGAAGCTGCACGTCGCGGTCGGGCAGAGCGTGCGCGAGGGCGACCCGCTGGCGGAGATCGACCCGGCCCTGCAACGCGCCAAGGTGGAGGCCGGCAGCGCCGAGTTGGCCCGGCTGCGGGCGCAGCTGGCCGAGCAGCGCGCGCGCGCCGACTTCGCCCGCGCCCAGTTTGTCCGCCAGACCGAACTGCGCCGGGTCCAGGCGTCGCGCGGCGAGGCCTACGACCAGGCCCGGATGGAGACGCGGACCGCCGAGGCCCAGGTCGAGGCGATCCACGCGCAGATCCGCCAGACGGAATCGACCCTGCGGGCGGACGAGGCGCAACTCGGCTACACGCGCATCGCGGCGCCGATGTCGGGCACGCTGATATCGGTGGACGCGCGCCAGGGGCAGACGATCAACTCGACCTACGAGGCGCCGGTCCTGATGCGGATCGCCGATCTGTCGGCGATGACCGTGTGGACCCAGGTGTCGGAGGCCGACGTGACCCGCCTGCGCGAGGGCATGCCGCTCTACTTCACCACGCTCGGCCATCCCGGCCGGCGCTGGGCCGGACGGCTGCGCCAACTGCTTCCGGCGCCGCCCAAGCCGGCGGCGGCCGGCGGGGCGTCGGCGGGCGGATCGGGCGGGGCGGGGGGCGGCGCGGCCAGCACGGTCGTGCTCTACACCGCGCTGTTCGAGGTGGACAATTCCGGGGGCGACCTGCGGCCGGAGATGACCGCGCAGGTCTTCTTCGTCGCGGCCGAGGCGAAGAACGTCCTGACCGTTCCCATCGCCGCCTTGGGCACGAAGGCGGAAAAAGGAGACACCCACGACGTCACCGTCGTCGCGGCCGGCGGCGCGCTCGACACCCGCCGGGTGCGCACCGGCGTGCGCGACCGCTTCAACGCCGAGGTGCTGGGCGGCTTGGCCGAGGGCGACCGGATCGTCGTGAGCTGGAAGACCGACGACGGCCGTCCACCGCGCGTGGGGTTCCGGCTGTGACGGGCGGCCCCGCCGAACCCCTGCTCCGCCTGACCGGCATCCGCAAGACCTACGTCACCGACGGCGGCGTCGCGGTGGAGGTGCTGCGTGGAGTCTCGCTGACGGTGGAGGCCGGCGAGTTCATCGCCATCGTCGGCAGCTCCGGGTCAGGGAAATCGACCTTGATGAACATCCTGGGCTGCCTCGACCGCCCGACCGCCGGCCAGTACCACGTCGGTGGGCGGGACGTGTCGGGGCTCGGCGGCGACGAGCTGGCGGCGCTGCGCTGTGACGGGTTCGGTTTTGTCTTCCAGCACTACCACCTGATCCCCGGCGCCACGGCGCAGGAGAACGTCGAGATGCCGGCCCGCTACGCCGGGCTTCCCGCCGCGCTGCGCGAACGCCGCGCCGGCGAGTTGCTGGAGCGGCTGGGGCTGGGCGGGCGGCGCGGCCACCGTCCCAACCAGATGTCGGGCGGCCAGCAGCAGCGGGTGTCCATCGCGCGCGCCCTGATGAACGGCGCCCCGGTCATCCTGGCCGACGAGCCGACCGGCGCGCTCGACAGCGCCAGCGGGACGGAGGTCGTGACCCTGCTGCGCGAGCTGTCGGCGCAGGGCCACACCGTCATCCTCATCACCCATGACCGCAGCGTCGCCCAGGCGGCCGACCGCGTCGTCGAGATGCGCGACGGCGTCATCGTTGCCGACAGCGGCGCGCGGCCCCGCCCCGCCGCCGTGCCCGCGCCGCAACCCAAGCACGTCCGAGCCGGGGTGGCGCTGCTGACCGACGCGGCCGAGGCGGCCACGGCGGCGGTCCGCTCCCTGACCGCCAACGGTTTCCGCACGGCGCTGACCCTGCTGGGGATCGTCATCGGGGTGGCGTCGGTCATCGCGCTGCTGGCCATCGGCGAGGGGGCCAAGCGGGTGGTGATGGCCAAGGTCGGGGCGCTTGGCGTCAACCTGATCTACGTGATGGCGGGCAGCGGCGACCCGCGCCTGCCGACCACGCCCTTGACCGAGGCGGACGGCGACGCCATCGCCGAGCTGCCCAACATCGAAAGCGTCATGCCGTATCTCGACACCGGGATCATCGTCCGCCACGGCAACATCGACCACCGCACCAGTGGGCTGGCGACCTCCGCCGCGCTGCCGGTCACCCACAAATGGCCGGTGGCCCAGGGCTCCTTCTTCACCCGCGCCGACGAGCGGGCCGGGGCTGCGGTCGCCGTGCTGGGGCACAACGTGACGAAGCGGCTGTTTCCGGACGGCGCGTCGCCGCTCGGACGCCACGTGCTGGTCAACAATATCCCCTTCCTGGTGACGGGCGTGATGGCGAAGAAGGGCGACCTGACCGGCAACCAGGACACCGACGACTGGGTGTTCATCCCCTTGTCCACCGGCGTGCAGCGCCTGATCGGCAAGCCGGAACTGCCGCTGATCGTGGTTTCCGTCCACGACGTGGCGCGGCTGGAGCGGACCCGCGACGCCATCCGCACCCTGCTGACGGAGCGTCACCGGCAGGAGGATTTCCAGATCCGCGACGTGACCGGGCGCATCCGCGCGGCGACCGAGACGCAGGACACCATGACCCTGCTGCTGGGTTGCGCGGCGGTGATCACGCTGCTGGTCGGCGGCATCGGGGTGATGAACATCATGCTGGTCAGCGTCACCGAACGGACCCGCGAGATCGGCATCCGCATGGCGGCCGGTGCCCGCGCGCGGGACATCGAGCGGCAGTTCCTGATGGAGGCCGCCCTGGTGTCGGGGCTGGGCGGGGTGGCGGGCACCGTCCTGGGCGTGCTGAGCGGCGCCGCCATCGGTGTGCTCGCCATGCCGGTGACCTTCTCCGCGACGGCGAGCGCGGGGGCGGTGGCGTCCGCCGTGCTGGTCGGGCTGATCTTCGGCGTCATCCCGGCCCGCCGCGCCGCCAAGCTGAACCCGGTGGCGGCGCTGTCGAGCGAGTGAAGGGGGTGATTCCGGATTTGCGTATTTCCACGATAGAAAAAGCCCCGAACCGCACAAGCGGAACGGGGCTTTTTAAAGCAACGGGCCACAAACTGGCCCGCCGTGACTTGCAAACGGCGTCGTTACTGTGGACGCCGCGAGGCACGATGCGCGGGGATCGGAATCGGGCGGATCGCCTGTTCCTCGCGCCGGCTGGCCGACATGTCGATCTCGATGCGGGCGAGCGCCTTGCGAAGCTCGTGCACCGTGTCCGACAGGGACTGGATGGTCCCTTCGCTGGGCTGCTGGCGCCAACCGCGATAGGCGGTGATGCAGGCCTTGGCGGTATCGCGCAGGCGACCCTCCACGGCATCGACCGGCGGGGTCGGCTGGCCGGCGGTCGTGCGGGGCGCGCCGTCCACCGGAGCCGCTGGGGCGACCGGAGTTGCCGGAGCCGCCGCGACCGGCTGGGGTGCGGGCTGCGGCGCCGGCTGGGGGGCCGGTTCCGGACGGTTGAGCCGCAGGGTTTCCGTGGGGGCCGGAGCCGCCGGAGCGGTGGTCGCCGCCTCGGCCGGCTGGGCGTCGGCGACCGGTTCCGTGCGGGGCGCGCGGGTCAGCGTGCCGCGCGGGGCGGCGGCGCGGGCCGGACGGGCGTCCCGGCGCGGCTCGGCGGCCGGCGTCTCGGCGGCGGCCGTTTCGGCCACCGGGGCTTCCACCACCGGAGTCGCAACCGGAGCCGCTTCGGGCGGTGCCGCGTCGACCGTTTCGGGCTGCGCCGGGGTGGTTTCGCCGACGTCGGCGCCGACGCTCAGTTCACCCTGACCGCTGGCGGCTTCCGCCTTTTTGATGATGTAGGAGATCGCGCTCGGCGTGCATTCGAACTCTCGGGCGATCGCCGACAACGTGACGCCGCCGTGGTAGCGTTCAAGGATTTGCGGCCACGCCGACTGAGGGATGCGCCCGCGCTTCTTGGGAGACTCCGGTTCGCTCCCGGTTTCTGCGTTCATTATATCGCTCGGTTGCCAAAGTGAATTTTGAGTCATTCGTCAGCATGTTGGGCCGGATTTCGCGCTTCCGACACAAGACCACGCAGGCGCGTGCGTCAGCATCATCGGGCTTCACGCTGGCGGGCGATGTTTTCGGTACACATGACTATCGGAAACTCTCCCCCAAAATGCCAGCATAACTTTGCAACGAATCGCGAATTTGTTGTTCCGCTGTCGCTGGATGCGGCGGGGGTAGCCCTGTGCGACTCCGATGCGCTTTTAAAAACCGGCGGTGGCGGTAAAGGGGGGTGAAGGGGCAATTTCAAAAAGGTCACGGACCCGAACGCCGTGCAAAAGCGTTTTGCAGGATGAACCGACCCGTCCGGGTCATCACGTCCGTCAGGCGGAGACCGTCCATGCCGCATTCGCCCGTCCTTTTCCGACGCCTGCCGGCGCTGGCGCTCTCCACCGCGCTGGTTGGCGCGCTGGCCATGCCGCTCGCGACCCAAACCGCTGTCGCCCAGGAGGCGGCCCCCGCCCCGGCGGTTTCCGCGCCCGGCGCCAGCCAGACCTACAACCCGCCCTCCTTCGCGGCGCTGGCCCGGACCCAGGTCGACACCGTCGTCAACATTTCCACGACGCAAGGGGCGCCCCAGGGCGCCGGGCGGTCGGCCGAGGGGCCGGACACCCCGCCCGGCTCCCCGCTGGAGGAGTTCTTCCGCGAATTCCGCAACCGCCAGCGCGGTGAGGGCGCGGAGCCGCCGTCCGGCGGTCCCCATGGCGGCATGCCGTCCATGGCGCTGGGCTCGGGATTCGTCATCGACCCCTCGGGCCTGATCGTTACCAACCACCACGTCGTGGCCGACGCCTCGGAAATCGCGGTCACCCTGCACGACGGCACCCGCCTACCGGCCAAGCTGGTCGGGTCGGACGCGCCGACCGACCTCGCGCTTCTGAAGGTCGAAAGCACCAAGCCGCTGGCCTCGGCCCATTGGGGCGACAGCGAGGCGGTGCAGGTCGGCGACTGGGTGGTCGCCATCGGCAACCCGTTCGGGCTGGGCGGCTCGGTCACCGCTGGCATCCTGTCGGCCCGCGCCCGCGACATCCAGCAGGGCCCCTACGACGAGTATCTGCAGACCGACGCCTCGATCAACCGGGGCAATTCCGGCGGGCCGCTCTACAGCACCGACGGGGGGATCATCGGCATCAACACGGCGATCTACTCGCCGACCGGCGGGTCGGTCGGCATCGGCTTCGCGATTCCCTCCTCCATCGCCAAGCCGGTCATCGACCAGTTGAAGGACGGCGGCAAGGTGCGGCGCGGCTGGCTGGGCGTGCAGGTCCAGCGGGTGACGCCCGACATCGCCGAGAGCCTGGGCATGGAGGACACCAACGGCGCGCTGGTCACCAGCGTCGCCCCCGACGGCCCGGCCGCCGCCGCCGGCATCCGCCAGGGCGACGTCATCACCCGCTTCGGCGACAAGACCGTCGAGCAGATGCGCCAGCTTCCCCGTCTGGTCGCGTCGAGCGCCATCGGCAGCACGATACCGCTGGGCGTCATCCGCGGCGGCAAGCCCGATTCCGTTCCGGTCCTGGTCGGCGAACTGCGCAACGAGCCGCAGCAGGTCGCCATGGCGGGTTCGAGCGGACTGCCGCGTTCCGCCCAGCCCGAGACCAGGAGCGTGCTCGGCCTGAAGCTGGCTCCGCTGACGCAGGGGCTGCGCGAGACCTTCTCCATCGCGTCGGACGTGGAAGGGCTGGTGGTGACGGAGGTGGGCGACAACAGTGTCGCTTCCGAACGCGGGCTGGATCTGGGCGACGTCATCGTCGAGGCGGGGCAGGAGCCGGTGAACACCGCCGCCGACCTCGACGCCCGCATCAACCAGGCGCGCGACCAGGGGCGCAAGACGCTGCTGATGCTGGTCAGCCGTGGCGGCGATCTGCGCTACATCCCGCTGCCGCTGGAGGAAAAGAAAGGCTGAGGGCGGTTTCGCGAACCACAAGGAAAGCGCTAACGCCTTCATAACAAAGACGGGCCCGGACGCCCTCGCGCGTCCGGGCCCGTCTTTGTTATGGACGATGCGGCGGGAGCGGGGCTGGCCTCCGCCCGGTCCCATCCTTTTCCTCTACCGTTCGCCGGGCCGCGAGAGTATTTTGCCGCCCGTTCGGCGAATGGGATGGCAGAAGTGAGCAATCTTGCGGAAAACCGCGAGCCGGTCCGGCTTTCGGTCGTCGTTCCGGTTTTCAACGAGGCCGACAATGTCTTGCCGCTGCTCGACGAGATCGAGCGGGCGCTGATCCCGGTCGGCGGTTTCGAAGTGATCTTCGTGGACGATCAGTCCGACGACGACACCCAGGTCAGGCTCGCCCCGGCGGTCCTGGCCGGGCGCCTGCGCGTGCTGCGCCACAACCGGCGCTCTGGCCAGAGCGCCGCCGTGCGCAGCGGCGTCAAGGCCGCGCATGGCGAATGGGTGGTGACGTTGGACGGCGACGGCCAGAACGATCCCGCCGACATTCCGGCCCTGTTCGCCCTGGTGTCCGGCGGCAAGGCCGGGTCGCCGATGCTGGTCGGCGGCCTGCGCAAGAAGCGCCAGGACAGCCTGTCCAAGCGCTGGGCCTCGAAATTCGCCAACGCGGTGCGCCAGTCCTTCCTGCAGGACGGCTGCACCGACAGCGGCTGCGGGTTGAAGCTCTTCCGCCGCGAGGCCTTCCTCGACCTGCCCTTCTTCGGCGCGATGCACCGGTTCCTGCCGGCGCTGTTCCGCGCCCACGGGCATCCGGTGGCCTATGTGCCGGTCAACCACCGCCCGCGCGAGCGCGGCGTGTCCAAGTACAACAACTGGCGGCGCGGCCTGATCGGCGTCGTCGATCTGCTCGGCGTCTATTGGCTGAAGCGGCGGACCAAGCTGTCGCCGACTTCCGAACAACTCTGAGCGTTTTTCGCGACTGGAAGATCCGATGATTGAGCGCGCCGTAGCGTGGTTCCAAGGGCAGAGCACGACCGACCTCGTCTGGGTCGGCATCGGTTTCATGGCCCAGCTTATGTTCACGATGCGCTTCGTGATCCAGTGGATCGCCAGCGAAAAGGCCCGGCGCAGCGTGATGCCGGAGATGTTCTGGTATTTCTCGCTGGCCGGCGGCGCCATCCTGTTCGCTTATTCCTTCTACCGCTTCGACCCGGTCTTCATGCTGGGGCAGGGCGCCGGCTTGGTCATCTACATCCGGAACATCTATTTCGTGTGGACCAACAAGAAATCGGCCTCGGCGCCGGACGCCGTGCCGAGCAAATCGTGACGGACGGCACTGCGCCGGCCAAGCCCGGTCCATGGCCCGGCCTGCCGCTCTACGCCTACGCGCTGCTGGCGCTGCTGAGCGCGGCGCTGTTCCTGCCGGGCTTCTCCGGCCTGCCGCCCTTCGACCGCGACGAATCCCGCTTCGCGCAGGCATCGTCGCAGATGCTCGACAGCGGCAACTACATCGACATCCGCTACCAGGACGAGACCCGCTACAAGAAGCCGATTGGCATCTATTGGTTGCAAAACGCGGCGACGGCGCTGGCGACCGAGGTCACCGGGACGCCGAAGGCAATCTGGACCTACCGGATTCCCTCCTTTCTCGGCGCGATCCTGGCCGTTCTGGCCAGCGCCTGGACGGGCGCGCGGCTGTTCGGCGGGGTGGCCGGCTTCCTCGCCGGTCTGATGATGGCGTCCTGCGTCGTGCTGGGCGTCGAGGCCCGCATGGCCAAGACCGACGCCGTGCTGCTGTCCACCGTGGTGCTGGGGCAGGCGGCGCTGGCGCATCTCTACCTGACCCGCGACCGCGTGGCGCCGGTCGGCCGTGGCGCCTGGACCGCGCCGCTGGTCTTCTGGATCGCCGCCGGGATCGGCATCCTCATCAAGGGGCCCATCGTTCTTCTCGTGTCGGGCACCACCGCGCTGACGCTGGCGGTGTGGGACCGCCGGGGGGGCTGGCTGAAACGGCTGAAGCCGCTGCCCGGTCTCGCCATCGTTCTGGCCATCGCCGCCCCTTGGTTGATCGCCATCGCCATCAAGACCAAGGGCGCCTTCTTCGCCGAATCGGTCGGCCACGACATGCTGGGCAAGGTCTCCGGCGGGCAGGAGGGCAAGGGGCTGCCGCCCGGATACTACCTCGGCAGCTTCTGGGTCACCTTCGCCCCCTGGTCCTTCCTGGCCCTGCTGGCGGTGCCCTGGGTCTGGGCCCGGCGGCGGGTCGACGCCGTGCGCTTCTGCATCGCCTGGATCGTGCCGAGCTGGCTGGTGTTCGAGGCGGTGCCGACCAAGCTTCTGCACTACACCCTGCCGGTCTTCCCGGCCATCGCCGCACTGGCCGCCGCCGCTGTCCTTGACGGTTTCGGGCGCAGCCGCGCGCAGCCGCGCCGCGTCCTCACCGTCGCGGCGGTGGCGCTGGGCGTGCTGGGATTCGGAGCGCTGACGCTGGCGGTGGCGGTGATCCCCTACCTTGTGGACGGGCGGATCGATCCGGTCGGGCTGGCGTTGGTGCCGGCGGTCCTCGGGCTCTTTGCCCTGTTCGTCCGACTGACGCTCCAGAGGCGGCTTCGCGCCGGTATGGCGGCCGGCGTCGCGGCGGCGGCGATCCTCTACGCCGGAACCTACGGCGCGGTGCTGCCGGCCATCGACGGGGTGTGGATCAGCCGCCAAGCGGCGCGCGCCGTCGCGGAGGTTCGGCCCTGCCCGGACAGCGTCATCGCCTCGGCCGGCTATTCGGAGCCGAGCCTCGTCTTCCTGCTCGGCACGCCGACGCGGCTGGTGCACGGCGCCGAGGCCGCCCGGCATCTGGCCGACGGGGGCTCTTGCGCGCTGGCCCTGGTCGAGGACCGTGAGGAGGCGGCGTTCAAGGCCGCTCTGGACCCGGCCGCCGCACTCAACCGGCTGGCCGAACTGTCCGGGTTCAACTACAACACCGGCAAGCGGCTGCATCTGACGCTCTACGGCCATTCCGCCCCGTAAGGTCACGCCGCCCGCGCGAACGGTGTCCCCCAGGCTGGGTAACGCGCCTCCGCCCTGGACGGTGGGGCGCGCTTGAGGCGCAATGTCGGTCCCGACCCGTCGCGCGCCGGCCCTTGAGGCTTGGCGACGCGGCGTCCGGATCACAACGGAAGGCGCCCGTTCGATGCATCGTACCCTCGCCGCCACTGTCCTGGCCCTCGCGGCTCTCGCCGCCACCGGCCCCGCCCATGCGCAGAAGCAGGAGTACAACTCCTGGACCTTCGACGAGATGGTGCCGACCGGCCCCCACATGCGCAACATGGAGCAGGCCCAGCCGATTCCCGGCGCCCGGCCCTCGCATTGGGGATCGATGGGCAAATCCGGTCAGTTCCGTGCCGGCATGTCCCATTACGGCACCGACGTGAAGACGACCAACAAAGGCTATTCGGCGACCAACTCGCTGACGCCGCCCAAGGTGGACGTGACCAAGCGGGTTACCGCCGCCCCGCGCAGCGCCGATCCGCCGGCGGCCCCGCGCACCGTCCGGCGCGATTGATGGGAAACCGCTAACCGGCGTCCGGAGGATCTTCCGGAGGCCGCAGCCACGCCGGACACGCCGCTCGAATCGCCGTGTCCGGCGCGGCTTATTGGCGTGTCCAGCCGATCGATGAAGGCTCACAGTACACCGTCGGCAGTCCACGCCCAATATGGGCAGACGAGACCACTTCCCAACCACGCATCCCCCAAGAAAAAGGGTCCGGCGATTGCTCGCCGGACCCTTCCTTTTTCAAGCGAAGCGTCGAAGGACGATCACTTCACTTCGGCGTACTGGCCGTTGCTCCACTTGTACCAGACATAGGCCGGCGAGGTGACGTCGCCCTTGGCGTCGAAACCGAGCTTGCCGATGACGGTGTCGTAGGAGGTCTTGCGCATCACGTCCGCGACCTTGGCCGCGTCGGTCGAGCCGGCCGCCTTCACCGCTTCCGCCCAGATCTGCAGGGCGGCGTAGGTGTACAGCGTGTAGCCTTCCGGCTCGTAGCCGGCCTTGCGGAACTTCTCGACGACGACCTTGGCGTCCGGCTTCTCACGGGGATCCGGGCCGAAGGTCATCATGGTGTTCTCGCCGGCGGCGCCGGTGATGGCCCAGTACTCGTTCGTCACCAGGGCGTCGCCCGAGATGATGACCGCGTTCAGGCCCTGGTCCTTCATCTGGCGGGCGATCAGCCCGGCCTCGGTGTGGTAGCCGCCGACGTAGATCGCCTCGACCGCCGCCTGCTTCAGCTTCGACACCAGGGCCGAGTAGTCCTTCTCACCGGCCGTGTAGGCTTCGTAGATGGTTTCCTTCTGGCCGCCGGCGTTCAGCGCCTTCTGCGTCTCGTCGGCCAGACCCTTACCGTAGGCCGACTTGTCGTGCAGGATGGCGATGTTCTTGCCCTTGTACTTGTCCAGCAGATACTTGCCGGCGATCAGGCCCTGCTGGTCGTCGCGGCCGCAGACGCGGAAGACGTTCTTCAGTCCCTGCTCGGTCAGCTTCGGGTTGGTCGAAGCCGGGGAGATCTGGAGCATCCCCTCTTCGGCGTAGACCTGGCTGGCCGGGATCGAGGACCCCGAGCAGAAGTGACCGGCCACCAGCTTCACGCCGGCCTTGGCCAACTGGTTGGCGACGGCCACGGCCTGCTTGGGATCGCAGGCGTCGTCGCCGACTTCGAGCTTCAGCTTCTGACCCAGAACACCGCCGGCGGCGTTGATGTCCGCGACGGCCTGCTCCATGCCCTTCTTCATCTGCTCGCCGAAGGTGGCGTACTGACCGGTGATCGGACCGGCGGTCGCCACCGCGATGTCGGCCTTGGCGACCGTCGCGGAGAGCGCGGTGGCCGCAACGGCGGCCAGAAGGGACAGCTTGAGTTTCATGGGTTTTCTTACTCCCTGTTCGAAGAGTGGTCCCTGTTGCAACATTCCCCCGGCCCTTGTCGGGCCTAGGCCGCCGGGTCCCCTCCGGCGGTGTCCATTTTACCATACTCCGGCTTGGGCCCCATGCGACAGTTTTGCTAGGGCACCCAGCCGTTCGGCCTATCCTATTCCCCGGAGCCGGCGCCCACGCGTTCGCGCCAAGCAAACGGCCCATTGCGTTCGTAGAGCCAAGGGTACTGGTTGACCATGCGGCGGGCGATGGCGATGCGGTGGGTGGTCAGGGTGATCGCCCCGATCACCACCGTGTGCACCGCAAAGCCCCAAACCGACAGCAGCGGCTCGCCGAACAGACCCCAGGCGAGGAAGCGGTCGCCCAGACCCAGCAGCAGCGAATAGGCCAGCACGCTGGAGACCGGCTTCCAGCCCTCCGCCAGCGTCTGCCCGGTCAGCACCGCGAAGCCGCCGAACACCACCACCGTCAGCCCGAGGAACACCGGAAGCGACGCGCCCAGAAGGTGCTCCATCTCAGTGCCCCCCTTCCAGATAGGCCGCGCGGACCTCCGGATCGGCCAGCAGCGCCGCCCCCGACCCCGTCATCGTGATCCTGCCGTTCACCATCACGTAGCCGCGATGGGCCAGCTTGAGCGCGTGGAACGCGTTCTGCTCCACCATGAACACCGTCATCTTCTGCTCCCGGTTGATCGCCTGGATCACCTGGAAGATCTGCTTCACGATCAGCGGCGCCAGACCCAGGCTCGGCTCGTCGAGCAGCAGCAGGCGCGGCTGGCTCATCAGCGCCCGCCCGATCGCCAGCATCTGCTGCTCGCCCCCCGACATCGTCCCGGCCCGCTGGTGGATGCGTTCCTTCAGCCGTGGGAACAGCGTCAGCACCCGCTCCAGCTCCGTCTCGAAGCTGCCCGGTTTCGCCACGATCGAGCCCATCTGGAGGTTCTCCAGCACGCTCATCCGCGGGAAGATCCGCCGCCCCTCGGGGCTCTGCGCGATGCCGCGCCGCACGATCTCGTGGGTGGGCAACTCAGTGATGTCCTCGCCCTCGAAGACCACCCGGCCCTGGCGGGCGCGCGGGCTGCCGCACAGCGTCATCAGCAGCGTCGACTTGCCCGCCCCGTTCGCCCCGATCAGCGAGACGATCTCGCCGGACGCGATCTCCAGGTCGATCCCCTTCAGCGCCTCGATGGCGCCGTAGAAGGTGTGCACGCCGGAAACCTTCAGCATCGGTTCCATTCCTCAGATCTCCTTGGGCGCCGGATGCACGACCGAGGCCGGCAGGTCGCCCGCCACCTCCGGCGGCAGCTCGGCGTCCTCGTCCTCGCCCAGATAGGCGCGGATCACCGCCGGATCGTTCTTCACCGAGGTCGGATCGCCGTCGGAGATCTTCCGCCCGTAGTCCAGCACCACCACATGGTCGGAAATCCGCATCACCACGCTCATGTCGTGCTCGATCAGCAGCACGCCCGTGCGGTGCCCGTTGGGGTTGCGCGCGTCGCGGATGAAGGTCAGGATCTCCGCCAGCTCGCCCGACTCGCGCGGGTTCAGGCCGGCCGCCGGCTCGTCCAGGCAGAGCAGCACCGGCTCGGTGCACATGGCGCGCGCGATCTCCAGACGCCGCTGGGCGCCGTAGGGCAGGTTGCCCGCCTCCCAGTCGGCGAACTCGGTCAGCCGCACCCGCTCCAGCCAGTATTTCGCCAGCTCCAGCGCCGCCTTCTCCGCCTTGGCGTAGGTCGGCAGCCCGAACAGCCCGGCGATCGCGAAGCCCGACGCGTCCATCAGCTTGTTGTGCTGGGCGACGATCAGGTTCTCCAGCACGCTCATGCCGCCGAACAGCCGGATGTTCTGGAAGGTCCGCGCCACCCCGCTCTGGGCGATGCGGTAGCCCGGCATCCGCTCCAGCAGGAACTCGCGCCCGTCGGGGTGGCGCAGGCTCAAGCGGCCCACGGTGGGCGTGTAGAAGCCGGTGACGCAGTTGAACAGCGTCGTCTTGCCCGCCCCGTTCGGCCCGATCAGCGCGGTGATCTCGCCGGTCCGCGCCACGAAGGACACGTCGTTGTTCGCCACCAGACCGCCAAAGCGCATCGTCAGGTGTTCCACCGTCAAAAGCGGCGTCTCGGTCATCTCGGTCACACTCATCGCGCGGCTCCCGCGTTCACCCGCGGCGTCTTGCCGCCGTGCAGGAGGATGGTCGGGTCGCGGTGGGCCAGCAGCCCGCGCGGACGCCACAGCATGATCACCACCATGCCCATGCCGAAGGCCAGCATGCGG
The DNA here is from genome assembly GCF_003989665.1 of Azospirillum doebereinerae. GTDB lineage: Bacteria > Pseudomonadota > Alphaproteobacteria > Azospirillales > Azospirillaceae > Azospirillum > Azospirillum doebereinerae. The sequence goes on along the minus strand of NZ_RZIJ01000012.1, from coordinate 164,346 downwards.
TAGTCGGCCAGCTCGCGGAAGGCCTCGGGCAGCCCGATCACCAGCAGCGTCGCCACCACCACGCCGATCTGCGAGCCCATGCCGCCCAGCACCACGATGGCCAGGATGATCGCCGATTCGATGAAGGTGAAGCTCTCCGGGCTGATGAAGCCCTGGCGCGTGGCGAAGAACGAGCCGGCGAAGCCGCCGAACATCGCCGCGATGGCGAAGGCCGCCAGCTTCATGTTGGTGCGGTTGATCCCCAGCGAGGCGCTGGCGATCTCGTCCTCGCGCAAGGCCTCCCAGGCGCGGCCCAGCGGCAGCTTGCGCACCCGCAGGGTGAAGACGTTGACCACCAGGGCCAGCGCCAGGATCAGGTAGTACATGAAGACGATGCGGTGGAGCGGCGAGAACTCCAGCCCGAACAGCTCGTGGAAGGCGGCCATGCCCTCGGGGGGCGTGCGGGTGAAGTCGGCGATGCCGAAGAAGCTCGGGCGCGGGATGCCCGAGATGCCGTTGGGGCCGCCGGTGAACTGGTACCAGTTGACCAGGATGATGCGGATGATCTCGCCGAAGCCGAGCGTGACGATGGCGAAGTAGTCGCCGCGCAGCCGCAGCACCGGGAAGCCGAGCAGCACGCCCGAACAGGCCGCCAGCACCCCGGCCAGCGGCAGGCAGACCCAGAAGCTCAGCCCGAAGTAATGGGCCAGCAGCGCGTAGCTGTAGGCGCCCACCGCGTAGAAGGCGACGTAGCCCAGATCGAGCAGCCCGGCCAGGCCCACCACGATGTTCAGCCCCCAGCCGAGCATGATGTAGGTCAGCAGCAGGATGCCGATGTCGAGCAGTTGGCGGTCGGCCAGCGGGGTCAGCGGCAGGGCGACGGCAAACGCGATGGCGACCGGGGCGATGTACTTGGTGGCGTGCTGCACCTTGGCGGCGACGCGGTCCATGCGGCGGTCGCGCTCGGCCTGGGACAGCTTGGAACGCCCGGTGGTCAGCGTGATGGCGGCGCGCAGCGCGATGATGCCGCCGCCGGCGACCAGCACCAGGCGCAGCACCTGGGTCGGCATCGGCAGGGCCAGCCCGACGGCGGCGGCGGCCAAGGCCAGCACCAGCACCGGCAGGGCCAGCCCCTGGCGGATCAGCCCGAGGCCGAGCCGGCCGAGGAAGACCAGGACGATGGAGGCGATCACCTCGTCGGGGCGCGCCTCGATGCTCAGGCCGGTCGGGCGGTCGACGGTGCGCAACCCCACCAGCGGGACGGTGAGCAGCAGGGCGACGAAGGCGGCGGTGGCGGCGTCCTTGAGGCTGCCCGGCCAGTCGACGGCGGGGCGGGCGGGGACGGCGGCGGGGGCCGGAGTGGGGGCGGTGTGGGAGGGCATGGTCATGGCGCTCACACCTTCTCGATTTCAGGACGCCCGAGCAGGCCGGTGGGGCGGAAGATCAGCACCAGGACGAGCAGGGTGAAGGTGGCGACGTCCTTCCATTCGGAGCCGACGTAGCCCGACCAGAAGGCCTCGATCAGGCCGATGACGACGCCGCCGAGCATGGCGCCGGGCAGCGAGCCGACCCCGCCGAGCACGGCGGCGGTGAAGCTCTTCACGCCGGCCAGGAAGCCGATGTAGAAGTCGATGACGCCGTAGATCAGCAGCACCATCATGCCGGCGACGGCGGCCAGCGCGGCGCCCATGACGAAGGTCAGCGAGATGATGCGGTCGACGTTGACGCCGAGCAGGCCGGCCATCTTCTTGTCCTGCTCGCAGGCGCGTTGCGCCCGGCCGAGCGAGGTGCGGCTGATCAGCATCGTGAAGCCGACCATCAGCACCAGGGTGATCAGAATGGTGGCCAGCCGGACGTAGCTGACCGAGACGGCGCCGTCCATCAGGGTGAGGTTGCCGGGCAGGATGGGCTGGAGCGGCTTGGAGCGGGCGCCCTGGAGCAGCTGCATGTAGTTCTGCAGGAAGATCGACATGCCGATGGCCGAGATCAGCGGGGCCAGGCGCGGCGAGCTGCGCAGCGGCCGGTAGGCGATGCGCTCGACCGCCCAGCCATAGACGCTGGTGAACAGCATCGAGGCCGCCAGCATCACCACCAGCGCCAGCGGCACCCAGGTGATGCCAAGCGCCCCCATCGCCAAAAAGGTGATCAAGGCCACGAAGGCGCCGATCATGTAGATCTCGCCATGCGCGAAGTTGATCATCCCGATGATGCCGTACACCATCGTGTACCCGATCGCGATCAAACCGTAGATCGCCCCCAACGACAATCCGTTGATCAACTGCTGTATGAAATATTCCATGAAGTCACCCCACCTTCAGCGCGGCGCAGAGGCAGGGCGCGGCGGTACGGGCACACACGGCACACCGGTCACGCAACAGCGGCCCCCTGTCTGATCCGGTTCGTCTATTGGCTTGACGAACCATGCTTTTTGTCACCCTGAACGGCCTATCCCCTCCGCTCCGGACAGGGTGGGGGGATAAGCCCTTCGACTGTTTCGGTAGTACCAGCCCGGTGGATTTTTGCAAGACAGATTTGTGTTGTTCGCATGAGTGGGGCGACGATGCAGACGTCGGAAACGACGAAGGCCCCATCCGCCGGTTGGCGGATGGGGCCTTCGATCGAAGCGTTCAAACCGTGACGGCGGTCAGCGCGCGGCGACGGTCTGCTTGGCCGGAGCGGCGACGACCTTGGGCTTGGCGGCGGCCGCCTTGGCGGGGGCCTTCGCCGGAGCCTTGGCCTTGGCGGCGGTCGCCTTGGCCGGAGCGCGGCCGGTCGACGCTTGGGCGACGGCGATGGGGGCGTCCGGAACGCTGACCACCTGCACATCGCACAGCGGCTTGCTGGCGAGGTGCATCAGGCCGGCGTTCTTTTCGTCCGAGGTCAGGATGCGCAGGTCATCGGCGTTGAGCTCCTTCGCCGCGATGGAGCGGTCGACGAAGGTTTGGCAATATTGTGGGATGCCGATGGTCGCGGCGCGGCGGCTGACCTCGTTCGCCAGCTCCGTGCGGAAGGTGTCGAACTTCTGCGTGCCATTGCCGCCGGTCTTCTTGTAGTAACCGATCAGCGTGGCTTCCGAGCTGGACAGCATCGCGCGGTTCTTGACCGAGAAATCCTGGTACAGGCCGAAGGGGTTCTTTTCCGGCACCACCGATTTGCAGGTCAGGCCGACCACCATCATTTCGGTGTGCATGCGCATCAGCTGTTCGGCCGCGTGCTCGCTGCGGCTGTAGCAGGCGCCGGGCTTGGCGGCGGTGGTCTTCGCGGCGGCCGGCTTGGCCGGCTTGGCGGCAGCGGCGGGCTGCTTCGCGGGCGCGGCGGCGGCCGGCGCGGACAGGGCGAGCGGAGCCGCCATCAGCGCGCCCAGCAAGGCGGCGCGGGTGAGGGACGGGAACGAAAGGCAGAGGGCGGCGCGCTGGCGACTCATCAAGGTGCTCCGGTGGCGCGGTTCGTCGAAAGGAAAGCTCGCGGGTGATACGGATAAGCCTCGCCCGCCTCGCGGCCTTGTTCTACCGCATCACCGGAACCGGTCAACCGGATTTGCCGGACGCACACGTTTTGTCCCAGCACTGTGACCGCTTGAACCCGCCCGGGTTTTATGGTGCCGATGGATTTCATGATGCGCATCGGCCGGCCGGGGGCGATCGAGCCGGCAGGCGCGGAAAAGAAAGGGCTCGACACCTGCCCATTCCGTATCAGTCCTTTCGCTTGAATACCGAAGCTTTTCACGAGCGGTACTTCAAACGGATGATTTCAGTCCAGGGCATCTTGGGGAACCTTCGTAACCCGTAACCATGCACGAATCATGAGACTTTGAAGTCAATTGAGTCTTTTCCCGTCAGACTTTAAGGAATCGGGCGGTCGACGCGCACGACGCCGGACGGGATGCCGGCCTGCGCCGCCGCGATGGAAGGCGGCATTCGGGTGCCGGATTTTTCGTCCAGCAGCCGTTGCGATGCTCGCATCACGTCACGCCAGAAGGCGGCGGCTCGGGTGTGGTTCGCAGCCGTGAGTTCGACAAGGCGAACCCGGCTGATACGGACCGCGGTCTCTCCCAGTTCATCCACCAGGCGAGTCGCGAAAACAAGCACGTCGAGGTCGGTGTTCATACCCGTCATGAACCCACGCTCGCGGCTTTTGTTCCAGCTTTGTGGCGGGGTGCGTCCTCGGGCATCGGGGGTGCCTCAAGCGATATTGCATTGCAGCATGAGCGTTGCCGCCGGCTATCGAATGGACAGTCGCCACGGGCAAGGCTTTTTGTGCTTCAATGCGCCCTCGGGACCGTCCATGACGGGAGGGTCCCCAAGGACGAGTGGTGGAGAGGTGGACATGCGCAGGAAGCGCGAGGTCGTCGAAGGCCAAGTGTACCGCAAGCTGGGACCCAGCGGTGGTTTCTGGGAGGTGATCGCCATCCGCAAGGACGGCATGGGCACCCAGCACGCCCAGCTGAAACGGGCGGACGACCCCAAGACTCTGAAGACGCTCTCGGTGTCCGCCCTGCTCGACACCCAGCAGTTCGAGATCGTCACCGAGTCGTGACGGCACCCTGTCCGGCGCCGCGCCGGTAAAGGTCAATCCCGTCCGGCCCGGTGTTCCGCAGCAGCGCGCCGCGCCTGATCAGGTGATTCAGATGGGCGATGGCTTCGCCCATCGCAAACACCGTCTGGTGCGTGTCGAGCGGACGGTCGAACAGGCGCCGCATCACCGCGGCGGCGGTCTGCGGCATGGCGCAGAACGGCACGATTTCCTCCAAGCGCGCCGCGTGGTGGTCGGTCAGATCGGCCGCCCGTCCATGCAGCCCTCGGAACGGCAGCCCGTGCGAGGGCAGCACCAACGTATCGGCAGGCAGCTCCGACCACGCGTCCAGGCTGGCGAGGTAGTCGGCCAGCGGGTCGGCGTCCGGCTCGGCCGGCCAGACGCTGATGTTTGGGCTGATGCGCGGCAGGATCTGGTCGCCGGGGATCAGCACCCCGTTCGCCGCGTCGTAGAGGCTGACCGGCTCGGCCGTGTGGCCGGCGCCACCGATCACCCGCCAGCTTGTGGAGCCCACGTTCAAAAGGTCGCCAGCCCGCAGGCGGGTCAACGTGGCCGGTACGCCGGGGACACCGCGCGCGTAGGAACCCGCGCGGTCGCGCACGGCGGCCTGCGTCTCCGCGTCCAAGCCGCTGCGGCGGTAGAAGCGCTCGGCCGCCGCCTCCATCGCCGGGGTGTTGCCGCCGCACAGCATCCGCGCGACCAGCCATTCCGTCAGCGAGGTGGCGAAATCGGCCCCGGTCCGCTCCACCAACCAATCCGCCGCGCCGATGTGGTCGGGGTGGAAATGGGTGACGACGACACGCTCGACCGGCTTGCCCGCCAGCACCGTCGCCAGCAGCCCGTCCCACACCTCGCGGGTGCGGCGGTCGCCCAGCCCGGTGTCGACCAGGGTCCAGCCCGAGTCCCCGCCGTCCAGCGCCCAGACGTTGATGTGGTCAAGCTGAAAGGGCAGGGTCAGGCGGATCCACAGGACCCCCGGCGCCACGGCCAGCGCTCCGCCGTCGTCAGGGGCGGCGCAAAAGGGGTAATCGACACTCCCGTTCGGGGTAGGGGCCATGGTGGTCCGATGCCAATTGTCTGTTTTTGAAAGGGAAAAGGAGCGCGACGGCAGAGTGGCAAATATGAGACAGGGAGCGGGCCGTTGCAAGGGTGGGGATTGAGGGAACGCACAAGGGCTTTTATGTCGGGGGTAGGCACCAAGGGAAGCGCGCCGCCGCGACGGGTTTCCCCAGGTCATCCGTAACAGGTTCCAAGCGTTCCGTTTGGCCAACGCCGTCAACCATGGGAAAAAAGAAAATGAAGATGCGTGGAGTTCTGTTGGGCACGGCCCTCGCCCTTGCCCTGCCGACCGCCGCCATGGCCGCGACCGAGGGATTCTACGTCGGCGCCGGCGCCGGCGTGAACTGGACCCGCGACGCCGATGTGCGCAACTACCCCAGCAGCGGCTTCGGCCTTGAAGAATCCTTCAAGATCGGCGGCATCGGCGACGTGTCGGCCGGCTACGCCACCGCCATCGGCGTGCGCGCCGAGCTGGAGTTCGCGTGGCGCTGGCGCAACTCGGTCGACGGGACGGAAAGCGCCACTCCGGCGTTGCGCAACCTGGGCGGCAAGACCAGCTCGATCGCCTTCATGGGCAACGCGCTGTACGACATCAACACCGGCACGCCCTTCACCCCCTACATCGGCCTCGGCGCCGGTGTCGCGGAGGTCCGCCAGTCCCTGCGCGGCGTCAGCGACAAGGATTGGGTGTTCGCCTACCAAGGCATCGTCGGCGCGTCCTACGCGGTGACCGACAACGTGGCGGTGACGCTCGACTACCGTTACTTCGCCACGCAGGATCCGGAATTCGATCTGGGTCCGGTGACCTCGAAGGGCGAATACCGCAACCACACCATCCTGGCCGGTCTGCGCTACACCTTCGGCGGTCCGTCGCGTCCGGCCCCGGCGGCCTCGCCCGCCCCGATGGCCCCGGCGACCCAGGCCCAGCCGCAGACCGAGTATCAGGTGTTCTTCGACTGGGACAAGGCGACGATCACGCCGGTCTCCGACAAGATCATCGGCGACGCGTCGGCCGCTGCCGGCCGCGTCCGCGCGGTGAGCATCCACGTCATCGGCCACACCGACACCTCGGGTACGCCGACCTACAACCAGCGCCTGTCGCTGCGCCGCGCCGAGGCGGTCAAGCGCGCCCTGATCGCCAAGGGCACGCCGGCCAATCTGGTGTCGATCGAGGGCAAGGGCGAGCAGCAGCTGATGGTCTCCACCGGTCCGAACGTGCGCGAGCCGTCGAACCGCCGCGCGCAGATCCTGATCCGCGTGCAGTAACCGGACTTCCGGTGTTCGGAAGGGGCGTCGCTTTGGCGGCGCCCTTTTTCCATTTGCGGCGCTCCACCGCGCTAATGAGGTAGCGCCGTGCCTTGCGTCGGCGTATGACGGTGCGGCAATCACTCGCATTATCGGTCCGGGACGTTTCATGCAGGTTCTGATCGCCGACGATCATTCCATCGTCCGCAGCGGCTTGACCCACCTCGTTGGGGAATTGGACGAACAGGCCACGGTGGTCGCCGCCACCAGCTTCGGCCAGTTGAACGCCATTCTCGACCAGGGAAGCGTCTTCGACCTGATCGTGATGGATCTGCGGATGCCGGGATTGAGCGGTCTCGACGACGTCGAGGCGGTCGTCAAGCGGGTGGCGCCGGTGCCGGTGGCGGTCTTCTCGATGATCGAGTCGCCGGACGAGATGCGCGCGGTGCTGTCGCGCGGCGTGCGGGCCTTCATTCCGAAATCGACCGACGACGTGCTGGTGGTCAACATCCTGCGGCTGGTGATGGCCGGGGGATCCTATGTGCCGCCGGTGCTGGGCATGCCGGGCTCCGGCCCGGTCGCGGCGTCGTCCGGCCGAACGGCCCCGCCCAGCGTGTTCGACGGGTTGACGCGGCGGCAGCTGGAGGTCCTCGACCTGCTGGCGCAGGGGCTGTCGAACCAGGACATCGGCGAGCGGCTGGGGCTGAACCTGTCCACCGTTAAGACCCACGTCACCGGCGTGCTCAAGGCGCTGGGCGTCGGCAGCCGGACGCAGGCCGTGCTTCTGGTCAAGGAATCGGGGCGCGACCGGCTGGTGTGATCCCGCGCCCCTCGGCTTTTCAGAACAGCGCGTTCAGCAGCGATCCGCGCCCGGTGTAGGTGCCGGTGCTGCCCAGGATCGTCGCCGCGCTGTTGGTGGAGGTCGAGCCGCCGTTCAGCAAGGTCGCCAGGTTTTGCAGCCGGTAATTGCTTCCGAACGGGTTGTCGCCCTGGGCCGGCTGCTTGGCGACGGTGTCGTAATCCTTGGTGTAGCTGCCCATGCGAAGCTGGACGCCGTAGTTCTGCGCGTCCTTCAGCGGAACGTCCTTGTCGCGGGCCAGCCGCAGGGTGTAGTCGCCCTTGTCCAGCGACAGGGTGCCGCCCTGCAGCTTCTTGTAGGCGTCGTAGGTCGAGCCGGCGTCCTTGTTGCTGTCGGCGATCACCTTGCCCTGCTTGTCCATCAGCTGCACCCGGACCCCGGCATCGCCGACGGTCCCGATGGTGGCCTCGCCCTTGGTCGTGACCGAGAATTTGTAGAAGTCTGCCGGGTCGTTCGCCGCCAGCGAACTGAACACGTTCAGCCGGCTGGTGTCCTTGATCAGGGTGCCGATGTTGCTGGCGAAGGGTGCGGTGTTGTAGGACGATTTCTTGACGGTCTGCTCGTATTCCTGGGCTTTGGTGTTGGCGCCGGTGTCGGAGGTGGCCTGCTGCTGGACGCGTTTGACCGCCGCATCGATGGATTGTTGCAGGCTCTGCGCCATGCTGCCGACATCGCTGAAACTGGACAAGCTGACCATGACCCGCGCCCTTTTCTTGTGCGTTCCATCGGAACGGCTTAAGCCAAGGTTTGCAGAAAGCGGGCCACATGGTCATTCGAACGGTATCAATGGCTTGGCGGTTTTCCAGCTTGGGCGGGGCGGCAATTTCCGCGAAGTCCCGGCAAAATCTTCCGGGGTGGACCGCCGCCTGTTGCCCATCTCCGCCCGTCGCGGTGCCGGGGGCGGAGGAGAGGGAGATGCGGGCGTGACACCCGGATCGGTTCAGGAATCGTAGGCCATCAGCGACAGGCTCGGCACGTCCAGCTTGTCGCGGCCGTTCAGGAAGGTCAGCTCCACCAGGAAGGCGGCGGCGCGCACGTCGGCGCCGATCCGGCGCAGCAGGGTGACGGCCGCCGCCATGGTGCCGCCGGTGGCCAGCAGATCGTCCAGCACCACCACCCGCTGTCCTGGCTTCACCGCGTCGGATTGCACCTCGATGGTGTCGGTGCCGTATTCCAAATCGTAGGAATGGGCGACCGTGTCGCCGGGAAGCTTGCCGCGCTTGCGCACCATCACGAATCCGATGCCGAGCGCCAGCGCCAGCGGGGCGGCCACCAGGAAACCGCGCGATTCGATGCCGACCAGCACGTCGGGTCGGTGCGGGCGCACGGCATCGGCCAGACGGTCGATGGCGGTCTTCCAGGCCGGTCCGTGAGCCAGCAGGGGCGAGACGTCGTAGAACAGGATGCCGGGCTTCGGAAAATCCGGAATGCCGCGGATGTGGTCTTTCAAGTCCATGGTGTCCATCGGGGCCAAACGCGAAGCGGGTCAGTTTATCGGGGTGGGAGGGGCTGCGCAAACGGACGTTGCGCCGCAGCGGAGGCATGGCCGTTGTCACAGGGGGTTGACCGGCCGCGCTCGCGCCGCCACGTTCCAACCTCTCCGATCGAATGGCGAAGGCGGGTGCCGGGCGTGGCGGGTGAAACGGTCTGGATCGAATCGCGGCACGGCGACGGCGTGTGGAACATCGGTCCCGGCGGGCGCTGGACGCTGGACGCCGCCGAACCGGCGTCCGACGCGCTGGAGGGCTTGCGGTCGAAACCGACCGGCGGCGCGGTGCGGCTCGACCCCGTGCGTCTCGACCTCGGCCGGCTCGACGCGCTCGACACGGTGGGCGCCTATCTGCTGACCCGGCTGGCCGCCCGGCTGGAGGCCGACGGTCACGCCGTCACCGTCGAGGGCGTGAGGCCCGAACACACCGCCCTGCTGGAGGCCGTGCGCGACGCTGGGCAGGCCCCGCCGGAACCGTCCGCGCGCTCGCACCACCCCATCATCGACATGGTGGTCCGCACCGGCCGCACCACGGTGGAGGGCGCCAAGGAGGCGCTGGATCTGGTCGGCTTCCTCGGCCTCGTCACCGTCACCTTCGGCCGGCTGATCCTGAAGCCATCGCGCATCCGCCTGACCTCGGTGCTGTTCCACGTCGAGCAGACCGGGCTGAACGCGTTGCCGATCCTGGGGCTGCTGTCCTTCCTGATCGGCGTGGTGCTGGCCTTCCAGGGCGCCGACCAGCTCAAGCGCTTCGGGGCGGAACTGTTCGTGGTCAATCTGCTGGGCATCTCGGTGCTGCGCGAGATCGGCGTGCTGATGACGGCGATCATCGTCGCCGGGCGGTCGGGCTCGGCCTTCACCGCGCAGATCGGCACCATGAAGGTCAACCAGGAGGTCGACGCCATCGGCACCATGGGCCTCGATCCCATCGAGCTTCTGGTCGTGCCGCGCGCCATCGCGCTGATGATCAGCCTGCCGTTGCTGGTCTTCTACGCCGACGTGATGGGGCTGTTCGGCGGCGCGGTGATGAGCTATGCGACGCTGGACATCACCTTCGGGCAGTTCATCCGCCAGCTCCACGTCGCGGTCGGGATCAACACGGTGCTGGCCGGTCTGGTCAAGGCGCCGGTCTTCGCGCTGGTCATCGCCATGGTCGGCTGCTACGAGGGGTTGAAGGTCGCCGGCAGCGCCGAAAGCGTCGGCACCCTGACCACCAAGGCGGTGGTGGAGGGCATCTTCCTGGTGATCGTCATCGACGCGATCTTCTCCGTCCTCTTCTCGTTCCTGGGGATCTGATGGCCGGAGACACGATGGACAGCAGCGCAATGGCGAGCACCCGGCCGGTCGCCGACGCCGAACCGGTCATCCGGGTGCGCGGCCTCGTCACCCGCTTCGGGACGCAGACGGTGCACGACGGCCTCGACCTCGACGTGCGGGCGGGGGAGGTGCTGGGCGTGGTCGGCGGCTCGGGCACCGGCAAGTCGGTGCTGCTGAAGGAGATCCTCGGCCTGATCCGTCCCACGGAAGGCACCATCGAACTGCTCGGCCACGACACCGACGGCCTGTCGCAGCGCGAGCGGACCGCCTTGCAGGCGCGCACCGGCGTGCTGTTCCAGAACGGCGCATTGTTCAGCTCGATGACCGTGGCCGAGAACGTCATGCTGCCGCTGAAGGAGCACACGGCCCTTCACCCCGACCTGATCGCCGAGATCGCGCGGGTGAAGATCGCCATGGCCGGGCTGCCGCCCGACGCCGGGGCCAAGCACCCGGCGCAGCTCTCCGGCGGCATGATCAAGCGCGCTGGGCTGGCGCGCGCGCTGGCGCTGGATCCGGCGATCCTGTTCCTCGACGAGCCGACCGCCGGGCTGGACCCGATCGGCGCCGCCGCCTTTGACGCGCTGATCCGGGGGTTGCAGCGCAGCCTGGGGCTGACCGTGTTCATGGTGACGCACGATCTCGACAGCCTGACCTCGATCTGCGACCGCATCGCGGTGCTGGTGGATAAAAAGATCAAAGTGGCGACGCTGGAGGAGCATCTGGCGGACCCGCACCCCTGGATTCACGATTACTTTCACGGACCGCGCGGCCGCGCCGCGCGCCATGCGAAGGACTGAGGGCAAGCGATGGAAACGCGCGCCAGCTACATCCTGGTCGGCAGCTTCGTGCTGTCGCTCCTCGCCGGCCTGCTGGTCTTCACCGTCTGGATCGCCAAGGTCCAGTTGGAGGAGACCCGCCAGCCCTACCGCATCTACTTCACCGGCTCGGTCACCGGCCTCCAGCAGGGCAGCCCGGTGCGCTACCGGGGCGTTCCGGTCGGCACGGTGGGCGACATCCGGCTCGACCCCGACAACGTCACGCGGGTGCGGGTGACGGTGCAGGTGCAGAACGGCACGCCGATCATGGCCGATTCCATCGCCTCGCTGGAGTTGCAGGGCATCACCGGCGGCGCCTATGTGCAGATCGCCGGCGGCACGGCAGGGGGCGAGCGGCTGAAGGCCGCCGATCCCGACGGGGTTCTGGTGATCCCGTCGCGCCCCTCCTCGCTGACGGCGGTGGTGGACACCGCGCCGCAGCTGGTCAACCGGGCGTTGGAGGTCATCACCCGGCTGGGCGAGCTGATGAACGGCGACAACCAGAAGGCCGTTACCGAGATCCTCGCCAACGTCCGCGACATGAGCGCCGACCTCGCCCGCGCCACCTCGGGGCTGGAAGAGACGATGGCGCAGGCCAACCGCACGCTGGCCGGGTTCGAGCCGGCCGGTCCGCGTTTCGACGACACGCTGATCCGGGCGCAGGGCACGCTGGCCACCATCAGCGGCACCGCCAAGCAGTTGGGCGGCGACAGCCGCGAGCTGATCCAGTCTTTGAAGAAGACCTCCAACGAGCTGGCCTCGCTCCTGTCGGAAAACCGCGAGCCGGTGCGCGACTTCGCGGCGACGGGGCTGTATGACTTGAGCCTGCTGATCTCCCAGCTGCGCGACCTGTCGGGCCAGCTGACGCGGGTGATCACGCGGATCGAGAACGATCCGTCGAACTTCCTGTTCGGCGGAACACGGCAGGGCGTGGAGGTGCGTGGGAAATGAACGGTCGGTTTCGCGCGGCGTGGAGCGCCGCTGTTCTGCTCGGCGTCGCCGCCTGCTCCACCCTCAACCCGACGGCGCCCAAGCTCTACACGCTGACGTCGGGCGCGGTGGCGGATGCGGCGGCGCCCAAGGTCGAGTGGCAGTTGCTGGTCGAGGCGCCGGCCGCCGCCGCCGGCATCGACACGCCGCGCATCGCGTTGGCCCGGACACCGACCTCGCTGGATTATTTCGCCGACGTGTCCTGGGCCGACCGGGCGCCGACGATGGTGCAGGGGCTGATCGTCCAGTCCTTCGAGGACAGCGGGCGGATCGTCTCGGTCGGACGCGACACGGTGGGGCTACGCTCGGATTTCGTCCTGAAATCGGAGCTGCGCGACTTCCAGGCCGAATACGCCACTCCCGGCGCCGCCAGCCCCGACCGCGTGCACGTGCGCCTGTCGGCCAAGCTGGTCGCCATGCCGCGCCGGACCATCGAGGCCGGCGAGACCTTCGAGGCGACGGTGCCGGTGCGCGGACGCGATTTCACCGACGTGATCGCCGCCTTCGACGCGGCGCTGGGACAGGTCACCGGCGCAATGGTCGGCTGGGCTCTGCGCAGCGGGGTGCAGCCCGCCTCCTGACCCCTCCTCCTACGGGGGAGCTATCCCGGAAAACCCTTGCCACCATCCGCTCTCCGCGTACGTAATAGGGGTATTGACGCACCGACGGACAGGCGGATGACGGATCTTTCGGGACTTTCCCGCGAGGAGTTGGAGGTGATGGCCGAGGCCGGACGGGAGGTCCGGGTCTGCCAGCGCGTTCTTGCCAAGACCGGCGACACCGTGGTCGGCGAACTGCTGCGCGGCCACGGCACGCTCTACGAATGGCGCCATTACCCGCCGGGCGACGTCTACGACGCGGAATACCACGCGCAGTATTATTACCACTGCCACCCGGAGGGCGAGCGGCCCAATGGCGAGCACGGCCATTTCCACACCTTCCTGCGGCCCCACGGCATGCCCGACGGCGTGCGGCCGGTGGCTCTGCCCGATCTGGAGCCGCCGGAGAACGACAACGACGCCCTGTCGCACCTGATCGGCATCGCCATGGACGTCGCCGGGCAGCCGGTGCGGCTGTTCACCACCAACCGCTGGGTCACTGGGGAAACGTGGTACAAGGCCGACGACGTGATCGCCATGCTCGATTCCTTCGTGGTCGACCACGCCCGCCCATCCTGGCCGGCAAACCGCTGGATCACCGGCTTGGTCCGGCTGTTCCGCCCCCAGATCGTGGAGTTGCTGCGCGAGCGCGACGCGGCCATCGGTCGCTGGGCGAAGGCGCACCCCGACGCCTATGTGTACGAGGACCGGGGGCTGGAGGTGCCCTCCCAGTGTTTCATCGCGGTGGAGGAGCAGATGGCCGAGTTGGAGTTGCGGTTGCGCGGCGCCCGGCGGCGGCGTTCGATCCTTCCGGAACCGCCGAGCTTCGTGGAGGTTTCCTGAGCATCGGCCAGTGCTGGACGGCACGGATGGTCCGTGATGTCTCCGGTGTTAATGAAGGTTAAATCGTTTCGTCACATCCTTTCCTTTGGAACATCGTCTCCGACGAGACCTTTGGAACACAGTCTCCGACGACAAGGGGGCGCTTCGGGTAGGAAGGGTCCGCGACCCATGAGCGAACATCTGACCAAGGACGACGTCGCCCGGCTGCTGTCGGACCCGTCGCCGAACAGCCGCAACGACCTCGCCGCCAAGATCGCGCACCAGTTCGACAGCACCGCGCTGTCCGACAGCGAGCGCAAGCTGGCCGAGGACATCATCCGCGTGATGGTGCGGGACACCGTCGTGCGCGTGCGCCAGACCCTGGCCGACAATCTGAAGGCCAGCCCGTCGCTGCCGCGCGACATTGCGTTGAGCCTCGCCCGCGACGTGGAGGCGGTGGCGATCCCGCTGCTCAGCGTCTCCACGGTGCTGACCAGCGCCGATCTGGTGGAGATCGTGCGTTCGGGCACCGATTCCAAGCAGACCGCCATCGCCCAGCGCCCGACCGTGCCGGCCGCCGTCGCCGACGCGCTGATCGAGACCGCCTCGGAAAAGGCCGTGGCGGCGCTGGTCGCCAACGAGGGCGCGGAGCTGGGTGAACGCAGCCTCGGCAAGGTCATCGACCGTTTCGGCGACAGCGAGGCGGTGCAGGATCCGCTGGTCCATCGCTCCAAGCTGCCGATCACCATCGCCGAGCGGCTGGTTGCCGTGGTGTCGGAAAAGCTGCGCCAGCATCTGGTCTCGTACCACGAGCTGCCGGCCCAGGTGGCGTCCGACCTGATCCTGCAAAGCCGCGAGCGGGCGACCGTCGCCCTGTTCAGCGGCGAGAGCGACGAGGGCGCTCTGGAGCGGCTGGTGGCGCAATTGGCGCAGACCGGCCGGCTGACGCCCTCATTGCTGGTGCGCTCGCTGTGCACCGGGGACATCGCCTTCTTCGAGACGGCGATGTCGCTGCTGGCGAACGTGCCGATGACCAACACGCGGCTGCTGATTCACGACGCCGGGCGGTTGGGGCTGAAATCCCTCTACGACAAGGCGAAGCTGCCCTCGGCCCTGCTGCCGGCCTGCCGCATCGCCATCGACGTTTTGAAGGAAACGCCCTACGACGGCGAACCGGGCGACCTCGCCCGCCACCGCCGCCGCTTGATCGAACGCATCCTGACCCAGTACGAGGATCTGGCGCCGGAGGATCTGGAATTCCTCTTGGCGAAGCTGGGCGATCTGATGGTTCCGGAAGACCGGGTGGCTTGAGAGATTTTAAGGATCGGTCGACCCTCTCCCCCAGGGGGAGAGGGTTTGAGTTTGTGCCTATGGGAAGAGGCGCCCTCTTCAAGCCCCTCCCTTCACGCCGCCTTCATCCGCGCCGCGAAATCGTCCACGTCCGCCTGGAGGGTGCGGGCGTGGGTGGTCAGTCCCTGCGCGGCGTCGAGCATGCGGCCGGCGGCGGCGCCGGTGCGGTCGGCGGCGTTGGACACCCCGGCGATGGTCTGCGACACGTCGTGGGTGCCGCTGGCCGCCTCTCGCACGTTGCGGGTGATCTCGCGGGTCGCGGCGCCCTGCTGCTCCACGGCGGCGGACACGCTGGCGCTGATGCCGTTGATCCGCTCGATGGTGCCGACGATGCCGCTGATGGCGGTGACGGCGTTGTGGCTCTCGCCCTGGATCGCGACGATCTGGGCGGAGATGTCCTCCGTCGCCTTGGCGGTCTGGTTGGCGAGGTTCTTCACCTCCGTCGCCACCACCGCGAAACCCTTGCCGGCCTCGCCCGCACGCGCCGCCTCGATGGTCGCGTTCAGTGCCAGCAAATTGGTCTGGCTGGCGATGTCGTTGATCATCTTCACCACCGCGCCGATCCGCTCGGCGGCGCCGGCCAGCCCCTGGACGGTGGCGTTGGTGCGCTGGGCCTCGCCCTCGGCCTCGCTGGCGATGCGGGCGGCCTCGGTCATGCGTTGGCTGATGTCGGCGATGGAGGAGACCATCTGTTCGGTCGCGGCGGCGACGGTGTGGACGTTGCCGGTCGCCTGCTCCGCCGCCGCCGCGACGGTCGCGGAGCGGTGCGAGGCGTCGCGGGCCGAATCCGACAGCCCCTCGGCGTTGCCACGAATCTGGTCGGCCTCGCCGTTCAAGGTACGGCAAAGCCCGGCGATCTTCGCGGTGAAGTCGTGGGTCAGCGATTCCAGCGCGTCCTGGCGCCGCTGGCGGGCGGCGACGGCGTCGCGCTCCTGCGCGGCGAGTTCCTGGTTGCGGCGCAGGGCGTCGCGGAACACCAGCACCGCGCGGGCCATGTCGCCGATCTCGTCGGCGGACCCGGTGCCGGGCACCGCGGCGGCGGTGTCCCCGGCGGCGATTCCGGTCATGGCGGCGGTCATCCGTTGCAGCGGCCGGGCGATCTGGCCGCGCGCGATCGACACCGACAGCAACAGCGCGGCGGCGATGCCGAGGGCGGCGGTCAGCGCGACGATGACGGTCCAGTGCGTCTGGGCGGCGCCCTGCTCCCGACGCAGCCGCTCGGCCTCGACGTCGATGGCGGCGACCAGCCGGCCCAGCTCGGCGTTGAGCGCCTGCCGGTTCCGACGGTTGGCGTCGTTGTCGCCGTAGAGCCGCGCCTCGGCGGAGCCCTTCTCGTGGCCGATCCGCGCCAGTTCGGTGCGGAAGGTCACGAATTCGGCCAGTTTGGCGGAGGCGGCCTGCGCCAGCGCACGCTCGGCCGGCGGGGTGAGGGCGTCCAGGGCGGCCATCTGGGTGCCGAGCGCCGCCAGCGTGGCAAGCAGCGGCTTGCCGAACTTGTCGCTCTCGGCGGCGTCGCGCGCCATGTAAACGCCCCGGCTGTCCATCACCGCGCCCAGGACAAGCCCGTTCAGCCGCTCGCCAAGCGTCTGCCGCTGGGCGGCGTTCTCGATCCGCGCCGCGCGGCCGGACAAATCCTCCATGGCGGTCAGCGCCAGCAGGCCGAGCACGGCGGCGATCACCGCCTGGATGCCGACCACCGAATAAATCTTGGGACCGATCCTTAGATTGCGAAGCGCTGACAGCATCGTTTCCGCCTTTTTCTTTGACCGTGTTCTTGTATGATCACCCGCAACCGAGCAAGGGTTGGTCCTGTAATATTTCAGCAAACTTAACTTTGCGTGCGGCGTGCTGTCGCGGTTTGCCCCAATAGCCGTGGAGCGGCCCTGCGCAAGAGCTTGGCGGGACGAAGCGGCTGTTGCGCAACTGCGGCATTTGACCGCATAGTACGGAAGCGATACCAGCCGTCTGGCCCAGTGGTTTGGCGAGGAGTGTGGATGACCGTGGCGACGCCGACCCTGGCCCCGCCTCAGCAGGCTCCACCGGCGGAAACGCCGGCGGACACGATCCTTCGCCTGCAACGCCGCGTGGCGGAGCTGGAGGCGCTCCAGCGCGGCACGGCCCTGCGACCCGACCGCATCGTCGGCATCGTCGCCGGCATCGACGACCTGAAACGACGCGAGGCGGGCCTGCGCGTCAGCGAGGCGCGGTTCCGCTCCCTGGTGCAGACGGCGGCCAGCATCATCCTGGTGCTGGGCGAGGACGGCTGCGTGCAGGAGGCCAACCGCGAGGCCGAGCGCGCCTTTGGGCTGGAGCCCGGCACCGCCATCGGCCGCCCCTGGATGGAGGTGGTCGGCGAGCGCCCGACCAGCGCCTTCGCGGCCCAGCTCGCCATCGCGGCGGAAGGGCAGGAGATCCGCAACTTCGAGCATGTGCAGCGCGGCCGTTCCGGGGCGGAGGAGCGGGTGCTGCTGTGGAACATGAACCGCATGCCGGAGGCCGACGGCGTGGCGCCCGGCATCATCTGCGTCGGGCAGGACATCAGCCGGCGCAAGCGGGCGGAACTGGCCCTGCGCCAAGCCCGCGACGAGCTGGAGATGCGCGTCGCCGAACGCACCCGCGCCTTGATGCAGGAGGTGCAGGAACGCCGCCGCGCCGAACAGGCGCTGATCCAGGCCAAGGAGCAGGCCGAACTGGCCAACCGGGCCAAGAGCGAGTTCCTGGCGAACATGAGCCACGAGCTGCGCACGCCGCTGAACGCCATCATCGGCTTTTCCTCGATGATGGAGGGCGAGATCGTCGGCCCGCTCGGCCACCCGAAATACCTCGACTACGCGCAGGTGATCGGCAAGTCCGGCCAGCATCTGCTGGCGGTCATCAGCGACATCCTCGACGTGTCGAAGATCGAAGCCGGGAAGCTCGACCTCCACCCGCAGCCGATGGACGTGCGCGACGCGGTGGAAAGCTCGCTGCTGCTGATCGCCGAGCGGGCGGAGGAGGGTGGGCTGACCCTGGAGGAGTCGGTGGCGGACGACACGCCGCCGATGCTGGGCGACCCGGTGCGGGTGAAGCAGATTCTGCTGAACCTGCTGTCGAACGCGGTGAAGTTCACCAATCCGGGCGGCCGGGTGGCGCTGCGCGTCCGGCCCGACCGCGACCGCGTGCTGATCGAGGTCGCCGACACCGGCATCGGCATGAGCGCCGAGGGCATCGCCATCGCCCTGCAACCCTTCGGGCAGGTGGACAGCCAGCTGTCGCGACGGTCGGGCGGCACCGGGCTGGGGCTGCCGCTGGTGCGGTCCTTCGTGGAGCTGCTGAACGGCTCGCTCGACGTCCGCAGCCGCGAGGGAGAGGGCACGACGGTCAGCGTCCGGCTGCCCGTGGCGCATCCCTACGATGGGGAGTAGCCCCCGCTTGCGCATTCCCGCCGGCCGCGCCACTTTCAGCCTTTAAGCGTACATATGGAAAGAGGGCGGGCATGGCGATCGGTCGGGACGCGTTGAAGACGCGCATCGGGCAGGCGTTGGGCGAAAGCAGGGCCGATCTGGTCATCAAGGACACGCGCTTCCTCAACGTCGTCACCGGCGAGATCGCGCAAGGCGACATCGCCGTCTGCGGCGACGTGATCGTCGGCACCTACGAATCCTACGACGGGGTGGAGGAGATCGACGGGCGCGGGCTGACCGTGGTTCCCGGCTTCATCGACACCCACCTGCATTGCGAATCCACCTGCGTCACCCCGCAGGAGTTCGACCGCTGCGTCCTGCCGCGCGGGACCACCACGGCGATCTGCGACCCGCACGAGATCTGCAACGTGCTGGGCGAGGAGGGACTGCGCTACTTCCTCGACAGCGCCGAGGGTACGGTCATCGACCTGTTCGTGCAGCTCTCCTCCTGCGTGCCGGCGACGGAGTTGGAGACCTCGGGCGCGCGGCTGGAGGCGGCCGACCTGATCCGCCACAAGGACCACCCCAAGGTCATCGGGCTGGCCGAGTTCATGAACTTCCCCGGCGTCTTCCACAAGGTGGACGGGGTGCTGGACAAGCTGGCCGCCTTCGACGGCCGCCACATCGACGGCCACGCGCCGCTGGTCTCGGGGAAGGAGCTGAACGCCTACCTGTCCTGCGGCATCCGCAACTGCCACGAGACCACCAGCGCCGCCGAGGCGATGGAGAAGCTGCGCAAGGGCATGCAGGTGCTGATCCGCGACGGGTCGGTGTCGAAGGACGTCCACGCCCTGGCCGGGGTGATCTCCCCGGAGACCTCGCCCTTCCTGGGCTTCTGCACCGACGACCGCAACCCGCTGGACATCGCGGAGGAGGGGCACATGGACCACCTCATCCGCAGCGCCATCCGGCTGGGCGCGCCGGTCGCCCATGTCTACCGGGCGGCGACGTGGTCGGCGGCGCGCGGTTTCCGCCTGTACGACCGGGGCTTGGTGGCGCCGGGGCACCGGGCCGACCTGGTGCTGCTCGACGATCTGGAGGACTGCGCGGTCAACCGCGTGATCCGGGGCGGGCGCGTGGTGACGCCGGAGAGCTTCGCGGGACGCCCGTCGGTGACGCCGGTCGGGGTGGATTCGGTGCGGCTCGACCCGGTGGAGGTCGCGGATTTCGCGGTTCCCGCCGGCGTGTCGGTGCAGTCGGTGATCGGGCTGGAACCGGGGAAGATCCTCACCGAGCACCGACGGATCGAGGTTCCCGTCGTCGGCGGCCGTATGGTCGCCGATCCGGCGCGCGACCTGCTGAAAATCTGCGTGTTCGCCCGCCACGGCAGCAACCGCAACGTCGGGCGCGGCTTCGTCCAGGGCTTCGGCTTCGCGGAGGGCGCGCTGGCCTCCTCGGTCGGGCATGACAGCCACAACATCTGCGTGGTGGGGGCGTCCGACGCCGACATGGCCGTGGCGGTCAACCGGCTGATCGAGCTTCAGGGCGGCTTCGTCGCGGTGCGCAACGGGAAAGTCGTCGGCGAACTCGCCCTGCCGCTGGCCGGGCTGATGAGCCTGGAGCCGTTCGAAGCGGTGGAGGCGAAGCTGCGCTCCCTGCGCGCCGCCGTCCGCGCGATGGGCTGCCCGCTGGCCGAACCCTTCCTGCAACTGGCCTTCCTGCCGCTGCCGGTCATCCCGCATCTGAAGATCACCGACCGTGGTATGGTGGACGTGGACCGCTTCGAATTGATTGCCGCCTGATTGGGCTGATGGCCTGATTTTTGGGCATGAGCCGTGTTGTTGGGCGTTTGGGAACTGGCAAAGCCTCTCTCCCCTTGCGGGGGAGGAGCTCGGCCAACGTCCAAGCCTCTTTCCTTGGGACGCCTTTGTCATTGTCGGAAAGAGAAATTCCAAACCCTACAGCCTTCTCAGACCTCTCCCAGCGCGCGCAAAGCCCGCGCGCGTCTCTCTTCCTGGGCAACCCCACCGCGTTCTATGCCGTTCGCTAGTCTGGCACGCGCCTTGCCATGGAGTCATACAGCCGATACAGGAACGCCGTCCCCGCATGACCCATCTGGCTCCGTTGCTCATCGAAACCTCGCCCCTGCTGCCGGTCCGGCCGCCCGAAACCGTGTCGATGCGCACCCGCGACGGCGTGCGGCTGGAGGCCGACCTCTACCGGCCCGACGCGGCGGGGGCGTGGCCGGTCCTGCTGCTGCGGCTAGCCTGCGGGCGGCGGACGGCGCTGACCAGCCATTACGCCCACCCGCGCTGGTACGCGGCGCGCGGCTATGTGGTGGTGGTGCAGGACATGCGGGGCTGCGGGACCTCGGACGGCCGGTTCCGCCCCTTCGAGAACGAGAGCGAGGACGGCGCCGACGCCGTCGCCTGGGCGGCCTCGCTGCCCGGATCGTCGGGTGCGGTGGCGCTGTACGGCTGCGGCTACGCCGGAATGGCGCAATGGCTGGCCTTGGCGGCGGCGCCCAAGGCGTTGCGCGCGGTGGTGCCGGCCTTCGCCGGTTGGGACGTGTTCTGCGACTGGGCCTATGAGGGCGGGGCCTTCCGGCTGGCCGACGCGATGGGCTGGGCCTTGCGCGCCGCCGCCGAATCGGCGCGCCGGGTCGAGGACGGCACGGCCCACCGCATCCTGTCCGACGCCGCCCGGCGGCTGCCGTTGGACGACGAGATCCCGTCGCGGCCCCAGGCCCTGCGGGACTACGCGCGCTACACCCATTACGACGACTGGCTGACCATGCCGGCCCCCGGCGCGCATTGGGACGCGCTGTCGCCGCGCGCCAAGCTGACGGAGATGCCGGCCGACGTCGCCGTGATGCAGATCGGCGGCTGGTTCGACCCCCGCCTTGCCGGGACGCTCGACGCGCACGAGGCGCTCGCCGGACGGTCGCGCGCGCCGCTGCGGCTGGTCGTCGGCCCCTGGACGGCGGCGGGACCGCAGGAGGCGCCGTCGCTCGACGCGCTGCAACTGGCGTGGTTCGACCGGGTGCTGAAGGGGGAGGGCGCCGACCGTGGCGAGCCGGTGCGGCTGCACGATGTGGAGGCCGGGCGCTGGCACGATTTGCCCGGCGTCCCGGCGGCGGACACCGCCTTCCATCTGTCCAGCGACGGCTTGGCGACCCGGCAGGGCGGGCGGCTCGGCTTGGATCTGGCGGAGGCGGCGGCGCTCGACGTGGTGGTGCACGACCCGCGCGGCCCGGTGCCGGCGGTGGGCGGGCACGCCGTGCCGGACGCCGGCCGTTTCGACCGCTCCGTGGTGGACCGGCGGCCCGACGTGGCGGTCTACACGACGCCGGCCCTGACCGAGCCGCTGACGCTCGCCGGCCGGGTGGCGCTGGATCTGTGGATCGAGGCCGACGCGCCGTCCTTCGACGTCAGCGCCGTGCTGTCGGTGCTGCACCCCGACGGGCGCGTCCTGCCGCTGACCCAGGGGCACGCGCGGGTGGAGCCGGGCGATCCGACGCGCCCGCTGACCATCGCCATGCGCGGGGCCTGCGCCACGCTGGCGCCGGGAACGGCGCTGCGGCTGAGCGTTGCCGGGGCCTGCTTCCCGGCCTATCCGGTCAATCCGGGCACCGGCGCCGAGCCGGGCGAGACCCGGCGGGTGGACGCCCAGCCGATCACCCTGCTGATCCACAGCGGGCCTGAGCGCCCGTCGCGGCTGCGCGCGCCGCTGCCGCCGGGCGGAGCCGGAGCGTCCTTCGGTCAGGAGTTCTCGTCGGACGCGCGGTCTTTCGACACACGGGCGGGCTCGACCAGTCCCTTCGCCGCCGCGACGAGGCAGACGTCCAGGCTCTGATCGAGAAAGCGCATCATCAGGTCGCGGAAGGGCGTCTTGTCGCCGACCGCCCAGGCGCGCTCGACCAGATCGGCGTAGAGGGCGCGATCCTCGCCCCGCACCACCACCGGCGGGTAACCGGCGCGGTTGAGCATCAGGTTGCACAGCAAAAGCGCCGTCGCCGCGTTGCCGGCGTGGAAGGGGCGGATCGCCATCAGCCGGTGGTGCGCCTCGAACGCCGTGTCGGGCGCCGGTTCGGCGCGGCGCAGCCAGCCCGACAGCGCCGACATCGACACCCGCAGCTTGGCCGGATCGGGGGCGCTTCCCGTGGCGTCATCCTTGGGCGGGCCGTCGCGGTACTTGCCGGCCTCCTCGTCGATGCCCTGCCGCAGAACGCTGTGGAACGCGGCGACGGTGCGCTCCCCGACCACTCCGTTCGGCTCGTAGGACAGCCGGGCCATCAACTCCAGCGCGCCGCGATGGTTCAGGACGAAGCGCTGCTCGTCGGCCGCGCGGTGGCGCAGCACGGTTCCGCGCTCCAGCACCGCCTTCACGTCGGCGCGTTTCAGGGGCACGCCCTCGACGCCGACCGCCGCGACCGTCAGCTCCATTTCGAACCAGTCGGCGAGGTCGTGGACGGTGTCCTGGGGCAGTGGACGGGCACCGTCCAGCGCGTGCTTCTTGTCGGCGATCTCGTCGAGCAGCGGCATGCGCCGTGTCTCCCGTGTCGGAGCCGTCATGGAAGGGGGAGGCGCGCCGCCCCCTGCGGGGATTTGCCGCTTGAGCCGGCACCGTTGCGGGTTTTAGGATCCCTGTCAAGATTGTCCACAACCCGTTTGTTCAGCCGGACGCCGCCCCGGAAAAGGAGCGCGCCCAAGGGGAGGATGGAGTCATGACGCAGGTCGCCTGGGACGAATCGATGAGCGTCGGCGTCGCCGTGCTCGACGACGAACACAAGACTCTGCTGGATTTGTTCAACGGTCTGCTGGACGGCGGCATCACCCCGGCCAACCGGGAGGAGCTGAGCGCTCTGTTGACCAGCCTGCGCGCTTATGTCGCCGTTCACTTCGCGCGGGAGGAGACGCTGATGCTGCGCCGCCGCTATCCCGATCTGGACGCCCATCTCGCCGCCCACCGCTATTTCGCCGGCGAGGTGGAGAAGCTCCAGCACGACTTCGAGGGCGACAACACCACCATGCTGCGGATGGATCTGATCCTGCTGCTGAAGGAATGGTTCATCGAGCACATCCAGGAAACCGACGCCCTCTACAAGCCCTTCCTGGCGGGCGAAAGCGCCGTGGCGTCGGTGGAGTGAGCTTGCGCTTGCCCCCTCCCTAAACCTCCCCCGCTTCGCGGGAGAGGGAACTCCGCCGAACGCTGGCAAGGGTCCTGCCCCCTCTCCCGCGAAGCGGGGGAGGGACGGGGAGGGGGCAAACGGGGCCGCGCGACCCTACGGCTTCACCGCCGCCGCCTGCTTGTCGGGCAGGCCCTTGTCCAGCTTCTCCTGGATCGCGTCCTTGGGCGTGTCGGCGTCGGCGTTGCGCAGCGCGCGGGTCCACTGGAAACGCGCCTCGTTGCGGCGGCCGACGCGCCAATAGGCGTCGCCGAGATGGTCGTTGATGGTGGGATCGAGCGGCTTCAACTCCACCGCGCGTTCCAGCTTGGTCACGGCGCCCGCGTAGTCGCCCAGGCTGAACAGCGCCCAGCCGAGGCTGTCGACGATGTAGCCGTCGCGCGGCTTCAGCTCCACCGCCCGCTCGACCATCGCCTTGGCCTTGTCGAGGTTGAGCCCCCGGTCGATCCAGCTGTAGCCGAGGAAGTTCAGAAGCGACGCCTCCTCCGGCTTCAGGGACAGCGCCGTCTTCAGGTCGGCCTCGGCCTCCGGCCAGCGGTTGACCTTTTCGAGGGCCATGGCGCGGGCGTACAGCACCGGCCAATGCCGCTCCTGCGGGGTGCCCAGCCGGGATAGCGCGGCGCCGTAGGTGTCGGCGGCCTCCCCGAAGCGCTTGGCGTAGCGGTAGAGGTCCCCCAGCCGGATCATCGCGTCGGTGCGTTCCGGCCGCTCGGCGGTCAGCGCCTTCAACGCGGCGATGGCCTCGTCGTTGCGCTCCATGCGGGCGAGCGCGTCGACCGACCGCATCCGCGCCGTCCAGCCGAGCACCGGGTTGTCCAGCAGCGGCTTGTATTCGGCCAGCGCGTCCTCGTGGTGGTCGCGCTCCTCCATGATGTCGCCGATCATCAGCCGGGCCAGCGGCATGTCCTGGCGCAGATGCAGGGCGATGCGGCCGAACAGCAGGGCGGTTTCCGCAGCCCCCTCGTGGTGCAGGGCGCTGCCCAGGTCGAACAGGGCCTCCGCCATGCCCTGCCGGGCGTCGCCGACCATGCGGGCGGGAACGGCGCCGGCGGACAGGGACTTCAGGGCCGGCTCGACCAGTTGGCTGTCGGGGCTTCCGGACTGGAACGCTTCGTACAGCTTGCGCGCCTCGGCCGCGCGGCCGGTGCGCTCCAGGAAGTTCCCGACGATCTGCACGACGCGCAGCGGCGCCTCGGTCTCCGTCACCTTGGCGTAGCGGGCCGCCGCGTCCTCGTTGCGGCCGGCGAGGTCGAGGATCAGGCCGGCGTGCAGGTTGTACAGCGCCCCGAACCCGCCGATGGCGGACAAGGGGTTCAGCGCTTCAAGCGCGCGGTCGGTTTGGCCGCGCCCGGCCGCCAGCCATCCCCTCATCAGCGGGCCGACGAATTTGCCGAGCCCGTCGGGCGGCATCTTCGCGGTGGTCGCCTCGGCCTCGTCCAGCCGGCCGGCGACGAGATGGTCGGCGGCGAGCAGCGCCAGCGCCATCTGCGGGTCGCCGTCCTGGCCGAGCGTGCGGGTGGCGAGCGCCAGCGCCTCGTCGATCCGCCCCTCGCCCAGCTTCAGCAGGAAGGAGCGGCGCAGCAGGGGAAGGTCATCGGGATCGGCCGACAGCGCGTGGCCCGTGTAGACCGCCGCGGCGGTCCAGTCGTCCTGGTGCTGGGCGAAGCGTCCTGCCAGATAGCTGCCGGTGGCGGTGGACGCCTGGTCCGGCGGCCCCGCCGCCTCGGCCGACAGGGCGAGCGCGGAAAGCACCAAAGCGGCTCCCAGCCGCGACCCAATCCGGAAAGTCTTCATGCCCTGTCCACCTTGCGCGCCATGAGGTTCGCCATCGGATTCGCGCCCCCGGCCCCTGGGACCGGAGTCGCTTGCGTCCTCCATTAACCACGCAATCGGGGGAAAAGATCTACTGCCAATCGCGGCGGACCCGTTCGATCCGTTCGGCGCGCAGGATGTCGGCGGCGTGGGCGTCCATGTGCGCGCGCAGAGGCTCGGGCATGCCGGGCGACAGGGCGGTGCCCTCGCGCGACCAGCGGGCCATCCACGACAACGTGCGCAGCCAGGTAAGGCGCCGCAAGGGTTTCAGCCCCGGCCGCACCGCCTCGGCCAACGCGGCGGGCACCGCGTCCACCCAGGCGGCGTGAAAGGCCGCGACCTCGGCGTCGGTCAGCACGGTGTCCACCGCCGGATCCCATTTGGTCGAGGTGTAGAGGCTGGCATGCGCCAGATCCATGGCGGGGTGGCCGTATTGCAGCTTCTCCAGATCGGTGAACCACGCCTTGCCGTCGGCGTCGATCAGGAAATTTCCGGGGTGCGTGTCCACCCCGACCGGCGTGACGGGATGTGGGCCGGCGGGTTGGGCCGCGCGGGCGGCGTCCAGCTCCGCGTCGATCAGGCGGCGGGCGTCCGGGGAGAGCGCGGCGCCGGCGAACCACGCGGCCTGGCGTTCGACCTGCGCCAGCAACGCCGCGACCGGGTCGGCGGGGGCGGGCAGGGGGGCGGGGTCGGCGGGAACCGGCAGGCGGTGCAGGGCCGCCAGGGCGCGGGCGATGGCCGGCATGTCCGACGGCAGGCGCGGCGTGCGACCGAGAATCTCCGTCACCAGCAGGGCGCCCATCGGCAGTCCCTCGCCCGGCGGCAACAGCGCCACGAGGCGCGGGGTGTGGCCGGACGGCTCGGCGCGGCGGAAGGCGGTGGCCTGATGGTCGAGCGCCGCCAGCGGGTCGAGGCCCATCTGGCTCCAGCGCGGAACGCGGGCGACGAGGCCGTGGCCGCGCAGCCGGACATGGTCGTGGGCGACGCCCTTGAGCGGCATCGGTTCCAGCGCGTCGGCGGAAAGGGCGGCGAGGCCGGGCAGGCGCGTCAGCGCGGCGTGGAGGGGCGTCATCGGATCGTCCGTGGAGTGGCGGCCACGCTGGGCGGTATGGTGCGCGTGCAGTTGGGTTCTGCTTAGCAGAAGGCGCCGTTCCTGGGATAGTTCAAGGGTACGATCATGGAGGGGGACGCATCCCCGTCGACCACCCGCCCCTGCCTTTTTCAAATCAACATTTCAGGATCTTATATGTCAATAAGCTCATTAATTACGTTAACCATCATAATGTTCGATGTTGGTTAATGGCCATTATTCCACTGGATTTATTCAGGCTAAATATTTTTTAACAAATTCAATCTATCCACCATTCCTGGGGATAGGGCGGGCATTTTAATTGTATGGTGTCTGTGCTTCTCCCCGGACGTCGAACACCTTGGGGGGAGTGAAGCGTCATCATGGCTCGACGAAGCGTTCATGGCCTGTCGTGTCCTTGCCCGAAAGCCGGAGGCTGCACCGGTTTCCCGCCTCCGGCATGAGGAAGGCCCGGCACCCGGCGCGCAAGCGGCCCGCACGGACGCGCTCACCGGCTTGACGGGGTGGAACGCCGACGGCGCGTCCATCATGACTTCTGTCCGCGAAGAAGAACGAATCCATGAGCACCGGCAAAAATCCCGGCCGCCACCCGGCCATTCCGGCGACGCTGCGCCATGACCGCTTCGTGGCCTTCGCCTTCGCGTCGGCGCATCTTCTTCTGGAAACCGACGACGATGGGCGCATCGCCTTCGCGGCCGGCGCGCGCTGCGGTCTGACCGACCGCACCACCGAGGATCTGGTCGGCCAGTCCCTGTTCGATCTGCTGCCCGCCGAGGAGCACGCCTTCATCCGCATGCTGCTGGCGCGCCTGATCGAAGGCGGCAAACTCGACCTGACCCATGTGGTGATGAGGACCGTCGCCGGCCAACGCTCGGCCATGATGATGGGCGGCTGCCGGTTGCCGAACCACCCGAACCGCTGCTTTCTGGGCTTCACCATCGCCTCGGGCCTGACGGAGCGCATGGCGGGCCGATGCCTGCCGGAACTGAAGATTTTCGTCGAGAGCCTGGAACGCCGTCTTTCCGTGGCCGGCGTCGCCGAGCACGACCAGCGGCTGTCGCTGCTGGCGGTCGAGGGCTTGGCGGGCATGCCCGCGAGCGACGCGATACGGGGCGACGTCGAGGCGTATCTGCTGTCGGTCTCGTCCAACGGCGACGCGGCGGTCCGCCTGAACGACGAACGCTACGCGGTCCTCCACAACGCCGACCTGACGCGCGAGGAGATCGCGTCGGACATCGGCCGGCTGTTGGTTCGCCATGGCGCGGACGATCTGTGCGACGCTCTCCACGTCTGGCAGCTTCCGGTCCAGGGCGGCGACATGCCGCTGTCCGACGTGGCCCGCGCCCTATCCTACACGTTGCAGACCTTCGCCGCCGGCCGGCCCGGCGCGCTCGGCATCGCCGACGTCAACAGCGCGGTGGTGGACATGCTGCAAAGCACCATCGGCCGCGTCGGGCAGGTCCGGCGCATCCTGGAGCAGCGGGACTTCCATCTGGCCTACCAACCCATCGTCAATCTGGTGACCGGCAAGCTGCACCACGTCGAGGCCCTGATGCGGGTCGGCGACAGCGCGTCCCCGGCCGAGTTCATCGCCTTCGCCGAGCGGGTCGGGCTGATCTGCGATCTCGACCTGCTGGTCCTCCAGACCGCGCTCGACGCGCTGAAGGCCGCCCACGACCAGAAGCGCGCGATCCCCGACATCGCCATCAACCTGTCGGCGGTGACGCTGAACAGCCCGCTGATGGTGGAGCAGTTGCAGACCGTGCTGCGCCCTTACGGCATCATCGCCCGCAAGCTGCTGATCGAGGTGACGGAGACCGCCGCCGTCCATGACTTCCGTGGTTTGAACCAGACGCTCGACCGGCTGCGGCGGATGGGGCTGCGGGTCTGCCTGGACGACGTGGGCAGCGGCACGACCTCGTTCCTGTCGCTCAACGAGCTGCGAGTCGATTATGCCAAGCTGGACGGCCGGATCGTGCGGGGCGCCCTGACCAACAGCCGCGACCGCGCCATCCTGCACTCCATCGTCGAGATCGCCCGTCACATCAACATCGAGTTGATCGCCGAGCAGGTCGAGACGGACGCGCAACTCCACCATCTGCGGCAGCTCGGCGTCCGCTACGGGCAAGGCTACCTGTTCGGGAAGCCGTCCGCGAGCCTGTCGAACCTCGACCAGGGCATGCCGTCCCGCCCGGCACGGCGCACCGGCAAGCAGGTGAGCTGGGAGTAAAGGGTCTGGTTACTGTCTGAGCGGGTTCTGCCCTGCTAGCCCCCTCCCCATCCCTCCCCCGCTTGGCAGCGGGACAGGGGGCTGGACTTTTGTCGGCGTTCGGCGGGGTTCCCTCTCCCGCCAAAGGCGGGGGAGGGTTAGGGAGGGGGCTAGCCTTTTCTCAGGGCGTTGGCGCGTCCGTCTCCCGCTCCGCCACGGTCTCGACCGGGGGCTCCGGCTGGGTGGCGACCTGCGTCGGGTGGGTGTCCGCCGAAGTGTAGACCGGCCATTTGCCGGCGGCGACGGCGTCCAGCGAGGCGGTTTCCTGGCCCAGCCGCAGCCGGTAGATCCAGAAATTCGCCAGCACCTTCTCCACATAGTCGCGGGTTTCGCCGAAGGGCAGGCTCTCGATGAAGAGCAGCGGGTCGGCGACCTCGTTCAGCTCGCGGCGCCAGCGCGCCAGCGTGCCGGGACCCGCGTTGTAGGCGGCGGCGGCCAGGAACAGGTTGCCGCCGATGTCGGGCATGCCCAGCAGCTCGTTCAGGTAGCGCTGCCCCAGCTCCATGTTGCGGGCCGGATCGAACAGCGCGGCGCGGTCGGTGTCGGCGCTGTTGATGTCGGCGTTGCGCTCCTGCACGTGCTGGGCGGTGCTGGGGAGGATCTGCATCAGCCCGGTGGCGCCGGCCGAACTGACCAGCCGGGGGTCGAAGCGCGATTCCTGCCGCATCACCGCGAAGACCAGCGCGCGGTCCAGCGCGAAGCCGTCGCGCGGCTTCCAGTAGGGAAGGGGGTAGAGCGCCGCCGCGTAGGGGGCACCGCCCGGCCCGGCCACCGCGTTGCCCAGCCGCAGCGACAGCGTCGGCAGCCCGGCCCGGTCGGCGAGGCTGACCAGCGCCTGCTCGACCAGCGGGTCGCCCTGCGGATGGATGCGTTGCAGCTCCAGTT
Organism: Azospirillum doebereinerae; assembly: GCF_003989665.1. Classification (GTDB taxonomy): domain Bacteria; phylum Pseudomonadota; class Alphaproteobacteria; order Azospirillales; family Azospirillaceae; genus Azospirillum; species Azospirillum doebereinerae. The sequence goes on along the minus strand of NZ_RZIJ01000012.1, from coordinate 134,662 downwards.
CCGCCAGGGCGCGCTGGCCGGTCTGGAGCAGGGCGATGGCGCGCAGCCCGGCGGGCTTGCGGGCCAGCGCCTCCAGTTGAACGCCGGTCAGTTCCGGCGCCTGCCACTGCACCGGATCCATGCGGCCCAGGCTGCGCAGGGCGACCAGCCCATAGAAGGTGTGCGGGTAACGGGCGGCGGCGGTCAGATGCGCCGTCGCCTCGCGGTTGCGGCCGCGCTTGGCGTGGGCGCGGGCGGCCCAATAGTCGGCGGCGGCGGCCATCCAGGGGGAGCGCGGCGACGCGGCGGCCATGCCGTCGAAATGGCGCGAAGCCCGGTCGATCTGCTTGAGGCGCCATGCCGACAGCCCGGCGATCCAATGCGCCTCCGGCAGGGCGTCGCCCGACCGCGCCGCGCTGGCCGAGGCGAGCGCCAGGGCCTGGGTCGTCTCGCCCGCGTAGTAGAGCGAGGCGGCGATGCGGGCGCGGGCGGCGTCGTACTGCACCGGGTCGAGCGTGCGGGAGAACTCGTCCTGGCCCAGCAGGGACAGCGCGGCGCCGGCCCGTCCACCGCGCAGCAAATCGTCCACGCGGGCCACGGCGACGCGGTCGGCGCGGGCGCGGCTGACCGTGCGGCTGCGCGGCGCCACGGTGACGGTGTCGGCACCCTCGGCGGGGGTGCTGTCGGCGGCGGTCGCGTCGGCGGGGGCGTCGTCCTCGGGTTCCGTCTTGGCCGACACGGTGCGCAGGCCGCCCAGCCGTTCCAGCGAGCCGTTGAGCCGCACCGTCTCGTCCCCGCGCGGCGCCTTGGGAGCGCGCTGCCCCGCCGGCTGTCGGCGCTGGGCGAGGTTGTGGACCCGCTCCGCCCCGGCGAGGTCGCCGTACTGCTGCATCCACAGCGCCAGTTCGTCGTAGCTGGCCTTGCGGTCGGGGTGGAGGTAGCGGTGGCGCAGCACGTAGCCGATCAGCCGCTTGTCGGTCAGCCGGGCGATTTCCTCGTCGGCGGCGCCCCAGTCGGCGCGGTCCTGGAAGGCGAAGATGCGGCGGTAACGGTCGGCGTCCTCTTCGGTGAGTTGGACGGCACGGGCCTGGTCGTCGGCCGCCAAAAGCAGCGGTTCGGACGCGGATTCGGTGCCGGGCGGGACGACGGGCTGGCCGTCCGGCGCGTGGATGACGAGGGAGGCAAGGGCCGGGCGCACAGCGCCCATCCCGTCGGGCAGCACGGTGGAAACCACCGCGAAACCCAAGGCCCCCAGAAGGTTCCGCCGCAGCGGAGCCGCGATCGCGGCCCGGTGTGCTGCATTGCAAAATATCCGGAGCATTCTCACGGAATAACCCACGCCGGGACGAACCGCAAGCAACGGATTCGCACATTCCGTGTCGTTCTCGGTAATCGCGAGCGCTAACAACGGGTTAATGGCTCTGGGAAAAAGGCCTTAGCCCGGTCGCAAGATGCGTTTGGTGCTAGCTTACGGCCGGTTTCGCCCGGCTCGGCACCGAATCATCCAAACGATTTTGACCTCCGCGAAAATGATTTCGAATATTTATGAGGACTTGGCAATGACTTCGTCCATTCTTTGCCGCAAAGCCAGCATGTCGCGCCACGCCTCGCGCTTGGCGATGGGGTTGCGCAGCAGATAGGCGGGGTGGAGCATCGGCAGCAGCGGCACCGGTCCGGCCGGCGAGTCGTAGTCGCGCCACTGGCCGCGCAGCCGGGTGATCCCCTCGCTGCGGTTCAGCAGGGTCTTGGCCGAGACGCCGCCGAGCGCAACCATCAGTTTCGGGTTCACCAGCGCAACGTGCCGCTCGAGGAAAGGCAGGCAGGCGGCGGTCTCCGCCGGGGTCGGGCTGCGGTTGCCGGGCGGGCGCCAGGGCAGGATGTTGGCGATGTAGACCTGGGTGCGGTCCAGCCCGATCTGCGCCAGCATGCGGTCCAGCAGTCGGCCGCTGACCCCGACGAAGGGCTTGCCCTGCCGGTCCTCGTCCTCGCCCGGCGCCTCGCCGATCAGCATGACCGGGGCCTCTGGGTTGCCGTCGGCGAACACCGTGTTCATCGCCGTCGCCTTCAGCGGGCAGCCGTCGAAGGCGCGCAAAGCGCTTTCCAGCTCGGCCAACGTCCGGGCTTCCCCGGCCCGCGCCCGCGCGCTGATGCCGGCCTCGCTGGCGCCCAGGGGTTGATCGGGGTTGGCGTAGGGCGTGGACGCGGCCATGGCGGCCGGGCGTGCCGCCGCCGGACGCGGCGCGGCGGGAAGTGGGCCGCGCGTCGGCGGCGCGGTGCCGGCCGATGGGGCGCGGGCGGCGGTCCGCACGGTCAGGTTGGCCCAGTCCGTGGGGGTGTCGCCGATGGCCTCGTCACAGCCGATGTCCGCGTGCCAGCGCAGCGCGTCGAGCATGTCGCTTACGTCAATCATTGTTTGACCTTACCACAAAGCGTGTGGTCTTACATGCAGCGGATACCCGATTTGGGTGCGGCGCATCCTATGCTAAAAGCACCCACCCGCGGGAGAGGCGGCGAGACCGAGAGAGCAAAAGCACCAGAATCAAGAAGGTGGGGGAGTAGGTTATGGAACGCGAACCGCGCGAGGTAATGGAGTACGATGTTCTGATCGTCGGCGCCGGCCCAGCAGGTCTCAGTGCGGCGATCCGTCTGAGGCAACGCGCGGCCGAGACCGGGCAGGACGTCAGCGTCTGCGTGATCGAGAAGGGGTCGGAGGTGGGCGCCCACCTGCTGTCCGGCGCCGTCTTCGAGCCGCACGCCTTGACCGAGCTGATCCCGGACTGGAAGGAGAAGGGCGCGCCCCTGACCACCCCGGCGCGGGAAGACCATTTCCTGTTCCTGACCGAGACGAAGGCGATGAAGTCGCCCTTCGCCCCGCCGCAGATGCACAACCACGGCAACTACATCATCAGCCTGGGCAACCTCGCCCGCTGGCTGGCGACGCAGGCCGAGGAGCTTGGCGTCGAGATTTACCCCGGCTTCGCCGCCGCCGAGGTGCTCTACGACGAGGACGGCGTCGTCAAGGGCGTCGCCACCGGCGACATGGGCATCGGCAAGGACGGCGAGCCGACCGGCAACTACACGCCGGGCATGGAACTGCACGCCAAGCAGACGATCTTCGCCGAGGGCTGCCGCGGCTCGCTGACCAAGACGCTGTTCGAGCGCTTCGACCTGCGCCGCGACTGCCAGCCGCAGACCTACGGCCTCGGCATCAAGGAGCTGTGGGAGGTCGATCCTTCCCAGTCCAAGCCCGGCCTGATCGTCCACACCATCGGCTGGCCGATGGACCCGAAGACCTATGGCGGGTCGTGGCTCTACCACATGGAAGGGAATCTGGTGTCGGTCGGCTTCGTCGTCGGCCTCGACTACTGGAACCCGCACATGAGCCCGTTCGAGGAGTTCCAGCGCTACAAGACCCACCCGGCGATCCGCCCGACCTTCGAGGGCGGCCGGCGTCTGTCCTACGGCGCCCGTGCGCTGAGCGAGGGCGGGCTCCAGTCCATCCCGAAGCTGACCTTCCCCGGCGGCGTCATCATCGGCGACGCGGCGGGCTTCCTGAACGTGCCGAAGATCAAGGGCAACCACACCGCCATGAAGTCGGGCATGGTCGCGGCGGAATCCGTCTTCGACCACCTGACCGGCGGCTCGGAGTCCCGCGAGGTGACGGCGTATCCGGAGCGTCTGAAGGCGTCCTGGGTGTGGCCGGAGCTGGAGGCGGTGCGCAACATCCGCCCCGGCTTCCAGAAGGGCCTGTGGGCCGGTCTGGCCAACGCCGCCTACGAGACGGCGACCAAGGGCAAGTCGCCCTGGACCCTCAAGCACCACGCCGACAACACCACGCTGGTCAAGGCCAGCGAGGCACCGAAGATCGCCTACCCCAAGCCGGACGGCAAGATCACCTTCGATCGCCTGTCCTCGGTCTATTTGTCGAACACCAACCACGAGGAAGACCAGCCGGCGCATCTGACGCTGAAGGATCCGACGATCCCGATCAGCGTGAATCTCGCGCTCTACGACGCGCCGGAAACCCGTTACTGCCCGGCCGGGGTGTACGAGATCGTGCGCAACGAGAACGGCGGCGATCCGCGCCTCCAGATCAACGCGCAGAACTGCGTCCACTGCAAGACCTGCGACATCAAGGACCCCACCCAGAACATCAACTGGGTCGTCCCGGAAGGCGGCGGGGGGCCGAACTATCCGGGCGGGATGTGAGAACGGTCGTTTGGCTTGAGCGGGTGGGTGCGATCACGGTTGCCCCCACTTCTTTCCTCCCCCGCTGGGCGGGGGAGGAGGCAGGACGCTTGTCGGTGTCCAGCGGCAGTCCCTTCCCCTGCGAAGCGGGGGAGGGTTAGGGTGGGGGCATCGAAGCCGACACTCACCCGGTTCTGTCAGTAACTCTTGTAAGAACCATCCGCCTCAGAACTGCTTCAACAGCCGGTCGATGTACTCGCGTTCCGGCTGCGGGCGGCCGTACTGGCCGGAGCGGCGGCGCAGCTCGTCCAGGATCTCGCGGGCGCGCTGGAGTTCCGACTGCTCGGGGATCTTCACGTCGTTGGAGTCCTGCATGCCGTAGCCCGACGGGCGGCGGCCCAGCGGGTCGCGGCCCTTGCCCTGCTGGCGGCCGGGCTGCTGGCCCTGCTGCCCCATCATCGCCGGGCCTTGCCCCATCATCATCTGCTGGGCGAGCTGTTCGGCCATGCTCTGCATGCCCTGTTGCAGCTCGTCCATCGCCTGGGTCTGCGACGGCACGGCGGCGCCGGGCGAGCCTTGCTGCAAGGCCTGGGCGGCGTCGCGCATGGCGCGCTCGGCGCGGCCCAGCGGACGGGGGATGTCGCCGCCGGACTGCTCGCCCATCCGCCGCATCAGGTCACCCAACTGGCGGCGCAGCGCCTCCTGCTGCTCGGCCTGCTTCTGCAACGTCGGGCTGCCGGCCATGTTGCCGGGGCTGTTGCGGCCTTGCTGCCCCTGCTGTCCCGGTTGTTGGCGCCCGCGAGGTCCCTGCTGGCCGGGTTGTCCCTGCTGGCCCTGCTGGTTCATCTGGTCCTGGGACTGGCGGAAGCTCTGGTCGAGAAGCTGCTGCTGCTGCTGGCCGAGTTTCTGCAACTCCTGCATCATCTGCCAGGCTTCGTTCTGCTGGTTGCCCTGCTGCCCCTGCTGGGCCATGGCGCCGGAGCGCATGTTCTCCAGCATCTGCTGCATCTGGGACAGCATCTGGCGGGCGGCGTCGCGCGACCCCGTCTGCGCCATCTCGCGCATGCGGTCCATCATCTGCTGGAGGTCGTTGCGGTCGGTCATCTGGTCGGCCATCTCGGGCGGGACGGTCGGGATCTGCTCGCCGCGCTGCAGGGCCTCCATCATCCGCTGTTCCATGGCGTCCATGAACTTGTCGAGCGCCGCCTGCAACTCGTCCATCAACTGGTTCAGCTCGGCGTCGGTGGCGCCCTTGTCGAGGGCCTCGGACAGCCGGCGCTCGGCGTCGCGCAGATCGCGCTCGGCCAGCGACAGCCCGCCGTCCTCGATGCGCAGCGCGGTCTCCCACAGCAACTGCTGCAAGGCCGGGATCGACGCCTCGCTGTCGTCCAGCATCAGCCGGGCGACCGACGTGCGCAGCGCCAGGAAGACGACCAGATCCTGTCCGAACTGCCCCGGCCGGGTCGACAGCTCGGCCAGCGCGCGGGCGACGTCGACCCGCGATTCCACCGGGCGCTGCGTCAGGATCTTGCGCTGCGCGACGATGGCACGGGCGACGGGATGGTTGAAGACCCGCTCGGGCAGGGTGATCGCGGCGTCCTCCGACTGGCCGGTCTGGCCGGCGCCGTCGGTGGCGATCAGACGGACCGTCACCGGCAGCCCGGCCCAGGGATGGGCGGTCAGGTCGTGGAAGGCGCTGTTGCGCGCCTCCTTGGGCCGCAGGCCGGGGAGGGCCAGCGGCAGTTCCAGCGGCGGGGCGTCGCGCAGGGCGGCGGCCAGGAGTGGGGCCGGGGCGGGGTTGGGACCGGGCGCCGGGGAGGGAGCGGCGGGGCGGACCTGCGCCTTCACCTCGGTCAGGCCGTAATCGTCGCGGGCGGTGTAGTCCAGGCGCAGGGCGCCGCGCTCGCCCGCCGCCGGCGGGTTGGCGTGGGCGACGATGGGGGCGCTGTCGGGCACGACGCGGACCGGCCAGGAGCCCAGCGTGCGGCCTCCTTGCGTCACCGCGATGCGGGTGCCGGCCTCGATGGGATGCTGGATTTGGAAGGTGGTGGGATCGACCGTCTCGAAGGGGGCGGAGCGCTCGCCGGCCTCCAGCGTCGGGGTGCCGCCGCCGCCGCTGACCCGCGCCATCACTTGGCTGCCCTTCGGCACCGCGATCGGCTGGTCGGTCGGGGCGGCGACCGTGTTGCCGGCCTTGAGGAAGACCGGGGGCAGGCCGGTGTACTCGGGGGGCGTCACCCACAAATCGAGAGTCGCGGTGGCGGCGACCGCCCCGCCGTCGAAGCGGGGCGAGACCGCCGCCATCAGGCGCGGCCGCCAATCGCCCCAGCCGCTCGCGCCGGCCACCACGATCAGAAGCACGACCAGCGCGCGCAGGGCGAAGCGGTCGTGGCTCGGCACCGTCGAGTCCGGCCACGCCACCCGCAGCCGGCGCATCGCCGCCCGCGTGCGCTCCTGGTGCAGACGCCACAGGGCCTCGGCCATCGGGTCGCCGCCGGCCGAGCGGTCGCGCAGGGTGTTCAGCGGGCGGTGGGGCAGTCCGCTGTCGCGCTCCAGCCGGCGCCGGGCCTCCGCTTCGTCGGGCAAGCGAAGCCGGCGGAATCCGGCGATCGCCGCCAGCAGGAAGGCGCCGACCAGCAGGACCAACACGGCGGCGTGCAGCCAGCCCGGCAGATGCGGCAGCAGGTTGAACAGGGCGAGCGCCGCGAAGACGCCCAGGATGCTCAGCGGCGCCCAGACCGCCGGCCCCAGCCGCTCCCAGACCAGCGCCGAGCGGGCCTGCCACAGCCGGGCGCGCGGTTCGGAGGGCGGGGCGCCGGCCGGAGCTGTCCTTGCCGGATCGGGCCGCTGTGCGTCCTGCTTCATCCCGTCCCCCGTTTCGGCATCCAGATCCCGGCGTTGCAGACTCGCGCCTTCACCCATATAGGGCGCCGGGACGGGTTTTGCCCAGCGGCGCGATGGTAGAGGAGAGCATTGGGGGATGGCGAAACTGTGGCGTGCCCCGCTACGCCGCCCGCGCCCCGGCGTTGGCCTGCGACCGCACCTCGGTCAGGAAGCGGTCGACCTCGGCGGCCAGCGTGCGGGCCTGGTCCGACAGGCCGCGCGCGGCGGACAGCACGCTGCCGGCGGTGGCGCCGGCGCTCTCGGCGGTGTGGGCCAGCGAGGCGATGGTCGTCGAAACGCCCTGGGTGCCCAGCGCCGCCATCTCCACCGCCCGCGCGATGTCCTGGGTGGCGGCGTTCTGTTCGCGCACCGACTGGGTGATGGCGCCGGCGATGCTGTCGATCTCGGTGATCGTCGTGCCGATGGAGCCGATGGCGGTCGCGGCTTCCCGCGTGACGCTCTGCATGGCGTTGACCTGGGCGGCGATCTCGTCGGTGGCCTTGGCGGTCTGGTCGGCCAACCCCTTGACCTCCGTCGCCACCACGGCGAAGCCCTTGCCGGCCTCGCCCGCGCGGGCGGCCTCGATGGTGGCGTTCAGCGCCAGCAGGTTGGTCTGCTTGGCGATGGCGTGGATCAGCCCGACCACCTGACCGATGCGCTCGGCGTTGGCGATCAGCCCCTGCACGGTCGCGTTGGTGCGGTCGGTGTGCGACACCGCCTCCCCGGCGATCTGGGCGGAGTGGCCGACCTGTTCGGTGATGCCGCCGATGGAACCGGCGAGCTGCGTCGCCGCCGCCGCCGCCGAGCGGACGTTGGCCTGGATGTCGTCGGATTCCCGCGCCACGTTGCGCGACTGGTCGGACGCCTCGCTGGCGACCGCCGCCATCCTGCCGGCGCTGTCGGTCATCCCCGAGGCGGAGGCCGCGATGCCCTCGACCAGCCGCATCACCGTGCCCTGGAAGCGGTCGGCGAGGTCGATCAGCGCGGCGCGCTTGGCCTGTTCGGCCTTGGCGTCGGCGTCGGCCTGGACGGCGTGCATACGCTCGATGGCCTGGGCGTTGTCGCGGAAGACGGTGACCGAGCCGGCCATGGCGCCGATCTCGTCGCGGCGCCCGGCGCCCGGCACGTCGACCCTCGTGTTGCCGCCGGCCAGATCGGCCATCGCCGCCGTCATGGCGCGCAGCGGCCGGACCAGCATGCCGCCGAGCACGAGGTTCAGCAGGACGATCTGCACCACCAGCGCGATCAGGCAGATGGCGATCTGGTTGCGCATCTGGTTCATGATGGCGTCGATCTGCTGCTCCAAGCTCCAGGCGATCTGGAGGGCGCCGACCAAGCGGTTGCTCTTGCCGGTCACCACCGGCACCGTCACCACGATGTGGCCCTTGGCCGAGCGGGTCTGCGCGCCCTTGCCGGCCAGCACGGCGTCGATCAGGTCCTGGTCGGCGGACAGATCGTATTTCAGGAAGCGCGTGTTGGAGTAATCGGCCAGCACGCCGCCGGGCGCCGCCGCCTTCAGGGAGGCCAGTTGCACCTCCGTGCTGTCGGCCAGCGGCATGAACTCCGTCTCGATGGAGGCGCCGTCGTTGGCGACGAAGCTGGTCTTGGTGGCGTTCGCCAGCATGTCGGTCTTGACGCGGGCGTCGTGGGTGGCGAGCCGCACCGTGTCGTCGTACTGCATCTTGGCCTGGAGGCCCATGATGACGACGAAGCCGCCGACGATGGCGACGACGAAGGCCGCCGTCACCTTGCGGCCGATGGTCCAGAAATGACGGGGCCGAGACCCGGTGCCGATGTCCGCTGCCATGAGACTGTCCCTTCCCCCTGCCGATGGATCAAGGCGCCGCCTGCCCGGCGCCCGCCTGCACGCTGCCGATCGCGGAACCGGGGTTGTCCGGTGCCGCGTTCCGTCGTTTTCATGTGTAAAGAACAGTGATCGCCGTATGGTATCGGCGACTCTGCATGAAATCTATCGCATTCCGCTTAAAAGCCGGCGGGTGCAAGAAAATTTCAGCGTTTACGGAGTGTTTACCGTATTCCGACGCGGCTTGAGCCGTCTTGTGACTTTGAAAAAGTGGTGCTTGTTCTTCGGAAACAACCGCCGATCCTAGGATTGACGGTTGTTGTCTTCCGCAGCCCAAACATTAAGCTATTTGCTGAAAATACTGTCAGCCCCGCGCCGGGGACCGTTCGCGCCAAGCGAAGGGCCCATTGCGCTCGTAGAGCCAAGGGTACTGGTTGACCATGCGGCGGGCGATGGCGATGCGGTGGGTGGTCAGGGTGATCGCCCCGATCACCACCGTGTGCACCGCAAAGCCCCAAACCGACAGCAGCGGCTCGCCGAACAGACCCCAGGCGAGGAAGCGGTCGCCCAGACCCAGCAGCAGCGAATAGGCCAGCACGCTGGAGACCGGCTTCCAGCCCTCCGCCAGCGTCTGCCCGGTCAGCACCGCGAAGCCGCCGAACACCACCACCGTCAGCCCGAGGAACACCGGAAGCGACGCGCCCAGAAGGTGCTCCATCTCAGTGCCCCCCTTCCAGATAGGCCGCGCGGACCTCCGGATCGGCCAGCAGCGCCGCCCCCGACCCCGTCATCGTGATCCTGCCGTTCACCATCACGTAGCCGCGATGGGCCAGCTTGAGCGCGTGGAACGCGTTCTGCTCCACCATGAACACCGTCATCTTCTGCTCCCGGTTGATCGCCTGGATCACCTGGAAGATCTGCTTCACGATCAGCGGCGCCAGACCCAGGCTCGGCTCGTCGAGCAGCAGCAGGCGCGGCTGGCTCATCAGCGCCCGCCCGATCGCCAGCATCTGCTGCTCGCCCCCCGACATCGTCCCGGCCCGCTGGTGGATGCGTTCCTTCAGCCGTGGGAACAGCGTCAGCACCCGCTCCAGCTCCGTCTCGAAGCTGCCCGGTTTCGCCACGATCGAGCCCATCTGGAGGTTCTCCAGCACGCTCATCCGCGGGAAGATCCGCCGCCCCTCGGGGCTCTGCGCGATGCCGCGCCGCACGATCTCGTGGGTGGGCAACTCAGTGATGTCCTCGCCCTCGAAGACCACCCGGCCCTGGCGGGCGCGCGGGCTGCCGCACAGCGTCATCAGCAGCGTCGACTTGCCCGCCCCGTTCGCCCCGATCAGCGAGACGATCTCGCCGGACGCGATCTCCAGGTCGATCCCCTTCAGCGCCTCGATGGCGCCGTAGAAGGTGTGCACGCCGGAAACCTTCAGCATCGGTTCCATTCCTCAGATCTCCTTGGGCGCCGGATGCACGACCGAGGCCGGCAGGTCGCCCGCCACCTCCGGCGGCAGCTCGGCGTCCTCGTCCTCGCCCAGATAGGCGCGGATCACCGCCGGATCGTTCTTCACCGAGGTCGGATCGCCGTCGGAGATCTTCCGCCCGTAGTCCAGCACCACCACATGGTCGGAAATCCGCATCACCACGCTCATGTCGTGCTCGATCAGCAGCACGCCCGTGCGGTGCCCGTTGGGGTTGCGCGCGTCGCGGATGAAGGTCAGGATCTCCGCCAGCTCGCCCGACTCGCGCGGGTTCAGGCCGGCCGCCGGCTCGTCCAGGCAGAGCAGCACCGGCTCGGTGCACATGGCGCGCGCGATCTCCAGACGCCGCTGGGCGCCGTAGGGCAGGTTGCCCGCCTCCCAGTCGGCGAACTCGGTCAGCCGCACCCGCTCCAGCCAGTATTTCGCCAGCTCCAGCGCCGCCTTCTCCGCCTTGGCGTAGGTCGGCAGCCCGAACAGCCCGGCGATCGCGAAGCCCGACGCGTCCATCAGCTTGTTGTGCTGGGCGACGATCAGGTTCTCCAGCACGCTCATGCCGCCGAACAGCCGGATGTTCTGGAAGGTCCGCGCCACCCCGCTCTGGGCGATGCGGTAGCCCGGCATCCGCTCCAGCAGGAACTCGCGCCCGTCGGGGTGGCGCAGGCTCAAGCGGCCCACGGTGGGCGTGTAGAAGCCGGTGACGCAGTTGAACAGCGTCGTCTTGCCCGCCCCGTTCGGCCCGATCAGCGCGGTGATCTCGCCGGTCCGCGCCACGAAGGACACGTCGTTGTTCGCCACCAGACCGCCAAAGCGCATCGTCAGGTGTTCCACCGTCAAAAGCGGCGTCTCGGTCATCTCGGTCACACTCATCGCGCGGCTCCCGCGTTCACCCGCGGCGTCTTGCCGCCGTGCAGGAGGATGGTCGGGTCGCGGTGGGCCAGCAGCCCGCGCGGACGCCACAGCATGATCACCACCATGCCCATGCCGAAGGCCAGCATGCGGTAGTCGGCCAGCTCGCGGAAGGCCTCGGGCAGCCCGATCACCAGCAGCGTCGCCACCACCACGCCGATCTGCGAGCCCATGCCGCCCAGCACCACGATGGCCAGGATGATCGCCGATTCGATGAAGGTGAAGCTCTCCGGGCTGATGAAGCCCTGGCGCGTGGCGAAGAACGAGCCGGCGAAGCCGCCGAACATCGCCGCGATGGCGAAGGCCGCCAGCTTCATGTTGGTGCGGTTGATCCCCAGCGAGGCGCTGGCGATCTCGTCCTCGCGCAAGGCCTCCCAGGCGCGGCCCAGCGGCAGCTTGCGCACCCGCAGGGTGAAGACGTTGACCACCAGGGCCAGCGCCAGGATCAGGTAGTACATGAAGACGATGCGGTGGAGCGGCGAGAACTCCAGCCCGAACAGCTCGTGGAAGGCGGCCATGCCCTCGGGGGGCGTGCGGGTGAAGTCGGCGATGCCGAAGAAGCTCGGGCGCGGGATGCCCGAGATGCCGTTGGGGCCGCCGGTGAACTGGTACCAGTTGACCAGGATGATGCGGATGATCTCGCCGAAGCCGAGCGTGACGATGGCGAAGTAGTCGCCGCGCAGCCGCAGCACCGGGAAGCCGAGCAGCACGCCCGAACAGGCCGCCAGCACCCCGGCCAGCGGCAGGCAGACCCAGAAGCTCAGCCCGAAGTAATGGGCCAGCAGCGCGTAGCTGTAGGCGCCCACCGCGTAGAAGGCGACGTAGCCCAGATCGAGCAGCCCGGCCAGGCCCACCACGATGTTCAGCCCCCAGCCGAGCATGATGTAGGTCAGCAGCAGGATGCCGATGTCGAGCAGTTGGCGGTCGGCCAGCGGGGTCAGCGGCAGGGCGACGGCAAACGCGATGGCGACCGGGGCGATGTACTTGGTGGCGTGCTGCACCTTGGCGGCGACGCGGTCCATGCGGCGGTCGCGCTCGGCCTGGGACAGCTTGGAACGCCCGGTGGTCAGCGTGATGGCGGCGCGCAGCGCGATGATGCCGCCGCCGGCGACCAGCACCAGGCGCAGCACCTGGGTCGGCATCGGCAGGGCCAGCCCGACGGCGGCGGCGGCCAAGGCCAGCACCAGCACCGGCAGGGCCAGCCCCTGGCGGATCAGCCCGAGGCCGAGCCGGCCGAGGAAGACCAGGACGATGGAGGCGATCACCTCGTCGGGGCGCGCCTCGATGCTCAGGCCGGTCGGGCGGTCGACGGTGCGCAACCCCACCAGCGGGACGGTGAGCAGCAGGGCGACGAAGGCGGCGGTGGCGGCGTCCTTGAGGCTGCCCGGCCAGTCGACGGCGGGGCGGGCGGGGACGGCGGCGGGGGCCGGAGTGGGGGCGGTGTGGGAGGGCATGGTCATGGCGCTCACACCTTCTCGATTTCAGGACGCCCGAGCAGGCCGGTGGGGCGGAAGATCAGCACCAGGACGAGCAGGGTGAAGGTGGCGACGTCCTTCCATTCGGAGCCGACGTAGCCCGACCAGAAGGCCTCGATCAGGCCGATGACGACGCCGCCGAGCATGGCGCCGGGCAGCGAGCCGACCCCGCCGAGCACGGCGGCGGTGAAGCTCTTCACGCCGGCCAGGAAGCCGATGTAGAAGTCGATGACGCCGTAGATCAGCAGCACCATCATGCCGGCGACGGCGGCCAGCGCGGCGCCCATGACGAAGGTCAGCGAGATGATGCGGTCGACGTTGACGCCGAGCAGGCCGGCCATCTTCTTGTCCTGCTCGCAGGCGCGTTGCGCCCGGCCGAGCGAGGTGCGGCTGATCAGCATCGTGAAGCCGACCATCAGCACCAGGGTGATCAGAATGGTGGCCAGCCGGACGTAGCTGACCGAGACGGCGCCGTCCATCAGGGTGAGGTTGCCGGGCAGGATGGGCTGGAGCGGCTTGGAGCGGGCGCCCTGGAGCAGCTGCATGTAGTTCTGCAGGAAGATCGACATGCCGATGGCCGAGATCAGCGGGGCCAGGCGCGGCGAGCTGCGCAGCGGCCGGTAGGCGATGCGCTCGACCGCCCAGCCATAGACGCTGGTGAACAGCATCGAGGCCGCCAGCATCACCACCAGCGCCAGCGGCACCCAGGTGATGCCAAGCGCCCCCATCGCCAAAAAGGTGATCAAGGCCACGAAGGCGCCGATCATGTAGATCTCGCCATGCGCGAAGTTGATCATCCCGATGATGCCGTACACCATCGTGTACCCGATCGCGATCAAACCGTAGATCGCCCCCAACGACAATCCGTTGATCAACTGCTGTATGAAATAATCCATCAGGCTGGCTTCTCCCGGTCTTCCAGTACCCAGTCTCGCGAAGGACCGGCTTTCGTTGACAGGCAATGCGGAATGGAACGACGGCTGCGTCGGTGGAGCCGTTGTGTGGCGGCGGGTGTGTGGCGGCGGGGTTCCGGGCAGAGCGAACGGGGGAGCACGCTCATGCCCGAGGCAGGGGACGCTTGGAACCCCGCCGCGCACCCGGTTGCGACGACAGCTCCGCAAGGCCTCAAGGCCCGGCGGAGTGTCCGTCGGCGACGGTTATGCGAGCAGGCCGGAAAGCGGCGCGCGCAATGTGATTGCCTGTGGTGTCGGGGCGGTGCGATGCGGCACCCGGTAGCCCCGGACGAAAGCGCGGTAAACGATCATACGAACACGTCCCCCATACGCGGCGCGGCCCTTGGCCACGGCGTTTCCGCCGGCATCGCTGCCGGGTTTGCGTTTTTGACGATGCAACGGCCGGGGCTGACGGTGTTTCCGTCCGCCCCGGCACAGTCGGCGTTACACGCCGAGCCTTACCCTGTTCAAATCTGTTCTTGATCTTTGGCCCCGGCACTTAGGTGCCGGTGGCGTATGCTGACCTTTTTCTTGTCACAGACACGTAAATCAGTTTGATCCGTAGACGCAACACTGTCCTTCAAATGCACGAGAAAAACAACAAACATCTGGAAATTTTACCTCTCATCCAATGAAAATTTCGACAGACCGACGAGGAAGTGAATTTCATTCAGTTTGAGGGGGTCATGCGCCCAGCAACGTTTGCGGATCGTGGAAGGGATGGCCGAGCGCCGCCGCCACCGCCGGATGGGCGATGCGGCCGTCGTGGACGTTCAGCCCGTTTCGCAGATGCGGATCCTCGGCCAGCGCCCGCCGCCAGCCCTTGCCGGCCAGCGCCTGGACGAAGGGCAGGGTGGCGTGGTTCAGCGCCTGGGTGGAGGTGCGGGCGACCGCCCCCGGCATGTTGGCGACGCAGTAATGGACGATGCCGTCGACCAGATAGGTCGGGTCGGAATGGGTGGTCGCGTGGCTCGTTTCGAAACAGCCGCCCTGGTCGATGGCGACGTCCACCAGCACCGAGCCCCGGCGCATCCCGGCCAGCTGCGCGCGCTTCACCAGCTTGGGCGCGGCGGCCCCCACCACCAGCACGGCGCCGACCACCAGATCGGCGTCGGCGACCAGCCGGTCGAGCGCGTCGGTGGAGGCGTAGGCGGTCTTCAGCCGGGGGCCGAACAGATCGTCGAGTTGGGCGAGGCGAGCCACCGAACGGTCGGCGACGACCACGTCGGCCCCCAGCCCCATCGCCATGCGCGCCGCGTTGGCGCCGACCACCCCGCCGCCGATGACCAGCACCTTGCCCGGCAGCACGCCCGGCACGCCGCCCAGCAGCACGCCCGATCCGCCGGTGGTCTTGTGCAGGGCCACCGCGCCGACCTGGACGGCCATGCGCCCGGCGATTTCCGACATCGGCGCCAGCAAGGGCAGACGGCCGTCGCGGTCGGTGACGGTTTCATAGGCGATGGCGGTGCAGCCGCTCTCCATCAGCAGCCGGGCCTGTTCCGGATCGGGGGCGAGGTGCAGGTAGGTGAACAGGAGCTGTCCGGGGCGCAGCCTGCGGCATTCCGCCGTCTGCGGCTCCTTGACCTTGACAATGAGATCGGCGTTGGCGAAGACATCCTCGGCGCTGCTCGCGATGGTGGCCCCGGCGGCTTGGTAATCCGCGTCGGAGAAGCCGATATCCGCCCCCGCGCCGGTCTCGACGAGCAATTCGTGACCGTCCGCCGCCAGTTCACGAACCGAGGCCGGAGTCAGGCCGACGCGGTACTCGTGATCCTTGATTTCCTTCGGAACGCCGATGCGGGTGACCATAGGTTGCTCCCGAAACTTTCGGTCGGACGGATTGTCTTCGTATTGTCACTATACGCCGGACGGAGGAGGTGGATCTCTGCAAAGCCTTGCATGAATCCACGATAATGCGATGGTGGGTTCGCACGATCCGCCACGTTTTCGAACAAAGTTGCATGCACGCCCTGGACGCCCTCGATCACAAGATTCTCCGTCTGCTTCGCAAGGACGGCCGCATGAGCAACGCCAAGCTGGCGGCGGAAGTGGGGCTGTCGCCCTCGGCCTGCCTGCGGCGGCTGCACATGCTGGAGCATTCCGGCGTCATCCGAGGCTACACCGCCATCGTGGAGACGGCGGACGAGGAGCGTTCCGTCATCGTGATCGTGCAGATCACGCTGGAGCGGCAGACCGACGAGTATCTGCGCCGATTCGACGCCGCCGTGCGCCGCTGCCCGGAGGTGCGGGAATGCTACCTGCTGTCGGGCAGTTCGGATTACCTGTTGCGGGTGGTGGCCCAGGACGCGGCGGATTACGACCGGGTCTACAAGGAGTCGCTGTCGCGCCTGCCGGGGGTGGTGCGGATCCAGTCCAGCTTCGCCATCCGCAGCGTGATCCGGCCCGGCATGCCCCAGCCCGGCCTGCCGCTGGCGGACGAGCCGGTGGGGTGACCGGCGCGTCCGCTGCTTTTCGGCCCAGGCTTTCGGCTCAGGCGGGGGTGGCGGGCGCGTCCTCGGCCGGCTCGTCCTCGGCGGAGACCAGACGGAGCATGGCGCGGGCGATCTCGCGCTCGCCCATGATCGTGTGGGTCGCGCCGCATTTCTGGAGATGCTCGACCTCGGCGTCGGAATGGGCGCGCGCCAGGATCTCCAAGGTCGGGTTGGCGACGCGGGCCTGCTCGACCACCTGTCCGCATTCGAACACGTCCGGGATGACGACGATCAGCCGCCGGGCGGTCGTGAGGTTGGCCGCCTGAAGGACCAGCGGGTCGGCGGCGTTGCCGAACAGAACCTCCGCCCCGTCCCGGCGCGCCGCCTTCGACGGGTCGGTGCGGTCCTCGATGACGAGGAAGGGCGCTCCGCTCTCCTTGAGCCCGGCGCCGACGAAGGAGCCGACCCGGCCATAGCCGACCACCACCGTGTGGCCGTGCAAGGCGGTGGCTTGGAGGTCGTGCTCGGGCTCGTCAGGCTCGGTGATGTCCACCGGCAGGGGGGGGGGAATGGGGGGCGCCGCTTCGGGCGCGGATGGCTCGGCCGGCTTGACGGGTTCCACGGCGGTGGGCGGAGGGATCAACGCCTCCACGGCGGCTTCCGCCATTGCCGTGGGCGTGGTTGTCACGGCGGGCGCCGCCGGCTTGGGAGCGGCGGGCTTCTTCGCGGCCTCCTCGGCTGCGGTGAAGCGGGACACCAGGACGAACAGCAGCGGGTTGATGAAGATCGACAGGATCGCGCCCGCGAGAATCAGATCCTGGCCGACCTCCGGCAGGATTCTAAGGCTGACGCCCAGCCCCGCGAGGATGAAGGAGAACTCGCCGATCTGCGCGAGGCTGGCGGAGATGGTCAGCGCCGTCGCGGTCTTGCGCCCGAAGGCGCGGACGATCAGGAAGGCGGCCAGCGACTTGCCGACCAGGATGATCAGCAAGGTCGCCGCCAGTTCCAGCGGCGCGCGCACCACGATGGACGGGTCGAACAGCATGCCGACCGACACGAAGAACAGCACCGCGAAGGCGTCGCGCAGCGGCAGCGTCTCCTCCGCCGCGCGCTGGCTCAGCGCGGACTCGCTGAGAATCATGCCGGCGAAGAAGGCGCCCAGCGCGAAGGACACGCCGAAAAGCGCGGCCGCCCCGAACGCCACGCCGAGCGCGATGGCCAGCACCGCCAGCCGGAACAGCTCGCGGGAGCCGGTGTGGGCGACCCAGTGCAGCACCCAGGGGATGACCCGGCGCCCGACGATCAGCATGAACGCGATGAAGGCGGCGACCTTGCCGAACGTCACCAGCAGGACCCCGGTCAGGCCAAGGCCGAAGGGACCCTCACCTCCGCCGTCGCCGGTGACGGCCCCGGCCACCGCCGGGATCAGCACCAGCGCCAGCACCATCGCCAGATCCTCGACGATCAGCCAGCCCACCGCGATGCGCCCGCGTTCGGTCTGCACGAGGCGGCGCTCCTGAAGCGCGCGCAGCAGCACGACCGTGCTGGCGACCGACAGCGCCAGACCGAAGACCACGCCCGACACCCAATGCCAGCCCAGCGCCACGCCCAACCCGGTGCCCATCAGCGTCGCCACGCCGATCTGCGCCACCGCGCCCGGCACGGCGATGGCCTTCACCGACAGCAGATCCTTGAGCGAGAAGTGAAGACCGACGCCGAACATCAGCAGGATGACGCCGACCTCCGCCAATTCGTTGGCAAGCCCCTGGTCGGCGACGAAGCCCGGCGTGAACGGCCCGGCGACCACGCCGGCCAGCAGGTAACCGACGAGGGGAGAGACGCGCAGGCGGTGGGCGAGGGCACCGAAAACGAAGGCGAGGCCAAGCCCCGCGACAAGGATGGCGATCAAGGGACCGGAATGCATGGCGTCCTGCGGTGGGCTGAAAACGGCGGGGAAGGGGGGCGCGCTTGAAGTTTGGGGCATAGACCCCATAGTTCAACCAATTTGGTTGATTTTTTCCGGGCTGTGACCATGCCAGCACACAAATGTCTCACGCCCGGCCAGTGCCGGGCGGCGCGGGGGTTCCTCGACTGGACCCAGGACGAACTGGCCGAGCGGACCGGCCTGTCCCGCAGCACCATCCGGGCGTTCGAGAAGTGCCACCACGATCTCCAGGCGGCGTCGGAAACCCGAATCGTCGAGACGTTCCGCGAGGCGGGAATCACCTTTTCCTCCGCCGGGCCGGAAGGCTGCCATGTGTGCCTGAAGCCGGTGGAGACCACGGAGCCGGACCCCACCTGACCGAGACGAAAGCACGAGCGTGTGGCACCAAGGAAAGGCGCGGCTACGACAACCGCCGGATAGCAGAGCGAATGGCGTTCGTCAGAAGTGGCTCCCGGTTTACGAGCCCTTGCTGCCGGTATATGAAGGGAAGGCCGACCGACGGCGCCACTGGATGAGAGACATCGGGCTGTGCGTGGGTCCAAAAAGTTGCAAAGTCCAGAACAGTCGCCGGCAGGTTTCAGCCGTTTCTTCGTTGCCTTTGCCAAACGCGCATTCGAATTTTTAAAAAACAACCTTGGATTTCCAAGGGGGCGGATGGCTGTTGCGGGAGCGGCGCTGATTCTTGTCCTCGTCACCCTTCTCGGCGCGGCGCGGCCCGTGGTGGCGGTGGAGTCGGGGGGAATCCTGTTCGTGTCCTCCTTCAGCCCAACCGTCCGCTGGACCGAGGCGATGCTCGCCGCCGTCAACGAGGAACTGGCGGCGCGCGACCGCCCGATCAACCTGTACGTCGAATTCCTCGACCGCTCCCGGCTGCCCGCGACACCCGATTCGGCGGAATGGGTGGCGTTCCTCGCGTCGAAATACCGCGACGTGCGGCCCGGCGTGATCATCGCCGACGGCGCGCCCGCCATCGAGTTGATGGCGGCCTTCGGCCCCGGCCTGTTCGGCGGCGTCCCGATGGTCGGCGTCTTCCCGCGATTCGAGGATCTGGGGGAGGCTGGGAAGGCGGCGATCGTGCCGGTCACCACCGGCCCGCACATCGACCGCACCGTGGACATGGCCCTCGACCAGTGGCCGGACGCCCGGAGGTTGGTCATCGTGTCCGACAACGGCGGCCCGTCCCATCATCTGGCCAGAATCATCCGTGCTGCCGTGGCGGCGCGGACCGACCGCCGCATCGCGGTCGAGCATCTGTCCGACTACCGGATCGAGGATCTCGAAAACACGCTGGCCGCTCTTCCCCGCGACAGCGTCGTCCTCTACACGCATCTGTCGGTGGACGCGCTCGGACGGCATTTCCGGCCGGAGGAGGTGGCGGGAAGGCTCGCCAGGGTGTCCGCGGCGCCCTTCTACGTCCTGTTCGATTCCGACATCGGCAGCGGGGCCGTCGGCGGCTTCGTCAACAATTCGCGGGTCGCCGGCCGGGTCGCGATCCGGGCCGCGCTGGCCCTGGCCGACGGGACGTGGCGGCCCCCGGCGCCGGGCGAGACCCACTATTCGTCCGGGGCCGTCGTCGACTGGCGCCAACTGCGCCGCTGGGGGATTCGCGAGCAGACGCTGCCGCCCGACACCGAGATCCGCTTCCGCCAACCCTCCTTGCTCGAGGAGTATCTGTTGGAAGCGCTGGCGGCGCTCGGCTTCATCGGCGTGCTGAGCGCGGCGCTTCTCCTCATCTCGGTGCTCTACGTGCAGCGGGGGCGCCTCGCCCGCGCCCTGCGCGACGCCAACACCCGGCTGGAGGAGCGCGTCACGGCGCGGACGCGCGACATCGAGCGCGCCCTGATGGGCGAACAGGCGGCGCGCCTGCGCCTGCGCACCTTCCTCGACATGGCCACGCACGAATTCAAGACCCCGTTGGCGGTCATCGACAGCTCGGCGCAGATGCTCGAGCGGCTGGTGGACGCCGAGCAGGCCGGGGTGGGGAGCCGTTTGTCGCTGATCCGCCGGTCGGTGCGGCGGGTCGTCGATCTGGTCGAGACCTGCCTCGCCGGGGAACGGGTGGACGAGGAGATTCCGCTCAAGCCCGTGACCTTCGCGCCGGCCGCGCTGGTCGGCACGGTGGTCGAGCGGCAGCGCGGGCACGGTGCCATCATCCTCGTCGGCGACACCGCCGCCCTGCCGCCCACCGCCATCGCCGATCCCGACCTGCTCGCCATCGCCCTGGACGCGCTGCTGGACAACGCCCGGCGCTACGGGACGGCGAAGGGCGGCGCCATCGAGGTCGCGGCGTGGTGGAACGGCAACGCGCTGGTGCTGTCGGTCGCCGATCGGGGACCGGGCGTGCCCGAGGACGAATCCCTGCGGATCTTCGAGAAGTACTACCGGGGAATGGACAACCGTTCGACGCCGGGCACCGGGATCGGCCTCAACCTCGTCAAGACCATCGCCGAACTCCATGGAGGAACGGTCGCCTACGCTCCGCGCGACGGCGGCGGGTCGGTGTTCACCCTGACGGTCCCGCTGGACCGCGACAGGGAACCGGCGGCCGAGCCGGACGCCGGGATGACGGAACAATCAAGCGCGCCGGTCCACTGACATCTTCATCCATCGCCAATGTATGGTTACTGAACGCTCAAGTCCCGGACTGGTGACGGCCGCAATCGCGACAATTGGATTCTGTTCATCTTAATGGTCTTATTCGTACAAGTGCTGTGTAAAGGGCGTCGTCAGGCTGCGAGACCGGCGCGCGTGTAACGAAAAGTGACATCGGCATGACGTTCTGGCTCGATTCCCTGTTCCGCCCCGCCGTCCCCGGTCTCATGGACGCCGTGCTGGTCGGCCGCTACGACCCATGGCTGGTCGCCCTGTCCTTCCTGACCGCCGCGCTGGCGTCGCTGGCGGCGCTGATGACCGCCCAACGGATGGCGGCGGCCCATGGGCTGACACGGGGCCTATGGCTGGCGGCGGGGTCGGCCAGCATGGGCGGCGGCATCTGGGCCATGCATTTCATCGGCATGCTGGCCTTCGAGCTGCCCTGCGGCATCACCTACGAGATCGATCTCACGATCCTGTCCCTGCTCCCGGGGATGATGGCCAGCGGTGTGGCGCTGACCGTGTTCGGGCAGAACGGCCGGATCGGGCCGAGGCGGCTGGCCCTCAGCGCCGTCCTGATGGGGGCCGGGATCGGCGCCATGCACTACACCGGAATGGCGGCCATGGATATGGACGCCATGATGCGCTACGACGCGCGCATGGTGGCGGTGTCCGTCGTGGTCGCCGTGGTGCTGGCCTTCGTGTCGCTCAGCATTCGCGGCCTGACGCTGCGGGCGGAGCGGACAGACTCGCGGGTCGCGGCGACGCTGGTCGCGGCGGCGGTGATGGGGGGCGCCATCACCGGGATGCATTACACCGCCATGCACGCCGCTGTCTTCTTCCCGCTGGACCAGCCGGACGCGCTGGGCGTGTCGCTGCCGCCGACCACGCTCGCCATCCTGGTCATCGTCTTCGCGGTGTCGCTGGCGACCACCACCATGGCCGCCTCCTTCGCGGGGCGGCAGTTGGAAACCTCCCGCGCCCTGCGCGACGAGATCGCGCGGCGCGCCGAGCTGGAACGCGAGGCCAAGGCCGGCGAGGCGCGGCTCCAGGCGATCTTCGACACGGTGGTGGACGGGATCATCACCATCGACGAGCGCGGCACCATCCAGCGCTGGAGCCCCAGCGCCGCCCGCATGTTCGGCTACAGCAGCGAGGAGACGGTGGGTAAAAACGTCTCCCTGCTGATGCCGGAGCCGCACCGGACCGGGCATGACGGCTATCTCCGCCATTTCCGAGAGACAGGCGAGGCCAAGATCATCGGCATCGGGCGGGAGACCGTGGGGCGCCGCAAGAACGGCGAGGAGTTCCCGCTGGAACTCTCGATCAGCCAAGTGCTGTTGGGCAACGAGCGGCTGTTCACCGGCATCGTCCGCGACGTGACCGAGCGCAAGCGCGTGCAGGTGGCGCTGGAGGAGGCGGTGCGCGGCGCCGACGCGGCGAGCCGGACCAAATCCGCCTTCCTCGCCAACGTCAGCCACGAGGTGCGCACGCCGCTGAACGCCATCATCGGCATGGCGCACATCCTGATGCGCGCCGAGATGGGCCGGGCGCAGCGCGACCAGGCGGGCAAGATCCTGAACGCCGGCCGGTCGTTGCTGTCGATCATCAACGACATCCTGGACTTTTCCAAGGTCGAGGCCGGGCAGCTGACCATCGAGGCCATCGAGCTGGATCTGGAGCGCGTGCTCCAGGACATGTCCGACATGGTCGGTGAGAAAGCGGCGGCGAAGGGGTTGGAACTTGTTCTCGACATCGGCGCCGACGTGCCGCTGCGCCTGATCGGCGACCCGCTGCGGCTGGGCCAGATCCTGCTGAACTACGTCAACAACGCCATCAAGTTCACGGAAAGCGGCGAGATCAAGGTGATCGTCCGCTGCGACGGCCCCGCAACCGACCGGGTGCGCCTGCGCTTCTCCGTCAGCGACACCGGCATCGGCCTGTCGCAGGAGGCCAGGACCCGGCTGTTCCAGCCCTTCCAGCAGGCCGACGTCTCCACCACCCGCCGGTTCGGCGGCACCGGGCTGGGGCTGGTCATCAGCAAGCGTCTGGCCGAACTGATGGGCGGCGCGGTCGGGGTGGACAGCGAGCCGGGGCAGGGAAGCACCTTCTGGTTCACGACCAGCCTGGGTGTCGCCGCCGGGGCGGGCGGGCGGCAAAACGCGCCGGCTGCCGGTCTGCGCGGCCGCCGCGCGCTGGTCGTGGAGGACAACGACAGCACCCGCGCCGTCATCTGCGACATGCTGCGCTCGATGACCTTCGTGGTCCAGGAGGCCAGCGGCGGGGCCGAGGCCGTGGAGATCGCGCGCGCCGAGTTGACCGCCGGGGCGCCCTTCGACATCGTCTTCGCCGACTGGCGCATGCCCGGCATGGACGGGATCGAAACGGTGACGGCGATCCGGGATCTGCACGCCAAGGGAACCGCGCCCGCCTTCGTGCTCGTCACCGCCTACGGGGGGGCGGAGATCATGCACCGGGCCCAGCGCGCCAGCGTCGACGAGATCCTGGTCAAGCCGGTCAACCCCAGCGTCCTGCTCGATTCGGCGTCGCGCGCCCTGGGAATCGCCGGGAACGACACCATTCCATCCGCCGCTCCCGATGCCACGATCGAGGAGCGGCTGGCGGGCCTGCGCATCCTGGTCGCCGAGGACAACGCCCTCAACCAGGACGTGGCGCGCGAGTTGCTGACCAGCGCCGGCGCCCTGCCGGACATCGTCGACAACGGCGCCATCGCGCTGGAGCGGCTGGAGCACGAACACTACGACATCGTCCTGATGGACATGCAGATGCCGGTGATGGACGGGCTGACCGCCGCCCGCCGGATCCGGGAACGGCCCGAGCTGAAGGATATGCCGGTGGTCGCCATGACCGCCAACGCGATGGAGAGCGACCGCCGGAACTGCCTGGACGCCGGCATGAACGACCATCTGCCCAAGCCGATCGACCCGGAGGAGCTGTACGCCATGGTGGCCCGCTGGGCGGGCCGGACGGCGCAGGGTGGGGGGGCCGCGCCCGCCGGGGCGACGGCGGCCACGCTGGCGTCCTTCGCCGCTGTCGCGCCGGACATCGACGCGCGGGCCGGTCTGAACCGGGTGCTGAACAAGCCGCATCTCTACCGCTCCCTGCTGGTCCGATTCCGGAGCGAGCAGCGGGATTCGGCGGCGCGCATCGCGACGGCCATCGCGGCGAAGAATGTGGGGCTGGCGGAGATCGTCGCGCACACCGCCAAGGGGTTGTCGGGCCAGATCGGCGCCGGCCCGCTGGCGGCGGCGGCTTCCGCGCTGGAGACCGCCATTCGCGAAGGCGCCGCTCCGGACGAGACGACCCAACGGCTCGGCGTCTACGAAAGCGCCCTCGGCCAGACCCTGGCGGCCATCGGGCGCGCGATCCCCGACGACCAGCCTGGGCCGCCGCCGGCTCCCGCTCCGGCGGCGGCCCAGGCCGCGCCCGAGCTGCCGCCACTCAGCGCCAGGGACGCGGAAACGCTGAACCGTCTGGTCACCCTGCTGGCGGACGACGACCCCGACGCCCAGGAGTTGGTGCAGGGCGAGAATTCGATCCTGCGCGCCGCGCTGGGATCCCGTGCCTACGACACGCTGGCGAAGGCGGTGGACCGCTTCGACTTCGACACGGCCCTGACCATCGCGCGCGGCCGCTTGGCCGAGCCGGTGTCCTGACCCGCCCTCCCCATTCACCGACCCAATCCGTTGCGACCGAGACGCTGCCCGAGATGACCGACGCCGAACCCCGCCGCCCCGTTGTGCTCGTCGTGGACGACACGCCGGACAATCTGGTGCTGATGGCCAGCCTGCTGAAGGACACCTACAAGGTGAAGGTCGCCAGCGGCGGCGAGAAGGCGCTGCGCATCGCCCAGACGGTGCCGATGCCCGATCTGATCCTGCTGGACATCATGATGCCGGACATGGACGGCCACGCGGTGTGCCGCCGGCTCAAGGCCGATCCGGCGACCCGTGACATCCCGGTGGTCTTCCTGACCGCGCTGTCCGATCAGTCCGACGAGCAGGCCGGGCTGGAGCTGGGCGCCGTCGACTACATCACCAAGCCGATCAGCGCGCCCATCCTGCTGGCCCGCGTGCGCAACCACCTGCGCCTCAAGGAAGCGGCCGACTTTCTCCGCGACAAGGCCGCCTTTCTGGAAACCGAGGTGAAGCGCCGCACCGCCGATGTGCAATCCATCCAGGACGTCACGATCATGGCCTTGGCCTCGCTGGCGGAAACCCGCGACAACGAGACCGGCAACCACATCCGCCGGACCCAGCACTACGTCCGCGCGCTGGCGGTGGAGTTGCAGGGCCACCCGCGTTTTTCCGGCACGCTGACCGACGCGGCCATCGACCTCCTCTACAAATCGGCGCCGCTGCACGACATCGGCAAGGTCGGCATCCCGGACGCCATCCTGCTGAAGCCCGGCAAGCTGACGCCGGAGGAGTGGGAGATCATGAAGACCCACGCCGCGCTGGGCCGCGATTCGCTGATGCGCGCCGAGGGGCAATTGGCCGGGGGCACCCCGTCCTTCCTGCACTTCGCCTGCGAGATCGCCGAGGCCCATCATGAGAAATGGGATGGGTCGGGCTATCCAAAGGGGCTGAAGGGCGACGACATTCCGGTGTCCGCCCGGCTGATGGCGCTGGCCGACGTGTACGACGCGCTGATCTCCAAACGCGTCTACAAGGCGCCGATGCCCCACGCGCAGGCCGCCGCCATCATCGTGGAAGGGCGTGGGCAGCACTTCGACCCCGATGTGGTCGATGCCTTCCTGCGGATCGAAGGGCGTTTTCTGGACATCGCCGCGCAATACGCGGAGTGAGCGGGTGGCCGGCGACGCCTGGTGCCGCCGGCCAAGTCAGCGCTTCACTTCACCAGATGCTCGTAGCGTGCATCGGTCAGCGTCTTCATGAAGGCGACCAGCGCCTTGACCCGGCGGTCGTCCAGCGCCGGGCTGGCTTCCAGCTCGGTCATCGACAGGGTGCCGGCAACCTCCGGCCTGCCCCAGGGCTTGCCGGTTTCCGGGTTGATCTTGGCCTTCTCGGTCCGGCTGTTGTAGCTGTTGTAGAAGCGGACCACCGTTTCCAGATCCTGGAACACGCCGTTGTGCATGTAGGGGCCGGTGACGGCGACGTTGCGCAGGGTGGGCGTCTTGAACTGGCCGTCCTGCGCGCTGCCGGTGGAAACCGGGGTTCCGCGCAGGCCGTGATCGACGAAGGCCTTGCCCTTGCCGTTGGCCGCCCGCAGCGCCGCGTTCGCCGGCACGCCGATGTTGTGGTACTCGTAGTTGGTGAAGGTCTCCCCGGCCGAGGCCGGCATCGCCTTCAGCTTGTGGCACTGGTTGCAGTTGGTGAACTGGGTCGAGAAGAACAGGGTCATCCCCAGATCCTCCTCGCCGGTCATCTTGTATTCGCCGCGCAGGTAGCGGTCGTATTTCGAATCGAAGGGCGAAACCTGGGCCGTTTCCTCGAAGCGCGCCAGGCTGTCGCTCATCGCGTCGTAGGCGCGCTCGGGATCGTCCAGCACCCCGGCGCCGTAGAGCGCGACGAAGGCGCGGGCGTAGTTCGGGTTTTCCTTCAAGCGCTCCTGCATCTGCGCCTTGGAGGTCATGCCCATCTCGTCGGGGTTCATCGGCGGGCCGCCGGCCTGCTCCTTCAACGTCGCGGCCCGGCCGTCGTGGAACTGCCCACCGACCGGCTTGCCCTTGGCGTTGACCGAGAAGGCCGGGCTGAACCGCGCGTAGGCGACGGTCGGCGCGTTGCGGTCGCCGATGGAGGTGCCGTTGGCGCCGCGCGACGCCGCGCCCACGACGCCCCCGTCGCGCGGATCGGCGAAGCCCGACATCGGGTTGTGGCAATCGGCGCAGGATTGGCTGCGGTTGAAGGACAGGGCGGTGTCGGAAAACAGCGCCTCGCCGAGGGCCTCTTTGGTCGGAAGCTCCTGCGCGGCGGCGGGCAGGCCGGCGAAGGCGAGGAACAGGGCGCCCGCGACGGTGGCGCGGCTGAATGGGAATGGGATGTGACGCATGGCGGACTCTTTCGGAACCGGTCCCGACGACTTCGGACCGGTTGCCAGTATGGACCCGCCTGATTAACCGGCGATGAGAATCGCTATCAACACGGTGAGACAGATTGCCGCCGTCCCGCCTCTCCGGCCGTCACCCCTTGGCCAGCAAGTCGCGGATGGCGTTGACCAGCGGCTTCATGTGGAAGGTCGATTGCGGCGACACGGCGACCACGCCCCCGGCGGCCTCCACCGCCTCCGCCACCACAGGGCCGACGGCGGCGATGCGGGTGTTGCGGAAGGCCGCGCCGAAGGCGTCCGACAACCCGCAGGATTCGGCCACCTCGTGCAGGCGGCGCACCTGGGGCGAGGCGGTGAAGGCGACGAAATCGATGCGCCCGGCCGCCATCTCGCGGATCGCCGCCTCCACGGCGCCGGTCTCCGAATCCGAGGCGTAGCGGTAGGGCGTGACCGCATCCGGCTCGCCGCCGCGCGCCCGCACCGCGTCGAGCAGAATGTCGTTGGGGTTGCCGGGATAAAGTTGCACGCCGACCCGCCGCCCGGTCAGATCCTCATCGGCCAGCGACAGGATCACGCCGTCGGTGGTCGGGGCGGGGGCCGATGCGTAGGGGGCGAGACCGATCTCGCGCAACGCCTTTACCGGCTTGGGGCCGCGCACGAAGATGCGGGTGCGGCCGAAGGCGGCGATCACCTCGGCTTCCCGCTCCATGGCGCGGGCGACCGTCATCAGGCGGCGCAGGCCTTCCCCGGTCAGCAGCACGATGTCGTCGAAGCGGCCGTCGAGCAGCCGGTTCAGCCAGTCCACCGCCGGGGCGGGATCGTCGAGGTCGAGGATCTTCACCATCGGGCAGCGGATGGTCTCCGCCCCATGCTGCTCCATCATGCCGGCGAACAGGTCGAGGTCCCGGCTTTCCGGCACCAGAATCCGCCGCCCCGCCAGATCGCCGCCCATGGTCGCCCTCTCGATTGCGCTGTCCAACCGCTTGAGCCTAACAGGCTCCGCCGCCGCGCGTCACGCGTGACTCGTCACGCGTTCTGGCGGCGGCAGTGCAGCAGGCTGAAGAGGCCGAAGGGCGGCACCGTCCGGACGCTCTCCACCGCTAGGCGCGAGCCCTTCATCATGGCGTCCATGGTGAAGTCCGGCCGCCAGCCGAGTTTCTTCGACAGCGGCGCCAGCCAGCCTTCCACCGCGCGCCGGAGGCCGGGGCGGGGGGCGGCGAAATGATTGACGATGACGATGTCGCCGCCGGGTTTGCAGACGCGCTCCAGCTCCGCCATCGTGCCCTGGGGGTCGGGGACGACGGTCATCACGTACATGGCGACCACCACGTCGAAGCTGCCGTCGGCGAAGGCCAGCTTGCCGGCGTCCATCTCCAGCAGCCCTTCGACATGGTCGAGCCGCTCGCGCGCCACCCGCTCCTGCGCGACCTTCAGCATGTCGGTCGACAGGTCGATGCCGACGACGCGGTTGTCCTTGCGGTAATCGGAGAGCGACAGGCCGGTGCCGACGCCGACCTCCAGGATGCGCAGTCCGCCCCGGCGGTTCAGCCAGGCGACCGCCGCGTGCCGGCCCGAGGCCAGCAGAACCCCGAACACGCGGTCGTAGAAGCCGGCGTAGCGGCGGTAGGCGGCACGGATGGAATCGGCGTCCATGTCTTGGTGTCCTGTCGGTTCGGCCGCCGGCTCCCACAGCCGAGACGTGGCCGGCGCGGGACCATAGCGGGCTTCGTTCCGTCAGGAAAGCGATGCGAACGGGCTAGGAAGTCCGGAGGAAATCCGAAGGGGCTCAGCCACGGATGTCGTTGCGGAACAGTTCCATGTCGAGCAGTTCCATGCCCAGCAGGCCGTGGAGGTCGGGCTTGCGGAAGGAGCGGCGGCGCAGGACGGCGCGGGCGCGGCCGATCAGGGCGGTGCAGCGGTCGGTGATGGTCGTGCGCATGTCCGGCTCGTCCTTGAGAAAGATTGGCGGTGCGGTAAGCGTGCGTCGGCGAGGCTCCGAGGATCGAAGGCATGTCCGGTGGAGACAGAATGCTCCCGGATCGTGACAGTTTCCATCGCCCAAAGGTTCAAGACGAAAGGAAGGCGCCGTGGGAGCGGATCAGAGAAGCGCGCCGACCTGCCGTTTGAGCGCGTCGCGCGCCACCGGATCCAGCACCGGCACCCCGCCGCGCGCCTCCAGCACATAGGCGCCGGGGTCCGACAGGGTCCGCAGGGCGAAGCCAACCACGACCGGCGCTTCGGTGCGCAGGGGCTCGTCGTCGTAGATGGGAGTGAAGCTGCAGCCGCCCAGCATGGCGCGCAGCATCAGCGCCTCGTCCGAGGAGGCGCCCATGGCCGGCGCGTTGATGCCGAACAGCAGCCGTTCGGCCTCCGCCTCGTTGACGAGGCCGCGCTCCAGCAGGATGTCGACCATCGCCGACCCGGTCATCACCGGGGCCGAGCGGCCCTTCCAGCAGAACCGTCCGTCGTCCCAGCCCACGTCCAGGCAGCGGAAGACCATGTGCGGTTCGGGCGTTCCCGGCGTGCCGGAGACGATGTAGTTGACCCGCAGCAGCCCATTCCACACGCCCGCCGGGGCGACGATGCAGGACAGGCCGTTGCGCGTCAGGCGCAGGTAGGTGTCGTTGATGCCCGAGGGCTCGAAATCGAAGAGCATGGCTGCCTCACCTCGTTCCGGGATTGTCCATCCCTCGTTCGATGAGTCAGGTGAGGCGCGGAACGCAATCCGCAAACTGTCCATGCGGAGAGGCCCCATTCGATCCATGGCAAAAAGGCGGTAGGCCGAAGTGCGGCCCGCCGCCTTTTTTGCACGCGATCCGGGTGGGAGCCCGGTCCCGAAGTCTCGGTCGGCGTCCCTTTACCGGCCGGGCGCCGGTCCCATGAAGACGCTGTCGTGGCTGTCCTGGTCGGCGTTGGCGCTGTCGACCAGCTGGAAGGTCAGCGGCACCGACGCCTCCTTCAGGCTGGAGCGCGGCGCCGTCACGTAGACACGGTAGGTGGCGACGCTGTCGGGCGAGGCCGCGATCAGGGCGGCGTGCGTCTGGTTCGCGGTGCTCTCGTCCTCGCCGATCACCTTCACCTCGGCCCCGGCCACGCCGGCGACGGTGAGGGTGTAGGCCCGCGCCTGCCGGGTCTTGTTGGCGACCTTGAAGGTGTAGGCGTTGCGCAGGCTGCCGTCCGACAGGGTGACGAACAGCGGCGCGCGGTCGCGCAGCACCGTGATGTCCAGACGGGGGCGCAGCGCGAAGCTCCAGGCCATGGCGCCGCCGATGACCAGCATCATCAGCCCGTACAGGATGGTGCGCGGGCGGATCAGGGTCCAGACATAGGGCTTGCCCTGGGCGCGGGTCTCCTGGGCTGCCAGCGAATCGAAGGCGATCAGCTTGGTCGGCAGCCCCTGCGCGATCATGATGCTGTCGCAGGCGTCCACGCACAGGCCGCAGTTGATGCAGTCGGCGGCTTCCTCGCCGCTGCGCACGTCGATGCCGATCGGGCAGACCTGGACGCAGGCCTTGCAGTCGATGCAGTCGCCGAAGCCCTTGGCCCGGCGCTCGTCCCAGCTCTGCGACTTGCGCTTGGGGCCGCGGTTGTCGCCCCGGTCGGCGCGGTAGGTGACGACGAGGCTGTGCTCGTCCAGCATGGCGCCCTGGATGCGCGGCCACGGGCACATGTACTTGCACATCTGCTCGCGGGTCCAGCCGGCCATCAGATAGGTCATGCCGGCGAACAGGGCGAAGAAGCTGTAGGATTCGTAGGAGGCCTGGAAGGTCACCAGATCGAGCGCCAGGGCCGGCGCGTCGGTGAAGTAGGCGACGAAGCCGAAGCCGGTGACGAGGCTGAGGGCGATCCAGCCGGCGTGCTTGCCGGCCTTGCGCATCACCTTGCGGGGGCTCCAGGGGGCCTTGTCGTTGCGGATGCGCTCCGCCCGGTCGCCCTCGAAGATCCGCTCGATCCACACGAACAGGTCGGTCCACACCGTGTGCGGGCAGCCGAAGCCGCACCACACCCGCCCGGCCAGCGAGGTCGCCAGGAACAGCCCCAGCGCCGCGAAGATCAGCACGCCGGTCAGGTAGTAGATTTCCTGCGGCCAGATCTCGATCCAGAAGATGAAGAAGCGCGGCGTCGTCAGATCGAACAGCACCGCCTGGGCCGGCGCGTCGCCGCCGCGTTCCCAACGGATCCAGGGGGCGATGAAGAACAGCGCCAGCAGGACCGTGAAGGTCAGCGTCTTGAGACGGCGGTAGTATCCCTTGACCGCCTTGGGATGGATGTTCTTCTGGCTTTCGAACAGCGTGACCGGGGCGGGAAGGGCCTTCTCCGGCTGAACGATGCTTCCGTCTGGCATGTCGAGGGGCCTGGTTCCGGGTCTGAGTGCGCGTGGACCATAGGCGGTCGCCGTCCCGTCTCCATTGACCTCGGTCAAACGGACAGGGGATTCTGGAAAATCTCGCGAAGCTCGCGGCTTCCCGGCGGCGCGGTGGATCCGCGTTTCAGGACCCGGTGATACTGCGCCGGACGCTTTCCCTCAAGAGTCTTATTGCGTCGATACGTGTCGCTAAGTCAATGATTCTAAATGGCAACCATCAGTATCGCGTAGCGTCCGGCCTTGCCCAGCGTGACCAGCAGCAGGAACAGCCGGATGTCCACCCGCAGGATTCCGGCCACCAGCGTCAGCGGATCGCCGATGATCGGAACCCAGGCCAGCAGCAGCGACCACACGCCGAAACGCTGGTACCAGCGCGTCGCCCGCTCGACCAGCGCGGGCGAGGCCGGGAACCAGCGCCGGTCCTGAAAATGCATCAGGTAACGTCCGAGCGCCCAGTTGGCGGCCGATCCCCCGACGTTGCCGACGGTCGCCACCAGGATCAGCAGCCCGTCGTCGTAGCGGCCAGACGCGTGCATGCTCGCCAGCAGCAGTTCGGACTGGGCGGGAAAAATTGTCGCGGCAATGAAAGAGACGAGAAAAAGCCCTGAATATGCCGCTATGTCGGGCATTGATAATCCTTCCCGGCCAGCGGTTTGCAACGCGGTCTTCCGCGTGTCAGCGCAGCATTAGGAGGCGAAGGGCAATGATTTCAAGCGGAAAGCGTCCCGCCGTTGTTACAGCTTGTCGCTTGTCCGGCAACCCAGAAGGGACAAGAATGGAACGGATGAATTCAAAACGTGTTTTAGTGTGATTTGTGCCACTTTGTAGGGAATTCCGGGCGCCAGCCCTTGGGAGATTGTTCCTGCGCAGGAGGAGCGCGCGCATGACGGACGGGGGATTTGCCCGCTTCGGCGCCGACGGTCGGCTGGTGTGGTCGAACGTGGCTTTCGCCGGTCTGTTCGGCGCCGCTCCCGGTGGCGTGCCGCTCAAGCTGTCCGGTGCCACGCTGGACGATCTGTTCGGCCGGCCGGCGGCGGATTCTCTGCGCAAGGGGAAGGCCGAGGATTGGCCGTTGCCCGGCGGCGCCACGTCGATCCTGACGCTGGGGCAGGGAGAGGCGGGCGGCTGGCTGCTGTCGGCGACCGGTCTCGCCCCGGCCTCCTGCCCGACGTCCCCGCCCGTGCCGTCCGACCGGGAGAGCCCCTGGGCCAAGACCAGCCTCGTCCTCGAATGCCTCAGCCAGGGCGTCATGGCCTTCGACCGCCATCTGCGGCTGGTCGCCTGGAACCACCGGGTGCTGGAGTTGCTGTTCATCGACCCGGCCTTCCCGCGCTACGAACAGCCCTATGAGGAGGTGGTCCGCCACATCGCCGAACGGGGCGGCTACGGCGGCGGCGCGGTGGCGGACTTGGTGGCGCAGCGGCTCGACTACATCCGCAACGCCTCCTGGCCCTTCTACAACGAGCGCGTCCGGCCCGACGGGCTGATCATCGAGACGGTGACGCTGGCCCTGCCCGACGGCGGCTTCGTCACCACCTACGCCGACATCACCGAGCGTAAGCGGACCGAGCGCGAACTCGCCGCCAACCGCGAGTTGCTGGAATTGGCCATCCGCGCCGCGCGGGAGGGCATCTCGCAGTGGGAGCTGGGCGGCGACGGTGTCTGGTTCTCGCCGCAATGGTGGGGGCTGCTCGGCTACGGCGAGGCGGAGATGGACAACCGCCGCCAGCGCTGGGAGGAACTGATCCACCCCGACGACCGTCTCGACGCGCTGCGGATGGTCGCGGAGATGACGGCCGGGCTGGCGATGGAAAGCCATCTGCTCCAGCGCTACCGCCACAAGCAGGGCCACACGGTCTACCTGGACACGCGCTGCATCGGCGTTCCGGGCGACGACGGGCGGCCCTTCCGCATCGTCGGCTCCCACACCGACGTGACCGAGAGCGTGCGCGCTGCCGAGGCCGTGCGCAGCGCCAAGGACGAGGCGGAGCGCGCCCTGCAGGACCTGAAGGAGGCGCAGGTCCATCTGATCCAGGCCGAGAAGATGGCGGCGCTGGGCTCGCTGGTGGCCGGGGTGACGCATGAGATCAACACGCCGGTCGGTATCGCGCTGACCGGCGCCTCGCTGCTGGCCGACAAGGCGCGGGGCCTGCGCCGGCTGTTCGAGGAGGGGACCCTGCGGCGCGGCGACTTCGCCGACTTCATGGACACCGCCGACGAGGCGACGCAATTGATGCTTTTGAACATCGAGCGCGCCGCCCGCCTGATCCAGAGCTTCAAGCGGGTCGCCGTCGACCAGGCGAGCGAGGAGCGCCGGGTCTTCGAACTGAACGACTACATCCACGAGGTCCTGCGCAGCCTGGGCATGCGGATTCGCCGCGCCGGCCACGCGGTGAGCGTGAGCTGTCCGGACACCCTGACGCTCGACAGCTACCCCGGCGCCTTCGGGCAGATCCTGACCAATCTGGTGATGAACTCGATCGTCCATGGCTACGGCGCCGAGCGGCGCGGCGCCCTGCGCATCGCCGTGACCGAGAAGGACGGCGAGGTGACGCTGGTCTACGCCGACGACGGGCGCGGCATTCCGGCCAGCCTGCACGGCCGGGTGTTCGAACCCTTCTTCACGACCAGCCGGGACAGCGGCGGCAGCGGGCTCGGTCTGAACATCGTCCACACGCTGGTGACGCGAACCTTGCGCGGCCATGTCCGGCTCGACAGCCGGCCGGGGGAGGGCGCCACCTTCACCCTGCGCTTCCCGCGCGTCGCCCCGCGCGACCCGCCGCGCTCCTGATGCGGGCTTGTCTGGAAACCGCTTCACGCCGATTCTAGGATGGTGGAACGGGCGCCGGCCCGCATAGGACCGGACGCCACGACAAAACCAAAGAACCGGGAGTGAAACGATGCTGCGCGGAATGATGATGGGGACGCCCCTGCTGGTCACCTCGGTGCTGCGCCACGCGGCGCTCTACCACGCCGACACCGAGATCGTGTCGCGCACGACCGAGGGGCCGATCCACCGCCACAGCTACGCCGACGCCTGGGCGCGGGCGCAGAGGCTGGCGAACGCGCTGGCGGCGCTGGGATTGCAACCGGGCGACCGGGTCGGCACGCTGGCCTGGAACGGCTACCGGCATCTGGAATGCTATTACGCCATCGGCGGCTCGGGGATGGTCTGTCACACCATCAACCCCCGCCTGTTCCCCGAACAGATCGCCTACATCGTCAACCACGCCGAAGACCGCGTGCTGTTCGCCGACCTCACCTTCATCCCGCTGCTGGAGGGCATCGCCGATCACCTGAAGGGGGTGAAGGCCATCGTCGTGATGACCGACGCCGCCAACATGCCGGCGTCCTCGCTGCCCAACCTGCTGTGTTACGAGGATCTGCTGGCCGAACAGCCCGACCGCTTCGACTGGCCGGAGCTGGACGAAAACACCGCCTGCGGCATGTGCTACACCTCGGGCACCACCGGCAACCCCAAAGGCGTGCTGTACAGCCACCGCTCCGCCCTGCTGCACGCGATGGCGGCCTGCCTGCCCGACGTGTTCGACCTGTCGGCCTCGGACGTGGTGCTGCCGGTGGTGCCGATGTTCCACGTCAACGCCTGGGGCATCCCCTACGCCGCGCCGATGGTCGGCGCCAAGCTGGTCTTCCCCGGCCCCAAGCTGGACGGCGCCAGCCTGCACGAGCTGTTCGAGGCGGAGCGCGTGACCAACACCGCCGGGGTGCCGACCGTCTGGCTCGCCCTGCTGAACTGGCTGCACGCCAACGGCAAGACGTTGGGCACGCTGCGCCGCGTCGCCATCGGCGGCTCCGCCTGCCCGCCGATGATGATCCAGCGCTTCCGGGAGCTGGGCGTCGAGGTGCTGCACGCCTGGGGCATGACGGAGACCAGCCCGCTCGGCCTCGCCAACATGCCCAAGGGCAAGCACGCCGGGATGGACGCCGATTCGTCGCTGGCGCTGGCCTCGAAGCAGGGGCGGCCGATCTGCGGCATCGAATTGCGAGTCGTCGATGCGGCCGGCGTCGACGTGCCGCGCGACGGCACCAGCTTCGGCCGGCTGCTGGTGCGCGGCGCTTGGGTGTGCGGCGGCTATTTCGGGGTGGAGGCCAGCCCGGCGCACGAGACGATGCCCGGCTGGTTCGAGACCGGCGACGTGGTGACGATGGACGCCGACGGCTACGTCCAGATCGTGGACCGCACCAAGGACGTCATCAAGTCGGGCGGCGAGTGGATCAGCTCCATCGACTTGGAGAACATCGCGGTCGGCCACCCCGCCGTCGCCGAGGCCGCCGCCATCGCCATCCCCGACGAGAAATGGGGCGAGCGCCCGCTGCTGGTCGTCGTGGTGAAGGAGGGCGCCAGCCTGACCAAGGAGGACCTGCTGGCGGTGTTCGAGGGCAAGGTCGCCAAATGGTGCATCCCCGACGACGTGCGCTTCGTCGAGACGCTGCCCCACACCGCGACCGGCAAGCTGCTGAAGAGCAAGATCCGCGAGTTGGCGGGGGCCTGAACTTCGGCCCATTTCTGCGAAGGCGCATAGGTGCTGACAGAGCCCCTCTCCCGCGAGGGGAGAGGGGCTAACTTTCTTAATACCGAACTCTACGCCCCTCACACCACCGGCGTGGCGGCGACGGCGGTGCCGGTCATCGGCTCCAGGCCGGTGAAGCTGATGCGGGCCTGCTGGCCGG
Source organism: Azospirillum doebereinerae (assembly GCF_003989665.1). GTDB lineage: Bacteria > Pseudomonadota > Alphaproteobacteria > Azospirillales > Azospirillaceae > Azospirillum > Azospirillum doebereinerae. Next base: position 98,942 of record NZ_RZIJ01000012.1, on the reverse strand, counting down.
CGTTGATCGGGTGCATCCCGCTGAGCGCGCCTGTGGACAGCCACTGGCCGGCCCTCAGGGGATGCCCCAGCCGCGCCGCCATGCCCAGCGCGAAGGCCACCGCCGTGGCGATGCCGCCGGGGATGCTGGCGGTGCTGCCGACGCCGACGCTCTGGTTGTCGATGACGACCTCCGAGCGCAGAGTGTCGAGCGCTTCCAGCCCGCCGGGGATCTCCGCGCCGACGACCAGCCCGATGTTGTTGCCGAAGGCGGCGGCGGCCACGGTCGGCCCCAGCGTGGTGATCGTGGACAGTGGGCTGCCGACGATCTCGATCCCGGCGTGAATGGAGGCGATGAAGGCGCTTGCCTCGGCCGGGGAATAGTCCAGCTTGTCGGCGGGCGCGTCGGCGGCGATGCGGACGACGAACTCGGCCTCGACCGCGCCGAATCCGCTCGGGATCACCGGGAAGGACAGCGCGCCCTCGCCGGCCTTGGCGACCATGCCGGTAAAGATCGGGCCCAGGAAGCGGCCGCTCCCCAACTGCTCCTGCTTGGCCGGGGGGACCAGCGCGATCTTCCAACCGGCGATGGGGTCGGCCCAGACGCTGGCCGCCGTCAACTGGATGGCGTAGGCGGTCGCCAGATCCTCCGGCGCGGGGCCGGGGAAGGCGTCGAACCCGACCGCCGAGCGGCGTCCAGCGACGAAGCGGGCGGCCGCGTCGGCGATGGCCGAATCGTCGAGCGTCGGACGCTCCAGTCCGGCGGGGTGCGTGACGGTCATCCTGCGTGCTCCAAAGCGTAGTGGTCGGTGGTGTCGTCGGGGGACTGTAGCGGCGCCCGGCGCCGGACGGAAGGCTCGGGCGGGCGAAAGCTGTTTCCGACGGAGGGCTGGACGCACGGCGGGGGAGGGTGGACACTCGGCGACACAGACAATCCGGGAGACGCCATGCCGCCCCTTCCCCCCACCGACACCCTGTTCCGCCGCATCGAGGAGCGCCGCGACGATCTGGTGGCGTTGACGCAGGATCTCATCCGCATCCCCACCGTCAACCCGCCGGGTGACGTCTACACCGACTGCGCCAAGCTGATCGGCCGGCGGCTCGCCGCGCGCGGCTTCCAGGTGGAGTATGTGCGGGCGGTGGGGGCCGCCGGGGACAGCGACCGCTACCCGCGCACCAACGTCGTCGCCCGCATCGAGGGCGCACGGCCGGGTCCCTGCGTGCATTTCAACGGCCACATCGACGTGGTGCCGCCAGGGCAGGGATGGACGGTCGATCCCTTCGGCGGCGAGGTGCGGGACGGGCGGGTGTATGGGCGCGGCGCCTGCGACATGAAGGGCGGCATCGCCGCGTCGATCGTCGCGGTGGAGGCGCTGCTCGACGAGGGGCTGCTGACCGCCGGCGCCCTCGAGATCTCCGGCACGGTGGACGAGGAGTCCGGCGGCTACGGCGGGGTCGGGCATCTGGCGACGCTGGGCTATTTCTCCAGGCCGCGCGTCGACCACGTCATCATCCCGGAGCCGCTGAACGTGGACCGGGTCTGCATCGGCCATCGCGGCGTCTGGTGGGCGGAGATCGAGACCAAGGGCCGCGTCGCCCACGGCTCCATGCCGTTTCTCGGCAACTGCGCGGTGCGCCACATGGGCGCCGTGCTGCACCGGATCGAGGAGGATCTGATCCCCCGCCTCGCCGGGAAGCGCACGGCCATGCCGGTGGTGCCGGAGGGTGCCCGGCAATCCACCATCAACATCAACGCCATCCATGGCGGCCAGCGCGAGGACCACGACGGGCTGCCCAGCCCGATGGTGCCGGACCGCTGCCGCATGGTGATCGACCGCCGCTACCTGATCGAGGAGGACCCCGAGGCGGTGCGCGGCGAGATCGTCGGCATCCTGGAGGGGCTGCGGGCCTCGCGCCCCGGCTTCGACTACGACCTGCGCGAGGTGCTGGCCTTCCTGCCGACGATGACCGACGCCGACGCCCCGGTGGTGCGGGCGGTGGCCGGCGCCATCGAGACGGTGCTGGGCCGCCCGGCCGAACGGGTGGTGTCGCCCGGCACCTACGACCAGAAGCATGTGGTGCGGGTCGGCCACCTGAAGGACTGCATCGCCTACGGTCCCGGAATCCTCGATCTGGCCCACCAGCCCGACGAATATGTCGGCATCGACGACATGGAGCAGTCGGCCAAGGTCATGGCGTTGGCGACGCTGGAATTGCTGCGGGGGTGAAGAGGGGGCTCTCGCCTCGTTGGGCTGGGAGGAGATGAACCTTGGCCCCTCGGTGGGGTGGGCGAATTTTTACCATGAGATAAGGGCAGGGTGTGCGTGGAGGCTGCGAAGGCCCGCAGTGGTTATGCACGGGCATGGTCTTTTCCCGCCCATTCTTTCAGAATTATTGGGTATTTCCGCTAATTGGGCGCACTGTCAACGGAAACGGAAAGGCAAGCGAAACCCCATTTTCGCCGTGTTGAAGCCGGCTTTCCGAAACTCCTTTTCCAACAGTTCCATCGCTTTCAAACGATTGACCATGCCCGCCTGCTCTCGTGGATTGATTTTTTCCAATTTGAACATGCTGAAGGAATTATCCCCAGTTGACGATGAATAAGCAGCTTTGATCGCAATTTCTAAAATAGGATCGTACATATCGGGCGCTGGGATGTTTCCCAGAGTATTGTCGAGCTGATTTCTTAACTTTCCAATCCATGTCTTTCTTGCTGCGTAATATTTTGAATCTTCGTAAATTTTATTCACGGCAGTATTGACGGATGGAATGTCCTGAATGCCATCGGCCTGAAGATTTATCGCTCCCCAACCGTATCTGGACGCCTTTTTATTGTCCTGGTTGACCAGCCAATCGTAAATGACTTGCGACTTCGCTTTGGAGGGCGCCTGTTGGAATTGCTCCGAACACGTGATGAGAACCGTTTCAGCGGACACCCCGGCAAAGGCACCCCACATCAAAAAGACCGGGCGATCGTTCAGGCTTTTCGCCTCTTTCCTATACCGTGCAAACGATAGGGCGTCAGTTTGGGGATCTATCATTTGTCGACTGCTTCGGTGATTGCGCATTGTGGTTCAAGGAAAAATCTATCAGATCGCTTTTTCCCCTGTTAGCCTTGGTGTCCATTTCTTTTGATCCTGCGTCCAACCGGATGTTCGCTCACCGAGCCGGCAACCGCTGACCGATCAAGCGATTGGCGAGGGGGCCGCCAATGAGAACGCGGATGACGGTCCAGGCGGAGCCGCCCCGGCGGTGCACGGTTCCGCAAGAGCTGGTTTCGCTTGTCAACGCGGAAGCACCGGTGCCGACCATCATGGCTTTCGCCGTGAACACGCGGTCGCGACAGTCTATGGCGTACGGCCAAAGCCGGCGTTGCGGCGGTCCGATGCGGCCTTCCAGCTTTTGGCCGGTGGGCCACATGGGTTTCAAAGCGGCTCCGCCGAGGATCGGCCAATGAAAGCCTTTCCTCTCCTCAGGCATCACTTCGAACGGCAGCGCCCGGTCTTGGTCTTCTCCTTGTCGCCGTCATCGTAGTTGATGCCGATGTTTTCGGCGTCCAGCGAGGCGATCACGCCCGAATACCACTTGCCGGCGCCCTTATAATTGCACTCGACCTTCCCGCCGACCTTCCAGTCGTAGGGGCGCAGATTCGAGAGGCTCACCGTTTCCTTGTCGCCGTCGTCGTACACGACGACGGCCTTCGACTCCGTCACGCTCTGGATCACGCCGGGAAACCAGTAGTCGCCACCCTTGTAGCGGCCGAGAACCCAATCGCCCTTCGTTTGGGCAACCGCTCCGCCGATCCCCGCCATCATCACGCCAGTGGCCAAAGCGAGCGCCAAAACCCGAATATGCATCATGATCCCCCCGATAAGTGCCCGTGTGGCACGATCAAACGATCCATTGTTTTCAAGGGTGGCGCAAGCAGCAAGTCAAAATTGCGCTTTTGGAATGCTCTTTACCTTTTTTCTTCAATGGTTAATGCGCGATTGTCTCTATTTTTTCCGGCGCCTGATCGTTTTATTATTGATGGTGTTCGGATCAGGGGAGATTAAATCCGTTAATGATGGCCGACGGCCCTCTCTTCATCACCGAGCCGGCAGCGCGGCCAACAGCGCGTCCACCTGCTCCACCGGAACCGGGCGGCTGAACAGGAAGCCCTGGTAGCTCTCGCAGGACAGGTCGCGCAGAAGCTGCAACTGCTCCTCCGTCTCGACGCCCTCGGCGATGACCGACAGGCCCAGGCTGCGGCCCAGCCCGACAATGGCGCGGGGGACCGACGCGTTGCTGGCCCCGGTGGACAGGTCGTGGATGAAGGACCGGTCGATCTTCAGCTTGTCGATCGGGAAGCGGTGCAGGTAGCTGAGCGACGAATAGCCGGTGCCGAAATCGTCCAGCGCGATCAGCACGCCACGCGCCTTCAGCGCCGCCAGGGTCTCGGCGGCGGCGGGCACGTCCTCGATCAGCGTGCTCTCGGTGACCTCGATCTCCAACTCCGGCCCGGACAGGCCGTTGGCCTCCAGCGCGTGGGCGACCTTGGCCGGAAGCTGCCCGTCGCGGAACTGCGCGCCCGACACGTTGACCGCCACCGGAACGTCCAGCCCGAAGCGGTCGCGCCAGCGGCGGATCTGCGCGCAGGCCTCGAACAGCACCCAGTCGCCCATGGCGACGACCAGCCCGGTCTCCTCGGCCACCGGCAGGAAGCGGCCGGGCATGATCAGCCCCTCCTGCGGGTGGCGCCAGCGGACCAGCGCCTCCAGCCCGACCAGCCGGCCGTCGATGGTGTCGACCTGCGGCTGATAGACCAGGAACAGCTCGCCATCGCGGATCGCCTGGCGCAGGCTGCCTTCCAGGTCCATGCGCTCGCGCGACTTCGCCCCCATCTCCTTGGTGACGAAGCGGTAGCCGTTCCGCCCCTGCTCCTTGGCGCTGTACATGGCGATGTCGGCGCAGCGGATCAGCCCCTCCACGTCGTCGGCGTCGTCGGGGTAGAGGCTGATGCCGACGCTGGGCGTCACGACGAAGCTCTGGCCGCCGACCGCGAAGGGGCTGGCGAGATGCGCCACCACCTTTTCCGCGATGGCCGCCGCGTCGCCGGGCTCGTTCATCCGTCGGACGACGATCAGGAACTCGTCGCCGCCCAGCCGGCCGACCGTGTCGGATTCCCGCAGTCCGGACTGGAGCCGCTTGGCGACCGAGCGCAGCACCTCGTCGCCGAAGGAATGGCCCAGGCTGTCGTTGATCACCTTGAAGCGGTCGAGGTCGATGAACAGGACGCCGACCTTGCCGCCGTCGCGGCGCGCCTCGCGCAACGCCTGGGCGATGCGGTCGAACAGCAGGACCCGGTTGGGCAGGCCGGTCAGCGCGTCGAAATGGGCGAGGTATTGGATGTGCTGCTCGGCACGCCGCTTCTCGCCGATGTCCTCGGCGAAGACCAGCACGAACAGCAATTCGCCATGCGCCGTCACCGGCTGGAAATGCAGGCTGAAATGGTTGCGCCGCCCGCCGACCAGCAGGGGCTGGTCGGTCTCCAGCTTGCCGCTCTCGCCCCGGATGGCGGTGTCGAGCGCCGCGAGCACGGCCGGGTCGGCGGCGCGCAGCCGCAGGTCCAGCCCGGCCAGCGCCTCGCGCTCCAGCCCGGCGGCGCGGGCGAAGGCCGGGTTGGCGTCGATCATCCGCCCGTCGCGGTCGATGAGCGCGATGCCCAGTGGCGCCTGCGTGAACAGCTGCTTGCGCTCCGCGTCGCGCCGCATCAGCGATTCGGTCATCCGCTCGGCCAGGACCAGGGCGCGGGCGCGGGTCGCGCTCATCGCCCGCAGCAGCAGGAACAACGCGGCGCTGATCGTCAGCCCGGCGGCCAGCACCGCTTCCGGCACCCACTCCTCGGCGCCGTGCTCCGCCTCCGGGCGGGTCTCGTAATGCACCGTCCAGATCCGCCCGCCGACCAGCATCTCGCGGGCGACGGAGAACAGCGGCGTTCCCGCCACCGGCCGGTCGTTGCGGTAGAGGGGGAACTCGGCGTCGGCGGAGGGCGTGTCGAAGACCTCGATGCCCAGGTCGTGGCGGCCGGCGCCGAACAGCCCGTCCACCAGAGGCGCGATGCGGACCGGAGTCAACACCACGCCGGTGAAGGCGGCGCGGCGCGTTTCCACGGTCGGCGGCGGCCGGTCGCCGTTGTAGGTCGCCTGATAGAGGATGAAGGCCGCCTGCGGCGCGGAGACCTCGTCGATCTTCAGCGTGATGGCCCGCGTCGCCATCGGCTGCCCGCTGTCGCGCGCCTGCTCGATGGCGGTGCGGCGCAGCCCCTCCGACATCATGTCGAAACCGAGCGCCCGGATGTTGGAGTCGTTGACCGGGGCGGCGAAGATGTTGATCGCCCGCTCGGCCCCGGCGTTCTCCGGCCAGATGCGGAAATCCGGAACGCCGTCGGCGCGCATCGCGGCAACCAGCTCGGCGCCTCGCATGGCCTCGATTCTGCGGGCGTAGGCCACGCTGGTGATGCCGGGGTAGCGTTGCTGGATGTACAGCCCCTCGACGAAGCGGTTCCATTCCGCGCGGTGGACGGCGGGGAAGGCGGTGAACAGCGCGGCGGCCCCGCGCACCAACTGGTCGTAGACCTTCAGCCGGTCGCCGAGCTGGCTGTGCACTTCCTCCACCCGGATGGAGAAGCGGTGCTGGGCCTCCTCGTGCAGGGAGCGCGCGGACTGGTCCCACGCCAGGGCGGAGAGCAGCAGCCCACCGGCGAGCACCAGCCAGGGAATCCGCCGGGCCAGCGGCGACGGAATCGGGTCGGGCGTGTCGGACGAAGGCTCTATGGTCGATGTTTCTGGGACCAGCACCTCGGGGGCCTGATCCATCAAAACTCCTTCAGGATCTTCGGGCTGTTGACCAGAAGGCGTTCGATCATGCCCAGAATCTGCTCGATCTTGGTGCGGGTGGCGTCCAGTTCGTCGGCGGTCTTGTCGTCGATCCCGGCCTCCATCAGCATGGTGTCGAAGGTGTGCAGGGTCTCGTTGAACGCCCGCTGCTCGGCCTCCAGCACGTCGAAGGCGCCCAGCGAGCTGGTCAGCGCCAGCGGCGGCTCGCTGATGAAGCCGTAGCTGATGTCGGTGAAGATCGCGATGGCGGTCAGCTTCTGCCGCAGCACCCATTGCGGGAAGTTGGAGGGCAGCTCCTTGCCCGCCGCGTCCAGCCGGTCCTGGATCGAGAAGACCAGCCCCTGGATGTCGAGATAGGCGCTGCGAATCTCGCGAAACCGGGGAAAGGTCTTCGGATTCCCGGCGGCGCGCAGACGGCCGAGCGCCGCGACGTCCTCCGTCAGCTTGCGGGCCATCCGGAGCACGATGTCCGTCACCCGCGACATAGACCACCTCCGCTCACGCCCGCCTCTCCGTTTGCCGGTGGATTCGCGGCAAGCCTACACCAATTCCACTCCGATCGTTAGTGTTGGAAGGAGATCGCGGGCCGGATGCGGCGATGCGACGCCCGGACCGGCGGCGTTGACGCTGCGGCGTCCGCCCGTTAAGAACGACGGGCACACCCAAAGGAACGTCCCTTTCGATGACCCTCATCGTCGCCGCTTATCTGGAAAAGCGCAGCCGCCGCCGAGCCTGACGGCGCTTTCGTTCTCCGCTTTTCCCGACTCCGGCCGTTCCCGCGACGCGGGCGGTCTCCGCTTGAGGTTTGTCCATGTCCTCGTTGTTCTGGATCGCCGTCCAGGGGTTTTCCCTGGGGGGTGGGTTGATCATTGCCATCGGCGCGCAGAACGCCTTCATTCTCCGCCAGGGGCTGGTCCGGCGCCACGTGCTGCCGCTGGTTCTGTTCTGCGCGCTGAGCGACGCGGCTCTGATCGCCGCCGGCTCGGCCGGTTTCGGCAGTCTGGTGGCGAGCAGCCCGCTTCTGCTGCGGGGCGCCGCCTTCGGGGGAGCCGTCTTCCTGGGTATCTACGGCCTGCGCGCGTTCCGCAGCGCCTTCAAGCCGCAAAGCCTGAGCGCCGAGGGCGCCGCCAACCTGCCGCTCGGGCGGGCGCTCGCCACCGTCGCGGCCTTCACCTTCCTCAACCCGCACGTCTATCTGGACACGGTGGTGCTGGTGGGCGGCATCGCCGGGCGCTACGCGGTCGACGAGCGGGTCTGGTTCGCGGGCGGCGCCATGACGGCGTCCTTCGCGTGGTTCCTGTCGCTGGGCTACGGCGCGCGGCTGCTGGCCCCGCTGTTCGCCAAGCCGGTGGCGTGGCGGGTGCTCGACACGCTGATCGGGGTGGTGATGACCGCGCTGGCCATCAGCCTCCTGCTGTCGGGGCTGGGCGACCTGTGAGTGTGGGCGGGGGGACGGACGACGATGCCCTGTGGCGTCCGGCCATTGACTCGTTGGCCTTTCATCCCGCCGGGCATGAGGGGTTCTGTGCGGTTCACCGGCTGGCCTTCCGGACGCTGCTTGGGCGGGATGGCACGCCGGACGACTGCTTGGCTTATTTTGCCGAACACCGCTCGGCCTTCGATCGGGCGGCGGCGGCGAAGATCGCCCGACGCGGGCTGGGCGTCGCGGTGAACCTGCATCTCACCAGCCGCGACATCGCCCGTGCGCTGGGGAGTTTGTGAGGGGAGGGAGGCCACGGTTGCCCCCTCCCCAATCCTCCCCCGCTAACGCGGGAGAGGGAACCGCCGCTGAGCGCCGACAAGCCATCCGGCCCCCTCTCCCGTCAAAGGCGGGGGAGGGATGGGGAGGGGGCAACGGCCGCTTCACCTCCCACAGTTCCCCCAGTTAGAACCCCATCCGCCGGGGCAGCCACAGCGCCAGTTCCGGCCAGACCACCACGGCGGCCAGGGTCAGGAACATGGTGAAGATCAGCCACAGCACCCAGCGGAAGGTGCTTTCGATGGTGCAGCCGGCGATCCGGCAGGTCACCATCAGGTTGACGGCCATCGGCGGGGTGAACTGGCCGATGGCGATCTTCAGCGTCAGCAGCACGCCGAACCACACCAGATCCCAATGATAGTTCATCGCGATCGGGATCAGCAGCGGCAGCAGGATGATGAAGGTCGACACGCCGTCCAGGAAGGTGCCGATGACGATCAGCATGACCATCAGCAGCGCCATCACGCCGTACTCGCCGATTTCCAGATTGACGATGCCGTTGGCGATGGGGTCGATGATCGACAGCGTGCTCATCGCCCAGCCGAAGACGCTGGCGAGCGCGATGACGGTCAGAATGATCGCGGAGATCTCCGCCGCCTCGACCATCATCGAATAGAGGTCGCGGAACTTGACCGTGCGGTAGACCACCATGCCCAGCAGCAGCCCGTAGGCCACGGCGATCACCGCCGCCTCGGTCGGCGTGAAGATGCCGAAGCGCAGGCCCCCCAGGATCAGCACCTTGGCGAACAGCCCCAGCGAGGCGTCCCACAGGCTGCGCCAGAAGGGCGGGCGCGGCTCGTGCGACTGGTCGCCGCCCAGGTTGTAGCGGCGGGCCAGCCACAGGGTCGGCACGATCAGCGCCAGACCGGCCAGCGTGCCGGGAATGATGCCGGCCGCGAACATCGCCGTCACCGGGGCTTGGGGCACCAGCACGCTGTAGATGATCAGCGCGACCGAGGGCGGGATCAGGATGTCGGTCGCCGCCGCCGCCGCGATGACGCTGGCGATGTAGGGCCGGGGGTAGCCGGCGCGGATCATGCTGGGGGCCATCACGCCGCAGACCGCCGCCGCGATGGCGGGGCCGGAGCCGGAGATGCCGCCCATCATCATGGCGACCACCACGGCGATCACCGCCAGCGCCCCGCGTCCCTGACCGATGATGGCGGTGGCGAAGCGCACCAGCTTCTGCGCCACGCCCGAGCGGTCGAAGATGGTGCCGGCCAGCACGAACATCGGGATGGTCAGCAGCGGGTATTTGGCGATGCCGGTGTAGACGCTGGTCGGCACCGAGATGACGCCGAGATGGGCGAAGGCGATGGTCGCCGTTCCCGACAGGCCGAGCGCCACCGCGATGGGCACGCCCAGCAGCAGCATGACCGCGAAGCTTCCGAACAGCAGGGCCGTGATCACGCCTCGCCCTCCAGACGGTCGATTCCGCGTCCGACGCGGATCGCCCGCCCACCCGCCCGCAGCGCGACCACCACCGACAGCAGCGGCAGCCAGATCGTGTAGATCCACTGCGGCAGGCCCAGCGCCGGCGAGGTCACCTCGAACCGGTAGTCGTCCCAGGTCGACCAGGCGCCGTAGACGGCCAGGATCCCGTACATCGCGACCATGCAGAGCATGGCGAAGATCTCCGCCCGGCGCCGGTTGGTCAGCGTCATCTTGGAGGTGAGGAAGGTGATCCGCATGTGGCGGTCCTTCACCGTCGCGGCCGAGGCGCCGAGGAAGGTCATGACCACCATCAGGGCGATCGAATACTCCTCGGTGAAGGCGAAGGACATGTCGGTGAAGTAGCGCAGCATCACGTTGGCGAAGGTGATCGCCGCGACGACGGCCATGGTCGCGGCGACCAGGATCTCCTCGACGGCCAGGGGCACGCGGGGGTTCGGCACCGGCAGGGCGACGGTGGGGTCTCGTTCAGCACTCATGTTGCGGAGGTCCTGGTGTCGGGAGCGTGAATATTCCCCGGCCCCAGTTTTCTTTGCAAGAAACTATCGCCCGAACGAACTACCCCGAATGCGAGACCGCCATGACCGCCGCGCGGGGCTCCGTCCCCAGCGGCAGCGACAGGGTGAAGCGGCTGCCCTCGCCCAGCCGGCTTTCCACCTGCACCCCGCCGCCGTGCAGAATGGCGATGCGCCGCACCATGTTCAGCCCGACCCCGCTGCCCGCCGCGCCGCGTACGTTGGAGGCGCGGTAGAAACGGTCGAACACCCGCTCGACCTCCTCCGGCGGAATGCCGATGCCCTGGTCGGTCACCGACAGCCGGACCATCGGGCGGGGTTCTCCGGTCTCGCTCCAGACGCGCAAGGCCACGCGGCCGCCGGGGCGCGAGTATTTCAGGCCGTTGTTCAGCAGGTTGTGGACGCACAGCTCCAGCAGCGACGCGTCGCCGGACAGGCGCGGCGGGCAGTCCTCCAGCTCCAGTTCCAGATGGCGGTCGGTCGCCCCGTCGGCCTGGGCGCTCGCGGCGCCGCGCAGCAGGGCGGGCAGGTCGATGTCGTCCCGGCGCAGGGTCAGGGACGGGTCGCTCAAGCGGTCGTCGGCGAGGCAGGTCTCCAGGATGCCGACCTGCCGGCGCACCGCGCGGCGGATCTTCTCCAGCCGGGGGATCATGGCGGGGGCCTTGGCCTCGGCGTCCAGCAGCAGCATCTGCGCCGACCCGTCGATGATGGCGAGCGGCGTCTTGAACTCGTGCGCGGCCATCGACAGGAAGCTGTTCAGGGCGCGCTTGGCCTCCTGCTCGGCGGCCAGCAGGGTTTCCGCCTCCTGCCGGGCGGTGTCGAGCGTGCGCACGGTGTCGTGCAGCCGCGCCTCGATCCGGCGGCGCAGGGTGACGTCGCGCAGCAGCAGCAGTTGGCCGACGCTGCGCCCGTCGTAGCTCAGCGGCACCCGCGTCACTTCGAACTCGCGCGCCTGCGGCCCGTTGCCGACCTGGACCAGCCGGGGGGCGGGACCGTCCGAGGGCTCCGCCAGGGCTTGGGGCACCAGCACCGGACCGATCTCGGGAACGCCGTCGAGGCGGCGGCCGATCAGCCGGCCGGGAGAGGTGACCAGGGACTCCGCCGCCGGGTTGGCCTGGACCACCGTGCCGTCGCCGTCCAGCACCAGCACCGGGTCGGGCACCGCGTCGAGCAGCGCGCCGCGCGCGATGGGCAGCAGCTCGAACAGGCGCCGCCGGGCGATCAGCCAGTAGAAGACGATGCCCGTGATCAGGAAGCTGAAGGGTGTCGGGTCGATGTCGAACAGGACGACGTTGCTGGTGACGTAGCCGATGTTGGCCACCCACGGCACCGCCACGGCGAGCAGGAACCCGACGTAATGCGCCCGGTGCGCCGGGGCCGCGCGGCCGATGCCGCTGGCGGTCACGGCGAAGCTCAGTACCATGAAGGTGTAGAGGTAGATGGTGACGGCGAGGAACCACGGGCCGTGGACGTAGGACAGCGCCGCCCCCGGCTCGCCGCCGATGGGCTGGGCCGAGGCGTAGAGCAGGCGGTGCCAGTCGTTGGTCATCGCCATGCCCCAGGTCACCAGCCCCATCACCATGGGAACCTGCCGCCAGCGGGCCGACACCTCGCCGTGGATGTAGGACCAGATGAACAGGAACCAGAAGCTGGGGGCGCCGACGATGCCGGTCCAGGCCATCTTGGCCCAGAACAGCTTGGTCGTCGGCGACAGGGCCAGCGTCTCGGCGGCAGCGGCGGTCGCCCACCAGGACGCCGAGAGCTGCATCGCCAGGAAGTTCACCCGCCCCGGAAAGGGCGGGAGCCGCCAGCTCTGCCGGGCCAGCAGAAGCGTGATCAGAACCGTCCCCAGAAGGAGCACCGCCGGCAGGGTCAGCATGGAAAGCGTCGGCGAGGGGTCAAGACGGCTCCGAAACGACACGGTCCGGCGCAGCGCGCGACGGATCGACCGCCAGCATGGCCCGAGTCGGTGCGGGGGCGCAAGAACGGCCCTGCATCGGAATGTATCAAATGCAGACGTCCTGCGGATCGCCGGACGCGCCGCAGACGCCCACCCCGGACGGGCCGTCAGGCGTAGGCGTAGGGGCCGCCCCGGTCGAGCGCGCGGCGGTAGGCCGGGCGCGCGTGGATGCGCTCCAACCACGCCATCAGCCAGGGGCGCGACCCGTTCAGTCCGGCGCGCGACGCGGCGGCCTCGATGGGGAAGCTCATCTGGATGTCGGCGACGCTGAACTCCTCGCCCGCGAACCAGGGGGCGTTCTTCAGGCTCTCCTCCAGGAAGTCGAGGTGCTGGGTCAGGCGCGGGGTCACCATGACGCCGGTGACTCCCCGGCCGATCTGCCGGGCCAGCGGGCGCAGCAGGAAGGGCATCGGCGGGCGCCCCATCCGGTCCATCACCAGCTTCAGCAGCAGAAGCGGCATCAGCGACCCCTCGGCGTAATGCAGCCAGTAGGTGCAGCGCAGCCGCTCGGCCGTGCCGGGGGCCGGGCGCAGCCGGCCGTGGCCGTGCTGTCCGACGATGTATTCCAGGATGGCGCCGGATTCGGCGATGGTCAGCCCGTCGTCGACGACCACCGGGGATTTCCCCAGCGGGTGGACGGCGCGCAGGCTGGCCGGCGCCGCCATGGTGGCCGGGTCGCGTTCGTATCGGACGACCTCGTAGGGAAGCTCCAACTCCTCCAGCAGCCACAGGACGCGCTGCGAGCGCGAATTGTTCAGATGGTGGACGGTGATCATGGCGGCGGCGGTTTCCCTGGCGTTCGTTGGTCTTTTGCCATGACCTATACGTTCGGACCCACCCTTTGGTTCAAGCTGTGACGACTTAAAGTCTTCGGACGCGAAAACGCCGGCCTCTCCTTCCCATTTCCCGCAAGGAAACATGGAAGCAAAGGCCGGCGCCTTGCCTTAACGGAGACTGTCAGAAATCTTAGCGGCGGTTGCCGCCGCCGCTGTGCTCACCGCCCTTGCGGCCGGCTTCCGCCGCCTTGTCGCGGTCCTGGGCGAAGTTGCCGCCACCCTGGCCGCCGCTTCCACCCTGGTGGCCGCCGCCACCCTGATTGCCACCACCGCTGTGTTGCCCGCCCTTCCGGCCGGCCTCGGCGGCGAGTTCATGATCCTTGGAGAAGCTGCGATCCTCCGCCGCGACGTTCTGGCCGCCCTTCCGCCCGGCCTCCGCCGCCAGTTCGTGGTCCTTGGAGAAGCTGCGGTCCTCGGGCGCCACGTTGTGACCGCCCTTGCTGCCCGCCTCGGCGGCGCGCTGCGGGTCGTTCTTGAAATTCCCGCCCGACGCCTGACCGCCCTTGTGCCCGGCCTCGGCCGCGCGTTCCGGATCGTTCTTGAAGTTGCCGCCGGATTGCTGGCCGCTCTTGCCGTGTCCTTCGTGCTGATTCGCCATGGTTTTTTCCTCCGTGTTTGTGAACCACGGTGCCGACAACACAGGGAATCCCGACCCGTCGCGGGTCCTCTGCCACACGGACAGCGGCGTCCCCGGCGGGGCCTCTTTCCACTGGTCCGAAGCACAGGCGGTCATCGGCATGCGGCCGACCCATGGGATACCTCCGCCGTCCAGGCTGCGCTCTCCGGCCGCATCTCCAGAATCGGCGTGCGCTCCGGGGAAAACCCGGCATGATGCGGGCGGATTGGCACCGGGCGGCGGACGGGGAGCGGACGGGCGTGTTCGAGAGCGACGAGACGGGTGGATTCACCGGCGCTTTCCGGGGCGGCGCGGACATGCTGCGTGGACGCGCGATGCCGTCGCTGTTCGACGCGCTCGACAAGCAGTCCGAGGGCACGGTGGCGGTGGACCGCGACGCCCGAGTTATCTGGATCAACGCCAAATACGCCCGCATGCTGGGCATTCCCGACCCCGCCCAAGCCATCGGCCGCGAGGTGGAGGAGATCATCCCCAACTCGCAGATGCGTCAGGTCATCTCCACCGGCCAGCCGATCCTGCTGGACCTGATGCTGTTCGGGTCGCAGCGCCTGATCGTCTCGCGCTTTCCCCTGACCGACGACGAGGGCGGGGTGATCGGGGCGGTCGGTTTCGTCCTCTACGACAGTCTGCACCGGCTGAAGCCCTTGTTGGCCGAGCTGTCGCGGCTGGAGGCCGAATTGGCGGCGACCAAGCGCCGGCTCGACGAGCGGCGGCAGCCCCGCTACACGCTGCAAAGCTACGTCGGCGACTGCGCGCCCAGCCTGGAGGTCAAGCGCAAGGCCCGGCTCGCCGCCCGCACCGACGCGCCGATCCTGCTTCTGGGCGAGACCGGAACCGGCAAGGAGCTGATCGCCCAGGCCATTCACGGGTTGTCGGCGCGCACCGGCCGTCCCTTCGTCGGCGTCAACGTGGCGGCGATCCCCGACACGCTGCTGGAGGCCGAGTTCTTCGGCGCGGTGCCCGGCGCCTACACCGGGCTGGACCGGCGGGGGCGGGAAGGGCGCTTCAAGACCGCCGACGGCGGCACCCTGTTCCTCGACGAGATCGGCGACATGCCGATGGGGCTGCAAGCCAAGCTGCTGCGCGCCCTCCAGGAGCAGGAAATCGAGCCGCTCGGTTCCGACCGGCCGGTGAAGGTGGACGTGCGGGTGATCGCGGCGACCAACGTCGATCTGGAGCAGCGCATCCAGGACGGCCGCTTCCGCTCCGATTTGTATTACCGGCTGAACGTGCTGCCGATCCAGCTGCCCTCGCTGTCGGAGCTTGGCGGCGGCCTGGAGGCCATCGCCGAATCGATCCTCCAGGAGATCGCCGCTCGCACCGGGCTGCCCGGACGCGGACTGACCCCGGAGGCGGTGGAGGCGCTGAGCCGCCACCCCTGGCCCGGCAACGTGCGCGAACTGCGCAACGTGCTGGAGCGCGCCTGCCTGCTGACCGACAATCTGCGCCTGACCGTCGAGGATCTGGCCGAGGCGCTGCCCACCGTGCGTCTGGCCGCGCGTCAGACGCCGTCCCGCCCGACGCCGCTTCCCCGTCCGGTCCCCGAGGCGTTGCCGGTGCCGTCCACGCTGCCTCTGGATTACGACGCGGCTTACGACGCTTTCGAACGCGACCTGTTGGGCCGGGCGCTGGCGGCCAGCAACGGGCGGGCGGAAGCGGCGGCGCGGCTGCTCGGCATCTCGCGCGCCGCCTTCTACAAGAAGCTGGCGCGTCTGGGCCTGCGCGCGCGCTGAACCTCTGCAGGTTCAGCCACGCCTGCCCCCTCCCCATCCCTCCCCCGCCTTTGGCAGGAGAGGGGGCCGGATCCTTGTCGAGGCTCGGCGGAGTTCCCTCTCCCGCCGAAGGCGGGGGAGGGTTAGGGAGGGGGCAACCCTTCCCGCACTGGGTAGGCCCGCTCAAGACAACCCCACCATCAAGCCCTCCATCAATCCGTTATTGTATGGATAAATCGATAGGATTGCGGCGCATTGACGCATTCAATCCGCTTGATGATTGCAGTCAATCGGCGTAGAACAAATCCCGATGATTGACGGCGGTCTCGCGGTGCGGGTGCCGCCGCGCAAGGCTCCGGCCAAGCCGGGACCGCCCTTCACCGCACCGCCCTTTCCGGGATCGAATCGCCATGCCGAACACCCTGACGCGCTTGGGCGGACCCGCGCGCGTGCTGCCCCTTCAGGACGGCACAGCCGAGGCCAAGCCGGCCCCGCTCTTTGTCTCGCGCCGTCAAATCCACCCGAAATCGGTGAAGGGCCGCTACCGCCGCATCAAGACGTGGCTCGGCATCGCCCTGCTGGCCCTGTTCGTGCTGCTGCCCTGGCTGCGCTGGGACCGGGGGCCGGGCATCGCCGACCAGGCCGTGCTGTTCGACCTGGGCGAGCAGCGCTTCTACCTGTTCGGGCTGGAGCTGTGGCCGCAACACATCTACTACATGACCGGGGCGATGATCCTGGCGGCGGTCGGGCTGTTCCTGGCGACCTCGGTGGCCGGGCGCGTCTGGTGCGGCTTCACCTGCCCGCAGACGGTCTGGACCGACCTCTACGTCTGGGTCGAGAAGCTGACCGAAGGCGACCGGGGCGAGCGCATCCGGCTCGACCACCAGCCCTGGACCGCCAACAAGATCGCCCGCAAGACGGTCAAGCACGCCGCCTGGATTCTGATCGCGCTGGTCACCGGCGCGTCCGGCATCTTCTATCTGGCCGACGCGCCGACGCTGACGGCGGAGATGCTGCGCTTCGAGGCGCCGGAACTGGCGGTGTGGTCGATCCTGATCGTCGCCGGCTCCACCTACCTGATGGCCGGCTTCATGCGCGAGCAGATGTGCCTGCACGCCTGCCCGTGGCCGCGCATCCAGGCGTCGATGATCGACGAGGACAGCAAGGTCGTCACCTACCAGGAATGGCGCGGCGAGGGCCGGGCGCCGCTGCGCAAGAGCCAGTCCGACGCCGACCGCAAGGCGGCGGGGATGGGCGACTGCATCGACTGCGGCCAATGCGTCCATGTCTGCCCGACCGGCATCGACATCCGCGACGGCTTGCAGATGGACTGCATCGGCTGCGGCCTCTGCGTGGACGCCTGCAACGACGTGATGCTCCGCATCGGCAAGCCAACCGACCTGATCCTGTTCGACACCGGCGCCGCCCAGGCCGCCAAGGCGGTGGGCGCCGAACCGCCGCGCACGAGCTGGCTGCGCCCCCGCACCATCGTCTACATCCTGCTGATGGTGGTGGTGACCGGGCTGATGGCCATCGGCGTCCTGATGAAGCCAAGCGCCGACATCGCCATCCTGCGCGACCGCGCGCCGCTCTATGTCCGGCTGGCCGACGGTCGGGTGCAGAACGCCTACACGGTGAAGATCTCCAACATGACCCGCACGGAGCGGAGCTACCGGCTGACGCTCGGCGGTCTGGACGGCGCCCGTCTGGCGGTGGCCGGCGAAGCCGGGGAGGCCGACGGCCTGACCCTGACCGCGCCGCCCAGCGCCGTCGCCACCTACCGGGTCTACGCCCGCCTGCCGGAAACCGACCGGACCCCGGCCTCGACCCCGGTGACCTTCGACGTGCGGACCGAGGGCGGCGGCGCCCGCCACGACAGCGTCTTTCTCGCTCCCTGACCGAAGGGCCTTCGACAAGGCCCCCTGACTGAAGGAAAGCCTCCGATGACCGACGCCACGCCCACCCCCGGCCTTTCGCCGATGGAAACCGGCATCCGGTGCCGCTGCCCGCGCTGCGGTCGGGGGCCTCTCTTCCAGGGATACCTGACGCTGGCCCCACGCTGCCGGGACTGCGGGCTGGACTTCTCCTTCGCCGACCCGGCGGACGGCCCGGCCTTCTTCGTGATGTCGATCGTCAGCTTCCCGGTAGTCGCCTTCGCCGGCTGGCTGGAGGTGTCGTTCGAGCCGGCGCTGTGGGTGCATTTCGTCACCTCGCTGCCCCTGCTGCTGATCGGGTGCCTTGCCCTGCTGCGGCCGCTGAAAGGATGGATTGTCTGCGCGCAATACATCCACAAGGCGGCCGAGGCCCGGTTGGTCGAAGCGGAAACAACGGCGATCCCCGCTTCCGGTGCTTGCGCATCGGGGTCGGGCGCCGTCAAATAACGCCGGTTCAAGACGATGGACCGGTGGATCGGGGCTTCCATGCAAGCGGAACAGGACAGGACGGGGCACGAGGATTGGGCGCCCCGCCTCGGTGGCAGGGACAAGCCGGCCTACATCGCCATCGCCGACGCCATCGCCGACGACGTGCGGGAAGGCCGTCTGTCGCCCGGCCAGCGTTTGCCGCCGCAACGCGCGCTGGCGGCGCGGATCGGCCTGGACTTCACCACGATCAGCCGGGGCTACGGCGAAGCCCGCCGCCGGGGGCTGGTCGATGCCCATGTCGGGCAGGGGACTTTCGTACGCGGCCCGGCGCGTTCGGCGGATCCGGCCCCGGTGGCGCGTCCCGCCCCGTCGGTCCGGCGCGAGGGGGCGCGTGCCGCCTTCGTCGACATGACGATGAACCAGCCGCCGATCCCCGACCGGCCCGAGTTGATGGACCGGCTCCGCCGCGACGCCGCCGAGGCGGTGGCGGACATGGATCCGCACTGCCTGCTGCGCTACCCCGACAGCGTCGGCACCGACAGCGCGGCGGCGGACAAATCGGCGGGGTTGCTCTGGCTGCGCGACCGCATCCCCGGCCTCACGGCGGACCGTTTGACGTTGTGCCCCGGCACCCAGGGCGCGCTGCTGGCCCTGCTGACCACGCTGGCCCGCCCCGGCGATAGGGTGTGCGCGGAGGCCTTGACCTATCCCGGCTTCAAGGCGGTGGCCCGGCAACTCGGCCTGACGGTGGTCGGTGCGCCGATGGACCGCGACGGGCTCGACCCGCTGGCGTTGCGTGCGCTGTTCGAGAAGCACCGGCCGAAGCTGCTCTACTGCATGCCGACCCTGCACAACCCGACGACGGCGACCATGCCTCTGGAGCGCCGCGAGGCGGTCATCGCCGTGGCGCGCGAGTTCGGCGTCTGCATCGTCGAGGACGACATCTACGGCCGGTTGGTCACGGACGGCCCGCCACCGCTGGCGGCCCTGGCGCCCGACATGGTGTTCCACATCGCCGGGCTGGCGAAATGCCTCTCCCCGGCCTTGCGGCTGGCCTATGTGGCGGCACCCGACGCGCGGCAGGCCATGCGGGTGACCGGTGCGCTGCGGGCGACGACGCTGATGGCCTCGCCGATCACCTGCGCCATCGCCACCCGCTGGATCGCCGGGGGCGCCGCCGCCGCGCTGCTCGCCGCCGTGCGCGAGGAGGCGGTGGAGCGCCAAGCCCTGGCCGCCGAATTGCTGCCGCCGGGCTCCTTCGCCGGCGGTCCTGAGTCCTTCCACATCTGGCTGCGCCTGCCGCCGAGTTGGACGCGGGGCGAGTTCGCCACCCATCTGCGCACGCGCGGCATCGCCGCCGTGGTCGGCGACACCTTCGCGGTCGGCGATCCGGTGCCGGAGGCGCTGCGGCTGTGCCTGGGCGCGGCGGCCGACGTCGCCGAGACCCGCTGGGTCCTGTCGGTGGTGGCCGAGGCGCTGGAGCAGACCCCGGCGCTGGCCGGGGTGATCATCTGACGCGGCAACCGGTGGAAAACCCCACGTCCGCCCATTGACAACCGCCCGTTTCTGTCGATAGCTGACGTGTGTCGCCGCCCATGCCGGGCGGCGGCACATCGCTTGTTCTCAGGGCAGGGTGAAAATCCCGACCGGCGGTAATCCTTCCACGGAAGGGGAGCCCGCGAGCGCCCATGGCCCACCGGCCATGGGGTCAGCAGATCCGGTGCGAAGCCGGGGCCGACGGTTACAGTCCGGATGAAAGAGAATGAGCCGGTCATGCGCGGGATCCCCCGTTCCACGGGGGTGAGAGCGATGGCCTGCGCCGACGCGGCCGGGATTCCGTCTCCGTCGCGTCGTCTCTTTGCGCCCTGATTCAGGCTCGCCCATAACTGGAGTGAGTGTCATGAATCAGATCATCAACCAGACCCAGGACCAGCCTTCGGTCCACAATCAGGACAGCCTTCTCGCCCGTTTCGGCACGCCGGACGAGCGCGTGGCCCGCGCGGTGGACTCCATCCGCCAAGGCGGAGGTGTCGTCGTCGTCGATGACGAGGACCGCGAGAACGAGGGCGACATCATCTACCCGGCCGACGGGATCACGGTGGAGCAGATGGCCCTGCTCATCCGCGCCTGCTCGGGCATCGTCTGCCTGATCCTGACCGACGAGCGGACCAAGCGGCTGGAACTGGCGCCGATGGCGGCGTCGAACAGCTCCCGCTTCGGCACGGCCTTCACCGTGTCGATCGAAGCGCGCGACGGGGTGACGACCGGGGTGTCCGCCGCCGACCGGGTTACGACCATCCGCACGGCCATTGCCGACGATTGCCGTCCGGAGGAGTTGAGCCGTCCCGGCCACGTCTTCCCGATCCGGGCGCATCCGGGCGGGCTGGCGGTCCGCCGGGGCCACAGCGAGGCGACCATCGAGCTGATGCGGCGGGCCGGGCGCAAGCCGGCCGGCGTGTTGTGCGAGGTGATGAATCCGGACGGAACCATGGCCCGTCTGCCGGAGCTGGTGGCCTTTGCGCTGGAGCACGGCATGCCGGTGGTCAGCATCGAGGACCTCAGCGCCGTGCGGCTGCGGTCGGTGGCCTGACGGCAAGGGTGCGCTTGCCCCCTCCCTGACCCTCCCCCGCCGTTGGCGGGAGAGGGAACTCCGCCGAACGCCGACAAGCGTCCGGTCCCCTCTCCCGCGCAGCGGGGGAGGGATAGGGAGGGGGCAAAACGCCTCCTCCACCTCTCACGCCGCCCGCCGCGCCGCCCCCACCGTGAAGTTCTCCTCCGCCATGCGCAGGGCGGTGCGGCTGGTCGGCTGGTTCTCGCGCTCGGCGCGCTGGAAGATGTCCAGGGCGATGCCGCGAATGCGCTCGCAATCGGCCAGCACGGTGGCGGGGTCGTAGCCCGGCCCCTCATGCGCCACGTCGATCAGCCCGCCGGCGCTGACCACGAAATCCGGAGCGTAGAGAATCCCGCGCCGGTGCAGCGCCAGCCCATGCCCCTCGTCGGCGAGCTGGTTGTTCGCCGCGCCGCACACCGCCTTGCAGCGCAGGCGGGGGATCGTCGCGTCGTCGAACACCGCGCCCAGCGCGTTGGGCGACAGGACGTCGGCCTCGGCGAACAGGATCTCCGACGCCGCGACCGTCCGGGCACCGAACCGCGCGGCGGCCTCCGCCATGCGGTCCTCCCGCACGTCGCTGACGGTCAGCGCGGCGCCGGCCGCGTGCAAGTAGCGGCAGAGCCGGAACCCGACGCTGCCCAACCCCTGCACGGCGACGCTCATCCCCTCAAGATCGCTGCGGCCGAAGCGGTGCGCGGCGGTGGCGAGGAGGCCCTGGAACACGCCATAGGCGGTGGCCGGGCAGGGCTCGCCGGACGCGTCGGGCAGGCCGGCGGCGTAGGGGGTGACGGTGCGGATCACCTCCATGTCGCGCACGGTGGTGCCGACGTCGTCGGCCATGATGTAACGGCCCTGAAGCGTCGCGACGGCGCGGCCCATGGCGCGCAGCAGCTCCGGGGTCTTGTCGCGGGCCGGGTCGCCGATGATGACCGACTTGCCGCCGCCGTAGGGCAGGCGGGTGATCGCCGCCTTGTAGGTCATGCCGCGCGACAGCCGCAGCACGTCGCGCACCGCCTCCTCCTCCGAGGCGTAGGGGTGCATGCGGCAGCCGCCGAAGGCGGGACCACGGCTGGTGTTGTGGATCGCGACGATCGCCTTCAGCCCGACCGAGGGTTCGTTCACGAAGACGACCTGCTCATGCTCCATGAAATCGACCGCGCCGAAGATGCTCATGACCCGGACCCCTGTTCGATGATTGTTTCGTTGAACAAAGGGTAGGCGGGGCGGCGCGGCGGAAAAACGTCGGTTCGTCGGCGTTCAGGTGAAGGCCGGTGCACCTTTCGGCGCGGAGGCGGTGCCCAGTTCGGCCAGGAAGGCGCGCAGCACGGCGGTGTCGGGCCGGGTCGCGTGGGTCGCCGCCAGCATGCCGGTGGAGATCGTCGTCGCGTCGGGCCGCACCGCGCGCAACCGCCCGTCGCGCTCCCAGCCGGCGCCGACATGGCGCGGCAGGAACCCCAGATAACGCCCGGTCAGCAGCAGGAAGGCGATGGCCTCGATCTGGCGGGCGGTCGCGGTGATCGACACCGGCGCCCAGCCCGTTCCGAACAGCGCGGCCAGATGCTGGCTCTCCGAATAGCTGAGCGAGGCGTAGGCGTGCTCCAGCAGCGACTCCACCGGCGCGTCGGCGGCGCGCTCGAACAGCGGGTGGCCGGGGCCGCAATAGAGGCAGCAATCCTCCGCGTAGAGCGGGCGGTAGGTCAGGCCGGGCTGGCGCCGCTCGCGCTCGGGCAGGACGCCGACGTGCAGGCGGTTGTCGAGCAGCGCCGCCTCCACCGCGTCGGGCGCCAGGATCGACAGGTTCAGCGTCACGGCCGGCGCGCGGGCGGCCAGCCGGGTCAGGGCCGGCACCACCGGAGTCGCCGGGTCGCCGACCATGTGGTCCATCAGCCCGATGCGCAGTTCCCCCACCAGATCGGTGTGCAGGCCGCTGACCTGGGCGCGGAAATCGTCCAGCGACTTCAGGAGCTGCTCGGCGTGGGCGTGGAGGGCGGCGCCGTGCTCGGTCAGTTCGAAACCGGCGCGGCCCCGGCGGCACAAGGTCAGGCCGAGGCGGTCCTCCAGGTCGGCCATGTGCTTGCTGATGGTGGAGCGACCGACGTTCAGCTCGACCTGGGCAGCGGCGAAGCCGCCATTCGCCACCACCGCGCGGAACACCCGCAGCAGCCGCAAATCGACGTCGCCGATCCGCCCGTGAAAGCCCTTCGCCATCCCCGATCCTCCGCCGCACAGGATAGCGCCGGGCGCGGGGCGAAGGAACCGGAAGCCTCGCGGCCAAGCTTGCAGCCGGCCGGCGGCGTCGTCACAGTGGCGCGATGCATGTGGACACCACCGACCTGCGCCTGCTGCGCATCTTCCTGACCATCGCCGAATCCGGCGGATTCGCCGCCGCCCAAAGCGAGCTGAACCTGTCGCTGCCGACGATCTCCAGCCACATGGCGGCGCTGGAAGGCCGGCTGGGGCTGACGCTGTGCCGCCGGGGCCGCGCCGGCTTCGCCCTGACCGCCGAGGGCAACGCCATCTACGAGGAGGCGCGCCACCTGTTCCTGGCGCTCGACCGCTTCGAGCAGCGGGCGCGGGCCTTGCAGAACCGCATGTCGGGGACGCTGACGCTGGGCATCGTCGACAACACCATCACCGACCCCCACCTGCCGCTGGAGCGCGTCTTCGCCCGCTTCGCCGAGGCGGCGCCGGAGGTGGTCGTCTCCATCGTCACCCGGCCGCCCAGCGAGCTGCTGCGCGACGTGGTGTCCCGCCAGTTGCAGATCGCCATCGGCAGCTTCCCGCGCGTCGCGCTGGGGCTGGACTACACCGATCTCTACACCGAGCAGCAGAACCTCTATTGCGGGCGGGAACACCCCTTGTTCGCGGCCGAGGATGCCGGCATCACCATCGAGCTGGTGCGCCAGCACCGCATCGTCGCCCGCAGCTATTGGGGCCTGCGCGACCTGAAGGTCTTCGCCATCGCCGCGCCGCGCGCGGTGGTCAGCGACATGGAATCGACGGCGCGGCTGATCCTGTCGGGAGCCTATCTGGGCTATCTGCCCGACCATTACGCCGCCCCCGACGCGCAAGCCGGACGGCTGCGGGCGATCCGGCCCGACCTCTTCGGCACCAAGGCCCTGTTCCAGGCGGCGACGGTCCCGGAGTCGAAGGCCGAGCCGATGGTCGCGCTGTTCCTCGATCTGCTGGCCGAGGAAACCCGCCGCTGAGCGGCCGACCGGTTCGGCGCCGCGTCCGGCGAGGGGCTGCATGCTGCGGTGCGGTGGATTTGGCGCAAGCGCCTCCGGCCCGTCTGTGATAGTTTGGAACCGAATTATCCCGGCGCGTTTCCGGTTGACCATCCACATGGGGGCGCGGTGAGTCGCTTCGTTCGAGGCGCTTTTGTCGTGACGATCGTGCTGTCCGCGATGGCGGGGAACGCGGCGCACATGGCGTATCGTGACTACCAGGATACCTTGCAGCGGCGCTACTCCCTGGTGCGCGACATGTCGAAAGTGGTGGAGGAACACGTCCACCGCGCGATCCGTGGCGCTGCCATTTCGCTCGACCAGACGGCGGGGATGGTGGCCGAGGCCGGCGGCATCGACGCCATCCGCGACATGGACCATTGGATGCGCCTGCGCGAGGCCGCCGCCCACGTCGACGGCGGCGAGACGATCTGGATCTTCGACGCCGAGGGCCGCTCGGTCATGGAGTCGCTCAGCTACCCCGGACGCTCGGCGGATGTCGCCGACCGCGACTATTTCCGCGCCTCGCGGGAAAGCGACCGTCTGTTCATCGGCCCGGCGGTGATCGGCCGCACCGCCGAGAAGCGGATGATCTTCACCATCTCGCGCCCCTTGCGTGACCAGGACGGAACGTTCATCGGCGTCGTCGCGGCGGGGATCAGCGTCGATTACCTGACCGACTTCTATGATCTGCTCGGCTTCGACTACAACCCGCTGATCGGCGTCTACCGGCCCAACGGCGACGTGGTCGCCCGGCGGCCCAACATGCGCGAGATGGTCGGGCGCAGCGTCGCCGACGGGCTGCTGTTCAAGACCAAGTTGAAGGAAGCGCCGGAGGGCCTGTACATCTCGCCCTCCGTGCTCGACGGAACCTCGCGGATCGCCGCCTACCGGACGATGCGGGATTACGGCCTGATCGTGCTGACCGGCATCGACGAGGCCGAAGCCTTCGCCGAATGGCGCACCCGCTCGGCCTACATGGCGGCCGAGGCGCTGCTCGCCAGCCTCGTGATCCTGCTGACCATGGGCTGGGGGCTGCGATACCTCGACCGGGAACGGCGGACGCAGATCCAACTGACCGAGGCGCGGGCCTCGGCCGAGCAGGCTGGCGCCGAACGCGACCAGGTCACCCGTTTGGCCGCCGAGTTGAAACGCGCCAAGGAGGTGGCCGAATCGGCCAACCGGGGCAAGGGAGAGTTCCTCGCCGGGCTGAGCCACGAGTTGCGCACGCCGTTGAACGCCGTGATCGGCTTCTCCGACCTCATCGCGCGCGAGGCGGAAGGGCCGGTCGGCACGCCGGTCTACAAGCGCTTCGCCTTGAACGTTCGCGATTCGGGGCAGCATTTGCTGGAGCTGATCAACGAGATCCTCGACCACGCGCAGGCCGAGGCCGGCTGTCTGAAGATCGAGGAGACGACCGTCGATCTCGACGCCGCCGCGACCTTCGCCGTCCGCATGTTGACCCCGCGCGCCGAGCGGGCGGGGGTGACGCTGGCGGTGTCGGTCGCACCGTCCGTGCGGTCGCTGCGCGCCGACGAGCGGCGGCTGCGCCAGATCCTGCTGAACCTGATCGCCAACGCGGTGAAGTACACGCCGTCCGGCGGGTCGGTCACCGTGACCGCCGGGATGGAGGCGGGGGCGCTGGAGATCCGCGTCACCGACACCGGACTCGGCATTCCGGCCGAGGACATCGACCGGGTGATGGAGCCGTTCGGGCGGGCCGACACGGCGGCGAACCGCCGGATCGAGGGGACCGGACTCGGCCTGCCGCTGACGCGCCGTCTGGTCGAACTGCATGGCGGAACCCTGGCGCTGCGCAGCACGCTGGGCGTCGGCACCACGGTGACGGCCCGGCTGCCCGGCGCGCGTGTTCTGCCGCCCAACATCCCGGCCGCCCCGCCGCCAGCCGCCGAGCGGCGCGCACCGATGCGCATCCTGGTGGTGGACGACGACCCGTCGATCCGCGAAGGCGCGGCCATGCTGCTGCAATCCTGGGGGCACCGGGTGACGCTCGCCGCCAACGCCAACGAGGCGCTGGTCGTGCTGAGCGGAACCGAGCCGCTGGATCTGCTGTTCAGCGACGTGGTGATGCCGCCGGGAATGCCCGGCACCGAACTGGCCAAGCACGCGAGGCGCCTGCGTCCGGGCCTGCCGATCCTGCTCACCTCCGGCTTCGCCGCCCACGCGGTGGGGGCCGGCGACGATGTGGCGGCGGACATCGCCATGGTCGCCAAACCCTACGCCAGCGCGGATCTGAAACGGCATCTGGACCGCATCGCGGCGGAACGCCATCCGTCCGACACGCCTTTCGCTCCATCCTCCACCGCGCCCGCCGCAACGATCATGGACGCGCCGATGACCGAATCCACGCCCCCCGCTTCGTCTTCGGTCCGCAAGCCGCGCCTGCTGATCGCCGAGGATCTGGACATGAACCGCGAACTTCTGGCCGCCATTTTCCGGTCGAGCGGCTACAGCCTGGACCTCGTCGCCGACGGCCGGGCGGCGGTGGAGGCGTTGCGCGCGGCCGATTACGACCTCGTTTTGATGGACGTCCACATGCCGGGCATGGATGGGCTGGAAGCGACCCGCATCATCCGGGCAATGCCGTCGCCGCGTGGCCGCGTGCCGATTTTGGCGCTGACCGCCGGCAACATGCCGGAGGAGATCGACGACTGCCGTCGCGCCGGCATGGACGGCCACATCGGCAAGCCCTATGACCGGGAGCGTCTGCTGCGGGAAACGGCGAAGGCGATGGCGGGCGCGCACGCGCCGGGGGCCTGAGGATTCGGGTCTGGAAAGTCGCGCCGGAAGCGATGACGACGGCTTTGAAGCCGGCCTTTCCGGCCGTCATCCCCGAGGACGCATGGGCCGGTGTTTCAAAGCCCTTGGTGCGGGCGACGCTCAGACCGGATCGAAGACGTGCGGGAAATGGGCCAGACGGCGGCCGAACAGACCGGCGGCCGACGCGGTGCCGGATTTGCCGCGCGCCTTTTCGGTCGCGGGCGCCGCGGAGACCGGACGGGAGCGGCGCTCCTCCTCGCCGGGCGGGGCGTAGAAATGCAGGGTCAATTGACCGTTGGGCTCGGCGGCGTACGGCAAACCGGGGGCCGTCCGGCGCTCGGTGCCCGGAAGAACATACTGCTCGCCTTGATCGGTGCGCTCGATGTGCGGCATGACCGGTGTCCTATCTCGACCCCGGTGATTCTGCCGTTCCCGCCGCTCCGGGTCAAGGCCATGCTTGCGTGCGAACGGTCCAACCCGTTCGCACGCCTGTTTTTAATCCTCTAGGACAGCAGAATCGCCGCCGCGACGAGGTAGGCGACGTAGGCGACCGCGCCCGAGGCCGGAATCGTCAGCACCCAAGCCCAGACGATTCGGCCCGCCAGCCCCCAGCGCACCGCCGAGGTGCGGCGGGCGGACCCGACTCCGACGATGGCGCCGGTGATGGTGTGGGTGGTCGAGACCGGGATTCCCAGCCACGTGGCGCCGAACAGCGTGATGGCGCCGGCCGTCTCCGCGCAGAAGCCCTGATAGGGTTTCAGGTCGGTGATGCGCGACCCCATGGTGCGGACGATGCGCCAGCCGCCCATCAGCGTGCCCAGCCCCATCGCCGCCTGACAGGCCAGGATGACCCAGAAGGGAACGTAGAAGGTCTCGCCCAGCATGCCCTGGCTGAACAGCAGAACGGCGATGATGCCCATCGTCTTCTGCGCGTCGTTGCCGCCATGGCCCAGGCTGTAGAGCGCGGCGGAGACCAACTGCCAGTGGCGGAACTGGCGGTCCACCGCGAAGGGCGGCGCCTTGCGCAGCGCCCAGGACAGGATGAGCACCATCAGCAGCGCCAGCACCAGGCCGATGGTCGGCGACAGCACGATGGCGATGGCGGTCTTGAAGAAGCCGCTGCCGACGATGGCGCCGGTCCCCGCCTTGGCGATGCCGGCCCCGGCCAGCCCGCCGACCAGCGCGTGGGAGGAGGAGGACGGCAGTCCCAGCCACCACGTGAACACGTTCCAACCGATGGCGCCGGTCAGC
Organism: Azospirillum doebereinerae; assembly: GCF_003989665.1. Lineage (GTDB taxonomy): Bacteria > Pseudomonadota > Alphaproteobacteria > Azospirillales > Azospirillaceae > Azospirillum > Azospirillum doebereinerae. The sequence goes on along the minus strand of NZ_RZIJ01000012.1, from coordinate 70,982 downwards.
GCCCCCAGGATCACCGCCGGGTCGATCACCGAGGGCTGGACCAGCCCGGTGCCGATGGTGGTGGCGACGTGCAGGCCGAAGAACAGGAAGGCGATGAAGTTGAAGAAGGCCGCCCAGGCGACGGCCAGTTTCGGGGACAGCACGCGGGTCGACACCACCGTGGCGATGGAGTTCGCCGCGTCGTGCAGGCCGTTGATGAAGTCGAAGGCCAGCGCCACCACGATGATGAAGGCGAGCGCCGGCAGGCCGAGTTGCAGGGCGTCCATCGGGCGGGTCTCAGACCTGATCGAGCGTGATGCCCGCGACCAGATCGCCGACGTCGTCGCAGCGGTCGGTCACGGCCTCCAGCATCTCGTACAGCTCGCGCCGGCCGAGGAAGGCGATCATGTCCGGGCGTTCGGCGATCAACGTCTGGAGCGCGTTGCGCAGGATGTCGTCGGCCCGGTCCTCGATCTCCGACAAGCGGTCGCAGAGCTGGCCGATGCGGTCGGCGTTGCGGGCGATGGCGCCCAGCAGCGGCATCAGCTCGACCAGCAGGTCGCCCTGCTGCCGGATCAACGTGACGAAATTCCGCATCGGCGCGTCGAATTCGGTGATCCCGTAGAGGCCGGCGTGGCGCGGAACCTCGTCCATCAGGTCGATGGCGTCGTCCAGCGCGTTGATCAGCGACAGGATGTCGGAGCGGTCGAACGGCGTGATGAAGGCGCGGTGCAGGTCGCGCCCGGCGTCCTTGGCGATGTGGTCGGCGTCCTTCTCGACCTTCTTCAGCGCGGCGACGCGTTGCGGGCGCTCGTCCGGCGGGGCGTCCATGACCGCTTCCAGCGCGGCGGCGGCGGCCACGATGTGGCGGGCCTGCTCGACGAACTGGTCGACGAAGCGTTCCTCCTTCGGCATCAGCGAACGGAATGCGCGGAGCAGCATGGGACGATTTCTCATTGTGTGGGCGTGAACGAACGGGCTGCTCATAGCACGCTTCGCGCCGCGGTGCAGCGGCGGCTGTCATCGTTTCGTCACAAAGCTGCCCGGCGCGGCGGCGCGGTCTCGCGCGGGCTTCCCATGGGCGGGGCGGGCCATGGACAGGGGCGGGGGTCCATCCCACATGTGCGGGGCCGTTGAACAGGGATCGCCAGACATGAAGACCGCACGCGCCACCACGACCGCCGCCTTGTCCATCGCCGCTCTGCTTGCCCTGGCGCCGATGGCCGCCAAGGCGCAAGGCGCCGGGCCGGGGACCGCCGCCGATCCGGCCGGGAACTGCAGCCCGACGGTGTCGGCGGCGCTCGGCACCTGGGACAGCGGCATGGCCGCCGCGGCGTGGCTCGGCGACCGCGCCGTGGCGGTCGCCCGCGAGAAGGGGCGCGAGTATCTGCTGCCGCTGCTGGGCATCGATCCCAAAACGCCGCCGTCCCAATCCGATGCCGAAGCCGGCAGGACGACCGACGACGTGGCGCGCGAGGTCGAGGCCAGCCGCGACGATCCCAAGCGCCGCGCCGCGCTGTGCGCCGCCATCACCAGCGCGGCGAACGAGGCGCGCAGCACCGCCGGGGCCGGTTGGGACGCGCTGAAACGCGCGGTCGAGGGCTTGCGTCCGACGGCGCCCGCGACACCCAACCCACCCGCGACGACGACGCCCGAACCGGGCGGGCTGATCAAGACCTGAGGCGTAGCCGCCGAAGTCATGAATCGGCATCGTGAATCAAGGGGGGACGGGCGTCCGCGTCCTCCCGAATTCGCCGGACCGGCCCCGCGAAAAAATCACAGGCGGAATAATCGCGCAGCGCCCATGTTCACTTCCGCAAAGACCTTGGGGGTCGGTTCAGAGTGGTGCGGCAGATTTGCCATGGCTCCGGATTTTGTCACAATCCACGACCATGGTGCCGGTTGCCGAACCTATCACCTACGTCTAGGTTGTTCGTGTAACCAACGATCACCCCTCCAGCGGGGAAGGTGCCATCCATGAATCTGCACGGTCTGGCCAGCGATATGGTGCGAACCGCTCTGGCCTGCGAAAGGACGCTCCCTGGACGGGCGAGCGCCGACGATCACGATCTGGCCTTGTCCATGATGAAGGAACCGGACATCGCCTGGCACGTTTGCGAAACCTACGCGCGCGCCGTAAGGGTCCCCGTCGAGGACCTGCCCGTCAGCCAGCTGCGCGGTCTCATCAGCGACATTGTCCTGTCGAAGCTTCCCCGTTACGACTGAGTTTCTCGATCCCAGGGGCCGGAGTCATCCGGGAGTCCTTAGAACTCCCCCCATCCACATATCCTCTTGTGGTGCCGCCATGGCGATCGAACTTCATTCCTTCACCGTCACTCTGGCTGTCGCCGACCGATCGGGTTGCGCCAGCGCCGCCGAACACCGCGCCCGCGTGTGGAAGGCCGTCTCCGAACTGTCGGAGGCGGTGCGCACCGCCGGCATGGCCAAGGAAGCCCGCTTCCGTGGCCAGGACCGCTGCGGCCACGTGTTGTTCGAGGCGACCGACACCGGGGCCGCGTTCCTGCGCGCCCTGCCGGCCATCGCCCGCGTCGACACCGGCCGGGCCGCCCCGCACTGACGACATCCAGCACCGAATTCAGCACTCACTCAAAGATTTGCGCCGCACTCCTCGGACAGGGGAGCGCGGCGCTAATCCTGTTTCGACCTCCTGATTTCGGTCCTCAGCGCACGCCGTGGCGCAGGGGGTGGACGTTGCTTTCGGTTTCCGCCTCTTCCATCGGGCGGACCTTCTTGAGCTGAACCACGAAGCGTTCGGCGCCGTTCTCCATCACGGCGATCCCGGTCAGCCCATGCGCCCAGTCGCAGGGGACGACATGGATTTCCTTGATGGTGGCGGATCCTGCCGCGAGCTCCGCGCGGTCGAGAACGACGTCTCCGACCCGAAATCCCAAATACGCGTCGATCAGCATTCTGTTGGGCGTCCGTCTTCCGTTTCAGGCGTCGTCGGAATCGGCCCTTCTGGCGGGCCGACCGTGACACCCCATCTTGCCACAGATTGTGCCGCGCGCGACGCTTTCCCACGAAAATCGCCCAAGCCCCTCCTTTCGCCCTCGTAGGGGCAGGGCCGCTGGCGAGCGCCGGGCACTGTTTCGACGCCATCCTCCACCGCATCACCGCCCCGCCATGTTCCGTTTTCGTACCCGAAGGCTGGCCCGCCAAGCCAAGCTTTGCTAGGCTGCGCTCCGAACGCCGGAGGGAAAGGAGCGCGGCACGTCATGACCGGATCCGCGCTCTGCCGCGACTGCGCCGCCGCCGTGCGGGGCGATTCGCCGCGCTGCCCGAAATGCGACAGCCGACGGCTGTTCCGCCATCCGGAACTGCACGCCCTGCCCATCGGGCACATCGACTGCGACAGCTTCTACGCCACGGTGGAGAAGCGCGACCGGCCCGAACTGGCGAGCCTGCCGGTGATCGTCGGCGGCGACGACCATCGGGGCGTGGTCGCCGCCTGCTGCTACGTCGCCCGGATGTCGGGGGTGCGCTCCGCCATGACGATCCGCGAGGCGCTGGACCGTTGCCCCGACGCGACGATCATCCGGCCCAACATCGCCAAATACAAGGAGGTCGGCCACCAAGCCCGCGCCATCATGGAGGCCTTCACCCCGCTGGTCGAGCCGATCAGCATCGACGAGGCCTATCTCGACCTGACCGGCGTCGAGGAACGATTGAGCATCAGCCCGGCCCAGGCCCTGGCCGAAATCGTCCACCGTTTCGAGCGGGATCTGCGCATCACCGCCTCCATCGGCCTCAGTTACAACAAGCTGCTGGCGAAGATCGCCTCGGATCTCGACAAGCCGCGCGGCTTCTCGGTGCTGGGGCGGGCCGACGGCGCGGCCTTCCTGGCGCCCAAGCGGGTCACCATCCTGTGGGGTGTCGGCCCGGCGCTGGAACGCCGGCTGTTCACCGATGGCATCACCCGTGTCGGCGACCTCCAGGACAAGGACGAGCATTGGCTGGTCAAGCGCTACGGCGCCATGGGCCGGGTGCTGTTCAACTTCTCGCGCGGCGAGGACAACCGCCGGGTCCAGCCGGAATCGGTCAGCAAGAGCGTCTCGTCGGAGGAGACCTTCGACTGGGACGTGACGACCCTGTCGGCGCTGTCCCAGGAACTCCGCCCGCTGGCCGAGAAGGTCGCCCGCCGGCTGGAGCGCGAGGGGCTGCTCGGCCGCAGCGTGGTGCTGAAGCTGAAGACCAGGGATTTCCAGCAGCTGACCCGCTCCCGCCGGGTCGAGCCGACCCGTTCGGCCGAGACCATCCTGGCCGCCGGCATGGCTCTGCTGGAGCGCGAGGCGGACGGCCGTGCCTTTCGCCTGATCGGCATCGGCTGCACCGACCTGACCCACCCGGACAGCGCCCCCGATCCGGAGTTGGACCTGTTCGGCGCGTAAGAGGCATGGAACCGGACGGCGGCCCGCCCGTTGGAACAGGCGAGTTTGCAACGCACACCAACGGAGTTGCCATGAGCGCCCAATCCACCATCCGTGACACCTACGACAGCGTTTTCCAGGGGAACCAGAACCTCGGCATGGGCGAACGGGTCGTCTCGACCGGCCTCGGCCTGGCCGTCGCGGCCGGGGGCCTGCGCAAGGGCGCCAGCATTTCCGGCGCGATCATGGGCCTCGTCGGCGCGGCGCTGGTCGCGCGCGGGATGAGCGGCCATTGCCCGCTGAAGGAACGACTGGAGGGCGGCGGCCACCAGGACCGTCTGGATCATCACGACCAAGAGGACTCGCGCGATAGGGCCTACGCCCCGATGGCCGAACTGCGCTGAGTTCTCCCTTTGCGCTTGTGTCCCCTCTGCGGAAGTTGAATCGCGCGGCAACCATGCCGGGTGTATCATCCTGAGTTTCCGGTCCCCCGTTCCGCTCAGGAGATCCCCGGCATGACACCCCCCACCGCCCGGCTTCTGCCGGTCGCCGCGCTGGCCTCCCTGCTGGCGCTCGGCCTGTCCGCGCCATGCTTCGCGCAGGCCGTGTCCGCGCCGGCCCAGCCCACGGCGTCCGCCCAGCCTTCGGTCCGCTACGACATCGGCTACGACATCTTCTATCCCGTGCGCGCGCAGAACGGGATGGTCGCGTCGGAGCACCGGCTGGCGACGGAGGTCGGGGTCGCCACGCTCAAGCGCGGCGGCAACGCGGTGGACGCGGCGGTGGCGGTCGGCTTCGCGCTGGCGGTGGTGCTGCCCAACGCCGGAAACCTCGGCGGCGGCGGCTTCATGATCGTCCACGACGCCAAGAGCGGCCGGGACGTCGCCATCGACTTCCGCGAGATGGCCCCGGCCAAGGCGTTCCGCGACATGTATCTGGACGGGCAGGGCAAGGTCGTGCCCGACCGCTCGCTCTACACCCATCTGGCGGTCGGCATCCCCGGCACCGTCGCCGGCCTAGCCCACGCCCAGGAAAAATACGGCACCCTGCCGCTGGCCGAGGTGATCGCCCCCGCGATCAAGCTGGCGCGCGAGGGCTACGCCGTGACGCCGCAGCTTGCCGGACTGCTGGAGGTCGAGCGCGACCACTTGGCAGCCTGGGGCGCCACCCGCGCGGTCTTCTTCAAGGCCGAGCGTCCCTTGCGCGTCGGCGAGACGCTGGTGCAGGAGGATCTGGCCAAGTCGCTGGAACTGATCGCCGCGCAAGGGGCGAAGGCCTTTTACGAGGGGTCCATCGCCGAGAAGATCGCGGCGGAGATGGCGAAGAACAACGGCTTCATCACCGCCGACGACCTCAAAAGCTACAAGGTGGTGGAGCGCGAGCCGGTCAGCGGGACCTACCGGGGCTACACGGTGAAGTCGATGCCGCCGCCCAGTTCCGGCGGGGTGCACATCGTGCAGATGCTGAACATCCTGGAACGCTACCCGTTGAAGGAACTGGGAGCCGGCAGCGCCCAGACCATCCACCTGATGGCCGAGGCGATGAAGCTGGCCTTCGCCGACCGCTCCGAATATCTGGGCGACCCGGACTTCACCAAGGTCCCGGTGAAGGGCCTGACCGCGCGCGCCTACGCGGACGAGTTGGCGGCGAAGATCGACCCCGACAAGGCCACCCCCGCCAGCACCATCAAGCCCGGCAAGCCGGCGCCCTACGAGAGCGACCAGACCACCCATTTCTCGGTCGCCGATTCCCAGGGCAACGTGGTCAGCACCACCTACACGCTGAACCTGAACTTCGGCAGCGGCATCGTCGCCGAGGGGACCGGCATCCTGCTGAACAACGAGATGGACGACTTCTCCGCCAAGCCCGGCGTCCCCAACGCCTTCGGGCTGATCGGCGGCGACGCCAACGCGGTCCAGCCCTTCAAGCGCCCGCTCAGCTCCATGTCGCCGACCATCGTGCTGAAGGACGGCAAGCCCTGGCTGCTCACCGGCAGCCCCGGCGGCAGCCGGATCATCACCACGACCCTGGAAACGGTGATCGACCACATCGACTTCGCCATGAACCCGGCCGAGGCCGCCGCCCTGCCGCGCGTCCACCACCAATGGACCCCCGACGAACTGCGGGTGGAAAAGGGTCTCAGCCCCGACACGGTCAAGCTGCTGGAACAGAAGGGACACAAGGTCGCGGTCAAACCGACCATGGGCCGAACCCAGACCATTCAGCTCCGCGACGACGGGCTGTACGGCTTTTCCGACCCGCGCAACCCGGACGGCATGACCGCCGGCTATTGAGCGGCCCCGCCCAAGCCGGGGGAATTTCCCGTATACAAAGAATCCCACTCGTGCTTTTGTAACCGCCGGTCTATACCGGAAGCGTAAAATTGCCGAGTCCTCAAGGACTTTTCGGGATAGGGCAACGGAACAGTTGGCGAGGGCCGGTCGGTCGGCTAGCCTTCGAAGGAGCAAACTGGAGCAGCAGCCGTGGACAAGGCCTTGGTCGAAAAGAACCGTGAATGGAGCTATCAGCGCGAGGGGAAGGCGCCCGCCGCCATCCGCGTCGCCGATTTCGAGCGTGAGGGAAAGCGCATCGTCGCGTTCCTGGAACAGACCGACATCGCCAAGACGCCGGGTGCTCCGCAGGCCGCCGTGAACGACTGGCCACGCATCGCCGAAGCCTACGCCCAGGAGCAGGGCGTCCCGCTGAGCGACATCTATTGGTACGAGATGAATCCGCGCCGTTTCGCCAACGGCCGTCCCAACGTGTCGGAATACCTGCCCAGTCGCCGCGAATGGCGGTTCGAGACCAGCCTGCCGCTGGCCCGTGCCATCGTCGAGCAGTTGGGCTTCGATCCCGACAACCTGCCGCTCGACATCTGAGCGGCCTCCATCCGGGTTCGAAGAGCCGGGATACGTGAATCCGCCCCCTGTCGCTCCCCCGCGCTCCGGTGTATGATGCCCGTACACGTGTGTGATCGCGGGATGCGATCGGGAGACGGATCATGACTGCGGTGCGTCGGGGCTTGGCCCTGGGTGCGTTGGCCGTTGCGGCGATGGCCTTGGCGATTCCGGGCAGCGCCGCCGCGCGCGGGTCGGTGTCGTTCGGAATCGGGGTAGGGCCGATCTTTCCGTCCTATGGCTATTACGAGCCGCACCGCCATTACGGCCCGCCGCCGGTGGTCATGTACGCGCCGCCGCCCCCGCCGGTGGTGGTCTACGGGCAGCCGCCCGCCGTGGTCTACGCGCCGCCGCCATCCGTCGCGGCCGACCCCACCGGTCCGGTCTACCGATCCGCCAACGGGCAGCAGTGCCGCGAATACCAGAGCACGATCCTGATCGGCGGCCGGCCGCAGCCAAGCTTCGGCACCGCCTGCCTGATGGCCGACGGCACGTGGCGTATCGTCAATTGAGAATTGTCACCTGAATCCAGGGACCGGGCTCACGCCATCATGACGCGAGCTTGTTTTTCTGGTGCTCGTCGATCAGGCGCCCGGCTTCCTTGATCAGCGCCGCGAGGTTCAGCGGCTTCTCGAACGCGGCGTCGGCCCCCAGCAGGCGGGCCATGTTCGGCAGCTCCATGCGCAGCCGGATGCTGCCGCCGGACATGGCGATCAGCGGCGGGCGCGACGGCATCGCCTGCAGGCGCACGATCACTTCGTAACCATCGGCTTCCGGCATGATGATGTCGGTCACGATCAGATCGACCGGTTGTTCCCCAAGCGCGGCGAGGGCGGCCTTCCCGTTCGTCGCCTCCCGCACGCTGAAGCCGGCGCGGGTGAAGGCGGTGGCGACCATGTTGCGGAAATCGGGATCGTCGTCGACCAGAAGGATGTGCCCCGCCTTGGCCTTGGGCCTCACTTCGTACAGGGTCATTTCCATGGCGCCGGTCTCCGCGTCTTTCACGTTGGGCAGTGCCCCCGTCCCGGGAACCTGCATGCTTCCATCGTCACCGGACCCGCCGGAAACGCCTCGTTCCATGGGGTAAGTATAGCGGGTGGTGGTACCGCGTGCGGGAGTGGCGAGGGATAGGTCCGCCGGGAAATCGGATAAGGGGAGAGCTATCCCTATGCGGGACGAAGCCCGCCGGCCGGAACGCCGTGGTCGTAGAAATTTAATGTTTCAGGGTGAGTATCCCTGTCTAATGCTATCATCCGAACCGGTCCGAAAGTCGGATGCCGGCACGACGGAGACGGTGGGCCGGAGACCGTGGGCGGAGGCGGTGGATGAAGATTCTGGTGGCCGACGACCACCCCCTGTTCCGGGACGCGCTCGAGCTGTCCGTGCGTCAGGCTTGGCCCGACGCGGAAGTGGTCTGCGTCGGGTCGCTGGACACGCTGACGCCCGAACGCTTCGACCTGATCGTGCTCGACTGGCGGATGCCAGGCCTCGACGGCGGCAATTCGCTGACCCATGTGCGGCGGGCGGGTGTCGAGGGGCCGGTGGCCGTCGTCACCGGCGACGAGGATCCCGAAACCGCGCTGGAGGTCCTGCGCTGCGGCGCCCAGGCCTTCCTGCCCAAGACCACGCCGCGCCGGACGCTGGCGCAGGCGCTGCGGTTGGTCGCCGAGGGGGGAAGTTGCGTGCCCCGCGAGGTGGTGCTGGAACTGCTGGCGCTGGGCGACGTGCCGGTCGATCCGGACGAGGCGGAAGACGCGCCGGATGGCGCCATCGACGGCGACGGCACCCTGTCGGCCCCGCTGACGGAACGGGAAGGGCAGGTGCTGCGGATGCTGGCGACCGGCTCCACCAACAAGGAGATCGGGCGGCAGCTCAGCCTCCAGGAGGTGACGGTGAAGCTGCACACCCGCCGGATCCTGCGCAAGCTGGGCGCCCGCAACCGGACCGACGCCGTCCGCCGCGCGCAGGAGGCCGGCCTGCTGACCCACGCCCTGAGCCATGGCCTGAGCCCGGCCTCGTCCTGACGGGAAAAAAAGTTACGGGCACGAACCATACGGGTCGATCCTGAGGCAAGGGGCGGCTCCATGGCGCGCTAGGATGCGCGAACCGGGCGCGGATGATGTTTTCCGCTGTCCCTCTTCCACGAGTGATCGATGATCCAAACTCCGCCGCCCGACCTTCTCGAAGACAAGCCGGTCCGCCTGTGGGGCTGGAACGTCGTGGCGCCGGTGGTTCTGGCGCTCGGCGTCGGGGCCGGAACGCTGTGGTTGGCGCCGGCGGCCGTGGGGCGCGAGACCCTGTCCTGGATCGTCGCCGTTTCGATCGGGCTGGCCGCCGCCGGGCTGCTGGCCGCCGCGACCGCCCATGGCGCGCTACGCCGCCGCGAGCGCGACCAGCGGCGCGCGCAAGCGCTGGCGGCATGGCGCGCCGACGCGTCGCTCGACGACTCTCTGGACGACGCGTCGCTGGACAGCGGCGAGACGGTGCCGGAGAACGCTCCCAGCCTCGACGACCTGCGCGTCCTGCTCCACGCGTTGGAGGATGCGGCGGTCCTGCTCGATTCGGACGGCTGGGTGCTGGCCGCGAACCCGGCCGCCGTCGCCGCTCTCGGCGCCGCCGCCGCGCCGGAAATCCGGTGGGACGACGAAACAATCTGGCCGGCCGCCCTGGTTCTCGAACGGCTTTCCCTGCCGGGCGGCGGCGCGGTGATCGTCGGCCGCGACCCGCTGCGGGAACGGCTGCGGACCATGCAGCTTGAAAACATGGACGCGATGGCCGAACTGGCCGGCGCCATCGTCCACGACGTCAACAACACGCTGGGGGCCATCGCCGGCTACGCCGACTTCCTGGTGACGGACCTGCCGGACGGAAGCCCCCAGGCCGATTACGCCGCACGCATCCTGCGCGCCATCGACCACAACAAATCGCTGCTGCGCCGGGCTTTGTCGGGATCCCGCGCCGCCCCGGTGGACATGAGGCCGACCACCGCCGACCATGTCCTGGGCAGCGCGGCGGCGGAGTTGCGCGCCGCGCTGCCGCCGGACGCCGCCCTGTCGCTGCGCGAAGCTCCCGATCTGCCCGCCGTTCCGGGCAACGCGGCGGTGCTGGCGCACGGTCTGGCGCTCCTCGGTGCGGAACTCCGGGGAACGGGGGACGCCGCGCTGGGGCTGCGGGCCATGCTGTGGGACGGGACGGTCAATCCCGCCGTCGCTCCGGCCGGTTGGCAGGTCCATGCCCCGCTGCTGCCCCGGCGGCGCCCGCACGTGATGTTCGAACTGCGCATCGGCGTGGCCCCGCGCCCGATCCCCGCGCTGCGCGCCACCCTGGACCCGTTGCTCGCCACCCGCAACAAGGCTCGCCAGGCCGACGCGGAGCCGCCGCCCGCGCTCACCTCCGTCGCGCGCTGGCACGACGGCGGACTGGTCGTCTGGACGCACCCCGCCGAGGGCACGCTGGTCCGCCTTTTCGTGCCGCTGGCCGCCGATCCGGCCCCCAGGGTTCCGCCGGAACCCAAGCCCGAGGCGCCCCCCGCCGCCCTGCGTTGCCATGTGCTGGTCGTCGACGACGACCCGGCGATGGGCGATTGGCTGGCGATCAGCCTGGAGCGGCTGGGCTGCGAGGTCGCGGTCTGCGAAAGCGGCGGCGAGGCGCTGGAGATCGTGATGGACGAGCCGGAGTCCTTCGACGTCGTGGTCGCCGGCCCCTCGGCCGGCGGGATGACCGGCCCGGCGCTGATCGTCCGGCTGAAGGCGCTGCGCCCCGAGTTGTCGTGCGTGCTGTGCGGCGAGCCGGCGGGCGAGCCGCATGTCGGTGCCGTGCCGGCCGATCTGTTCCTTCCGCGTCCGCTGAACATCGCCGGCCTGACACGCGCGGTCGCCACCTTCGCCCCGGCGGAGCGCTCGCGATGATCCCCCGCCGCCAGCACCGCAACTTCTCCATCGCCGTCTGGATGGCGACGCTGGTCATGACCGCCGCGCTGTGGATGGCCGCCCTGATGCTCGCCCATCACGACGGCGAGGAGGCGATGGAGCGGGCCGAGCGGGACACCGGCAATCTGGCGCGCGTCGTCGCCGAACACACCACGCGCGCCATCGCCGAAGCCGACCAGATCATGCTGTTCCTGTCCGACGAGTTCCATGACCACGGCCCGATGCTGGGCGAGGATGTGGAGTGGCTTTTCCGCCGCGCGGTCCATCGCTCCAACCTCCTGATGCAGATCGCCATCGTCAACGAGAACGGCGATCTGGCGCACACCACGGTGGAGGAGCCCTTTCGCATCGTGAATCTGGCGGACCGCGAGCATGTCCGCATCCACATGGAGCACCCCAACGTCGGTCTGTTCATCGGCAAGCCGGTGGAAGGGCGGATGTCGGGCAAGTGGGCGATCCCGCTGACCCGGCGGCTGACGCGCGCCGATGGAAGCTTCGCCGGTGTCATGATGGCCCTGCTGGATCCCTTCTACCTCAGCCGGACCCTGGATATTCTAGACGGCGATACCGAAGGCATGGTGTCGATCGCCGGCAAGGACGGGATCCTGCGGGCGCGCTCCGGGCTGACCGACAAGATCATCGGCCGCGACCTCAGCGCGTCGGCGACGCTGGTCATGTCGCGGCGGCAGAACGAAGGCTTTCTGCGCACCACCAGCGCCATCGACGGCGTCGTCCGCCTTCAATCCTTCCGCGTGCTGGAGGATTATCCGCTGCTGGTCACCGCCGCCTATGGGGAACGCGCCTTCCTGGTCGAGACCAAACACAATCAACGGCTGTACATGATGAGCGCGGCGGCCAGCATGCTGGGGCTGTTCGGCCTGGCGCTGCTGGCGACACGGCAGTCCGCCCGACTCGCCGCCGCCGGCCGCAGCCTGATGGACAGCGAGCAGCGGTTCCGCGATCAGGCGGAGACGGCATCGGACTGGTTCTGGGAGACGGACGCGGATCTGCGCTTCTCGCGTCTGATCGGGCCGCTGGTGCCGCAGACCGACCGGGGCTCCGTGCCGCTCGGCATGCGGCGTGACGAGGTCGCGTTCCGGGAGCCGGGCGACGAAGCCAAATGGGCGGAGCATCAACGCCAGTTGGACCGTCGTGAGCCCTTCCGGAACTTCCGCTATCAGGTGATGACTGACAACGGCCTGCGCTACGTCAGCGTCAGCGGCCGCGCGGTGTTCGACGGGGACGGCGTCTTCACCGGCTATCGCGGATCGGCCACCGACATCACCGAGCGTGAGCTGTCCGCCCAGCGCCTGCAAGCCAGCGAGGCGCGCTACCGCGCCATGTTCGGGGCGGTGGCCCAGCCGATCATCACCATCGACGAACACGGCGTCGTCGGCGCCTTCAACCCGGCGGCGGAGCGGCTGTTCGGCTTCGGCGCGGCCGAGGTCGTCGGCGGGACGCTGCGGCGGCTGATGCCGGCCGAACTGGCCGACATCCACGACAGCCGCATGGAGGCCTACCGGACCGGCAAGCTCGAACCGCCGAAATCCGGAGTGCGCGAGATGCGGGGCTTGCGCAAGGACGGCAGCGAATTCCCGGTCGAGGTCACGCTGGCCGGCTGGCGCGAGGGCGAGCGGCAGTATTTCACCGGCGCGATGCGCGACATCACCGCCCAGCGCGAGATCGAGGCCAGCCTGCGACGTGCCAAGGAGGCCGCCGACCACGCCAACCGCATGAAGGGCGAGTTCCTGGCGACCATGAGCCACGAGATCCGCACGCCCATGAACGGCGTGCTGGGAGCGCTGACGCTGGTGGACGGACCCAACCTGGACCAGGAGCAGCGCCGCTTGCTGGAGGTCGCCCGGCGGTCCGGCAACGCCCTGCTGACGATCCTCGACGACATCCTCGACCTGTCCAAGCTGGAGGCCGGCAAGGTGGAGGTCGAACCGGTCGATTTCGACCTGCGCGCCATGCTGGAGCATACCGTCGCCCTGCTCCAGCCCTCGGCGTCGGGGCGCGGTCTGGGCTTCTCGCTCGACGTGGCGCCGGGGGTGCCGGCGCGCGCGCGGGCCGACGTGCGGCGCATCCGTCAGGTTCTCGTGAACCTGATCGGCAACGCGCTGAAGTTCACCCACCGCGGCGCCGTCACCCTGCGCGCAGGGCTGGACGAGGCGCCGAAACCCGATGGCGGCTTCCTGCTGCGCTTCGAGGTGGTCGACACCGGCATCGGCATTCCGGGCGATGTGCTGCCCACCCTGTTCCGCCGCTTTACCCAGGCCGACGGCTCCATAACCCGCAAGTTCGGCGGCACCGGGCTGGGGTTGGCGATCAGCCGCGAACTGGTCACGCTGATGAACGGGCGGATCGGTGCCGTCAGCATCGAGGGCAAGGGCAGCACCTTCTGGTTCACCGTGCTGTGCCACCCGGCGGCGGCGCCGGAGGAGGTGCCGTCGATGGCGCCGTCCCCGCCCGGCATCCTCGCGCCCTCCGTGAACGGGCTGCGGGTGCTGATCGCCGAGGACAACGAGATCAACCGGGACATCGTGGTGGCGATGCTGCGCCGGGCCGGCCATCGGCCCATCGCCGTGCCGGACGGCCTGCAGGCCGTCCGGGCGCTGGAGGAGGAGAGCTTCGACATCGTGCTGATGGACGTGCAGATGCCGGTGATGGACGGCATCACCGCGACCCGCCACATCCGCGCCATGCCGGAGCCCGCCTGCGGCATCCCCATCGTCGCGCTGACCGGCAACGCCATGCCCGGCAACGAGACGGAGTATCTGGCGGCCGGGATGAACGCCTATCTGAGCAAGCCCATCGTGTCCGCCGCCCTGTTTCGCACCCTGACGGAAGTCGCCGCCTCCCGCCGCCGGCCGGATGCCGCCTCCACGCACGCGGAGGACGCTGCGCCCCCGGCCAGCGTCCCGGCGCTCTGACCCCGCACTGCCCCCCCCGACGGCCTTGCACCAAGCGCCCTGCCGTGCCACGAACGGGGCCTGACGCTTTCCATCCAGGGTTCGATCATGCCGCCCGCCCCAAAGACTCCCGCCCAGAAATCCGCCGCCGGCTCCCTGGCGTCCTTCTGCCCCTGGGCGGCGGAGGAGGGTGTACGGGTCTATCTGCGGCCGGTCGGGCTGATGCCGGTCGCCGCCTGGGCCAAGGGAGCGGCCGTTCCGCTGGCCGGCGGGCGCTTCTCCTTCGCCACGGCGGAGTTGATCGTCCGGCAGGGGAGCCGGCAAGGCGAACGCATCGAGCGCGCCTTCGCGCCGTTGTCGGAGATTCTCGCCTGGGGTTGGGAGCGCTCCCGCGCCGTCGCCGAGACGCTCGACCGGCGGCTCGGCGCGCTGACCCGCGCCCGCGCGCCCTTCGGCGGGGTGGATCCGGGACGGCCCGCCATCATGGGCATCGTCAACGTCACGCCCGACAGCTTTTCCGACGGCGGCGACTTCCTCGACCCCGGCGCCGCCATCGCCCATGGCGAGGCTCTGCTGGCGGCCGGGGCCGACATCCTCGACATCGGCGGCGAGTCCACCCGCCCCGGCTCCGCCCCGGTCGCCCCGGAGGAGGAGGAGGCGCGCGTCCTTCCCGTCATCCGCCATTTCGCGGCCAAGGGCGCCGTGGTGTCGGTGGACACGCGCCATGCCCGCGTCATGGCGTCCTCCATCGGCGCCGGAGCGCGCATCGTCAACGACATCGCGGGCTTGAGCGACCCGCTGGCCCTGCCGGTGGTCGCCAAATCCGGGACGCCGGTCGTGCTGATGCACATGTTGGGGGAACCCGGCACCATGCAGCGCGATCCCCATTACGCCGACGCCGCGCTCGACGTGTTCGACTGGCTGGAGGAGCGGGTGGCGCTTTGCGCCGCCGCCGGGGTGCCGCTGGAGCGCATCGCGGTCGATCCCGGCATCGGTTTCGGCAAGACGGTCGAGCACAACCTCGCCATCCTGCGCCACACCGCGCTGTACCACGCGCTGGGCTGCGCCGTGTTGATCGGGCTGTCGCGCAAGGCCTTCATCGGCCGCCTGTCGCGTGGGGAACCGCCCAAGGAGCGGCTTGCCGGCTCGCTCGCCGCCGGGCTGGAGACGCTGAACCAGGGCGCGCAGATCCTGCGCGTCCACGACGTCGCCGAGACTGCGCAGGCCCGCGCCCTGTGGGAGGCTCTGCACCCCCTGTAACCCTTTCGTCCGGGCCTGGACGCGGGTCTTGACCGCGCACGGGCTAAGGAGTGAAAAGGAACACTTTAGGTTTTCCTGTTGGCCTTTCGCGGGGCCGTCGAGCAACGTTCCATCACCGAGGTTCTCATGACGCGACACCTGTTCGGCACCGACGGCATCCGCGGGACCGCCAACATCGACCCGATGACCGCCGAGACGGCGTTGCGCGTGGCGATGGCGACGGCGCTCCAGTTCCGGCGCGGCTCCCACCGCCACCGCGTGGTGATCGGCAAGGACACGCGCCTGTCGGGCTATCTGCTGGAACCGGCGCTGACCGCCGGCTTCATCTCGATGGGGATGGACGTGGTGCTGGTCGGGCCGCTGCCGACCCCGGCGGTCGCCATGCTGACGCGGTCTTTGCGCGCCGACATGGGCGTCGTCATCTCGGCCTCGCACAACCCCTACCAGGACAACGGCATCAAGCTGTTCGGTCCGGACGGCTACAAGCTGTCCGACGACGTGGAGGCCACCATCGAGGCGCGGATGGGCCAGCCCTTCGCCCCCGACCTCGCCGGATCGGCCGATCTCGGCCGCGCCAGCCGTATGGAGGACGCGACCGGCCGCTACATCGAATACGTCAAGAACACCTTCCCGCGCGGGTTGCGGCTGGACGGGTTGAAGATCGTCATCGATTGCGCCAACGGCGCCGCCTACAAGGTGGCGCCCAAGGTGCTGTACGAACTGGGGGCGGACGTGATCCCGGTCGGCGTCTCGCCGGACGGCACCAACATCAACAAGGGCTGCGGCGCCACCGCCACCCAGACCTTGCAGGAGCAGGTCGTCGCCCATGGCGCCCATCTCGGCATCGCGCTGGACGGCGACGCCGACCGTCTGATCATGGTGGACGAGGCCGGGCGCCCGATCGACGGCGACCAGCTGATGACGTTGATCGCCTGCTCCTGGGCCGGCGCGCAGACCCTGCGCGGCGGCGGCGTGGTGGCGACCGTCATGTCCAATTTGGGCATGGAGCGCCACCTCGACGGGATCGGCCTGCATCTGGCGCGCACCCCGGTCGGTGACCGCTACGTCGTGGAGCTGATGCGCGAGCGCGGCTACAACGTCGGGGGCGAACAGTCGGGCCACGTCGTGCTGTCGGACTACTCGACCACCGGCGACGGACTGATCGCGGCGCTTCAGGTGCTGGCGGTGCTGATCCAGACCAACGGCAAATCGGCCAGCGAGGTCTGCCGGGTCTTCGCCCCGGTCCCGCAGAAGCTGACCAACGTGCGCTTTTCCGCCGGTTCCAAGCCGCTGGAGGACGCCGTGGTGCAGGAGGCGATCCGCGACGGCGAGGGCCGGTTGTCGGGCAGCGGGCGCTTGCTGATCCGCAAGTCGGGCACCGAGCCGCTGATCCGCGTGATGGCCGAAGGCGACGACGAGGGGCTGGTCAACCAGGTCGTCGGCGACATCGCCGAGGCCATCCGCCGGACCGCGCTGGAGGCGACGCGATGAAAGGCCGCGTCCTGATCGTCGCCGGCTCGGATTCGGGTGGCGGCGCCGGCATCCAGGCCGACATCAAGGCGGTGAGCGCGCTCGGCGCCTACGCCGCCACGGCCATCGCCGCGCTGACCGCGCAGAACACGCTGGGCGTCCACGGCGTGCTGGCGATCGACCCGGCCTTCGTCGCGCTCCAGATGAAGGTGGTGCTGGAGGACATCGGCGCCGACGCGGTGAAGATCGGCATGCTCGCTAACGCCGCCGTCATCGACGCGGTGGCGGGGGAATACGAGGCCCAGGGCGGCAACGTGCCGCTGGTCGTCGATCCGGTGATGATCGCCAAGAGCGGGCATTTCCTGCTGGAGCCCGACGCGGTGCTGACCCTGCGCAAGCGCCTGCTGCCGCTGGCCTGGATCGTGACGCCCAACCTGCCGGAGGCCGAGGCGCTGACCGACGTGCCGATCCGCGACCTGAACGACATGCGGCAGGCTGCGGCGCTGCTGCTGAGCTTCGGCCCGAAAGCGGTGCTGCTGAAGGGTGGGCATCTGGAGAGCGACCGGCTCTACGACCTGCTGTTGACCGAGGACGGCGAGACGGTGTTCGAGGGCAGCCGGGTCCACACCCCGCACACCCACGGCACCGGCTGCACGCTGTCCTCGGCCATCGCCGCCGGTCTGGCGCAGGGGTTGAACACGCATGACGCGGTCGCGCGGGCGCGGTCTTATGTTGAGACCGCGATCCTCACCGCGCCGGGGCTCGGGCATGGGCATGGCCCGCTGAACCACCTGCACACGGTGCGGGAGTTTCCGTAAGCGCGGGGTGCGGCTTGCCCCCTCCCTAACCCTCCCCCGCTAGCGCGGGAGAGGGGACTGCCGCTGCTCTTCCGCAAAGCTCCTGCCCCCTCTCCCGCGAAGCGGGGGAGGGATGGGGAGGGGGCCGCGAAGCAACGCCTAAACATCCAGCCCGATGTCCAGATTCGGCGCGCTGTGGGTCAGCCAACCGCAGGAGATCATGTCGACCCCGGTCTCGGCGATGGCTCGGACGGTCGCCAGCGTGACGTTCCCCGACGCCTCGGCCAGCAGCCGGCCGTCGATCATCCGCACCGCCCGGCGCAGCGTCTCCGGGTCCATGTTGTCGAGCAGCACGACGTCCACCGGCAGCCCCAGCAACTCGTCGAGCTGGTCGAGCGTGTCGACCTCCACCTCCACCTTCACCATGTGGCCGATGCTGGCGCGCACGCGCTCCACCGCCGCGCGGACTCCGCCGGCCACGGCGATGTGGTTGTCCTTGATCAGCACCGCGTCGTCCAGGCCGAAGCGGTGGTTGAAGCCGCCGCCGAGTCTCACCGCATGCTTCTCCAGAACGCGCAGGCCAGGCGTGGTCTTGCGGGTGCAGACGATGCGGGCGTTCGTGCCCTCGACCTCGCGGACCAGCCCACGGGTGGCCGTGGCGATGCCGGAGAGTCGGCCCATGAGGTTCAGCGCGGTGCGCTCGGCGGTCAGCAGGGCGCGGGCCTTGCCGGTCACGGTGGCGATGGTGCCGCCGGGGGGAACGTCGGCGCCGTCCTCCCGCTCGACCGAGACGGACACGGCGGGATCGAGCAGACGGAAGGCCATCAACGCCGCCTCCAGCCCGGCGACCCGGCCGTCCTTGCGGGCGGCGATGCGGGCGGTCGCGGTGGCGTCGGCGGGGATGATGCTGTCGGTGGTGATGTCGCCGGCCCGGCCCAGATCCTCGGCCAGGGCGGCGCGGACGATGGGCTCGACGGTCAGGGGATGCAGCATGCGGCGTCTCCGGGCAGGGGGCCGGCGGCGCCGGCCAGATCGGTGAGGGTCAGGATGCGGTTTTCGGCGGTGCGCCCGCTTGCCGGGTCGGGCAGGGGGTGGTCGGCGCGGCAATGGGCGCCCCGGCTCTCCTCGCGCGCCAAGGCGGCGTGAACCACCAGCCGGCCGACCAGCAGCCGGTTGCGCGCCTCGCCCCAACGGCGGACCGAGACGGGATCGAGGGCGGTGTCGGATCCGGCATCGGCGTCGCGCAGGCTGTCGAGCGCCGCCGCCAGCCGGTCGAGCTTCCGCCGCGCCGCGCGCAGCCCCAGCCCGTCGCGGACCAGCCCGGCGCCGTCGTAGAGCACGTTCCGCCCCTCCGCCGCGATGGCGTCGAGCAGCGCGCCGCCGACCCCCGCCGCGACGGCGGGGGGGGCGGGGAGGGCAAAGGGCGGCAGCGGAGGCAGGACGCGGCTCGCCACGTCCCGCGCGACGCGGGCACCGAAGACCAGCGCCTCCAGCAGCGAGTTGCTGGCCAGCCGGTTGGCGCCGTGGACGCCGGTGCAGGCGACCTCGCCACAGGCCCACAACCCCTCCAGGCTGGTGCGCCCATCGGCGTCGGTGACGACCCCGCCCATGTGGTAATGCGCGGCCGGCGCCACCGGCATCGGCGCCGCGAACGGATCCAGCCCGTGGTCGGCGCACAGCGCCAGCACGGTCGGGAAGCCGTCCGGCTTGGCCGCCAGCGCCGGGCGCAGGTCGAGGAACACGGGCTCCCCCGCCGCGATGCGTCGGCCGATGGCGCGGGCGACCACGTCGCGCGGCGCCAACTCGGCCAAGGGGTGCTCGCCGGGCATGAAGCGCCGCCCGGCGCGGTCGAGCAGCACGGCTCCGGCTCCGCGCAACGCCTCGGTCAGCAGCGGCACCGGGTCGGCCGCGACATCGAGCGCGGTCGGGTGGAACTGCACGAACTCCAGATCGGCCAGCCGGGCGCCGGCCCGCGCCGCCAGCGCCAGCCCGTCGCCGGTCGCCTCGGCCGGGTTGGTGGTGCGCGCGAAGGCGCCGCCGATGCCGCCGGTCGCCAGGATCACGCGCGGCGCCCGGTGCAGGACCCAGCCCTCGGGGTGGAAGGCCAGCAGGCCGCAGACGCGGTTGTTGCGCATCGCCAGATCGACGGCGAAGGCGCCGGTCTCGACCCGAATGGAAGACGTGGCGCGCAGGCGTTCGGCCAGCGCCGTCACCAGTGTCCGGCCGGTGGCGTCGCCCCCGGCGTGGACGATGCGCGCGGCGCCGTGCGCGGCTTCGCGGCCCAGCAGGGGGGCGCCGTCCGGCGAACGGTCGAAGGGGAGTCCGTCGGCGAGCATCGCCCGCACCTGGGCGGCGCCGTCGCGGGTCAGCAGCGCCGCCATCGCCGCGTCGACCAACCCGGCCCCGGCCGACACGGTGTCGGCGGCGTGGTCCTCCGGCCGGTCGCCGGGGCCGATGGCGGCGGCGATGCCACCCTGCGCGTGCAGGCTCGACCCGCCGGGCAGATCGGTGGTCTTGGTCAGCAACGTGACGGCGCGCGGCGCCAAAGCCAGGGCGGCGGTCATGCCGGCCAGACCGGAGCCGATGACGATCACCTCGGCGTCGCGGACCTCGTAGGGGGTGGGGGTGGTCATTGGGGTCCTCGTCGGGCTTGCCCCCTCCCCATCCCTCCCCCGCTTGCGCGGGAGAGGGGGTAGGAGCTTTGCAAAAATGCGGCGGCAGTCCCCTCTCCCGCGCAAGCGGGGGAGGGTTAGGGTGGGGGCAAAGCCATCACTTCGGCTTCACCGCCAGCATCCGCTCCACCGAGCGCCGCGCGCGGTCGGCCAGTTCGGGGGCGATCTCGACGCGCGGTTCCAGCGTCCGCAACGACTCCAGGATGCTCGCCAGCGTCACCGTCTTCATATGCGGGCACAGGTTGCAGGGTCGCACGAACTCCGTGTCGGGCGAGGCGGCGGCCACGTTGTCGCTCATCGAGCATTCGGTGACCATCAGCACGCGCGGCGGCTTCTCTCCAGCCACGAAGTCGATCATCCGGGCGGTGGAGCCGACGAAATCGGCGGCCTCCAGCACGTCGGGCGGGCATTCCGGATGGGCGATCACGGTCAGCCGGTCGAAGCGCTTGCGGAAATCGTCGATCTCGGCGCCGGTGAAGCGCTCGTGGACCTCGCAATGGCCCTTCCAGGCGATGATCTCCACCTCGGTCTGGGTGGCGACGTATTTGGCCAGATACTCGTCGGGCAGGAACAGCACACGGGGCACGCCCAGCGATTCCACCACCTCCACCGCGTTGCCCGAGGTGCAGCAGATGTCCACCTCCGCCTTCACCTCGGCCGAGGTGTTGACGTAGGCGACGACCGGCACGCCGGGGTAGGTCTGGCGCAGCAGCCGCACGTCGGCGGCGGTGATCGAGTCGGCCAGCGAGCAGCCGGCGTTGCGGCTGGGGATCAGCACCGTCTTGGCCGGGTTCAGCAGCTTGGCCGTCTCCGCCATGAAATGCACCCCGGCCAGCACGATCACGTCGGCGTCGGTCTCCGTCGCGCGGGCGGCAAGGGCCAAGCTGTCGCCGACAATGTCGGCCACCCCGTGAAAGATCTCCGGCGTCTGGTAATTGTGGGCGAGGACGACCGCGTTCCGCTCACGCTTCAACTCGTTGATGGCGTGGATCAGCGGGGCGTGGAACGGCCATTCGATGGCGGGGACGACGCGCTTCATGCGCTCGTAGATCGGGGCGGTCGCCTCCGCGACGGCGGGGGTGTAGGCGAGGTCCCCGGGCGTGCGGCTGGACGGCGGGATGGGACCGGCGGCGTCGGGCATCGTGCGCTCCAAAATGCTCGTTTCGAGCAAAAGACTATTTGCTCCATCAGAGCATATCAAGCGGAAAAGCAGTGTCCCGGCAACAATCGGCGGAACTGGGCGTTTTCGTTTTGGGATGAAAGACTTAGCGGAAGACTGGCTGAATCAGCTTCCGTCAGCCACCGGGATGCGTCCGGCAACGATGGCGCGGCGGGCCTCCTCGACCCGTTCCAGCATGGCGGGGGACAGAAGCTCGCGGTTGTTCTCGTCCACGGCGTAATCGACCGCGCCCTCGGCCAGCCCCAGCACGCGGGTGCCGGCGGACCAATTCCCTTGGTGGGCGGCCTGGAAGCTGGCCTCCACCGCCAGATCGACCCGCTTCAGCATGGAGGTCAGGATGGTGCCGGGGTAGAGGTAGTTCTGGTTGCTGTCGACGCCGATGGCGAGCTTCCCGTCGTCCCGCGCCGCCGCGAAGATGCCGAAGTTGGACACGCCGGCCCCGGCGAACACCACGTCGGCTCCGCGCTGGAACTGGGAGCGCGCGACTTCCGCCCCGGTCGACGGGTCGTTGAAGGCGGCCGGCGTGGTGCCGACGAAGTTGACCAGCAGCTTCACGTCGCCGCGCGCGTGCCGCGCGCCTTGCTCGAAGCCGGCGGAGAATTTGCGGATCAGCGGAATGTCGAGCGCGCCGACGAAGCCGACGGTCTTGGTTTTCGACGCCAACGCCGCCAGCACCCCGACCAAAAAGGCGCCCTCCTGCTCCTTGAAGGTGACGCAGCGGATGTTCGGCCCCTCGGCCAAGGCATCGACCAGGGTGAAGCGGACAGCGGGATAGCGTCGCGCCACCGCCCCGATCGCCGAGGCGTAGTAGAAGCCGATGGTCGCCACGTCGGTGACGCCGCGCCGCAGCAGCGCACCGACCGCCTGCTCGAACTGGGCCGGGTTGGACGGCATGTACTCGACATAAGGGATGCCGGTGGCGGCCTTGAACCGCTCCGCCCCGGTGAAGGCGCCCTCGTTGAAGCTCTTGTCGAACTTCTGCCCGACGGCGTAGACGAGGCCGGGAACCAGGGCGTCGGCCCGCGCCGGAAGCGCGCCCGCAACGAGGCCCATGGCTCCCAGGATCAGAACCGAACGGCGGGAAAATTGCGTCATGGCGCGGCCTTCGGCTGGATCGGCGGTCGTCGGGAAAACTTAGCCAGGAACGCCGTGCTGACGCATAGGTGATTCGCATCGCGCATGCGGGAAGACCGCCGCCATCCCGGCAGGGCAGGGCAGGGCAGGGCAGCCATGCCGAGACGGGGGTTTGAGCGGGCGGACAACAGGTTCAGCTTTATGGATCGGTCACTAAACCTTCCCCATTTCCCGGACGCCCCCATGCTCGCGCGCCTCGCCGCCGCCCGTTCCCTGTCGCCCGCGCAAAGTCCCTTCTTCACCGCCGCCCTCGGCATCCTGATGTCCATCGGCCCGATGGCGACCGACATGTACCTCCCGGGCATGCCGGCCATCGGGACGGAGTTGCGCGTCAGCCAGAGCCAGGTGCAGTGGACCCTGTCGGCCTTCTTTCTGGGCTTCGGCGTCGGGCAGCTCCTGTGGGGAGCGCTGGGGGACCGTTTCGGGCGGCGCGGGCCGGTGGCGACCGGCATCCTGCTCTTCGCCGTGGGCTGCATCGGCTGCTCGATGACCGGGGACATCCTGCATCTGGCGCTGTGGCGCTTCGTCCAGGCGCTGGGGGCCTGCGCCGGGCCGGTGCTGGTGCGGGCCATGATCCGCGACGTGTACGAGCGCGACCGCGCGGCCAGTGCCCTGTCGATGATGATGCTGGTGATGGGCGCCGCCCCGATCATCGCGCCGCTGATCGGCGGGCAGATCCTGGTCTGGGCGAACTGGCGCTGGATCTTCTGGGCGCAGGTGGCCTTCGGCGTCATCGCCATGCTGGCGCTGCTGACCCTGCCGGAGACTCTGTCGCAGCACAACCGCACCAGCCTGCGACCGATGGTTCTGGTCGAGTCCTACCGCAAGCTGCTGACCAACCGCGCTTATCTCGGCTACGGGCTGGGGTCGGCCTGCATCTACGCCGGGATGTTCGCCTTCATCTCCGGCTCGCCCTTCGTCTACATCGAGTTGTTCGGGGTGCGGCCGGAGAATTACGGCTATCTGTTCGGCATCAACATCGTCGGCATGATCATCCTGAACACGATCAACAGCAAGATCGTGATGCGTTTCGGCTCCGACCGCATCCTGCGGGCCGGCACCGCCCTGTCGGCGGCGAGCGGCGCGCTGCTGATCCTCGTCGCGCTGGAGGGCTGGGGAGGCTTGTGGGGGCTGGTGGGCTGCCTGTTCCTGTTCATGGCGCTGACCGGGCTGACCAACGCCAACGCGATGGCCGGCGCCATGCAGTCCTTCCCGCAGATGGCCGGCACCGCCTCGGCGCTCGCCGGCATGCTGCAATTCACCAGCGGAGCGTTGTCGGGCTGGGCGGTCGGTCTGCTGGCCGACGGCACGGCGGTCCCGATGGCGCTGGTGATCGGCGGGGCGGCGATGAGCAGTCTGGTGCTGAACCTGTGGCTGGTCCGGCGCAACCG
Source organism: Azospirillum doebereinerae (assembly GCF_003989665.1). Lineage (GTDB taxonomy): Bacteria > Pseudomonadota > Alphaproteobacteria > Azospirillales > Azospirillaceae > Azospirillum > Azospirillum doebereinerae. The sequence continues at coordinate 46,973 of NZ_RZIJ01000012.1, read as the reverse complement.
GCCGGGTGTTGCGGCTTGAGGAAACGGGCCGGCATTTCAACACATTTTCGATGTGTTGAATTTCTCCGGGATGCCGGCTTGAAAATCGTGAATTGATTTCCGGCCGCCCCGGTTTTACGGTGCCCTTCGAAACCGAAGGAAGCCGAACCGATGCTGTTGAACCGCCGCGCCGTGTTGATGTCCGCCGCCGCCCTTGCCGGAACCGTCGCCCTTCCGCGCGGGAGCCGTGCGGCGTCGACCTTGCGGGTCGGCTACATCCCGATCATCCCGATGACCCAGCTCTACATCCTGTCGGGAGAGGGCTGGGCGAAGGAGGCCGGGCTTGAGCTGACGACGACCAGCTTCCAGTCGGGACCGGCGATGATCCAGGCGCTCGCCTCCGGGACGCTCGACGTCGCCTATGTCGGCATCGGCCCGGCGATGATCGCGCGCTCCAAGGGCGTCGCCCTGAAAGTGGTGGCCGCCAACGTGATCGATCAGGTCGCGCTGATCGGGCGTGGCCCGCTGGCCGAAGCGGTCGCAACGGCCGCCAGCCCGGCGGCGGGCTTCAAGGCGTTCCGCGCCGCGCAGGGGCGCCCGGCGAAGATCGCGACCTTGCCGGCCGGATCGGTTCCCGATCTCGTGCTGCGCCATTGGGTGACGGAGGTTGGGAAGATCGCCGCCGAGGACATCCAGATCGTCGGCATGGGCGACGAGCAGGTGCAGCAGGCGCTGCTGTCGGGGGCGGTGGACGGCTCGTCGATCCTCGAACCGACGCTGACCCTGGTGCAGAGCCGCCTGTCCGATGCCCGCATCGTCGCCAAGGCCGGCGCCATGTTCCCCAAGCAGCCGGGCGCCATCGTCGCCGCGACCGAGGCGGCCATCGCCCGCGACCGCGCGGCCATCGCGACGCTGGTCAAGCTGCACATCCGCGCCACAGCCTTCGCCAAGTCGAACCCCGACAAGACGGCCGAGCACGTGACCGCCGCCATCGGCAAGGGGCTGATCGAGCCGGCGGTGATGCGCGCGGCCCTGACCTCCGACGCGACGACCTTCGTGGACGATCCCCGCGCCATCGTGGAATCGACCAAGCGCATGCAGGCGTTTCAACAGGGGCTGGGCCAGATCACCGACCCGGTGGACGTGGACAACCTGTTCGACTTCTCCTTCCACGACGCGGCGAAGGCGGGCTGAGCGATGGCGGCGTCTCCCTTGCGGCTGGTCATCCACGCGCCCACGGCGGCCTCGCTGGAGCGGGCGCGGCGCAACGCCTTGAATTTGCGCAAGGCGCGGCCGGACGCGGAGGTGCGGATCGTCGTCAACGCGGAGGCTGTGGCGGCAGCGCTCGACCGGCCCGACGCGGAGACCGACCCGCTGCTGCGCGTCTGCGGCAACACGCTGGCGAAGCTCGGCCGGACGGCGGAGGGCTTGACCGTCGTTTCGGCCGCCGTGCTGGACATCGCCGAGGCGCAGGCCGACGGCTGGAGCTACATGCGGGCCTGAGGCTCACCGCTCCGGCAGGGCGAAGCGCGCGACCATCGGGGCGTGGTAGCTCTCGGGAGAGGGCGTGTCCGTCGTGTCCAGGACCTCGTCGCTGAGGTCCTCGTTGTGGATCTCGGCGTCGCGGAACCAGCCCGCCAGGGTGCGCGACACCAGAAGGTGATCCAGCATCACGGCGGAGCCGGCGTGCAGCACCGAAAAGCGCCGTTCCTCCGGGATCACCTGCTCCAGCGGGATCAGGGCGTGACCGGTCAGCGCGTCGTTGCCGGTGGCCGACGGGTCGGCACGAAGGATCCGCAGCGTGGTCTGCTCCATTTCCGCGTTGCAGTCGCCGGCCACCACGACCAGCGCGTCCGGATCGGCCGCGAACAGCCGGTCCACCGCCAGCCGGGTCTCCAGCGCTTGGCCGGTCCGCTTGATGGAGGCGAGGTAGAAGCCCTCCGCCCAGCCGCCCGCCGTCTTCCAGGTGAAGGGCCCGGATTTCTGCCCCGGCACCGGGGCGGCCAGCGGCGCCCGCAGATGCAGGTCGAAGACGTGCAGGATCCGCCCGCCCGGCAAGACGATCTCCGCGTGCAGGACCGGACGGTCCCATGACACCTCCACCGGATCGGCCTGCGCCGGCTCGGCGGTGGCGAGCCGGACCCGCGGCGGCGGAACCAGATCGTGGCGCAGCAGGCGCGCCGACCGGATCGGCCAGCGGCTGACCACCACCGGGTTGTGGCGGTCGGCGGGATTGGCGCCGTCGCCCGCCGTCACGTGGAACCCGGCGTAGCGCGTGCCCTCCAGCAGGCGGCCGAGAGCCCGCAGGATGCGCGGCTCGCTCTTCACCGGGTGCTGGGCGTCGACCTCCTGAAGGCAGAGGATGTCGGCGGACAGCCGTTCCAACTGCGGGCGCAGGGTGGCGATGCGGGCGTCGAAGGGCGGGTCGGCGGTGTCGTCGTCCAGGTTTTCCAGGTTGAAGGTGGCGATGCGGAACTGGGTGTCGGCCATGGGTCTCTCCGCGACGGGTCCCGCTAGAACAGTTCGACCTCGCCTTCGATCTCGGTCGAACGCAGGCGTTCGATGAACGAGTTCTCGCTGCGGGTGATGTCGTGCAGGGTCTCGCTGCCGATCAGCCGGCGTTGGCTGCGTCCGGTGGCCGGAAAGAAGCGCACCGCGCGCGCGCTGACCCCGCCGACGTCCCAGCTCATCGTCGGGATGCCTTCGGTGGCCAGATAGTCCATCACGAACTCGACGTTGCGCTCGCCGATGTGGGAACTGCGCAGGGTGTTCAGGTTGACGTTGGCCCCGCCGAAAATCTTGGCGCGCAGCCGGTCGCGCCGCCCGGTGACGGCCAGCAGCCGGTTGATCAACTGCTCCATCGCGGCGCTGCCGTAGCGGGACGACAGCGACAGCGTGTCCAGCCCGGCGTCGGGCAGCAGGAAATGGTTCATCCCGCCGATGCCCTCGGCCTCGTCGTAGATGCAGGCGGCCACGCAGGAGCCCAGCGTGGTGGTGATGATGACGTTGGGGTCGTCGCTGACCACGCAGCCGCCGACGACGATGTTCACCATCTCCGCCCCCAGCCGGTGGTCGTGGTAGCGGTTCGCCGCGATGTCGTGGCGCTCCAGGCTCCGGCGCTGGGGGCTGCGCGGGGCGCGGATCATCCGGGAAGGGTTGAGCGGCATCGTGGCGAGGGGGCTCCGGTCGAAATGGTCGAAGGCCATGTGGGTCGGGCGAGGGCTCGCATCAAGCTATGGCGGTTGCAGAACCTTGCCAATCCAGGTTATCCCCCATGGAATGAAGGGGAATAAACAGGCTAGGCAAGGCGAGGCGAAACAGGTCGAGCAAACGCTCCGGTTGTCTTTTCTCTTTACCGGGAACAACTATCTCACATTCGACGAAGACTTGCCGCATGTTCGGCCTTCGTGCCATAAATTTGATTCAAGAAAGAAGCGCTGGAAGCCAGGGCCGTTGACGTAGCCGGATCGTTCCCGGCGGGAGGCGTTATGACGATGTCCAAGCGGCGCGAGCTGCGCTTCGAGGTGGTGGTCGAGCAGGGCGGCAAGCCCAGCATCGACGGCATCTTCGACGACGAGAAATCCGCGAAGGAGCGCGCCGGCTACCTGTTGCGCCTCGCGAAGTTTCCGGTCGTCCGCGTTGTCAGGATCAACGGCGTCGGCAAGGAAGAGACCATCTTCCAGAAGGCGTCGGCCGGCGGCGCCAAGCCGACGACGATCTCCCCCATCCTCGAAGCCAACCTCTGCAGCGACGCGCTCCAGGTCTACGGCTTCGAGAGCCGGATGACGCTGCTCCGACTGCTGCGCGGCTATTGGGACGAACAGGGGGCGATTCCGGCCGAACAGCTCCACCGCTACTTCCCCTTGCGCTATTTCGAGCGCGAGGCGCTGCTGTTCAACCCGGCGGTCAGCCGGCTGGCGACCCTCCAGGCGCCGATGCTTGGGATCAAGCCGCACGAGCGCCACGACCAGTTGATGCGGATGTTCGCGGCGCTGAAGGAGATGGCGCAGCACGCCGCCGACACGTTGGCCCCCTACGACAGGGCGCTGGCGAAGGGCGGCATCAGCGGGTTGCTGGCGGCGGCCGTCGACCGCCCGCTGGAGGAGCGCGACCGCATCGTCACCCACGCCGTCGCCGCCCTGCTGGAACCGCACCGCGAATGGGGCGCCAAGCTTGCCGCCGTCCTGCGCCTGCACCAGGAGGGAGACGACGAGAACACCCGGCTGGTGGACGAGTTCGCGGCGGAAATCGTGGACGGACGCGAGCCGATCCGCGAACTGATCGGCTATTCGCCGGATCTGGCCTCGGCGCTGCTGGCGCTGCTGGCGACCCTGCGCGGCGATCTGGACGACCGGCTTCCCAACACCGGCGCGCTGCTGGCCCTGTCCAACGCGGTCGGTGGCGGCGGTTTCCGCCAGGTGCGCGAGGCGCTGCTGCGCCGCATCCGGGGCGGGATCGAGGGGCTGAACCCGCTGACCAAGACCGGGGCGGGCAGCGAGGCCAAGGCGTTCCAGAGCATCGTCGACGGCCTGATCGTCTTCGACGGCCCGATGGGCGGCCCGGCCATGGCGGAGGCGCTGACCAAGCGCGGCAAGACCGTCTGGGCGACGGGGGGCGTCGATCTGCCGTTCGAGGATACGGCGCTGCGGCTGGCCGGGCGGATGGGCACCACGGCGGCGCGGCTGGGCTTCCTGCTGGATCTGGCCACCAGCGACTACGGCCACCGCAAGATCAGTTTCCTCATCCAGCGCGTCGCCGAGGAGTTCGGCCGTGTGAAGTCGGCGGCCGAACTGGCCGCACCCGGCGTGTCGATCCAGGACGTGCGCGACGGGCTGGGGCGGAAGCTGCGCGCCGCCGGCATCCCGCGCGCGCTCGCCGACGGGTTGATCGCCAAGATCGCCACGATCCCGGACGAGCAGCGCGTGCTGACGCTGCCCTCGGCGCTGCGCCGGCAGGACACGCTGGACGCGCGCAACCCGCGTGCGCTTCCGCCGCGCCTGACCGTGACCTACGAGGGGCGCAGCGTGACCTTGCCCGACGACACGGAGGAACTGGTGATCGGCCGCGCGGCGGAATGCGGGATCACGCTCGACCACGCCTCGGCGTCGCGGCGCCATGTGATGGTCCGCATGCGGGATGGCGTCGGCTCCGTCGAGGATCTCAGCCGCAACGGCACCCGGCTGACGCCGGCCGGCGGCGAACCCCGCCTGCTCAAGCAGGGCGAGACCGCGACCCTGTCGGGGCGGGGGGAGATCGTCATCGGTTCGCTCGACCTCGGTGAGAAGCCGGCCCGCATCGAATGGGCGGTCACGACCGCGCGCTGACCGCCGGGGCGTCGAACAGCGAATCCTCCACCATCCGGGTCTCCACCGTCCAGCCGCTCCCGCGCGCGGCCACGGCGGCGACGGTGCCGGGCAGGATGCGGCGGTCGAACAGCGTCCACTCTTCCGGAGCCCCCACCTCGGCGCGCAACGCCGCGTCGATGGACAGCACCGCCACCGGCCCGCCCGGCGTCACCGTCACCGCGAACTGGTCGAGCGGCATCGACAGGCCGACGCCCGCCGCCTTGATGAACGCCTCCTTGCGGGTCCAGGCCAGCAGGAACCCTTCGTCGCGACGGTCCGGGGGCAGGGCGGCCAAAGTGGCGTGCTCGCCGGCGTGGAAGAAGCGTTCGGCGATGTCATTGGCGCTCTCGATCATCCGAAGGCGTTCGATGTCCACGCCGATGCCGCCGGACGGCGTCACACCGATGGCCACGAAATCCTCGCTGTCGGCGAGGTTGAAGCTCGGTCCGCCGGCCAGGGACGGCTTCCCGTGGCTGCCGTAGTCGAAGCGCAGATCCTCCGGCGCCCGCCCGGCGCAGCGGCCCAGCAGCGCGCGCAGCAGGCCGCGCCGCAGGATGAAGCGGTTGGTCAGCTTTTCCATGGCGAATCGTCCGGCACGGTCGCGCTCGTCGTCGCTCAACAGGGCGCGCAAGGCGTCCAGCCGTCCGCCCAGGCTCCGCAGATCGGCGAACCACACCCGGATCGTCCGGTCCGGCACCCGGTAGTCCTCGTCACGATCGCCGTCGTCATGCATGCGAAGCGCCTCTCCTTGGGAAATTAGCGCCATGGTGCCCGGCGGGGTTTCGGGTATCATGCCGCCCTTCTCGTTCTGCCGGATTTCGGACCCATGGTTGACACCGCCCTGCTCGCCCCGCACCTGACCAACGTCCTGAAGGACGCCGCCATTCCCGAGCTTCCCAATCATTACCGTGGGAAGGTGCGGGAGAACTACGATCTTCCCGACGGGCGGCGCATCCTGATCACCACCGACCGGCTGTCGGCCTTCGACCGCATCCTGACGGCGCTGCCCTTCAAGGGGCAGGTGCTGACCCAGACCGCGCGGTTCTGGTTCGAGGCGACCAAGGACATCTGCGCCAACCACGTGCTGGAATACCCCGACCCCAACGTCGTGGTCGCCAAGCGGCTGACCATCATGCCGGTCGAGGTCGTGGTCCGCGACTACATGGCCGGCACCACCGGCACCTCGATCTGGTCGATGTACAAGAAGGGCCGTCGCGACATGTACGGCCACCAATTCCCGGAAGGGCTGCGCGAGAACCAGCGGCTGCCCGCCCCGATCATCACGCCGACGACCAAGGCCTTCGACGCCGGTCACGACGAGGAACTGACCGCCGCCGCCATCGTCGAGCAGAAGCTGCTGACCCCCGCCCAGTGGGAGGAGGTGTCGGAAAAGGCGCTTGCCCTGTTCGCGCGCGGCCAGGCGATGGCAGCGGAGCGCGGTCTGATCCTGGTCGACACCAAATACGAGTTCGGTTTCGACGCGGACGGCAACATCCTGCTGGCCGACGAGATCCACACGCCCGACAGCTCGCGCTACTGGTTCGCCGGCAGCTATCGCGAGCGTTTCGAGGCCGGCGAGCGTCCGGAAAGCTTCGACAAGGACTTCGTGCGCAGCTGGGTCACCGCCCGCTGCGACCCCTACAAGGACGAGGTGCCGGAGATCCCCGCCGAGGTGGTGCTCCAGGCCGCCCGCGTCTACATCGAGGCGGGCGAGACCATCACCGGCCGCCCCTTCGAGGTTCCAGCCGAGGCGGTTCCGGTCCTCGACCGCATCCGCAAGAACTTGGCGCCCTACTTCACCAAGTGACCGGCAAGGCCCTCTCCCCACGCAGGAGGGGGCCTTTTTCTTTTCAACACCCAGGGGTTTCCGCCATGTCCCTGTCCGTCGCCGTTCTCGACGACTACCAGAACGTCGCCCGTGGTCTGGCCGACTGGTCGAGCCTGCCGGCGGGAAGCGCGCTGACCGTGTTCGACCGGCCGCTGGGCGACCTCGACGCGACGGCGGCGGCCCTGGCCCCCTTCGATGTGCTGGTCGTCATGCGGGAGCGCACGCCCTTTCCGGCGGCGCTGATCGAACGGCTGCCGAACCTCAAGCTGCTGGTCACGACCGGCGCCCGCAACCTGTCCATCGACCTGCACGCCTGCGCCGCGCGCGGCATCCCCGTCAGCGGCACCGGCATGGTCGGCACCCCCGCCGCCGAATTGACCTGGGGCCTGATCCTGGCGCTCGCCAAGCGCATCCCGGCGGAGGACCGCGCGCTGCGCGAGGGCCGCTGGCAGACCGGCCTGACCGGTGGGCTGGCCGGCAAACGGCTGGGCCTCGTCGGGCTGGGCAAGCTCGGCACGCAGGTCGCCCGCGTCGGGCAGGCCTTGGGCATGGAGGTCGCGGCCTGGAGCCCCAACCTGACCGACGAGCGCGCGGCGGCGGCCGGCGTGACGCGGTTGGAGAAGGCGGCGCTGTTCGCAACCGCCGACGTGGTGTCCGTCCATCTCGTGCTGGGCGAGCGCACGCGCGGCGTGGTCGGCGCGGCGGAGATCGCGGCGATGAAGCCGACCGCCCTCTTCGTCAACACGGCGCGCGCCGGCTTGGTGGACGAAGCGGCGCTGGTGGACGCGCTGCGCCATGGCCGGATCGGTGGGGCCGGCATCGACGTTTTTGCCACCGAGCCTCTTCCGGCGAACAGCCCTTGGCTTGATCTTCCCAACACGGTGCTGACGCCCCATCTGGGATACGTCACCCAGGAGAACTACGCGGTCTTCTACCGCGACGCCCTGGACGACATCCTGGCCTGGAGGGCCGGAACGCCGAAGCGCCTGCTGACGGCGGGATAGACGAACGACGGAGGAGGGCGCCGGTGAGTTGGAAGGATCGGTTGGAAAACGGGTTCTGGACGCGGCTCAGCCGCCACCAACTCGGCCTTCTCATCGGGCTTTCGGCCAGTGCCGGGTTGCTCTTCGTCTTCGTCGAACTGGCCGGCGAAGTGCTGGAGGGCGAGACCCTGGCCTTCGACAAGGCTCTGCTGCTGGCGTTGCGCAACGCCGCCGACCCCGACCTGCCCGGCGGCCCGTGGTGGCTGGCGCGGGTGGCGCGCGACCTCACCTCGATGGGCAGCACCACCATCCTCACCTTGACCACGCTGGCGACGCTGGGCTTCCTGCTGCTCCTGCGCAAGCGGGCCGCCGCGTTGCTGGTGATGGTGTCGGTCGGCGGAGGCATGCTGCTGAGTTCGGGGCTGAAGGCGCTGTTCGGGCGGGAGCGGCCCGATCTGGTCCCCCACGGCGACGACGTGATCACCGCCAGCTTCCCCAGCGGCCACGCCATGCTGTCGGCCATCGTCTATCTGACGCTGGGCGCGCTGCTGGCGCAGTTCGTCGCCGGGCGGCGGGTGAAGGCCTATCTGCTGGTCTGCGCCATGGTCCTGACCCTGCTGGTCGGAATGAGCCGCGTCTATCTGGCGGTGCATTGGCCGACCGACGTGCTGGCCGGCTGGTGTGTCGGCGCGGCCTGGGCGGCGCTGTGCTGGATCCTGGCGGAATGGTTGCAACGGCGCGGCGCGGTGGAACAGGACACCCCCCAGTCCACTCCGGAAACCGGGGACCCTGCGCGGCATGACGGGCATGCGACGACCGGTCACGGAGTGGGTTGACCGGAGGAGTTGCCTGTCGATACTGGCCGCCATCGATCAATGCATGTTGTGTTTCATGGTTCCCAGCACCCTTGACCCGCAGACCCTGGAAGCCATCGGGGTGCTGAGCCGCGCCATCGAACGCGTCCGGGTGCCCGGCGTGGTGGAATTCCGCCTGCTGGTGAACGCGCTCGGCCGCGCCATCGAATCCCGGTCCGAGGACGAGTTGGGCGAGGCGGCCCGCGTGTTCCGCTCCTTGGAGCCGGAGATCCGCAGCCGCATCGTCGAGCAGGCGAAGGCCGAGGCCCACGCGCAGGCCCGGCGGTCCGAAGCCGTCACTCTGGAGCCCCCGACGCAGCCACCGGCTTCCGCACCGACGACCAGGACGCCGCGCTCCATCGGGGCGAGCTTCCTGGCCGCCCTGAACGGCATGAAGCCGGCCGCCGCGCGGACCGGCAACCGCGACGCCGCGAAGGATCGGCTGAAGGCGGCGGTGGACAGCCAGCGCGCGCTTCCCGACGACGGCCCGGATGTGGGATACGACAGGGGGCTTCGCCCCGGCGCGCGCCTTCCGCGCGCCTCATGACCGATTCGGGAGACACCATGATCACTGCCGCCAGCTTTCGCGTCGGCGACCGCGTGACCGTTCACAGCGGCCAATCCGGCCCGCAGGCCATCGCCACGGTGGAACGCTTCACCCACGACAAGCGCTGCATGGTGCTGTCGGACGGCACCGAATGGCGGGCCGACGGCCGGCGGCAATGGGGCTTTCGCGGCAGCTTCTACAAGGGGCCGGTGGTCGAACCCATCGCCGAGGGCGACGAGGACCATGTCTCCAAGCGCCGCGGCATCGGCGCGCTGCGCAAGTTCGCGGACGGTCTGACGATGGATTCGCCGCTGTCGGGCGAGGCGCTGCGCCGGATTCTCGACGCGGTGGACCGGGAGAAGGCCGCGGTCGGCGGGGAGTCCGCCACCAACACCTGACCGGCTGATCAGACTGTCGCTGATCAGACCGTCATCGACACCAAGCCGCCCGGCGACCCGCCGCTGCTTCCTCCGCCGGCCGGCGGAGGGGCCGGAACCGATACGCCTGGGGCCGGGACGCTGACGGCGGGTGCCGCCGATGCCGTGTTGCCGTTGCTGGCCCCGAAGGACGCAACGCTCGCCGAGGTGGTCGCCGTTCCGCTGGACGCGAAGGATACGCCCCGTGCGGCGCTGACGGTTCCGGACGCCGCCGTCCGAGCGGTGGCGCCGTTCTGTCCGGCCACCGACGGGCCGGACGAATCGGAAGCCCCCTTGCCGCCCGTTTCGGGCTGCGGCCGGCTGGCGGCGCGCCGGTATTCCTCGACCACCCGCCGGGACGGGATCTGGTCCTGGGTCTCGCCGGTGTCGGTGTCGCGGAACAGCATCACCGCGACGCGGGCACCCTGGTCGTATTGCAGGTAGGGGCTGATGTAGCCCGCCGTTGCCGTGGAGGTCCTCTGCGCCGTGGAATCCGCCGATGACTCGTCGGTGCCGACGGCGGCGGCCTCGGATGTCGAAGGCGCCGCCAGCCGGTTCACCGATGTGCCGGAAACGCTGCGGATTTCCATCGGCGCCCCCTTCAGGCCGTTGTCCTTGGTGGGCTCGCCTCATGTTCCAGACTCTTTGGGAACAGGGCGGGCCGCAAACGAACGTTGATGCTTAAACCGTGATGTTCAGGTTCTGGCCGCGTGTCGGCGTGGTGTTGCCGCCGCCCGAACTGCTGGTGCTGGCCTGCGCCTCCTGGGTGCGGCGGGTGCGGTCCGCCTCGTCGTCCTGCGCGGCCTCCACGGGAGAGGTGGAGCGCTGCGCCGCGGCCGGCCCGCTGCTGAGCGGGGTGGTGTAGGGCTGCTGTTGATAGCCGCCGATGCCGCCGATGCTGCTGACGCCCATGACTGGTTCCTCCGGTCGCTGATGCGACACCGATTTTTCCGAGTAGGCAAATTTTGCCCTATCGATTGAGGGAGCGCCAGAAAAATCGTCACGCGGAACGCCCGAACGCGTCGTTGTCAACCATCAAATCACAGGGCACGCCGGAAGTTACAACTCCTTGTCCGCCAAGGCTCCCGACCCGACAACCGGAACATCGGGAGTGGCCGGCTCGCTGCTGCGCCACAGGGCCGCCTCGACCGCCAGGGTCCAGAAGGTTTCGGCGGCCTTGCTTTGGCGGGCGCGCGGACGGATCAGGCGGATTTGCACCGGCACGCTCCAATCCGCGCCGCCGGCCGCCACCAGCGTGTTGCGCGCCAGATCCTCGGCGATCAGGCTCTCCGGCAGCCAGGCGACTCCGCGCCCGTCGCGGGCCAGCGTGCGCAGCACCGCCGCGAGGTGCGAGGTGAACACCGTGTCCAGCACCGCCGGCACCGGGGTGGAGGCCCGCGCCGCTTCCAGGATGCGGCCCATGCCCGATTCGCGGCTGTAGGACAGATGGGGCAGCGGCGCCTCCTCGGACCCCGGCAAGGTGTGGCGGGGGTGCCCTTGGGGATCCGGTGCCGTCACCGGGATCAGCCGGTCGGCCCCGACCACCACCGAGCGGAAGGCCTCGGCGTCCAGCCGCCCGGCGGCGGCGGAATGAGCGTGCGCGTGGCACAGCAGGAACTGCGACTGCCCGGCCAGCATGATGCGCTCGCAGGAATCCAGGCTGTCCGAGGACAGGGTGATGGCGCCCAGCCGCGCCCGCGACTCCAGCGCCCGCAGCCAGTGCGGAAAGAAGGTCAGCGACAGCGCGTGGGTGGCGGCGAAGCGCAGGGTCGCGGCCTCCGTCTGGGCGGCGAGCCGGGCCTCCTCGCGGCCTTGCAGCAGGCGGCGGGCCGTCTCGTCGGCGAAGGGGCGAAAGCGGCGCCCGGCCTCGGTCAGCGCCACCGGCTGGCCGGCGCGGTCGAACAGCGGCGTCCCCACCCAGTCCTCCAGCGCGCGGATGCGGCGGCTGAAGGCCGGCTGCGTCAGGTGCCGCGCCTCGGCCGCGCGGGAGAAGTTGCCGCTGTCCACCAGCGCCAGGAAATCGTCGAGCCAGGAAAGTTCCATCACCATGCCGAACGGACATAAAGCGTTCCGACTCTGGCATTGGCCGGGCGGCCCCGTCCATCCCTAGAGTGGGGGCAACGGGGCAAAGCCCTCCACCGACTCGTAAGACAGAGGAACCGCCATGCGCATCGTCGAGATCCGTGAGAAGACCGCCGGCATCAAGTCCGACATCGCCAACGCCTACATCGATTTCAGCCAGATGACGTGCAGCGTCGTCGCGGTGGTGACCGACGTGATCCGCGACGGCAAGCCGGTGATCGGCTACGGCTTCAACTCGAACGGGCGCTACGCGGCCGGCGGGCTGCTGCGTGAACGCTTCATTCCCCGGCTGATGAGCGCGCCGGCCGACAGCCTGATCGACGAGTCGGGCGAAAACCTCGACCCGTTCCGCGTCTGGGCGCGGCTGATGACCAACGAGAAGCCCGGCGGCCATGGCGAGCGCTCGGTCGCCGTCGGCACCATCGACATGGCGGTGTGGGACGCCGTGGCGAAGATCGCCGGCAAGCCGCTGTACCGCGTGCTGGCCGACCGTTACCGGGGCGGGGTGGCCGACGACTCGGTCTGGGTCTACGCGGCGGGCGGCTACTACTACCCCGGCAAGGACACAGCAGCCCTCCAGGACGAGATGCGCAGCTACCGCGACCGTGGCTACAAGGTCGTCAAGATGAAGATCGGCAACGGGCTGGAGGAGGATCTGCGCCGCATCGACGCCGTGCTGGAGGTGGTGGGCGAGGGCGCCAACCTCTGCGTCGACGCCAACGGCCGCTTCGACCTGAAAACCGCCATCGCCTACGCCGAGGCCCTGAAGCCCTACGGCCTGTTCTGGTCCGAGGAGGCCGGCGACCCGCTCGACTACGCGCTCCAGGCCGAGTTGGCCAACCACTACGACCGCCCGATGGCGACCGGCGAGAACCTGTTCTCCCACCAGGACGCCCGCAACCTGATCCGCCACGGCGGCATGCGGTCGGACCGCGACTGGCTGCAGTTCGACTGCGCGCTCAGCTATGGCCTGGTCGAGTATCTGCGGACGCTGGACATGCTGAAGGAGAACGGTTGGTCGAGCCGCCGCGTGGTGCCGCATGGCGGCCACCAGATGTCGCTGAACATCGCCGCCGGCCTGCATCTGGGCGGCAACGAATCCTACCCCGACGTCTTCAAGCCCTTCTGCGGCTTCGCCGACGGCATCGCGGTGGAGGACGGCCGGGTGCGTCTGCCGGACCTGCCCGGCGTCGGGTTCGAGGCCAAGTCGGAACTGTTCGCCACCATGAGCGGCCTTTTGGAAACCCAGGGCTGAGCAAGGGGCCGAGGCAAGGGGCCGAGCCAAGGGGGCGACACGGCCATCCCTGTCCGTATGGGAGAGGGGGATTGACCCAGCGCGCCACTGTGTCAATCTCGGGGATGTCGCAACATTCAGAAAGGAGGTGATCCAATGTCTCATGGAGCCAGTCCGGTCGTCGCCGCCATGTTCGGTCTCGCCGCTCTCCTGACGGCGGGGGTCGCCAACGCGGATTGTTCGCCATCCCACAGCGCGAGCGCTTCGCCTCCTCCCGCAACCGGAACCACCACCGGTACGGGCGGAACCCCGGCGCCGAGCAGCACGCGCGGCTGACGACCGACGCGCGAACCATGTCATGAGACGGGCCGTCCCACCGGGGCGGCCCGTTTCTTTTTGTCCGTCCTCCCCAAGCGGAAGGAAACACCCTGGCCGGTTTAGAAAATTTCGTGAAATGGGGTGGTTTGTTGTAAGGACAATCCGCATTTGACATTAACTTTTAATTCTTCTTTCCCGCACGATCATGGGGCGACCACAGCGGCGCCGCCGATCCTTGTCGGGGGCGACAAGGCCGCGACCGCCATCATGACCGCTTGAAGGGGCTTGGGATGGATCATCACGAACACGCGCAGGGCTGCTGCCAGGCCGAACACAACTCGCGCCGCTCGTTCCTGAAGCTGGCCGCCTTGGGCGCCGGGGTGTCGCTGCTGGCGCCGACCTTCTCGCGCAGCGCCTTCGCCGCCGGGGGCGTCGACACGCTGCTGCTGTCCTGCATGGACTACCGCCTGATGGGCCACGTCGCCGGCTACATGCAGTCGCGCAACCTGCTCGCCAACTACGACCACATCGTTCTGGCCGGCGCCAGCCTGGGCGCCCTGACCGACAAGAAGCCGGGCTGGGGCGAGGCCTTCTGGGATCACGTCGGAGTCGCCAAGGATCTGCACCACATCAAGCGGCTGATCGTCATGGACCACCGGGATTGCGGCGCTTACAAGGTCTTCCTCGGCATGGATCTGAAGGACGACACCGCCAAGGAAGGCGACGTCCACGGCCAGTATCTGACCCGGCTGAAGGCCATGGTGAAGGAACGGCACCCCGACCTCGAGGTCGAACTGCTCCTGATGGGCCTCGACGGCCAAGTGGAGAAGATGTCCGCCTGATCGGAAACTCTTCCGACGCGCGTCGCAACGGCCGGCCAAGGACACTTGGCCGGCCGTTTTGCGTTCAAACCTTCGCGTTCAGACGATCGACAGCATCGCCGAGGCCGGAGCCTCCAGCGAATCGGCGATGGCGCGCAAGCCCCGCGCGGCCTCGTCGCGGGTGCCGGGCATGCACAGCCCGATGCGCACCGCGTGGGGCGCGCTCGCGCGGCCGACCGTGAAGGCGTCGGCGCCGGTGACCACCACGCCGCGCCGCCGGGTCTCGGCGACGAAATCCTCCCGCCGCCAGGGTTCGGGCAGCACCAGCCAGATGTGCTGCGCCGCCGGGTGGCCGTACACCGCCTCCACCGGCAGGATCGAGCGGGCGAGCCGCTGGCGCGCCAGATCCTCGACGCGCTGGGTCTCGACGATGCGGTCGGCGCTGCCGTCCTGGATCCAGCGCGACGCGACCTCCGCCGGCAGGGCCGGGGCGGAGTATTGCAGGGCGCGGATCGCCGCCTCCACGCGCGGCCGCAGATCGGGCGGCGTCACCACATAGCCGATGCGCAGCCCCGCCGACACGCTCTTGGACAGGCTGGTGACGTAGATGGTGATGTCCGGGGCGATGGCCTGGATCGGCTTGGCGTCGGGCACCATGAAGCCGAAGACGTCGTCCTCGATCAGGATCACGCCGTAGCGCCGGGCGATGACCGCGATCTCGGCCCGCCGGGCCTGCGGCATCACCACGGCGGTTGGGTTGTGCATGGTCGGCACCAGATACAGCGCCTTCGGCCCCAGCCGCCGGCAGGCGCTGTCGAAGGCCTCCGGGACGATGCCGTGCTCGTCAATGGCGACGCCTTCCAGGTGGTAGCCCTGGTTGGCCGCGAGGGTCTTGGCGCCGATGTTGGTCAGCCGCTCCGCCAGGATCACGTCGCCCGGCCGCGCCACGGCGGACAGCGCCACGGCGATGGCGTTCTGCGCCCCGGTGGTCATCAGGATCGAGTCGGGCGACACCGACACCCGGTGCTGGCGCTCCAGCCACGCCGCGCCGGCGGCGCGGTGGGGGGCCAAGCCCGCGTGGGGCGCGTAGCCGAGCAGGGACGCCAGCCGGTCCGAGGCGGCAAGCTCCGACAGCGCTGTGCGGAGCGCCTGGACGGCGACCGCGTGCTCCGGCCGGATGGTGGTCATGTCGATGGGAGCGGGGCCGCCGCCGGCCGCCGGCGCGCTCCAGTTCTGCTGCAACGGGGGCGGGGCGGGCGGGCGCTGCCCTTGCACGAAGGTGCCACGCCCGACCTCCCCACCGATCAGGCCGCGCTTTTCGGCCTCGGCGTAGGCGCGCGTGACGGTGCCCACGGTGACGCCCAGCCGGAAGGCAAGATCGCGGTGGGTCGGCAGCCGGGTTCCGACGCTGAGGGTGCCCTCGGCGATGTCATCGGCCAACGCGTCGGCGATGACACGGTACAACGGGCCGGTGCGGCCTTCGAGAATCGGGGTCCAACTTGTCATGGGTACAAAGGTGACATTGCGGGGGTGATTTGTCCAGGGGCGCGACATTGTCTCCATACAGGACAACGCGGAACGCGAACAATCGGCGGGTCCGCATCACCCGCCGGAATCGCTGGTGGAATCGTTGGCGGAATCGTTGGGTGGATGAATGGCCAAGCCTGCGAATTGGTTGTGTGGCGGCGGGCAACCCGATAATTTCAACGCCGAGCCATCAGCGCCGCAGGGCCGCCCGGCCAGTCCGTTGCCGTAACGCCCGTTGCCGTGGGGGACGATGCACACAATCGCCGTTGTCGATGACGACGCCATCACCCGTGAAACCCTGAAGGCCTATCTGGAGGGCGAGGGATACCGCGTGCTGCTGGCGCGCGACGGCGACCAGTTGTCGGGGCTTCTGGCGCGCGGGCGCGTCGACCTGCTGCTGCTGGACATCCGGCTTCCCGGCAAGGACGGGCTGATGGTGACGCGTGAGCTGCGCGCGAACTCCAACATCGGGATCATCCTGATCACCGGGCGCTCCGACCGGATGGACCGCATCGTCGGGCTGGAACTGGGCGCCGACGACTACATCACCAAGCCGTTCGAACCGCGCGAGATCCTGGCCCGCACCCGCAGCCTGCTGCGCCGCGTCGCCACCAAGGCCGGCAAGCCCTCCATCGGCCGGGTCAAGCGCTTCGACGGGTGGGAACTGCACCTCGACAAGCGCCGTCTGCGCGACCCGGCGGGGGAGGACATGCGCCTGACCTCGGCGGAGTTCGAACTGCTGGCCGCCTTCGTCGAGAATCCGGGCCGGGTGCTGACCCGCGACGATCTGCTGGACCTGACGCTGCGCGGCGACAACGTGCCCTACGACCGCTCCATCGACCGACTGGTGCGCCGCCTGCGCCGGGTCGTCGAATTCGACCCGGCCGACCCGCTGCGGATCGTGACCGTCCACGGCATGGGCTACATGTTCCAGGCCGAGGTGGAGTAGAGGCGTTCAACGACCAAGCGGGGGCAGGGCTCTCAGGAAGCGGTCCACGTCGTCCACCACCGGCGCCAGCCAGCGCAGCGGCGAGGCGAAGGCGGCGATGATGCGGATGTGCCCAAGCCCCTCATATTCGACCTCCTCCACCGTGCCGCCGGCCTGCCGGACGCGCTCGGTCAGGCGGCGGGTGTTGCGGGGGTAAACGGTGGTGTCGTCGGTCCCCGTCGCCAGGAACAGCGGCGGGGTGCGCGGGGTGACGTGGTTGATCGGCTGGGTATCGGGGCGCCGCTCCTCCGGTCCGAACAGATCCTTCAGCATGTCGCTGTCGAGCGGCAGGAAATCATAGGGACCGGCCAGCCCCACCGCCGCCCGCAGGTCGGTCGCCGGATCCAGTCCCTGGGCGCCGAGCCAGCGCCCGTCCACCGCCAGCATCAGCGCGTTGTAGGCGCCGGCCGAATGCCCCATCACCGCGACCGGGCCGGGAGGCGCGCCGTGCTCCGCGCCATGGCGCCGCACCCAAGCGACGGCGGCGGCCGAATCCTCCAGGAAGGCCGGGTAGCGCACCCCCGGATACAGCCGGTAGTTCGGCACGGCCACCGTGTAGCCGCGCGCGGCCAGCGCCTGGGCGACGAAGCGGTACTGCTCCTTCTCGCCGGCCTCCCAGTTGCCGCCGTAGAAGAACACGATGGCCGGCGCCCCCGACGCCGGATGTTCCGGCCGGTAGAGGTCGAGCCGCAGCCGGGGATCGCCCGTGGGAGTGGAAGCGAAGGGCAGATCGGCGGCCAGCGTGTAGCCGGAATTCGGCGTCACGGCGTCGACCAGGGTGGATCCCGAACAGGCGCTCAACAGCGCCAGCAGCAGGACGGCAGGGATCGGAAGGCGGCTCATCCCCTCGACAGATAGGGCGCGGGCCGTCCACGCCCAGAGAGGGAAAGGCACTGCGACACCGGCCCCTCGAAGGGAGTATGCGGCGTCGCATGAAGCGCCGGTGGAAACCGGGGTCAGGACCGCGCGGGCGACGCCTTGCGCGCCGGCTTGGCGGCGGCCGCGCCGTCCTCGTCCTTGACCGGCTTGCGGAAGGTGCTGAGTTCGGAAATGCGGTTCACCGACAGGCCGCTGATGCGGCAGCCGGCGGCCTCCACCACTTCGAAGCCGGCCTTCCGGGGGAAGCGGCCGGTGACCCGCTCGCGCACGTCGCGCTCGCCGTCGCCGATCAGCAGATAGCGGCGGATTCCGGCCCAGCCGCGATACGAATCGCCGTAGCTCGTCCCCACCGCGCTGTGGCGCACCGCCACTTCCCAGAACCGGCCGGGGCGCGGTTCCTGCCGGTCGAAGACGAAGTAGCGGTTCATCGGCGCGACCTTCTTCTTGTCGAGGTCGACGATGGCCGCCTGAAGGTCGATCTCCGCCTTCTGCACCCGCTTTTCCATCTCCGCCTGATGATGCGACAGCTTGGCGTAGTCGGAGGCGACGTCGGCGACCTCCTTGGTCACGTCGTCGACCTTGTCCTTCAGCTTCGACATGGCGATTCGCGTCAGCTTCAACTGGCGGCGCCAATAACGGTTCGAGATCACGGTCAGAACCATCAGGCCGACCGCGATGTACATCATCATCCCGGTCATGCCGCAGCGGTCTCCGCCTCGGGATCGGGGGCCATCGCCAGGGGGACGACGGGCGACACGGCCAGCCCGTTGCGTTGGCCGAAGCTGGCGCGCACCACGCCATGGGCCTGGTCGGCCGAATAGGCCGCGATGTGGACGACGTTGCGGTACTCCCAGATCTGGCGCGAGAACACGATGTCCTTGCGGTCCAGCTCCGGGAAGTTCGGCGCGGGCGTCAGCTGCGCCCAATAGAGGTCGGTGTTGCCGTCGGGGTCGCCCAGTTCGTGGACCAGTTCGATCTTCGAGAGTTCGAGCGCCCTCGCCTCGGTCATCGCCTTGTGGCGGCGGCCGTTGAACTCGGTCAGCTTGGCTTGCAGCCCGGTCAGCTCGGCGTGCTTGGCCTCGGTCTTCTTGCGCCATTCGGCGAGCGCGGCGCGCTTCTTGTCGTATTGGCGCTGGGTCATCGCCTCGCGCGTCTTTTCCGCGCTGACCCGGCCGACGTCGATGACGATGGACAGGCCGAGCGCGGCGGCGCTTGTGATCAGAAGCAGCAATCCCAGGAACTCGGCCGAAATCACCATCCGCCCACCCTTCGCTGCGACGGCGCCCGTTCTCCGGCACCGCGACATGGCGTCGCACCAACGACATCGTATCATCGTGGTGGAGTGTCTGGATTGTAATTTTCAACGAGCCGTGGGGAAAAGCCACCGTTTAAGAGCGAAGGAAGGGCGGGGCGGACACAAAGTCGCATCCCCGTTCATCCTTTCGTCTTTTTTCCTTCACCGCAAGGTGCGGTCCGGATGCTTCACGTCGTCTTGCTTTCCGACTCCTCCTCCTCCGGGACGAAGGTCATGGCCGCGCCGTTCATGCAGAACCGCAGACCGGTCGGCTGCGGCCCGTCCTCGAACACATGACCCAGATGGCCCTCGCAGCGGGCGCAATGCACCTCGACGCGCGGGTAGGCCAGCTTGTAGTCGGTCGAGGTCGCCACCGCGTCCGGCAACGGCGCCCAGAAGCTGGGCCAGCCCGACCCGCTCTCGTATTTGGTCTCGCTGCTGTAGAGCGGCTGGCCGCAGCCGGCGCAGAGGAACTGCCCGTCGCGCTTCTCGTCGTTCAGCGGGCTGGAGCCGGGGCGCTCGGTGCCGTGTTCGCGCAGAACGCGGTACTGGGTGGGAGAAAGCTCCTGCTTCCACTCGGTGGTGCTCTTGTCGATGCTGGGCTTGTCGGTGCCGGCCATGCGCGGTCGTCTCCTGGGGAAAGGGTCGTGGAGTATGACCCACGATATTGGTTGCCGGACGGCGCTTCCCAAGGTGGGGCAGAGCGACTTCACGCACTCGTGACCCCGACGGATTCGTTTTTCCGCAAGCGGAACGATGGGGTATCCAACATAAGATTCCCGCCGATCGCCAAGAACCGTAACCGTTCCGGCCTTTCGGTTCCGCTTCCAATTTGGTAATATCGGCTCCGCAAACGATGCCTTTTATTATCGTCTGGTAATAATCGGCCCGACCCGCCCGACCAGGGCAGCCGGAACTTCGCAACGGCACGGATGCGGCGCATGATGGACGAGCGGTACCTGCGGGCGGTGCGCGACGCGCTGGTGAAGCACCAGCAGTGGCTGCTGCGCGACCCGCTCGGCAAGGGGCGCCGCGCCGACCTCAGCTTCTACGACCTGACCGGGCTCGGGCTGAACCGGGTCAATCTGGCCGGCGCCAAGCTGACCGGCGCCGCGCTGACCCGCGCGCGGCTGGTCGGGACGACGCTGTCCAAGGCCGACCTCTACGGCGCCGATCTGTCCAAGGCCGACCTGTCCGGCGCGCAGTTGCAGAACGCCGATCTGCGCGGCGCGCGGGTCGACGGCGCCACGCTGCGCAACGCCAACCTCCAGGGCGCCGACCTGCGCCGGGGCATGGTGCTGGAGGCCGGGGAGTTCCGGGCCGCCGGCAACGCCGACGGCGCCACCACCTTCGTCGGCTGCTCGATGGCCAAGGCGGTGCTGACCAGTTGCCGGATGGCGCAGTGCGACTTCTCCGGCAGCGACCTGTCGGGGGCCGATCTCAGCGACAGCGACCTCAGCGGCGCGATCCTGATCGGGGCCAATTTGTCCGACGCGATGATGCGGCGCGCGAATCTGGACGGCGTGCTGATGTGCGGCGCCCAGTTGAACGAGGAGCTGCGCACGGCGCTGGAGCGCCGGGGCATCGACGTGGACGGCACCGGCGCCACCACCACGGCCGCCCGCCTGTCCGAGTTGATCTCCGCCCACCAGCTCTGGGTCGACAAGGCCGGCAAGGCGGGGGAGCGCATCCAGCTCCAGCGCGCCGACCTGCGCGGCTACAACTTCGCCAACCAACTGCTCTGCGGGTCGGTGATGCGGTTCTGCGGGCTGCGCGGGGCCGATTTCTCCGGCGCCAAGCTGATGATGGCCGACCTGTCCTACAGCGACCTGCGCGACGCCGACTTCACCAGCGCCGATTTGTCCGGCTGCAACCTGGAAGGCGCCAACCTGACCGGCGCCAAGCTGTGGCGCACCCGGATGCGCACGGTGGACCTCAGCGGCGACGGCAGCCGCCTGTGGCCGACCAACTTCACCAAGGCGCGGCTGAACGGCGCCGATCTGCGCGACGCCAGCCTCGCCGGCGTGTTGCTGCGCGGCACCGACCTGACCGCGATCAAGACCAGCTTCGCGACCCTGAAGGGCGCCGATTTGACGGGCGCGCTCGGCCGGCAGGCGCTGACGGCCTGATCGTCCCCCGCCCCTTCGTTGGTCTGGCGAACCGTCATCTCCTTCCATAGTACAATTTACCGTTTCCCTCCGCCGGTGGCTGAATGGCCCCGACAAACGCGCTGGATCGGAACCCCTCCCGGTCCGCCACCTTGAGAGGAAACGGCCAATGCTCCACCAAGCTCTCGACACGCTGCAAAAGCAGATCGCGCTCCGCCCCCGCTACGACAACTACATCGGCGGTCAGTGGGTGGCCCCGGTGGACGGCCAATACTTCACGAATCTCACCCCGATTTCCGGCAAGCCGCTGTGCGAGGTCGCCCGTTCCCAGGCCGCCGACGTCGAGCTGGCGCTGGACGCCGCCCACAAGGCCAAGGAGGCCTGGGGCCGCAGCTCGCCGACCGAGCGCTCGAACATCCTGCTGAAGATCGCCGACCGCATGGAAGAGCGGCTGGAGGTCATCGCGTTGGCCGAGACGCTGGACAACGGCAAGCCGATCCGCGAGACCCGCGCCGCCGACGTGCCGCTCGCCATCGACCACTTCCGCTACTACGCCGGCTGCATCCGCGCCCAGGAAGGCTCGATCGCCGAGATCGACCACACCACCTACGCCTACCATTTCCATGAGCCGCTGGGCGTCGTCGGCCAGATCATCCCCTGGAACTTCCCGCTGCTGATGGCGGCGTGGAAGCTGGCCCCGGCGCTCGCCGCCGGCAACTGCGTCGTGCTGAAGCCGGCCGAGCAGACCCCGATGGCGATCATGGTGCTGGCCGAGATCATCGGCGACCTGCTGCCGCCCGGCGTGCTGAACATCGTCAACGGCTTCGGCATCGAGGCCGGCAAGCCGCTCGCCACCAGCAAGCGCATCGCCAAGATCGCGTTCACCGGCGAGACCTCGACCGGCCGCCTGATCCTGCAATACGCCTCGGAGAACATCATCCCCTCCACGGTGGAGCTGGGCGGCAAGTCGCCGAACATCTTCTTCGAGGACGTGATGGCCGAGGACGACGAGTTCCTCGACAAGGCGCTGGAAGGCTTCGCGATGTTCGCGCTGAACCAGGGCGAGGTCTGCACCTGCCCCTCGCGCGTCCTCATCCAGAAGTCGATCTACGACCGCTTCATCAAGCTGGCCGTCGAGCGCGTCGCCAAGATCGCCCAGGGCCACCCGCTGGACGGCGCCACGATGATCGGCGCCCAGGCCTCGCAGGAGCAGCTCGAGAAGATCCTCTCCTACATCGAGATCGGCAAGGCCGAGGGCGCCAAGGTGCTGATCGGCGGCGCGCGCGCCCATCTGGGTGGCGAGCTGGAGGGCGGCTACTACGTGCAGCCGACCATCCTGGAAGGCCACAACAAGATGCGCATCTTCCAGGAGGAGATCTTCGGCCCGGTGGTCGCCGTGACGACCTTCGAGACCGAGGAGGAGGCGCTCGCCATCGCCAACGACAGCGACTTCGGCCTCGGCGCCGGGGTGTGGAGCCGCGACGGCAACCGCGCCTTCCGCATGGGCCGGGGCATCCAGGCCGGCCGCGTGTGGACCAACTGCTACCACCTGTACCCGGCCCACGCCGCGTTCGGCGGCTACAAGCAGTCCGGCATCGGCCGCGAGACGCACAAGATGATGCTCGACCATTACCAGCAGACCAAGAACCTGCTGGTCAGCTACAGCCCGAAAGCGCTCGGTTTCTTCTGAGCACGCTCCTCCCTATCGGGCAGAACTGGGCCGGGGGTGTCAGAACCCCCGGTCTTTTTTCCATTCGGACCTGGAGGGTCCCGCCATGACCGAGCGCGTCACCGCCACCCCGAACGCCCTCGACCTGCTGTCCCGGCTGGCGGCCAAGCATGGGCCGCTGGTGCTGCATCTGTCGGGCGGCTGCTGCGACGGGACGGCGCCGCTCTGCCTGCCGCGCGGGGAGTTCCGCATGGGCGGGGGCGACCTCTGCCTGGGCATGGTCGGCGACACGCCCTTCTGCATGGGCGGCAGCGCCTTCGCCTATTGGGAGCACAGCCAGGTCATCCTCGACGTGATCCTGGCGCGCGGCGGCGGCTTCTCGTTGGAGGCGCCGGACGGGGTGCGCTTCACCGCCAAGGCCCGCCTGTTCACCGACGACGAGCTGCCGAGGCTGGCCGCGCCCGTCCCGGCGGCGACGCTCTAGCAAGGCCGGATTCGACGATGGTCCCCTTCACCCGCGCGCGCAACGGTGTTGCCCGCCGCCACCCTTGGAGTACGCTGGCCGGACCGCCTTCGCGGACGGAGGGTGCCGCCATGTCCCAATCCAGCCCCCCGCCGGCCAACCCGGCGCCGGGCGACCCGCCCCGCAACCGTGGCGACGGCCTGCCGCGCGTGATCTCCCACGCCCCGCGCCCGGCCGATGCCGCGCGCGAACTGCGCGAGGGGCTGGGCGACGTTCCGCTGGAGGCCGTGGTCGTCTTCTGCGCCCCCCATTACGACCTGACCGCGCTCGCCGACGCGCTTGCCGGGCAATTCGGCACCATCCCCGTCATCGGCTGCACCACGGCCGGCGAGATCGGCCCCGGCGGCTACACCACTGGCGCTCTGGTCGGGGTCGGCTTCCCGGCGGAGGACTTCTCGGTCGTCACCGCGCTGCTCGACCACGTCGACCGCTTCGAGATTGCCGACAGCACGGTCATCGCGCGGTCGCTGCTGACCCGCCGCGACCGCGCGCTCGCGGCGCGCCCGGTCCCGCTGGGCGAGGCCGGCAGCTTCGCCATGCTGCTGATCGACGGGCTGTCGATGAGCGAGGAGACCGTGGTCAGCGCCCTGCACAACGCGCTGATCGACATCCCGCTGTTCGGCGCCTCGGCCGGCGACGACATGCATTTCGAGCGCACCTTCATCCTGCACGAGGGCGCCTTCCACCCCAACGCGGCGGTGGTGGCGCTGTTCACCACGACACGGCCCTTCACCGTCTTCCGCACCCAGCATTTCGTCAGCTCCGACCGCAAGATGGTGGTGACCGGGGCCGACCCGCACCGCC
Organism: Azospirillum doebereinerae; assembly: GCF_003989665.1. Lineage (GTDB taxonomy): Bacteria > Pseudomonadota > Alphaproteobacteria > Azospirillales > Azospirillaceae > Azospirillum > Azospirillum doebereinerae. The sequence goes on along the minus strand of NZ_RZIJ01000012.1, from coordinate 22,774 downwards.
GCATCGTCACCGAGATCAACGCCGAGCCGGCGGGCCGCGAATACGCCCGGCTGGTCGGGCTGGAGGGCGAGCCGCTGACACCGATGATCTTCGCCTCGCACCCGGTCGTGGTGCGGGTCGGCGGCCAGTACCACGTCCGCTCGATCCAGAAGGTCAACGAGGACGAGAGCCTGACCTTCTTCTGCGCCATCGACGAGGGCATCGTGCTGACGGTGGCGGAGGGTGTGGACCCCGTCGCCAACTTCGACACGCTGATGGAGGACATCCGGTCCGAGGTCGGCGCGCCCGACCTGATCCTGGGCTGCGACTGCATCCTGCGGCGGCTGGAGATGGAGCAGCGGCAGCTCGGCACCGTCATGGCGGAACGCCTGTCGCGCCACCGGGTTGTCGGGTTCTGCGCCTACGGCGAACAGGTGAACGGGATGCACGTCAACCAGACCTTCACCGGCGTGGCCATCGGGGGACGTTGACCATGACCAGCGCGACCATGACCAGCGAGAGCGATCGGATCGCCGCCCTGGAACGCGAGAACGCCAAGCTCCAGCGCATCAACAAGGTGCTGATGGACCGCGTCGAGCGCTCGATGGATTTCCAGGGTGGCGCCTTCTCGCTGTTCCAGACCGCCATCGTGCTGGAGCAGAAGATCCGCGAGCGGACGCTGGAACTGGAACGCGCGCTTCACAAGCTGGAGGACAGCAACCGCGACATCGCCCGCGCCAAGGAACTGGCCGAGACGATGCGGACCCGGCTGTTCGAGGCCATCGAATCGGTGAACGAGGGGTTCGCCCTGTTCGATTCGTCGGACCGGCTGGTGCTGTGCAACCGCAAATACCTGTCCTACTGGCCGGCCGTGGCCGGGCGGATCCAGGCCGGCGTCCGCTTCTCCGAACTGGCCGCCATGGTGGCCGGTGCCCACGCGGTGACGGAGCCGGCGCCCGACGTCTGGCTGAGGGAGCGGCTGGGCCACCGCCACGACCTGCGCGGCGTCTTCATCAACCGGCTGGCCGACGGGCGCTGGATCCAGGTGAACGAGCGGCGCACCCGCGACGGCGGCATCGTCGGTGTCTACACCGACATCACCGACATCAAGGAGGACGAGGCCCGGCGCCGCGAATCCGAACAGGCCGAGAAATCCGCCCTGATGCTGCTGAACGACCAGCTCCAGCAGGCCAAGGCCGAGGCCGATCAAGCGAATCTCTCCAAGACCCGCTTCATCGCGGCGGCCAGCCACGACCTGCTGCAACCGCTGAACGCCGCCCGGCTGTTCGTCTCGGCGCTCGCCGATCTGGAACAGGCCGGGGCCAACGGCGAATTGGTGGAAAACATCGATCTGGCGCTCGCCTCGGTCGAGGATCTGCTGTCGGCGCTGCTGGACATCTCCAAGCTCGACGCCGGGGCGGTGACGCCGGAGGTGACCGATTTTCCGCTGCGCGGGGTGCTGGTGCCGCTCGCCACCGAATACGCGGCGGTCGCGGCGGAGCGCGGGATCGCGCTGCGGGTCGTCGGCTCGGGCGCGGTGGTGCGTAGCGACATGCGGCTCTTGCGGCGGATCGTGCAGAACTTCCTGTCGAACGCCCTGCGTTACGTCCAGGGCGGCCGGGTGGTGGTCGGCTGCCGCCGCTGCGCCGAGGGCGTGCGGATCGAGGTGTGGGACAACGGTCCCGGCATCCCGCGCGACAAGCTGGCCGAAATCTTCCAGGAGTTCCGCCGCCTCGACACGCCCGTCACCAAGGGCCGCGACCGGGGCATGGGCCTTGGCCTCGCCATCGTCGACCGCGTCGCGCGCATGCTGGAGCACCCGATCACCGTGCGGTCGGAGCCGGGACGCGGCTCGGTCTTCGCGGTCACGGTGCCGCTCGGCGTGCGCAGCCGCGCGGTGCGCCCGGCCAGCGCCGCGACGCCCCGGCCGCTGACCGACCGGCTGGCCGGCACCTCCGTGCTGGTGCTCGACAACGAGCCGGCGGTGGTGGCCGGGATGGAGGCGCTGCTGCGCGGCTGGTCCTGCGCGGTGGTGTCGGCCACCAACGGCGACCAGGCCCTGGCGCTGCTGTCGGGCATGCCCAAGCCGCCCGATCTGCTGATCGCCGACTACCATCTGGACGACGGCGTGCTGGGGGTGGACGAGGTCGCACGCCTGCGCGCCGCCTGCGGGCGCATCCTGCCGGCGGTGATCGTCACCGCCAACCGCACCCCGGAGCTGGCCGACGAGGCCAAGGCCGCCGGCTGCCTCGTGCTGAACAAGCCGGTCAAGCCGGCGCAGCTGCGCGCGGTGATGTCCGGGCTGGTGGGGTGACGAATCGGCGGCTTCCGCTGTTGTCGGAAGCATGACCGACCCCGCCGCACTGCGCGCCAAGGCGCTCGAAATCCACCGGCTGCTGTGCACCGTCCACGGTTGCCCGGTGCCCTATTTCCACAGCCTGGATCCGCTCAGCGAGCTGGTCTCCTCGCTGCTGTCGCACCGCACGCGCAACGCGGCCTCCGGCGCCGCGTTCAAGGCGCTGCGGCGACGCTGGCCGGGCGGGCCGGACGCCGTCGAACGGGCGGCGGATTGGGCGGCGGTCCGCGACGCGCCCACGGCGGAGGTCGAGTCGACCATCGCCGGGGTGACGTGGCCGGAGCAGAAGGCCCCACGCATCCAGGCCATCCTGCGCCGGATCACGGAGCGCACCGGCGGCCTGTCGCTCGACGTGCTGAACGAGCTGTCCGTGCCCGAGGCCCGCGCGTGGCTGGAGGAGTTGCCGGGGGTCGGCCCGAAGACCAGCGCCGCCGTGCTGAGCTTCTCCACGCTCCGCCGCGCCGCATTGCCGGTGGACAGCCACCACCACCGCGTGGCGGTGCGAACCGGCTTGATTCCGGCCTCGCTGGCGGTCGGACCGTCCCACGCCGTGCTGGCCGCGCAGTTGCCGCCGGAGTGGGACGCGCAGCAGGTCTACGACAACCACGAGGTCCTGATGCTGCACGGGCAGCGCTGCTGCTATTACCGCGACCCGGCCTGCGACCGCTGCGTGCTGCTGAAGCTGTGCCCGACGGGACAGGTGCTTCATCCGGTCCGGGAGGAGGAGGAAAGGGCGCGGGCATAATTCTCCCTCTCCCGCCCCAGGAGAGGGCATTCCTTGCTCACGCCGTCATCGCCATGTCGTCGGCCAGCGCGAAGTTGGCCATCACCATGGCCTCCGCCGCGTCGGCCGACAGCGGGCGGGAGATCAGGTAACCTTGCAGATGGTCGCAGCCGGCCTCGGCCAGCCAGCGCTGCTGCTCCACCGTCTCCACCCCCTCGGCGACGGTGGACAGACCCAGCCGCTGCGCCAGACCGATGACGGTGGAGGCGATGTCGGGGGCGTGCGGCAGGTCGTTGACGAAGCTGCGGTCGATCTTCAGCACGTCCACCGGCAGTTGCCGCAGATAGGCCAGCGAGGAATAGCCGGTCCCGAAATCGTCGATGGCGATCCGCACCCCCAGCGCCCGCAGCCGGTTCAACGTCGGCAGATGATGGCGCACGTCCTTCATGATGACGGTCTCGGTGATCTCGATCTCCAGCAGTTCCGGGCTGGTGCCGTGGCGGCGCAAGGTGTCCTCGACCAGCGCCGCGAAGGCCGGATCGGCGAGCTGCCGGGCCGACACGTTCACCGCCACCGCCACCGCGCCGTGGTCCAACGCCCAGCGCGCCGCCGTCCGGCAGGCCTCGTCCAGCACCCAGGCGCCGATGTCGATGATCAGGCCGGTGTCCTCGGCGACGGGGATGAACTCCATCGGCGGGATGGTGGCGCCCTCGTGCCGCCAGCGGATCAGCGCCTCGAAGCCGGTCAGTTCGCCGGTGGCGGCCTCGATCTTCGGCTGGTAGGCCAATTCGAAGCCGCGCTGGATCGTCGCCTCGCGCAGGCTGGCCTCCAGCCGCAGCCGGGCCATGGCGCGCTCGGTCATGTCGCGGGTGTAGAACACGAAGCGCCCGCCGCCCTCGGCCTTGGCCGCCTGCATCGCCGCGTCGGCCATCCGCATCAGCCCCTGTTCGTCGGCGCCGTCGTCGGGGTGCAGGGCGATGCCGACGCTGGCCGTGATGTGGACGCGGTGCTCGGCCACCAGCGTCAGCCCGGCCAGCGCGTCGAGCAATCGACCGGCCACCGTCGCGGCCTCGCCGGAATCGGCGACCCGCTCCAGCACGATCATGAACTCGTCGCCGCCCAGCCGGCCGACCGTGTCGCAACGCCGCACGCTCTCGCCCAGCCGCTCGGCCACCCGGCAGAGCAGGGCGTCGCCGACGCTGTGGCCCAGGCTGTCGTTGATCCGCTTGAAGCGGTCGAGATCGAGGTACAGCACCGCCACCCGGCCGCCCGAGCGCCCGGCGAGGTCGAGGGCGTGGCCGAGCCGGTCGATCAGCAGCGCCCGGTTCGCCAGCCCGGTCAGGGCGCAGCGCGTCGCCATGCGGCGCAGTTCGCCATGCTCGCGCTCCAGAAGGCCGAGCGTCTCGTTGAAGCGGGCGACGACGTAGCCCAGCTCGTCGTCCGCGTGGCCGCGCGGCACCGGCAAGGGCTGCGCGTGCGGCTGTTCCGGGTCGATCCGCGCCACCGCGCGGCCGATGCGGACCAGCGGGCGGGTGAGGAGGCGGTGGAAGACCAGCGCCATCGCCAGACCGATCAGCAGGTTGCGCAGCAGGCCGACGACCAGCGTCCGGGCGGCGTAATCGAGAAAGCCCTCGGTCACCTCGGCGGTGTCGACGCCGATGCGCAGATGGGCGAAGGCCTGCCGGCCGTTGCGTTCGTTCTGCGGCAGTAGGGCGCGCTCCACCGCCGGCTCGTCCCGGAACAGCAGCGTATGGACCATCCGTTGCAGGGCGCTCTGTTCGCCCGGCGGGCGGGCGCGCCGGTTCAGCAACGTGCCGTCGTCGAGCCGGATTTCCGCCCAGCCGGCCACCCGCACCGCCAGCACACCGTCCAGCACCTGTTCCCCCAGCGCGTGGTCGAGCGTCCAGGCGGCGGTGGTCGCGGTGCCGTCCATCAGCATGGCGACCTCGCCGATCCGGTGCAACGTGACGGTCCGCTCGCGGCTCGCGGTCCAGCCGAACTCGAACGCCGTGACCCCGAAGCCGATCACGAAGGCGGCGAGGATCGCGTGGAGCGCCTGCTTCAGCGTCAGGCTGTGCAGGAGGGAGATCGCCATCGGTTGTCCGCACCCTGTGGTCGGTGAGCGCCGGTGCCCCGGCGCGGGCCGCCGTTGCCCCCACGTCCTGAAGGTTGCGACCCTGATCAGCATAGTAGGGAGGGCGATGACTCCAGCGCTGCGGATTTATGAAATTTTTTAAACAACCGCCGGAGATCGGTTTGCTTGGCACGCATACGGATCATCGGCGCCATGCGTCAACCGCAAGGCTCCCATTCGGCATTGGTAATACCACTTGGTGTGCGTCGCAGCATATTCTGCGTCTGCCCATTCTCGGGGCGTTTCCTCCCTAGACTTCAAGGCCGCGGTTCTTCCGCGGCCTTTTTTCTTTGCCCGGATCGGAAGCCGGTTCAGCGCTGCTCCCAGCGGTCGCGGAAGACCAGATCGTCCAGATCCAGGCGTCGGCGCCAGCCCTTGGTCTCCAGTTCCGGCACCGGCTCGAAATGGCTGACGGAGCCGATGCACAGATAGGCGATGGGGACGATGCGGTCGGGGATGCCGAGCGCGCCCTTCAGCGCCTCCTCGTGCAGGATGCTGACCCAGCCGACGCCCAGCCCTTCCGCCCGCGCGGCGAGCCACAGGTTCTGCACGGCGCAGACGCAGCTGTACAAATCCATCGCCGGCATGTGGGTGCGGCCCAGAACCACCGGACCGGAGCGCTCGCGGTCGCAGGTGACGCAGAGGTTCACCGGCGCGTCGCGGATCCCTTCCAGTTTCAGGCGGCTGTAGAGCGACCGGCGCTCCCCCTCGAACAGCGCCGCCGCCTCCTCGTTGGCCTGGGCGAAGTCGGCGTGGATGCGGGCCTTCACCGCCGGGTCGGTGACGACGATGAAGTTCCACGGCTGCATGAAGCCGACCGAGGGCGCGTGGTGCGCCGCCAGCAGGATGCGCCGCAGGACGTCGTCCGGCACCGGATCGGGCCGGAACTGCCCGCGCACGTCGCGCCGCGAGAAGATCGCCTTGTAGAGCGCCTCGCGCTCCGCCTCGGTGAAGGACTCGCCCATCATATCAGGGGCCATCGTATCAGGGGCCATCGCGTCACACCCCGCGGGCGATCAGGTGGAAGAAGGACCCCATCGCGTTGCCCCGCCGCCCGCCGAGCGCGCCGAGGTCCCCGCCGTCCGCCGAACTGGCCGTCACCAGGGCCGCGTCGTCGCCCCGCGCCACGGTGGAGGCGTAGTGGAACTCGTGCCCCATCAGCACGCCGCGCGCCGGCCCCAGCGGCCCGTCCGCCAGCAGCGTGGCGCGGCGGTAGCCCAGATGCAGCCGCCGCTTGGCGAAGGAGGTCCGCACCCCCAGCAGCCCGGCCATTGCGTGGACATGGCCCTCGGCGTCCTCCAGGGTCTCGCCCATCACCATGTAGCCGCCGCACTCGCCGTAGACCGGCTTGCACTCCGCCGCCGCGACCAGCCCGGCGCGGAAACGGGCCGCCGCCGCGATGCGCCCGGCGTGCAGTTCCGGATAGCCGCCCGGCAGATAGACGGCATCGGAATTGGCGGGAGGCGCCTCGTCGGCCAACGGGGAGAAGGGAAGGATCTCCGCCCCGGCCCGGCGCCAGCCCTCCAGCAGATGCGGGTAGGCGAAGGTGAAGGCGGCGTCCCGCGCGAGGGCGATCCGCTGGCCCAGCGGCGGCATGGCCGGCGCGTCGGTCCCCGGCCCGGCGGTGGATGCGGTCGCCAGCGCCGCCACCCGGTTCACGTCGACATGGGCGGCGACGAAGCGGCCGAGCGCCGCCAGCCGCTCCGACAAATCGTCGGTCTCGCCCGCCTGGACCAGCCCGAGATGGCGTTCGGGCAGCGCCACGTCGGGCGAGCGGGGCAGGGAGCCCAGCACCGGGATGCCCAACGCCTCGATGGCGCCGCCGGCCAGCGCGGTGTGGCGCGGGCTACCGACGTTGTTCAGCACGACTCCGCCGATCCGCACGTCGTCGCGGTAGCCGGCGAAGCCCTTGACCAGGGCGGCGGCCGATTGCGACTGCCCCTTGGCGTTGACGACCAATAGGACCGGCCAGCCGGTGCGCGCCGCGATCTCGGCGGTGGAGCCGGTTCCGGTGGCGCCGATCCGGGCGACTCCGTCGAACAGGCCCATCAGCGCCTCGCACACCAGCAGGTCGGCGCCGAGACCGGCGCGGGCGGCCAGCCCGTCCAGCAGATCCGGCCCCATCGCCCAGGTGTCGAGGTTGACGCTCGGGCGCCCGGTGGCGGCCTGATGGAAGGCCGGGTCGATGTAGTCCGGCCCGGACTTCACCGCGCCGACGCGCACGCCGCGTTCGCGCAGGGCCGTCAGCAGCCCCAGCGTGACCGTGGTCTTGCCGGTGCCCGAGGCCGGCGCGGCGACGATGAGCCCCTTAGCCATGATGCGGCAGCCAGTCGAGCACGGGGCGCAGCCGCACCACCTCGCCGATGACGATGATGGCCGGCGGCTCCAGCCCGCTCGCCGCCAGATCGGCGACGCAGGCGCTCAAGCTGGTGACCAGCGTCTTCTGGTTGGGGGTCGTCGCCTCCGTCACCACGCCAACCGGGGTGTCGGGGGCGAGGCCGCCGGCCATCAGCTCGGCGGCGATGGCCGGCAGGGCCTTCCACGCCATGTAGAGGATCAGCGGCGCGCCGGTCGCCGCCAGCGCCCGCCAGTCCGGCCCGCCGCCCAGCGAATGGCCGGTCGCCAGGATGACCGCCTGGTTGGCGGAGCGGTGGGTCGCCGGGATTCCGGCATAGGCCAGCCCGGCGATCCCCGCCGTCAGCCCCGGCACGATGCGGAAGGGGATTCCCTCCGCGGCCAGCGCCTGGGCCTCCTCGCCGCCGCGCCCGAAGACGAAGGGGTCGCCGCCCTTCAGCCGCAGCACCCGGTGGCCCTCCTTCGCCAGCTCGATCAGGCGGCTGGTGATGTCGTCCTGATGGGCCGAGGGTCGCCCGCCGCGCTTGCCGGCGAACTCCAGCCTTGCCGTCTTCGACGCCAGCTCCAGGATTCGTTCACCGACCAGCGCGTCGTGGACGATCACGTCGGCTTGCCGTAGACCTTGCAGCGCCAGCAGGGTCAGCAGGCCGGGGTCGCCGGGTCCGGCACCGGCCAGCCAGACGCTGCCGGGAGCGAAGGGAACCAGTACGGAGTCGGGCAGCGGCCCGATGGACGTGGTCTCGGTGGAGTTGGGCACGGTGGGCATGGACGGGGACTCGAGGCTCAGGCGACGGAGAAGGCGGCGTGGGTGACGACGATACACCCTTGCGGCGCGGCTGGACGACGGGGACCTGCGCCACCGCCGGGGCCAAGGCGGCGGCCGAGGCCCTGTTCGGCGGGGCGTTCCCCGATCCGGTGACGGTCACCCTGCCGGGTGGCCAGACGCCCGCCTTCGCGCTCTCCTGGACGGCGCGCGGGGCGGACGGCGAAACCGGGGCGTGGGCGGCGGCCGGCATCGTCAAGGACGCGGGCGACGACCCCGACGTGACGCATGGCGCGCTGGTCCGCGCGCGGGTGTGGCGTGGAATTCCCGGCAGCGGCGTGACCTTCCGCGCCGGGGAGGGCGTCGGCACGGTGACTCTGCCCGGCCTGCCGCTGCCCGTCGGCGAGCCGGCGATCAACCCGGTTCCCCGCGCGATGATCCGCGAGGCGGTGACCGGGGTGGCGCGCGCCGCCGGCCAGCCGGCCGATCTGGTGGTCGAGATCGGGGTGGAGAACGGCGCGACGCTCGCCAAGCGCACGATGAACGGGCGGCTCGGCATTCTGGGCGGGCTGTCGATCCTGGGCACGACGGGGATCGTCGTTCCCTATTCCTGCGCGGCCTGGATCGCGTCGATCCAGCGCGGAATCGACGTGGCGCGGGCCGCCGGGTTGATCCATGTGGCGGCCTGCACCGGCGACGTGTCCGAGAAGGCGGTGACGGCGCGCTACGGCTTTACCGAGCAGGCGCTGATCGACATGGGCGATTTCGCCGGCGGGACGCTGAAATACCTGCGCGGGCACCCCGTCGGCCGGCTGACGCTCTGCGGCGGCTTCGCCAAGTTCGGCAAGCTGGCGCGCGGGCTGATGGATCTGCACTCCAAGCGCGGCAGCGTCGATCTGGACTGGCTGGCCGAGCGGCTGGCGGAGCTGGGCGCGACGCCGGAGCTGATCGCGGAGGCACGGCAGGCCAACACCGCCGCGCAGGTGCTGGGCATGGCCGAAGCCGCCGGTCTGCCGCTGGGCAACCGCGTCGCGGAACTGGCGCGCGCTGCGGCGCTGGAGGTGCTGGACCGCGCCCCGGTCGCCGTCGAGGTGCTGGTGACCGACCGACAGGGCAATGTCGTCGGACAGGCCAAGGGCTGGTGACGCCTCGCCATCCTCCTGGCGCTTGATCCTCTCCCCCCTGGGGAGAGGGGAGGGTGAGGGGGATCCGCCTGCCGGACGCTCCTCGCCAGACATCCCCCTCACTCCCCCAGCCCCCGGTACCGGCGCACATGGCTGCCGTCGTACAGCGCGCTGCACCGGAAATCCTCCGAGCCCAACGCCGGGCCGACCAGGATCAGCGCGGTGCGCTCCATCGGCGATTCCGCCACCCGCGCCGCGATGTTCGCCAGCGTGCCTTCCAGCACCCGCTGCTCCGGCCAGCTCGCCCGATAGACCACCGCCGCCGGGCAGCCGGGGCCATAGAGCGGGGTCAGCCGCTCCACCACCCGGTCGATGGCGTGGATCGACAGGTGGACCGCCAGGGTCGCGCCAGAGGCGCCCAGCACCTCCAGCGTCTCGTTGGCCGGCATCGCCGAGGCGCGGCCCTCCGTGCGGGTCAGGATCAGCGTCTGGCTGACCTCCGGCAGGGTCAGTTCGCGCCCCAGCGCCGCCGCCGCCGCCGCGAAGGCCGGAACGCCGGGCGTGATCGTGTAAGGGATGCCGAGATCCCGCAGCGCGCGGGTCTGCTCACCCAGCGCGCTGTAGACCGACAGGTCGCCCGAATGCAGCCGCGCCACGTCGTGGCCCGCCGCGTGGGCGGCTTTGAACTCCGCGACGATGCCGTCCAGCGTCATGGGGGCCGTGTCCACCACCCGCGCCCCCGGCGGGGCGTGGGCGATGATCTCCTTCGGCACCAGCGAGCCGGCGTAGAGGCAGACCGGACAGGCGGCGATCAGGTCGCGCCCGCGCAGGGTCAGCAGGTCGGGGGCGCCCGGCCCGGCGCCGATGAAGTGAACGGTCATGATCGGGTCTCCGAAACGGCGAGGGCGACGGTGGCGCGCGGGGTGGAACGGCGGGGCAGCAGCAGGCGCGAGCCCGGCCCGGCGGCGGCCAGCGCGGCGGCCTCGGCCACGCTCGCCAGCCCGACCGCCGCCAGCACGGTGGCCGAGCGGGTCTGCACGCGGCCCTGCGCCGCGACCAGGGCCTCCTCGTCGAGGAAAGTCAGCGTCAATCCCAGCGCGCGGGCGGCCTCGGCCATGCCGGCCTCCTCCCGCTTCATCGCGGGCGCGGCCAGCAGGACGCCCCGGCGCGCGGCGGCGCCAAGCGAGGCCTCGTCGAAGGCGGCGGCGACCAGGGTGGCGATCTCCTCCCAGCCGCAGCCCCGGCGGCAGCCCAGACCGGCGGCGATCATGGCTTGTCCACCCGCCACAGCGTGACCGGCATCAACGGCCGCCAGCCCCGGAAGCCGCCGACCGGCGCCGCGCGCGCCACCGCGATCTGCGACAGCTCACCGCCCAACCGCTTGTGGGCGTCGAACAGCACCGCCTCGCTTTCCAGCGTGACCGCGTTGGCGACCAGCCGCCCGCCGGGTTTCAGCGCGTCCCAGCAGGCGTCCAGCACGCCCTCGTTGGTCACCCCGCCGCCGATGAACACCGCGTCGGGCGGCGTGCGCCCGGCCAGAGCGCCCGGCGCCTTGCCCCGCGCCACCTCCAGCCCCGGCACGCCGAAGGCGGCGGCGTTGGACAGGATGCGGGCGACGCGGTCCTCGCGGTGCTCGACGGCGACCGCGCGGTTGGCCGGATCGGCCAGCATCCACTCGATCCCGATGGAGCCGGAGCCGGCCCCGACATCCCACAGCGACTCGCCCCGGCGCGGCGCCAGGAAGGACAGGGTGACGGCGCGGACCTCGCGCTTGGTGATCTGGCCGTCATGCTCGAACCAGTCGTCGGGCTGGCCGGGCGCACGCGGCAAGATTCGGGCGCCGGGGGCGGCAATGCACTCCACCGCCACGGTGTTGAGGTCGGCGATCCGCTCGGCGGTCCAGCTCTCGGCGGTGGCTTCGGTGCGGGATTCGCGCGGACCCCCCATCGCCTCCAGCGCGGTCAGGCGGGAGGCGCCGAAGCCACGCGCGCGCAGCAGGGCCGCCAGCTTGGCCGGAGTCGTTCCGTCCCAGGACAGGACCAGCAGCCGGGCATTCGGTTGCAGATGCGGAACGACCAACTCCAGCGGGCGGCCATGGACGGTCAGGCACACCGTTTCCTGCACCGGCCAGCCCAACCGCGCGGCGGCGAGGCTGAAGGCGGAGGCGGCGGGAATCAGCATCGTTTCCGTAGCCGGAACGATCCGCGACAGGGTGGCGCCGATGCCGTACCAGGAGGGATCGCCGCTCGCCAGCACGCAGACCCGTTGCCCGCGCCGGGCCAGCAGGGACGGGAAGGCGTCGGTCAGCGGGGAGGGCCAAGCGGCACGCTCCTGCCCGGCGATCGCGGGAATCAGCGACAGGTGACGGGCGCCGCCGATCAGGAATTCGGCGCGCTCGACCACGGCGCGCGCGGCGGGGGACAGCCCGTCCCAGCCGTCCTCCCCCAGCCCGACGACGGACAGCCAACGCGGCGGCGACGTGCTATCCATGGCGGCGGTCCGAACGAAGGGGGAAGCGGTGCTCAAGGTCCTGATACTCGGCGGCACGACGGAAGCGACGGCGTTGGCGCGGCGGCTCGCCGGTCATGACCGCATTGACGCGGCGGTGTCGCTGGCCGGGCGCACGAAGAACCCGGCGCTGCCGCCGCTGCCCACCCGCATCGGCGGCTTCGGCGGGGTGGAGGGCTTGGCCACTTATTTGGAGGCGGAGGGAATCCAAGCGGTGATCGACGCCACGCATCCCTTCGCCGACCAGATCTCCGCCAACGCGGCGGCGGCCTGCGCGCGGCGAAGCGTGCCGCTGCGGCTGCTGACCCGCGCGCCGTGGGTGGCCGGGGAGGGCGACCGCTGGATCGGCTCGCCGGACATGGCCACCGCCGCCCAGGCGTTGCGCGGCTTGGGGGAGGGCGTGTTCCTGACCATCGGCCGGCAGGAGGTCGCGGCCTTCGAGGCGGTGCCGGACAAGCGTTACCTGATCCGCGCCGTCGATCCGCCGGAGCCGATGCCGGCCCTGCCGCGCGCGACGCTGATCCTCGACCGGGGGCCGTTCACGGTGGAGGCCGAGGTCGCCCTGATGCGGAAGCATGACATCGACGTGGTGGTGAGCAAGAACAGCGGTGGCGCCGCCACCGACGCGAAGCTGGAGGCCGCGCGACGGCTCGGCCTGCCGGTCGTGATGGTGGAGCGGCCGGCTGGGAACGGCGTCCAGGAACTGCACGGTGTCGATGCGGCTGTGGCGTGGCTGGAGGGTATGGCCTGACGCTGTCCCGCCTCTAACGCCCTCTCCCGCCCCGGGAGAGGGAGGGGACCCGCGAAGCGGGGAGGGTGAGGGGTTATCGGAACATGGATTGCGTACCACGGCCCATAGCCCCTCACCCTTCCCACCGCTGTGCGGCGGGCCCCTTCCCTCTCCCGGGACGGGAGAGGGCATTAGATTCGCGGGGAGAATAGTCGGCAGCATCCCTCACCCCCGGTAATGGCGGGGGGTGTACACCCAGGGCGTTCCGCCGTCCGCGCGCGGCACCAGCCGGGTGTGGGACGCGCCGATGATGACCAGCGTCCGCATGTCGGCCTGCGACGGCTCCACCGCGCCCAACGTCGTCACCGTCAGCGCCTCGTCGGGGCGGCCGACGGCGCGGCCCAGCACGATGGGGGTCTCGGGCGCGCGGAGGTCGCGCAACGCGTCGAAGGCGGCGCCGAGCTGCCAGGGCCGGGCGCGCGAGATCGGGTTGTACAGCGCGATGACGAAATCCGCCTCCGCCGCCAGCCGCAGGCGCTTCAGCACCACGTCCCAGGGCTTGAGGTTGTCGGACAGCGAGATGGCGCAGAAATCATGCCCCAGCGGCGCCCCGGCCCGCGCGGCGGCCGCCTGCATCGCCGACACGCCGGGATCGACCGCCAGCGGCACGGCGTGCCACGCGGCCGGGGCCGTCGGGTCGTCCAGCGCTTCGAAGATCGCGGCGGCCATGGCGAAGATGCCGGGATCGCCGCCCGACACCACCGCGACCCGCCGCCCGCCCGCCGCCAGATCCAGCGCGAAGCGGGCGCGGTCCAACTCCACCCGGTTGTCCGAGGCGTGGCGCACCTGCGGCCCCGGCGGCACGCGGTCCACATAGGGGAAATAACCGACGAGGTCGGTCGCCTCGGCCAGATCGCGCCGCGCCTCGGGCGTCAGCCAATCCTCCGGGCCGGGGCCGAGCCCGACGACTTTCAGCCAGCCCCCGCTCATTCCGGAAGCCCGCCGCGCTTCCCGTCGCCCGGAATGACGATCTGCGAGAAATAGGGCGCGCTGTCCGGCGCCTCCAGGAAGGGCATGAAGCGCTGCTCGTCCATGCTGGCGCGCTCCACGTACCACGCGCGCTCCGCCAGCCCGGCGGCGGCGATGGCGCGGCGGACCTTGGGCAGGTTCTGGCCCAGCTTCATCACCACGCAGGCGTCGGCGTGGGTGAGCGCGCGGACCAGCGCCTCCTCGTCCAGCGTGCCGGGGATCACCGACAGCACGTCGTCGCGCAGCATCAGCGGGCGCGGCAGCAGCGAGGCGCTGCACACCATGCTGGTCACGCCGGGCACGACCTCGGTCGGGAAGCGGGCGGAGAGCCGCAGGAACAGGTGCATGAAGGAGCCGTAGAAGAACGGATCCCCCTCGTTCAGCGCCGCGACCGAGCGGCCGGCGGCCAGATGCCCGGCGATGCGCTCGGCGGACTCGTCGAAGAACGCCTCGATCTGGCGGCCGTAGTCGGGATGGCCGGGCGGCAGCTCCACCGTCACCGGGTAGACCATCGGCAGTTCGATGTGATCGGCGGTGATGGCGGAATCGGCGATGCGCCGGGCGTGGCCCTTGGTGCCGCGCTTGCAGAAATAGGCGACGACCGGGCAGGCGCCGATGACGCGCACGGCCTTCAGGGTCATCAGATCCGGATCGCCGGGGCCGACGCCAACGCCGAACAGCCGGCCGGGAGAGGGGGAAAGCGCGCTCATTCCACGTCGCTCGCCAGCGCGTTGACCGCCGCCGCCGCCATGGCGCTGCCGCCGCGCCGGCCCCGGATCGCCAGATAGGGCAGGCCGAAGGGGTTGGCCGCCAGCGCGTCCTTGCTTTCCATCGCGCCGACGAAGCCGACCGGGAAGCCCAGCACCGCCGCCGGCTTCGGGGCGCCCGCCGCGATCATCTCCAGCAAATGGAACAGCGCGGTCGGCGCGTTGCCGATGGCGACCACCGAGCCCGCCAGCCGGTCACTCCACAGATCCAGCGCCGCCGCCGAACGGGTGTTGCCGATGGAGGCCGCCAAGGCGGGGACCGACGCGTCGCGCAACGTGCAGACCACCGGGTTGTCGGCGGGAAGCCGGGCGCGGGTGATGCCGTGGGCGACCATCTCGCTGTCGCAAAGGATGGCGGCGCCTTGGCGCAGAGCCGCGCGGGCGGCGCCGGCCACATCGGTGGAGAACATCAGGTCCTTGGCCGCATCGACCATGCCGCAGGCGTGGATCACGCGGACCGCCACCGGCTTGAGGTCGTCGGGCAGGGCCGACAGGTCGGCCTCCGCCCGGATGGTGGCGAAGGATTGGCGGTAGATGGCCGCTCCGTCGCGAATGTAGTCGTAGAGCGGCTCAGGCACCGGACAACTCCTCAGCGGACAGGCCGGCGACGCAGGCGACCGCGTCGTCGGGTGACAGGCCGGCGCGCCACGCGGGCGCTCCGGGTTTGGCGTTCAGGGCGACGTCGTACACGCCGTCACGCGCCGTCAGCGTGACGTCGGCTGCGCCCGGATGGGCGCAGCCCTTGGCGCAGCCCGACACATGCACCATCCGTGCGTGGTCGAGCAAGGGGCCTGCGCGTTCCGCGACCGCCAGCGCCGTGGCGTGGGTGTCGGTGGTGCCGACGTCGCAGCCGCCGATGCCGCTGCACGCGGTCAGCTTGAGACGCCGGTCGCCGGACGCGAGGATGCCGCCGAGGGCGGTTGCGGTGTGGGCGGCGTCCGGCACCGGATCGACGAGCAGCAAGGCGCGCCACGGGGTGAGGCGGAGTTCGGCCGTCAACCCGGCGAGGGCCGCGAGGGTGGCGCAGGTCAACCGGCCGAAGGGGAAGGCGACGGCCAGCCATTTTTTTGTCTCCTTCTCCCCCCTGGGGAGAAGGTCGGGATGAGGGGGTTCGGCGAAGCCGAAGATGTCCGGCGGGCGGTTCCCCCTCACCCTAACCCTCTCGCCGGGGGGGAGAGGGGACAGCCAAGGGGACAAGCGTTCCTGAAACGGTTCGCCCCCAACCGCCGCCACCAGTCCCGCCATGCGGCGCGGCGGCTCAGCGAACGTCGCGCGCAACTCCAGGAACGCCCGGCCCAGCGCCGACGCCACCTCGGGGACATCCGTCGCCCGGCACAGCCCCAGCGGCGCGGCCTCGGCCAGCGTGCCGCCCAGCGACACCCGCAGCCATTCCGCGTCCACCGCGTCGAACCGCACGTCGGTGCTGCTCATCCCCAGATGCGCGGTGCCACCGCCGCAGACCAGCCAGCCGAATTTCGGCGGCAGGCGGTGCAGCGCCGGATCCCCGGCCAGCCGCGCGTCGAGCGCTCGCGCGACCGGCCGCACATCGACCGCCCCGCCCAGCCCGGCGGTGGGCGCGCACAGCACGTTGCGCACCGCCTCGCTCGCGGCGTCGTCGGCAACATAACCCATCGCGCGCAACGCGTCGGTGACCGGCTCCAGCCCGTCCGCCGGAATCCCGCGCAGTTGCAGGTTCCCGCGATGGCTGAGGTCCACCAGCCCGTTGCCGTAACGATCCCCAAGCTCCGCGATGCGGCGGGCATGCTCCGCCGGCAGCACCCCGGCCGGGACGCGCACGCGCAGCAGGAAGCCGTCGCCGACCTCCATCGGAGCCAGAACGCCGGGGCAGGTGCCGCGACGGCGCGGCGGGTTGCGGGGGGAAACGATGCTGGTCATGCGGCCTTCTCCCGGCGCAGGCGCACCTCTTCCGCCGTGGAGTTGCGGCGGGGGTGCCACAGGCCACGGTCGAGCGCCTCGCCCATCCGCGCGAGAATGTGCCGGGAGGCCGCCGGGTTGGCATGGGTCAAAAAGTCCCACACGGCGGAATCCTCGACATACGCTTCGAACAACAGGTCGAAATGCGCCGGGCGCACCGCGTCGGTGGTCGCGGCGAAGGCGAACAGCGTGTCCACCGACGCCGCCAGCTCCGCCGCCCCGCGATAGCCATGCCGCATCATGCCCGCGATCCAGCGCGGGTTGGCGGCGCGCCCGCGCAAGGTGCGCGCGATCTCCTCGGCCAGCGTGCGGACGGCCAGCGCGGACGGGTCGGCGCTGTCGAGGTGGTAGAGCGCCGGCTCCGAATCCTCCAGCGCGGCGGCGGCGGCGAAGCCACCCTCGTACTGCATGAATCCGTCGGTGGAGAGCACGTCGTGCTCGCGCTGGTCCTGGTGGTGGACCAGGGCATCGGCCCCGCCGACCCGGCGGCGGAACAGGGCGGGCAGGGCGGCGCCCTCCAGCCCGGCGCCGTAGGCGTGGCAGCCGCCGTCGAGATAGGCCGCGCCGAAATCGGCCCGCGTCGCCCAGTCGCCGCGCGCGACCATTCCCGACAGGGCGGTGCCGTAGACGCCGGGCGCCGCGCCGAAGACCCGCGCGGTGGCCCAGCGGCGGGAGTCCTCCGGCGACGCGCCCGACGCGGCCAGCAGCGCCGCCTCGGCCCGCGCGGTCGCGGCCAACGGGTTGACGCCGTCCTCCTCGTCCAAACCGGCGACGGCGCGAACCGCCTGGTCGAACAGGGCGATCTGCTGCGGGAAAACGTCGCGGAACAGGCCGGAGATGCGCAGCGTCACGTCCACGCGCGGGCGGTCGAGCACGCCGGCCGGCATGATCTCGTAGCCGGTGACGCGGCCCGACCCGTTCTCCCACAGCGGCCGCACGCCGAGCAGCGCCAGCGCCTGGGCCAGTTCGTCGCCGCCGGTCCGCATGGTCGGCGTGCCCCAGCAATCGACCACCAGCCGCCGGGGCCAGTCGCCGTGGTCCTGGAGGTAGCGGGCGACCAGCGCGTCCGCCGCCTGCCAGCCGAGCGTCCAGGCGGTCGGCGTCGGCACCCCGCGCGGGTCGAGCGCGTAGAGGTTCCGCCCGGTCGGCAGCGTGTCGGCCCGCCCGCGCGCCGGGGAGCCGCCGGGGCCGGGGCGGACGAAGCGCCCGTCCAGCCCGTCGAGCAGCGCCCGCATCTCGGCATCCCCGCAGGCGTCCAGCGCCTGGGCGACGGCCTGCGGATCGGCGGTGCGGGCGACGGCGGCGGTCAGCCGGTCGCGGCGCTCGCCGGCCGGGCTGGTCCCGAAGACGTGCAACCCGTCGCGGATCTGCATCTCCTTGATGTCGCAGAGATGCGCGTCGAGCCGGCCGAGGATCGCGTCGGGGTCGTCGTCGGGCCGCAGGTTGCAGTCCGCCGCCACGCCCGACGTCCAGGCCAGATCGAGGATCGTCTCGCGCAGCAGGCCCAACCGGCGCGGATCCAGCCCGGTCGCCTGGGAGTACTCGTCGATGGCCGTTTCCAATGCAGCGAGGTCACCGTGCAGCCCGGCCTCGACCGGCGGCGGGGTGAGGTGGCCGATCAGCACGGCGGCCGACCGCCGCCGCGCCTGCACACCCTCGCCGGGGTTGTTGACGATGAAGGGGTACAGCACCGGCAGGGCGCCACCGACGATCTCCGGCCAGCAGTCCGCCGACAGGGCGACGGCCTTGCCGGGCAGCCATTCCAACGTGCCGTGCGCGCCGACCTGCACCATGGCGTGGACGCCGAATCGGCAGCGGAGCCACAGGTGGAAAGCCAGATAACCATGGCTGGGAGGGGTGTCGGGGTCGTGGTGCTGGGCCGTGGTCAGCGCGCCGTGTCCCCGGCTCGGCTGCACCGCCACCACCGCGTTCTCGCAGAGTTTGATACGGAAGCCGAAAACATCTTTGTTTACAGAGGGATCGGCCGCCGGCTCGCCCCACACGGCGGCAACGCGCGCCCGGATTCCGGGGGGAACCAGCGTTTCATAATCAGCGAGCGTCAGCGTGGCCTTGGGCGGTCCGGTCAACGCCTCCATCAGCGCGGCGCCGTCGTCCGGCAAGTCCGACAACGCGTAACCCTCGTCCGCCAAGCGGTCCAGCATGGCGCAGACGCTGGCCGGGCTGTCCAACCCGACCGCGTGGCCGATGCCGCCGCCGGGGCCGGGGTAGTCGGACAGGACCAGCGCCAGCCGCCGCTGCGCGCGCGGGGTCCGCGCCAGCCGCACCCAGGCGGCGGCGAGGTCGGCGGTGAAGGCCACCCGGTCGGGGATCGGGCGCAGGGCCGGGACGGCGAATTGCAGGTCGGGATCGGGCTCGCCGGCCGCCTTGAAGGCGACGGCGCGGGCGATGATCCGCCCGTCCATTTCCGGCAGCACCACGTTCATCGCAAGATCGGAAGGCGCCAGCCCGCGCGAGGAAGCCCGCCAGCCGTCCTCCGGCGTGGTGGACAGGATGGCCTGCAAAACCGGCGTGCCGTTGGCCTCGAGCGGCGAGGAATCGTCGCGCGCCGCCGAGAATGCGGTGGTGTTGACCACCAGCGCCGCGTTGCGCGCGGTCAGGGTCGCGCGCATCCAGGCGGCGCAATCCGGCTCCTTCAGGCTCGCCACGAACAGCGGCAGCGGCGCCAGCCCGCGTTCGGCCAGCGCGTCGCACAGCGCGTGGACCGGGGCCAGATCGCCGGCCAGCAGATGCGACCGGTAGAAGACCACCGCCGTCATTGGGGCGTTCCCGGCGATGATGCCGCTCCAGCCGTCATGGGCGCCGAAGCGGGGCACCGGGGCGGGTTCGCTCCAGGGGGTGGGGACGCCGGCCAGCGTTGCGGCGAAGCCCAACAGGCTCGCCATGTTGTCCGGCCCGCCCTCGCTGAAGAAGCGCCACAGCCGTTGCGCGGCCTCGGCCGGGACGGTGCCGAAGCCGTCGAGGTTGGGGTCGGGCCGCGCCTCGCCCGGCAGCACGGCCAGCGCCACGCCGCGCGCGCGGCAGACGGCGGCGACGCGGTCCAGCCCGTAACGCCAATAGCCGGTCCCGCCGAGCAGCCGCAACACGACCAGCTTGGCCTTGGCGACGACGGAATCGACGTGGAGATCGACCGACAGGGGATGCCCCAGCCGGTTCAGGTTGGCGAGCCGCAGGGAGGGCAGGGAATCGCGGTTCGCCCGCCACGCCGACGCCAGCGCGGTCAGGTCGCTGTCGGAAAAGGACAGCACGACGAGGTCGGCCGGCGACTGGCCCAGGTCTTCGGCCTGTGGCCCGGCGTCGAGGTCGTCCTGACGGGCGGCGAGCAGATGCATCGGTTGCTGCTTGGTTCAAGAAAATGCCCTCTCCCGCCCCGGGAGAGGGAGGGGACCCGCCGCGAAGCGGTGGGGAGGGTGAGGGGCTAGCGGGACATGGATTTCGTACCACGCCCGATAGCCCCTCACCCTTCCCGCTTTCAGCGGGCCCCTTCCCTCTCCCGGGACGGGAGAGGGTGATATTACCCCGCGATCGCCCGGGTCACGGCGTCGCGGTCCAGACCGGTCTCGCCGATCACCACCAGACGGCTGCGGCGCGGCTCGTTTGGCTTCCACAGGCGGTCGTAATGGGTCTGCACCCGCGTGCCGACGCCCTGCACCAGCAGGCGCATCGGCTTGCCGGGCACGTCGATGAAGCCCTTCAGCCGCAGCACGCCGTGCAGGCCAGCGACCTCCTCCAGCGTCTTCGCCAGCGCGACCGGGTCGGGCTGCGGCGGCAGCTCCACCACGAAGCTGGTGAAGTCGTCGTGGTCGTGGCCCTCTTCCTCGTCGTGGTGGCTTGGGCGGTTGGCGAGGTCGTCCTCGACCGCCGCTCCGACGCCCAGAAGCACCAGCGGGTCGACCGCGCCCTGCGACGCGCGGACCAGCTTGGCGTCGCGGTTCAGGGCGTTGCGGATCAGATCCTCGACCCGCGCCAGATCCTCGGGGCCGACCAGATCGGTCTTGTTCACGACGATCAGGTCGGCGCAGAGCAACTGGTCCTCGAACACCTCCTCGACGGGGGTCTCGTGATCGACCGTGCCGGCGGCGTCGCGCTGGGCCGCCAGCGCCGCCGGATCCGGGGCGAAGCGCCCCTCGGCGGCGGCGGCGGCGTCCACCACCGCGATCACCCCGTCCACCGTGACCCGCGACTTGATCGCCGGCCAGTGGAAGGCCTGGACCAGCGGCTTGGGCAGGGCGAGGCCGCTGGTTTCGATGACGATGTGCTCGGGCGGGTCCGGGCGGGCCAGCAGCTTCTCGATGGCCGGGACGAAATCGTCGGCCACGGTGCAGCACAGGCAGCCGTTCGCCAGTTCGATGACGTCGTCCTCGGTGCAGGTCGGGCTGCCGCAGGAGCGCAGGATGTCGCCGTCGATGCCGACGTCGCCGAACTCGTTGATGATGAGCGCCAGACGGCGCCCGTCGGCCCGCTCCAGCAGGCCACGGATCAGCGTGGTCTTGCCGGCGCCGAGGAAGCCGGTGATGACGGTGGCCGGGGTCTTCCCGGTCGCCGCCTTCGGGGATGCGGACATGGCCGGCGGTTCCTTACGGCTCGTCATGGGCGGTGTCGATCACGCGGCCCATCATGGCGCCGCAGACGGCACCGAGCAGCGCCCAGAACAGCGCGGCCGTCCCCAACGCCGAGGTCACGAAATGCGCCGCCAACTCGGGCGGGAAGGCGCCTTCGGGCGATTCGGGGTGCGGAGCGCCGACCAGATGGGGCAGGGCGGCCAGCACCACGGCGGCCCCGATCACCAGCCGGTTCTTGGCGAAGGCCACGGCCAGCATGCCGCCGCCCGCGCACAGCGCCGCCGCCAGCCACCAGATCTGGCGCGCCGCCAGATCGGCGCCGGCCATGCCCGGAAGTTCCGGCGGCAGGCCGACCGACGGGGCCAGCGAGAAGGCGACGAAACCGCCGATTCCCCACAGCAGCCCGCGCCGCGCGTCCACCCGCTGGCCCATCAGCAGCATGACGCCGGCGATCACCAGCGCGTAGCCGACGCCGGCGATCACGTTGGACACCACGGTCGTCCACAGGCGCTGGAAGGCCTCGCCGTCCGATTCGGGCACACCCTCGCCCAGTTGGCGGACGGGAGCGGCGTGCTCATGCCCGGCCGGAGCGGCCGTCGAGGCGGCGGTGTTCGCGGTGGCGGAGGCCGGAGGAGGAGTCACCACCTCGTATTTCTCGGCTTCCAGGATCAGCGGGACGGTGGTCGTCTGTTGAACGACGGAAGCGGCCGTGCCGGAGAGCACGCCCGCGACCAAGGCGGCTGTGAACAGCCGCCGGATCAGATCCATGAACCGAGGCTCAGTGGCAGGGGAAGGCGAAGGAGTGACGGGCGTCGTGCGCCGCGTCGTGGATCTGCTGCGGCTGGGCGAAGCCGACGCCGTACAGCAGGAAGCTGCCCAGCAGCATCGCCGCGAAGGCGGCGACCGCCGTGCGGGCGGAGGTGGCGGCGGTCGTCCGGATCGAACGGGTGGTCATGGTCGTGGCATCCTCGGTCTCCCGCCACACCCGGCGGGTTTGGGAAATGTCTTCTGGTCCGGCGGCAGGTTTCCTGGCTCGCGGGTCGCCGTCCCATGTCTTCCGCCTTCCCGGCTCCCAAGGGCCAGTGGCATCGTGAAGGGGGACTCGCCGCACACAGTTGCGGGGGCAGCAACGGCATGAGGTCCCGCAACCGGGACCCGAACCGCATTCCCTATTATCCCCGACGCCCTGTGCGGACGCCGGAGCACCGTCGGACCGACACCATCGCAGCCGTCCCGCCCTTTGGCAAGCGGGATTGACTTGCGCCCGCGCCGCCGCGAAAGCCGCGCTTGCGGGAATGAACGGGGGATGCTGTGATGCTCGTTGAGCCGACAGTCCGTTGTATGTACACTCAAAACAATGAATTAACGCCGGACAACCAAACGCCGGACACAGGCGGACGACCCAGGGAGGAGAGCGCACAACCGATGACCGACGACATCATTCTGGAAGCACGCGGCCTGACGAAGGAGTTCAAGGGCTTCGTCGCGGTGAAGGAGGTCAACCTGCAAGTGAAGCGGGGGACCATCCACGCGCTGATCGGCCCGAACGGCGCCGGCAAGAGCACCGTCTTCAATCTGCTCACCAAATTCCTGACGCCGACGCGCGGCCAGATCCTCTACAAGGGCAAGGACATCACCCGCGCCAAGCCCGCCGACATCGCGCTGATGGGTCTGGTGCGGTCCTTCCAGATTTCCGCCGTCTTCCCGCATCTGACCGTGCTGGAGAACGTCCGCGTCGCCCTCCAGCGCCCGCTCGGCACCAGCTTCCATTTCTGGAAGTCGGAAGCCAG